>CAWACG010000010.1:0-29117 GCA_963780515.1 uncultured Acidobacteriaceae bacterium
CCTGCCATTGCCAACGATGTGCAGGACCCCGGGGGACTCCAGAACCTTGACTCGCTCCCAACGGTTGATGCGCACAAAGAGGTAGGTGGGAAACAACGGGAGAATCGTCTTGACGCGCTGGCGATTCTTCCACACTCGAACGGTCTCGTAAGTGGGCAGAAACGTCTCGATATCTCTAATGTCCAGATGTTTTGCAGCTGATTTCTCGTTCTGCGGAAGAGTGAACACTGCGTACCAGTTGCGTTCCGACGCCAGAGCCTGCAATCCCCGATTCAGATAGGCTCCGTTGCCGGGCTCATGTACAGCAGCATATGAACTCATTCGCGACCTCGCATTCGGCTGGTGTACCTGACTTCGCTTGCGGCTTCTGGCTTCTCAAATCTCGGGCGGAGAACGCTTCCCGCTCGCAAACCCCGTTCTCCACGAATCAATAACAGACTTCAGACGGACACAGTGCAAAAACCGGCTGCATTCAGGCGATGCGGAAGATGGAGGCCTTCACCATTTATCCGCTGGGAGATGTGAATTCCATTGCGTTGACTTGCTCTTGCGCATGGCTTCGCCATGCTGACTTAGCAAGTGGTGAATACGCTAAGCCCTTGGATTGGTCCAAAAGAATCACAAACACGAAATGCGGGGTTGGGGATGCGTAAACACAAAAGTAACCATAAATGGTTACCAATACGCGTGCGAGGCAACAAATTGGTACAGAGGTCGAGAAAAATGCTTACTGATGCAGAACGCCGAATTCCTTCGACTGCATCAAGAGTAAGCACACACACCCACGTTCGTGAAGCGTCATTATGCGACATCACATTCATGCGTGAGCCGTCGAAATCGTGTACGGGCTTTTGCGTAAGACCATCGCTTAGGTTCCATACCGAAATCAATTGGATTTTCAATAGGATGTTCTGCGATTACGTTGGGTTGTCTGGTTTCGGGTCGGCTGGGCCTCTGCATTCGGCATTTGGCTCCGGCTTGATCTGTGAATCCTGGCGATGCTCCGCGTTTCCGAACGAACATTCCGATTCGCCGGAATTTGAAGGCTGAAAGAGCGCTCGTGGCAGAGAGCCCGTCAATCGCGTGGTTCGGATTTCCTGTCGCGGCTTGAAGCAAGCCTTTCTTGCATTTAACCTGCGCTGATTGTCTCCAGAAACCCTGGGGTTCTCTCGGAGAGATCAAAGCAGAAGTCATGACAGAGAGCCTCGAAGTTTGCCGCCGATTTCGACGGAATCGCCATCGGGATTGAAGCTGCGCCGATTGTGTTGCTCGAGTCTAGAAAGCTCTACAGACGGATCCGCCGCGAATCCTTCGGGCATCCCGGGGAACCAGGCGACTCAAGTCTCGACTGCTCACAGTGGGATTGGTTTTGCCCATATCCCCTCACCGGGAGATGAGCCGTTTCCACCGCAACGGCATGTTTTCATCTTGATTTGGGCCGGGCGGTCCGCGCCACGAGCCTTGAAGACGCCCAGACGACCGCAGCCTTTTCCGCGTGCCTTTCATGCGCATGGGCTGCTTCTCAAACTAAATCCACTGAGTATGACTACAGTAACTCATCATGAGTGTGTGCAGGCGCTTACTATCAAGCTCTTGGACTATCTTAGAATCCTATAATTCAGAGATAGGCGAATTGGTTCTCAAGGATGCAGGAGCTCCGGTGAGACAGAAGCGAACCGCGGTCCGCATCTGATTTTCGCATTACAGAAAGGTCTGCAAGAACAATGGAAAAGACGCGCCTGGACTCCTGGAAATCCATTGCAGACTACCTTCAACGAAGCACCCGTACGGTTCAAAGATGGCATGCCAACCACGGACTTCCCGTGCACCATTTCAGAGGACCCAAAGGGGGTGCGTTCGCCTACCCGAGAGAGATCGATGTGTGGCTCTCAGGCTTTTCACAGAAGAATGGGGACGGCTCAGGAGCAAGCAAGGAAGCGAATGCGGGAAACAGAAGATCGCTCGAATTGACAGCCCTCGCCAACGAAATGTGGGAGATCCGCTCAGAGAAGAATATCCATTCGATTTCCAGCCTTTACCGCGAAGCAATAGACGAGGACCCTGGCAACCCCAGCGCCTATCTCGGTCTGGCGAATGCAATGATTGTTGCCGCGCTCCAGGGCATCGTGGAGGGCTCAATGGCGTACGCCGGCGCAGAGGAGGCTTTGCAGAGAATGTCGTTGCTTGAGCCTGATGGCATTGGCCGAAGATGCATTGGGGCCTGGCTCGACCTGACCTGGAAACGAAAGTGGGAAAGGGCCGCGCGCGGATTCGACGAAGTTTTGAGCCTCGGGTTCGGTTCTTCCTTTGCGCTATACGGCCGGTCATTGCTGTACATTGCGCAGGGCAACCTTTTAGAGGCGTCCGAGTACGCACTCGAGGCTTGGAAACAGAACACCCTGGTGACCTCTCTTAGCGCCCTGCGTTGCTGGATCCCATATCTGGCGGGAGATTATGACAAGTCGCTCCAACTCTTGTCAGAGGCCGGGATAACCGGCAGCTATTGTGCAACACATGCGGCAATCGAAGCACTGGCACTGATCCAATCCGGGGAGATCGCGAAGCACATTCGACGATTTGAGGGTGTTTCCTACGATTATCCACACGATCGGACTTTGCAGGGTGCTTTGGGCTATTCCTACGCACTCACTGGACAGACCGAGAAAGCTGCGCAAAAACTGGAGGACCTTGGATGGACACGGGCCCGGAACAGCTCCCACCGGGCGTATCCGAGTGCCTTGATCTTGATTGGAATGGAGAGGCCCCGGGAGGCGATACAGGCGCTGGAGAAATGCTATTTAGGAGGATCCCAATGGAGCTTTGGATTGCGCTTCGATCCGATTCTCAAGCAGCTCGGCGGCGGCCGTCGCTTCCGAGATCTTCTTCGCAAGGCCGATCCGAATTCTGCAAGCGCGGCTCAGAAATCACTTGAGACGCCGGAAGCCTCGTTAGCCTCCTCTTCTCGTGCCCACTAGCGATGGGCCACCTTCAGAAAAGCCAAAGCAGCTTGACTAAAATCATCAGTCGGAAATCTTCTCGATGGAGCTCTCTCGCCTAAACCAGCGAACGGGAGGTCTGCCACGCAGTCTGGCAGTGTCGTTTGACTTTTTCGACTGACAGATGATGCAGAAGGAATTGCCTCCGGAGCTGCGTGATTCGCGACTTTGTCCATCGTCATTGCTCCGGCAGCGAGCGCGGGTCGAAGGAGACTTGCTCGAAAGGACGATTCCTGGACCGGGGGTGCAATTCGATCAGCGCCGAGCCGTATTCATTTTCAGCCCTTGCCTTGCCGCATGTTTAGTAATAGCAGGCATTGCCAAGTTGGGCTGGGAGCCTCATAATCGGTGAACGCTGTGACAACCCCGGGGGATTGCCTTCTTTGGATCCCCGTAGAACCGGTCAAGTGATGCCGGGCCAGCCCGAACGGGTTATTCTTATGGCGCTCTACAAGTATCCTCAATACTTCGCGCAGACCAATCATCAAGCGTTCGACCAACTCCACGAGCCTGGCACCGCCGCTCAATGGTCAGGGGTGTACAGATGTGAGGGATGCGGCAGGGAAGTTGTTTTGATTGCTGATCAGGATTTTCCACCCGAGAACCATCATCTGCACATTGGGTCTCAAGGTCGACTTCGGTGGCGTCTCGTAGTGAGCCACGGATAGGTGTCGGCTCTGCGCCAAGCCTTGACAATGCGAAGGCGGAAGCGAGCAGGGGCTGTTCGCCCGCTAAATCTGTTTTGAGACGAGTGTAGTGCACTGCTGTTTGGGTCCTGCCTAGTATTGATGGGGTGAACGTGGTTCGCCTTTGCTGAGGGGGTGATTCACGCTAGACTTGCTTAGAGGTTCCGCGGTCGCAAATGAGAACTGGATTTCGTTTTGCTGGATTGATGCGCTCTTGGCTCGCGAAGTCCGGGCGGACTATCCGGCAGGTTGCTTTGTCGTCTTCGCTTCTCCAGCTTGAAGGATGTGGTGAGAGATGACGGGCACCAATAGCAGGATTCTCGTTACCGGCGGCGCAGGGTTTATCGGCTCGAACTTTGTTCTGAAGTGGATGGAAGCCGAACCCAGCTTAATCGTCAATCTTGATCTGCTCACTTACGCCGGGAACCCGGCGAACCTCGCTGCGGTGGAAGGCGATTCCCGGTACCGCCTGGTTTGCGGCGACATCTGCAATGCAGAACTGATAGCCACCCTGTTGAGCGAGCACCAACCCCGGGCCATAGTGCATTTTGCGGCGGAAAGCCACGTGGACCGCTCCATTACTGGGCCGGAAGCATTCATCCGTACCAACGTCCATGGCACATTCACATTGCTGGAGCAGACAAGGCACTATTTGTCGGGGCTTGATGAGGCCAACCGGCGCGCCTTCCGTTTTCTGCATGTCTCAACCGACGAGGTCTACGGATCGCTCGGCCCGGACGACCCTGCATTCTCCGAAACCACTGCTTATGCGCCCAACAGCCCTTACGCCGCATCGAAGGCGGCTTCCGATCATCTGGTCCGCTCCTATTACCACACCTATGGAGTGCCGGTGGTCACCACCAACTGCTCTAACAACTACGGTCCGTTCCAGTTTCCTGAAAAGCTGATCCCGTTGATGATTCTCAACGCACTAGAAGGCAAGCCGCTGCCCGTTTACGGTGACGGCAGAAATGTGCGCGACTGGCTCTATGTTGAAGACCACTGCTCGGCGATCCGCGCAGCGCTCGATCGCGGCCGCCCTGGGCAGACTTACAACATTGGAGGCAACAGCGAGCGGAAGAATTTGGAAGTTGTGAAGACAATCTGCGATCTAGTGGATGAAATGCGGCCCGACCCTTCGCTTGGACCACGCAGCGAACTCATCACCTTCGTTGCCGATCGCCCCGGCCACGACCGCCGTTACGCAATCGACGCCTCGAAGATCAATCGCGAACTCGGTTGGCGGCCGGCGATCTCGTTTGAAAGCGGGCTGCGCAAAACCGTCGCGTGGTATCTTGAGCACGGTTCCTGGGTTGAGAGTGTCCGAACTGGTGCTTATCGGGACTGGATTCGGCAGAATTACGAGCAGAGGACTCCACAATGAAGGGGATCATTCTTGCGGGCGGTTCCGGAACCCGACTCTACCCGGTGACCCATGTGATCTCGAAGCAGTTGCTGCCGGTGTATGACAAGCCCATGATCTATTACCCGCTCAGTACCCTGATGCTAGCCGGGCTGCGCGACATCCTCATCATCTCAACCCCCCAGGATATCGGGCGTTTTGCAGAGTTGCTTGGGGACGGAAAGCGGTGGGGCATCAACCTCAGTTATACCGTTCAGCCGAGTCCGGACGGCCTGGCTCAGGCATTTCTCATTGGCCGCGACTTTATTGCCGGAGATACGAGTGCGCTGATTCTTGGAGACAACATCTTCTACGGACAGGCACTTTCCAAGCAAGTACAACATGCGGCGACGTTGAAGCGCGGTGCAGTCGTGTTTGCCTATCCTGTGCAGGACCCGGAACGATATGGAGTTGTCGAGTTTGATGCGTCGGGCCGCGCGATCGGCATCGAAGAGAAACCGAGCGCCCCCCGGTCGCATTATGCCGTCACCGGTCTCTACTTCTACGACCAAGATGTGTCGAATCTTGCAGCTTCGCTTAAGCCATCGGCGCGCGGTGAGCTGGAGATCACAGATCTAAACAAACTCTATCTTGAGGCCGGCTGCCTGAAGGTGCAGGTGATGAGCCGTGGCACAGCGTGGCTCGACACGGGTACGCACGACTCGCTTCTCGATGCGGGACAATTTGTGCAGACGATCGAACGTCGCCAAGGTTTGAAGATCGCTTGTCTGGAGGAGATCTCCTATCGCCTCGGCTATATCACCGCCGATCAGCTCGAGGAGTTGGCCAATCCAGTGCGAAAGAGCGGATACGGGCAATATCTACTTTCCCTGCGCGATGAGCCGAGGTTTATGCCGGAAGAGGCTGAGTCATGACGATTACAGAAACTTCTTTGCCCGGCGTGCTTGTGCTTTCGCCAACCATCTACCGGGATGGCCGCGGAGCATTCTGGGAAACCTGGAATCAAAGCCGCATGAAAGAGGCAGGGCTACCATCCACTTGGGTGCAGGATAACTTCTCTGTGTCCAAAAAAAATGTTGTTCGCGGCATCCACTTTCAGGTAACCCAAACTCAGGGAAAGCTGGTGCGGGTCACACATGGCGCCGTGCTCGATGTAGCTGTGGATTTGCGTCGCTCTTCTCCTACGTTTGCAAAACATGTTGCTGTGGAACTCACGGGAGAGGATGGCCGGGCTATTTGGATTCCCGAAGGCTTCGGACACGCCTTTCTTGCACTCACAGACGTCGTTGGACTTGCCTACAAGGTGACGGACTATTACAGTCCGGCGGCGGAACGAACGATCCTGTGGAATGATCCCGACTTGGCAATTCCCTGGCCCATCGATCCGGAGTACGCGATCCTCTCTGAAAAGGACAGCAAAGGCACGACTCTTCGCGAAGCAGAGTTCTTTGAATGAGCGACCGGCCGCGCATCCTCATTGTTGGCGCAGCTGGACAGCTTGGACTGGAGTTGAAACGCAGCTTCTCCGATGCCGGCGAAATCATTGCTCGCGACCACCAAACTGTTGACCTGACAGTGCCGGAACAGGTGAGAGATTTAGTTCGCAGTACCGCGCCTCATATCATCCTCAACGCCGCCGCGTACACAGCCGTAGATAGAGCCGAATCGGAGCCTGAACTGGCAATGGCGGTAAACGCTTTGGCCCCGCGCATACTTGCAGAAGAAGCGCTTCGCGCTGGTTCACTCCTGGTGCATTACTCCACTGACTATGTCTTCGACGGCTCAAAAGCAGGGGAGTGGAAAGAGACCGATTCTCCGCGCCCCTTGAATGTTTATGGCGCCAGCAAACTCGGCGGCGAAGAAGCAATTCGTGAAGTGGGTGGTCGCTATCTCATCTTTCGAACGAGTTGGGTATACGGTCCGCGCGGGAATAATTTTCTACTGACCATGCTCCGCCTCGGCCGGGAACGTGACCAGTTGAGAATTGTGGATGACCAGTTTGGCGCGCCAACATCCTCCATCGAATTGGCCATCGCCACACGCACCATTGTCAGCGGTGTCATGGACGGCCAGTTCGGCTCCGCCGCCAATTGGGCCGGTCTTTACCACATGACCTGCTCTGGTTCCGTCTCATGGTGCGGATTTGCGAAGGCCATTTTCGCACGTGCGCAGGTTCAATTGCATGGGAAAATTCCAGAGGTGATTCCAATTCAGTCCAGCGAATACGCGGCCCCAGCCAAGCGTCCCCACAACTCGATCCTTTCAACGGAGAAGCTCCGGATGCAGTTTGGCGTCAGCCTCGCCGCCTGGGAGTCTGCCCTGGATGAAGTGATGAAGATGCTGGATTGAGGATCGTTCTGGAGGTTGAGGAATTAGCTCCGCGCACGATTGAACACATCCGGCAAACGACGCCAACGAAAATGACGTGGGCCGACAGATTCGAGGTCGCCATGTCCCATCTCGTTCATCAAGGACCGAATGCGAATTGGGAAAGTGTCCGACGTAGTCGTGAGAAGCACACGCTCCCATGCAAATTCGCTCAACGGAATCAACGAAATGCCCATCATTCTGATGGTTTTTTTGCTCCATTCTCTGATAGCATCGTCCTGTGATTCGAGCAGTGAACAGGCCATTGGCTGCCTCACCCGATTACAATTGGCTTCAGGCTAAAAGGTCCAGATCGGTCCTTCTTTGATTTCGATCTTGAGGTTCACCGATTGCAGGCCCCGGCGAGTATTCCCGCACGATCCTCTTCCCTTCGACTGCACAAGGACATAGAGCTGACCTCCTCAATCGTCATTTGCACGCAATCGTCCCATTCCCATGCGGAAATGCCTGGAAGCCATCGCTCATCTGCAGCCCGCACCAGATGCCCGTCGTTGATGAAGCAAGATAGGGCGGGATTTCGAATTACAATCGGATTCATGACAACAGCCATTGGCTGCTCTTTTGCAGAACTCAAACAGAGGATCGAAACCCGGCAGGCGCGCATCGGCATTGTCGGAATGGGATACGTCGGCTTGCCCCTTGCACTGCTCTTCAGCGGCGAGCGCTTCCGCGTCACCGGATTCGACATCGCGCCCGACAAGGTCAGCACCCTGAACGCCGGCGGTTCCTACATCGTGCGCATCCTTCCCGCCGCCATCCAGGCGGCGCAGAAGTCCGGCTTCCGCGCCACAGCCGACTATTCTGAAATCGCCCGCATGGATGTAATCATCATCTGTGTCCCCACTCCGCTCAATCAGTATCATGAGCCCGACCTCAGTTTTGTAACCGGCACCGTCGAGGCCATCGCGCCTCACATCCACGAGGGCCAGCTCATCGTCCTTGAAAGCACAACCTACCCGGGCACGACCGAAGAGCTCGTCGTACCGCTGCTTGAAAAAGGCAATGCTCTCGGACTGAAAGCGGCTCGAACCCTTGACGACCCAGGCGTTCACGTGGCCTTTTCACCGGAGCGCGAAGACCCCGGCAACGAAACCGTCGCACGCCACGACATTCCCAAGGTCGTCGGTGGTTGCGGTCCCGCCGCATCGGAGTTGGCCGCCGCCCTCTACGGCGCCATCTTCCGCCGCGTGGTTTCCGTCAGCAGCCCGGCTGTCGCCGAGATGACCAAGCTGCTCGAGAACATCTACCGCTGCGTGAACATCGCCATGGTCAACGAGCTCAAGCAGCTTTGCATGCGTATGGGCATTGACATTCACGAAGTCATCGATGCTGCAAAGACGAAGCCCTTCGGCTTCCAGGCCTTCTACCCCGGCCCCGGCCTGGGCGGCCATTGCATCCCCATCGACCCGTTTTATCTTTCCTGGAAGGCCAAACAATTCGACTTTCACACCCGCTTCATCGAACTCGCCGGCGAAGTCAACTCCGCCATGCCCTATTTCGTCATCGAGCAGATTGCCGCCGGACTCAACGAGCAATCGAAAGCCATCAAGGGCTCAAAGCTGCTCGTGCTGGGCCTGGCCTACAAGCGCGACATCGACGACCTGCGCGAGTCCCCATCGCTCACCATCATCGAGCTGTTGCGCGAGAAGGGCGCGAATGTCGCCTACAACGACCCCTACTTCCCAACGGTAGGCCATGGGCGCCATTACGCGCTCAATATGACCAACACTCCGCTGGACAATCTCGCCCAGTACGACGCCGTCGTCATCGTCACCGACCACAGCAGCTACGATTACAAAACCATCGTCGAGCAATCACAGCTGGTCATCGATACCCGCAACGCCACCAAAGGAATCAACAGCCCCAAAATCGTACGGTGCTGAGAGCGCAGTTTTCCGCGGCATTTGAGCCGCGAGGGGAGTTCTCGTTCCGTAGGGATGAACGTTGTCCAGAAGGGGAATGGCTGACCTAACCGCGCGTTTGCGGTTAGGCTGGGCGAGCAAATCCCTCGCGAGTCGGGAAATTTCCGCGCGCACGAAAAAGGGTGCCCCATCCTAACCGCGCGTTTGCGGTTAGGGTGGGAAAGACAACCCTTCCGAATCCATCCATCCCACTGCCACGGATGTGAGCCCATCCTGATCATGCGGCTTTCACGGTCGAATTACGAGCGATGTTCACCTGAGCAACACGAGCTCTTCGGTTGCACATATCCCTGGGTCGGGTCCACGAAATATCCTTCCGCATAGCGATCGTGATGGCGCACCCACGACATCGTGAAGCCCAGCCCGTCTTCATCGCGGCCCTTCGGCGTCATGTCGAGGAAGTTATACGCGCCCACCAGAATATCCAGTCCCCGCGCATAGCTGGAATACGTATGAAACACCTCGCCCGCCGCATCCTTGGCAAAGACGCTCAATCCCGGCCCCTCGTCGGCAGGGAACTCGGCCTTGGCGTAGTTGTATTCCACCTTGCCGCTGGCTCTCTCTTCCGGCGTGAACGAAACGTGATAGTCGTAATTGAAATCGCTGCCGAACGACGACACCCACTCAAACTTCCAGCCCATGCGCTTTTTGAAAGCTTCAATCTCCGCCAGCGGAGCGCGCGAAATCACCGCCAGCGTCGTGTCGCGATTGGCCAGGTGGATCGTCGATCCGTCGAAGTGGTCCGCCAGGTACGAGCAGCTCGGGCAGCCTGCCTCCCAGCCCGGCCCCAACATGAAGTGGTACACAACCAGTTGGCTGCGGCCGTCAAAGAGATCGCTCAGCGTGACCTTGCCCCTGTTTCCATCCGGCCTGCTTGAATCAAATTCATACCGCTTCTCTACCTTTTCCCAGGGCAGAGCGCGGCGCTGGCGGCTCAGTTCATCGCGCAGCCGCGTGAATTCTTTCTCTTTCTTCAGGAACTCGCTGCGCGCGGCAAGCCACTTCGCATGAGAAACGACGTTGGGGTGTCCTACTTCAATGGTGCTGCTAGCCATGGTGATCCTCCTGGGGTGGGGTTGGTGTGGAATTGTTTTCAACGGCGCTCTTCACGCCGAGTTTCTTGATTGCGATCGCTGCCAGTCCCCCCGTCGAGGTCACGCCGCCGGCAATCAGCAATGCGGTCATTAAGCAAAATGGGCACATGAGCTTCTACTCCCTTGCAGCCTGTTGAGATCGAATCGCCTGGTTTTCCATCAGAAGCAGACACACAATCTCTTCGAGAGAATCCACTCTCGCTTGCCAGTAGTCCGCAGAAGGCTCTTGCTCGTCGGTGTGGGGATCTCGATGTTTCTTCTCGCTGAGCATAGTTTTCCTCCAGGCGTCGAAGCCCGTTCTCGCGGTGATCGTTTTTCGGGACAGTTATCTGGCGATTTCCGCGTGCACGCGCACCCGCTCGTGCATCGAAGCCCAGCCCTTGTTCATCCCCGCCTTGTGTTCCTCGGGAACGAAGCCCAGCGCGGTGTGCTTGAAAGTGATCAGCGTTCCGCCGTCCTTTTCACCCAGCCGGTATTGCACGTTCGAAACGAACGGAAACGAGGCGAACAGCGGCCCCGCAAACTCCAGGAGCGTGGGTCGTTTGATGGCCTGCACAACCGCCCAGAAGTGCCCGTTGCCGTCGCCCAGGTCGCGGTACCACCGCCCGCCGGGCCATGCTTCGATCTTCATGCTGAGCGACTTGCCGTCGGGGGTTTGGTTGCCGGGCCCCAGTTGCTCAAGCAGCGCGGCAAAGGTTACATCCAGGGGAGCCTGGACGTGAATCTCCTGGTTGATGGTCAGCGTCAGGTTTTCGAGGGTCAGGTCGGTCGAAATCATCATTTCTCCTTCGTATTCGAGTCTGGGGAATTCAAATCGTTCGTGCCTTTGCGAACCGCCGCTTCTGCAAGTTCCTTCACGCGGAGCAACTGGTGCTGCCAGTAGCGCTCAAACGTCCCGGCCCACTCGTGCAACGGCCGTATCGCTTCGGCGTTCGTCCGGTAGAGCTTCTGGCGTCCCTGGCAGCGCATCCTCACCAGCCCCACGTTCCGCAGCACCCGCAGGTGCTTTGACACGGAAGGCTGCTCCAGGCCGAGAGCAATCACGATCTCGCCCACCGGCCGCTCGGTTCCGGCCAGGTAAGTCAAAATCTCCCGCCGCCGCGGCTCAGCCACCGCGTTGAATGCATCCGATGTTGTGCTCGCCCTTGCCATGAACAAACATTACATTCCCATATAGGAATATGTCAAGCGATTTTTTAATTCTTTTTTTCTGCCCGCCGCACAACGCCGACGGATTGTTCTGTGGCGATCGCTTCAACTCGTTGCAAATTGCCGGCTTATTGATAAACGGGGAGCAGGCGAGGGCGGGAAACCACGAACCCTCCATCCGCCGATGTCATCCCCGCTTGCTATACCGGCGTTTTTGCGGAGTTATCCGGACAATCGCGGATAATCTGCTGTCAATGAGCGCCTTGCCCTGAAGTCGTCAGCCGAGATCTCAGAGCGCTATCGATGAGCAAACAGAATCCGGTATCATTCTGATCGATTTACGCAGCCTCGCAAGCCGACTCCAATCCGGTGGTTCCCGGAGCACTGGATTGGTACCGATAAGCCAAGGAGATAACCATGAACGTGCAGAAACAAATTAAGGAGTATATCGCCACACAACCGGAACCAAAACGTGGCGAAATGCAACAGTTGCATCACATGATTTTGGCGTTGATGCCAACATGTAAATTGTGGTTCTTGGATGGAAAAGACGAGAAAGGAAAAACCGTTTCCAACCCAAACATAGGATATGGATCTCAAACCATCAAATATGCCAATGGAAAAACCAAGGAATTCTATCAAATCGGCATAAGTGCGAACACAACAGGCATTTCCGTCTACATTATGGGAGTCAATGACAAGAATTACCTGACCCAGAGATTTGGGAGGGAGCTCGGCAAAGCAAGCGTCACGGGGTATTGCGTCAAATTCAAAACACTCACAGATATAAAAATCGACGTACTTAAAGCAGCAATACAATATGGAATCGAACAGACAAGCATTCAACATTGATCTGAACTTGAGTAAACGAACTGCCGTTCCCATCAGTGGATGTACTTCAGCCGCTCGCAGTCCTCCCGTTCAAATTAAGAGAGAACTCCAGTTTTCCCTGGTTGAGTTTTTCGGGGGCTGGTCAGTTGGTCTCACTGCAATGCAGAAGAGATGACCCCTAGTCACACGCGCGAAGAAGCAATAGCCGACAGCAAACGCAGATCTCGCTCCGACCCGGTCAGGGCCGAGCGAGACCCGCGATCGCCAATCAGGACTCAACTTACTCAACTTTTTCGAAGCCGGTGTCCATGGTCACCCGGGTTCCGATGACGTTGCCCTGGATGTGAGCCAGCAGGTTGCCCGACTCATCGTACTGATCGATGGTGAATTTTCCCGACGTTGCCATTCCTTTCTCATCAAGGGTCAGCCATTGCTGAATGCGGGCGGGACCGACCAGGTTTTGGCCTGTGGGGTCGTATGAGATCCCAAAGTGATTCAACCGATAAGTCCGAGCGCCGGTTTTTATCCATTCGCCGAGGCAAACGTCCCCCGTCAAGGGAGTGCGCAGGCCAGAGACATTGATCTCGGTGCCGTCGCTGTGCCATTGTGCGTAGCCAGCGTCAATCTCGGTGCCGTCCTGGACCCCATCGGTGCCTTCGGAGATCCAATGCTCTTTCCAGGTTCCTACTATCGTGGGTTTGGATCTGTCGGCGTCATCGTCGTCACCGTCGAACGCTGCCCGCAACAGCCGAGCCGAACCGAACTGATGCTGCGAACTTGGGTTGAATGACGCGGGGCGATACTGTCCGCACCCGGCATGTGCGTAGGGAACAACCATCGTGGCAAGCGCCAGCGCGCTCAGCACCGGCACAATTCTCAAGCCTAAAGATCTCATCACTTCCTCCTCCGCCGGGGGGATTTGCCGGCTCGAGTCAGATAAAACGCAAATTCGCCTTCGGGAACAATGGAGGAAGGTAAATTCAGAGGTGAAGAAAGGTGAAGACTTAAATAATTCAATCTAAATGAGAACCGGACGAGCTTATTTTCACCAATGCTATACTTCAGCCACCCTCGGGAGGGAACCGGTGTCCTTTGCCGTCTTTCAGTTCGGCGACTTCAGCCTTCATTGCGGCAAATTTGAGCTCAGCCGCAAAGGCCGCAGGCTAAAGCTTGAGCGGAAGCCTCTCGAACTCCTCGTCCTCCTCGTCACCAAACATGGACAGATTGTTACTCGTGACGAAATCGCCACGTGCCTGTGGGAGCGGGAAGTCTTCGTTGATATCGAACACGGAATTAACACGGCCATCCGTAAAATTCGCCAGACCCTCGGCGACAGCCCCGACCTGCCGCAGTTTGTCCAGACAATTTCCGGCTCCGGTTACCGGTTTATCGCAACCGTCACTGCGGTCGAGCCAGAGGTCACCGGTCCATCCGAATCTCCTGATGTTCCGATTGAGCCTCCTCCTCGTCCGCCGGAGATCTCTGCTGCGCCCGTCACCTCGTCGCCTGTTAAACCCCGCGGCAGACTTTGGCTGGTCACCGCCTTGTTGGCCTCCGTGCTCGTAATCATCTCGATTCTCACCCTCGGCCCTCATCCGCTGGCTGCCCGCTTCCTCCATCGCGACACTCGCGCCGCGATCGGCTCGATTGCCGTGCTGCCTCTCCAAAACCTCTCCGGCGACCCCGGCCAGGAGTACTTCGCCGACGGCATGACCGACGAGCTCATCACCGAGCTCGCCCGTATCCCCAACCTTCGAGTCGTCTCCCGCACCTCCGTCATGGCAGACAAGGGTTCCCGCCGCTCACTCCCCGACATCGCCCGCCAGCTCGGCGTCGACGCCATCGTAGAAGGCTCCATCGTCCGCTCCGGCGACCGCATTCGCATCACCGCCCAGCTCATCGACGCGCGCACCGACCGCCACCTCTGGGCCCAGTCCTTTGAAGGTCCTGCGTCCGATGTCCTCACCCTCCAGGACGGCGTCGCCCGGCAGATCGCCACCCAGGCCCGCCTCGTCCTCGCACCTCCCCCGCCGCGCGCCCCCGTCAACCCAGCCGCGCACGACGCCTATCTGCGCGGCCGCTACTTTTTTAATAAGCAGGACTTCACTCACAGCCTCGAGTCCTTCCAGCAGGCCATCGCTCTTGACCCAACCTACGCTTCCGCTTACGCCGGCTACGCCTCCGCGCTCGACGCCGCCACCACCTACAACATCGGCACGCCCCAACAGCTCATGCCCAAAGCCATCGCCGCTGCCCAGCGCGCCATCCAGATCGACCCCCAGAACGGCGAAGCCTACACCGAGCTCGGAAGTATCCAAACCATTTACTCGTGGGATTGGACAGCAGCCGAACAGAATCTCACCAGCGGCATCTCCCTCAACCCCAGCGACTCCATTGCTGAATTCAAGTACTCCGCCTACCTCGACGCTGTGGGCCGCCCGCAGGATGCCGTCGCACACATGCGACGCGCACTTCAGCTCGATCCGCTATCCTTCCTCATCACCCGCCGCCTGGGCGCAGCCCTCTACTATGACCGCCAATACGATGCCGCACTTGTCCAACTACAGCGCTCCGCCGAGATGGAGCAAGGGTCCGGCTCCATCGACCATTACATGAGTCTCACCTACGAGCAGAAGGGCGACCACGACGACGCCGTGCGGCACAATCTTATTGCATTGCATGAGGATCAGCCGCAACTCGACAACGCTGCTCTTTTTGTCGTATATCAGCAGCGCGGATGGGAGGCTTATTGGCGCGCGCATCGACGTGCGATGCTCACCATCTCAGCCAACCCCTGCATCGCTTACCAGATCGGCGTCGATGATCTTCGCGTCAACGAACTCGACCATGCCTTCGAATCGTTCCAACACGCGATCGATAACCACTGCTTCGACATGGCATTCATCCGCGCGGACCCACTCTTCGACTCCATCCGCCAGGACTCCCGCTACGCCGCTCTCCTGACGCGCATGCATCAGTAAACCAACCGCGCCTGGCACGACAGTTGTACATCGAGGATTCCGGAAGGAGCAGGGGGCTTCAGCCCCCTGAAAATGGGCGAATCTGGCGGGCCTTTACAGGCCGCGGAAAAACTCGATTCGGAGGGAGGCGGGGGTTTCAATCCCCGCACAAAGCCAGCAGAATCCAAGCCGGCTTTAGCCGCGGACGGCCTTTCTCACCCCTTTCGCCCGAAATCCAGAGTTTTTCCGCAGCCTGTTTAGGCCCGGGCCTCTGCCTTTTCTCTAGGATTCTTGCCAAGTGCAACTGTAGTACTAGGAGATTGCTTCCGGAAAACGAACCTCAGTCCCGCAATCTCGCAGGTAGTCAATGAGCGCATAATTGCCAGCACGATCTTCGAGGAGCGGATTTGTAACAGGCTTTCGATCTTCAATTTGCCGTTCCAGAGCTACTATTCCTTGGAACCCGCCCGGGCACCCCGCCCACGCAGAGAGGTCCCCGTCTGTGGGGTGATGAAGCGAAGCGGAGGGCCTGCTTCCTCCCGACATGACAACCCGCACGAAAATGGGTGGCCCATGTCTCGCTTCTGAGACATGGGAGAGCACAACCCTTCTCCCAGCCATCGACCCCCACGAAAATGGGCGTCGCGGAGCCTGTCCTGAGCGTGGCCGAAGGATCTCGCTTCTGACACATGGCAAAGCACGTACCTTCCCGACATGACAACCCGCACGAAAATGGGTGGCCCATGTCTCGCTTCTGAGACATGGGAGAGCACTAACCCTCATCCGCCAACCTCACCCTCGCAACCGAAGCGAACAGAACCGCACGCATTGCACCGCCAATCAACGCGAATGTAACTCTGCACCAGCCGAAAATCCTCGCTGGCGATATGGGCGTTTGCCGGGTACCGATCCTGAAAAATGTCCCCGAAGTGTTTACTGATATATAACTTACGAGTAGTTCACAATCCGACCGCGATCCTGTGAATGGGTGCCATGGGTTGAAGTCGACAATCGACATGAGGAGTTTATACTTTGACAACTGCGAACTGTGAGAATTCTTCGTTGCACAGGGATTTGATAGTCTCTGGTCAAGACGCAAACTCGACGACAGTCGAACGTAGATGAAATAATCCCTTTTAAAGTGACCGCTGCGAACGCCCTTGGGCTCGCCAGCCTTCCTGAGGAGCCTTTGGATGAGTCCAGCGACGAAGAGTTCTCCTGTTTCAACAAAGCCCGCAGCTTCCGCCAACATCAATCGGGAAGAGACTCCTTTCGAGGCGCTGGCCAGCATCTGCTCAGTTCTGGTGGTGGGCCTGTTCATTCTGACCTTCTTAGCCCAGAACTACCTCATTCCGTCAGGCTCGATGGAGAACACGCTGCTTGTGGGCGATCACCTGGTCGTCGACCGGATCACGCTGATGCCGCCCGCTTCGTGGATGCCGCTCATAAGGTATCGCGAGCCGAGGCGCGGCGATATCGTGGTGTTCTTCAAGCCCGTTTATCAGCCTGGTATTGATGCGACTGACGCCGATGGGACGCCGCAGTACACTCCCCTGGTGAAGAGATTGATTGGCGTGCCGGGCGATCATATTCATCTACGCAACGGCATTGTGATTGTGAATGGCGTCGCACAGCCGGTGGGATTTGCGCAGCCGACGACGACGGATAACTTCAACGAGTTCCTCGACGATTTCCCCGCAGTACCTCCAGCCGAGGTGCCTGGGTGCAACAGAGTCGTGGGCCGTGAACTTCTCGAGTTATATCCAGGACGGCGACCTGGTGGTTCCACCCGGCATGTATTTCATGATGGGCGACAACCGGCACAACAGCCTGGACTCGCGCTACTGGGGCTTCGTGCCGCGCGCCAACATAATTGGCCGTCCGCTGTTCAACTATTGGTCGTTCAAGGCCGCAGATGGACAACTTGAACAAACAGGATTCGGTCACAAGCTCGCGTGGATCGGCCACGTTCTGGTGCATTTCTTCCCGGACACGCGCTGGAAACGCACTTTCCACGTTGTTCGTTGAACCGAAATTGTAAGATCCCGATTTGATCTTGGTGCGCTTCGGTCGTATGACCGCGCAACCGTCAATTACTACTTGAATCACAGCTTGCTGGACGGAATCAGGATTCCTCCCCTGAAGTCGGCTTTTAGTAATCAACTCGTTCTCCAAGAATCGCTGTTCGCCGGATCTACGCTGAGCGCTTGCCCATTCAGGACTGCAACTTCGGGCGCTTCACACGCATTGAGCCGTTGAATTGAGTGCCCTACCCTTCGCGCACCCGCGCCGCCAGTCCTAATTCCGTAGCCACTGCCCTACCCCGGCCCCGGCCCCTGACCCCCGACCCCTGACCCCTGATCCCTGACCCCTGACCCCTGACTCCTGACCCCTGACCTCTTCTCCTGGCCCCTGACCCCCGACCCCTGACCCCTGATCCTTGCCCCCCCTGCCTCGCTTTTCGCCAACCGTGGCGATCCATCACCACGCTTTCCCAGCAACCGTGGCAACCCGTTGCCTCGCTTTCAACCCAAAAGCAGCGCCCCGAACCAGGCACAGATGCAGACACCATGCGCGCCCCAAAACCTCCAAATCCCCATCCCGGCGCTATACTCAGAGTCAACTCAAACGTCCGGCCTTTTTCCCCCGTCCCACAAACTCCGCGGAGAAACCATACGTGTCACCTGCCGCCAAACGATGGGCTTACACTCTCTGGCTCGCGCTCATCGCCGGCTTTGCCATTCTCCACGCCCTTCACCTCTCCGCCGACTTTCCCAACCACTCTCCCTGGTACTACGACTGGGCCAAGTACACGGACGAGGGCTGGTACGGCAATGCCGCCATTCGCGCCCACCTCTTCGGCAACTGGTACATTCCGGGCGACTTCAATCCAGCCCCAGCCGTCCCCGTCTGGCCTTTCCTTGAGTGGGTTCTGTTCTTCTTCACCGGCGTTTCCGTCACCGCCGCCCGCGGCCTGGCCGTCGCCTTTTTCTTTCTCAACCTGCTTCTCAGTTACCTGCTTCTGCGCGGCCGCGGTCCCCGCTGGATGCCCCTGCTGGCCCTCACCCTGCTCGTCACCAGCCCCTTCCTTTACTGCTTCAGCCGCCTCGCCATCCTTGAGCCGATGCTCACCGCGTGCACCCTGGCGGCTCTCAACCTGGCTGTCCGCCTGCCCAATCTCCGCCGGCCGCTGCTGACGTCGGCCGCCATCGGCCTCCTGTTCACCCTCATGATGCTCACCAAAACCACGGCCGTCTTCATCCTCCCGGCCCTCGGATGGGCCATCGTCCTGCCTCTCTGGGACAACCGGAAACTTGCCCTGCGCTGTGCCACGACCGCGGCCGCAACGGCCGCTATCTCTTTTGGATTGTGGATGGCGCTGGTCATCTCGCTCGGGTACTTTCCCGATTACAAGTACCTCTTCTACATCAACACCTATCCCAAGCCGGCCGAGTTCTATTGGCCCTTGACCAGCTTCTGGTGGTCGTTCCATGGCGGTCTTTGGGTGGACCACATCCTCTTTCCGCTGGCCGGCGTGCTTACCCTGGGTGTGCTGCTGGCCAACCGCTCAGAGTGGGCCCGCCCCCTGCTTGCGGACCCCGTCTTCGGTTCCTCGATCCTCGCCATGGCAGGCTACATCCTGTTCATGACCTACCAGGACCACCCCCAGCCCCGCTACTTCGCCTTTGTGGCCTTCTTCTGCTTCTTCCTCGTCGCCCAGGGAGCAGCTATCCTCTGTAGTGAGAAGGGGTTGCCTCATCAGCTTGGGAGAGGGGTCCTCATCCTGGCGGCCGCTGCAGCCTTCGTCAATAGCGCCTGGACCCTGAGCTATGCCACCCACCCGGAGTACACCTTTGTCTCCGCGGCCCGACAGCTCACTCGCTACATTGACCAGCACCCCAACGGAAACCGGCTGTTGCTTTCCATCAGCGGGGACGAAATCACCCTCGTCTCCCACCTGCCCGCCCTCTGCGACGACTTCGGAACCCCCACCCCCGGCCTCCCCGACCTGCCCGCAAAAGTGGCACACTACAGCCCCGGTTGGTACGCATCTTGGAATGATTTAGACCCCGGCACCCTAGCCGACCTCCACACCCACTACTCGCTGGAGCAGGTGGCCAGCTTCCACGCTTTCGACGATCCGGAGCGCAACGTACTTGTGCTCTTCAAGCTGCATCCTCTGCCTGGCGGCCGCGTCCGCGACGAGGAGGATCGGAATCTGGAGGCTCCTCTCCCCGACGACAAGATCTACATTCCGGTCGAGTAGAAAAACCGCCAAAAGTCCACCCTTAGAACGGGATGCGGAATGTGAGAACTGTGTAGTGATTGGCAGTGTGGAAGTGGGTCAACGCAATCTCTTCCCCGGCGCCGAAGGTAAGCCCGAGCCGCCCCGGCTTTCCACTTGCATCGTGTTTCAGCGGAATGCGCCCGATGACCAGCCCCGGCGTCAGGAAGCTCTGCGTTTTTCCGTCATTCGATCCACCCTTGAAGAACGTGGTGTTCGACTCAACCTCCGGCCAGAACAGCCGCGCCGCGCCGGTTTTCGCCAGCCGGTACTGCGCAACATTGTTCCAGACCACGCTTCTCCCCAGGCCCTGCGCATTGGTCACCGGCAGCGTGCCCCCCGCAGTCGATGTCACGTCGAAATTCCTCCACCCTTTTCCAACCGCAAGCGTTGGCGTCACCACAGCGCAGCAGCTTCCATTCGCGTTCTTTCCAGTGGGGACCGAGGCTCCCAGGAACGCCGTAACGATTGCGTTGCCGCTCTCTTCGTTGCGCGAAAAGAAACGCTCCTTCAGCAGAAACGACACGTCTCCAAACCCGTCCTGCTCACCGTTCGACCGGTCGAGAAACGGAGGCAGATTCAAGATCAGTTCGGTGTGTTTTTCCGGAATCAGCTCCAACCCCTTGCCATTGCCGTAGTTCCAGATGTGGTAGCCGGCGTTGTTGTAGTAGTGCAGAAAATCCGTGCGGAACTCCTGCTCAAGCCTCGGTGTCACAGTCACTAACGGTGTAATCCAATGAGGCTGGGCCGCTTGGGTGGCAGAAGCGCGCGCCTGCCAATGGCTCACCCAACTCTGTGCGGACAAAGGGTTTGATGCTGCAATCAAAAAAAATAGGGGAAGAATTACTGAGGGGAATCTCAAGATTTTCTCCTGAAATCGGCACGATTTCAGGGTGATTTTATACGATAAGCTGCAAAAATCCAGTAAAAGCGTTCAAATGCAGCCCCTAAACCCCGCGCGGAGTGTCCTTCTCGCCGTTTGACCTCTCGTTTAACCGATTCAAATTCAGGGCTTTGCAATCATCACTTCAGTCGACTTGATGAGCGCGAACGCGGAGTCGCCTTTTTTCAAACCGAGTTCCTGTACCGCGTCGGCAGTAATGATCGACGTGACGCGCTGCCCGCCCACTGCCAGTACAACTTTGGCCAGCAGGCCCTCGACGGTGACTTCCACCACCGTCCCCAGCAATTGATTGCGACCGCTGATGCGCGGCGACGGGGACTGGACCGAGTGAGGCAGGAACTCCTCAAGTGATTCAAGAGGAATGCGGTGATGCCCCCCCGGCGTCTTCACCGTACGTACCCGGCCGGCTAGAATCCAATGCTTCAGCGCGGGGTAGCTGATGCCGAGTTTTTCCGCCGCTTGGCGGGGCGTGAGCAAATTGGATGAGGTCATGAGCTTTCGTCCATCTCCTTCGCCGGTGCGGGACCCAAAGCGGAACAAAACCGGCGGAATTTTCTCCGTTTCGGAACGCCTGCAAGTTCAGCGGAACCCTGTGACTGCAATCACTCGACAGTGTCCAACCCGGATGATACGCTTCCGTTGACTTTTTCCCCGGTTTCTTGAGGTCGCGATTCTCGGGGCCGATCTTCGTTTGGCTTCAAACCTTGTCAAGGCTTCAAACCTTTTGTAGGGAGGATATGTGACTGTAACGAATTGGGTGTACTTCTTTCTGGCCGTGAGCGCTTTTTCGTCGCTTATGGCCTTTTTCTTTGCGCGCCAGGTCATCGGCTCAGACACTGGGACGCATGAAATGCTGAGGATCGCTGGTGCCATCAAGGCGAGCGACAGGTGCTTTTCTTAAGCGCCAATACAAGAGTGGCGTTGCTCTCCTGGGCCTGCTGCTTCCCGCTTTCACCCCCATCATCGCTCATGCCCAGGCGGATCACGCAGGCGGCGGCGAAGCCAACCTCACACTGCCCGATTTGACGACCGTGAATTTCGCGAATTTCTTCGGCTTGAACGGGCATGCCCTGCTGACCTGGGGATTGCTGTTTTGCGTCGGCGGCCTGTTCTTCGGCTTGGCCATCTATGTGCAGTTGAAGAACCTGCCGGTTCATCGCACGATGCTCGAAATCTCCGAGATGATCTATGAGACGTGCAAGACATATCTGATAACGCAGGGCAAATTCATCCTTCTGCTCTGGGCTTTCATCGCGGTGATTATTGCGCTGTACTTCGGTTATCTGGCGCCGGTACCGAATAAACCGATCGCGGTTACGCTGCCGATCATTTTGTTGTTCAGCCTGGTCGGCATTGCGGGCAGCTACGGGGTGGCGTGGTTCGGAATCCGCATAAATACCTTTGCGAACTCACGCACGGCATTCGCAGGATTACGCGGAAAACCGTATCCAGTCTATGCAATTCCGCTGAAGGCCGGAATGAGCATTGGTATGCTGCTGATCTCGGTCGAGCTGCTGATCATGCTCTTTATCCTTTTGTTTATCCCGCGGGACTATGCGGGCCCATGTTTCATCGGCTTTGCGATTGGCGAATCTCTGGGCGCCGCGGCCCTGCGTATTGCCGGCGGCATCTTTACCAAGATCGCCGACATCGGCGCCGACCTCATGAAGATCGTCTTCAAGATCAAGGAAGACGATGCGCGCAACCCCGGTGTCATTGCGGACTGCACGGGTGACAACGCGGGCGACTCCGTCGGCCCCAGCGCTGACGGCTTTGAAACCTACGGCGTCACCGGCGTGGCCTTGATCACCTTCATTCTGCTGGCGGTCAAGAGTCCCACGACGCAAGCGCAACTGCTGGTATGGATCTTCGTCATGCGCGTGGCCATGCTGGTCTCAAGCTCCGGCGCCTACTTCCTCAATGGCGCAATTGCGCGCGCGAAATACGCGAACAGCGACGAGATGGATTTCGAAGCGCCTTTGACCTCGCTGGTATGGATCACGTCAATTACTTCGATCATCCTCACCTACATTGTCTCGTACCTCATACTCCCCACTCTCGGCGATGGAACGCTATGGTGGAAGCTGGCTTCGATCATCTCTTGCGGAACATTGGCGGGCGCGGTCATACCCGAATTGGTCAAGATCTTCACTTCCACCAAGTCGAGCCACGTCAAGGAAGTCGTGAAATCGGCGCAGGAAGGCGGAGCTTCGCTGGGGATATTGTCGGGATTGGTGGCGGGCAATTTTTCGGCCTACTGGCTGGGGCTTTGCATGGTCGCGCTCATGGCAATGGGCTATTACTTCACCACGGGCGTGTCCATGACGGTCCTGATGCTCGCTCCTGCGGTCTTCGGGTTTGGCCTCGTCGCATTCGGCTTCCTGGGTATGGGGCCAGTCACGATTGCCGTGGATTCCTACGGGCCGGTTACCGACAACGCTCAGTCTATTTACGAGTTGTCGCTGATTGAAACTATTCCTGGCATCGAAGCCGAGTTGAAGAAGGACTACAACATCGACGTGAAGTTCGAACGCGCGAAACACCTGCTTGAAGCCAACGATGGAGCCGGCAATACATTCAAGGCTTCCGCCAAGCCGGTGCTGATCGGCACCGCGGTGGTGGGCGCAACCACGATGATTTTCTCGATCATCATGGCCCTCACCGACGGACTGACCCACAGCGTAGAGGACCTGTCGCTGCTGCACGCGCCCTTCATGCTTGGATTGATCACCGGCGGGGCAATGATCTACTGGTTCACCGGTGCTTCAATGCAGGCAGTCACCACCGGCGCTTACCGCGCGGTCGAATTCATCAAGGCCAACATCCATCTTGAAGGCGTGGAGAAGGCTTCGGTCAGCGACAGCAAGAAGGTGGTGGAAATCTGCACCAAGTACGCGCAAAAGGGAATGTTCAACATCTTTCTCGCCGTTTTCTTTGCCACTCTTGCGTTCGCATTCGTTGAGCCGTTTTTCTTTATCGGCTACCTGATCTCGATTGCGATCTTCGGCTTGTACCAGGCCATCTTCATGGCCAATGCCGGCGGCGCATGGGACAATGCCAAGAAGATCGTAGAGGTCGATCTGAAACAAAAAGGAACACCTCTGCACGATGCGACCGTGATCGGAGACACCGTTGGCGATCCGTTCAAAGACACTTCGTCGGTGGCATTGAACCCGGTAATCAAGTTCACGACCTTGTTCGGATTGCTTGCCGTCGAGCTTGCAGTTACACTCCATGCGGGCAATCCGGTGCTCACTGAAGTGCTCGCGGTCGCGTTCTTCGCGGTGTCGGTGTTCTTCGTGCACAAATCGTTTTACGGAATGAGGATTGAATCCAAGGAAAGCAACTGATTCCAGTCTTCAAAAGCAAAGAAAACGCCGTCTGGATACAGGCGGCGTTTTCTTTGCTGGAGCGCGCCCTTTCCGCCCCCTGAATTGTGGCTGGCACCTCGATTCGGTACCATAAGGCGCATGACGATCCAACGGATGGAGCACGTCGGCATCGTGGTTGAGGACCTGGCAGCCGCGACTAAGTTCTTCGTCGACCTCGGACTTGAGCTCGAGATAGAGGTGCCGGTCGAGGGGCGCTGGGTGGACCGTGTCGTAGGGCTCGACGGTGTCCGGGCTGAGATCGCGATGCTGCGGACTCTGGATGGCCACGGACGACTCGAGCTGACAAAATTCCACACGCCTGCGACCCACGGCGGCAACCGGCACGCCCCGGCGAACACGCCGGGCATCCGCCATGTGGCATTCGCCGTCGAAGACATCGACGCGGTCGTCGCCGGCCTGCGAGCGCGCGGCACTGAACTCGTGGGCCACCTGGAGCGCTACCAAGACAGCTACCGGCTCTGCTACGTCCGCGGCCCTGAAGGGATCATCGTCGAGCTGGCACAGAAGATCGGGTGACGGGGGCCCAATCCTGACCGAGCGACCCGCCAGGGCCGCCGCGATGAGTCGAACGTGAGTCCTACGGTTTGACCTGCGCGGCGAATATGTTCGCAAGACTGCGCTTTTGATTCCCTTCGCCATCGAAGTTAGCTGGGTTGAGCCATGCTTCGAAGACTTGTTTCCGCGCCGGCCATTCGCTGTCGAGCATCGAGAACCACGCAGTATCGCGGTTGTGATCCTTCACCACCATGTGTTGGCGAAAGATGCCCTCAAACGTAAATCCCAGCCGCAACGCGGCGCGCCGGCTTGGCACGTTCTCTGCGTTGCATTTCCACTCATAGCGCCGGTAGCCCAGATCTTCAAAGACATGCCGCGCCATCAGGTACATTGACTCGGTCGCGGCGCGCGTACGTTGTAACCCGGGCGAAAAAAGTACGTTGCCTACCTCGATTGCTCCATGCGAAGGCTCGATGCGCATATAGCTGGCATGGCCCGCGGCTCTTCCGGTTTCTCTCGGCACGATGGCAAATAAAACGGCGCGCTCCGCCTTCTGCCATTTTTCCAGGTTTTCCGTCAAGGCCGTCGCGCTCTCAGGCGGTGAGGCAGCCAACCACGTCCAAAGCTCGTTGTGGCTCTTGACTGCCTCAAAGAGGGATTCGCCGTGCCGGGCTGCATCCAGCGGTTCCAGGGTCGCGTAGCGTCCCCGCAAGGTCGCAGGGCAGGGGAACGGCGCTGGCTTCCAGTTGAGGGGATTTGGGTTGATTTCGGGCACGGTTTCAGCCTATCAGTGCGATTTGCCCTTCTACCCGGCTTCGGCACCCCGGAAGGACACCCGCGATCTCCACAACTCGCACATCTGGGCCCCCTTTTGCACCGCATTCGCGCCTTGCAAGGGGTCCAAACAGGGGAATAGCCTTAGGTTCTGGGCAGGGCAGTTCGCAAAACCCAGGCCTGCACTGCTTTTGAGGCAAACGAAGCCCGCAAAACCCGCTTCCGGCAAGGCTCTTTGAGCTTTCCACAGGCAATCTGGCCGCCTTTGGAGACTCGTTACCGGGAATGTGAACAAAATACAAGATGTTGTGGTTTGCGGTTGACATGCACCATAGACAGCGGTATTTTTTCATCTGCGGCTGTAAACGGATTTTAACGAAACAGGGCGGCAAGACCCGCTGGCAGACCGCTGAGAAACAAAACTCGCGGTATCTTTCAAAACCCCCGTTTTGCGTTCGTCGTCAAATAGTTGACCTGCCCATTTCAGGTAGAACTGCGCTCGAAAATGGGCCGGCATTTACAAATTTTCCCGATTGAGAGGATCTAAATGAACGAGGCTAACCTTCAAGCTTCTGCTGTTTCCCCCCAGGCGCCTTACAGCCAGGGCGGATTGACGTTTACCCGCCGCTTCACTGTGGAGGGCGTCTCCCCCTACGACGACGTGCAGTGGGAACGTCGCACCGCGCTGATTACTGACAATAAGGGCAACACAATCTTCGAGCAGAAGGATGTGGAGGTGCCGCTCGACTGGTCCATGACGGCCACCAACATTGTGGCTTCCAAGTATCTACATGGCCAGATGGACACACCGGAACGGGAAACCGGTGTGCGTCAACTGGTGGCGCGCGTGGCAGAGACTATCCGCGGCTGGGGCATTTCCGGCGGCTACTTTGCTTCCGCGCAGGACGCAACGGCCTTCCACGACGAGCTGGCTCACATGTTGCTCACTCAGAAGGTGGCCTTCAACTCGCCCGTCTGGTTCAATGTGGGCTGTGACCGGCTTGAGCCGCAGTCCGACGGGCAGAACTGGCACTGGGATGCGCCTTCGGGCGGCGTGAAGTTCTCCGCCACCGGCTATCGCAATCCGCAGTGCTCGGCCTGCTTCATCAACTCCGTTGAGGACTCGCTCGATTCCATCCTCACCCTGGCCAAGACCGAGGGCATGCTCTTCAAGTGGGGATCCGGCACCGGCACCAACCTCTCCTCGATCCGCGGTTCCATGGAACTGTTGTCGGGCGGTGGCTCGGCCTCGGGCCCGCTCAGCTTCATGCGCGGTTTTGATGCCTTTGCCGGCGTCATCAAGTCTGGCGGCAAAACGCGCCGCGCCGCCAAGATGGTTATCCTCAACGCCGACCATCCAGACATCATTGACTTCATCGAGTGCAAGGCGAAGGAAGAAGCCAAGGCCTTCTCGCTGATCAAGGCCGGATACGACGGCTCGGGCCCCGATTCTGAGGCTTATTCTTCTATCTTCTTCCAAAACGCTAACAATTCCGTCCGCGTCAGCGACGAGTTCATGCGCGCCTACGAGCGCGACGGCGACTTCACCACCTACACCGTCAAGGGCCGCGAGCCCGTGAAGACCTACAAGGCGCGCGAAATCATGGGCAAGATTGCCGAGTCCACATGGCTCTGCGGCGATCCTGGCATGCAGTTCGACACCACCATCAACAAGTGGCACACCAGCAAGAACACGGCGCGCATCAACGCCTCCAATCCCTGCTCGGAGTACATGTTCCTCGATAACTCGGCCTGCAACCTTGCCAGCTTCAACCTGCTAAAGTTCGTTAGCCCGGCGGGTGTCTTTGATATTGCCGCCTACCGGCATGCAATTTCTGTCGTCATCACCGCCATGGAGATTCTGGTCGACAACTCCGGCTATCCCACTGAAGCCATCGCGAAGAACTCCCATGATTACCGACCGCTCGGCCTCGGCTACGCAAACCTGGGCGCGCTGCTCATGGCCTTCGGTCTGCCCTACGACTCCACCGCCGGACGCGATCTGGCCGCGGCTCTCACTGCCATCATGTGCGGCCAGGCTTACCTGCAATCCGCAATAGTGGCGGCGCAGTGCCCGCCCATCGCCTCGGCCACTCCGCTCACTGCAGGTGTCGAGCGGCAGGGCGGCGCGTGCCCCGGCTTCTACGTCAACCGCGAGCCGTTCCTTGACGTGATCCGGATGCACCGCGCTGAAGTCAACAACATCGGCAAGTCGCGCGTGAGCGGCGAGCCCTTCAACGTGCCGCAGCTCGACGCTCTCATCGACGCCAGCCGCGAGTGCTGGGACATGGCGCTGGCCTCCGGGGAGCGCTACGGCTATCGCAATTCGCAAACCACGGTCCTCGCGCCCACCGGCACCATCGGCTTCATGATGGACTGCGACACCACCGGCATCGAACCCGACCTCGCGCTGGTCAAGTACAAGAAGCTTGTCGGCGGCGGCATGATCAAGATCGTCAACAACACCGTGCCGGCCGCGCTCTTCAAGCTCGGTTATGACGACGACCAGGTCAACGCCATCGTCAGTTACATTGACGCCACGGGCACCATTGAAGGCGCGCCCAGCATCAAGCCCGAGCATCTCGCCGTCTTCGATTGCAGTTTCAAGCCCGCCAAGGGCACGCGCTCTATCCACTACATGGGCCACATCAAAATGATGGCCGCGGCACAGCCATTCCTGTCCGGGGCCATCTCCAAGACTGTGAACCTGCCTCACGAAGCAACCGTGGAAGACGTGGCCGAGGCTTACGCCGAAAGCTGGCGTCAGGGCATCAAGGCCGTGGCCATTTACCGCGACGGCTCCAAGGGCACGCAGCCCTTGAACACCAGCATGGATGCCAAGCGCGAGCCTTCCGCACTCGATGCCGTCGGCAGCCGCGTACTGGCGCATTTGGCCGCCGGCCAGGCAGCCTCCGAAGCCGATCTCAGGACGCTCGAAGCCAAAATCAGTGAGAAGCTCGAAGTCACTGCGAAGCAGGTGGTCGCCGCTGCCGCCTCATTCCAAAAGTCTATTGAGGAGATTGCCAGGACCGCTGCCTTGCCGGTCATGACTCCCGCGCTGACGTTTGAGGCTGCCCAACAGGCCGCGCAGGATCTGAACGCACCGCCGCGCGCCGTTCGTCATCGCCTGCCCGAGGAACGCGCTTCCATCACTCACAAATTCTCCATCGCAGGCCACGAGGGCTACATCACAGTCGGCCTCTATCCCACCGGCCAGCCCGGCGAAATCTTCATCAAGATGGCCAAGGAGGGCTCGACGGTCTCCGGCCTGATGGATGCCTTCGCCACTTCTATCTCGCTCGCTCTGCAGCACGGCGTGCCGCTGCGGGTCCTGTGCGAGAAGTTCGCGCACACCCGATTCGAGCCTTCCGGCTGGACCGGCAATGAGCAGATTGGCTACGCCAAAAGTCTGATGGACTACATCTTCCGCTGGCTCAACCTGCGCTTCCTCTCCGGCGAGCAATTGACGCTGTTCGCGGGGCTCTCTCCGCAAGCGCCGCAACTGCCCGCTTCGCCCACCATCCTGCCTGAGTCTGAGCCGGATGAAGAGCACGGCATTTCGCGGAGTCAACTTTCACGCCTCGCGGAGGAAGTCGCAAGAAAGCTGAACCAGGGCAACAGCAACACCGGCATGGGCAGCACTACGCCTCCCGGCGGCGGCATCGCGCCGGAGATTCAGGCCAGCGGCGCGACGGCCGCGAGTCCCACGCACGGCCCCTCCATGCAGGACCGCGGCATCTATCACGCCGCCGACGCGATGCGCTCCATGTACGACATGGGCGATGCGCCAAGCTGCGGTACTTGCGGCGCCATCATGGTTCGCAACGGAAGCTGCTACCGCTGCATGAGCTGCGGCTCAACCAGCGGATGCAGCTAAA
>CAWACG010000011.1:0-33641 GCA_963780515.1 uncultured Acidobacteriaceae bacterium
TGAAGGGATGAATATGTATCCACTCGGGGTCGGCATGGTTGATGAGAAAGCTCTCGTTGTTCCACAGCACATACGCGTACATCAGCCCAATGCAGCCAAACAGAACATACTTCGCGCGCAGACCTGCGCCCGGCCGAGAGTGCGGCGTAATTGCCGGGCCCGGCAACGTTGCTGAGAGATCGGCTTTCATCTTTCTCCACTTGCTCAACTGCTTCTATGCAGTCTGCTGTGCAACCCGCCCCGCTTTGGCCGTCTTCGCCCGCGTGCGCAAAAGCTCTTCCACCTGCAGCACCAGGTCCGCCAGCGGAAACGCAGCCGCCACGCAGAACCATACAATGATCTCAGTGAACTTTTCGTCAATGTTGAAGACGCCGCCGATCACGCGCACTTCAAGAAAAATAATTGCGCACGCATAACTGCGCGTCATCCATTGCCGGTGCAGCTGCACCTTGTGCTGCAGGATGAACGCAAGAGCCATGATGGTCGCGAACATCCAGATTGCTGCGTCGGCCACGGTGGCCAGCACCAGCGAGAACTGCACCGGATCGCCGGGGTAGAGGTGGGTACTTTCAAAGTTCTGAATGTAGAGGCCCATCGGTGCGCCAAGCAGAACACCGCCCACATAGAAGCGGCCCATGACTCGGTGCACCTTGGTGAACTTTCGGCGCAGGCGCTCAGAAAACTGAAACGGCCCCAGCAGCAGCGCGCACCCCGCCGCCAGTCCGTGCGGCAGCAGGAACCACTTGAAGGTCGCGATGTGCGACCATTCCGGATCGGCGTTGTTGATGAGGAAGCTCTCGTTATGCCACAGCACATACGCATACATCAGCGCAATGAACGCAGCCAGAAGATACTTCGGCCGCAGCCATGAGGAACTCCGACCCGGCGCATTGGCCATCGAACGCCCGTGCGGGACTGGCGATCTCCGTACTCACAGGACACCTCCACAATGGCCTTGAAGCCGTTGCATCGCGACAGATTCACCGCCTGCTCGGCAATCAGCCTTCAGGTTGTGACAGATGATTTGATTTGAAGACAACACTTGCTGGCGGCCCTGTTTCAACGTCCATGCGGCGCCTCCGGGGAAGACTCGGGGAATGAGCCAACTTACCACGTGAATGTTCCGTCGTCGAGACGAAATTTCCCTCCGCGCCCTCACCCGCGCCAGGCGCCGCGTTTCCGGCTATCATGTTCATGCCATGACCCCGAAACAAATCGCCTTGCGCTGTTTCAGCGTCGCGCTCGCCTGCCTGCTCTTCGGCCTCCCATCCCTCGCCAAAGACACGCCCATGCAGGTCATCGACTGGCCCGCCACCGGCACTCCGGTTGTCCGCTTCACCTTCGGCAAGTTCAAGGCGCTCCCGGGAATGGGAAACCTGCATGCCTTCGTGATGGATACAACCGCGGAGAACCTCTCTCACAAGCTCATTCCGTCGGCGCGCTTTTCAATCTATCTCTTCGATAAGAACAAAGTGCGCATCGGCGAAGATGCCATCGGCCTCACCAATGTTGGCCCCGGCGAGGTGGTCAGATTCGAAACCACCGTCACAACCTCAGGTACACCCGTGGCCGTTTCAATCACAGACACAACGCATGCGCCCAAAACCATCACCCTTACTGTGAATTCCACCCCGCAGGGAGCGATGCTCAAGTTGGACGGGACCGAGGTCGGCGTGACCCCGCGGCTCATCACCGTCGGCGCCGGCAGGCACACCCTTGTATTCAGCCGCGACGGTTTCACCGCGGGCACCTTCCCGCTCGAGATCAGCCCCAACGATGTCTCTGGCGGAACCGTGAGCTTCGAGCTGGGAGCCGCATCTTTCGACTCCATCGAACTACGTGACGGCAGCGTGCTCAACGGCGATTTGATTTCAATCAATGGAATGGATGCCGAAATTCGCGTCGGCGGCGTCATCCAGCACATCGACCGCAACAAGATCAAACGTGTGCTGCTGGTCGAACGCGAAGCACCCGCGCCCGAAATCCCGCCCCCCGCCGCCCCGCAATAAGAACGCGGTCAGACTATTCCCTACTCCCTATTCCCTGATCCCTGATCCCCGACCCCTGACCCCTGATCCCTATTCCCTGATCCCTATTCCCTGACCCCTGATCCCTGATCCCTGATCCCTATTCCCTGATCCCTATTCCCTGACCCCTGATCCCTGCTCCTAACAAATCCGCGGCAACTGCTCGCCAATCTGCGTGGGAATCACGCGGTTCGCGCCCATCCCCGTGCGCGCCACCAGCATCCGCGGATGCTGCGCCGTCACCTGCCCAATCACCGCCGCATCCCGGCCCAGCGGGTGCGCGCGCAGCACTTCCAACACCCGCGCCGCAGCCTCCGGCGCAACAAAGAAAACCGCCTTGCCCTCGTTGGCCACGTACACCGGGTCCAGCCCCAGCAATTCGCAGGCCGACTGCACCTCGGTCCGCACCGGCAGCGCCGACTCATCCATATCAATCCCTACGTTCGACGAGTTCGCAATCTCGTTCAGCGTCGACGCCAGCCCGCCCCGCGTCGGATCGCGCATCGCGTGCACCGCATCGCCCACCGCGTCCAGCACGTTCGCGATCATCCCGTTCAGCGCCGCGCAATCCGACCGTATCTGGCTTTCAAACTCCAGTCCTTCGCGCACGCTCATAATCGCCATGCCATGGTCGCCGATCATCCCCGACACCAGCACCGCATCGCCCGCCTGCGCGCGATGCGGCCCCACCGTGATCCCCTCGCGCAGCACACCCACGCCTGCCGTATTGATGTAGCAGCCATCGCCGTGCCCGCGCTCCACCACCTTGGTGTCGCCGGTAACAATCTTCACCCCCGCCGCGACCGCTGCCTTCGCCATCGCGTCCACAATCGCCGCCAGTTGCGCCAGCGGGAATCCTTCTTCAAGAATGAAGCTCGCGCTCAGATACTTCGGCTCCGCGCCCGACACCGCCAGGTCGTTCACCGTGCCGTTCACCGCCAGCTCCCCAATCGACCCGCCAGGAAAAAACAGCGGCTGCACCACAAACGAATCCGTGCTCATCGCCAGCTTGCCCGGCCCCAACTCCAGCACCGCCGCATCGCCCAGGTTTTCGAGAGCAGGATTGCGAAACGCCGGCAGAAACAAATGCTCCACAAGCTCGTTGCCCAGCTTGCCGCCGCCCCCATGCCCCATCACAATCGTGGGATACCCAACCAGCGGCAGCGGACACGACCAATTCGAAAAATCCGGCGCACCGGAATTGTCAGACATTCACTGCTCCAAAAATGCTTTGTATCTGCGACCTTCTACTTGCGACATAAAAGTCTGCAACCTCGGTAAAGCCACCACCGAGCTAGAAAGCTAGTAGCTAGTAGCTAGTAGCTAGTAGCTAGTAGCTAGTAGCTAGTAGCTAGAAGCTAAAAGCTCCGTGCCCCATCCATTCGCCTTTTTTGGGCGAATGGGTGGGAAACTACGAATCCAAAAGGGAGGAGATCTTGCGGTCAGAGCCCTGGCAGCTACGCGCTCGCCGTCGCCTTCCCCGCCCCCGCCAGTTCCTCCGCCGAAATAAAGCGCCCATAGTTGTAGTACGCCGCACACGCGCCTTCGCTTGAAACCATGGTCGCGCCCAGCGGATGCCTTGGCGTGCACTCCTTGCCAAACGCGCCGCACTGCGCCGGCTTGATCGCCCCGCGCAGCACATCGCCCGAGCGGCACAGCGGCGACTCCTCCGTATGAATGCCCGTGATGTGGAAGCGCTCTTCGGCATCAAACTCGCGATACGCCTCGCTCAACCGCCAGCCGCTTTTAGGAATCACGCCGATCCCCCGCCAAGCCCGATCCGTCACCTCAAACACTTCGCTCAGCAGTTTCTGCGCCGCCTGGTTTCCATCGAACGTCACGATGCGCTCGTACGCGTTCTCCACCTCGTACTGTCCCGCCTCAAGCTGCATCACGCAGCGCCGAATTCCGTCCAGCAGATCCAACGGCTCAAACCCCGTCACCACCAGCGGTATCTTGTATTTCGCGGCCAGCGGCGGATACTCCCAGTACCCCATCACGCTGCATACATGCCCCGCCAGCAAAAATCCCTGCACCATGTTCCCCGGCGAACTCATAATCGCTTCAATCGCCGGCGGCACCAGCACGTGCGACACCAGCAGCGAAAAATTCTTCAACCCCCGCCGCTTCGCCACATGCACGCTCATCGCGTTGGCGGGAGCAGTGGTCTCAAATCCCACCCCAAAAAACACTACCTGCCGATCGGGATTCTTCGCCGCCAACTCCACCGCATCCAGCGGCGAATACACCACCCGCACATCGCCGCCCGCGCCCTTCACCTGGAACAGGTCGCCCTCCGTTCCCGGCACGCGCAGCATGTCGCCGAACGAGCAGAAAATCACCCCCGGCTGCGCCGCAATCGCCAGCCCCTTGTCAATCAGCTCCAGCGGCGTCACGCACACCGGGCACCCCGGCCCGTGAATCATCTCGATCCCCGCCGGCAGCATCTGGTCAATCCCGTTTCTGATAATGGAGTGCGTCTGTCCCCCGCACACCTCCATAATCTTCCACGGCCGCGTGGCGACCTGGTGAATCTCCCGCGCAATCCGCTGCGCCACCGCGCCATCACGAAACTCAGTCAGGTACTTCATCTGCTGCTCCTTCAATTCGATGGCGCGCTTTCATCAAAGCTGGGTGCCCCCTGTCTCGCCTTTGAGACATGGGAGAGCAAATCTCTAAACCCGCCACGCATCAGCTAGTAGCTAGAAGCTAGAAGCTAGAAGCTAGAGGCTAGAGGCTAGAAGCCTTCACCGGCTTCCCGTCCCCCGCCTCACAACTCCCATCCGGGCAGGGAGACTGCGGAGCCGCGGCAGCCCGCGCAAAATGCTCCTCCTCCGTGGCCAGCTCCTCGTCCAGCATGCCCATCTGGCGAAAAACCTCCAGCGTCTTCTCGGCGCTTTCCGGGTCAATCTTTGAGAGCGCAAACCCCACGTGAACAATGGTATAGTCGCCCACCACAACCTCGGGCACGTAGTCCAGACACACCCGCTTGACTACACCGCCAAAGTTCACCCGACCCACCCGAAGCCCGCCTTCGGTGGCAATCTCTTCCACTTTTCCCGGAATCGCTAGACACATGGCCACTACCTTATACGCTGTTCGACGTACCGTACAGAGTGATCCAGATCACTCGAAGTGAACTCCCCAAGCCCATCAGGGTCCGCCTCAGGGAATCCCCTAAAGCGCCGCCCCGCCCGCCGGAACTCTGCTATTCTTCCGGCGTCTCCCAATCGCTTCTACGCCGGGACTCCGAAGGTTCAAGGCAGGTCATGCGCAGCGCGCTCAAATTCGCTCTCAACGGATCGTTTGTTCTCGCCCTCATCGGGCTCATCGGAATTCCCTCCGTCCTCATCGGCGATGGCGTCTCAACCTCCCAGCTCTCCCCATCCATCGCCTGGTATGCGGGATTCAAGAACTCTGCGCCGCGCTGGCCGTTTCTCCTCCACACCCTCGACCCGTTTCAAGGCCTGGCGCACGCCATCGAGTGCAACCCGATCGGTTGCCCGGCAGCGGAATTGACTGAGATTGAAAAACGCTGCCTCGGCCACGTCCAACCCATATCCGGTGAGCCGCAGGGCCCCTTCGCCGATAGCTGTGGAGCGAGGGCCGAACTCATGAAGTTGCAAATCGCGTTCGCCGCCGACAGCCGCTTCACCGGTCAGATCCTCCAGGGATTCACCATCGACACCCGCGGAACTACCATTTTGTTCTTCCTCATCTGGTCCGCCGTCCTCGGCGCGCCCGGCTTCCTGATTCGCATCGCCCTCTGGATGAAGGTTCCGAAAGAAGACGAAGTCCAGATAAGCCTGAAATAGAACCGAACGCACGCCGCAGTTCCAATCAACCTCCGCATCGGCTCTCCCGCCCGCATTCCCTCACGCGCAACCCGATCCGGCAGGAGACAGACCCCGCCACGATAAACCAACGTACCCAATTCCTAAATCATCGCGTGATAAACATCACATATCGCCAGTAAAAACCATGGGAATATCCCCGCATGCGAGTCAATCTCATCACCCAACCCTTTGGCCCCTCCCAGCGAGGCTCGCGAAAAGTTCCGCTCTCGCTCACCATCCGCCCCTCCCGCGGCTACCCCGGCGAGTACCAGTTCCCCACCGACAGCGACGCGCTCATGCAACTGCTTCGCCAGGAGACCAGCCTGTCCGCGCCCGTCCTCGAGCGCTTTGAAGGCAAGCTCTGCGCCCCCATCGGCGCGCGCCTCCTCGGCGTTGAACTCAGCGAGAGTGTCCTCACCGACATCGGCTACTTCATCGACTAGCGTCCTTGCTTCTGCGCATCTCCATCGGGTTCCGATCGCGCCTCTCCCCGCCGCCCCGGCTTAACTTCCCCGGCGCAGATTTCCGCGGCCTATAATACCTTCCAATGTGACGGAGCAGAACCTGCTTTAATTCCCGCACAGCGTGTTCCCCGTGGGTCGGATTTCCCCTTTTGAGCGGGCTCAGCCTGCCGCATTGCGCAGGTAGTTCACGCCCGCCCCGTCCGCAACGCCGTGCAGCAAGCCCGTCGGAGGTCGCTCGTGGCCGAGCGCGCACTCGATCTCAACCCGGCTTCCCTGTCCGCCCTCCATTCCGCGGCTGTGGCGCGGCGCTCCGGCCACCGGGCGTTGCGCGCCGCCTTCTTCGGCTTCTTCGTCGACATGTTCGACGCCTATCTGCCCATCGTCGCGCTCGGCCCCGCGATGGACTACTTCCAGCCGCCCTCGCTCAGTCCCGCAATCCAGTCCACGCTCTTCTATACCGTGTTTGCCGTCTCTCTTGTCGGCCGCCCCGTGGGAGCAGCTCTCTTCGGTCATTACAGCGACAAACTCGGCCGCCGCAAAGTCACCCTCATCTCCATGGCCGGCTTTGCCATCGTCACCCTCCTCATCGGTCTGCTGCCCGGTTACGAAACCTGGGGACCAGCAAGCATCGCGGCCCTTACCTTCCTCCGCTTCGTCGATGGAGTCTTCCTCGGCGGCGAATACACCAGCGCAAATCCCCTCGCCATGGAACACGCTCCCAAAGAGAAACGCGGCAAATGGTCGGCCTTCATCCACACCGGCTTTCCGCTTTCGCTGGTCGTCATGACGCTCATCACCGGCGGCCTCCTGCGCTTCATTCCGGCCGGCTCGCCGCACTCCGCCTACCTCACCTGGGGATGGCGCATTCCCTTCTTCCTCGGCGCGTTCTTCGCCTTCCTTGTCTTCCTCTACTGCCTGCGCAAGGTCCCCGAAAGCAAGGTCTGGGCCGCTGCGGAAAGAACCAGGTCCCCGCTCAAGCAGCTATTCCGCGGCGCCAACGTGCGTGCTCTGTGGCAGGTCTTCCTGGTCATGAGCGGCATCTGGTTCACGCTCAATGTCGTCACCTCCATCCTTCCCGGTGTCCTGCTCACCGTCTGCCACGTCAACAGCATGACCGTCACCCAGGCCCAGCTCATCGAGAACTGCGTCATGCTCTTCGTCTTCGTCCCGTTTGGAATCCTGGGGCAGAAAATCGGCCGCCGAACGGTGCTCTGGCTGCTCGGCCTCGCCGGATGCACCCTCGGCCCCATCCTGTATTACCTGCTCGTCCGGTCCGGCTACAAAAACACCACCGAATTGATCGTGCTCGTCATCCTCATCAACCTCTGCGCCACCCCCGGATGGGCCATCATCACCGCCTACATCAACGAGCGGTTCACCACCAGCGTGCGCGCCTCCGGCTACGGCATCGGCTACAGCGCCGCCACCATCCTCCCGGCCTTCTCATCCTTCTATATGCTGGGCCTTAAACAAATGGGGATGCCCTATCGGTACACCGAAATCGTCCTCTTCGCTCTCGGCGGTCTGCTCCTCATGATCGGCGCGCTCTCCGGGCCCGAAACCCGCCACGTCGAAATCTCCTAGACACGAATTCTGCCCCGCCCCCGGCTTCCGGAACTCCACCCCACCCCACGCCCGGAATTCATCTCCCCATTTCGTCGCACCCCCATCCCCCAACTGTGTCATTGAGGGTTCCGCAAACATGCCTCAGGATTCCCGTATGCGAGTCAATCTCATTACCCGACCTTCCGATCGTCCCCAATCTGGTCCGGGAACGATTCCGCTTTCACTCACCATCAAACCCGCCTGCGGGTTGCCAGGCGACTATGAGTGCCCCACCGACAGCGCAGCGCTCCTGCGCCTGCTTCGCCAAAAAACGGATCTACCCGGAACTGTCCTTCAGAAGTTTGAAATGAGCATGCACTCCCAGGTCGGTGCGCGGCTGCTCGGCGTGGAACTGAACGACCGCGTCCTCACCGAGATCGGCTACTTCATCGACTAGCCGTCGGTCGGATCGCCCCTGCCTTGATGCGCCGCACCCATCGCCACAGAAAATGGGCGGCCCATTCATCGCCAAGAAAATGGGTCGAGAATGGAAACGAAAGATAGGTGCCCCAGGTCTGGATTTTCAGACCTGGGAAAGCACAAACCTCCCCATACGACCTGTCTTTCTCAGCGACGACCGTCCGCATCCCCTACGCCAGCATCGCCTCCATTGAAGCCACCCGCGTCACCGAAATCACGCTGATATCGTCTTCCTGGCCAAAGCTCTGCGCCGCGCTCGCCACTTCCGTCGCTGACCGGGTCGAATGCAGCAGCTCCCGCACCCGCTCAAACCCGAACAGATGCCCCTCCGCGTCCATCGCTTCCACCACGCCGTCCGACAGCAGCACCAGCTTGTCGCTCTCCTTCAGCCGGAAGCGTGTCACTGAGAACTCCGCCCCCGGCAGCATCCCCAGCGGCAGCGCGCCCTCCATCGGCATCATTTCTCCGTTCAGATAGGGCGCCATGTGCCCGGCATTGGCCAGCGTCACCGCGCCGTCCGCGCCAATGCGCAGCGCCAGGCAGGTGGCCTGTGCGTTGTTCCGCCCCAGCAGCCTCAGGTTCAATTGCTCCAGCACCGTCCGCGGATCGGTATTAAAGCTGGCCGCGGTGCGAATCGCGCCCACCAGCAGCGCCACCAGCATCCCCGCCTGCAGCCCCTTGCCCACCACGTCTCCCGCCACAATCAGCAGGCTGCCGTCCACCTCGTTGGGAATCACCTGGAAGAAATCTCCGCCCACCTCGCGCGCCGGCCGGTACTCGCTCTCGATGATCATCCCCGGCAGCGCGGTGTGCGCCTCGGGCAGAATCATCTGCTGCACCTCCTGCGCCTGCTTCACGTCCAGCGCCATCTGCCGCTGCGTGTGAATCGAGGTCAGCAGACGCCGCAGCAGCAGCACGCCCACCACCAGCACCAGCAGCAGGTTCGAAATCTGCCCCAGCCGGATGCTCCAGCCGAAGAATGCCCAGCGAATGGGAATGTGCACCAGAACCAGTTCCACCGTAAAGGTAGTGATGCCCCACAACAGAACCGCGGGCAGCACCATCCCGCCCTCCAACCCCTGCCGGCGAATCCCCTGGAACACAATCCACAACTGCAGCGCCAGAAACAGCAGCCGCACCAGCACCGACGCCTTCAGAAAATACCAGGCCACCGCATGGGGAACGAGACCGACAAACATCTCCTGTCCAATCACCACGGTGACCATGTAGAGCACCGCGAGCCCTGCGGCCGCGCGCGGCGTCCACGCCGGCCGTTGCCGCCCAAACCACACCCACCACACCATCACCCATCCGGCAAAAATGAGCGAAGTCATCAGGGCGTCGTTCACCAGTTGCCCCTCCAGGATGCTCACCATCTGCGTCCACGAACTCGCGCTGGAGAGCAACAGAGAAGCGGCTTGCAGCAGAAACAGTGCCCCGATCCAGACATAAACCCGGTCCGAGCGGTCAAACAGAATCAGCGTGAACGCCAGCACCGCCATCAAGCCGAAGATCGGCACCTCCACCGCAGTAATCGCGTACCCGCGAATCAACTCCAGCCAGTCCATCTGGTAGTTCGCTGTCACCGTGGCACGGTCACCCAAAACCGGCGCGCTGTGCAAGCCGCCCACATCCGCGACTTCAGTCAGCGTGGAAGGCATCATGAACACCCTGAAGGCCAGAACCTGCGTAGACGAGCCCGCACCCTTCTCCGGCATCGGAAACATCATCGGCTGGGTATAAAACGCGGTGGGCGTCTTGCCGGTGAAGCGGCCAAACTGCCCCACGTCTTCGCCGTTCACAAACACCTGGTAGATATCGTCCACGTTCGCCGGCCCCGCCAAAGCCAGCGATTCATCCGGCCGCGCCTGCACCTGCACCCGGATGCGGTACCACGCGTAGCCCCAGTACCCAGGGTGGCCCATCACCGTCCATCCCGGTACGTACCCTGTCATTCCGCTCAGCGGATCAACCTTTCCGCCCTTGGGCGTCAGGTCCACCTTCTCCCATTTGGAGTCGTCAAACCCCGGCTCCGCCCACAGCGGCTGGCCCGTCTTCTCGTCCACCGGCGAATCGCCAATCGTGAACTTCCACGGCCCGTACAGCGGAACGGAAGACTGGCCGATCGTCACCAGCGCGCTCCCGGCTGCTGGCGCACTCTTCGCCGCCGGCACTGCAGCCGCAGGCGCACTCCGCCCCTGCGCCAGCGCGGCCGCGGTAAGCACGCCGCACGCCATCAACGCCGGCAAAAACCGAGAGAAGGGGAAGCCTCGAACCATGGTGGGACCTCGAACGCGGGGAAAGCCTTTGCACGCACTATACCGAGGAATAGCCTCGCGAGGAAATCATATTTCAACCCGACCCTGCGTACCCCATCCTTGACCCATCACGAACCGGGGTACACCATCTGGGCGCCCTCTGGGCAGCTGAGGGTGCCCCCGGTCCCTCGCTGTTGGGGACCGGGGATATCGATACGACGCCGGGTGGGTGGCCGGCCCCGGTCCGATGATCGTTCCCAACCTCACTGAGGGTGCCCCCGGTCCCTCGCTGTTGGGGACCGGGGATATCGATACGACGCCGGGTGGGTGGCCGGCCCCGGTCCGATGATCGTTCCCAACCTCACTGAGGGTGCCCCCGGTCCCTCGCTGTTGGGGACCGGGGATATCGATACGACGCCGGGTGGGTGGCCGGCCCCGGTCCGATGATCGTTCCCAACCTCACTGAGGGTGCCCCCGGTCCCTCGCTGTTGGGGACCGGGGATATCGATACGACGCCGGGTGGGTGGCCGGCCCCGGTCCGATGATCGTTCCCAACCTCACTGAGGGTGCCCCCGGTCCCTCGCTGTTGGGGACCGGGGATATCGATACGACGCCGAGTGCCCCACCCTCCCACAGTTTTATCGCGCAAGCGTGCGAAAGCCCGAACCTCAACCAGCCCTTTTCTCGTTCTCCGCAACCCGCGCCTTCACCATCTTCTTCACCAGTGCCGCAGGCAGCGCCTTGTCCAGCGGAAACTGTAGCGTCCCCTTCGACGTCCGGTAATCCTTCAACTCATCTTTCATGGCATCGATCAGCGAAGCCTGCATGGGAAAAACGCTGCAATGATCCTTGAACGCCGCATAGGCCATCAGCGCGCCCTTGTAGCGAAACGCCGGCATGCCGTAGCTCAGCCCCTCCGTCGCCTCCGCCGGAGCCGCAGCCTTGATCATCGCCCGCATCTTGTTCAGCGTCCCCCGCGCCGGCTCCGGCACCTTCGCAAGATACTCATCCACTGCCGCCGCTTCCAGCGCAGTTCCCGCAGAATTCGTCTTCTGGTTCGTCCTGGCTTTCACTTTCATCTTGCGTCCTCTAGTTGCGGTATTCGCGCCGCGCTCCCATCCTTGCGGCAAGCAAGCGTATGCCGCAAAGATGGGAACACAGCACTTTCAATAAGTGGCCTTAATGTTTCTTCGGCGCGGGCGGCGGCGCTGCGGAGTTAGCGATGTCCGCCTCCGCCTTCCACGATCCATCGGCCTGCTTACGAAACGTGGTGACGTAACTGCCGTGGTCGTTCATCACCTTGTGCGTCGCAGGGTCCGTCATCATCATCTTGTAGGATCCCTCCGAATAACCAAGGTCGCCCGACTTGGCCACATCAACCTTCGACGACGCAAACGTCAGCGACACACCAGGGTCCGCCATCATCTGCTTCAGCGCCGCATGAATCGCATCCTTTCCATGGATTGCTTCCATCCCCGGTGCCATCAGCACCGCGTCATCTGCATAAAAGGCCGCCATTTTGTCCGCGTCCTTCGCAGCCCAGCCCTGAAGGTCCTGCGCTTCGACATCCTGAATCGCCTTCACGTCGGCATCGTGCGTGTCCGGTGCCGGGATTGGGGCCTGATTGCACGCTGTCATCGCCAAGGCGACAACACCCATGCCGCAGAGAGTCACAATCGCTTTCATCTTGTCTTTCCTCCTCCAGGGAATCCACTATGAGCAAAGGAACCATGGCTGCACCGCATCCGATGCGCACAATTTTGAAAACTGAATTAGGAGACCGGGGCCCCAATACACAAACGCAGCGTCAGCCTCGCTCAACCACTCGCCGCGACAGAGCGCCTTACGGCGGCCAGTATATGCCACCTGCCACCTCGGCAACCAAGCAATTGCGTAACTGCCATTCTGCCGAAGCGACCGGGCGGAGCCGAAGACAGCAGAAGTCCGGCTGCGAGTTAAATGACGGCAACGGATTCGCCGCGACAACTACTTTAATGGCAGGTAGACATCCGTAATCATTTCCTCTTCTCGAACATTTGGTCCGACATTGACATAGTGGAAGAAGATAGGAAAATTGCCAGGTATTTCGCCGCTCTGAGGTAGCCACTCTTCGAACAAATAGACAGCAGCCTTGTTGTTATCGCGAGAGCCAATGTCTCGCGCGAGCGCACACCGGTTGCGCGGAATCACTTTGTTGACGATGCCGTAAGAATTGGGGCCAATCGCGGAATCGATGGAAAGGCAGAAATCGACGTGATGATCTGAAGGCTTCGTCGTGCGCGGGTCTGTATAGTGAACGCCATAGCTGCGGTGTTTAATCGGATCAAGCAGGCGCTGCTCGATCTTCCATGCGATTAATTTCCGCAGAGTCTCATGTTCAAGGGCCGGCGAACCGAAATGCTCAATCGCTGCAACCTTTATCTCCGGAAATCCGACGATCTGAACGTCCATCAGGCAATCCTTCAGGCCGCCACTGCCAGCGGCAACGGACAACAACTGGCCTCATAAATGCCAACACCGCCGGGCGCCCCATCCTTACATTCCGCAGCAACGGGATTTTGCATCAGGAGTGGCAGACCACGAACCCACCATGCAAATCAACCACAAAAAGCGGTGCCCCATCCTTGGAGCGTCTTTGTCTTTGCGACAAGGTTGGGAGACCACCAATCCAAGCCTCCCGTAATGTGCTAGTAGCTAGTAAGCTAGAAGCTAGAAGCTGGAAGCTGCTCTTTCAAATACCCCATCCATTCCCCCATCCCCGTCCCCGTCTTCGCCGACGTCTCAAACACCTTGATCCCCGGCCGAATCTCATTGATGTTCTTCAGCGCCGCCTCCCGGTCAAAGCCCACCGCCTCGGCGATATCCATCTTCGTAATCACCGCCGCGTCCGCCGAATTAAACAGCGTGGGATACTTCAGCGGCTTATCCTCGCCCTCCGTCACGCTCAGCAGCACCACGCGAATCTTCTCTCCCAGGTCGTAGCTCGACGGGCAAACCAGGTTCCCCACATTTTCAATAAACAGATAATCCAGCCCCGCCAGCTCCCATCCCTCCAGGTGCTTGCCCACCATCTCCGCTTCAAGGTGGCAAATGCCATGCGTATTGATCTGCCGCACCGGTGCGCCGCTCGCCGCCAGCCGCCGCGCATCGTTGTCCGTTTCCAGATCGCCCACCAGCGCCGCCACCCGCGCCCCGCCTTCGCGCAACTCCCGCAGCGTCCGCTCCAGAAACGCCGTCTTCCCCGTCCCCGGACTCGACACCAGGTTCAGCACCAGCACACCCGCCGTCGCAAATCGCGCCCGCAGCCCCGCCGCCAGCTCGTCATTCTTTTTCAGAATCCCCCGCCGCAGCTCCACAATCCGCGTCGTCATTGCTTCACCGCCTCTTCCGCGTCCTCAATCTCGAATGACTCAATTTCCAGCTCGCGCCCCTGCCGCAGATCGCCCACCAGCTCCCCGCAGCGCGGGCACCGGAAACTCTGCAGGCTCTCCAGCTCCACATCCGCGTCGCAGCCCGCGCAGTGCATCACCACCGGCAAAATCTTCACCACCAGCACCGACCCCTGCAGCGCCGTCCCCTCCGTCGCAATCCCATAGCAGAACTGCAGTGAATCCTCTACCACCGCCGCCAGCGCTCCTACCCGCAGACGCACTTCCGTCACCCGCGCGCCGGGATAAGACTCCAGCGTCTCGATCACCTGCTCCACCACGCTCGACACAATCGAAAGCTCGTGCATATCAAATCGGATTCTACGCCGCACCCCGCCGACTCGCCGACCCGCTGACTCGCTGCCTCCTGACTGCTGACTCGCTGACTAGCTGTCTCGCTCTCTCAACCCCCATGTAAAATGGCCCAGTAGATTCGGAGACTTCCCCGTGCCCCACGCCGCTGCCCCGCATCCCCACACCGCCTCCCGCCTCGCCCTCAGCGAGCTCGCGCCCGGCGCCATGCAGTCTGAAATCCGCGCCATGACCACCGAGTGCGATCGCATCGGCGGCATCAATCTCGCCCAGGGAGTCTGCGACACCCCCGTGCCTCCGCCCGTCGAAGCCGAAGCCCTCGCCGCCATTCATGCGGGACACAACATCTACACCCGCCTCGACGGCATCACCCGCCTCCGCAACGCCATCGCTGCGAAGCAGGAAAAAGACTACGGCCTCACCTACGACCCCGAGACTGAAGTCCTCGTCGCCAGCGGCGCCACCGGCGGACTCCACGCCGCCGCCATGGCCCTGCTCAATCCTCACGACGAAGTCCTGCTCTTCGAGCCCTTCTACGGCTACCACGTCGCCACTCTCAAATCCATGCGCGTCAAGCCCGTCCTCGTCCCCCTCGCCGAACCAGACTGGACCCTCGACACCGACGCCCTCCACGCGGCCGTCACCCCGCGCACCCGCGCCATCCTGCTCAACACCCCCGCCAATCCCAGCGGAAAGATTTTCTCTCTCCCCGAAATCGAAGCCGTCGCCGCCGTCTGCCGCGCGCACGACCTCTTCCTCTTCACCGACGAAATCTACGAGTACTTCGTCTACGACGGCCATCGCCACATCTGCCCCGCCACTCTCCCCGGCATGCGCGAGCGCACCATTGTCATGTCGGGATTCTCAAAGACTTTCTCGGTCACCGGCTGGCGTCTCGGCTACGTCACCGCCCCCGCGCAGTGGATGGCCGCCATGTGCTACTTCCACGACCTCACCTACGTCTGCGCGCCCTCTGCCTTTCAGCACGCCGCAGCCGCCGGCCTCGAGCAGCTGCCGCCCAGCTTCTACACCGACCTCGCCGCGCGACCACCAGGACAAGCGCGAACGCATCCTCTCCGCCCTGCGCGACGCCGGCATGGAGCCCAGCGTTCCCGCCGGAGCCTACTACGTCCTCGCCAAAGCCACCCGGCTCCCCGGCAAAACCTCCGCCGAAAAAGCCCGCCATCTTCTCGCCGCCACCGGAGTCGCCGCCGTCGCCGGCAGCGCCTTCTTCCGCCCCGGCCGTGGCGAAGACTTGCTCAGATTCTGCTTCGCCAAAAAAGACGAAGACCTCAACGAAGCCTGCGCCCGCCTCCGCAAACTCTAGCCAAGTCTTGTATCAGGGCACGACTTCAGTCGTGCCAAATCCCATCCACTCCAGAAAAAGAAAATCAAAGACCGCAGCGCAAGCCGCGCTCAAATCCACCCACCTCGAAGACCCATGTCAATGCTCCAGCGTAATCTCGACATGCCGGTGGATCGTGTGCGCCTGCGCAGCGCCGCACTTGCTCAGCGCCGCGTCCTCGCAGACGCGGCTGCTCGTCACCACGGGGTTCTCCATGCTTGCGGAGAGGATTCTGCCGTCCGCAGTGCTTACTGTGATTGTGTCGTCAAAAGTCTCCTTGCCGGATCCCGCCTCGAACTTCCCGTCCTCTTTCTTGGCAACTTCGATCCAGTTGTTCGCCGTGTCCGCCACCGGAACCCGCATCCACTCGGCTGGAAACTGCAGGTCGGAATGCGCGGACGGCAGATGATGAACCACAACCACGGCGGTTTGCTTCACCGGGTCGATCGACTGAAGATTCAGATCGAAATCGATTTGGCTTTTTCCCACCAGCACTCGCGTGCCGTCTGCCCATGAGCTGGCCTGCGGATTGGGCACCAGGAAGTGATCGCCAGCGTGCTGAAGGATTCCGACCTTATTCATCAGCCACAGGTCCACGTAGAAGGTCATCAGATCCGTAATCGGCCCGATCATCTTCGGGTCCACCTTGCCCAGATCGGGCATCGACGGCATCCAATTGGGGTCGAGCGAAAGCGGCTCGCGAAATTGGGCCATCGCCGGCGTCAGCGTGTAGGCCTGCCCGTCGGAGGTCATGGCGGTCCAGCGAAAGTCCTCGACATAACTACCGTTGGCCGTCTTTTCCACTGTGCCGGTGGCGTCGGCGGTGTAGTGCCAGTCCTCATTGGTGGCGGTCATGCGGTAGGTGAGCGTCTCTCCGTCGCGATAGTGGCGCGTAAGAGGACTGCCGCCCGGCGCAGGCATTTGCGCAGACACGAGCGTCGAGGCTAGAACAACTGCGAGCGTGGCAAGAACGTCTTTCATGATTTTTTCCTCAAGATGCCTTTGGTGAAAAACTGCATTTGTTGGCGAACCACTTTGGTGGTTTGCTCAAAAGGCGGGCCCTCAACGGCCCACAGAGCCGTCAGGCCCAGATGCATGGTCTTGAAGCTCATAATGAGCTGCGGAAGATCGGTGCCGGTGCGGAGCAATCCGCGCTCTTCCAGCGCGGAAAAAAGCGACTGGAGCGGCGGATCGACATACTTTTGCATTTCCATCATGTACGGAATAAATCGCTCGGTATCGATGAACATCTGGGCCAGAAACACACGCACGAATGCGTGATAGGGCGCCTTCAAACGGAAGTGCAGAAGAATGTAATCCGCCAGGACGCGATCCACCGGGCGTCCTTTCGGACTGAACCGCGCAATCTTGGGCGCCATGCGCGCCTCCAGATCGGCCATGAACGCCACTACGATGTCCTCTTTGGTAGCAAAGTAGTTGTAAATGGTCCCTTTGCCGACATCGGCCGCCGCCGCGATCGCGTCCATCGTTATCCCATCGAGCCCCCGGCGCGAAAACAGTTCAATGGCCGTCGACAGTATCTGGGTCCGGACGGCCATCTTCTTGCGTTCGCGTCTAGTTTCGACTACGGTCATATATGACTACAGTCATAATTGAAATACCCGAAGTTGTCAAGACAGACTTGTTGCGCTCACACCAAACCAATCGGCCGGGTGCCCCATCCTTGGCGCGTCTTTGTTTTTGCGCCAAGGGTGGGAAAGCACGAACCTCACACGCAATGCGCTGTCATCGCTGAGCGAAGTCGAAGGATCCTGCGGTTGCTTTTCTTTCTTCATCCCGCACAATGCCGGGTGGCCCATGTCTCGGGGTCCCCGGCGACGGGTCTTAGTCGCTGGGGTGAGTGTCTCGCTTCTGAGACATGGGAAGCCCAATCCCCCAACACCCCTTCGTCTCCAGCACCGCAACCGCACAGTCATCCTCCGCGGAGAAAAGTCCCCGCTTTTCACGCCGCATCAATCTGCAAGAAAATGGGTGCCCCATCCTTGGCGCGTCTTTGTTTTTGCGCCAAGGGTGGGAAAGCACGAACCTCACATGCAATGCGCTGTCATCCTGAGGGACCGGACGGAGTCGAAGGATCTGCGGCTGCTTTGCGGCGCTTTGAAAGGGCAAGCCTTCAAATCCCGCCCTGAGCAAAGTCGAAGGGTGCCACAAGCCCGCAGAGCGCGAATTGAAGGGTACGGGCTTCAGCCCGTACATAAATCCCATCCATCAAGAAACAGAAAATCAAAGAGCGCGGCGTAAGCCGCGCTCAACTCCACGTACTTCGAGTGCGAATGCATCGCCTTTACCGGCCCTCGGCTGCTCCATAAGTGACATGGCAATGTGGCGTGAAGCCAAGGATTCTGGTTACATCCGCGTTTTTCGGGACTAAATCCAAAAGGTGGGCAAACTTCGATCAGCCGACAAGGCAACCGCAGCATGAAATTTGTTAATTTCGTCAATAAGGCCATTAATTGCAGGCGCGAAATGCTCCGGAACGAGGTTACCTTCGGCCCTATCTGGTGGGCCTAATTCTCACTCGAACTGGTAGGCCGTCAACACTCCTAGAGAGGTCTTTCTCAAGTCCAGTCGGGTTTTCCAGTCGATGGTCTGGGTCATAAACGAAACAGAAGAGCGCCTTGCAGTGCGGGTGCTTCCGATAGCGTTCGGTGTCCAAAATCAGTTCGTCGCCAAGCTTGCCATCACTCAGCCCATCGCGCGTCATCTTCGTCTCAACGATTATTTCTTCATCCCGTAGAAGGAAATCAGCCCGCGCCGACTTCCCCGCTTGGCTTGGAGTGGGTTCTTCATCCCGAACATCTGAGAATCGCGTTTCTAGCAGCGCCCACAAAAGATTCTGCACGTCGTATTCGTTCTTAATCTCAATGCCTTTGCGGTTCGAATTTGTTGACCTAAGCCGTAGCGCACTTCGGTGAAAAGAGTCGCAAACCGCTTCGATGCGAGACATAGCGTCTGATTGGTTCTCTAGACGTGAACTGCCGAGTTCTCTGCGATCCTTTTCGTTTCTGAGCACTTCAACGAGATCAATGATGTCGCTCTCATTCCTTGCGACGACACGAAAGTTACCGCCGTTAAGATCGTCCCAATAGCTTCTCTGATCCTCGACATCGGCTAAGTACCCTTCCTTTTTGAGGAAGAGTAGAGCCTTTAGTCGGAGATCGCATTGCCGCTGCAACATGCTGGGCGTTGCGGCAGGCAAGAGAATTGTATACTTCACTAGCTTTTGCTGAACCGGAAGGAAGATTTCGGTGGTGCCAAAATCCAAATTGCATTTGATTTCAAGCGCTACTTCGAGAACGCTATAGAATTGTTCGTCTTCGAAGTCCCTTAGCCTAGAGACGCTTATCATGTGGGCTTGCCTCGTCTGCGCGGTAGGGATGAGCATCCTTACGAGGATAAATCTAAGCCATGGACGTATCGTCGGCAACTCGGAAGTTATCGGCTTTGGATCAGTACTGACAAGCCGGCTTCTCGAAGGCGAATGACCGCTAACCGTTCCGAATTCGTGACTTCAGACCAAACCACTCAACGAGAATTCACCTGCCTCTCTCGGACTGTTTCCCGCCAACCACTCAATCACTCGACCCGCCCCTCTCCCCCTCCACCCTCTTCCTCTCCGCAATCGCCTCCACAAACCCCCGCCGATATCCCTCGCACTGCGCCGCCTCCACCATCCTCCCGCCCCGCTTCTTGATCTCGATCCATTTCTCCCAATACGCCACCTGCTTCTCCATCTCTTCCAGCGTCACCTCCGTGCTCCACTTCTCTTCCCTCGGCGGCTTCTCCCGCCCCCTCATCAGCGCCTCAAACTTCTCTCGCAGCCGCGCATCTCCCTCCGCCTCCGTCTCCAGCAGCGGACCGCCCACCCGCTCCCGCCGCGCCTCCTCAATCTTTCTCAAAACCTGCTGCTTCAGGTTCTCGCTCACCCCCGCCCCCTGCTTCACCAGGCTCGCCAGCATCTGCCGATAACTTTTCTCCTCGTCCGACTCTCCCTCTTCCGCGGGAATGATCTCCACCGCCGCGGTTTTCCCCAATCGCTCATCCTGCGCCTTCTGCATCTGCATGGCCTTCTCCACCTCCGCGCCCATCGCCCGCAGCTTCCTCACCAACTGCAGCCGCTCCTCCTTCTCCTCCTGCGTCTCCCGCCGCGCTGCAACGGGCTTCGTCTCCTCCGGCTCGCGCAAAACCGGCGCCGCAGCCTCGCCCTTGCCCTCTTTCCGCGCCTTCTCTTCCCGCCTCAGCCGCTTCTTCCATGCCTGCGCCTCCGCCATCTCCGTCAGCGTCCCCTTCACCGGCACAATCGAATACACAAGCTGGCACCCCATGGCATGTGCCATCTGGTCCAGCTTCACCATTGAAATATCCATGCCCCGCTCCCGGCGCTCCATCCGGAACACCGTCTCCCGCCCCACCTTCAGCGTCGCCGCCATCTCCACCGCCGTAATCCCCAGCGTCTGCCGCACCCCGCGCAGCCACGGCCCGTGGTTCTTGTTCGCCTTGCCTCCCAGCCGGAAATGTTTCTGCCTCACGTCCAGTTCCCTCGCCGCCACCGCCCGTTGCTCTCGCCGCATAGCTCCCCCAAAACGCGTAGGGCCCGGCATCAGCCGGGCCCTACGCCGGAACCCTATCCGGGCTCCCATCCAACTTCCACTCTACCCAAAACCGCCATAATTCTCTGCAAAACGCGCCGAGGATGTCACGCTTTTCGCGTTGCGTGCCACACCGTGCGCACGCTTTTCCTTCCAGCGCGCCGCTCCGTGGCCTCGATTCCCGCTAAAAAGTGGCGCACTCCAACCGTGCACCCCCTCTGCCACGCTTTTAAAGCCTCTACCGCATCGCTGTTGGGAAGGAGCGTGCGACTTTACAGCTTGCGGCAATGCTCGATTCGGAGGGAGGCGGGGGTTTCAACCCCCGCATAAAGCTACAGAATCAACGCGGGCTTTAGCCCCGGAAGCAACCACCCACTGCATCGCCGTTGGGAAGGAGCGTGGGGCTTCAGCCCCACGAAGAGCGACCCAAAATCCGCGGGCTTTAGCCCCGGACGCAACCACCCACTGCATCGCCGTTGGGAAGGAGCGTGGGGCTTCAGCCCCACGAAGAGTGACCCAAAATCCGTGGGCTTTAGCCCCGGAAGCAACCACCCACTGCATCGCCGTTGGGAGGGAGCGTGGGGCTTCAGCCCCACGAAGAGCGACCCAAAATCCGTGGGCTTTAGCCCCGGACGGAACCTCTACCGCAGCGCCGCCATGATCGCCAGGTTCAGTCCCACCATCAACACCGCCGACCCCGGAATCAGAAGCAGAGCCTTCTTCAGCCGCGTCGGGTCGCCCCCCGCAATCGCTCCGATGATCCGCGAGCTCACCGCCAGGCCCGCCCATCCGCAGGTGATGGCGAACCCGATCGCCGTCCCCGTCATGCGAGGAAACGCCGACCCCACCATCGCCAGCGTGGTGGGAAACACCGGCGCCATCGCCAGTCCTGCAATAAAGACCAGCGCCGCAGCCGCGCCCGGCTTCTTCGTCCGCAGCATCAGAAACGTCGTCACCGCCATGGCCACTGAAGCCGCCAGCGTCACCGTCGCCGCCTGCACGTGAATCAAAATCTGCGACACCCCCACCCGGCCCGCCAGCAGCCCCAGCGCAAATCCCAGCGACAGAATGTTCAGCGCCTTCGACTCCGGAATCCCCTGCGCAATCAGGTGCCGCGGCAGCCAGTTCCACACCCCCACTTCGCACGAAACGTAAAGAAACAACAGTCCACCCAGCATGAACAGCAGCGGCCGCCCCAGCACCGGACCTGCATCGGCCAGCACAAAGCCCGCGGCTCCGACAGGCGCGGGCATTTTGGCCACAGCCTGCACGGCCAGCGTAATCACGGTCAGCGACGCGACGGTATAGCAGAGCCTTACCCAGTTCCGTTTGAACAGGTTGGCGGAGATGAAGGGCGTCGCCAGTCCTCCCAGACCGAAAAAGAGATTCACCAGGTTCAGCGCGGAGGCGCGATGGTCCGGGCTCACGCCGCTCACCAGCGCATTGGCGCCCGTCACCACGATGCCGCCGCCCACCCCCAGCAGAAACAGCAGCAGCACAATGCTCTTGAATCCCGGCGAACGAGGCAGCGCATACAGCACAATTGCAATGAATCCCAGGCCCAGAATCAGCCCGATCTTGTCCCCTTCGTTGTCCAGCAGCGGGCCCACTCCAACCGAGGCAACCATCAGCCCCACTGCCTGCGCAAACGCAATCGTCCCATTCTGCGCCGGCGTCAACCCAAACCCCTCCGACAACTCGGGCAGGATGGTGCCGAGCATGGCGGCTATCATTCCGTAGACAAAGATGGCTAGGATGGCGGCAAAGATCAGCACGGGTGTCGTTCCTTTCAATGTCGTAGGCAAGGATACGGCATGAGGACGGCAGGTCGGTCAAAAGGTCATATTGAGCTGCTCACCGCCCGAATGCGATATCGTCTACAAAACACAGAAGCCGCTCCCGATTTCTGTTCCGATGTAAACCAATCTCGCGTTCATTCGTTCTAGAATTAGCGATTCATACAAGGCTGAATCTGTTCGACCGACCAACGCAAGCGAAAAACTCTGCAATCGGAGAACACCAATGGGCGATCTCTGGAACGACGTGAAACATGCGGTTCACCTCTTCATCAAGAGCCCCGGCTTCACGCTTGCCGCTGTCTCGGCACTGGCGCTGGGCATCGGCGCTAACACGGCGATTTTTACTGTTGTGAACGCCGTGCTGCTCAAACCTCTGACCTATCCCGACGCCGACCGGATCGTCGAGATTGAACTGGCCGACCCTCAAGGCAACGCTCCGATCGCATCCATACCGAAGTTCCAAATCTATCAGCAGCAAACCAGCATCTTCAAAGATGTTGCCGCATATGACTTTGCCGGGCCCGGTTTCAACATCACCGGCGATCGGCCGGAGCTGATTCATGGCATTCATGTCACAGAGGGCTACTTCCGCGTCTTTGGTGCGCCCGTGATGCTGGGGCGCACATTCACGCCGCAGGAGGATTCGCCCAACGGTGGAAAGGTTGTAGTGCTGAGCTACGGCCTCTGGCAACGACGGTTCGGGGGAAATCCCAAGGTCATCGGCACATCTCTGTCGATGGGGAACGAGCCCTACACAATCGTTGGCGTGCTGGGGAAAGACTTCCATTCCGATCCCGAAGCAGACATCTGGCTACCGTTCCAGTTTCCGCCCAACAGCACGAATCAAGGTCATTTCTTCCAGGCCGCGGGAATGCTCAAGCCGGGCATCACGCTGGCCCAGGCCAACGCCCAGATGAAGCTCGCCTACGGCCAATTCCATCGCACCTTTCCGCAATCGGATCCGAAAGGCGGATTCGCCGTGGAACTGCTGCGCGACTCGATTGTGCGTGACGCGCGCAAGTCGCTGCTGGTGCTGCTGGGTGCGGTGGGCATGGTGCTGCTGATTGCCTGCGCCAACGTGGCCAACCTGCTGCTGGTGCGCGCCACGGGGCGCAAGCGCGAATTCGCCATTCGTTCCGCACTCGGAGCGAGCCGACGCCGGATTATTCTTCAGTTGCTGACTGAGAGCGTTCTGCTCGCTGTCACCGGGGGAATTCTCGGACTCATCCTTGGCTACATTGGAGTGCGCGCTCTGCTGGCCATCAGTCCTGCCGGGCTGCCGCGCATCGGCGAAGACGGTTCCGCCATTGGAATCGACTGGCGAGTCTTGGCTTTCACGCTCGGCATCTCGGTGCTCACCGGAATTCTGTTTGGGTTGTTCCCAGCTTTCAGCGCCTCGCGCACCGACTTGAATTCTTCGCTGAAGGAGAGCAGCAATCGCTCCGGCACGGGGTTCCGCCAGGGCAAAGCCAGAGCGCTGCTGGTGATCAGCGAAGTATCGCTTGCGCTGGTGCTGCTGGTCGGTTCCGCGCTGCTGATTCGAACCTTCATTGCATTACATGATGTAAATCCGGGTTTCGATTCGCACAACGTGCTGACCATGGAGATGTCGCTCACCGGCGATCGCTTCGAAAAAACCGCCGGCGTTGCGCAGCTTTCGTTCGATGGGCGCGAACGGCTCAAGGCAATCCCGGGAGTGGAGGATGCGGCCACCACGTGTTGCCTGCCGATCGAAGGCCAGTTCGGCTTACCCTTCGCCATCGTCGGCCGGCCGATAGACCCCGCTAAAGGCCAGCCCGGCGCGGGATGGATGAACGCTTCACCCGATTACTACAAACTCTTCCGGATTCCGGTTCTGCGAGGTCGAGAATTCACTGAGCACGACACCGCTGCGGCCCCAGGCGTGGTCCTCATCAACGAAGCTCTGGCAAAGCAATTCTTCCCCAATCAGAATCCGGTGGGGCAACAGTTGCTCGTCGGCAAAGGGATGGGCCCTCCGTTTGAAGAACCGGCGCGCACGATCATCGGTGTGGTGGGAAACACGCACGATGGCGGCCTTGGCCGCGATCCGGGTCCGTTGATGATTGTTCCCGATGCCCAGGTTCTCGACGGGATGACAAAGCTTAACGCAAGCTTTGTGCCGATGCGCTGGGTGATTCGAACCCATGGCGACCCGCATCAACTCACCAGCATCATCACGGAGCAACTGCGCCAGGCCAGCGGAGGGTTTCCGGTGGCGCACGTGCGAACTATGGACGAAATCGTCTCACGCTCCACATCGCGCGAGAGCTTCAACATGATGCTGCTCACGATTTTTGGAGCGGTGGCGCTGGTGCTTGCGGCCATTGGAATTTACGGCTTGATGGCATACTCCGTGGAACAACGGACGCAGGAAATGGGCATCCGCATGGCGCTCGGTGCGGACCGCGCCACGATCCGCAAGCTGGTTGTCTGGCATGGCATGAAGCTCGTGCTTGTTGGAGTTGTGCTGGGGATTGGAGCGGCCTTTGGCCTCGCGCGCCTCATCGCCAGCTTCCTCTTCGGGGTCAAGTCGTGGGACCCCATCGTGTTTGTTACCGTGCCGATCATTCTCAGTCTGGTGGCGCTGCTGGCCGTGTGGCTGCCCGCGACACGCGCCGCGAAACTCGACCCGATGCAGGCGTTGCGGGTGGAATGAACCACAAGTAGCTCTCGCTCGCGCATGCGGTCGCACGACTCCTTTAGACTGAGAGGGCGATGAGTTCAGTTCAACGCTGGGTGATTGTTGCGGCGGCCCCATTGCTGGCCATGATGCTGACCGGATGCGGTACGCCGGGTGCGCCCCAACCACCGACGCTGAACTTGCCGGATCGAGTGACCGACCTGTCCGCAATCCGCGCCGGCGACCAGGTATCGCTGTTCTGGACGATGCCGAAAAAGAACACCGATAAGCTCCTCATCAAGGGAAAGGTCACGGTGCGCGTCTGCCGCGCGGAAGGCGCCGGCACCTGCGTGGATGCGGGCCCGCCGGTTACGATGTCTTCCGGCGTGAAGGGTTCCTATTCCGAGACTCTGCCTGCAGCCCTGGCATCGGGACCTCCGCGCGTGCTGGATTACTTTGTGGAGTTGAAGAATCGCAACGGCCGGTCGGCGGGTTTGTCGAATCCGGTATTGATGCTGGCGGGCGCACCACCCGGGCCGGTGCAGGGGCTCACCGCCGAGGTGCGCAAGGCAGGCGTGGTGTTGAGCTGGAAGACGGACGGCGACAACACTCCCGTACGCCTGGAATGCAAGTTGCTGACGCCGCTCCCTTCTCACCCGAAGGCGGGACTGCTCACACTTCCGCCGGAGCCGCCGGAGCAAAACCTCTTGATTGACGACACAAGCCAGGGCCGCGCGCTCGACAAGAGCATTCGATTCGGCGAGGACTACGAGTATCGCGCGCAACGCGTAGCGAGCGTCACCGTGGACGGCAAGACGCTGGAATTGGCCGGAGAGTTGTCGCCGCCGGTGCGCGTTGAAGCGCGGGACGTATTTCCGCCAGGTGTTCCCACTGGCCTTGCCGCCGTGGCAACCGCCGGCGAAAGCGGCGGCGAGCCTGCTGCGCAGCCCGCAATCGATTTGAGCTGGCAACCTGACACGGAAGCTGACCTTGCGGGCTACATTGTTTATCGTCGCGAAGGTGACGGTGCATGGCAGCGCATTTCGCCCCCGCAGCCGGTGGTTGGGCCCGCTTTTCACGATGCGCAGGTGCAGGCAGGACACACTTATCACTACGCTGTGAGTGCCGTTGACCAGGGCGGGCATGAGAGCGCGCGGTCGAATGAGGCACAGGAAACGGTTCCGAACCCCTGAAGATCTTCGCCACGCGAGGGAGAGAATCAAAAATGAAATACTGCCGTTTTTTGTTCGAAGACCATATTCACTATGGCGTCGTGGGGACCCGTAGCGGCGAGTTGTGGATTGTGGATCTGGCCGAGGCGCCGGAAGAAGACCTGGCCTACAAAGTGATGCACGCGCGCGCCAAGTCGATGGTGCAGGCGATCGAGGGCTTCGACTTCGAGCCCATGCCTCTGAGTGCGGCCAAGCTGCTGCCGGCTGTCACGCCGTCGAAGATTATCTGCGTGGGACGCAACTATCGCGACCATGCAAAAGAATTGGGTAACGAGGTTCCCGCCGAGCCGCTTCTCTTTTTCAAGCCGCCGTCTTCGCTGCTGGCCCACGGTGGCGTGGTGCGCATGCCGTGCGTGTCGCAGCGGGTGGACTTTGAAGGCGAACTGGCGCTGGTGATTGGCCGGCGCGCAAGCAAGATCGAGCCCGATGCGGACTGGCGCAGCTATGTGCGCGGCTACACAATTGCAAACGACGTGACCGCGCGCGATTTGCAAAAAAAGGATGGGCAATGGACGCGCGCGAAGGGCTTCGATACGTTTTGCCCTGTGGGTCCGTTGGTGAGCGACGAGGTTGATCCGGAGGCCGGCCTGACGGTGGAAACGCGAGTGAACGGCGAGATACGCCAGCACGGCTCAACCAGGGATTTTATCTTTTCGATTTCGGAGTTGCTTCGCTATATTACTGCGGCTATTACGCTTGAGCCGGGCGACCTGCTGCTGACCGGAACGCCCGCCGGGGTGGGACCGCTGACCGCGAGCGACCGCGTGGATGTATCGATTGACGGGCTGGGGGTGCTGAGCAACGCCTTCATCGCGGACGCGGATTGACGGGAATTTTAAGCGACTGCAACCTCGGTGACTCCCACCGAATCAAACCAGCGGTACACTATTTCAGTAGAACGCCAGCCGGGAATCCCCTTCCCAGGAGGAATCATGCCGCAGAATCTGCTCGAACAATTGCGCAACTACACCGTGGTTGTGGCCGACACCGGCGACATGGAGGCGATGGAGAAGTTTCATCCCACCGATGCCACTACCAACCCATCGCTGATTACCACCGCAGCGCAGATGCCGCAGTACCAACCCATCGTAGACGGAGTGCTGAAGGATGCGCGCAACGAGTTGGGCGAGGGCGCAACCGACCAGGCCGTGGCGAACCTCGCCTTCCAGCGGCTGGCTATCGCATTCGGCAAAAAGATCCTTGCTATCGTGCCGGGCCGTGTGTCGACCGAGGTGGACGCGCGCCTTTCTTACGACACCCAGGCCACCATCGCACAGGCCCGCAGCATCATTGCGCAGTACGATGCAGCGGGAATCGGCCGCGACCACGTGCTGATCAAGATTGCCTCGACGTGGGAAGGCATTCGCGCCGCTGAAGTGCTGGAGAAGGAAGGCATCCATTGCAACCTGACGCTGCTCTTCGGCATTCACCAGGCAATCGCGTGCGCCGAGGCGGGCGTCACGCTCGTCTCGCCTTTCGTGGGCCGCATTCTTGACTGGTACAAGAAAGACACGGGCAAGGACTTTCACGGCGCCGATGATCCCGGCGTGCAGTCGGTGACAAAGATTTACAACTACTTCAAGAAGTTCAGCTACAAGACCGTTGTGATGGGCGCAAGCTTCCGCAACATTGGCGAGATTACCGAACTCGCCGGCTGCGACCTGCTTACCATTTCGCCGCAGTTGCTGGGGGAGTTGGAATCGACGCAAGCCGACCTGCCGCGCAAGCTCGATCCCGCAGCAGCCAAGTCGCTCTCCATCGAAAAGATCGTTGTGGACAAGGCCGCATTTGAGCGCATGCACGCGGCAGACCGCATGGCCACCGACAAGTTGAAAGAAGGCATTGAAGGCTTCTCGGCCGCCCTGGTCAAGCTGGAAACGCTGCTGGCCAAACGGCTGGCGGAACTGGAATCGCGCACGCCTGCGACGGTTTAAGCTCGACCTCGTTTTGCAATCAAAAAGGGCAGCCCGCCTGGGTTGCCCTTTGCATTTGCGGGCGTGTTGCGATTTGCAGTCTGCCAGCAACTCTGCCAACTAACTTGATTCCCCCCTCTTGGCAAACGCAACAATTCCGCTAATCTCAGTGTTACAGCAAGATAAACAGGCAGTGGCTGGCATCCCCGGCTGCACGCGATGAGCAACCGGCCAATGCCTCACAGCAGACCGGCTGCGCGCGCATTTGCAGTCGCGGGAGGTGTGTATGGAGGGCCAGACTCATCCGCTCGAACCATTCTTTCAGCAGGCTGTCCGCAACAGTTACGAGGGCAAGCTGGGACTGAACGATCCGGACGTGACCGGTTACGTGGCGCACCTGCTGTGCGAATTCTCAGAGGCCGATAAACTCTACAAAGTGCGCGACGCAAATGGCCGCCCCATTGAAGAGCTTGACGCCATGTTGCTCGCTGCCGATCCCGTGAATGGCAACGCGCCCTCGTTTGATGCCGAGCGCTCCATGCGCAAATACATTGGCGACTATGCGCTGTTTGTCGGCGGCATGTATCCAGAAGCCAACATTCCCGGGGGACGCAGGCATGGCTCGCATCCGAGTCTCGGTGAACTGATTCGTGCGGGTAAAGAAAGCTACTTCATCGTGAGCCAGTTCAACCTGTTCGAGTATGAGCAGGAAGCGCCGCTGTTTGCGAGGCTTTCCGATGGATTTGAGCGCTGCATCCTTGGGCTTGCGCTGGTGCGCGAAGATCTGAAGAAGCGCAAGGCTTTGCCGCCGCCGACAGTGAACTAAGCTTCTGCCGTGCGTGCAACCGCGGTCAATTCCGGATTAACGCTCGTTGCTTTCCCACCCTGAACCTGGAGTTCGAAGATCTCCAGGTTCTGGATGGGGCACCTATTTTCGTGCTTAGTTGGAAGTGGAAAGCCGGCTATTCGGACCACACCGCGAGCACGTTGCCAACTCCATCGCTGAAGTGGAAGCGGCGGCCACCGGGAAATTCAAATGTGGGAACAACAATGCCCCCGCCTTCCATGCGCACCGCGATCTCAGTGGCCGCAAGGTCGGAGGAATAGAGCACGACCAGCGGGGCAAACTTCGGTGGTGCCTCGTGGGCGCCAATTCTGTAGAAGCCGCCGTCGATGCCGGCGCCCTGGAAGCTGACATAGTCCGGGCCGTAGTCGACGAAGCTCCAGCCAAATACGGTTGAATAAAACTTCTTCGTCGCTTCGATGTCGGTGGAGGCGAACTCAATGTAATTGATTTTGTGGTGGTGTGCAGGATGGCTCATGGCTTCTCTCCTTGTTGCTCTGATGCGGGTGGAGGCGTGGGAAAAGGGCTTGCGGATGCTTGGCGCAGGCACACCCTTCCCAGGTGCTCTGATACGCCTCCATCCACAATCCCTCAAGAGCCGGAGAGTGCAGGTAGAGCCCGCTCATTTTCGTTCAAACGCGCGGACTGCCGAGGTACGAGACGAAGATAGCAAAGACGCAAGGTGCTGGCAACCGGAACATGAGATCCGAAGCGGCTGTGGTCGTAAAGCCGGATGGAAAAGGTCGGGGTTGGGCGGTGAAATTCTCGGCAACGCTTTTGTGGAAAACAGAGATCTTCCAAGGGGTAGGGGGTACCTCTTCTGCTTGCGGGCTCCGCAGCTTCACAGCCGCAAATTTGGATTCCATCGCTCCCGTTGCAGTAGTGCTGGCAGGGTTTTCTCTTCAATTCCATTGTGCCGAGAATGGGGCTAATTCTCTGCAATCAGATTCTGAAGGCAGCAAGAATGGCACCGGTGCTCTAGATCGAATGCTAGTCAGAGCTTTCCGGACCAAGAATCGAGTCGATCGCAGGAAGACCAAACGGTTTGTCTGAACCCGGAAGCGAATAGACTTCGAGAGAACTAATACGCCCGTCGGTTTGAAAAACCATCACCCCTACTGGCATGTCATTGACGTTGGCAATATAGTCACTGATGACCTGTTCGCCTTTCCTTTTGACGGGCACTCCATCCAGAGCGAAGTAGATCGTTGGACAGCCGCAAGTGCATTTTCCAACCACGGTTAGTCGCTCGACTTGTGACACCAGGTTCTTAGCCCCTCGAAAGCCATGTCTTAGCAACCAGAGAAGAAGATTAGCTTCTTCCGGCGTGAGCGAGCGATTTAACGATGAGATGCCCCTGTTGGGCTCTTGCGGTGTCTCGGTGTTTTCGAGAACCATCACTCTTAGTGTCTCCTCCGGCAGAAGGGCAAGCAGTTCGTGGTCAGAGGATGTAGCGGCTCAGGTCTTGATCCTTCACGATGGATGCAACCATCTGTTTCACGTACTCCGGCGAGATGGTGAAGACCTTTTCGGGGCCGGAGGCGGTCATGCGTTCCGCGTAAGGTAGCGGATTGGATGCTTCGCTCTTGATGGCCTCAGAGAGCACTGCGGCCTGCTCCCCTTCCGGTGCGCGGCGGGCCACGTCGGGTGCGAGGAAGCTGACGTCTTCAAGCACGCGCTCCATGATGGTGTGCAGACGGCGTGCGCCGATGTTCTCAGTGGTCTCGTTGACCTTGAAGGCGAACTCGGCCATCTCGCGCAGGGCTTCGGGCGCAAACTCCAGACGCACACCCTCGGTCTCAAGCAGCGCTGAATACTGCTTGGTGAGCGAGGCCTTGGGCTCGGTGAGAATGCGTAGAAAATCCTCCACCGTGAGCGACTTCAATTCCACGCGAATCGGAAACCGGCCCTGCAATTCGGGAATCAAATCGCTGGGCTTGGACACGTGGAACGCGCCGGCAGCGATGAAGAGAATGTGGTCGGTGCGCACCATTCCGTAGCGCGTATTGACAGTGGTGCCCTCGACGATGGGCAAAATGTCGCGCTGCACGCCTTCTCGGGAAACGTCGGGACCATGGCCGCCTTCTCGTCCGGCAATTTTGTCGATTTCGTCGAGAAAAATAATGCCGTTGGATTCGACCCGCTCCGTGGCCGTGCGGTTCACCTGGTCCATGTCGATCAGGCGGCCTTCTTCTTCCTGCACCAGGTAGTCGAATGCGTCGGCGACCTTCATCTTGCGCTTCTTGGTGCCGCCGCCGAAGATGTTGGGCAGCATGTCCTTGAGGTTCATCTCCATATCCTCAAGGTTCTGGTTGCTGATGATGCCGAACTGGGGCGCGCGCTCGCGCACGTCGAGCTCGACCATGCGGTCGTCGAGCTTGCCCTCGCGGAACTGCTGGCGAAGTTTTTCGCGGGAGCGCTGATGGCTCTCGGCGCCGGGCAGCGTGAGCTGGCCCTCTTGCGGGGGCTGGGCCGGAGGGGGAGGAAGCAACACATCGAGCAGCCGCTCCTCGGCGTTCATCTCGGCGCGGTCTTCCACTTCTTCCAGGCGCTCTTCGCGCACCATGTCGATGGCGATTTCGACCAGGTCGCGAATCATGGATTCGACGTCGCGGCCCACGTAGCCCACTTCGGTAAACTTTGAGGCTTCCACCTTGAGGAACGGCGAGCCTGTCAGCTTGGCGAGGCGGCGCGCAATTTCAGTTTTGCCCACGCCGGTCGGCCCAATCATGATGATGTTTTTGGGCATAATGTCGTCGGCGATGTCGGGCGGCAGTTTCTGACGGCGCTGGCGATTGCGGAGCGCAATGGCCACGGCGCGCTTGGCGGCGCGTTGCCCCACGACGTGCTTGTCGAGCTCGGCGACAATTTCGCGCGGAGTCATCTCGTCGAGCGAGAGATCCTGTTCTTCGGCGGATGCGGGAAGATAGATAGCCATTTTTCTTCTGGTTCAATCCTTGTGATGCTCGTGCGTTTTGAAAGGGCACGGCTTAAGCTGCGCCCCAAATGCTTCGCAAAAACACTATGGAACTTCGGCCCCAAACGGAAACAATTGAACATAAAGCTTTCTTCCGTGACTTAGGCATCTTCGATGTTATCGAAGAAGTCGTTGTCAAATCGCTTTAACGAGTATGTCTTGGCCGTGGTCGCGCCCAGCTCAAATTGATACATGAGGCCGGCTAGGTCTTCCCCATTAATCAATATGACTGAATACTCGCTTACTGTATTCGCGAAAGAAATTGCGTCACTACTGAATTTCGAGGAGGTGATAAACACTCCGCGCTTCGCTTTTTTCCCAGCGAGTGCCCCAACAAAATCACGCACCGGGCCTGCACCTACTGTGGTCTCATTCCATCTTTTTGCTTGGAAATAAATTCGATCTATCCCCAATGGGTCCTGCCGAATCATTCCATCGATTCCTCCGTCATGCGAGCCACCGAGAGCTTGTCCCGTATCGCCATAGCCCATCTTTTGAAGGAGTCGCAAAACAATCAATTCAAAAGCTGATGCCGAAACACTTGTCAGTCGGGTTAAGAGTTCCGACCGCACTTCATTCCGAACCTGCAGGCTTGCGGACTCAAACTTATCCTCCGGCGTCTCTTTTTCGTCTTGTAGATCAACGGTAAGTTTTGCTTCCGTGCCTTCACCTGGCTGTGCGCCGTTCCAGTATGCGAGAAATTCCGGAAAACGTTTCAAAGTCTTAACGTCGATCTTTTCTGGATTTTCGGAGAGGAGTTGATTTCCTGAATGAGTGATTTGGAAATACCCCCTAGCCGGGTACGTAACGAGTCCTGCCTTTTTTAGGTATGTCTTAGCCCATCCACAACGATTACTAAAGAGATAGTCTTGCCCGCTTGGAATCAGCTGCTTCAGTTCCTCTTCCGAGAGCTGAAAATGCTTTCCCAGTTCAATAATCGCATCGGAAAACCGATGTTTATGCCCGTCCGCCGCAAGACTTAGCAGCGGCAGCATAATTGATTGATAGTCGGGGATCTTCATCTCTCTCCTTTTTCCCGATAAATTGATCTGAGGCCTCTCTTTTGGAAATGGTTCTGACCAAGATGTCTTCTTTGCATTGCCTCCGGGGCTAAAGCCCAAGATTTTTTGCGGTCCATTCGGCACGACTAAAGTCGTGCCCTTTCAAAGCCGTCCTTACTTTCGTATTTCTTGCCCGGTCCATCATTGGCGGTCGCCACCAGCCTTCAACTCCTCAATGGTGACGCGGTCGTTTGTGTAGATGCAGATTTCTCCGGCAATCTTCATCGCTTTCTCCGCAATTTCGCGTGCGCTAAGGTCAGTGTTCTCCAGCAGCGCGCGGGCGGCGGCAGTGGCATAGCTGCCGCCGGAACCGATGGCCGCAATCTGCTCATCGGGATCAATCACGTCACCGGAACCGGAGATGAGGAACGTCTGCCCCTCATCGGCCACCACCAGCAGGGCCTCAAGGTTGCGCAGCATCTTGTCGGTGCGCCAGTCCTTGGCCAACTCGACGGCGGAGCGGTTCAGGTTGCCCGCGTACTGCTCCAGTTTGGTTTCAAAGCGGGCAAACAGCGAGAAAGCGTCGGCGGTGGAGCCGGCAAATCCGGCCAGAATCTTGTCCTGGTAGAGGCGACGAATCTTTTTGGCGGAGTGCTTGAGCACGTGGTCGCCCAGGGTGACCTGGCCGTCGGCGGCCATGACCACATGGCCGTTGCGGCGCACGCAGATGACAGTCGTGGAGCGGATGCGTGGAGCCTTCGCCGCAATGGAAGCCTTATCCGAAACCAAGAAAATCCTCCAGGATTGTGCCGTCCGGCGGGGGCGGAAATCCTTCAAGACGCAGACCCTAGTATAGGGCAAATCGCAGGAGTCACCCCGTTTTCGCCGATGGGTCCAGCAGGAGGTGAGGCCTAGCGGCGCAAGGGATG
>CAWACG010000012.1:0-742112 GCA_963780515.1 uncultured Acidobacteriaceae bacterium
AATGTGGGAGAAGATGGGGCTTTTCTCTCAAATGATTTATTCTATTTGCTTTATGGTGGTGGGTGGAGTCTGGTGCGAACCGCTCTCCGACACAAATTCCCTACTGACAGGGAAAAATACAGGGAATTTCATCAAGTCTGGTATAAGATTTTGGCTCGTTGGTCCGCGATCGTGCTCAATGTACATGGTTTATGTCATCTATCCCGTCTCCCCCGGACTTAACGCAACAGGAAATTAACACCCGTATATCAGGGAATTGTATTTCCCTGATACCGGCGATTCGAGTCCCAATTTTAGGATCAATCATTGCCTAATTCCCTGGGACCGCGGCTCGCGGCTCGCAAGTTTCCAAATTGCGTAACAAAATGCTCCGCCGTTGCAGTGTTTGCCCCAGATAGCATTGTAGAGGGGAGCGGGGATCTCGTCATGTCCCTGAGCATGTAGCGTTCCCCCGGTCGACTTGCCCAAACTGGGTAAGCGTCGAACGGATGATCAGAGTATCTGCTCAACGGGTCGCATTCGTTGCAATCACTCTCCTGTCATCGAATAAATGAGCCTTGATCGGAATCGGCGGGAGCCTCCTATTGAGGTCTGTTGCTCTCCGTGCGTACCGAATCGGCGGCATTCTGGTTGGCGCGGCCAACCCATTTTCGCCACAAATCCGGGTCGGCCAGAAGCTTGATGTAAACTCCGCCGACCACTGATCGCGCTTGAAAGCCAACCTGGCGAGCTGAGACAGTGTCGTACCAATCGGTCATTGGCACGCGGTCCGGAGTCTGATTAAGGAATTCAAAAATCGGATGGATGATGGCCTTGAAGTCAGCCGGGTTGCGGGCAAGCGTCGCCGACCACACAGTCCAATCCAGCTTTGTGTAGGTCGCGCGGTTATCGAGCGGCAGGCCGAAGGTGTTCATGCGGGTTTTGTAGAAGGCAACTTCCTGATCCGCTATCTGGGCTGGAAATATGTGGAGATCGAGGATCGTGTCCCAGACAAGATTGTATTTCTGGCTCCAGGTACCCGGCTTGTCGAATGCCAGGCGGTAGTGGTCTCCGTCCGCGGCCATCGGCGCCCATTTGGCGGCCATCGATTTCGCGGCTTCCTCATACTTCGCCGCCGATTTGTGATCGCCAAGCTTCTCCGCCAATTGGGAATAGGCAGCCAATGCCTCGATCGCCTTAATGGAGAGATTGGTATTGTGCGCCAGGTGTCCGGCAAAGTCATCGGTGCTCAGCTGGTTTTCAGGGTCGAATCCCTTGGCGAGCAAATACTCTGCCCACCTGGTAAGCAGGGGCCAATGGCGCGAAGCAAAATCGGCATTCTGCTCGGCGTGTGCAACAGCCGCCACCATCAGAATCATGTCTCCGGACTCTTCAACCGGCATCTGGTCTTCTTCACTCACTTCGCCTCCGCCGTAGAGTTGACCATTCGCGAGAGGATAGACCCCGAGATCGTGCGGTGCGAAGGGAAACTTCCACCGCGCACTCTCTGCATAGCGCATGACCGGCTCCATCTGCGCTTCAACCAGTTTCGGGTTCAGCAGCAGGAACATCGGTGAAGACGGATAAATCACGTCCACGGTGGAGATCGATCCGTTGCTGAAGTTCTCCTTCGGCATAAAGAACGGGACACCGTTCGCGTCTTCCACCAGCTTGTGGGCCGCAATCGCCTGGCGGAATGCCAGTGTCGCAATGGCGGCGTACTCGGGCCCTCCTGCCTGTACCAGGTCGTGTTCCAACTCGGAGTCGTATTGCGCAGATCGCTTCATCATTGGTTGATAGTCGCGCTCCGCGCCCTCGAGTAATGCGCTGAAGCTGGGGAACTCCGTGCGCCAGTAGGGCAGAAGTTTCTGCTGCATATACTCCACGGAGTAAACATCGTCATAACCGAGAAGGACGTGCCGCGACACGGACGTGGCGCCCACCGCGCCAAGCGGAATCACCATGTTCAACGCCGGGGCCGATGGATAGCGGCTTTGCGGCATGCGCGGCTGAGCCAGGTCATCGTCTTGAGGAATATGCCCTGTGGTGAGAAAGGTGTGGCGATACGCGTGATTCCCGGCTGCGGTCTCGCTTGCGCCCTCGGCGGCGGGGATGCCCATATAAAAGTAACCCCAGTCGATGCGCAGGTTGTCTCCGTATTTTTCCAGCATGGGCTGCCTTGATGTGCCGGCCCGGAGCAGGTGGAGGCCATCGATCTCCGCACGCGACCACACGACCGGCTCCTCGCGATCATTGGTCGCAAGCGCGCTATCTGCGTCGAGATAGAGCGAGACATCATGCGGAGCTCCATCGCGCGATTTCACATCCCAGGTCAGGTAGGTAATCGTCCACGTGAATGACCGCGCAGCGAAGCGCGCTCAATGGTATTTCTAGACCCTGGTGCGTTTCGGTACTAATCCAGAATCCTGCTAGATGGACCGGCTGATCGGTTCCGTGTGAATGCTCAATCCACGATTCGGTGATCAATCTCTGCATAAACCCACCTAGAGTCTCACCACATTACAAGTGCCAACTCGGGATCTTTGATCGCTGGTTGAATGCGAGGAGTATCCTGAATATATATCGTGCTACGATATATAGATGATCACTCGATCCACGAAAGGCGCTTCTGATTCGTTGCTCAGAACATTGGCGGAGTTTCGTTATGAACTGCGCCGCTTTCTCCACTTCAGCGAATGTGCAGCGTTGGAAGCAGGATTGCAGCCAAAGCAGCATCAGCTTCTACTGCAGGTCGCAGGCGCTCGTGAGAGTACGGCCGTGACAATCGCGTACGCGGCCGAGCGGCTTGGATTGAAACACAACAGTACGGTTGAACTTGTTGATCGCTCAGAGCGCGAAGGCCTGCTTGCACGCACTGCGGACCCCGGGGATAAGAGACGAGCGATTTTGCGAATAACGCACAATGGCAAGCAGGTTCTTGGTCGGTTGACAGGGAATCATGCACGGGAGCTAAACGAACTGGCGCCACGGCTTGCACGGGTTTTGGAGCGCATAACGACTCATGCGCACGATCTCGCTGGTACGGTGCCCCGATGAGATCGCGGCCCTCTGCTTTGCGCGACTTTACAGTGGATCATCGAGTGTGGCTGCTGACCGGAGTATCGCTCGTAATTGGTACGGGCGCAGCGGCTCTTGCAGTGATTCTTTTGCGTGCGATTGCATTCGCAACAAATCTCTTTTACTACCATCGGCTGAGCCTGGCTATGGTTGGGCCTTCCGGATCGCCACTCTCCCCAAGTCTCTTAATACTGGTTCCAGTCGTTGGTGGACTGCTTGTCGGATTGATGGCTTACTTCGGGTCGGACAAAATTCGTGGGCATGGGATTCCCGAGGCCATTGAGGCAATTCTGTTGAACGGCGCACGCGTCGATCCTAAAGTAGCGGTGCTCAAACCGCTTTCAGCGGCAATCGCAATCGGCTCCGGGGGGCCTTTCGGTGCGGAAGGACCGATCATCATGACCGGCGGCGCGTTCGGCTCACTGGTCGCGCAGTGGCTTAAACTGTCGGATGCCGAACGGACAACACTCTTGGTGGCCGGTGCCGCTGCAGGGATGTCAGCAACGTTTGCGGCGCCGATTGCCGCGATTCTGCTGGCTGTGGAACTTCTTCTCTTCGAGTGGCGTCCACGTTCGCTCGTCCCAGTGGCAGTGGCAAGCATCCTGGCAGGCGCGCTGCGTGTGCGTTGGCTTGGATCAGGGCCACTTTTCCCCGTCACGCTCCATTCCGCGATTCACCTCGAACGAGCACTCCTCGTGGCCGCCCCATTAGGGATACTCGTTGGCTTTGCCTCTGCAGGGCTAAGCCGATTGATGTATGGCTTCGAAGACGGGTTTGAGCACTTTTGCGGTCGGCTTCACATCCACTGGATGTGGTGGCCGGCGATTGGGGGCATCGGTATCGGAGTGGGCGGATTCTTCTTCCCGCGCGGACTGGGTGTTGGCTACGACAATATTGCCGGAGGTTCTGCGTGGGAATGCTCCGGTGGCCCTTCTGCTGGGCCTCATTGTTGCCAAATCGTTGATGTGGGCATTTTCTCTCAGTTCCGGAACTTCAGGCGGCGTGTTGGCTCCCATCTTGATGATTGGCGCAGCTTTGGGAGAGGCTGTGGCGCAGTTGGCACATATGCCGGGCGAAACACAGGCACTTTGGGCGCTGATGGCGATGGGGGCAATGCTCTCAGGCGCGCTGGGTGTGCCGCTCACTGCGATTCTCTTCTCCCTGGAACTGACCCATGCGCTACCGGCAATACTGCCGCTTGCATTGGCGTGTACTGCGTCCTATCTGGTGACTTCTTTGATTATGCCGAGGTCGATCCTGACGGAGAAACTGAGCCGGCGAGGGTACCACTTATCGCGTGAATATGGCGTTGACCCTCTCGAAATGGTGAGCGTAGCGGACGTGATGACAGAGCTGTCCGCGTCGGGCGAAGTAGAAGGCGCAAGCGATGCACTCGCGGCATTGCCGGATACTTTTGCCTATTCCGATGAGACCTGCCGGGCAGTCGCGGAGGAAATGGCGACCACGGGCGTGGTGAACATACCGGTCGTGGATCGGAAAACGGGGCGTGTTTGCGGGACCATCGGAGCACAAGAGTTGCTTTTGGGACGGCGGCGAGCGGTGGTGCGAGAGTCGGAACGAAGCATATCTTTCCAGATTTAGCCCAAGCGAGATCCTGGCAAGCAGAGCGTTGAATGAAACTAGCAATCCTTTTCCTTATGGAGACTCTGGGTCAAGAAGCCCTTCAACGCAACTGCATTGTTGTGCTCAGGGTCATGAGAACTGTAGATCAGAGTGACGTTGCCGCTGCGCGCAGCTTCCAGTATGGGGCGCCATGGAGCTGGATTCTTGCTTAGTTCGGCAAGGTAACGCCGCCGGAACTCATCCCAGCGGGCCGGATCGTGGTGAAACCATTTCCGCAGTTCGACGCTTGGGGCTACTTCCTTCAACCATGCGCTGATCTCGAGCGACGACTTTTTCACCCCGCGAGGCCACAACCGCTCAACAAGGAAGCGGACGCCGTCTGTGCTGGCGGACGCATCGTAAACCCGCTTGACCTGGATTTCCATTCGAACTCCTGCGAGAGACATCTTATCTGCCCTTAACGGATCGAGAAAAGTTCAGATGACCATATCGTTCCTGCTGTCGCAGGCTCGATATTTTGCAACGTTTAGAGAGTCAAGGCCACTCATGGGGTCCAACAGAATTCAAATCGTCACGTTTTTCATCTGAACGAGCAACATTTTGACGGGAGTCCTTGCCAGGATCCCGTGAGATAACATCGGAGGCATGTAGACAAATGAACCTGGCTGGGCGTCGATCTTGTCCTCTCCCAATTGGACTTCGGCTTCTCCGTCAAGGAAATAGAGAATGGCCGGCGTCGGGGCTGAATGCGAGGAAAGTTCCTCCCCCTGTGAAAAACCAAATAGGGTGACGTTCACTTTGTCGTCCTTCTTGAGCACCTGGCTTAAGATCCCCTTTTCCGGGAGCTTGATCTCCTGTTGAAGATTTGCAAGGAATACGTAGTTCATTGGCTCTCCTTCGCGTGTATCTCCGCCTCCCGTGCGGATAACTGCGACGCCTTCGAATGGGGGCTCCCATCATCGAAGACGCCGCATGGATCTCTTACGTTAAATTCAACGCGCAGCAAGCACCTCTTCGCGTTCTTGCTGCATGTCGCACGACACGGAATCCAGGCCGATGGGTTTCGTCTTGTCGAAGGAATGCCCGGTCAACAACCCCAGCACAAACCACGCAAATGCGGCCGCGCCGATGGAGAACACGATGTCTCCGGGTACGCGCATCCAGCGGAGCGTCTGCATCGAGCCGGATTGCATGAACTCGGCGGATCGCGCATACCATGTACCGTGCTGGATAGATGCCCAGGCCTGCAAGCAGCCCAACCGGCAGCAAGCTGAGGACCGACATGAGCGTAAGGCCAATATTGAGAGACCAGAAAGAGAGCTTCAGAGCACCCTGCTTCCACGGACGGCCGGGATTCAAAGCGCGAAGGCAAAAGAGAGTGAGGCCCAGACCAAGCATTCCGTAGACGCCGAACAACGCGGTGTGGCCGTGGAGCGGCGTGAGGTTGAGGCCCTGCACGTAATACAAGGAGATGGGCGGGTTGATCAGGAAGCCGAACAGTCCGGCTCCGACCATGTTCCAGAATGCGACGGCCACGAAGAAATAGATTGGCCACTTGTAATTCGCAATCCATGGCGACTTCTTTGTAGGCTGCGCGATGCGTAGGTTGTCCCATGCTTCATAACCAATCAGCGCGAGTGGCACCACCTCAAACGCACTGAAGATCGCACCGAGGCCGATCACCGCTGGCGTGGCACCAGCGAAGTAAAGGTGATGGAACGTACCGATGATTCCGCCGGAAAGAAAGATCGTCGTAGAGAAAAGAGCAGCCTTGGTTGCCGTGCGAATTTCGATCAGCTTGAGCCGAGTGAATAGAAACCCAATGACAACCGTTGCAAATACTTCAAAGAAGCCTTCCACCCAGAGGTGAACGACCCACCAGCGCCAGTATTCGGCCGTGACAAGGTTGCTTCGCTGGCCGTACATGAGACCGGCTGCATAAAAGAGTGGGATGGCGATGCTGGAGATGAGGAAGAGCATCAGCAGCGACCGGTCTTCGCTCTTGCGAACGAGTGCCGGCTTAAGGGCCGCAACCATCAGGACAAGCCATAGAACGAGACCGATGAACAATAGAATCTGCCAGAATCTGCCCAGGTCGACATATTCATAACCCTGACTACCAAACCAGAACCACATATTGCCGAGGCGCTGCTGGATGCCTAGCCATTCGCCGGCAAGCGAGCCGCCGACCACAAGAATCAATGCACCAAAGAGCACGTTGACACCCAAGCGTTGGAACTTCGGCTCGTGTCCACTGACGGCCGGGCCGACATATAGTCCGGTCGCCAGCCATGACGTAGCAATCCAGAAGATGGCAAGTTGCAGGTGCCACGTGCGCGTCACAGCGTAGGGCAGGTAGCGATCCAGCGGGAAGCCATAGAAGCCGTGGCCCTCGACTCCGTAATGTGCGGTTAGTACGCCCATCAGGATTTGCACGCCCCACAGAGCCATAACAACAAAAAAGTACTTCATCGTGGCGCGCTGCGATGGCGTCGGCTGCATTGCCAGGAAGGGGTCTCTCTCGGGATAGGGCCCATGGACAACAACCTTCTCCTGCGATGCATACCACCAGACGAGACCGCCGATACCGGCCAGCAAACCCACAAAGCTGATGACGCTCCACAGCACCGCGCCCGAAGTAGGCTCGTTGCCAACCAGGGGCTCATGCGGCCAATTATTCGTATAGGTCGTCATCGACCCAGGACGCTCTGTGCTGGCAGCCCATGAGGTCCACCAGAAGAATGCCGCCATTTGCTTTTGTTTGATGGCATCCTTGAGAGCGCCTTGCGGGATGGCATAATCTGCGCGCCCCGCAGCGAAGATATTCGCGTAGTAGGCTGCCAGTTGCTGGAATGCAGCGGCTCGATCTTCATCGACGAAGACGCGGTTGTGCGCGGCATCGTAGGTGTTGGTCCGCATTTCGCGGATCAGCCGGGCCTTTAGGACGGCTTGCTGATCCTGATTGAGAGCGGCGAAGTCACGCGCTCCATCGCGCACCGCCCATGTGTTGAGCAGAATCTCCGACTCGCGATGCAGCCAATCGGCGCTCCAATCAGGAGCCACGTATGCGCCGTGACCCCAGACAGTGCCAATCTCCTGTCCGCCGATCGATTGCCAAACACCCTGCCCATTGGTGATGGTCGCGCCGGTAAAGAGAAGTTGTCCGTCCGTGGCGTAGACATCCGGAATGGGCGGAGCCTGACTGATCATCTTCCGTCCCACGCCTCCTAAAACGGCGAAAGATCCAATAATGACGATGGCCAGCACCAGCCAGTAACGTTTGTAGGACATTGCTTTCCTCAATTCAAACAAAAAATTGCGTGTCGCGTGCTGCTATTCGTCACAGTAATTCGAGGCAAATACGAATGCAGGGACTTTAGTCACTGGCTCTCGATATCGCGGCAGAATATCTCGGGTTCGCGCATCCGAGGAGGTGTATTGGCGTTTTGATGCCGGCAATCAGGAAAGCCTGATAGAGTTTTCAATGTTCCGTCTTGCGGGTGGAAGCAACGCTTGCAACACGATTCTCACGCCCAATTTCCCTTGGGGTAGAACTTCATGTCGTTTCGCTCAGTGTTCATCGCTGTCGTGGCTGCTTTCGCACTCATTCTCGCGGCCTTCCTCATCAACCGCGCCCGCCCCAAGGTTGAGATTGAGCAGCCCACCGCCGCCTTCGTCCGGGCGTCAGGCAAGTGTGCAGAATGCCATGCGCGCCTTCAATACTCCGTGGTGCATGAGTACGAGATGTCCGCCCATGCCAGAAAAGGCGTGACCTGCCTGGACTGCCACCAGCCGGCGGCCAACCAGAAGAAGGTCGATCACCACGGTTTCGTCATCAGCGCCCACCTTACGGCGGGCAACTGCCGGTCATGTCACGAGAGCATCTACCAGGAGTTTCTTCGCAGCCGCCACGCTGCTCCCAGTTGGGCAGCCATCCACGGAGAACAAGGACTCACGCCGGAAGAGATCTCATTCAGCGAGACTTCCAACCGGGCGGCGTCAAACGTCCACCAAACCCATCTGACCATACCCGAAGGTCATCCAGCTATTACAGCAGGCTGCGAACAGTGTCACTCCGTCGGAAAGCCTAATGACGACGGCACCATCGGCACCTGCACAGAATGTCACTCGCGCCACACCAGTTCTGTCGCTCTTGCCCGGCTGCCCACCACATGCGGCCAGTGCCACATGGGCCCCGACCACTCTCAAATGGAGATATACGACGAATCCAAGCACGGCGTCATGTTCGCCGCACAGCGCAATCTCCTGCGCCTCGATGCCGATCCTCGCACCCTTACCACGCGCGATATGTTTGTTCCCACTTGCGCCACCTGCCATATGAGCGGCATCAACGGTCTCAAGGTTACGCACAACCCTTCAGAACGCCTAAGTTGGTACCTCGCCGCTGCCGTAAGCACTCATCGGCCAAACTACTTGCAGGCCCAGGTCAACATGAAACAGGTCTGCACGCAGTGCCACACCCAGGCGCTTGTCGATCGGGTTTACTACGCAGGCCGAACAGGTTGTTGCAAGCACCAACGCAAAGGTTCTCGCTGCTAAGGCCATCATGGACGGCCTGCACAAGGACAGTGTCCTCACCGGCCCGCCATTCAGCCAGCCTATCGATTTCACCTACTTCAATCTCTGGCACTACGACGGCCGCACCAGCAAACATGGCGCCTTCATGGGCGGAGCTGACTTCGTTCAATGGCACGGCAACTACGCCCTGCTGGAGCACACCGTCGAACTCAAGCATGAGGCCGACGAACTGCGGAGAGAGCATGCTCACAAATAAACTGCTCCCGCGCGTTCAGGCAATTGTGGCCGACCCTCATCATTCGTGGGCGCATGACGCCCAGCTTTGGGTCGAAATGTTTGTGACCGTGAACCTCGCCATTCTTGCGGCCGACATCTACCTTGCGCACTCGGTAAATCGACTTTGAGAAAACCGCAGAATACATTCCACTTTTCTTTTCACTTGCGGCACCATTAGCGCTTTGTATTGTGATAGCTTTGCGCTGGATTTGGAGATTTGAGGCTCCTTGGCGGGACGTCGGCTATCTGGTTGGCTGGGTTTCCATTCTGGTGGGTCTGGCGGGCGTAATCTTCCACCTTGAGAGCCGGTTCTTTCTTGACCGAACACTCAAGAGCCTCACCTACGCTGCGCCCTTCGCGGCCCCGTTGGCATACACCGGCCTTGGCTTTCTGCTGTTGGTGAACCGTATGGTGACTGCACGCAGCGCGGAGTGGGCCCGCTGGATCATCTTCCTCGCACTGGGCGGTTTCTTCGGGAACTTTGTACTCTCGTTGACTGATCATGCTTCAAACGGTTTCTTTCTTCGAACCGAATGGATTCCCGTGTTTTCGTCTGCATTTGCAACGGGATTTCTCATCGTTCCGCTTCTGCTACCGGTTGCGCGCCGCTACCTCGATCTCTGTTTGCTGGTCATGTTTGCCCAGGCGCTCGTTGGAGTGTTGGGATTCTGGTTTCACATGCGCGCAAACCTTGTGGAGCCCGGCCACGATCTTTTCGACAAACTCGTGAACGGTGCACCGCCCATGGCTCCGCTGCTGTTCCCCAACCTCGTCGGGCTGGCGATAATTGGAATATGGACGCTCATTCCGCATTTGCCGGACGGTACCGCTGGAAAATCATGGCTTGGAGCTGCCTATACTTGGGCCCATCCCGTAGATGCAGAAAGGTACGCGACCGACTAAGTCGCGTTCGAGAGCGCCGATTCCCTTGCTATTAGTAGATTCCGTTACGCCAGAGAGTGTTCGCCCGCGCTCTTTATGGAAAACGCGGAGCGGCCGAGGAGAAAAGTTAGCACAATGTTGACGGCGAACACCAGAACACCGCTCAACTCCAGCATCCCAGAGATGGGAAGCGTCTTCCAAGCAAAGGATTGAATACCCTCGTAGGCAAGCGGTTCAGAGCAGACACGTAATGTGCAGCCCGTTTGAAGCAACAACAAGCTGAGAAACATCAAGCGTTTGCTGAAGATGCTATAGATTCCGGCAAAATGCGGCAGGATACGGGGCCCGATGGCAAAGACCATTGTGGCGGCGAATCCGACAGTAAGAGCGTGGCGAGAAGCGCCCCAAATACCTCCGTGCTGATCGGCAAATGCAGCCCAGATGCCCATGAGGCTGGCGATTACCAGCCAGGCATACGCAAGTCGAATGAAAACGGGAAAGCTCGGGTGAATTCCCTGGACCTTTGCAGGTCCGTGCGGACGCTGTGTCAAATTCAGGCTGAGCCCGATTCCGACGGCACTCAAAGCAAGCAAGATCGTCGCAACTCTGGTCCATCCAGCCACGCCGCAAAGCACACCTGCTAGGTCCAGGATCAAAGCTTCACGAAATAGTCGAACATGCGGCTTTGAAATTGCAAGGAACGTGGGCAGCCAGCGCGCAGAGAAGCCCCAGACAACGGGTACGAGAAATCCCCAAACAAGCAATACCAGGTACTTTTGGTCGAGAGCGTGTGGAAAGGCGAGAAGCGTTCCATTGGCTGCCAGGTGTACGCACTCAACGAAGTTGAAGAGGACCAATGCTGCGAGCCCAGCAGTTCCTATCAACACGGAGACCATCCACAACTCCATTCGCGGCTTTGCACGCTCACTTGGCGTCCGCTCTGGCAGCTTGTGCTGTGATGCGGCAGCGATGAACAAGAGGACTGCGATCAACTCAAATCCGGCAGAGATCGGGAACACCAAGCGCCAATGCCAGCCGTAAATGCTTGCTGTCCATCGCATCGCAACGCCTAAGGTCCATAGAACGAAGCATGCTAGCGGAATCCTGACCACCGACCGCCCATGTGACGGCTGCGAATAGAATCCGATTCCAAGAATGAAGCTGCCGATCCAGCCGAATACCTGCGCATGTCCGTGCCCCTGGATCCACGCCGCCGGCAGCCCTGCGAGTCCATGGTGTGTGCTGATAGCCATCAGGTTTGAAAAGCCGAGCAGTGTACCCGGCAACGCCATGAAGAATAGACCGGCAAGAATCCAGGCGCGCAACATCAGGCTCTTCAGTCGTTCGCGAGCAACGATAGCTTGCATCGAAACGGTTGAGTCCGGCTGAGGCGCCGTTTTGATTTGTGCCATGGCAGTCATATTGACCTCTGTTGATTCAACGCGGATTCCATCTCGATTGCGCGTGGAAACAGAATGTCGTCTTCGAGATGCACATGTTGGCTCAGATCGCGCTCAAACTGACCAAGGCCGGCATAAAGCCCTATGTATGTCGGACATGCCCATGCGGGTGTCTTGAAGCCGTTCGTCAGTCTGCGTAACCCCGACACGAGGCCTTCGGCCGATTCGTGTTCCCGGACCATCATGGAAACCGGTTGGGCGACCGTCTGGAAGCGGGCGTGTGCCGATGAAGCGAACCCGACGGTCTCTTCTTCCATTTGCGCAATGAAAGGGAACAAAACCTCTTCTTCTTTTTGAAGGTGAGCGAACATTTCGGCGTGAAGCGTGTCCAGCAAGGTCTCGACCTCCTTCAACTCGGGCGAACGATCTCCATGTTTGCCGGTGAGCTTGTGCGCCATCTCAACCAACCGCGGTAGCTCGCATCGCACGTACTGATGATGGGTGCGGACAATGTGCTGGATCAGGCGGCTCATGGAATAGCTCGCGAGATCCGTGGGCTCGGCCCCAGGTTCATTTGCTGCGGCGTCGGAGAGTCTTTCGAGCACTTGGTCGACCGAGAGCTGCAACTCCGCGCAAGCCTGTTTGAGCGATTCGTCTGCGCGCGAACAGAGGTCGATGTCAAAACGCTGCAAAACGGCCGCTGCGGACGACTGGTTCGAAACAATATCCCGGATGGACTGTGTCAAGGTTGGCATAAACATTCTCCACCTTTAACGGTAGAGAATGACTGGGACAGGCACAGTAACTTATGTCACTCCCACCCCAATGACGAAGACCTGTCATTGGGGACCCCGGCTGCTGGGTGGCAAGATAATCTATGAATTCGACTCGAGCAGCGCGCTTAAGCCCTTCATATCCTTGACCACAATCTGCCTGGCGTCCACGTCTAATAACCCTTCGGCCTGGAGCCGCATGAGGTTCCGGGAGATCAGTTCACGGACCGTTCCAAGCTGATTGGCGAGTTCCTGATGGGTCGCCGGCAGTTGAAACTCGATTCCGAGAGAGCTCTGTTTGCCCTCGCTTTGAGCGAGTTTGAGCAGCGCCGCTATCAGGCGCTGGCGGATCGTCGTGAACGATAGCTCCTCGATGATCCCAACGAGCCGCCGCAATCTGGCTCCAACCACTTGCAGCACCTTGAGTGCGACTTCAGGGTGCTCCATGCAGTACGCTTGAAAATCGCGCCGCGAGATAAACGCAATTTCTGCTTTCTCGATCGCAACCGCGGAAGCCGGAAATGGGCCGCCATCGAATACCGGCAATTCCGCGACTGATTCGCCTGGAACGTTTACCGCAAGAACCTGCTCACGACCGCTGAAAGATGACTTGAAAATGCGGACTTTGCCCTGGGCAATGATGTGAAGACCGTTGCAAGGCTCGCCTTCTGAAAACAGCAACTCTCCAGTGCTGAACAGTTTGCGAACCGTTCGCGCGGCCAGCATCTTCAACTCCGTCGGCGTGAGACTCGACAAGAGTGCGGTTTTCCCGAGTGCCGTAGCGAGATCGGTGCGTTCAGCAGTCACTCGGGGATTCTACGGCATTACCGAGAAACATGCGTCATCTTTGGCCTCGTGCAGGGTCGCCGCTCCCTGTTGGTCGCGTCGACTCAGGGCTGGAGGCTTCGCGGTGCACTTTTCCCGATAATGCGACCCAGCCTGGGACTTTGGTCACTGCATCTGCCCGTTTCAGGCTGTCTCATAGGTTCATGAACCCGCAAATCAACACGACCGACTTCAATGAACGGCCCTTCATCGCCATTTGGGAAGTCACCCAGGCATGCGACCTCGACTGTGTGCACTGCCGCGCATCGGCCCAGCCGGACCGCAGCCCCATGGAACTCGGCACTGACGAGGGCAGACTTCTAATCGACCAGATCGCGGCCTTGAAGGTTCCGGTCTTTGTATTGACGGGCGGCGATCCGATTAAACGGCCTGATCTTTTTGAACTGATCGCTCATGCGCGCTCGGTCGGAGTCAGAGTGTCGCTGACGCCAAGCGCTACGCCTCTGCTGACGAAGGACGTCGTTGTCAGGCTCAGAGAGGCTGGCCTCGCCAGGTTGGCCGTGAGCATGGATGGCGCCAGTGCCGAAACTCACGACGCATTTCGCGGGATGAGCGGATCATTCGCGCGAACGCTCGATGCAGTGCGCTGGGCAAATGAAATCGGATTGCCGGTACAGATCAATACCACCTTCAGCCGTAGGAACATCAACGAGATTGACAGCATCGTTTCGTTGATGGAAAAGCTGAAGATCACGCTTTGGAGTGTTTTCTTCCTCGTCCCTACCGGACGCGGAAAGATGAACGACCTACTGAATGCGGACGAGTTCGAGGCGGTCTTTGCGAAGGTCTACAGCCTGTCCAAGACCGCAAGCTTTGACATCAAAACGACCGAGGCGCAGCATTACAGGCGCTTTCTTTTGCAGCAACGGGTCTCTGAACGCAAGTTGGGGATTGACGTCGCCTCACAGCGTGAGAGGGCCGCTGACGCAATTGGGCGCGCACCGGGCGGTCTCAACGACGGGAAGGGATTTGTCTTCATCTCGCACAAGGGAGAAGTGTTCCCGAGTGGCTTTCTTCCCCTGGCGGCCGGTAATGTTCGCGATCAGGAATTGGCCGCGATCTATCGCGACTCGCCTCTGTTCCGCGAGTTGCGCGACACGTCAAAGCTAAATGGAAAGTGCGGTGCTTGCGAATTCAAAGAAATCTGTGGCGGATCGCGTGCCCGTGTGTATGCCCTGACTGGAAACCCGTTCGCTGAAGAGCCATGCTGCTCCTATGTTCCAAGGGGCTACGCGTTGCCGGCACCGCAACTGAAAACAGCGACAGCGCTACATGTTCTCCAGGGCGCGTGAAAGGACAGTCGCGGTTGAATGGGCGACAATCAACAGGACGGAAGAGGTAAAGGGGCACACCATGGCAATTCAGATTGGCGCAAAGCCCGACAACGGTTTTGACGACCCGATCGGCATGCTCAAAGATTGCCACAGAAGGATTGAGAGCTTCCTCGGCATTCTTTGTGTTGTGGTCGATCGAGCGCAGGGCAGGGGGCTTACAGGCGAGGAACGCGATGCGGTCAAGGCCGCGCTCGAGTACTTCCGAACCGGCGGACAACGCCACACGGCCGATGAGGAAGAATCCCTATTTCCACGTCTGCGCACGTCCGACGCGAAATCCCTCGAGGAAATCGACCGGCTAGAGGACGATCATCACGAGGCAAACGATCTGCACCGTTCGGTCGAACGACTTTACACAGTTTGGATTAAGTTAGGAGGCTTGGGCCCGGAAGATGCGCGACTCTTGCATTCCCAAACCGCGCGCCTCAAGCAACTCTATTCCGACCATATCCAAGTCGAGGAAACGATTGTTTTTGCCCGCGCGATCCAGGTGCTCGACAGCCACGCCATCGCGGCGATCGGGACCGAATTTCGTTTCCGACGGAAGTAGCTCAGTACAGCATAGATGTCATGCCGACTGATTCCGCGAACTCGCCGACAGTTCCGTGCACTCTACTGTGCGTTCATTTGGCTCATTAGATGCCGGGATGACCGGCCTCTCTCGCGTGGGAAACCAGATCCATATACGCGTCGCGTGGCAGATTCGTCTGCCAATGCCCGGTGGCCTTCGCCACCACGACCAGGCCCAGGAAGATGCAAGCGAGAACTGCTGCAACCGCAATGGGTGAGAGTGCGCGGCGACGCCATCTCTCTGCCGGTATTGCAGCCTTTCTCGGCACCAAGGAGAATTGCAGAGCGCTCTCTGCCGGGCATGCGGCGACACACGCCATGCATGCCGTGCATTCAACGGATCGGATCTGCACGAGTTGATCAACGGCCAAGCTGGAAGGACAGGCGCGCGCACATTTCCCGCAATCGATGCAGGCCTCGGAATCGCGGCGGATCTTTACCGGACTGAGAAGCGAGGTGATTCCCAGCAGCGCTCCATAGGGACAGAGATACCGGCACCAGAAGTTCTGGATGAGCAAGGACAGCAGAACCAGCAAACCGATGACGATTGCCGCTGTTTGCCCGATATCGCGGAAGAAATTCAGCATCTTGACATCGGCGACCAGGCCGTACGGTGTGGACATGAAATCGTGGATCGCCTCGGCGGACATGGCGCCGATCAGGAACACAAAGAAGCCAAGAAGCAAGTACTTCAGCCCTCGCAATGGGATGTCCAACCATTTTGGTGGATGCAGATTACGACCGAATACGCGTCTTCCAAGCTTCCAGAGATGCTCCGACAGCGTTCCAACGGGGCAAAGCCAGGAACAAAAAGCCTTCTTGAGCAGCAGGCTTATCAATATGAAGGCAATAAACAGGACCATGGCCGCGGGATGGATTGCGGGCACGCGTCCTGTGAGCAAGAAGTATTTCGTATTCATCAAGCCCGCAATGGGCAGCCAGCCTTCGGCACCGGGAGGCCGTTGCACGTTCCATCCCACACCGCCGCGCTCGCAGAAGCGAACCCAGAGAACGAATTGGATTCCCAGCCAGCCATTCAGAGCTACGAACAGCCACTGAACGATTCGCCTGATCCGTTGCGAACCATCGGAGCTGGACCTGCGGACAAGATTCTTTTTGCCTTCCTGCTTGTGGATCGGCGTGATGGTTGCTGCGCCCATGTCGAGTTGACCTTCTGTTTAAGCGCAAGCCTAGGCGAGCAGAACGGAGATCTCAGCGACTTTGGTCACACCGATACCTTCAACAGTTTTTGGCATATTGAGCTTCAGAGTGACCAAAGTCGCTGTGGCGGACATTGCGATCTATGTAAGTTGGAGTTCAAGGAGATCGGAAATGACCGCAACCACACAAACCGTCCGCGAAATCGCACTGGAACAACCCACTGCAATCCGTGTCTTTGAACAATTTGGAATTGACTACTGTTGCGGGGGGCGCAAGCCTCTGGCAGAGGCATGCGCTGCCGGGAACCTGGAAATTGATTCGGTTCTTGCCGCGTTGGAAGAGGCGGAGAAGAAACCCGGGAGTGAGGTCGAAAATTGGGCCGGGAAATCGTTGGAGACCTTGAGCTCGCATATCGTAGCCAAACATCACGCATACGTGAAACGCGAACTGCCGCGGCTTGCCCAGCTGGCTCAAAAGGTTGTGAATCGTCACGGCTCGACGAGGCCGGAACTGCCGGTGATTGCGACCACTCTTATGCAATTGGACGAAGAACTAACTCAACATCTGGCGAAGGAAGAAGCCGTCCTGTTTCCCTACATCGCTGGCCTGGAGCGGTCTGTCTCCAATGGGACCCCTAAGCCCCGTAGCTGCTTCGGCACCGTTGCGAATCCGATCGCGATGATGACTCAGGAACACGATGCTGCGGGCGCCCTGATTGCTGAAATCCGTCGTCTTAGCGAGAACTTTACTACTCCGGAGAATGCCTGCCCTACGTTCCACGCGTTCTATGACAGTCTGAGAGAATTCGAGCAAGACCTGCATCAACATATCCATCTTGAGAACAATATCTTCTTCCCTCGTGCCATTGAGTTGGATTCAGTTGCCAACCGGATGAAGAATTGAACGAAGCGCCCTCCAACCTAAGCTCCCCGAAACTAAGCATTTGAGTCGAACTTCTCGGATCACTCCCCTTATGTCGGCCAGTGTCTACAAATCCAATCCACTCGGCCGTATAACCGGCTATCCGGAGATCTGGTTAGATCCGGATAGGTCCTGATAAACGCCCCAGCGTTCACGGTAGAAACCTTCTCCCGGGAGCGACCAGGCATTTGGACCGAATTCAATACTCGGCGATCGGGTATCCGACTTGCTACGTGAAACTTACACCGTTGATTGAAATCAACACTGAGTTGTCCAAAGAAGCGGAATTTGGGACGAATTGGTAGGTTTTGCACGAAACCGGCCCTTTGGGCCGAGAACACTTAACCAAGTGTTGCGTGGAAAGGACTCTAGCCAGCCCGCGGAAAGGGACTACCAGATTCCCCGGCAGAGAAATCCTCGAACTTTTTCGCTTTCTCCGGTAAAGGAGAATGCTCTCTGGTCCCTTTCGGGTCTGAGAGTCTGCAAAATTGCCCGGAAAATCACGCAAAGCTCGATTTCTTCTCTCAAGTGGCTGATTCTATGGACTATATGGCGGAGGGAGAGGGATTCGAACCCCCGGTACCCTTTCAGGTACAACGGTTTTCAAGACCGCCGGTATCAACCGCTCACCCATCCCTCCGCGGAGAGGATGCGCTCTGTATCCACTAGTTTACCTCACCTTTTGCTGAGTCACGGCCGGGTCGAATGCGCTTCGTGCAAGGCCCGAGTGAGTCAATCCGCAGTGCTCGTCCGGGGATTCCAGTGAAACCATCGCTGCTCGAAGTCTCAGCTCTCAGCCGAAGAGTCTCCGCATCAGGCGCGAACCCAGGGAAGGGGCAAAGATGCAGAATGACTTCAAAGCCACTGGAAACACATCGCGTACGGCCTGAAGGGTGTTACAAAAGGATTGCATGATCAAACGCACGAAACCAGGGGCCGAGATGCGCCCCGGCCAACCCATCAGCCTGCGGACGTTGGGCGAGTATCTTAACCTCTCTCCGGCGACCATTTCGCTGGTTTTGAACAATGCACCAGGGGTGCGCTCGATTCCACAGGAAACGCGCGACCGGGTGGTTGAGGCCGCAGAAAAATTCCAATACCGGCCCAGCTTTTATGCGCGGTCGCTGCGCAAGCGGCAGACCTTTACCGTCGGCGTTCTGGTCCCGGAATTGAGCGATAACTATTCGACGCAGGTGCTGGCGGGGGTTGAAGAGTTCCTCATCGAGGAAGGCTACTTCTACCTCACAGCCAGCCATCGTCGCAAAGCCGACCTCATCGAGGAGTACCCGCGTCTGCTGATGGATCGCTCGGTCGAAGGATTCATCCTGATCGACACCATCATAGAGAAGAGCCTGAACCTGCCGGTTGTGGCGGTCGCCGGGCACCGCAAGATAGAAGGTGTGACGAATGTTGTGCTCGATCAGCGACGGGCAGCAGAGTTGGCTTTGCGCCATCTTTACCAGCTTGGACACCGCAAGATTGCATTCATGCGCGGCGGGAGTCATAGTTCGGACGCTGACGATCGATGGAACAACTTGATGGCGGTGGCGGGAGAGCTCAGACTGAGTGTTCTGCCAGGGCTGACTGTGCAATTGCTCCTGCGGGTTTCGACTCCCGAGCTGGGATATGAGCCGGCAAGTGAATTGATCCAGCGTGGAGCCGATTTCACTGCACTGGTTTGCTATAACGACATTGCCGCAATCGGGGCGATTCGGGCATTCGTCGACCATGGCATGCAAGTGCCCACCGACGTCTCAGTGGTGGGCTTTGACGATATTCAGAGCGCAGCTTTCCATAACCCGAGCCTCACTACGATCCGCCAGCCACTGGCGCAAATGGGCAAGGTTGCGGCACGCATTCTGCTGCAGAGGATCCGTGGGCAGGCAACGTTCCCCAACGTGGTGCCGATTCATCCGGAATTGGTGATTCGCGAGTCAACCTCCCCGCCCAATCCGCGACGCGCCCGCGGGAAGCGGAGCTGATGCAGCAATGCAGTCGAAAGCCAGGAACTACGCGAGGCGATCGTTGCCGGTGCTGCACCCGGTCTTCGCCCTTACAGGCGTTTTGCACGCCGTGGGTGGTCCACTGCTGCCGTCACTGGCTGCGACTTTTCACCTGAACGACAGCCGTTCGGGGCTGTTGTTCATGCTCTATTTTGGCGGTACATCGCTGGGAGCGCTCCTTTGCCGGGTCAGATATGCGCGCACGATGACGCTGGGATTCATGGCTACATCGGCTTGCTGTGTGGGAGTATCTGTAGCCAGCGCGCCATTTCTGCCACTGACGTTTCTGCTGCTCGGCGTCAGCGTTGGGGTCCCAATGTCGGCGGTCACTCTTTATGTGGGCCGCGCCTTTGCTGAACGATGTGCGCCCGTTCTGACTTTTCTCAATTTCACCTGGAGCGTCGGAGCGTTGGTGGCACCGCTGCTGGCGGCACAAATCCTGGTGCACCACAGCTATCGCGCAGCCTATTTATTGTTGGCTCTGGCTGCGGCGGCGGCAGCGGCAGTATGCGGTCTGCTGCTTGAAGACGGTCCGGACACCACGCGCCCCGAAAGGGATACGCGGGACTTTGCCCATCTGCGGCTCATTGTTGTGTTTGCCCTGGCTGCATTTCTTCAAGTGGGCGTTGAGAACACTGCGGCCGCCTGGCTGCCTACTTATGCGCTTCGTATGGCAGGCGGCGGCATTGTCATGGCTGCGGCATCTTCTTCGCTGTATTGGATTGGGTTCCTGTTATCGCGTGGACTCTGCTCCTTGTTGTTGTTGCGCGCCGAGCCGGTGCGCGTCTTTCGTTTTGCCGTGGGGATAGCCTTAACTGCAGGGCTGCTTTTGGCAGCCTTTCCATCAGCGGGCGGACGCGGCGTGGCGATGTTTCTTTTGGGAGCTGCACTCGCTCCCATTTTTCCATTGGTCATTGCGGGTTCCTTTGCGCGTTCGCAGCACGTTTCAGACTCGCGATGGGTGCTGGCCACGGCAGGTTTTGGCGGCTCAGTGCTGCCATGGCTCGCAGGTTGGATCTCTGGACACACAGGAAGCTTGCGTCTGGGAATGCTTACGATTCCGGGCGCGCTGTTGCTGATGGTTCTGATGCTGCCGGGCCTGAGTGAAAAGCCTGTTGCCAATCCGGCTGAATGACCAAGCAGGTGCTGGAATCATCCTTAAGGCTGTGGAAGGAATAGAACCTCGACACCGGAGGCCGCATCAGCCTGGTGGAATACGTACTCGGTAGCCTTCTGGAACTGCTCTGGCGTGGCGTAGGGAATGTCAGTGAATGTTTGCGGGTTGCGGTCGGTCAAGGGAAACCAGGAGCTTTGCATCTGGACCATGATGCGATGGCCGCGACGAAATGTATGGAAGAGATCCGGCATCTGGAAGTCGATCTCGGTTTCTTTTCCGGGAATCAGCGGCTCCGGTTTCTCCCAACTATTGCGGAACTTAGCGCGGAAAGGCTCGCCGCGAAGTAGCTGTTGGTAGCCGCCCATGTGCACTGGAGGAGCATCCAGGACGTGCTTATTTCCGTGGGAAGTATCGTCCGGGTCAGGGTAATCCTGGGGATACACGTCGATGAGTTTCACGTCGAAATCTGAATCGGTCCCGGAACTGGCCACTTTCAACTTAGGAGAGATGGGACCGGCAATGGTTACATCTTCCGGGAGAGGATCGGTCTCATAGACCAGCACGTCGGGCCGGTAGCTTGCGAAGCGCTGGTCGTCCACCATGTAGCGCTGCGGCACGGTGTCGGTCGTATAGCCAACGAACGGTACGGGATGGTTGGGGTCGCTGACGTATTCGTCCTCGCTTTTGGTTTCGGTTGGCGGTTCGAAGCTCAGTTTGCCGCCGGCGCGGAAGTAGAGTGTCTTCGCTTTGGCGACTTTAGGTGGCCAGGAGTCAAAGCTGCGCCAGACATTAGTTCCGGTTTCGAAAACAACCGCCTTGGGTTGCGCCGCGCCGTTGCCCTTGAGGTAATGTTCGAAGAACGGAAACTGAACATTGGTGCGGAAATACTCGCTGGTATTGGCGTTGAACGGCACGTCTCCAAGATGACTGCCATCGCTGTGAGCCCATCCGCCATGAACCCAGGGACCTTCAACGAGTGTGGTCGGTGTTTCAGGATTGAACTTGTTGATGGCGTAGAAAGTACGGTAAGGGCCCATCAGGTCCTCTGCGTCATACCATCCGCCCACGACCAGCACCGCACAGTGCACGTTCTTCATGTGGCGCGACAGGTCGCGCGATTGCCAGTAAGAGTCGTATGTGTCGTGCTTGAACTGATCGTTGAAGAGCCAATTCGAGCCTTCCAGGTAGAGCTTGTCAAGGTCGGCAATGTTCCCGGCTTTGAGAAAGAACCGGTAGTGATCCGGGGTGCCAAAATCGAATGGCAGCGTGGGTTTGGGGGCCAGCGGGTTCTCTTGCGGATGAAAAAACGGCGCATAGAAGCCGAAGTTGGCCGCAAGCATGAAGGCACCGCCGTGGTACCCGTCGTCGCCAAGAAACAGATCGGTCATTGGAGCCTGGGGGCTGGCCGCCACCAGCGCAGGGTGCGAATCGATGATCGAGGCCGAGGTGTAGAACCCGGGGTAGGAGATGCCCCAGATGCCCACTTTGCCGTTGTTGTTCGGCACGTGCTTCAACAGGAAATCAATGGTGTCGGAGGTGTCGGAGGAGTCGTCTACGTCCTGGGGAGACTTCTTGACGTCGATGTGCGGGCGCATCTCCTCAAAGTCTCCTTCGCTCATCCAGCGTCCACGTACATCCTGATAGACGAATATGTAGCCGGACTTTTCAAACTCCGGGGACGGGCCAAGGTGCTCGGGATACTGGTCTTCGCCATATGGATCGATTCCATAGGGGGTTCGGAACATTAGAAAGGGATAGGGACCGCCGGCTGTGTTTTTTGGAACAAAGACCGAGGTAAACAGCCGCTTGCCGTCGCGCATCGGAATGCGGTACTCGTATTTGGTATAGTGCGCGCGGATGTACTCTTCCTTTGGAGCGTCAGCGCCCGGCTGCTGGGCCCGAACGGCGGTGAGAGCAAAGATGGCAACAGCAAGAATCGTGAGCGGAGAGCGGCGCAACCGGAGCATCTTCGGGAAAGCCTCCTGAGACATTCAGGGTACCGCAAACGGTAGGAGGACAGAGAATCCGCCGAGTTTTCCTGCACGGATTGTTCGCGCCGGCCGATTTGTCTGTGCATCGCTGGCCCTCTGGCGTTAACCTATATTCGCAAGCTCATACACAGATCCGCGTGCCATAACCGGCTTCGTCTACGCCACCCATCCGATTCTTCAACTTCCCTGGACATGTTTCGGGGATACTGCGCTGAAGCGGTCATGTGGCGCGTTCATGGAACAGTTTTAATCGCGCGAGGCTGTATTTTGCTTCGCCGGGAAGGAGACCCATGTCCACTGACTATCGCAACTTTCTAGCACTCCCCTATGAGGAGTTGGAAGAACTGAATTTGCAGGCCAAGAAGGATCGCCTCAACCGTGTGGCGTCCGATGAGATTCGCGAGAGACGGCTCAAGTATCTGACCGACGAAAAGCGAATTAAGGCTGTGACCGTGCTGTTCTCGGATTTGGAAGGCCGTCTGCATCTGCTCGACTATGACAAGAAGTTCTTGCTCAACGCCTACGAAAACCTCACTTTCGACGGTTCCTCGATTCGCGGATTCACCGCACAAAAGGAGAGTGACCTGAGGCTTGGAATCGACTGGAGCGCCTTTTACTGGGTGCCCGCAGACGTATTCGGTAACGGCAAGGTGCTCGTGTTTGGAATTGTCATCGATAAGGATGGCTCTGCCTACTCTGGCGACCTGCGCGGCGTGCTTAAGAATTATGCCGATAAGCTGTACGCCGAGAAGAAGTACACGCTGAACGCGGCCACTGAAATCGAGGGCTTCATATTCTCCGGCAAGGACGCTGAGAAGACTTACCACGAGACCGGCAAGTTCAGTTTCGTGAGTACCGGCGGATACTATCATTCGCTGCCGCTCGATCCGCTGCGCCAGTTCATCGATACTTCGGCTGAAGTGCAGCGCGCGATGGGCTTCCAGAACGAAAAGGATCATCCCGAAGTGGCGCCCAGCCAGTTTGAGATCAACTTTGGATATAGCGAGGTGGTGGCGGCCGCCGACCAGATTCAACTCTACAAGCTGCTTTGCCGCCAGATTGCGAATAATTACGGGTATACGGCCTGCTTCCTGCCCAAGCCGGTGGCGGGTGTAAACGGCAGCGGCATGCATACCAATGTTTCGGTGTCGCAAGGAAAGACCAATCTCTTCTGGGATGAGAAGGGCGAAGAGCAGCTTTCAACATTTGGTTGGGCCTTCCTTGATCGGATTCTGACGCGCGCACTGGACCTCTGCCTGATCTTCAACTCCAGCGTGAACGCTTATCGGCGGCTCGACCCGCATTTCGAGGCGCCCAACCAGATCCGTGCATCTGCTGTTGACCGCGGCGCCATGATTCGCGTGCCCATCGGCAACTCGCGCTCCATGCGTACCGAAGTTCGCGCCGTGGCCCCGGATGCCAACCCTTACCTGTCGATGTATTCCATCTTCAAGACAGGGATCGATGGCGAGATCGCGAAGGTGGACAATCTGCGCGAAGGCGGACGCTATCTGCCGGACAATATCTACAAGGCAATCGAGGACTTCAAGGCATCGAAATGGATTGCTGAAATCCTCGGTTCGGACGTTCAGGGCCGATATGCCGAGTTGAAGGAAGCTGCTGCCAACCGCTGCCCGCGCGAGTTGGGAACTATTGTGAAGGGTTGCGAGGTGCAGTTCCATCACGCGGTTTACAACCAGTCGCTCTGGAATCTTTTCTAGGGCGTATCCGGTCAATCTGAGCGAATTCAGGCAGGGCATCGGGGACTTCAATGCTCCGAGGCCCTGCCTGTATCCTTTCGCTTCCGGCTCTAGCTCCGCGTGGAGTGGAAAAAGGGAATCATGGGTTCCTGATTGTGCCTTTATGCCTCGCATGTTACAAGCTAAAGAACAGGGCAAAGTCGGATCGGGGTCGGCTTCCGGAGCGGGCTGGTGCGGTGCATCCTCCAGGAGGGCCGAAGTCCATCCGCCACAGGTGCCCCGAATTCCCAGCAAAGGAAACCCAATCCCTTCATGAGCGCAGGGCATCCAGCGGAGGTGGACACGCTCTTTGGAGACTATCCGCTGGACCGCGCGTTCGACGAAATGCGGGAGTCCGACGGGGAAGTGCGCCCGCACTATCGTGCCCTCGCCGAGACGCTGGCGCGGCTACCCCAGGATGAGTTGCAGCGCTGCAAGCAATCGGCCGAACTGTCGTTCCTCACTCAGGGCATTACTTTCACTGTTTACGGGCGCGAAGAGGGCACCGAACGAATCTTTCCCTATGACCTGTTGCCCCGGCTGGTTACGGCCGAGGAGTGGGACCGCATCGAGCGCGGCCTGACACAGCGCATTACAGCGCTCAATCACTTTTTGCGCGACGTCTACTTCGACGCCAAAATCTTGAGCGACCACATCGTGCCGCGCGAACTCGTTTACAGTTGCAAGCACTACCGGCGCCAGATGCGGGGCCTGCAGGTACCGCGCAACGTGTACATCGCCGTCGTTGGCTCCGATTTGCTGCGGTTGAACTCGGGAGAGTTCGTTGTTCTTGAAGACAACCTGCGCGTGCCTTCGGGTGTGAGTTATATGCTCACCAACCGCCGCGTCATGAAGCGGACGTTCCCGCAACTCTTTCACAGCTACGGCGTACGGCCCATTGAGCATTACCCGCAACTTCTGTTGGCCACGCTTCGTTCGCTGGCACCGGAGGGCCGCCCCGAGCCGAACATCGTACTGCTTACTCCGGGAGTCTTTAACTCCGCATATTTCGAGCACACCTACCTGGCCCGGCAAATGGGCATCGATCTGGTCGAAGGGCGCGATCTGGTAACACACGACAACATCGTTTACATGCGCACAACGGATGGTCTCAAGCGCGTGGATGTGATCTACCGGCGAGTGGATGACGACTTCAGCGATCCACTGATTTTCCGTTCGGATTCCGCCCTCGGTTGCGTGGGGCTCTTCAACGCCTACCGCGCCGGCAACGTGACGGTCACCAATGCGTTCGGGACCGGCCTGGCCGATGACAAGGCACTGTACGCTTATGTGCCGCGCATTATTCGCTACTACCTCGACGAAGACCCGATTTTACCTAACGTGGAAACGTACCTGCTCACCGAAAAGAAAGAGCGGCAGCATGTGCTCGCCAATCTGGACAAGTTGGTGGTCAAAGCCGTCGGCGAGAGTGGCGGCTACGGCATGTTGATCGGCCCCCAATCCACGGCGCAGCAGCGCGAGGAGTTTGCACGTCAGATCGAGGCTAACCCCCGGAACTACATTGCCCAGCCCACGCTGGATTTTTCGCGCGCTCCCTGTCTTATCGGCAATCGGCTGGAGCCCCGCCACGTGGACCTGCGGCCCTACATCCTGTTTGGCGATAAGGTGAACATTGTGCCCGGAGGACTCACCAGGGTGGCTCTCGAAAAGGGCTCTTTGGTGGTGAATTCCTCGCAGGGTGGGGGTAGCAAGGACACATGGGTTCTGGAATAACGATCAGACTCGGGGTTCGGGAGAGTACGCCAATGCTTTCGCGCGTTGCCGACAGTCTCTACTGGATGAGCCGCTATCTTGAGCGGGCTGAGAATACCGTGCGCCAGCTTGACGTGACTATGAGCCTGATGCTCGACACCGGCGGCGCAAGCGCGGAGACGCGCTGGCAGCGCCTCCTTGCTGCCCTCAACAAGCCCGCGGGCCTGGAGTGGAACGGTTCTCTCGATGAAATGGCCCGGCAGCTCATTTTCGACAGCCTGCACCATGCGTCTGTTACATACTGCGTGAACGCTGCGCGCGAAAATGCCCGCCAGGTGCGTGAAGAGATCTCGACCGAACAGTGGCAGAAACTCAATCGCCTCTATCACCAGATGCATTCGCCGCACGCGCAGACTCAATTCCGCAATAGCATCAGCGATGTTCTGGTTTCGGTGCTCGACGGCGTTCATCTGTTCAAGGGCGTCAGCGACACGACGATGATTCATGGCCAGGGATGGCAGTTCATCCGCCTGGGGCGTTACCTTGAACGGGCATATGCCACCGCCACGCTGCTGGAGGTGTACCAGCCCAGTCTCTTCAGTCTGCAGGAGCGCGATCACTCCGGCTACCAGTACCTCGAGCAAGTTGGGCTTCTTCGCTGTTGCACGGCGTTCGAAGCGTTTTGCCAGGTATATACCGCTGACCTCACGCCGGACCGCATCCTGGAATTCATCCTATTGAATCGCGACTTTCCCCATGCCATTCGTTACACAGTCGACGGCATCCGCCACGCGGTGGAATCGATCCAGCGTACCGGCGGGCGGCGCGCGCCGGATGAACTGACAGCCGGGATCGGACGCTTGCATGCGATGCTCGGCTATACCACGATCGGTGAGATTCTGGCGAACGACGCAGCAGGATTCCTTCACACGATTCGAGAGCAATGCCTGCGCATTCACGACATGATCTATCGCTATTACGTCCACTATTCCATCCAGTCTGCACTTGCCATTTAAGAGAATGCGGGAGCAAGAGTGAACTTTTATTCCATTCGGCATCTGACGCGTTTTCGCTACTCACGGGCCATAAGCGAGAGCATTATGGAAACGCGCATGCACCCGCGGTCCGACTCAAACCAGCATTGCCTCACATTTTCGCTTTCAGTGAGCCCGCGCTGCCGAGTTTTCAGTTATCGCGACCATCTGGGCAATAACGTTCAGCACTTTGACATCCCGGGCGAACACAATCAACTGGTCGTTGTTGCGGAGTCGGTGGTTGAACAACAGGTGCTGCCCGACGTACCCAGCTTTTTGTCGTCTGATGCCTGGGGTGCTCTCGACAACCTCGTCGAGGCGGGCGACTACTGGGAGATGCTGCTGCCCAGCACATTTGCGGTGGAAACTCCGGCTTTGATCCTATTGGCATCCCAAATGGGCGTCACTCGAAGGGACGACCCGCTGATGCTGGTGCAAGAGCTCAACCAGAGATTGTTCGACTACTTTGACTACGTGCCCCGCCATACGCGAGTCGACTCGCCCATCGACGAAGCTATCGTCAGCGGCAAGGGTGTCTGCCAGGATTTTGCTCACACGATGATTGCCTTGCTGCGCCATGTTGGGATTCCTGCGCGGTATGTTTCAGGCTATCTGTATCGCAGCCGCGAGGATCATGACCGGTCCACGCCCGACGCGACTCACGCCTGGGTCGATGTACTGATGCCGCATCTTGGCTGGGTAGGTTTTGACCCTACCAATAACCTGGTGGCGCATCATCGTCACATTCGCACCGCCGTAGGCCGGGACTATGCCGACGTTCCTCCCACTCACGGTATATTTCGCGGAAATACTGACAGCGAACTCTACGTGGCAGTGCACGTGGAGGCCAGCGAAGAGCCGCCGGCCCTTGACCGAAAGCTGCCGATTCCGGACGATTGGAGTGTGCTTGTCGAACGTGCTCAGCAGCCTCCAGAGCGGAGCCAGCCGCTCATAGACTTGCAACAAATGCAACAGCAACAATGACTTCCACTGATCACGAGCGATGGTCGGGGTGCTGTTTTTCCGCTTTTCTTTATAATTTCTTGTTGAATCTTATGTAAATATCGCTCAAGATGTGTTTACCCCCGTTGAAGGGCAGCTCTCGCTGCCGACGTCTCGGCTCGACACACAACAAGGTACCTCTTAAAGCCCCGCTGAAGGAAAGATCAACCATGGTGGCGGGCTTCATCGCACGACTTTATCCGCTTGCGGCAGACGCAACCGCCGCCGTGCAGGCAAGAACATAGGCCGCAAGGCACCATCAGCACGACCAGCAAGATGAGACCTTTTGGAGGAACAGCCGTGAAGAAAACTGTATGCGTATGGGGGCTACTTTGTACCCTCACCGTCGCCCTCGCATTTGGCCAGACCGCAACCACTTCACTCCGCGGAGTTGTCAAGGATCCCAGCGGCGCCCTGGTTCCAGGGGCGACGGTCACTTTGACTGACAATTCATCCGGAAAGACCTTCAGCACAACGGCGGGCAGCACCGGGTTGTATTCCTTTGCCCAGATTTTCCCTTCCAAATACACCATCAAGGTGACCGCTGCGGGTTTTGGCGAGCAAACCAAAACCGCGGAACTGCTTGTCAACCAACCTGCGACCGTCGATTTCACGCTTAGCGTGCAAGCGAACACGGTCACGGTGGATGTGTCCGCAACCGCGCAGACGTTGAACACGACAGATGCGTCGCTGGGCAACTCTGCGGATAATGCCGAGATCCAGTCACTGCCCAGCGAAACCCGCAATGTACCCGATCTGCTCTCGCTTCAACCCGGCGTTTTGTACCTTGGCCAGCCGAACACAATGGTCGACAGCCGCCAAGGCGCTGTCAATGGCGGTCGCTCCGATCAGGGCAATATCACTCTCGACGGCGTGGATGACAACGACGAGGTGAACGGGTATGCCTTTACCGGCGTGCTGAGAGAAACACAGGACTCTATCGAGGAATTCCGCGTGACCACAGGCGATGCCAATGCCGATTCCGGGCGCTCGTCCGGCGCACAGGTCAGCATGGTGACCAAGTCGGGAACGAACAAGTTCCACGGCGCGGCCTACGAATATAACCGCCCTACGTTTACGGTTGCCAACGACTGGTTTAACAAGCAGGCTGAAATCAATAGCGACTTACCCAATATCCCGGGCAAGCTGATCCGCAATATCTTCGGCGGCTCGCTCGGAGGACCGATTTTAAAGGACAAACTCTTCTTTTTCGGCAATTATGAAGGCAGTCGCCTGGCTGAGAACGCCGAAGTCACGCAGACCGATCCAACCGCTGCCTATCAGGCCGGGACTTTGAGCTATCAGGACGGAAACGGTAATAATCAGACACTCGACCCGACGGCAGTTGCGCTTCTAGACGCAGCTTGTCAGGTTTGCAACACCGCTGCCTATCCCCCCGGTCCTGGTCCGAATCCAAATGCCCTCGCGTACTTTAATTCGATGCCGCCAGCCAATGGCACAACGGAAGGCGATGGGCTCAATGAAGGCTCTTATTCTTTTTCATCGCCGAATCCTATTCGGCTGAATACGACAATCGGCAGGATTGATTGGGTGCCTTCTGACAAACATCGCATCTTTGTACGCGGCAATCTTCAGAAGGATGTCACGGCATCAACAGAACAGTATCCGGGGCAAGGTCCGTCGAGCGCCATCGAGGACAACACAAAGGGAATTACGGCTGGGGATACTTGGGCCATAAGTCCAAGCATCGTCAACGACGTTCGGTATGGCTATGTCCGGCAGGGATACAGCAACCGTGGCGTCGGATCCGGCGATTATGTCGATTTCCGCTTCCTTTCAACGACGACTGCTGAGACGCGGACCTCCATTGTGAGCACGCCGGTGAACAACATCGTAGACAATTTCAGTTGGACTAAGGGGAAGCACAACATCCAGGTTGGCGTGAACTGGCGGCTGATCCACCAGAACTTCGCTACGGACGCCAACTCGTTCAATAGCGGCAGCACCAATCCTTATTGGCTGGGTGGCGTGGCTCCTTCCCCCCCAGATCTTGGGCAGGGCTTCGGAAACTCGTACCTGATTGCTTACGCCAACCTGGTTGGCGTCATTCCGTCGGTCACTGATGTCTACAGCTACCAAATCTCCAGCGCAACCTCGGCGAGCATCCTTGGGGATGGAGCGCCACTTGTACGGAACTTTAAGGCAAATGAATACGAGTACTATCTGCAGGATGCCTGGCGTCCACTGCCTAATCTCACAGTAACATTCGGCATGCGCCACACGATTCTGCAGACACCCTGGGAAACCAATGGACAGGAAATTGCTCCGACAGTTGATACACACAGCTGGTATGCAGCGCGCGAAGCAGCCGCACAGAACAGTCAAATCAATCAGCCTGACCTGTCCTTTGCGCCGACCGGCCCGTTTTACAACAAGCCGGGGTACTGGCCGAAGTCCAAGGACAACATCGCCCCCCGCCTTGCAATCGCTTACTCGCCCGACACGAAGACCTCAATTCGCGCGGGTGCCGGCATCTACTACGATCACTTCGGCGAGTCTCTGGTCAACAACTTCGATCAGTTTGGATCTTTCGGGGTAAGCAGCCAGATAACCAACCCCGCGTCTGTCTACCAGACTGAGACCGCGCCCCGATATGTCGATCGGGCCACGCTGCCATTTAATAATGGAGTTGGAGATTCCACCGAGGCCTTTCCCTACACGCCGGATGATTACAACGCCCTGATCACCACTGGACTCGATAGCAGGATGAAGACTCCGTACTCCGAATCGTTCGATTTGTCGGTGCAGCGTGAGTTACCAGGCGGCTTCACTATAGAGGCTGCGTATGTTGGCCGACTTGGAAGGCATCTGCTGCAAAGCCTCGATCTGGCCATGCCAACGGACTACGTCGACCCCAATGGTGGTGGCGACTACTTCACGGCGGGCACGCAGTTGTCCAAACTCGTAGACGCGAATGGCGGTTTCAATCCTAATGCTACAAAGGACTGCAACTGCAATCAATACGCCCAGGTCCCGGCCATTCCGTACTTTGAAGATCTGTTCCCCTGGATGGCGAACTTCGATCAGCCCGGCGAAAGCGCCACCCAGGCTATCTATTCGGATGAGTGGAATCCGTCGCGAGCCAATCTCGGTGCTACGACTGCTTTGATTGATCTTGATCTCTTCTGCGGGACAGCATTCCAGAACCCGTACAGCGGCGATTATCCTGCATATCCCTGCCCAGACACTCTCACGTCCCGGTTCTGGCAGTACCAGTTTGCGTCGCTCTTCTCCCTTTCCACAATGGGGATGAGCTACTACAACGCTGGCCAGCTTACCTTGCGGCATCCAATGAGCCACGGCTTGGCCCTCGACGTGAGCTATACTCTTTCGAAGTCAATTGACATGGGGTCTGACGCGGAAAGAAATCCCGCGCTGGCTAGCCTAAACTTCAGCATCATTTACAACACCTGGAAGCCGGGGCTCAATCGGGCTCCGTCCGATTTCGACACACGCCACCTGCTGACCGTTGATTATGTGTACAAACTCCCATTTGGTCAGGGAAGCCCGTTGTTGAGTAACGCGAACCGCTTCACCAACGCGTTTGTCGGTGGATGGCAGATGTCCGGAATCATGCGCTCCACAAGCAAGCTGCCGTTTTCACTCGACGAACCGGGCTATACAACGAACTGGACATATGGAAGTGATGCCGTCGTCACCGCACCGGTAAAGATGCGCCGTCACCTTGACTCGAACGGCGAACCGCAGTTCTTCGATGATCCGAACGCCATCAACAATGGAATCGCGACCGGCAGCCCGATTCGTCTTCCGTATCCCGGTGAAGCGGGGCAGCGGAACAACTTCCGCGGCGATGGAGTTTTCGATCTCGACTCCGGCATCGACAAGAGCTGGAAGATCCGCGAGTTTGGAGCATTGAAGTTTGCTTGGGAGGTTTACAACGTCACGAACACCGTCCGCTTCGATCCTTTTTCACTTGGCACTCAACTGACGGACGGCAACCTGGGCGTCGCAAGCGCTTTGCTGTCATCTCCGCGCCGTATGCAGTTTAGCCTTCGCTACGATTTCTGAACTCGACTCTACTGAATGCAAAGGCGCCGGTGAAGCAGACGATTCGCCGGCGCTTTCTTGTGGGTGGATTAAGCGGAATTCGTTGCGCCAAACAAGTCCGACCGTACTAACTCAGCTGCACTTCGATCTTCGCGACTGAGGCAGCTGGGAAGGTGAAAGCCAACGAATCGGAGTGGAGACTAACCTGGGCGGTGCGGGTCTTTACCTGCTCCGGCTGGCCGAGAACATTATGCGCATGAATATCGCTGTCGCCGACGACCCACGCTTTGGCGCTGGTGGCCCTGGCTCCGCGCAACATGATCTCTGTGTCGCGTGGCTGGCTCACATCCGGGTTCACAGCCGTCAAGGTCAGCGTCTTGCCTTTAAGAGATGCCGATCCCTTCAATCCCCAGAAGCTGGCCGGTTTTCCGTCGCGATCATAGCGAACTTCCGGTGCCGAGAACTCCGCCCGCACACCCGTGCCGCCCTGGTGCGCCGCGTAGAGCTCGAAGACGTTGAACACAGGTGTGGTGGTAAATTGATCGCCGTGGGATAGAAACAGGGAATTGAGGCAGTTGATAAGTTGCGCACAGGCGGCCATTCCCACCTTGTCGGCGTGCCGGTTGAAAGTGTCAAGCGTCAGCCCGGTCACCACCGCGTCGCGCACGGTGATTTGCTGGGAGTAAATGCCGACATCAGAAACCTCGGTACCGCCCCGGTACCACGGCCCGTACTCATCTACTACCAGCTTGACCCGGCGGTCCAGATCAAACTCGCCGAGCGCCGTCCAGTGATCCAGAATGATGCCCTCCATGCGGTCCGATTCCCTGCATAGCTCGTACCAATCAACGGCGTCGAACTTGAGCGCATCGCCTTTGGCGGTGACCCAGTCCTCCGTCTTGCCGCGTGCGAGGTTCCACGCATAATGGTGAATGCTCAAGCCCCACACTCCATGCATGTCGTGGCTGGGCTCGCCGTGACATAGCTTATTGAAGAAGCCGCGTGTCCAGGCCTGTTCGTCGCTGTTGGGGCCGGATGCCACAAAGCGCAGAGGCGCTCCATAAGTGGGAACCCATGTTGTGTAGCGCTTGAATTCGATGGCGTAGTCTTCCGGATCGAAGTTGCCGCCACATCCCCAGCTCTCGTTGCCGACGCCCCAATAACGCACATTGAAGGGGTCTGCGGAACCGTCACCTGCACGAGTCTCTGCCAGGGTTGTGGTTTCGCGCGGTGAGTTGCAGTATTCCACCCAGTGATCAAAATCGAGCGGCGTCAGGCTGCGCACATTCGCGGCAATATACGGCTCTGCACCGCAAAGCTTGCAGAAGCGAGCGAAATCGCTGGTGCCAAATGTGTTCGGCTCAAAGACCTGGGGGAGATTCTGCTTTTGAAGGGCAGCAGGGAATTGGTCGGTCCAGAAGCCGGTGCGGCGGGGCCGTTTGTCTCTTGGTCCGATCCCGTCGCGCCAGTCGTAGCTATCGGCGAAACAACCGCCAGGCCAGCGGACTACAGGGGCCTTGATGGAACGCATCTTTTCAATCAGGGCGGAGCGCAGCCCTTGCTGGTTGGGAATCTTCGATCCTTCGCCCACGTAGATGCCGTCATAAATCACCGAACCAAGGTGCTCGGTAAAATGGCCGTAGATTTCCGGCGAGATGGTGCCGATGGGCTCGTCCACCAGGACTTCGATGTGGCTGTCCGCCTGCTGGGCCAGGGCGCCGCGTCGCCCAAAAGCCAGGGCAGCTGCCGTGGAGGCAGCCGCCGCCTTGAGAAAACTTCGCCGTTCCATGCTCTCGCTCCTTGTATCGATGAGTGAATCAGTCTCAGTGTGCTTTCCGCACTTCGGCCGCGATCTTCCTCAACTCCGGCAAAACTCGACCCAAGGCTGCCGGTGCGGCGTCGCGCAGACCCATGGCGAAATAGACATCGCGATAGTGCCGATAGAGCTGTTCGTAGACGGCGGCGGCCTTCGGATCTGGTTCAACTGTGCGTAGTGGAAGGCAAACGGCGGCTTGTGCCTCTTCAATGGTCTTGTAGGCCCCGGCTGCGAGCAGCGCCATGATGCCTGAGCCAAGGCTGGTGGGAATGCCGGCAGGCACCAACACAGGTTTGTTCAGCACGTTCGCATAGACTTGGTTGAGGACTTCACTTTTTTGCGGTATGCCGCCTGCGTTGATGACACGGTCCACGCGCACACCGTGCTCAGCCATGCGCTCGAGAATGATACGGGTGTGGAAGGCCGTGCCTTCAATCGCGGCGAAGAGCTCATCCTGGGCTGTGTGGATCAGGTTCCACCCCAGCGTCACGCCGCCGAGTTCGGGATTGACGAGAACGGTACGGTCGCCGTTATCCCAACTCAGACGCAGCAGGCCGGTCTGTCCGGCCTTGTAGGCTTCAAGTCCCTCTGAAAGCGCGGCGACCGTGGTCTGCGCGCGCTTGGCTACGGCGTCAAAAATATCTCCGGTAGCGGAGAGTCCAGCTTCAATTCCCGTGTACGCTGGATGTACGCTTCCTGGCACAACGCCGCAAACGCCCGGAACCAGTTCCGCCTTGCGCGCCATGGCGATGATGCAGGTGGAAGTGCCCACAACGTTGACCACATCGCCTTCGCAAATGTTGGATCCGATTGCGTCCCAGTGTGCGTCGAACGCGCCCACTGGGATGGGAATTCCCGCACGCAGCCCCAGCTTCTCTGCCCACTCGGGGGCAAGGTGCCCAGCGAGATGATCGCTGGTGAGATATTCGCCGCCCATTTTGGTGCGCACACCGGCGAAAAGCGGGTCAACAGCTACCAGAAACTCCTCTGGTGGCAGCCCGTCCCACTTGGGATTCCACATCCATTTGTGCCCCATGGCGCAAACGCTGCGCTTCAGTCCGCTCACGCTTTTGATGCCGCTCAGAGTGGCCGCGACCATGTCGCAATGCTCAAGAGCGGTGACGAAGCGGGCGCGCTTTTCCGGGTTATGGCGCAGCCAGTGAAGCAGCTTCGAGAATCCCCATTCGTGGGAGTAGACGCCGCCGCACCACTCAATACCTTCGAAGCCCAGCTGGTGCGCTTTCTGCGTGATTTCCTGGGCTTCAGCGTGGGCGCGATGATCGCACCACAGATAGTAATCATCGAGTGGCTCAAGCCCTTCTCCCACTGGGATAACGCTCGAGCCGGTCGTGTCCAGCGCAATGGCCTCTATCGCGCTGCCCTTCACTCCTGTGGTGCGAAGGGCTTCGCGAGTGGCCTCAACCAATGCCGCAATCTGATCGGCGTGAGCCTGGGTGGCAAAGTCGGGGTCTTCACGACGGCGGTGCAGCGGATAGGAGGCGGAGGCGGTTCCAACGGGCCCGCTTCTGCTGTCCACTAAAGTTACGCGCACGCTGAGTGTGCCGAAATCTACCCCGGCAACGATGGTCATGAACTTACCCTCCAGTAAACGCTTTCTTGTCCGCACACCAGAGTACACCATTGACGCCTGAAGGGGTCAATTCTTCCCACATTTTTGCTTGGTTCGCCGGGGCGGCCTCCTGTGGATCCAGCTCAGCCAGGGCGTGGTTGAATACACCGCCAGACAGAACCGGTCTCCTCCCCGACGAGCTATTTCTTTGTTGCCAGCTTCGCCTGAATGGCGGGTGCGGCAGCGGGACCATTGGCTCCGCCCGCTCCTTTCGGCCCAAGCAATGCGCCGTTCTGATTCTTGACCAGGATTGAGACCCGCCGGTTGGATGGATCGTAAGGGTCGTTCTTCACCCGAAGGAGTTGGTCGGCGTAACCGCGCACCTGTGTGACCTGGTTGGCACGGACACCATCTTGTTGCAACAAACGCCGTGCGGAGTTGGCCCTGTCTGCGGAGAGTTCCCAGTTTGTGTAGCTGGCGTCGCTCGAGTACCTGGTGGCATCAGTGTGGCCTTCAATCAGCAGGCTATTGGGCAGGGTTTTCAACTCTGCCGCCAACAGCGCCAGCAACTCCTGCCCGCTGTCGCTCAGGCGCGCGCTTCCGCTCTGGTAGAAAGTCCCATTCTTTGTCTCAATCAGTTCAATGCGCAACCCCTCGGGTGTAATCGTGATTTCGATCTGTTTTGAGAGCTTCTCAAGCTCCTTTCTTGCCTTGATCTCCTCTTCGAGTTTTTGTTTCAGCTTCTGCATGTCGTCGTTGGCGGCGGTAGTTACGACCACGCCGTTGCCGGACATGGTGGTACCCATCAGATTTGCAGTACCCTTGGGATCGTTGAAGTATCCGGCCACAGCCTTTTTCACCTTTTCACTCGACCCCATAAGCCAAAGCACGATGAAGAGCGCCATCATAGCCGTAACGAAGTCGGCGTACGCTACCTTCCATGCGCCGCCATGGTGTCCGCCGTGCCCACCTTTTTTCTTGATCACGATGATTGGCTGCGTTTTGTTTGATGGCATGGTCTTTCAGTCCCTTTCGCGAACCGCCCGCTTACGCAGCTGCAGCCTTGTTTGGATTCGCTGACGGAGTGTAGTTCTTGCAGTCCTTCTCCATCTCATCGAAACTGGGTCGCACGTGCGCGGGAATCGCGCGGCGCCCCATCTCAATTGCGATCATGGGAGCCGAGCCTTTGAGAAACGAGAGCATCAATACGCGCAAGACGTGCAGGTAGCTGTTGTGATCGTCGGCGGTCTTGGCCATGTTTGAGCTCAGGGGGCCGACGACGCCATAGCAGGCCAGAATGCCCAGAAAGGTTCCCACCAGCGCCGCGGCCACATGTGCTCCGATCTCCTCCGGCGGGCCGCCGAGCGAGCCCATCGTGATAACCACTCCCAGCACCGCGGCAACGATACCCAGGCCAGGAAGCGCGTCCGCTACAGTAGTCAGCGATGCGATGGGCTGGGAAGCCCCGTGGTGATGCACCTCCATGTCGAGCTCCATCATCTGGTCCATGTCGAATGGGTCCACGCCTCCTGTGATCGCCATTCGCAGCGTGTCGCATACGTAGTCCCTCGCGTGGTGGTCGGCGAGAAACTCCGGGTAGTTCTTGAAGATTGAGCTTTCTGAGGGTTTTTCAACGTCCATCTCTACGCTCAGCAGCCCCTCTTTGCGCACCTTGTTGAGGAATTGGTACATCATTTTGAGTGTGCTCAGGTAGCGCGCCTTGGTAAACGGTGAACCTTTCAATATGCCCAGTAAAGCGGCCACGATCGCTTTGATAATGTGCACGGGATTCGCGACTAAAAGGGTCCCCGTCGACGCGCCAGCAATGATCAACAGCTCAGCCGGCTGGATCAGCACCGAGATATGGCCCTTCTCCATGAGGAAGCCACCGATAACCGCCCCAAAAACGACCAGGATGCCTATGATGGCGAACATGCAAGCCTCCCCGGCGCAAGCGTGATGTGGTTGCAGCCGGCATGAATGCTCGCAAGCATCGCGGCTTGGGCGCGTTCGAGCAGTTGTGCAAGGGTTTCGTTCTGATCCGCCTGTGCTGCGCCGATGCTCACGGTGAGCGATACACGGTCACCCCACCAGCGAAACTCCGTTGTTCTGGCCAGCCCGGCGAGCACCTGCGCATGCGCAGCCAGCGTCTCGGCCGTGCGTTCGTGCGATAGGACCAGAAACTCATCCTCGCCCCAACGGCCTATCTGCTCGGTGGGACGCAACGAGAGCATGAGCGTACGTTCCACCTTCTCGACCATTGCCTCGCAGGCTCTGGCTCCATGCGTCTTGCGCAGAGAGTGCGCCTGATCGACCGTTATCCACAACACGCCGAAAGGCAACCCTCCGCGCATGAAGTCTTCAAACTCCGTGCCCAGCCTGTCCTCAAGTTCTGTCTGGCTTGCTTCCACGCCGTCGATTTCGCCGCAGTCCCCATGGGGCAAGGCATCCAAATTCTCCGCGGGATGAAAGACGGCGGCAGCTCCGATGCGCCCGCCGAGTCCGTCCCGCAGGACGAGAATTCGGGCCATCACGGGCAGGTTATGCCCCAATCGGTGGCGCATCTGGACCAACGAGCCGCAGCCCGGAACGGCCTCCGAGTCTGTCTGATCCGTCCATCTCCGCGCGCCGCCAATTACCAGTAAATCCAGCAACTCCCGAACCGAATGACCGAGCAGTTGGGCGGCTGCGTACCCAGTAATCGCTTCGGCGGCACGATTCCAGAACTTTACCTGCCCATCAAGACCGGCAAAAGCAATGCCTTCAGGAAGGCTGTCCAGAGCGGCCTCAAGCAATTCGACGTGATCGGTCATTCCAGCCCCATCATTCTTTTCATCGGCAGTGAGCGGGTCAACTTCACCAGCTAGCGGCCATGGGCGATTGTTGGAATCTGCTCATGATTCAGCAGACCCGATTGCGTGACGGGATGTTGTCGTGTAGGTAATTCCTGGGGAATTGATAGAAAAAGACTCAGGCCGGCTTCAATTCAAGAAAGAGGAGATTCATTGCTGCTGGATTTCGCCGGCTTTTCATTTCCGGCGGGGCCGCCGAGTGGCAAGCGCACGATGAAGCGGGTGTCGCCAGGTTCGGATTCGACGTCGATCTTGCCGCCGAACTTCTGCGTCACAATGCGGTGCACGATCTCAAGGCCGAGACCGGTGCCTGAACCCTGCGCCTTGGTGGTGAAGAAAGCCTCGAAGATGCGCGGCAGAACTTCGGCAGGGATTCCCGCACCGTGATCTGCAATGCTCACTGCCAGCCAACTGGGGCTCTCGTCTGTCTCCGTCCAGGTTGCAATTTCGATGTGTCCCTGTACAGGTGACGCGTCCACGGCGTTGTCGATCAGGTTGGTCCACACCTGGCTGAGTGCCGAGCCGCGGGTGTGAATCGTGGACGGCGCAGCCTCAAATCGCTTCTCCACCTCGATCTGCTTGATGCGCAGCTTGTGGCCCAGGATCGTGAGAGTGCTCTGCAAGCTGTCATGGACATCCAGTTCTCTGGCCTGCGATCGCTCATCGTATGCGAACTTCTTCACTGCCATTACAAGGTCGGAGATACGCGTGATGCTTTCTTCAATAGCGCATACCAGCGATACGCTCGAAACCAGCGCGCCCAGCCAGTTGAGCGCATCAGAGAATGCGTCGGTATCAAAGAACTCCTTGGCGCAGCCAAGCTCCCGTTGATCGAAGCCCATTCCCACGAGTGACGGTGCAATGGTGTATGCGTTTTCTACTCCGGCCGAAGCGAGCCACTCACCCATCGCTTCTTCAGCATCTGCTTGTTCCAGGCTGCTCATTGCAGCCAGATGACAGCCGCGAAGTGTGTGCTCCAACAGGCCTTTCATGCACTCAAGCTGTGCTGGAGTCTTGGGCCGGGTGCTGTTACGCAGGCTCAATTGCTGCAATCGCATAAGATTTTCACGCAACTGCGAGGCAGAGCGTTTGGCCGCTGAGCCGGGGTTGTGCAATTCGTGCATCAGCCCGGCTGCGAGAGTTCCCAGCGAGACAAGCTTTTCCCGGTGGAGCGCCTCAACTTGATATGCTTGCAGCCGCTGGGCCATGTCGGCCAGCACAACTTTGCGGAACCCTGGGCAACAGGCCAAGAGTGTCCAGAATTGCTCGCTTGTGAAGCGTGCAAGCAGCGAGTCCTGCGTTGCGGAGATGATGAATGGGATATGATTTTTGCCGCTGAGCAGCGGCGCCTCGCCAAACCCGTCGCCCGCGCGCACCAGGCCGACCAGGGAGCGCGACCCATTCGGCTCCGGCCGTTCGGCGCAGCTCTCGCCCTTCAAAACCAGCCAATAGGAATCAGCCGCAGCTCCCAATTCCACCAGGACAGCGCCTGCTGGAGCGGTGACGCGATCTATGCGGTCAACACCTTTCAACGCAGCTATATCTGTCCCATCGAATGGGCGCGTCTGGCGCAACTCTTCGGCTACGTCCAGCAAGGCGACCGATTCGACCTTCACCTGTTTCCCGCCCTCGCTCATCTTAGCGACTCGATCTCCCACCTAGAACCCCGCCAGGTACTGATGCGCAAACTGCACCGCGATAGACCCTTCGCCCACTGCTGAGGCAACGCGCTTCACCGAGCCATGTCGCACATCCCCAGCGACAAACACGCCCGGTACACTCGTCTCAAGCAGGAACGGTTCGCGCGCCTCCCGCCAACTCTCGGGCAATCTGCCTCCATGGCGCAGATCCTGGCCAGCCAGCACAAAACCTTTTTCGTCGCGCAATACGCACGAAGGCAACCACCCCACGCCCGGCTCAGCGCCAATAAAGACAAATAAAGACGAAGCCGGAACCCGGTATTCCCCCTGAGGGCCCAGCAATCTCAAAGACTCGAGGCGTTCTTCCCCATCGGCTCCGACCACTTGTGTCTTCGCCTCCAACACAATATTGGATGTGCGTTCTATCTCATCGATTAAGTATTTCGACATGGTGGCAGACAGCCCAGATCCTCGCACCAGCATGGTTACCTTACAGGCGAACTTGGCAAAATGCAGGGCAGCCTGGCCAGCGGAGTTTGCGCCGCCCACTACGAACACATCCTCATCCTTGCAGGCAGCAGCCTCAACCAGAGCGGCACCATAATAAATGCCGCGGCCAGTAAGCCGTTCCGCGCCCGGAATTGCAAGCTTTCTGTATTGAACGCCAGGTGCCAGCAGAACCACGTGACTGGCCACTTCGCGCCCGTCGGCAAGTTGCAGAAACCGGTATTGGCCGTCGATTCGCAGGCCGGTGGCCCGCTGGGTCAGGAACTCCGCGCCAAACCGCGACGCCTGGATGTGCGCCCGGCGCCCAAGATCCGCCCCAGTAATGCCGGTTGGGAATCCCAGGTAGTTTTCAATGCGCGAGGTTGTGCCGGCCTGCCCGCCTGGAGCTTCCGGCTCGATTACGAGTGTCTTGAGCCCCTCGCTTGCACCATAGACGGCGGCTGCCAGGCCAGCAGGACCTGCGCCCACAACTGTCATGTCGTAGAACTCCTGCGTGGCGAGAGTGCTCAGGCCCACCCGCACCGCCAAACTGTCGGGGTTGGCGTCCTTCAGGACGCCGCCATCGGGAAAAAGCACAGCCGGTAATTGATCCGGCGTCAAATGCCGCTCCTCCAGCAGCTTCCGTGCATCTTCGCTACCTGTAACGTCAATCCAGCGGTAAGGCACATAGTTTCGCGAGAGGAAAGTGCGCAGATTGTGGTCTTTCAGCGCCCAGCGATTCCCGATCACAGTCAGCCCCTCGAAAAGCGGTCGGTAGCCTGCCTTCCAATCGTCAAGCAGGTCGGTCAGGACCGGATAGAGCTTCTCCTCCGGCGGATCCCAGGGCTTATTCAAGTAGTAATGGATACGGGCTGCGTTGATGGCCCGGATAGCGGCTTCTGTATCAGCGTAGGCGGTCAGCAGTACCCGCTTCGCTTCCGGATATATCTCTCTGGCCCGCTCCAGGAAATCCACGCCGGTCATGCCCGGCATGCGCTGGTCGCTCACCATTAGCGCGACCGGTTCCTGGCGAGCCTTCAACTGGGTCAGCGTATCGAGGGCAGCCTGCCCGCTGGCGGCGCGCATGATCCGATAGACAGACCCATATTGTCGGCGCAGGTCCTGGACCACCGCTTCCAGGACGCTGACGTCGTCATCTACCGCAAGCAAAATCGGCCTTGCCATAACTCCTAGTGTAGGGGCTCCCACCGGAGGGCGCTTTTCAAAACTACCAAAGTGGAATGAGCCTAGACAGTAAATACAATGCCACAAAGGAGGTATTTGGATTTTCGTGACGGCGAGGCATTTGGGCTGTAAGCTGGTGGGAGTGAAGGTTACCTAAGTGTGGGGCACCTTCGGCGAGAAATGATGACCAAAGGCACGGGAGCCGTCTGCCTCTCTGATTAAGGAGGACAGGTTCCAGGTTTTTGTGTCGTTTTGCCGATAGGTCTTCACGGGGCTGAAATGCTTTCTTAGATTGAACCGCGGTACCCGGCCAAGCAGAATTCCAGGGCCGGTTTCAGGTTGGTTTGGGGGCCGCAGCGGATGGGGCGCGCGACATGAACAAGGTCATTCTTGCCGACTCACAGGCGATTTTCCGGGCCGGCACCGCCAAGGTGCTGGCGATGGACGAAGATCTGCGGATCATTGCTCAATGCACGGATCTCGACCGGATGTTTCATGCCATTACTACATTTCCCGGCGCCATCGTTGTCTTCGCTGCGTCGCTGCGCCCGGATATGAAACGGCTTCGCACGGTACTCGAAGCCACCAGCAGCCGCGGTATTGTGATTGCCGAGAACAACGAGACCGCAAGCGGTTTTGTGCAGCAGGGCTTTCGGGGCGTGGTTTTTCGCAACGTAACCGGACCCTCCCTGGTGGAATGCGTGCGCCGAGTAGCCGCAGGCGAAACCTGGACTCCTCCTCAACTGATGATGCCCGATTCGCCCGAAGAGGATATGGTGGGTGCCCGGGTGCGAGACCGCCTTACACCCAAAGAGATGCGGATTGTGGCCTTGATTGTTCAGGGCTGCAAGAATCGCGAGATCGCGCTTCGGCTGAAAACGACCGAACAGGTCATCAAGAACTACCTTCGCTCGATCTACGACAAAACCGGAGTCAGCGATCGTCTGGAACTGGCACTCTTCACGATTCATCACAAGGTGCTTGCTCAGGCGGCGGCGGAAGTGGGGAACAAGCTGGAAGCTGAAGAACAGGCTGCACCCCCGGCCGTGGCATAGGGGTGCCTCGCTTTTGAGCGTTTCCGCGACTCCTTCAAGGTGCCTCGCTTTTGATTCTGGGGTGGCTTGTTTAGAGCTTCTCGGCTACGCTTTTGGCCTGGGTGAAGAGGAGCAGATAATCCGGGCCGCCAGCCTTGGAGTCTGTTCCGCTCATATTGAAGCCTCCGAAGGGGTGCGCACCGACCATCGCACCGGTGCATTTCCGGTTGAAATAGAGATTTCCCACGTGGAATTCGGTGCGTGCGAAGTTCAGCCGCTCGCGATCCGCCGTGTAAAGAGCGCCGGTGAGCCCGTATTCGGTGTTGTTGACCACCTTCAAGCCCTCCTCAAAACTCTCCACTTTGATGACCGCCAGCACGGGTCCAAAGATCTCCTCTTTGGAAATCACCGCATCGGGAGGCACGTCCGCAATGACCGTAGGTTCAAGGAAGTAGCCGCCGCCGGCTGAATTGACCAGGTTGCCGCCTGCGACCAGGCGGCCGTCCTTCCTGCCGGTATCAATGTATCCGAGCATCGAATCGAGGGCCGCCTTGTTGATTACAGGGCCAAGGTTGGGATTGGCGGCGGGATCTCCCACGGTGAGCCGGCCCACACGTTCCTGGAGCCGTTCAATAAAGGCCTCATACACTGAGGCTTCGACGATTGCCCTGGAACAGGCTGAGCATTTCTGTCCGCTAAACCCGAATGCGGAGGCCACGACGCCGTCGACAGCCACGTCGATGTCGGCATCGGCGCAGACGAGAATCGAGTCCTTGCCGCCCATTTCGAGGATGGTGCGCTTGATCCAGATTTGGCCGGGCTGCGTTTTTGCGGCGCGTTCGTGTATCTCCAGGCCCACGCTCTTTGAGCCGGTGAAGGCGATGAAGCGGGTCTTGGGATGCTCGACGATGGCGTTGCCGAAGGTTGCGCCGGAGCCGGGGCAAAAATTGACCACGCCACCCGGCATGCCAGCCTCTTCAAGGACCTCGACAAACTTTGCGGCGATGGTGGGCGAGTCGCTGGATGGCTTAAGAATCACGGTATTGCCGGTTACGATGGAGGCAGCCGTCATGCCCGCCATGATGGCAAAGGGGAAGTTCCACGGAGGAATGACCGCGCCCACGCCGAGCGGGATGTATAACAGTTCATCGCGCTCGCCGGGGAGCTGGATGGGCGTCTTCGCATCGGCAAGCCTCAGGGCCTCGCGGGCATAAAACTCAAGAAAATCAATGGTTTCGCCCACGTCGGCGTCAGCTTCAGCCCAGTTCTTGCCCACTTCATAGGTAAGCCATGCGCAGAACTCGAACTTGCGCTTGCGAATGATATCGGCAGCGTTGAGGAGCAGGGAAGTTCTGTCGCCGACTGAGGAGCGGCTCCAGGACTGGAAAGCCTCGAGGGCTGCCTTCATGGCCGGTTCGGCGTGCTCGGCCCCGGCCTTCTGGTGGACTCCCACAACTTGCGCGGGGCGGGCGGGGTTGAGGGAGCGGATTTTTCCGTCGGTTTTGAGGCGGTGGCCACCGATCACAAGGTCATATTCGCGACCTAGTTGACTGGCGACGAGGTCCAGCGCGGCTTGCATGGCGCGGTGCGGTCTCAGGCTCTTTGAAGTTGGTGAAGGGTTCGTTTGCAAACGCGCCCAGTGGCGAGCGCGGCTGAATCGCGGTTGAAAGCTCCAAGGTTGCCATAGCCCCTCCAGTGTAGTCGAGGTTCTTGTGGGATGCTGTGGGGGAGTAGCTGGATTCTTCGGCAACTGCCCTGTAGCAAGCGTTCGTCTCCTTCTGATGGTGGGGGCAATTCGGAGAGTGATATGGCGATTTGCCGGAAAACGAGAACCCTCCCGGCCACCCGAAGGGCTACGGCCTTGGAAAAGTGGTGAGTGCTGGTAATCCACGGGCATGCCTCCAACGACTCCTAAGTGGACAGAGGCTGTTAGTGCTTTGGAGCACTGGTATCGGCCGGATCGCTTGGAGACTGCGCTCTTCGGCAATCGCGGAACAGCCTGGACGCCCGCCCAAAGCGTTGCGATCGTCTGCTCGATCACGAGAGTCTGGTCAGACAATCCAGGGACAACTCCTTGGATAACAAAGAGTGTGGCGAGACCAAAGATCGTAAACCACCAGGTGTGGGCTATCACGATGTCATCCCTGTTTGGCAATCCTTCATCCTTGGCAACCTCGAAAAAGAGCTGCACGAAACGTCCGAACAACGGCGCGCCAAGGTCGTCGATGTATTGTCCAGCGCGGACGCCGTTTCGGTTCTCAGGCCCGAAGAAGACGTTGCGGAACTGCTGTGGATGAGCAGTGCAGAACTGAATCAGGCCGCGTGAAGTCGCAAAAAGACGCTCTTTCGGTTCAGGATATTTAGCGGCAATCGCGTCGAAGTTCTGAATCATCAGGCCGATTGTCTCGCGACTCAACTCGGCAAGAATGTGTGATTTGTCGGGGAAATGCTGGTAGATCACGGCGTGCGTATAACCGATCTCTTTAGCGATCTCACGAAGCGTCACGGCTTCGTAACCGCGATCGGCGAACATTTTACCTGCAGCCGCAAGGATTTCGCCCCGCAACCTCTCCTTGCGCTCTACCCGGCGACTCGGTGATGTGGATGTCATTTTTAAAGCTTAGTCCATTTTGACGATGTTTGCGACCGATTGTTAATTTATAACCATTGGATATAAACCACTGATTATTTTGCAACCAATGGTTACACAGATCCTCTAATACGCAGATCGCTCATTTGCATGGGCGGCCAAATACGAAGCAAAAGGAGGAAGCGATGAAAGTTCTAGTGATAGGAGCAGCGGGCAGGAGCGGAGACGCGCTGGTAGATGAGGCGCTGGCGGCCGGACATAAGGTGACGGCTTTCGTGCGCGGTGCCGCGCAGTACAAGAAGGCGAACGTCAGAGTTGTTGCGGGCGACGCGCTGGACGCGGCCGCGGTCGACGCTGCGGTCGCCGGACAGGATGCGGTGATCGACGCGCTGGGCGGGAAGACGCCATGGAAAGTGACGACGAGGGAAACGAGCGCGGCACACAATATTGTGGACGCGATGCGGCGCAATGGCGTGCGGCGTTTGCTGAAGATTTCGGTGGTTGGCGCGGGCGACAGCGTTAAGAACGCCGGCTTTTTCAACGAGCACCTGCTAATGAAGACGTTTCTGCGGGGTCTGCTGGTAGACAAGGCGGGCATGGAGGCCGAGATCGAAGGCAGCAACCTTGACTGGACGCTGGTGCGGCCGCCGATGCTGACCGACGTCGAGAAGACCGGCGTTGCCAGGGTGCTGAGCACGGAGGGCGGCGAGAAGGCGCACAAGATCGGGCGGGCCGATCTGGCAGCCTTCATGGTGCAGCAGCTGGAAAGCAGCCGGTATGTGCGTCAGGCCGTGACAGTGACGACCACATAGCAAAGCCTCCGCGAGGATCAACCACCTCTCTCATCGAGGCGATCCGATCGGCTGTGTAAAGGCCTGTAACGACTCATGCGACAGATAACTGTGGAAACTCACGGGACTAGCGGAGTGCTAGCTGCGCAACTCACAAGCTCTGGCGTTCGCATCGGAGCATCACTTTCGTTCTAACAAGGAGAAAACGAGCATGTATTTAGTCATGGGCATTACTGGAAAAGTTGGCGGCGCTACCGCGCGGCATCTGCTCAAGCAAGGCAAACAGGTGCAAGCCCTTGTGCGCAATCGCGAGAAAGCGGCGAAGTGGGCAGACCAGGGCGTGGAGTTGGTGGATGGAGACTGGAACGATGCGGCAGCCATAGCGGCGGCGCTCAAAGGTGTCGAGGGCGCGTTTGTTATGTTGCCGGCTGTATGGGCTCCCTCGCCTGATTTCAGAGCAGCAAAGGGAGTGATTGCAAACTATGTCGAGGCGTTGACAAAGGTAGTGCCCCCGCGGGTGGTCGCGCTCTCTTCGACGGGCGCGCATAGAACGAGCGGGGTGGGGATTATCACGGCCTTGTCACTCCTGGAGCAAGGTCTTCGCAGCCTGCAATCTCCAGTTGCATTTGTGCGCGCAGGCGGCTTTTTCGAAAACTTTCTTTTCGGCTTACAGGCCGCCCAGGGCGGAACACTACCGGTCTTCTACAATCCGACAAACCGGAAATCGATGATGGTCGCGTCAGACGACATCGGCGCTGAGGTGGCAACGCTTCTGACCGGTCCGGCGTGGTCAGGGCATCGCGTCATCGAGCTCGGCTCGATGGTAAGCACGGATGAAGTGGCCGCACAATTGGGTGAAGTCCTGAAACTCGACGTAAAAGCCTTTGCAATCCCGCGTGCAGGGTGGGCTGAAGCGTTCGAGCAGTTCGGCATCCCCAAGGGCCACAGTGGTCCTGCCGAAGAAATGTATGAGGGCATTAACGCGGGATGGATGGGCCTCGGAATCGCGGGTACGGAGCACGTAGAGGGTACGACGTCCGCACGCGATGTGTTTGCGGCTGCACAGAACGCCGTCAAGGCGTGAGCCCGGCAAACTGAGTCAGCCCGGTTCCTTTAAAACTGCGGCGTTAACGTCAGGAAAGATTGAACTCGACTATGAAAGTTCTGGTTCGGGTGCGGAACCGGACGGCTGGTTGTCCGGTTCCGCCCTGGCGAAAGGCCATTCTGGAGGCCGTCCCACCCATGCAGCGCGTTGATTGCAGTCGCGTCTAAGAGCCGGCTTATTGCAGAACGATTTATACCATTGAAACCGCAACAGGAGGATCGCTTTGAATATGAAAGCTGAACACACAATCGATAAACCCGCACGGGCGGGTCGAGCAACTCAAATAGCCGCAATGGTAACAACCGGCATTGTCGCCTGCATGTGGATGTACTTCGGACTGCTATATCTATTTCACGATTCCGAGGATTGGAGGATCGCCAATCAGCAGCTCGGATACCCGCTCTATATCATCCCTCTGATTGGCGTGACTCATATCCTTGGTAGCGTCGGCCTTCTCATTCCCAAAGTGCCTCGATTGACTGAGTGGGTCTATGCTGGTTTCGCGTTCACTCTTTTTCTCGATTTCTATTCACAACTGAATAGCGGTGGCAGTACCTGGGATAAATTTGATCCGATTCTCGTCACGGGGTTCGTCTTTACTTCGTATGTATTGAGACGCTGCATGCGCGCAAACAGGTGGTCGATATGAAGAACACGCTGGGCGGGCAGTTTTACTTCTTCAAGGCACGTCGCGGAGGCCCAACCAGGGACCGGTCCACCACACATCCAAACACAGGTGCGAAGTCGTTCCGATAAGGCACATTGTGTTTACTTACCTTTTGGGCAGCGAAAGTTCAAATGGCGAGAACAGGTCAATGCATTTAGCGAGCTTGGCTAGGACTCTTTCAGGGTTCGGTATATTGGGTCGATCCTCCTCATGTTGACGCATCGGCCTATCGGGGCCAGGCAAGTTCTGATCTTCTTCAACAAACTGTTACAGCTTCCGAAACTAACCGTGCAGGAGCGTGTCTGCATGAGTTGGATTCTTCCCTGGCCGCGGACCCTTTTTGCTCTGGCGCGGGACAGAGTGAAGCGCAGTTGGTAAGACCACGGGCGCATTGCGCGCCGGGGCGGCCCTGAACAAATGCCTGCGATTGGCGGCATTTGCGGGCCATGTGAGGGAAGATGGAAGCCCGATTCGACTTGCGCGCAGAGCGCCCGGCCAGTTTGATTGGCCTCTCCGACAATTCAACTCAAGCGACATCTGCCGGTGTTCGTGCCTTTGGAACCGCTGCCCATGGCGTGAGAGCCGGGGTTGTCTCGGTGATGGTGCTGTTTCTGTTTGGGTTAGGCCAGGGCCGGCTGATTGCGCAGCAGGCCCCGGTTCAGGATTGGCCGCCGGATGATCCCGAGACGGGGCAAGCGGCTGGGCAATACGCGCAGAGCCCGCAGAGCGCCTATGGGCAGCAGCCATACGCGGCCCAGCAGTATGCGCAGCCCGCTACGGGCAGCCGCAGTACGCACAGCCGCAATACCCAACAAATCAGCAGCCAGGCTACGGACAGCAGTTCGGGCAGCAGGGCAATTATCCACAGCAGGGGAATGCGCAGGGCGGGCCGTTGAGCCCGGACGAACTGCAACAACTGGTTGCTCCGATTGCGCTTTATCCAGACGCGCTGGTGGCGGAGATACTGGCTGCCTCGACGTATCCGGCGCAGGTGGCGGCCGCGGACCAGTGGCTGCAGGCGCAGGGCAACGCGCCCGCCGAACAGATTGCTGCCGGAGCGGATGCGCAGTCGAGCTGGGACCCGAGCGTGAAGGGATTGACCGCATTTCCGCAGGTGCTGGGGATGCTGGACCGCAATTTGCAATGGACCACGAGCCTGGGCAATGCCTACTACAACCAGCCGCAGGATGTGCTGCAGACGATCCAGGTGATGCGGCAGCGGGCGGAGCAGGCGGGGAATCTCGAAAGCACTCCGCAGGCTGATGTGAGCAACAACCAGGGCTACATCAACATTGCTCCTGCGAACCCGGATACGGTGTATGTCCCAAGCTATAACCCGTGGGATGTGTATGGACAGCCGGTCTCGCCTTACCCTGGTTTTTCGCTGGTGGGGGCACTGGGCTCGTTCTTCGGGTCTTCGCCGGTGCAGTACGGGTTGGGGATTGCGATGCAGGCGTTTATGCAGGCTCCCTGGGGCTGGCTGGGGTGGGGTCTTGACTGGCTGGGACACGCGATCCTGTTTGACCACAACGACTACTGGACACGGAGCAACTCGGTGGCGGACTGGGGATTTCCGCATGGGGGACCTCGGGCTTACGGCGGACGGGGGGAAATGGGACGCGGCCGCGGCAACTATGGGTGGGCGCATGATGGCGGCAATCGCGGAGGGTACGGAAGCAACTGGGGACACGGGCAGGCCTATGCGGGTCGCGGAAACAACGGGTACAACAGGGGTTACGGGCAGAAGTTTGGCGGTTCACGGGATCGGTACGGCGATGCGCGGACGGTGGAGGGCTTCAATCGGGGATTCCCGTCGCGGGGTGAGATGTACGGACGGCCCTCGCAGCCAGCGTATAACCGATTCTCGCAGGGCGGAGGACGGCAGGAGCAACAGTTTGCAAGCCGCGGCTATGGTTCGGGTTACGGGGCAGGATATGGGTCGGGCTTTGCCGGCAGGGGGCTGCAGGGCTATGGGGGACGGTTGGGCATGAACTACGGAGCCCCCTCGCGGAATTACGGCTCGTCCGGGACGAACTACCAGCACGGGAACTATGGCGGGCGGGGCTACGGGGGCTACCAGGCCTATGGGGGCAAGTCTGAGCATTCAGGCGGGTTCCACATGTTTGGGGGCGGCGGCTCGGGGCGCTACAAGGCGCCGAAGTCTTACAGCTACGGCGGCGGGCACTCGGGCTGGGGCGGCTCGCATGGGTATAAGGCGCCCAAGGCAGGGCACTTTGGCGGGGGTGGGCATTTTGGCGGGGGCGGCCACTTTGGCGGTGGTCACTCGGGTGGCGGCCATTCCGGCGGCGGGCACGGGCATCATCACTAAAGGACAGGAAGAGCAGACTGCAGACACTCCAACCGTGACCGAATGGGCACAGGGTTGGAGTGTTCTGCTTTTGGGCGCCAACCGAGGCAACGGGTTGCCACGGTTGCGTGAAAAGCGAGGCAATGGAGTGGCACGTTTTGCATGAAGCGAGGCAGCGGATTGCCACGGCTCGAAAAAAAGGGGCACCTGCATCTGCCCGATTGATCACAAGTGAGAGTGGCGGAGCCAGGCAGAAAGCAACGACAGCGTTGCCCTCGCGGCATCGAGGGTGGTCCGGCTGAGCGAAGGATGAGCTGACAGCGGTCGGTCAGAATTCGACGAAGTGGCTGGAGTCGCGGGTGTCTTTCTTGGCGATTTTGCGGAAGGCGGCGATGTTTGAGATGGGGGTCTCGATTTCTGCGAAATCCGCGCGGTTGGCGCGGATGAATGCTACGGTCTTCCGAATCGCCGGCAACCACATATCGTCGAGCACGATGCAGCCGCCGGATAAACATAGTTCCGCGGACAAGGTGAAGTCGAGCAGCGCATCGTCAAAATGATGGCTGCCATCGATGAAGATGAACTCGCAATAATCCCCACTGCGGCCCAGGTCGACCAAAGCCGGGGCCGATCTCTGGGGGATAAAGCGGAATGCATCCGACATACCCACCTTGCCGGGCCGGGAGAGGCCGATGTCGTGAAAGGCGTCCTGGCAGGGGTCAATGGCGAAATGGACGCCGCCACCGTTCTCATGGAGCGCCGCAAGGATGTAGATGGTGGAGAATCCATAAGCCAGGCCGATCTCGACGGTCATCTTGGGCTTGAGCTCGCGGCACAGGTTGTAGAGCCACATGCCTTGTTCGGGACTGATGAGCGTTTTTGAATCGATGGGGAACAATTCGCCCCCGGTTCCCAGCTGGGGCTCGCCCGCGTACATGGAGAGCAGCGGCAAGCGAAAGGCCTCAGGCAATGGCGCCAGGGCCTCCTGTGCGTTGGGACGGACGAATTCAGCGTTCTTCCAGAATTTGAGTCTCATGGTGGGCCACTGATGGATTCATGCTGTGTGGATTCTGTGGTGAGCGAGATGATTCGTTGTTGTGCCTCGGAGGGTTCGGTTTCAGTGGATGGTAACGTGCGCGTTTCTATGATGCAAGGAGATTGCGCGATGAAACAGGTGAGGTTTGGGTAAAGCCTCCGACCTTATCGAGGGCCAGCCGCCATTGAAAGAGCGTACTCCGGTCGGAGGATACGTCCCATGTCCAAAAACATGGACGTGGGGCATTTTGATTTTTTGGGGGTCTCTTTGGGGACCCGGGCCACCCGCCGCCGTATCGGTATCCCCGGTCCCCAAAAGCTAGGGACCGGGGGCACCCTCAGTGCGGTTGAGAACGATCATCGGGACCGGGGCCACCCGCCAACCTTATCCCATACAGGAAGAATGGGACTGAAAAGAGGGCGGCGCGCAAGATGGATTTTGTCAAAGGAATTGTGTTCCCATCAGTGTTAACTACCTGCACCTTAAGAACGGATTTTCCGATTGTTTGCCCGTTGCCCAATCTACTGTCGAACAAACCAAAATACAGCACGGCAACACAGAACCCAGCCAGCCTCCCCAATGCCTCCAACCTCGAGAGCGGCCCAAAAAGGGTTGAACCAACCCCATAACCGAAGACACCGAGGATCAAGTAATCTATTGCATATGCAGAGAACCGGCGCCAGATGCTAGACACCAACCTTCCTGACGTTTGCCTTTCGTTCAGGTGCGGCGAATTCGTTTCATCGCAAAAAGAGTTCAATTGGCGGCCTCGAAACGTTCCGATCTGTTGCTGACGACGAGTTCCTCTACGGTCGGCATCCTCTCACTTCTCAACTATTGAGGCACATTAGGATCGTGTATATCGTCTTGACATGTGTTGGATTCTACGTAAAGGAACCTTCTTTCTGCTTGGTGCAAAGCAATCATCGCAAGAATATAAAGAATATCGAGGATGGAGACATCGGAGCCCCTGAGAGCAAAAGTATTAACCATCCAATTGGGTAATGACGGATACACGAATATACAGCAACGCATCAATGCAAAGAGCACAGCTAGAAATGCCAAATGAATGATCGCGATGCTAGTTTTGGTCCGACTGTTAGTTCTTGAAAAAATCAGCGGCCCGTCTTGCTTTGAAAACTCCCCGTGAAACGCAAGTGCCGTATACGCGATTGCCACTCCTACGTAGACCCACACTGAGAAATATCGGAGCGGGTCAAAGAGGAAAATGCTCTCTACGTTCGGCATGACAAATCGTCGTCCTTTGCTCCAGGATAAATGGTTTGCATCAGGACTCATTTCTCATTTCTTTTCTCACTTCATTCGACAGCCTTGCAAAAGTTCTCTAGGGGCTGTTCTCCTGCATCGCCTGCATCGGGTCCCTCCGGCACTTCTCCAGTCCAAGCTGATATCGTTGCGGTTTTGAGTTTCAAAAAAAGGTCTAAGGTTTCGTAGGCATCGCATACCGCGTGCGCAGCGTTCCAATAGGTTTGGGCTGGCACTTGCGTAAGGTAGGCAGCGATCAAAAGAATCGAATCTGCATATTCGCTGAGGGCACCTCGTCCGCTTGGGTCTATTGCGTTGACTGGGTCGCCATCAGCATATAAGTAGTTGTGCAATGTCTTCGGATCGACCAAGCTTCCGGGTTTCGGATCCCTGGACATGAACCGGCCGGTCAGCGGATTCATGTACCGCGCCCGGAGGTAGTAGAGCCCCAAGTCCGAGTCGTACATCTCGCCCCGGTAGAGGAACTCATTCGGAGTGTTTCCGCTTGTGCTTACGGAGTTCCCGAAGGCGTCGTAATCGTAGGTAACTATTATGTTTCCGGTGGGCAATCGACGCGCTTCATCTGTGAGCCACGCCGCCATAGGAAAGCCCCCAATCCAAGAATGCCGATCGCCAGCATTATCGCCAGGGACGCCGGTGCCGTTCGTGCGGAATCGAGGATTCCCGCGAGGGAAAGCAAAACAAGCGTCAGGCTTGCAGCGATTCCCCAACCTCTCGCCGACCGTTTCTCTTTCCAATTGGTCCACCAAGCCACCGAATAGATTGCGGCCAAAGCTGGCAAAGAGACAGCAATGAGCACGCTGCGGAGCGAGCGAAATGCATCATGTCGATGAAGCATGAACTCAATGAGTCGAACCGCGTTCCAGAGGCACAACACGGAGGAGATCGCGAATAGCCAGCACATGAGCTTTCTTGCAATGTTCATTGGAGAGCCGCCACCTTTCGGAACACTGATATTCGCCTGGTGGAACTGAAAAATTGACTACGCTCTTGCCCTGTTACATGGAACGGCATTCGGTCCAGCCCCTTCACGCTCTACGCCTCATGGCCCTGATGAGATAGGCGCCGGTTCTGGCTCTTGATCGGGGCCTCCGGGCTCCTTGCTGGGGTCGTGCAGATCTGGTCCTAAGGCTTGCTCCAGTCTTTCCGTTATCCAACCGAAAGCGTCCGCTAGAGATCGACCGAAAATTGCAAGAATTAAGCCGCCTCCCACAATCTGTCGCCCAGTCAAACTCAAGCCACAATTCAGCGAGCCACCGCAGATCAAGGTTAGGTGGTATTCCTCGGAATCCTCTCGTCCACGCGGATCGATCTTGTTGACTGGGTCGCCGCCAGCATAGAGATACTTGTGAAGCTTCTTTGGATCGACGGGCATTCTGTGTAAACCGGCAGGCGGCGGATCGTTGGGATCGCGACTCATGAACCGGCCGGAGAGCGGGTTCATGTAGCGTGCTCTCAGATAATAAAGGCCCAAATCGGAATCAAACTCCTCACCCCGATAGAGCATGTTGTTCGGCGTTGTGCCTGTGGAGTTGATTTTGTTACCGAAGGCGTCGTAATCGTAGCTATCGGTGATGGCGCCGGCGCTGTTTGTTAGGTTGCGCACGCTGCCGAAGTCATCGTACCCGTAGTAGCTCGGCGTCCAGGTGTTCGAGATGACCTGGTCCTGGCTGATCCGTTGCAGACCGTATGTATACGTGCGTGTGACCGCGCCGCCAGTCAACTCGTCCACCACCTGTGCGTACCCGGTCGGGATTGAGGTCGTCTACTAGATACTTCGTCGTTACGCCGCTCACTGTCTTCGAGACGCGATTGCCTTCGCCATCGTAGACGATGGAAACCGTGCCGCCCATCGAGACAAGATGATTCTCCGCATCGTAAGCGAACGACTTGCCGCCTGATCGTGAGCACATTGCCGTTCTGGTCGTAGGTCTCGGCGGAAAGCTCATCGTCAGAATTGAACGAGCCGCCGACGGGCGCAAGGCCGGAGACCGACGACGTATCCGAGGTTCTGTTGCCAACCGGGTCCAAGGTGTAGCTCAGTGCGCCGTTCTTGCCGCTCGGCGCATTCGTGATGGCTTCATTGGTCAGCCGGTAGATGCCGTCATAATTCCAACTGACAGACCGGCCGCTCGGCTCCGACGCACCGGTGCGGTTGCCGGTCGAACCGAGAACGTAGGTATAGTTGCCGAGCTGCGATCCCTGGCCGGTGATGCGATTCAGCGTGTCGTAGGTGAAGGAGGTCTGGATGCCATTGGGGTAAGTCACGGTGGCTACATTGCTGGCCGAGTCGTAGGCATAGGTGGTCGTGCCGAGCCGGTTATCCACCACTGTACTAAGCCGATTCAGCGTGTCGTAGGTGTAGCGAGACCGATGCTCCATTCGAATTGGAGGAAGCAATGCTCGCCACGTGGCCCGCCGTGTCGTAAGTATAGCCGTGTGCCCAAGGTCCCTCGCATTTGCAAACTTCGCGTACTCCGGTCGGAGGATACGTCCCATGTCCGAGAATCCGGACAGGGGGCACCCCGATTTTGGAGTATTTATCTTTTGGGACCTGGGCCACCTGTCGCCGTATCGATATCCCCGGTCCCCAACAGCGAGGGACCGGGGGCACCCTCAGTGAGGTTGAGAACGATCATCTTTGCCGGTGGCTTTAGCGCGTCTCGGTTAGGGCTTCGGTGGCTTTGCTCATCTGGGCGGTGCGTTCGAGTTTGTCCCAGTTGAAGGGTTTGCCGTCGATAGCGCGCATAAGGGTTTTGAAGAGGACGACGGAAAAAACCTGACGGTAGGCGAAGCGCTGCAGCCAGATGTGGAAGAGGAGCCACCCATCGCCCTTGTTGGCAGGGTGGCGGCGCTCGAGGCTGAAGGCGACCGTGGAGGTGACGAAATCGATGAGCAGGAAGGCGCCGAAGTAGGCGAGAAGTTTTTGCAGGCTGGCCATTGAGGCTGCTTCAGGGTGATAGTGGCGGTCAATGAAGTAATGAACCAGGCCACCCACGAACATAAGGTCGATGAAGGGCGAGACCAGCGGCAGGAGCATCTGGAAGATGAGGATGTTGGGCAGCGCGAAGAGTCCCATGGCTTTGTTGCGCACGAAAGCGAGGCGATGTTTCCACACCGACTGGAGGATGCCGAATGACCAGCGGAAGCGTTGGCGCATCAGTCCCTTTGCGTCGATGGGGGCCTCTGTAAAGGCCAGCGCACGGTCTTCGTAGATGACTTTGAACTTCTGCTCGAGCAGGTTCATGGTGAGGTCGGCGTCTTCAGCGACGGTGTTGATGGGATATCCGCCGGCTTTTTTGACGGGAGCGGTGCGCCATGCGCCGATGGCGCCGGGGACCACGGTGACGACGTTGAAGAGGTCGAGGGCGCGGCGCTCGAAGTTCTGGCTGGTGATGTATTCGAGGGCCTGCCAGCGGGTCCATAGGTTGACGCGGTTGCCGACCTTGGCGTTGCCGGCGACGGCCCCGATGGTGGGGTCTTCAAAATGGGGGATGAGCTTGCTGATGGCGTCGGCGGCGATGACGGTGTCGGCGTCGATGCCGACGTAGAACTCCTCATCCATCTGATCGAGCGCGAAGTTGAGGGCGGCGGCCTTGCCCCCGTTGGCCTTGGTGAGAATTCTGACGCGGCCGGCGGCAATTTCAGACCTGTAGGCTTCGCGCGCGACCTCAAAGGTGTCGTCTGAGGAGCCGTCGTCGATGACGATGATGTGGAGGTTGGAATAGTCGGAATGGAGCACCGAGCGGACGGTGCGGACGATGACCTTCTCCTCGTTGTAGGCGGGGATGAGCACCGCGATGCGAGGGTTGAAGCCGGGCGAGGCCTGGCGATAAGGACGGCGCAGGCGGTCGATGATGGCGAAGAGGCCGACGAGCACGAGGCGCGCGCTCATGAGCACATCGCCGACGAAAAAGACGAACACGATGAAGTTGCCGATGATGGCCAGGGTGGAGAAGGCGATGGAGTCGGGAATGGCGCGCACGGACTGCCAGAAGGTAAGCCTGGGCATGACCTCGGCAGTGGTTTTGCCCATGAGCGCGGAGACGGGAACGAAGGTGTAACCGTGGGCGCGCAGAGTGTCAATCAGCATGGGCAGCGCAGCGACGGTGGCGGCGCGGTTGCCTCCGCCGTCGTGCATGAGGATGACGGAGCCGCGGAACTGCGGCTTGGTCTTCATGATTTTCAACTGGTCGAGGACGGACTGGGTGATTTCAGCAGGCGTCTTGTGGATGCGCTCATCCCAGTCGTTGGTATCGATCTTGTTGCCGACGATGGTGTATCCATCCTGCTGGATATGCACGATCGGAGCGGCCTGATCGTCGGTATCCGGTTCCTCGTCGATGTCGTAAGGGGGGCGGAAGTAGAGCGGCTGGACGCCCAGCTTGCTGGCGAAGAGGCGTTCGGTGAGCTTGACTTCAAGATCGAGCTGGCGGGTTGAGATTTCGCTGATGTCGGGGTGGGTATAGGTATGGTTGCCGATCTCATTGCCTTCGCGCACGACGCGCTGCATGAGGCCGACATTCTGCAGGGCCTCATCGCCGATCATCATGAACGTGCCTTTGACGTGCTTCTGCTTGAGGATGTCGAGGATTCTGGGCGTCCATTTGGGATCGGGGCCGTCGTCAAACGACAACGAGACTTCGTTGGGGTGGTAGCCGTAGTACTGGACCGTGTACGCGTGCGGATACACATCCATGTGCTCGTCGATGATGAGCTTCTTGCGGGGGTCGGTCTCGTCAGTGTCGATTTGCACGGTGCGCTTGCCGGGCTGGGGCAGCCCGGTGACGCGGAGGATGTCGCCTTCGCCCTCGGCGTCGACGTCGTGTCCAGGTTGGACGGAGCCCAGATCCTGCAACGATTCGGGATTGCTGGGCTTGTCCCATACGTTCCACAGCGAGCTGTCTTCAGAGCCGAGGCGCCATAACGCAAAAGTCTGCAAGCCGAGCTCGCGCGAGGCGCGCATTTCGTTGAGCAGGGTGACGCCATCGAGGAACCACACTACGTGGCGTTGATTCGCGTCCTCGTCGATGTATTCGAAGTGGGGGTTGAGGGAGTTGTAATCGAGGTCGAGGTCAGCATCTGCGTCCAAGGCGCGCTGCCATGTGTCGGAGACGGAGAGGTCTTCAGTATCGACAACCTGAGGCTTGGCAGGTTTGTGGCCGCGTTTCGGCGGAGGGGGGATGGAGAGAGTCCAGTCGTAGCCATAGTTGCCGAGGGCGCACATCAGCTTCTCTTTGGGGACGTCTTTGAGCACGCGGCGGAGGTTGGCAACGAACCAGTCCTGGCTGGCGATGGGGCCCGGATCGCTATCGACTTCATGCTGGTCGTAGTTCATGAGCACGATGTAGTCGGAGTTGGCGGCGATCTGCTTGAGGGTTGTGTCGTCTGTGCCGGCCGCAACGGTGACAAAGAGGCGCAGATTGCGCGGATGCATCTCGGCGTAGAGTTCCTGGATGAAGTTGAGATAGGCCGGAGCGTCGTCGTCGGGCAGGCTCTCAAAGTCCAGCGAGAGGCCGTGATAGGCGGGAAAAGCGCCGAGGAAGGTAAGGATCTGCTGGCGGAGCGAATTGCGCTTGTCGGGATCCTTGAGGAGGTCGCCGACTCCGGCGTCCCAGCTTTGGGTGTTGGCGTTGAAGTTGTTGAGGTGGGGAAAGACCTCGGTATCTTCGCGGGTGGACTGAATGACGTGCTTGATGCGGTTGTGGTCGTCGGGGTCGTGAACGGTGGCGCCATCGATGACCGGGTATTCGCGATGGCTGTCGTTGTTGATGGCGAGCAGCGTAGCCTGGGCCGCGTCGACGTGGAGCCACTCAGGAAACAGAATGTCGATCTGGTGAATGTGTTGCTTGAATGAGGAGTAGCTGGCCTCGTCGTAAGGGACGAAGTAGGCGGCGCGCAGACCTTCACCGGTGTTGAAGGGGATGTCGGAGGGCTTGCGGTTGGTTTTGCGGCGCGCGGGGCGCGGGATTTTGCTGGCGCGCAAGGCAGGGGTGCGGTCGGGGAGCGCCTTGTAGTTGTGCCGGGGCACGGCCAGGAGCAGCTCAGGCAAGGGCTGGCTGCGCAAGATATTGAAGATGAAGCCTGCGAGGACCAGCGTGGTGAGCACAGCCGTGGCGTCGAGAATGCGACGCAGCCGCTTCCAGCGCTTCCTTTGTGGATCGAAGAATATTTGTCTATCGGGCATTGCTCATCTTGTTTGTACCTGGTGTCTCGCGGTGCGCAAGATCCGTGAAAACCGTCTACGCTATACAGTACGAATCGTATGGAAGCTGCAGCCCAGAGTCAATTGAAGGGGACGCACCCAGGCGCGGGGCGGTGGCGGTTGGCCGCTTCGACAGTGCTGGCGCTTGGGGCCGGTTTTGCGCTGCGCGCATGGATGCTGAGCAAGTTCTTCCAGGCCAACGGCGACACGCTGGTGTATGGGGGCATCGCGAAGAACCTGCTGCTGCACGGGCGCTATGCGCTGACGCTGGAGTCGGGTGAGACGTTTTCCACTTTGATTCGCCTGCCGGGGTATCCGCTGTTTCTTGCCGCGTGCTTTCGGCTGTTTGGGATGGAGAATTACGGCGCGGTGGCGTGGGTGCAGATTGCGCTGGAGCTGATTGGCTGCGTGCTGCTGGCGGATTTCGCGCGCCGCATTGCGCCGGCGCGGTATCGCACCGCTGCTGCGCAGGGCACGCTCTGGCTGGCTGCGCTGTGTCCTTTTACGGCGGTGTATGCGGCTACGCCGCTGGCGGAGGGGCCCACGCTGTTTGTGCTGGCGCTGGCGCTGTGGGCTGCGGCGCGGTTCACGGAAAAGCCGGGATGGGGATGCAGCGCTCTGGTTCACGTTTGCGGTGACGTACGCTGCATTGTTGCGGCCGGACGGCGCGCTTGCGGCGGTGGCGCTGGCACCGGCGTTGCTGGCAGGAGTGCGAAGCGGAGCGAAGGCGGCGGCTGTGCGGTGGGTAAGGATGGCGGTGGTGTGCGGACTGCTGGCGCTGACGCCGTTCGGGATATGGACATGGCGCAACTGGCAGGTGTTTCACGTGGTGCAACCGCTGGTTCCGGAGTCGGCAACCGATCCGGGAGACCCGACGACACCGGGGTGGGACCACTGGGTGAAGACGTGGAGCCTGGATTTTGTTTCGACATACGAGGTGTATTGGAATGTGCCGGACGATGAGCTCGATGTTCGGGACCTGCCCAGCAGGGCATTCGACACACAGAGCGAGTATGCGGAAACGGCGGCGCTGGCGGCGGAGTACAACAACAACGGATACAACCTGACGCCGGAGATGGACGCGCGCTTTGAGCGGCTGGCCGAGGAACGAACGGCCGCGCACCCGTTTCGAACCTACGTTGAGCTGCCGCTGGGGAGAGTGGCCGATATGTGGCTGCGTCCGCGAGTGGAGAACCTGCCCATCGATCTGGATTGGTGGGTCTACGCACATCACAATGCGGAGACGCGGTTCAGCTGGTTCTACGCGGGGCTGAATGCGTTTTATCTTGTGCTGGGAATTGCGGGAATGTGCCTGCGGCCGAAGATGTGGTCAATGGATGCTGGCGTACATGGTGCTGCGGAGCGTGCTGTTGCTCACCGTCGTTGCGCCGGAGGCACGTTACACGCTGGAGTGCTTTCCCATGCTGTTTGCGCTGGGCGGGGTTGCGATTGGCGGGGCTTACAGCAGGATTGTCGCGTTCTCGCGCACGCGGGCTTGAGGCGCGGAGCACTTCGCGTGTTCACGCCGAACGCGCGGAATGGACGGAAGGCCGGGTTCGTGGAAGAGCGCGGTGAAATGCGGTCAGCGGTCGATGAACTGAGTCTTGCTGTCGGTCTTGAATTTGAAGGCGTCGCCGGGCAGGGACTGGTTGACCTTGATGTTGAAGTAGTGGCAGGTGCGTGACTGGCCCTGACCTTCGTCGAAGACCTGCTTGAGGCTGATGCCGCGCTCGGGGTCGAGCCAGATGGTGACTTTGGGGAGGTTTCTGCGCACAGTGGGATCCTTGGCGACGAGTTCGAGCTTGTCGGTCTTGACTCCGTCGATCGGCTCCTGGCCCAGGTATTTGATGTCCCATTTATCGGCGAGGTCCTTGCCGCTGGCGCCGAAGCCGAGCATGACGTAGCTCTCGAACTTGCCGGCCTTCTTGAAGGTTGTTACCTGATCGATCATGGGCTCGTCGAGCTTGAAGACGCCGTCGGCGTAGGTGTAGACCTTGGGGACCGGCTTGCCGTTGACTTCGCGGATGTGGGCGGCCATCTTGAAGGATTTGCCCTCGCGCTCGTAAAAGACCTGGCCCTTCTGCACATCGGTGTCGGGAAAGGGATCGGTCTGCACGGAGTCGAATTCAAAATCGGCAGAGGTGGTGTGGAAGCCGGCGGCGGCAACGTCGAGTTGGTGCAGAACTCTTTGCAGGTCGTCGGCCGCGTTGACACGGGCGAGGGCCGGGAGCAGAAGGAACGCGAAGAGTGCGGGAAGCGCGAGTTTTCGACTCAGATGCATGGATGTCCTTGCTGTGTTGGATGCGACGGCGCGCGAGAAGGAGCGCAAAGCCTCAGCGGTGTGCCCAGATTTTCCAGACCAGATTTCCCTGGGCGTCCCGGGCTGTCTCCCAGCGCTCGACGTAAACGGAATCGCTGGTGACGGGCTCGATGGCCTGGCGCAGGGCCTTCTTGACTTCGCGGTCTGAAGCGCCCTGAGGAATGGTGCACGTCGGAGGCCTGCAGGGAAACGATGACTCCGTGGCTGCCGTCGCCGACGATCTGGATGGGATGCGCGGGGCCGGAAGCGCGGGAAGGCTTGTCGCCGTAGTCCCACAGATGCGGAGTGACGAAGATGAAGAGCAGGATCAGCGTCACCATCACGTCGTAGTGGAAGGTTCCGCGCGAGTAGGTCCAGTAGAAGTAGCTTTTCAGGATCTTGTTCATACTGCCTTTACCTGATGATCCTTTCGAGGCCGCCCATGTAAGAGCGCAGGGGCTCCGGAATCACGACGGAGCCGTCGGCCTGCTGGTAATTCTCAAGAATGGCGAGCCAGGTGCGACCCACGGCGAGGCCGCTGCCGTTGATGGTGTGCACGAACTCGGTCTTGCTTTTGGGGCCGTCAGGGCGGAAGCGGATGTTGGCTCGGCGCGCCTGAAAGGCCTCGAAGTTGGAGCAGGAAGAGATTTCGCGATAGAGCTGCTGACCGGGGAGCCAGACCTCGAGGTCGTAGGTTTTGGCGGAGGAGAAGCCGGTGTCTCCGGTGCAGAGCAGGACGCGGCGATAGGGGAGGCCGAGAGCCTCAAGGATTTCTTCGGCGTCGCGGGTGAGGCGTTCGTGCTCGGTGTCGGAGTCTTCAGGGCGGGTGAACTTGACCAGTTCAACCTTTTGAAACTGGTGCTGGCGAATGATGCCACGGGTGTCTTTGCCTGCGGCTCCAGCCTCGGCGCGGAAGCAGGGCGTGTAGGCCGTGAGGCGGATGGGCAGGCGGGCTTCGTCGAGGATTTCGTCGCGGTAGAGGTTGGTGACGGGGACCTCGGCGGTGGGGATAAGCCAATGGTCGTTGTCTTTGAACTCGCCTCGAGCAGCGGCCTCGGCGTCGGCGTCGGAGCAGCGGAAGAGGTCTTCGGCAAACTTGGGAAGCTGGCCGGTGCCGAAGAGGCTTTTGCTGTTGACCATGAAGGGCGGCAGGACCTCGGTGTAGCCGTGCCTGGTGGTGTGCAGGTCGAGCATGAAGCTGATGAGGGCGCGCTCCAGGCGGGCGCCGGCGCCCATATAGACGGCGAAACGGGCTCCGCTGAGCTTGGCGGCGCGCTCGAGGTCGAGAATGCCGAGGGCTTCGCCGAGTTCCCAGTGGGGCTTGGGGGTGAAGTCGAAGGCGGGAATTTCGCCCCAGGTCTTTACGGTGACGTTGTCGGCTTCCGATGTGCCGGTGGGAACTTCGTCGCGGGTGAGGTTGGGAATGCTGGCGAGGGAGAAGCGCATCTGCTCATCGAAGCCGGCGGCCGACTTGTCGAGCTCATCGAGTTTATCCTTCAGGGCGCGCGTCTCTGCCATTAGAGCAGCAACATCTGGCCGAGCCTCAAACTCCTCAGAGGTTTTGACAGACCGCGCAATCTTTTCGTGTGCGGGTAGGTTACTCATTTCTCTAGCTGGCGGAGAGACAGCTCGTCTCAAAGCGCCGACCTGCTGGCTGAGCTCGTTGCGCCGTGCTTTGAATTGCTCAGCCATGGTGATGGCATCGCGGCGGTTACGGTCGAGGGCGCGAAAATCACCGAGGAGGATGGCCGGATTGGCACCGCGCGCGCGGAGTTTTTCTTCTACTTTTTCCAGGTTGCCCCGGACAAAATTCAGGTCGAGCATGTCTTTCTTAGTTTAACCGACAGAGGACGAGACGGAGCCTCCAGCTTCTAGCCTCTAGCTTCTAGCCAAAGAACGTGCAGACCTTGACCGAACGACCCGAAGTCACGAGCGAGAGATTGTATCTGCGGATTCTTTGGCTGGGCCGGCGTCGATCTGGTTTTGCCAGCCGGGGAGGCGCTGGTCGCCGGTGATGAGGCGGGCGCTGCGGGTGAAGGTGAAGTAGGACCAGATCCAGGTGCTAAAGACCGAGATGCGGTTGCGGAATCCGATGAGGAAGAAGATGTGGACGGTGAGCCACGTGACCCAGGCGGGAAAGCCGCTCCAATGGGCTTTGAAAGGCCACTCGACTTTCGCGACTGCGGCCATGCGGCCGATGGTGGCCATGTCGCCCTTGTCGAAGTAGCGGAAGGCGGGGCGGGGGCGATGGGCCAGGTCGGCGGCGATCATTTGGCCCACGTGGTCGCCCATCTGCATGGCGGGCTGGGCGACGCCGGGGACCTGGCGCCCGTCCTGCTCGAGGTGGGCGAGGTCGCCGAGGACGAAGACATTGGGCAGGCCTTGGGGGTTGAGGCGGTCGTCGACCGGGACGCAGCCGCGCCGGTCTAGTTGCAAATTGAGCAGCTTGCCAAGGGGCGAAGCCTGCACACCGGCGGCCCAGAGGGTGACGGCGGAGTCGATGCGGTTGCCGCCGGCCTCGACCCATCCCGGCCCGACGCCGGTGACGGGGGTGTGGGTGTGGACTTCGACGCCCAGATGGGTGAGAGCGGCTTCGGCTTTGGCGGAGAGATCGGGCGGATAGGCGGCCAGGACGCGCGGGCCGGCGTCGAGAAGGAGCACGCGGGCTTTGGCGGGGTCGATGTGGCGGAAGTCGTGGCGCATAAAGAGCTGGGAGATGTCGCGAATGGCGCCTGCCAGCTCGACGCCGGTGGGACCGCCGCCGATGACGACGAAGTTGAGTGGCGGATGCCAGCCGTGTTCCTGCATCTGGCGCTCGGCCAGTTCAAAGGCAAGCAGAACGCGGCGGCGTATTTCGAGGGCGTCCTCGATGGACTTGAGGCCGGGCGCGAGCGGTTCCCAATTGTCATGGCCGAAATAGGAGTGGGTGGCTCCGGTGGCGAGGACGAGGTAGTCGCCGGTGAGCCGGGTGCCGGAGGCGAGGCCGACCTGGCATGCGGTTGCATCGATCGCTGTCACCTCGTCCATGAGGACTTCAATATTGGCCTGGTGGCGGAAGATGGTGCGGATGGGCTGGGCAATGTCTGCCGGAGAAAGCACGGCCAGTGCGACCTGATAGAGCAGGGGCTGGAAGGTGTGGTGATTGCGGCGGTCGACGAGGGTGACGTCGACGGGCAGATGGGCCAGGGACTTGGCGGCATGGAGACCGGCAAAGCCGCCGCCTACGATAACGACGCGAGGGCGGCGGGTCGGCGCTGGGGGCTGTGGGGAAGTGGCGGGATCGCTCAATTGGGCCTCGCTCTGATCTGAATACGGCTCTCTCTATTGATGCACGAGAGCGGGGACACGCACCACGCACTCAGGGATGCTGCTCGATGGCGATGGCCTGAGTGCTCGTGTTGCCGGATGCGGCGAGTGCGGAGAGGTTGGTCGCGACGCCGGGCAGCGATGCCGGAGTGAAGATTACTGTGCCGTCGACGGCCGAAATTGCCGCGGAGGACTGTGTGGCGAGAAGTTCGGAAGAACCGCAGCGGCCATGCGGCGGGCAGGGCGGCGACCACGCGTACAGGGCCTGATAAAGAGTGACTGTGCCGCCGGCCATGGGGTTGCCGTTCATGTCGCGGAGACGGAGCACGATCTGGGCGGGTGTTCCTGAAACGGAGATGCTTTGTGCGGTGCCGGAGACGGGCTCGAGGACTGCATACTCGGTCCGGGCTCCGATGACGGTGAAGGCGGCGCATTGGGTGGTGCCGTTGACGCAGGCAGTGGAGGTGGCCTGCTGGCCTTCAGCGAGCGGGCCCACGGCGATGGACTGGCTGGCGATGCCGCTGCTGTTGGAAACGGCGGGGCTGTTGCCGGGGACGCTGATGCCGGATGCGGATTGCCAGGCTACGGACTGCCCGCTCATGGGGACGCCGTTGTTGAGCACCAGGGCCTGGGCGGTCCAGTTCACCGTGGAGCCGGCGGCAACGGAGAGTGCGGGAGTGAGCGCGGTGAGGGTGGGTGGAGTCCCGCCGATGAAGTGTGCCTGGAGGCTGGCTCCATTGCTGAGCGAGGCGGCTACAACAGCCGGGCCTGTACCTGTCGCCGTGATGTTGACGGAGGCGCGTCCGTCGCCGGTGGCGCTGACGGGACAGACGGAGAGTCCGCAGCCGAGGGTGGCCGTGCCCCCGGTGACGGTGTAGGTGACGGTGAGGCCGCCTGCAGGGGCCAGGTTGGGTGCGAACGCGGCGACGGTGAAGGGAATGGGCACTCCCATGGGAACTGTATTGGCCGGAGCCGTGATGAGAGAGAGCGAATCGCCTGTGCCGGCGTCGTAGCTGACCCCGCCGGAGAGGATGGCGGCGGCGTAGAAGATGGGCAGGTCGTCGACTTCGACATCGACCGAGCCGGTGAGGCCGGGAGCGGCGGCGGGGGCGATGGCGGTAATTTCATTGGGCGAGATGCTGGTGACGAGGGCGGACTGGCCGCCGACCAGGACCGTGTCAGAAGGGCGAAATCCCATGCCGTGAATCACGATGGGGCCACCGTTGGAGGGCAGGCGCGCGGGTGCGACGGTGTCGGCGTAGAGCAGCCAGCCGATGTAGGCATAGTCGGGGCGGCCATCGCCGCGCATGTCGGCGATGCCGAGGCGGACCACATCGTCGGCTGAAACGCCGACGCGGAGCCAGGTTTCGCCGGTGGCCCAACCGTTGAGACCCGGCGACGATCCGACCGATGCGGAGCCGATGGGATCGAAAGCGTCCCAGACCCCTAGCGCAGGGAGGGCCTTGGTTTCGGTGGGAACGCCTTTCTCGTCCAATGCCTGGGTGACGACGGTAAAGGTGCGGCCGGCGCGGACGGGGAAGATGAACCAGTCGGTCTGGCCGACTTGACTGAGACGGCCCACCCATTGACCACCTGGCGGCAGCATGCGGGGCGAGGCTTCGGTTGCAATGGCGTCCTGGTAGCCGCCGGTGGCTGCGTCGGGAATGTTGACGGAGAGGGTTTGCGATGAGCCGGCGGACAATGATGGGACCGTGAGGGTGGGCAGCGTGCCGGAGGGCGAGGGCGTGCCGTCGATGTAGGGACCGACCGACTCTGTTTGCATGTAGAGCGGATTGACGGCCTCGAAGGTGACACGGTAAGTGGCTGTTGTCATGCCGGGAGGCAGGGGCATATAGCGGAGGTCAAAGTAGCCCTGCAGCGTGGCGTCGTTCGAGCCCCATCGAGTGAGGAGATTGCCGTTGGAATCGGACCAGCCGGTGACGGGGTTGCCGTGTTTGCCGTTGAAGTAGCCGCCTGAAACGAATGTCACCGAGTATTGGTAGAGCGGGTTGCCGTTGGCGTCGAGAGGGCGCGCCACCACGTTGACGCCCTGCATGCCGGTGCCGGCAGGGAAGGTAATCGCGCCCTGGATGGAGACGGTGTGGTCGGCGGTGAGCTGCTTGCCGGGAAAGCTGGCCAGGTTGACGGGCGTGATGGGGTAGATGCGATTGAGCGAAGCGATGTCGTCGTAGCGAAGCACTGAGGGATTGGGGATGCAGACGCCGCCGCCCGAGCTGCAGACGCCGCTGAGGGGTTGCATGACCGGCCAGCCGAGGGTTCCGTTGACCTCGCCGTTGGTGAGTGCGCCGGGATTGACCTGGGCATAGTCGAGACCAAGGACGCGACCGAAGGCCCGTTCGAGCTCATAGCTCATCATGGCCTGCTGATTCGCGGTGGCGGCGCACAGTCCGTTGAGCACAATGATCGCGTGGGAGATGGTGGCGTCGGGATTGATGTTGTCGAGCCAGACCATGACACCGTTGTTCTGGCAGCTTGTGGGGTCGCTGGCGCCGGCACCGAAGATGGCATTGATGACCGAGCCGTCGGCGTCAAAGATGATGCCGAGGGGGTAGGCGGTGGCCGAAGGCGCTACATCGGAAGGCTGGGCGATGACCGCATTGCCGGCCACGATGTTGGAGCTGCTGACATCCTCGTTGAGCGAGCCGGCATTGGTGAGCGTGACTGCGGCGGTGGGCACTGCGCTCCAAAGCGCGGCGGCCGCGTCGACCATTGCGGTGGCCTGCTGATTGGCGATCTGACTATTGAGGGGACCCTGATCGACGTAATAATTGACCGCTCCGCCGGCCCAGTGGACGGGCAGGCCGACGACGGCGGGATTGAAAAAGCTGACTCCGGCAACAAATTTGGGGCCGCCGGCCGGGGCCGCCGCGGGCGCGAGGACGAGCGCCAATCCGACGAAGCTGGCCGCGATGCGTTGCCTGCAGGGGCAGAGGAAATGGAACACGTGAAGCACTCCGAACGCCGGAATGCTGCACGTGCGAGCCCTTTTTTGCGGCCGCAAAGCTGAGAACTTTCTCATTTGGAACCTGGCGGGAGGGCGGATGGAGGGGCCGGCGACGAGCGCGGGAGGCGAGATTTGGCGTTGGGTACGGTGGTGTATCCGGCAGTTAGGAGAAGTTACTTAAGTTTTTCCGATGTTTCTATTCTTAGGTAGAATAACTAGTTAGCCGATCTTCCCTTCTGGTGACGTGTTGTTACTTTTGGCTCGACACGCGGCCCGAATGCCCGGCAATGGAACTGACAAGGATTGACGTACCAAGGAGGACGCCATCGCTACTCGACTTCGAATGGGTGATTTGCTGATTCGTGCGAAGCTGGTTACGGAGGACGACGTAGCCAAGGCGCTGACGCGCCTGACGGAGAAGGGCGGCCGCCTGGGCGACAACCTCATCGCTCTTGGAGCCATCACGCAGGAGCGACTGGAATCCTTTCTGCATCGGATTCCGCGTGAGCCTGCAGACATCAAATCGACGGGAATTGATGAAGTGGACCTGATGGGCCTGTTGATGAAGCTCATCTATCGGGACCGGCTGGAGACGACCAGGCAGTTCGTAGATGCCATCAAGCTGCCTTATCACATCGTGGTTGAGCTGGTGCAACTGGCAGTGAATCGGCAACTGCTGCAGAATCTTGGATCCCGTTATGCCGACAATCCGATTGACTTGAGCTATGCCTTCACCGAAGAGGGACGCCGCTGGACGCTGGATGCGCTTTCTCGCCTGCACTACACCGGACCCGCGCCCGTGACGCTGGAGGAATTCAACGACCAGGTGAGTCTGCAAAAGCTCACGAACGAACTCATCACCATGGAGCGCCTGCGCAATGGGATGAAGGACCTGACGTTTGAGGAAAGCATCATCGAGCAGGTCGGTCCGGCATTGAATTCGGGCAGGGCGATTCTGCTGTACGGGCCGCCGGGGAACGGGAAGACTTCAACAGCGCTGCGCATCACGAGCATCTTTCACGACGTGATTTACGTTCCCTACGCGGTGGTTGTCGAAGGGCAGATCATCCGGGTGCATGACCCCAGCATTCACACTCAACTAGACCGGACGCAGATGGACGATGACGGTGAAATCTCAGTGCTGCGCCGCGAGGACTACGATGCGCGCTGGGTGCCGTGCAAGAGGCCCTTTGTGGTCACGGGCGGCGAGCTGACGCTGGAGATGCTCGATCTGCGTTATGACGAAACGGGCCACTACTATGAAGCGCCGCTGCACGTGAAGGCACTGGGGGGCTGCTTCATCATCGATGATTTTGGCCGCCAGCTGGTGAGTCCGACCAACCTGTTGAATCGCTGGATTGTGCCGCTGGAGAGCAAGATCGATTATCTAAAGCTGCATACCGGCAAGAGCTTCAGTATTCCTTTTGAGGAACTGATCATTTTCTCAACCAACCTGGAACCTGAGGACCTGATGGATCCGGCATTCCTGCGCCGCCTGCCTTACAAGATTGAAGTGGGAGCGCCAACCCTGGAGAATTTCAAGCGAATTTTCGCTATCGAGAGCGAGAAACAAGGGATGGCGTTGGCTGACGAAGTTTTCAACTACGTAGTGCACAAGCTCACCTATGAGAAGCAGATGGACATGGCCGCCTACATGCCGCGATTTGTGGTGGACCAGGTTGTGGCGACCTGTCGTTTCATGGGCCAGACTTCGCATTATGAACCGCGCTATATCGACTATGCTCTGGACAATCTGCGGGTAAAAAGCAGCTCGAAATCGAAGGCGGCTGCAACGAAGACCTCGGCGAGAATTGCAGACAAACAGCCGGTAGCGGCAGTTCAATAAGCGTGGCCGGCGAGGGTTGCCACTTGTCCGCACTTTAGCCGAGCGTCAAATCTCTGGGTAGAAGTCAAAGAACGCCTCGAGGCTTTGCCTGAGCTGCTTCTCAATCTGCTCGCGCGAGCCCTCCAGCATGTGCATGGTGACGTGGGCTTCGTGCCCGTTGGCGAGCTTGAGGGTGGCATCATTGATCTCGGTGACCTCGCCCTCGGGGAGCAGCCGCATTCCGTAGATAAGAGTCAGATTTGCCATGTGCATCATCTTATCTAAGATGGTGAATGATGCGGCGCGCCTTCAAGCCTCGCGAGAAAAGGAAGAATAAGGTACCCGGGATTCGGGTGCGGGGCGAGCACTGCATTCTACAATCGAAACGGGAAACCCAATGACTGAGACACGCGACGCCGTAATCCTCGGCTCCGGCTGCGCCGGGCTGACCGCAGCCATCTATACCGCACGCGCCGGTCTGAATCCGCTGGTGCTGGAAGGCCATGAACCGGGCGGGCAGCTCTCGATCACCACGCTGGTGGAGAATTTTCCGGGGTGGCCGGATGGCATCCAGGGGCCAGAGCTGATTGAAAACATGAAGAAGCAGGCGGCGCGTTTTGGCGCGACCTTTCAGATGGCCCATCTAAGCTCAGTGGATCTGAAAGTGCATCCGTACCGGCTGCAGACCTCGGCGGGGGAGATCTCGACGCGCACGCTGATTGTGGCTTCGGGTGCAAGCGCGCGCTGGCTGGGACTGCCGAGCGAGCAGGCGCTGATCGGGCACGGGGTTTCAAGCTGCGCGACCTGCGACGGATTCTTTTTTCGCGGCAAGCCGATTGCGGTGGTGGGCGGCGGCGACTCGGCGATGGAGGAGGCACTGTTCCTGACGCGATTTGCGTCGAAGGTGACGCTGCTGCATCGGCGCGACGCGTTTCGCGCTTCGAAGATTATGCTGGAGCGCGCGGCGGCACATCCCAACATTGAGCTGCGTACCAACACAATCGTGGATGAGGTGCTGGGCGTGGAGGACAAGGCGGTGAAGGGGCTGCGGCTGCGCGATGTGAACCACGGCGGGACGAGCACGCTGGACGTAGAAGCGATGTTTTTGGGAATCGGCCACGAGCCCAACGCGAAGATGTTCAACGGCCAGATTGACCTGGATGATGAAGGCTATATCAAGACCACGGGGAATGTGCTGACGATGCGCAATGGCGCAGTGGTTCCTGGCGTTTATGCCTGCGGAGATGTACAGGACCGGCGCTATCGCCAGGCCATTACGGCGGCGGGGTCGGGCTGCATGGCGGCGCTGGAGGCGGAGAAGTTCTTAGAGGCGCAAGGGCACTGAGGCGGACGCACGCAGGAGCGATGCCATGGCATCTATCTTTCCCGGACGCTACACGGCGAAAAACGACGAGCCGTTCGTGGTGTTTCTGATTGGGATGCGTGTTAACCGGATTTTCGCGCTGCGCAGCTGGATTCAAGTGGCGCGGGCGATGCCGCCGATGATCGCCGAACTCAAGCGCAACCCGGCGCTCGGATTCTTGCATGCGGAGTTCATGATCTACTGGCGCGGGGTAGCGACGGTTCAATATTGGCGCAGCTTTGAGCATCTGCATGCTTACGCGCATGCACGCGATGCGAAGCATCTGCCGGCGTGGGCGGAGTTCAATCGGCGCATCGGCGGCGACGGTTCAGTGGGTATCTGGCATGAGACCTACCTGGTGGCGCGGGGGCAATTCGAGTGCATCTACGCCAACATGCCGCGCTTTGGGATGGCGATGGCGGCAGAGCACGTGCCGGTGACGGGGCGGTTGGAAAGCGCCCGCACGCGTGTTGGTTCATCGCAATGACGTCGCTCGAAGAAAACCTTGAAAAGCTGGAAGAAGCGATCGAGCAGGCTTGCCTGCGCGCGGGCCGCGCGCGCGGCGACGTTGAATTGATGGCGGTGTCGAAGACGTATCCGGCGACGACGATTGCCGAGGCGGCGGCGCTGGGGCTGAAGCTGTTTGGGGAAAATCGCGTGCAGGAGTTTGCGGCGAAAGCGCCTGAGCTTGCGTCGTTGCGGGCGGACGGCAGCAATGCCGCGTCGGATGTTCCCATCGTTGTGCACCTCATCGGACATTTGCAGTCGAACAAGGCGGCGCGGGCTGTGGAGTTGTTTGACGCGGTGGACTCGGTGGATTCGCTGCGCCTGGCGGAGCGGTTGAACGAGGCGGCGGGCAAGCTGCGCAAACGGCTGCCGATACTGATCGAGGTGAAGCTGAGCCCAGAGGAGACGAAGGCGGGGCTGGAGCCGGAGTCGGATGAAGCGGGACGGTTGCTGGAGCGATTGCCCGATCTGCCGCATTTGCACGCGCAGGGGCTGATGACGATTGCTCCGTGGGGCGTGGCGGAGGATGTGACGCGGGCGTGTTTTCGCGGCTTGCGTACTTGGCGGGACAAGTGGGCGGCGACGCATCGACGGCTCAATCTGGAAGTGCTGTCGATGGGGATGAGCGGGGACTTTGTGATCGCAATTGAAGAAGGCGCGACGCGGATTCGCATTGGCACGGCGCTGTTTGGAAAACGCGCGCCGTGGGCGGGACCGGCCGAATGAGCGGCGAGATGCTGCGGGCGGCGAGCCGGTGGAGTGACGCTGGCGGTGCGCGCGCAGCCGGGCGCGAAGAAGACGGCGATTGTGGGTGTCTACGGCGAGGGCAATACGGCTCAGTTGAAGATCGCCGTGCAGGCTCCGCCGGTTGAAGGGCGGGCAAACGAGGCGCTGATCGCATTTCTCGCAGATGTGTTTTCGATTCCCAAGTCCGGGGTAAAGCTTCTTTCAGGCGAGTTAGCGCGGAGTAAGGTGTTTCAGCTGCGCGGAGTTAGTCTGCCAAAGGCCGAGTTATTACTTACGCGCTGGAATTGAAGATCGGCCGGGACACACCTGCGCTAAACTGGTCGAGCCAGATTCAGATTCTGATCCATAGCAGGAGCGGTGCGTGACTGGTTGGACTGCAATTCAGAGGATCACTCATCCCGTTTTGTTCCGGGGGCTGGTGATTGCAGCGGTCTTTGCGCTTGGAATGCGCGCAGGCGCGCAGGAGACGCCGGGCCTGGCGGTCGAGGGATACATTACATCCGTTCATCTTCCGGCGGGATTCGATGTGAACCGAACCCACGTAACCGTGACGGCGGAGACGCGCTACGGGCGGGCCAGCGACAAGACGCCGAGCATTGACAGCCCGATGCGCGCTGAGGTGCAGATGGGCGCTTTTGTGCAGGTGATCGGTACGAAGGCGGGAGACGGCGTACATGCGGACGAAGTGCTTTTTCGCGACGATCCGGACAAGAAGCTGGATGGATTCGGCGAAATCGATACGGTGATCCGCGGCGGCGCAGAGCCGGTGTTTCAGGCAGACGGATTTCGGATCCGCGTCACCTCTGCAACAAAGATTTCGTATCACGGCGATTTGAAATCGCTGGACGATGTGGATACGGGAATCTGGATTCGCTACACGGGAAAACGGGATAAGACAGCAGAGGTGGTGGCGACGCGGGTGGAGTTTTTCGCTCCGCGAAAGGGAAATGCGAAAGAGGCCAGGGCGAATTTCGCTGCCATGCGGGCCTATCAAGACGAGAGCGGATTCTCAAAGCCACAACTGCTGGATGCGGATGGCCGCCTGATGAGCTTGCATACCAAGGTGAGGTATAGCGACGCAGGCGGTTATTGCGGATGGCACACGGTTCCCGCGGACCTGGAATTGCAGCAACGGGTGCGGACGGGTGGGGGCGCTTGTGGTTCCGGCGTTCCAGCGCCAGTTGGCATCCGGCGATCCAGGGAAGATTCCTTTCCGGTTTTATGCAGTGGATGAGAAGAAGATTCGTTCGGACATTTTCTGCAATGACGGACTGATTCTGGTGCCGCGGCAGGTGGTGGAGCGCCTGAAAAATGACGATCAACTGGCCGCGCTGCTGGCCGACGGAGTGGCATTTTATCTGCAGGTGCGCTCGGCGAGGGTGCTGGCGGAGTACCGCGACATGCTCGGCATTGAGATTGCCGGATATGTTGCGTCGGCGTTTGCTCCCGGGGTTGATCTTGCCACCGATGTTGGGGTGGGAGTGATGCAACACGAGATTGAAATAAAGATGCAGGAGCAGCGCGGGCGGATGGCGCTGGCGCTGATGAAAGACGCGGGCTACGACCCGTGGCAGGCACCGGAAGCATGGCGGCTGCTGGCGCCGAAGGAATTGCCCAAGGACCCGGACTCACTGAAGTATCCGAATCGGAGCGGGTACCAACTGAGCATCCTGAATCTGCAATACAAGAGGGCGGCAGCTAGACCCTCAAGCTGCGCCGGCTGAGAACGCTCCTTCAGAAAATCGGTAGGGAAACGGCGGCTAGCGGCCGCAGAGCGCGAAGGCAGCGGAGAGAGCTTCTTCCGGCTCGGGGCGGACGCGGAAGTCGGCGTGCGCCTCGGCGAAGACGACTCGGCCCTCGCGGCTGAGGACATACGTGCCAGGCAATGGGAGACGCCACGATTTCTCTCCGTTGACGAAAGGGATGTTGACGAGGATGGAGAGGTAGTAGTCGCGGTGGTACGCGGGGACGGTGTAAACGAGGCCGAACTTCTCGGCGATTGCGTTTTCGGTGTCGGTGAGGACGGGAAAAGGCAGGCCATGCTGTCCGGCCATGAAGTCACTCTGACGCTGGCTTTGCGGGCCGATGGCGACGAAGAGCGCGTTGTGCTCGCGAAGTTGTCCGTAGAGATCGCGCCATGCTTCGAGCTCGGTCATGCAATAGGGGCACCAGCGGCCGCGAAAGAATTTGATGACCAGCGGCCCGAGGGCGAGCAGATCGGCGGAGCGGACGAGCTTGTTGTTGGCGTCCTTGAGCGCGAACTCGGGAGCGATGGCGCCGACGGGCAGGATTTGCTCTTCGATGCCGGAGGTGAAGAGCTCGGCTACAGCACGCTCGCCGACTTCGAGGCGTTCCGCCTGGACGAGATGCCGGGTGTTGGCGGTGATCTCGTCGAGTTGGTCTTGGAGGGGGGTCATGCTCTTGTTTACTCGCCTATCGCCCGAAGCGTTGTTTGCCGCCCATGCCCATGCCGCTTAGGCCGCCGCGCATCATCTTTGCGGCCATGCCGCCTTTGCCCATCTGCTTGAACATTTTGGCCATCTGGGCGTATTGGCGGAGGAGATTGTTTACGTCTGAAACCTCAGTGCCTGAGCCTTTGGCGATGCGCTTACGGCGGGTGCCGCTAATGATTTCGTGATTGCGGCGTTCTTTTGGAGTCATTGAATTGATGATGGCTTCAAGGCGCGTGAACTGCTTTTCATCGATGTTCTTGGAGGCTTGCTGGAGACCGGCGAAAGGGCCGACCGAGGGCATCATTTTGAGGATGGATTCCATGGAGCCCATCTTCTTGATCTGGAGCAGCTGATCGCGGAAATCTTCGAGCGAGAAGCCGTCGCCGAGGAGCGCTTTTTTGGCGAGGTCCTCTGACTTTTTGCGGTCGAGGGTGGACTCGGCCTTTTCGATGAGCGACATCATGTCGCCCATGCCGAGGATGCGGCCGACGATGCGGTCGGGATGGAAAGGCTCGAAGGCGTCGGGCTTTTCGCCGACGCCGATGAACTTGATGGGCTGGCCGGTGACGTGGCGGATGGAGAGGGCCGCGCCGCCGCGGGCGTCGCCGTCCATTTTGGTGAGGATGACGCCGGTGAGGCCGAGGCGGGTGTGGAAGTCTGCGGCGGAGTTGACGGCGTCCTGGCCGGTCATGGCGTCGGCGATAAAGAGGATTTCGCTGGGGTTGAGGAGCTTTTTGAGCCGCTCCATTTCGCCCATCAGGTCTTCGTCGATGTGGAGGCGGCCGGCGGTGTCGACGATCAGCGTGTCGCAGCCCATGTTGCGTGCTTCGCGGCGGGCTTCGGAAGCGAGGCGAACGACCAAGTCGGGTCCGGCAGTCTCGCCTTTCTGGTCGCCTTCGTAGAGCTTGGCCTCAATGGATTTGGCGACAACCTTGAGCTGTTCGCGGGCGGCGGGGCGGTAGACGTCGACGGAGACGAGCATGGGGCGATGGCCGCCCTTTTTTAGCCAGGCCGCGAGCTTGCCGGATGTGGTGGTCTTGCCGGAGCCTTGCAACCCGGCCATGAGAATGACGGTGGGCGGCTGGGAGGCGAATTTGAAGCGCGCCGTGTCTTTGCCGAGGAGGGTGATGAGCTCGTCGCGAACGATCTTGATGACCTGCTCGGAGGGCGAGAGGGCGGTGAGGACTTCAGTTCCCACGGCTTTGACGCGGATGTGCTCGATGAGGTCGTTGGCGACGTTGAGGTTGACGTCGGCTTCGAGCAGGGCCACGCGGATTTCGCGCAGAGCGTCGGCGATGTTTTCTTCAGTGAGCGTGCCCTGACCGCGCAGAGTCTTGAAGGCGCGCTGCAATTTGTCTGTAAGGGTTTCAAACATAGGTCTATGTAAGTGTAAAGGAAAGATGGAGAGGGCGTTTCAGGTGGTCAGCTGGAATCAAGCAATCGTTGACCCCCAGGACCCCAAGAGCCGGAAGCAGTGGACCACAAATCAGAAGCCCCCATTCCGCAGCTGGGTCGTTTGTGGGGGCAAGGCATCGCACATGGCCAGCGCAAGCAGAGGATAGACGGTGCCGCTGTAGGTGATGAACTGCCAGCCGTCTCGATTCAGCGACCGCGTCCACCATCTGCCCGAAGACCGCTGGTTGGTGAGCAGCCAGTTCACGCCGCGCTGGATGCGCGGATCGTCGGCCGGTACGCCCGCCTTGCGCAAGGCAATGATCGCGAGACCGGTCATATGCCCATCGCTGGTGGGAGCGTTGAACTCAGGTTCCGCTCTGAGTTTGGCCGCCCGGTTGCCTTTGCCCCACTCTTCCGGCTTTGCAAACGTCCTGATCGACCATCCGCCATCGGGCATCTGGCGCCTTGAAATCATCTCAACCAACTCCTGCTCTCGCTTCAAATCGATCAGGCCGGGCAGCTCAGACGCGGCCCAGAGCAGGTCAACGCGATCGTAGTCGCCCTGCAACTTGACCTCTGCGCGCAGATAGGTTTCGAGCAGATTGATCTTTGCCTCCACCGGCGTGCCTCGCTGCTTCGCCAGCCAACCCGGCGCGTTGCCCACGGCTCTGGCGGCCACTGTGGCCAACTGATACCGATTCGATTCCAGGGGCGGATTGTTGTCGTCGCTGATGGTCCAATCCCCGTCCGCCCGCTGCAGCTTGAACATCATGGCGAGCGCTTCCGCTGTCTCCGGCGACAAGCGGTGTGTGACATGAGCGTCCCATATCGCGAGCCCCGCCGCCACGTAGACGGCCTGCGTTGAATCCAGCTCAGGTCGCTGCTCCGCGGGGCCGGTTGCCAGTTCCTGCTGAAGCGTGGCAACAAAGAAGTCGCGCAGCGCCTTGTTCGGCGGGCCCAGTTGCGAAGTCATCATGGGCCGCACCACCATGTAGGAACCGTTGGTATGGCAAGCTACACATTGCCACTCTGCGGTCCAGGCCACTGCGCCTTGCTCCATATAGTCGAGTGCAAGCTTGGGCGTGAAGGCAATTCTGGCCTCGTCCGGCGATGGGCGAAGGTAGGTGACATCTTTGTAGTGATACTGATATTGAAACGGAACCTGCCACGCTGTTTGTTTGGTTACGCGCTTCAACTCGAGGGGCAGCGAGTGATGGTCGAACGTCCACGTGCCTGCAATGGTGGATTGATCCCTGCTGACTCTGCCCTCGAATGCGCCCTTCCCGTCATTGAAGGTGAATTTCAGATGAGAGCCATTCAGAGCAAGGAGATCAATGTGAATGTCATCGTGGAGGAATTCGACGTAACAGGCCGGGATCTCCCAGTGGCCGTGCGCATTCTTGGCGAACTGAACAACGATGCGATGCTGGTCTGCGCCGGCTGGAAGAGTTCCTTGCCATGTAGCGGCAATATCCAGCGCATTGCTGGTGGCGGCAGTGAAGAGCGCAGTGGCACAGAGTATGTGGATAAGGTTTCTCATCCGCAGCTTCTCCTTCGGGGATACCGTTCCTGGAGCGTGGGCAGAGAGAGCGCCCGGCTCAGGAGATGCTACCAGAAGGTTTTGTAATGCACAATCGATTGCGCAGGGTATTTTCTGACTTCTTCATGCTTGCCGCAAAAATGATCATCCATGATTGAGGGCGCCGGGGTTTACGCCGGTAGAGTGGAGCTATTCCGCCGGTGCGATCAGGTACTGCTCGAGCTTGCCGTTGGGGTAGGTGTAGGTGGTGAGGCGGAGATGCCTGGCGGGATAGACGATTTCGAAGGCGCGGAAGGTCATGCCTCCGCGGAGTTCTTCAGCGGTCTGGTGGAAAGTGAGGGGCTCGCCGAGGGGCGCGAGGCTTGACTGGAAGTCGGCGACGGTCTGCGCGGAGAAGTAGTCGTTGAGATTCGGCGCAAGGAGGCTGCGGTCGATGCGGCCCTGCTGGAGTCCGCGGTAGATGTCAAGGGCCTGCTTTTCGGCGGGGGAGCGATTGGGGTTTCCGGCGACGGTGGCGGCAACGAGTTGCGCGATCTCGCCGGCGCCGCCGGCCATATGGTTGGTTAGAACGGCGACGGCGACTCCGTTATCGATGAGGACTTCGTTGTCGGAGACAAAGCCGGTGACTTCGCCACTGTGTTCGATGGAGCGGAGGCCATTGCGATCCTTGATTTCGACGCCGAGGCCGTAGCCGGTGCCTTTGCCGTCCTTGAGAGGGACCTCGGTGAACATTTCGTTGTAGCTCTCGGGTTTGAGGATGGTTTCGTTCATGAGGCTGATGTCCCAGAGTGCGAGGTCGTAAGGGATCATGGCGAGCTCGCCGGCGGCGAACATCCAACCGCGGCCCTCTTTGGGCGCCAGGCGCAAGGGGCCGAGAGCGGCGCGGATGTAGGGAGTGGCGTCGGCCTGGGTGAGCTTTGTCTGGTCGGAGTCATAGACGGATTTCATGCCGAGGGGGCGAAAGATGTGTTCTTCGAGAAAGTCCATGAGCTTTTGGCCGGAGACTTTTTCGACGATGAGGCCGGCGATGACGTAGTTGGTGTTGGAGTATTGCCACTGGGTGCCGGGCTCGAAGTCGAGGGGTTTTTTGGCCCATGTGTCGATAATTTCCTCCGCGGATGTGGGCTTCATCATGGGGGTCATGAGGTAGTCCTCGGGCCAGTAGTCCTGATAGCCGGAGGTGTGGGAGAGGATTTCGCGGATGGTGACTTTGCCGCCGTCGGTGAGGCCGGGGAGATACTTGCCGACGGGGTCGTCGAGAGAGAGCTTGCCCTGCTGCTCAAGAAGAAGGATGGCCGTCGCGGTGAATTGTTTGGAGATGGAGCCGATGGAGTAGCGCATATCCGGCGTGGCGGGGGTTGCAGGGTCGAGGCGGGCGAGTCCGTAGGCGTGGGTATAGACAATTTTGCCGTGCTGAACGATGGCGACGGAGGCGGAGGGAACGCCGGCCTGCAGCAAAACTTGCTCGGCGATGCGATCGACGCGGGATTTGAGGTCGGGCGAGATGGTGTCGACGGTTTGCGCTTGCGCGCCGATCACGAGCGAAATAAACAGCGGTCCAAGACATCCAAGAAGGGTTCGAAACGGTTTCATTTTTGCCATCTCTCAGCAGTTGTCATGGCTTGCAAAACGGTCTCGGATTAAGGTATCAGCCCCGACCCTTGTGCGGTAGGCTGAGGGCAAGCCCTTACGAATAGGTGCTGACAAAAGTCCGCCGGAGGCGCGCATGGAGCGGTTGATCGAAGGCCACAAGAAGTTTCTGGCGGAGGTGTTTCCTCAGCGGCGGCACCAGTTTCATTTGCTGGCGGAGTCGCAGGCGCCGGAGTGGCTTTTCATTACGTGCTCCGACTCGCGCATTGTGCCGGATATGATTCTCGGCACCGGGCCGGGCGATCTATTCATCACGCGCAATGCGGGCAACGTGGTGCCCTTGACGGGCAACGATGTGGACGGATGCACGGCGACGATTGAATACGCGGTCGACGTATTGAAGGTGAAGCATGCGATCGTGTGCGGCCATTCGGATTGCGGCGCGATGAAGGCCGCACTGGACGGCGCGGGCCTTGAAAAGCTGCCCAAGGCGCGCCGCTGGCTGCACCATGTGGAGGCGGCGTTTGCCCATCGGCAGCCGCAGAACAAGGCGGACGGGGCGAGCGCGGAACTGGCATCGCTGATTCGCGGGAACGTGGTGGCGCAGTTTCTGAACCTGAAAGCGCAGCCGTCGGTGACGCGGGCATTGGCGGAGCGACGGCTCGAAGTGCATGGGTGGTACTACGACATTCTCAGCGGACGCATCGAACAATACGACGAGCGGATCCGGCGGTTCCTGCCACTGCTGGGTTGAACGACAAGTCCGGCCTCGGGATTTGACGAAGCGGCTGACGCAATCGCCTTGCGCACTGCATGTTGCAAGGGTACTGAAATGAGGTAGTGTTGCAGCGATTCGGAACAATTCTGGTGCTGGCGCTCTTGCTTTTTTCATGTGGCAGAGCACGTGCCTATTCGTTGTTGACCCACGAAGAGCTGATCGACCTGACGTGGAAAGACTCCATCGTTCCGCTGTTGCTGAGCAGATATCCGAACCTGACGCCGGCGCAACTCGAGCACGCGCGGGCTTACGCATATGGCGGATGCGTGATTCAGGACATTGGCTACTACCCGTTTGGCGACGGCGAGTTTTCAAACCTGACGCACTACGTGCGCACGGGCGATTTTGTGGTGAGCCTGTTCAGGAACGCGAAGAATGCAAATGAGCTGGCGTTCGCGATCGGCGCGCTTTCACACTATATCGGCGACTCGGTGGGGCACTCGGACGCAACGAACAAGGCGGTTCCGGTGGAGTTTCCTGAGCTGCGCGCGAAGTACGGCCCGGTGGTGAACTACGCCGAGGGCAAGCACCAGCATGTGCAAACGGAGTTTGCTTTTGACATCGACGAGATCGCACATCATCGCATGGCGCCGTTGCAATTTCTTCGTCATGTGGGGCTGGGAGTGCCGACGCGGCAGATTTCGCTGGCGTATTACCAGACTTATGGATTGAGCGAAAGCTTTGGGTGGAGGAAGGCGCGCCGCATCAACGCAGGCGGTTATCGCTTCGCGGTGCGCGCGTTTATTCCGCGCATCGCCTATGCGCTGACGATTCTGCATCGCAAGCATGAGCCCGCGGACCCCCAAACGCCGGAAGCGCTGGAGATCGAAAAAGAAGTTGCCACCGTGGCGGTGGAGAACGACTGGCAGGCGTACCGGCGCAAGGCGGGGATTGGTACCTACATGCTGGCGGGGCTGATTTTTATTCTGCCCAAGGTAGGGCCGCTGAAGCTGGTGGATATCAAGGGGCCGACGGTGGTGACGGAAGCGGATTACCTGAAGAGCCTGGCGCTATCGACTGCGGAGTTGCGGCGGAGGCTGGCGCGGTTTACGCCGCCGTCAAAGGCACACGATGGAGCTGCGCTGGCGAAAGCGGAGGATCCGAAGGCCCGGCTTGTTGCTGCGCACGGGCAGGTCTCCGATTCAGGATCGCCGGCTGACGCACCAAGTACATCGACGGCTGCGCGGCCTGCGCTGCCGAACCGGGATCTGGATACGGGATACGTGGTGCAGCCGGGAGGTTATTCGCTTACGGACAAGACGTATGCGTGGCTGCTGCATCGGCTGACGCGCCAGCCAACGCTGCCGATTCCACCGGGGATCAAGGAGGCAATCCAGGCGTATTATGCCGATCCGGCGGCGCCGATCACGACCAAGAAGGATGCGCGGAGATGGGCGCAGGTGCAGACGGACCTGGCGACGCTGGGGACGATGCCGACGAGCGCGGCGCCGGAACCTTACCCGACGTATGGGGAGGATGCGGATGACGGGCAGTGAGGGGGGGACCTCTTCTCTTTTCGCCGGCAAGCGATTTGCATCGGAGTTCCATGTATTCAATGCACGCCGGGCGGTGGGGCGGCGTACTTCTCGGGTTTCTTGAAGAGCCACACGGCTCCGGCGCAGAAGAAGGCTAAAACCGCTGTCCAGCGGAAGACATCGATATAGGCCAGGAGGGCGGACTGTTGCTGCATGAGGCCGTAGAGCATGCCCATGGAGCCGGGCCTGCCCTGGGCGCGGCCGAACTGGTGGCCGAGATAGCCGGCGAGGGCGGCCGACTTCTGCTGCAGGATGGGATTTGAGGGTCCCAGGTTGGCGCCGATTTCGGTCTGGTGGAGGGCGGCGCGGCGGATGAGGGCCGTGGTGGCCATGGCGATGCCGATGGAGCCGCCGATGTTGCGGAGCATGTTGAAGAGGCCGGTGGCGTTGCCCATCTCCTCACGCGAGAGCGTGGAAGTGGTCATGGTGGCCAGAGGAACAAAGACGAAGCTGAGTGCGAAGCCCGTGAGCATGATGGGGATGAGCAAGGTGTACGGGCCGATGTCGAGGTTGACGGTGCCGAAGACGAAAGAGCAGACGCCGAAGCCGAGGAATCCGACGCAGAGAAGCTTGCGAGGGTCCATGCGGGAGCCGAGGATGCCGATGACCGGCGAGCCGATGAAGGACCCGATGCCGCGCGGGCCAACGACGAGGCCGGCAGAAAAGGCCGTGTAGCCGAGGACTTCCTGGTAATAGAGGGGCAGGATGGCGATGGTGATGTAGATGCACATCCCGAGAAGTGCAATAAGAAAACAGCCGGTGCGGAAGTTGCGGTCCTTGAGGACGTGGAGGTCGACAAGGCCATTCTTCTTTGTCCATGAGCGCCAGATCCAGCCGATGAGAGCAATGACGAGGGCGACCACAGCACAGCGAACCCAAGTGGCGGCGAACCAGTCGTCTTCCTGACCCTTGTCGAGGACCACCTGCAGACAGCCGGTCCATACGATCAGCAGGCCGAAGCCGAGGTTGTCAAAGGGGCCGACTTTGGCGTTTTTGATGTAGGGCGGATCGTGGATGAAGCGTGTGATGAGGATGACGGCGAGAATGCCGACGGGGATATTGATGTAGAAGGCGTAGCGCCAGCTGAACGTGTCGGTGAGCCAGCCGCCAAGGGTTGGACCGAGGACCGGGGCGACGACGATTCCCAGGCCGTAGGCAGCCATGGCCATGGACCGTTTGGCGGGCGGAAAACTCTCGAGCAGGATGGATTGGGACAGAGGTTGTAAGGCGCCTCCACCGGCACCCTGGAGCACGCGGGCAAGGAGGATGACCGAAAGGGACGGCGCAGCTCCGCAGAAGAACGAGGCGATGGTGAAGATGGTGACGCAAATAAGCAGGAATCGCTTGCGGCCGAAGCGGCGAGCGAACCAGTTGGAGGCGGGCAGAATGACGGCGTTGGCGACCAGGTAGCTGGTGAGCACCCAGGTGGCTTCGGAGTTGGTGGCGGAGAGGCTTCCGGCGATGTAGGGCAGCGCCACGGAAGCGATGGCGGTGTCGAGCACCTCCATAAATGTGGGGAGCATGACGGAAACGGTGACGAGCCAGGGATTCACGCCCTGGGTGAGCGGGTAGCGGGCTTGGGCCTGGGCGGTGGTCATCGCTGCCGGAACAGTCGAGACTAAATGATTTGGGCCAGTGCAGGGTGTGATGGAGGTCAGGGCGATGGCAGCAAGGGAGATCCCCACAGCATGGCTGTTGGCGCGGACCGCGCCAGTGCGAGTCCGACTTCTGCCAGGTTCGACGTGAGACGGCGAAAAAATGGGATTACTTCCGAGTGGACGGTAATACATCCAAGATGACAAGCGCCCGGTGAATTATTCTTTTGGCATCGTGCGATCCTGCAAACAGCTGGCAGCGGACATTTCGAAAATGCTCCCGATTGTGAAGAGTGGGTCCCTTAGGTTTTGGGGCGAATGGTTTGGCAAGCCATATGATAACTGGCACGTCGTCGTCTCGTGCGACGCAACTGACGACTGTCTGCAGATACATTTCAATCAGGGCGAAGTATTGGCTGTGTGGAATCCCATCGATGTTGAGATCGACGCGAAGCAGTTTCGGATCGGCAGTGCGACGGCACTGAGATGGACATGGTATTCCTACGGCCAGTCGCAGACCCCAGTGAATCTGCGCCACATGGACTATGCAAAGCAGGATTCAACTGACAAGTTTCCCGCCGTAGAAATGTTCTGAGGCGAAAAGGAAGACAGACGACTTGTCTCTTTGGTTCTGTTTCCAGCATTCCGGGCGTGTCGTGGACTATTCGGAAGTAAGGAAGTTTTGCCTGGCAGATCCACGCGGCCGAGGCGTTGGGTTTTCCGGCGGCGGGACTTCAGTTCCCAGGTCTCGGAATTGAGACCTGGCGCGCCCGGCCGTGCCGTAGTCAGGTTCGTGGTTTCCCACCCATTCGACGAAAAGCTGTCGAATGGATGGGGCACCATGCCAGTGCGATGGGTCGATACCATTTATTTAAGAAAAGCTGCCGCTTCGCGATCTTCGCAATCTCAGGCACATCGTCGAGGCTCGATATTGTCTTCCCCGAATCTAACTCATAGCTCTTCGCCTCATCGCCCATTCAACTGCTCCCGCGTTAACTGAATTCTAGTTGAAGACTTGACACCCGACCGTGCCGTAGTCAGGTTCGTGGTTTCCCACCCATTCGACAAAAAGATGTCGAATGGATGGGGCACGGGCACTCGGTTTGAATCAAAGGTTGATTCATTGGATGGACTTGAGGTAGGCGACGACTTGCCAGCGCTGGGCTTCTGGGAGACTGGACCACGAGGGCATTCCGTGGCCGAGGTCTCCCTGGCGGAGGAACCACTCGATGTCGCCGTCGGTGGCGCGGCGAATCCGATCGCTGCGCAGGGAAGGCCGCTTATGGCCGTCCCCTTCGGCGTTGGCCTTGTGGCACTGCTGGCAGTGGTCGCGGTAGACCAGCGCGCCGGCGTTGATCGTGTTGGGATTGGCGGCCAGAGGGTTGGGCCGCAGATGATCCTTGGCAGGCACGTGTTCCCAGCGGGAACTGGAAGCCGCGGTCACGGCGAGCGAGGCGCTCAAGGCAAGCAGGAGAATTCCAAACCAGCGTCGCTTCATTGGGCACCTGCTCGAGCGCGGTGGAACCAGTTGCCGACCTGGGGGAGCTCAAACGCCAGGCCGACACGGTAGACCCTGGCCACGCTGGTGCTGGTGAGACCGAATCCCGGTGAAAAGCTGAGGCGTGTCCCGCGGGGCAATTGCCAGCCGAGGAGCGGGGCGATGTAGTGCGAGGTGTCGCGCAGGGTGAGGGAGAAAGTGTCACCGAGTCCGCCGTAGGCCTCGACGCCGGCGGTGAACTTCTCCATGCAGAAGGTGCAATCGCGCCCGCCGGCGGCGCTGCGCAGGGGGCGGGCAGCGCCAACGGCGTAACCGAACTCCCAGGGTGCGTGGCCCAGGTCTTTTTCGGAGATGAAGTTCTCAGAGATGTTCCATGCCTTGAGGTTGGACGAGAGGATGAGCTTGAGTTCGGCTTCGTGCTGGTGCTCGCGGCGGGCGTCGCCGTTGACTACGGCCAGATCGGACTGGCCATCATGTCCCACGACTTCGAGGATGGTCTTGTCGGCGCCGGAGGTGTTCTCGTATTCCACGTAGAAGACGGGGTTGATGAGGTGTTCCGTCATCAGGGGGCGGAGGCGGTTCTCGATTCGGAAGCCGGTATAGAGGGTTGAATCCTGCGACGTGGCCTGGCCATCGAGGTAGAGCTCGCTGGTCCACCAGGCCCGGGTGCCGTACTCGAGTTCCATGGCCGTGGCTCCATAGTGGTTGCTGCCGTCCGGCCGGGCAAGGGCGGTTTTGGTCTCAATCTCGAGGTTGCCGGGCTCCTCGAGATCGTGCGAGTAGGTGACAAAGTAGGGCTTTTCCTGCGCAGGTGCGATGGGGACGAGGAAGAAGGGAAGCAGGATGGCGAGACAGTATGGGCCTAGAACAGCATTGAATGACTTCAAAAGCAAGCTGGTCCTCCGAAATATACGACTATTTATGTCGTACTTAAAATGAGACTAAATTAGTCTGATATTGGTGACAAGGGGCAAGTTTCGCATTGTGGAGGTGTTTGAGGCGGGGGGAGGTTCGGGGATGCACTTTATGGGGTAGCAATCAAGAAAAGTTGACACTATCTCACTCAATGGTGCATCTTATTAGAGTCAGAAACTCTACAGGCAGGCAGGAACCCAAACATGGCAAAGATTATTGGTATTGACCTTGGCACGACCAATTCGTGTGTCGCAGTCCTTGAAGGCGGGGAGCCCAAAGTGATTGCGAATGAGGAGGGTGCGCGCACTACGCCCTCGATTGTCGGCTTCTCAAAGAGCGGCGAGAGGCTGGTGGGGCAGGTGGCCAAGCGTCAGGCCATCACGAATCCTGAGAACACTATTTTCTCGATCAAGCGGTTTATGGGCCGCCGTTATGACGAAGTGACCGACGAGATGAAGATGGTGCCTTTCAAGGTGGTGCAGCAGGGGGACCACATCGCGGTGGTTGCGCAGGGCAAGGAGTATACCCCGCCCGAGATCTCCGCGATGATTCTGCAGAAGTTAAAGAAGAGTGCGGAAGCCTATCTGGGCGAGACGGTGACGGAAGCCGTGATTACGGTTCCGGCCTACTTTAACGATGCGCAGCGGCAGGCTACGAAGGACGCGGGCAAGATTGCCGGGCTGGACGTGAAGCGCATTGTGAACGAGCCGACGGCGGCCGCATTGGCCTACGGACTGGACAAGAAGAAGGACGAGACGATTGCCGTGTATGACTTTGGCGGCGGCACCTTCGATATTTCCATTTTGGAAGTGGGTGAGGGCGTGATCGAGGTGAAGTCGACCAACGGCGACACGCACCTGGGCGGCGACAATCTTGACCAGCGCATTGTGGACTGGTTGATTGCGGAGTTCAAGCAGGAGCACGGGCTGGACCTTGCTTCAAAGGGCAACGAGATGGCCCTGCAGCGGCTGAAGGACGCGGCGGAAAAGGCCAAGATCGAGCTTTCGACGACGGTTGAGACGGAGATCAATCTGCCGTTTATCACTGCCGACGCAAGCGGACCAAAGCACCTGGTACGGAAGTTGACGCGCGCCAAGCTGGAGCAGTTGGTCGACGATTTGTTGCAGCGCTCGCTCGAGCCCTGCAAAAAGGCGATTACCGACGCGGGCGTGAGCTTCAGCGACATCGACGAGGTGGTACTGGTGGGCGGCCAGACGCGCATGCCCAAGATTCAGGAGCTGGTGAAGGGCCTGTTCGGCAAGGAGCCGCATCGGGGCGTAAATCCCGATGAGGTGGTTGCAGTGGGCGCGGCGGTGCAGGCCGGAGTGCTGGCCGGCGAAGTGAAGGACCTGTTGCTGCTGGACGTGACGCCTCTGACCCTGTCGATTGAAACGCTGGGCGGGGTGGCGACGCCGATGATTCCGCGCAACACCACGATTCCCACGAAGAAGACGGAGACGTTTTCGACGGCATCGGACTCGCAGACCGAGGTTGAGGTGCACGTGCTGCAGGGCGAGAGGCCGATGGCAGCGGCGAACCGCACGCTGGGCAAGTTCAAGCTGGCGGGAATTCCTCCGGCGCCGCGCGGCGTGCCGCAGATCGAAGTGACGTTTGACATCGACGCCAACGGCATTTTGAACGTGACGGCGAAGGACAACGCGACGGGCAAGGACACGCGCATCACCATCACTTCAAGCTCGGGCTTGAGCAAGGAAGAGGTGGAGCGCATGGCCAAGGACGCCGAGGCGCACTCCGCCGAGGACAAAGAGAAGCGCGAGGAGATCGAGGCGCGCAACTCGCTCGATGGCATGGTCTACAACATCGAGAAGATGCTGAAGGACAGCGGCGGCGCGGTGCAAGCTGCGGACAAGACTGAGGTGGAAGCGGCGCTGGCAGAGGCAAAAAAGACTCTGGAAGGCACGCCGACTTCAGGCGAGTTGAAGGCTGCGCTCGAGAAGCTGACCCAGGCCAGCCACAAGTTGGCCGAGGTGATGTACAAGGCCAATGCGGGACAGGCGGCGGCTGCGCAGGCGGCCGGCGGGGCTCCGGACGGAGCTTCCGGCGGCGAGGCGAAGAAGGACGAAGGCGTGATCGACGCGGAGTATGTGGACGTGGACGAGAAGAAGTGAGCGAGTCAGCAAGTCAGCAAGTTAGCAAGTCAGCGGGGTGGGCGACGAAATCGCCCATCCCGAACTTTGTTGTGCAGAACTATCGCGGGGAGGGGTTCCCAAAAGTGAAGATCACGTTAATCGTGGTCTTGACCGCGATTGGTTCGCCGTTGAGCAAGTAGGGTCTGTAAACCCATTGCTTGACGGCATCCACAGCAGCCTGTTGAAGGAGGGCCGGCCCACTGATGATCTGAAGGTTCTTGATGTGTCCGTCCATGCCGATGATTGCTTGCATCAGAACAATTCCACTTACTCGAGCTGCCAGCGCGGCAGGGGGATAAATGGGTCGAACTCTCGTCAGAAGAAATCCCTGAGCCACGTCGGGAGAAATGGTGGCGACTCCGGTGCTTGGCGGGGCCGCGTCGTGGGGCGGGATAAAGACGGTCTCATCGACAGATGGAATGGTTTCGAGGCTGTCGAGATGGGCGGTGAGCACCTGCTTACCCTGTTCGAGGAGGTGCAAGTCTCCGGCGATGTAGCGGTTCTGAAACCGGAGAATTCGGTTGAACAGGATTTGCTTTCCCTGGGGTTCGCCGACGAGCCGGAGAATTGGCTTATCGGCATCGAGGCACCAGGTTCGACCGAATGCTTTTCCAGCGTCATCTTTGAAGTTGAGACAAGCAAGTTTGGCGGTGCCGGCGACGTGTTGAGAAACAATGAAGCTGAGTTGGTCAAGCTTATCCGGATCTGGCAGCGGATCGGTGATTTCGTTGCGGGCTATCTCAGCCTGTGCAAACTGCGGTTTCTCGTCGCCCGCGATGAGCAGGCCTTTTTCGGTGCCGTATTCGGATTCAGTTGAATCGGCGTCGGTGAACTTGCATAAGTATTTGCTGCGCCTGACCCACAGCTCGTCGATGGTTCCCGATTTTGTTATGTTGCCTTTGTCATCGAGCAGGCTGTAGCTGAGCGTCATGTGCCAGGGCTTGACTTCGCTGCCGGCGAGGCCGTTGGATTGGGCGGCGAGGAGCATCAGGGCCTTCGGATCGGTCGGAAGAGCCTTGGGCGCGGGATTCTGGCTGGCCGGCGGGGCGCTCTGGGCGGACGCTGACAGGCAGAGCATGGCAAGCGCGGCGAGCCAGAAGAGTTCGATCCGGCGATAGAGCCGCCTCGCCTGGGTTGTTTTTCGCATGGCGGAACGATAGCATGAATTGCGGGTGTTTCGTGTTCCGTGTTACGATAAACGTTAAACATGATTCGCTCGTTTGCCGATGAAGAAACCGAGCATGTGTTTCATCGTCTCCATAGCCGTAAGTATGGGGCGATTGAGCGAGCGGCATTGCGCAAGTTGCGACAGATTCACAGCGTTTCAACTGTGGACGAACTGCGGTCGCCTCCCGGAAACCGACTTGAGCGGCTGAAGGGGAACCGAAAGGGTCAGTGGAGCCTGCGAATCAACGATCAGTTCCGAATTTGCTTTGAATGGAGTGAGGGCGATGCCTACAAAGTTGAGATTACCGACTATCACTGAGCGCGGGACAAGGCCGGGAGCGCGGATGCCTGCCCTTCATCCAGGAGAGATGTTGCGCGAGGAGTTCATGAAACCTCTCGGCCTGTCGGCAAATGCCTTGGCCATGGCGTTGCACGTGCCAGTTACGCGGATTTCAGAGATTGTCAGGGAGCGGCGCGGAGTTACCGCGGATACGGCGTTGCGGCTGGCGCATTACTTCAGGATGTCGCCCGAGTTCTGGATGCGGCTGCAGATGGACTACGATCTCGAGTCGGCGGGCGATGCAGTCCAGACCGCGATCCGCGAAGAAATTCGTCCTCGCCCTATGAACGTTCGTCAGGCGGGGAATGGTTCTAGGGCTATCGCTTGACAACTCGGCAAACATTAGCGATCTCTACAATCGAGAATGTGCCGAGGAACCATCGAATTGCAACGGCACGACCCTAACTTGGGATGAACTGGAGTTCGAACTCAAAACACACATGGCCACGACACAAAACAAGGACTATTACGCGACGCTTGGGGTGAAGAAGACGGCGACGTCTGATGAGATTCGCAAGGCGTTCAGGAAAGCTGCGCGCAGATATCACCCCGACGTGAACCCGGGCGATAAGAAGGCGGAGGAGAAGTTCAAGGAGATTTCAGAGGCCAATGACATCCTGAGCGACGAGAAGAAGCGTAAAGTGTATGACCAGCTTGGCTTCTACTCCGACCAGATTGACCCGGCGCAGGCCGAGGCCTATGCGCGGCAGCAGAATGCGGGCGGGGGCATCCCGGTGGACTTTGGGGGGTTCGATTTCTCAGGTTTCCAGAGCGGACCGGGGCAGCCGGCAGGGCAACAGGCGGGCGCGGGCTCGTCGTCGTGGGGCAGCTTCAAAGACATTTTCTCAGGGATTTTTTCAGGGGCGCAGCAGCCGCAGCGGGCGCGCGGTCCGCAGCCGGGCACGGATCTGGAATACCAGGCCACGGTGGATTTTTGGACGGCGATTCGGGGCGGACAGGCGCGCATGCAGGTGCATCGCCAGGAGACCTGCCCAACCTGTCATGGGCAAGCGCAGACCGGCGGACCCATGCCCTGCCCGGAGTGTAACGGGACCGGCCAGGTGACGCAGATGGGCGGGCGGATGAAGTTCAATATTCCATGCCCGGGCTGCAATGGGACGGGACGCGTTTCAAACGATTGCGCGACCTGCCACGGCGAAGGAACGGTAAGCAGGACGGAGACGGTGGAGTTTCGCATCAAGGCGGGAACGCGCGATGGACAGCGCATCCGGCTGCAGGGCAAGGGCAACGCGGGGTTGAACGGAGGCGCGCCAGGTGACTTGTTTGTGATTGTGCGGACCGGCACCCATCCGGTGTTTGCGAGATCGGGCGACGATATTCAGGTCACGGTTCCGGTGACGGTGCCGGAGGCGTCGCTGGGTGCGAAGGTGGATGTGCCGACGATTGACGGGCGTGCGCAATTGAAGATTCCACCAGCCACGCAAAGCGGACAAAAGCTGCGCATGCGCGAGCGGGGCGTGGAAAGTGCGTCACACCCCGGCCAGCGCGGCGACCAGATTGTGACGGTCGAGGTCGTGGTTCCGCACCTGCAGGACGAGCGCAGTCGCGAGATTATGCGCGAGTTGGGCAAGCTGAACAGCCAGGATCCGCGGGTGGGGTTGTTTGAAAAGCTGTGACCACCTGCGGTGGGGCCAACTGCTCGCTCTTCGGTCGCGGATCGTTCAAGCTGGCGAGTTGATGGTTTTTGCTTGCCACTATTCGCAACGGGCGCCGAGGATCGGGCACTCAGCTTGTGGGCTAAGGTAAGCTGATTCGAGAAATCTGATGGCAGCAAGACGTAAATCGAAGGGCGCGTACATGATCTCGGCGGTGGCCGAGATGTACGAGATTCATCCGCAGACCCTGCGCTTGTACGAGCGTGAGGGGTTGCTGAAGCCGTCGCGCACCGAGGGCAACACCCGTCTGTATACGGACGAGGACCTGGAGCGGCTGGAGTTCATTCTGAACCTGGCGCGGGACCTGGGGGTAAACATCGCGGGAATCGCCATCATTCTGCAAATGCGCGAGCGGATGGAAGAGATGAACCGGCAGATGCAGAGCTTTGTGGAGTACGTGCGGTCGGAGATGCTGACCCGCTTTCAGCAGGCGGCGCCGAACTCGTCGGGGGCGATTGTGCCGCTGCGGAAGCCGATTGATGGTGACCCAAGGCAAAGCGAGAGCCGGAGGCTAAGTAACACTGCCGCGGTCCCATCGGCCAGTTGCCGCAACGCATTCATTTGAAACCGCCGGCCTTCTGAGAGATGCGGAGCTTCTGAGCCAAACCTATATAATATTGATGGATATCTGAGTGCAGCTTCGCTATCAGTGGAGCCCCAGGAGAGTGTTTCTTTGCAGAGTGAGATTGATTCGTACTTCTGGGAGCTTGCGAGCGCGGTGGAGAGCGTGCAATGCACAGGGGCGCGCGGAGAGGCTCTGAGCCGCAGCGAGGCATACGACCGCGCGCTGGCTCTTTCACTCGATGCCGTGGGACAGGGCAACAAGGTGATCTTCATCGGCAACGGCGGCTCTGCGGCCATTGCCAGCCACATGGCTATCGATTTCTCAAAGAATGGCGGCATGCCGGCCATCTGTTTTAATGACGGCGCCGCGCTGACCTGCCTGGGTAATGACTTCGGCTACGAAGAGGTTTTTGCGCGCCAGATGGGATTTCATGCGCGCGCGGGCGATGTGCTGTACGCCATCTCAAGCTCCGGCCGGTCACCGAATATTTTGCGGGCAGTGGAAGCAGCGCGCCGGCTTGATTGCCGGGTGATCACAATGAGCGGCTTTCGCGCGGACAATCCGCTGCGCGCGATGGGCGATGTCAACTTCCACGTGACGCTGGAGAAGTACGGCATTGTCGAAGTGGCGCACACCGCGCTGATTCACGCCGTGGTGGATTTGAAGATTGTGCGCGACCTGCAAGCCTGCGCCCACAGTGCCGAGTAAGCGCCGATGATCATCAGCAAAACGCCATGCCGCCTGAGCTTTGCCGGCGGCGGCAGCGACATAGCAAGCTACTACCGCGAGCACGGCGGCGCAGTGGTCAGCGTCACCATCGACAAGTATGTCTACCTCACACTGCAACGGCGGTTTCGATGACCATATCCGCATCGGCTACTCTCGCACCGAAGAAGTGGAGCGGGTGGACGAGATTCAGCATCCGATTGTGCGCCACTGCCTGAAGCTGCTGGGGCCTTCGCAGGGCATCGAGATCACCTCGCACGCGGATATTCCTTCGCGGGGTAGCGGACTGGGATCGTCGAGTTCGTTCACGGTGGGACTGCTGAACGGATTGAACGCCTACCAGGGTCGGCATGTTGCGCCGCAGGAGCTGGCGGAGCGCGCCTGCCATGTGGAGATTGACCTTTGCGGCGACCCGATCGGCAAGCAGGACCAGTTTGCGGCGGCGTTCGGGGATTTGCGCATGTACCGCTTTCACCAGGATGGAACGGTGAGCGTGGAGCCGCTTATCTGCTCGATTGAAACAACAGAGAAACTGCAGCGGAACCTGCTGATGTTCTATACGGGCATGACGCGCAGTGCGGCCGACATTTTGAAAGAACAGACGCAGGTGCTGGGCAGCAAGCAGGATGCAATCGCGACGATGCACAGCATGGTGCAGCATGCTTATGACGTGCGGCACGAGATCGAGAACGGCAATCCGGACGGCGTGGGAGAGATTCTGCACGAAAGCTGGCTGCTGAAGCGGAGCCTGACCAGCGGCATTTCGAATCCGGAGATTGACGGTTGGTATGAGACGGCGCGTGCGGCGGGCGCGCTGGGGGGCAAGATACTCGGCGCAGGCGGCGGCGGATTTCTGCTGCTCTACGTGCGACCGGAGCAGAGGGCAGCGGTGAAGGCCGCCATGAAGAAGCTGCGCTGCATCCCATTCCGATTTGAACGCGAAGGCAGCAAGATCATCTTCTACAATCCAACCACGCTCGATCCCGAGCGCGAAGAGCACGCGAACGCGGAACGAGAAAGCGCAGAAGGCTCCGGATTGTAAACCCGGAAGGTAGCGAAACTTGAATGCAGTGATACTGGCCGGCGGGATGGGCTCACGACTGGCCGCGCGAACCAATGGTCTGCCCAAGACGCTGGTGCCTGTGGACGGCAAACCGCTGCTTGCCTACCAGCTTGAGTTGCTGGCGCGCCATGGCGTGGAGCAGGCGACGCTGCTGTGCGGATACGGCGCCGAGCAGATTCGGACGTTCTGCGGCGATGGGTCGCGCTGGGGGCTGAAGGTTGGCTTCATCGAAGAGCCGCAGATGCTGGGTACGGCCGGGGCAGTGGTTGCGGCGCAGAACGAATTGCCGGAAGAATTCTTTGTGCTGTATGGCGACACGATGCTGAATGTGGACCTGGAGCGGATGTTTCGCGCCCACACAGCGAGCGGCGCAGAGGGCACGCTGTTTCTGCATCCCAACGAACACCCGCAAGATTCGGACCTGGTGGAGTGCGACGAGCTGTGGCGGATCAAGGCGATTCATGGCTATCCGCACCCGGAGGGCGTGCAGCTGCCGAACCTGGTTAACGCGGCGCTTTATGTGCTGAAGGGCTCGGCATTGCGCGGATTTGCCGTGCCGGATGCGCCGCTCGATTTTGGCAAGCATTTATTTCCGCAGATGCTTCGGGATGGCGTGCACCTGCATGGCTACCGGAGCCCGGAGTACATCAAGGATGCGGGGACGCCCGCGCGGCTGGACAGGGTGGAAGCCGATGTTCGTGCGGGCGTGGTGGCAAATGGCAGTTTAGCCGTGATGCGTCCGGCGATTTTTCTTGACCGCGACGGGACGATCAACGAGGAAGTTTCATACATCACTCGGCCAGAGCAGCTGAAGCTGTTGCCGGGGGCCGCGGAGGCAGTGCGCAGGATGCGGGGAGCCGGTTATCGCGTCGTGGTGGTGACCAACCAGCCGGTGATTGCCCGCGGAGATTGCACCATCGAAGAGCTGATGCGCGTTCACGATCACATGGAGATGGAACTGAGCCGCGAGGGCGCGTTTCTCGACGGGATTTATTATTGCCCGCACCATCCTGACAAAGGCTTTGCGGGAGAACGCGCGGAGTTGAAGATGGAGTGCGATTGCCGCAAACCGGGTGATGGGATGCTGCGCCGGGCGGCGCAGGAACTGAACCTCGATCTCTCTCAGAGCTGGCTTATCGGCGACCGCACGGGAGACATCCAGGCGGCGCGCAAATGCGGCATACGATCCATACTTCTGAAAACGGGCATGGGCGGCAGCGACGAGCGCTATGACGCCACGCCAGATTACATGTTTGACGATCTGCTGGCGGCGGCCCATTTTGTTGCCGGGCAGGGCGTAGCAGTGGAGAGATAACGCCATGCTTTTTGTCGCCATTCCGCTGGCCATTCTGGCTTTGATCGGCACGCTTTCTTCAACGATTGTGCTGGTATTGGCGCTGATTGGAGCGCGCCGGTTTCACAGGATCGCGCGGGAACAGCGGCAGTTTGAAGCGACCCTCAGCGATGCGCAACTTCCGTTTGTTTCGCTGCTGAAGCCATTGCATGGAGCGGAGATCCAGTTGGAAGCGAATCTGGAGAGCTTTTTCGCACAGGACTATCCGAGTTTCGAAGTTATTCTTGCGGTAGATCGAGAAGATGATGCGGCGCTGCCGATTGCGCGGCGGGTGATGGAGCGGCATCCGGAGCGACCTTCGCAGGTGATCGTGCACGGCGATCCACCGTGGCCCAACCCGCCAGCCTATTCGTTTTTCAACATGGTCAAGGTGGCGCGGGCAGAGATTCTTGTGACCAGCGACAGCGACGTGATGGTGGAGCGAGATTATCTGCGCCAGATTGTGCCGCCTCTGCTGCACAAGAACACCGGTATGTTGACCTGCGTTTACCGCGGACTGAACGCTGGAGGGTTCTGGTCGCTGATGGATGCGATGGGGATGAGCGTGGAGATGACCGCGGGCGTGATGATTGCCAATTGGATGGAAGGGATGAAGTTCGGCCTGGGCCCGACGATCGTGGTGCGACGCGATGCACTGGATGCGATAGGCGGCTACGCAACAGTGGGCGACTACTTCTCGAACGACTTTGTCATCGGTGAATTCATTGCGGCGAAGGGATTTGACATCGCGCTTTCGCGGCACATCATCTCGCACGTGGTGCCGCCTATGACGTTCAAGCGGATGTGGGAACGGCAGGTGCGATGGGCCGGCGGGACGCGCCGTTCGCGGCCCAAAGGCCACTTTGGCACCGTGTTTGTGTTTGCCATGCCCGCGGGGATTCTGGCGGCCATTGCGGGAATCATGATGGGCCACCCGATCATTGGTGCGGCGGCGCTGGGGTGGGCGGTGCTGAATCGCGTCATTGAATCGCTTGCCATTGGCTGGGGGATTACGCGCGACCGGGAGTGCCTGCGAAGGCCCTGGCTCTATCCTGTGCGCGACCTGCTGGGGTTTGCGGTGTGGGTTGCGAGCTATCTGCAACGGCGCATGACCTGGCGCGGCGGCCAGTTCGAGCTAATTGAAGATGGCCGGGTGAGGATGCGCGACCGCGACGGCAATGTGGTGGAGATGCGCAAGGCCTGACGGCGACGCGCGTTTTCGGGCAGAGTCAGTTCAGGGGCCGGTCGGTCCAGAGGGCTTTGTCGGCGATGGTTTGGACGGGGTAGAGGCGGCCCGCCAACAAATGTTCAACTTTGGATTGGTTGGTGTCCTGGGCGAAGATCCACTTGCGCGCGCCAGTGCCCCACAGCACTGAAAGCTGGTCGTCATTCAGAAAGATCTTTGGTGCGTCGGGATAGCAGGAGCCCCAAAGCAGCGACGAACCTTCGCCGGTGGGCGAGCACTGCTGCTCCACCAACAGGGCGGGCTTGCGCAGAAAATCGTGAGTATAGAAAATCACCGATGAGGCGTCAGACTGATCGCCGTAGATGATGAAGGAGTCGGCGGGCGAGCCGTCGCGCAAGATGGTGTCGGCGAGTTGCTTTGAGCTGAGCATGGGCTCGAAGCGGGCGAACGCGATGTGGGCGGCGACGAGAAAGACCGCGGCAGTGAGGGCGATGCTGACTGTGGCGCCAATGTGTTTGCCTCTGGCGCGAAGCAACCATCCGAAGGCCGGACCGATCAGCAGAGTGAGAGCGGCCAGCGCGGCGGGCAGGCGCAGTGCGGCGAAGGACGGGCCGGTGAGGTCGAAGAAGTGGGACATCGACAAGGTGTAGCCGCCCACGTCGCGATGCGCCAGCAGGGTTCCAATGTCAGAGACATAGGGCAGGCCACGCGAGACCCAAAGTCCCCAAGCCAGGGCCACTGCGGCGAGCACTCCGACGACCGTAAAGACCGCCTGCGCTGACGTCAGCCAGGCGATGGAAAGCTGTGGCGTACCGCCGTCCGTTTCGCGGCTTTCCTCGATACCGGCTACGAGGCCGGCGATGAGGATGAGAAGCGGCGGCCATGCCGGGAAGGTGTAGTACTCCTGGTTGGTTGAGATGGAGAAAAACAAAAGAGTGAAGGCGGTAAACAATCCAAGCAGCCAGATGGTGCGTACGCGGAATTTGAGGCGCGAAACGTAGGTGGCGACGTCTTCGCGGGCGGCGTAGTCCAGGTAGAAGTCCACCGTCTGGCCGGCGTCGCGGCGGAGATGTTGGAGCCAACTGTGGCGAGTCTTCCAAGCCAACACGAGCAATGCAGGAATGAAAAGGCTCCAGGGAAAGAGCCAGACCAGGTGGCCGAGCCAGTACCAGACAAACGGCATCTTGTTGTAGTCGTGCGGGAAGCGCTCGCCCAGGAAGCGAAGGAAGTGTTCGTTGACGAAGTAGAAGTACCAGAAGCCATGGACATTGTCAGGGGTTGGATGATTGCCGATGGGATGGCCCTGATCGGGGTTGGCGAGGCCGGCTAGTATGTGCCAGGGCGCGGCGATGGCCAGATACAGCAGCAATCCCGTAAGGGGTTTGAACTGGCGCCAGCGCCGCCATTGCCCGCTGAGCAGCAGCAGCGGAACGGCCGCGCCGGCAAAGAAGACCGGCGCAATGAGGCCCTTGGTCAGCGTGGCCAGCGCCAAGGCGATCCACATGACATAGAAGCGCGCGGGGCGGCGGGACTCCATGCCGGTGAGAAAGCAATAAAGCGCGAGCAGAAACAGAAAGCTCAGCAGGGCCTCGGGGATGGAGAAGCGGGTAAAAAGAAACGGTCCGATGGAAGTAAGAATGCCGAGGGCCGCATAGAGTGCTGCACGGCGACCCCATGCGCGCTCTGCCCATAGCCAGGCCAGCCAAGCGCAGCCCAGAATTGCGAGCGCGTTCTGCAGGTGGGTGGCAAAGACGTTCTGGCCGAAGACATGGTAGAGGCCGGCGTCGATCCAGTAGGGCAACGGAGGCTTCTCAAGATAGCGGATGCTGTCGATTTTGAGGGTGATGAAGTCGCCGGTTTCAGCCATGTGCTGGGCGGCTTCTGCGTGGCTGGCATCGGCGTCGTCGAGCAGCGGCGGGGTGAAAAGGGAGGCGAACTGCACAGCAGCAAAAACCGCAAGCAAGAGCACCCAGGCAGCCCATGCAGAAGGTGCTTTGACCGGGCGGGAGACAGAAGTTGATTCAGTTGTCATTGTCACGTTTGCCGGTTTCCAATCTTCAAATCGCCACGGCGAAAGGCGGCCGGGGCAGAGTGGTTTCCTGGTCCTGAACAGCCTGACTTCGCCGGGTTGGGCGAGGGCGAATCCGCGGGGAGCCTTTGCGGCATCTGCAGAAGCGTAAGCCATCTCCTTTGTGTTACGGAAGTTAGCTTGCTGAGATGAGAAGCCGCTCAAGTGTTACTGTTCAATGGCGCAGCGGGAGAAAAAACGCTGTCTTTTGCAGGATACCAGCAGGTGCGGCGAGGCGTTGCAGCCTGCAGGACGCCCCGGAATTGCCTGCAGTGAATAGGTGTACGCGAGGTGGGTGCGTGGTGCAGAATAGGAACTGACAAGGTTAAAGTTCGATGAATTCCGCCTTTCCGCTTCCCAATAGACACCTCGATACGCTGGAACAGCCTGAATGGCCGCGCAGGGTAGAAGCGTGGCGCAAGTTGCTGAGCGAGTGCGGCAGAAAACCCAGCAGGAAGCGTGTCCACGGCCTGCGGGTCGCGACTCTGCGGCTTCAGGCGGAGGTGGAGAATTGGCTTCGACCGCAGGGAGCGGAGAACGCGGAAGTGCGCAAGGCCAGGCGATGGGTGAAGCAGGCGGATAAACTCCGCGAAGCCCTTGGCCCGGTGCGGGAAGTGGACGTTTTCATGGCCAAACTCGACCGCTTGCGCGGCATGGTGAGCGGACCGAATGAAGGCCAATCACGTTTGAGCCGTGTCTGTCTGCGCCAGATTTCCACTCTCGAACGAAGGTTCGCGCAAAGGCGAAAGGCGGCTACGAAGGAACTGGTGAGTGAAATTGCCAGCAGAAGGGATCGCCTGGCCAGAGGCAGCAATGAGATTGAGGTTGTGCTCGGACAGGAAGCTCCACAAGGCGCAGGCTCCGGAACCAGCAGAGTTGGCGAATTGATTGCCGGGCTGGCGGCGGAGTTTCCTGAACTCGATGGTGAACGGCTGCACGAATTCCGCAAGCGCATCAAGATGGTGCGCTACCTGGCCGAGCCGGTTGCCGCAGCCAATGCGGAGATGAGGAAGCAGGTGGCGGCCCTCAAAAGAATGCAGTCCGCTGCAGGCGAGTGGCATGACTTTCAGGCGCTGTCAAAGAAGGCTGCCCGGACATTTCGGGGACGGCACAAAGAAGGGGGTCTCGCCGAGCTGCTGAATACGCTGGCGGAGGAATCTCTCGAGAAAGCTCTTGAACTTTGCCGGCGGACGATGGCACGGCTGCAGAAGGAGAGCGCCGGAGACGATGCAGCGCCGAACTTGCCTCGCCACAAGATTCCTGCGCAGGGCATTGAGCTGCTTGCGGATGTGGAAAAAAGACGCACCGCATGAGCTTGTGGACGTAACTGGATGATGAAGCGCAACGTCTAAATTCAGAAACAGGGCAGGACATTCCCCTCTTGCCGAGGGAGATTGAGATGAAGACGAATCGGAAGGCCCTCTTCCAATTCCTGATTCCTGTACTCTGCGTGGGAACGGCTGGCCTGGCGCCCCATGCCGGAGCAAGCTCCGCCTACACAATCGCGGCGACGAATGTGACCATGCCGATGAGCGGCAATGGTTCCACCCAGTACACGGTGAGCGGAATCCCGATGACTGGAACCCTTTATGTCTCCTGCCAATATGCGGGCACGGGGACCAAGCTGAAGATCCCCGACTGCAATTACGGTCCTGTAAGAGCTCCGATACAGGTGACTGCCGGACAGACTGTGAAGGGAACGATCCTCTTCTATCCTTACGGACCGGCAGTTCCGGCGGGGTTGCGGCGGATGCGGGCGACTCCGTGGACAGGACTTACCTTGGCAGGCGTGTTGCTGCTCGGCTTCAGACTGCGGGGCCGGACGCGGAGCTTGCTTGCGGTTGTTGTGCTTGCGGTGGTCACGTTCGGCGGACTGGCAGCGATCAGCGCGTGTGGCGGCAATCCGAACGCCATGACTCCCGGGACTTACCAGTACACTCTTACTGCGGATAACGAAGCGAGCCCGACCACACCGCTGGGACAGGGTGTGAGCACGACGATTTCAGTTACGGTGCCGTAGAGTTTTGCCGCAGGCCGCGAAATCACCGTTTGCCTGTTAGCCTGCGCAGGGAACGCCGTACCGATTGACCACGTACTCTAGGAACCATGAGAGCAGTGCAAGCATTCGCGCGTTGGGGACTGGCCTGCGTCATAGTCTGGCTGATTCTCTGTGCGGGGATCGGCATCTATTCCCTTGAAGGCGCACTGCATCCGGGCCGGCATCCATTGACAGAGTCCGATGAAGAAAGCGCGCAGGCGATTGCGCTGCAAGATCGAGCTGCACTGGCTGATGTTGAAATCGCCGCGGACGATGGGGCAACCTTAAGCGCCTGGACCCTCGAGCCAAAGGTTGCGAACGGAGATGCAGTGATCCTGTTGCATGGTCAGGGGGACAACCGCGAAGGAATGCTCGGCAACGCGGATATGCTTTTGCGCCATGGCTATTCGGTTCTTTTACCCGACGCGCGTGCGCACGGAAAGAGCGGAGGGGCGATCGCAACGTACGGGGTGAAAGAAGCCGGCGATGTTCGCCGCTGGTATGACTGGCTTGAGCGGACGCAGACCCCGCATTGCATCGATGGGCTAGGGGATTCGATGGGCGCGGCGATTCTGCTAAGTTCGCTGGCGGCGGAACCTGGATTTTGTGCCGTAAGCGCAGAAAGCACCTTTTCGACTTTTCAAGAAGCTGCGTACGACAGACTGGGGCAGGAGTTCGGGACAGGGCCGTGGCTGGGCCGCACGTTGCTTCGACCCGCCATAGAGGCCGGCCTGCTCTATTCCCGCATTCGATACGGAGTGGATCTGGAATCGGCGTCCCCGGAAAGCGCGGTGGTTTCAAGCAAGGTTCCAGTGCTGCTGATTCACGGCCTGGCAGACAGAAATCTTCCGCCGCGCCACTCGGAGCTGATCAAGGCGGCAAACCCAGCCGTGGAGCTTTGGGAACCTGCGGGCGTGGGACACTGCGGTGCGGCGAGCGTGGCGCCTGCGGAGTATGAGCGGCACGTGGTGGGCTGGTTCGAAAGCCACGACCGAAGTCATGCGAATACTGGGTTGCGTTAAGCCGCGGTTCCGGGGCGAGTCTCACCTGTGCCCGGTCGTGTATCTTGACCCCAGAGCCAGATTTCTTCTTCATGGAGAGTGTGCGCTACCCCAATGCCCACCTTTGCTGCCATCGATATCGGTTCCAACTCCTGCAGGCTGAAGATTGCGAAGGTTGTGGCGCACCAATTGAAAACGCTGCATGAAGACCGCGAAGTGACGCGGCTCGGGGCCAGTGTTTTCGATTCGGGGCTGGTGTCGCCGGACGCCATGGCGGCGACGCTGAGGGCGCTGAAGCGCTTTCAGCGCGCGGTGCAAACGCATGGTGTGGATCGCATGCGGGTTGTGGCTACGGCGGCCATGCGCGACGCGCGCAACGCGCCGGCCTTTCAAGCGTGGGTAAAGGCCGAAACCGGCTGGAACATGGAGATCATTTCGGGCCTGGAAGAGGGGCGGCTGATTCATCGCGGGCTGATGGGCGCCGAGCCTGGCGCGGGCGGCCGGGTGCTGCTGGTGGACCTGGGCGGCGGAAGCTGCGAGATTACGCTCTCAGAGCACAAGCGCATCAAGGAGACGATCAGCGTGCCGTTGGGCGCGGTGCGGCTGACCGAGGAATTCCTGCAAGCCGACCCGCCGCATCGCGAAGGACTGACCCAGATGCGACGGCTGATCTCGCGCGAGTTGCGGCGGGCACATCGCAAGATTCAGCCCTCGCATGTTTCGCTGGTGATTGCCACGTCCGGCACCGCAGCGGCGCTGAGCGAGGTCTTGACGGCGGCGGGCAGGATGCGCAAACCGGCGGGGAAATCGTCAAGGAAGGCACGGCAAAAGACGTCGGCGGGAAGAGCGTTCTCCGCAGGCATGGCAGGAATTGCACCGACGCCCGAAGTGCGCAAACTGGCGGCGAAGATCGCCAGGATGTCGTTGCCCGACAGGGAGGCGGTGCCGGGCATTGGGCCGAGGCGGGCGGAGATTATCGTGGCCGGCGCGCAGGTGTTTGCCGAATTGCTGGAGAGCTTTGACCTGCCGGGCTTTCGCTATTCGCCACTGGGTTTGCGCGACGGCATCCTGGCGCAAATGCTTGCGGAGCAGGACGCACGGGCTGCAGGGCATCGCGAGTTTGAGCATGAACGCTGGCAAAGCGTGCTAATGACTGCGAAGCGGTACGGAGTCGATCCGCGACAGGCCGAGCCGGTGCGCGGCCACGCTTTGCAGCTCTTCCACGAGCTGAAAGCGCTGCACGAGTTGCCTGAGGAGTATGAAAGCTGGCTTGCTGCTGCGGCCATTCTGCGCGACACGGGCAAGTTCATCAATCACCAGGGCCACCACCGGCACACGCAATACATCATTTCCAGCTCGGAGATCTACGGCTATACGCAGGTGCAGCGGACAGTGGTTTCTGCGCTGGCGCGCTACCTGGGCAAGAGCCGGCCGCAGCCGGGCGATCGTGCGCTGCGCAACATTCCGACCGATGAGCACAAGAATGTGCAGCGAGCCGTGGTGCTGTTGCGCCTGGCTGTGGCGCTGAACCAGGACCGCGCCAGCGATGTGATGCGGGTGGCGGCGAAGGTCTATCCCAAGCGGGTTTATCTGGAGTTGAAGCCGGGGCGAACGGGCGCGGAACTGGAGTTATGGTCGCTTCGCAAGGAAGCCGACTACTTCCGCGAAGTCTTCGGGCGCGAGTTTTTTGCCACGCTGGCGTAGATGGCGCGGGCCATGCGCGGGTCAATGAGCCACTGAAGCAACGGGGGATGTTTATCCAAGTCGATGCGGGCTACCGAGCCCTTGCGCATGCGGACACCGGCGCCGCCATTGCCGGTGATAATGCGGCCGAGGAACTTGAAGAGATTGGGATTGTGCCCGACCAGCAGCACCCCGTCGCGATTGGCATACTTCTCAACCAACTGCTGGAAAGCGACGTAATCGGCATCTGGCCGCAGCGCCGGGCTGACCTCTACCTTGGCTTCATAACCCAACTCTGTGCCCACGAACTGCGCGGTCTGCAAGGAACGCTTGAGGGGGCTGGAGACGATGACGTCGACCTGAACTTTGAGCGCGCTCAGCAATCGGGCCATGAGCATGCACTGCTCTTTGCCTTCCTTGATCAATCCGCGCCTGGCATCGATGACAGGATTGCCCCGGGCAAGTCCGGCGTTTGCATGGCGCATGAGGTAGAGATTCATTGGGATGGGCTTGGCGTGCTGAGGGGAGGGTTTGCCAACTCCTTGAAACTCAATTTTAACACGGTTGTAACATTAGGCAGCTTTGCAGGGAAGACAGGTATTTGGAGTGCGTGCGTGGATTTGTGTAGAGGGGGAGTCCGGCGCCGGAAGAAGTGGTTTGGTATTCACTCCGTGGGAAGCAGGAATGCGGCAGATTTAGATTCAACGCGGCTCGCAAATGGAACCGGGGCGCCGGAGCACTTTTCACCATGCAACGCATTGATAGTCAGTTCGTTAACATGGCCCCGAGTATGGAGGTATTGCGTCGACAGACCCTGAAGGCAGCATCTCAGATCCTGAGGTTGGTGTCTCCCGTACTGCGGGATTCCAAGAGCCGAACGGTATTCAAATCGGGCTGACCGCGGGCTGACACTAGGTGGATTGCAGGGGTTTGAGTTGATGCAACACCCAGCGCAGCGGAAACTGCTCAGTCGGCGTCATTCTGCCGCGCTGGGTCGAGATTAGCCTTTCTTTGGGCTCTTTGGCGTCTTGGGAGTCTTTGGCGTCTTCGGGCTCTTTGCCGGAGGGGCAGGAGAGCCGGGAAGAGCAGATGCGAGATTGCTGGAGATCTGCGTGTAGGCCTTATTGACACCGCTTGCCGTAGAGCTAAGGGCGGCTGTTGAACCGGAGGCAACTAAAGCGACAACAAGGGCAAATTCTGCCAAGTTCTGGCCGTAATCGGAGACTGCGGCAGTCTTGATGTCATCAAAAAGCTTGCAAAAAAGTTGTTTCATTTTCTTCCTCCTGGGATTCTCGCTCCCCCAGTCAAATTCTTGGCGAGTAACTCGGCGCCTATCTTTATCGACGTCGCTTGCAGCAATGCACCGAAGAGGAATTGATCCATGGCTGGGGAGCCATGCAACAAGGATCGCCCAATCGGCCAAGAGCCGCAATACCCCTTCTGCGCTATCGAAGTTGTAGACTCTAATGGAGATAGATACTACTAATGTGGCATCCATCGGTCGCATCTATTTGAAATTGCATTTGTTGACGGCGAGTTGCTGGGACAGTGCCGCCCTCAATTTACTGAAGCGAATTCGCTTCGGGCACCCACAATTCGCTGACCAGAAGGCCGCCGAGAGAGTGATGGAGACGCGCCAGGATAAACCCGGACTGCCCGAGGGCCGTGCGGTGTTCCGGCAGGCGGCGGATCTGGAGGCCAGTGAGGAGGCGGAATGCCAGGTAGAGAGTTTTGATCAATGGGCGGGCGACGAGCCAGCCAAACCAGCCGCGAGGAATGGCGAATTCTGACACCACCCAAAGTGCGGACGGGGTAACGCAGGCGCGCAGCCTGGTTGCCAGTGCGGCGATCTCACCGGTGGTGAGGCAATCGAGGAAGAAGTGGGTGACGATGAGGTCGTAAGGAGCGCCGGGCGGCTCCCACTTGCGCGCGTCGGAACGGTGCATGCGAAGCCTTTCGGCGTGAACGCCGGCGTTGCGGACGAGAGCGTGCAGCATGGCTTCGCTGGCGTCTGCGGCGTCGATCTGAACGAGGGGATTCTTGTTGAGCAGGCGCGCGGTGAAACGGCCGTCCCCATCACCGAGGACGAGGGCGGCACGAGAGGAGCGCATCCGGTCGAGGAAAGCGCAGCGGCAGCGCATGAGCCAGGGACCGAAGGTGGCCATTTCCATCCAGCGGTAGCTGCGAGCGAGGTGGTTGAAGTCGGGAGGTGGTTTCATCGCAGCAGCAAGAGCAGGGGAGTGAGCAGGACCAGATCGGCAGCGGCGCGGAGGGCAATCGGGGTGAGGCGGGGGCGAAAGTAGTCGAGCGCGGCGATGAGGAAAGCACTGACAGAGCCGGCGGCAAGGAGGGCTGCGGTGCGGGGCTGCGCATGGATGAGAACGTTGGCAAGCAGAGAGGCGAACGAGCCGAGGGCGATGGCGGCGACTGGGATGCGGGACGGCGCGGGATTGGATTCCCAGTGTTCGATGGCGCGGCAGTTGAGCCAGGCGAGCGCGGCGAAGAATGAGATAGCGGCAATCAGAGGCCACTGTTTTGTAGCGGGGCCGGCGATGCCATGGAGCCGCGAGAGCGTGGGAAGGGCGCAGCCGGCGGTGAAAAGGACGCCGACCACGAATTCCTTAATGTGAAGTGCGCGGGAAAAGAGTGTGCGCCGGTGATTGGGCGGCTGGTGGAGAGCGTGGACGCTGGAGAAGTAGGCGAGTGCCGCAACTGCGAACGCGGAGTTGTGCTGGCGAACCGACGCCGGCATAAAGGCGACGATGATGGCGGCCGCGGCAGATGCGGCACAGACGGCGACCGCAAGAAGGATGCGGCGATGACGCCAGTGGAAGAAATGGCGCTCGCGGAGGAAATGAAAGCTGCCGGCGCGAAGTCCGGCGCGTGCGTCAAGCAGACGGTCGATGATGTAGACCGCCCAGGTTCCTAGAGCGAGCAACACGGGAACCCAAAGCGGCAGGTGTATCTGCGCTGTCCAGGCAAAGGCCAGAGACCAGGCGACTGCGACGGTGGGTGCGTCGAGGCTGGCGAGGTGCCAGATGCGAAGGGGGGCGGGTGCGTTCCAGATTTTGCCGGCGCCGGGACGCGCGCTTACGGAGCGGCTCGGAGTGAGCGCAGAGGCAGCCATGTGCGGATTTGCCAGGGGGAATGGCATTGACTTGATTGTAAAAGGGGGTACGCAGAAGTACTGGCGCGACCAGTAATCACGATTCCTCAGTTTTATAGGATGCAAATGCCACTATTGGGTTGCAAGGCAGGGAATTAGAGCGCTCGCGTTGGGCCGCGCAGCGAGGGGTTAGAGCGCGGCGAGAGATTGATCGACGAGAGTCTTGAGTTTGGCGTGGACGTCGGCTGCGTTGACAAAGAAAGGCGTCTTGAGGCACTGGAAGGTAAGTTGCTGGGATTCGGGAACGTAGTTCCAGGAAATCTCGACGCCATATCTTGAGGCGGTTCCGCTGTTTCCAACGAGTTCGACGCCGGAGGCTTTGGCCTTTGCTACCAGGGCGGAGAACTGCGCGGGCGCGATGTTGGAAAAGACTAGGGGTTGATTTTGCGGCATGACATGCCTCCAATCGGGTTGGTTGCCGCTGAACTGCGCGTGGCTGCGGCGGAGCGAAAGAAATGAGAGTCGGAGCTCGTGATTCTCTGCAAGCTTTCTGTGGAAAACAAAAATATAAAAAGTGCGGGTGGGGTGTGTGTCACCTCGCTAGGAACCGGGTTTTTGCCTTTCGATTTCTATTGTGAGCCAAAGGGAAGTGATTATCGGCAATGGGCGGGTTGGATTTTCTGGTGATTCGAATTTTTGCATCGAAAAGTGCCGAGGCACGAGAAGTGGCGATCGGGTCCTCGAGCCGCACGCCGAGGGCAGGGGATCTGCAGGTCTTTGACGAGGGGGCGGCAGCTCGGAGAAGGAGATCGGATAGGCCCTCGTACGCGGAGCCAGGATGGGCATTCCTTTTGGTGCCTCAGAAATGCCCGGTGGGGTGTTTCGCAGTCTTTGACCCGCAGAGAGCACTGGGGGAGAGTTCGACCGCGGCGAATCGAGGAATTGAATCAGACTTCGGAAGAAGGGTCCCCCTCGAAGGTCAGGTTACCGGAGGTGCGATGAGCCTCGCATTGTCTTGGATTTACGAACTCGGGCGAGCGTATGATGAGGCAAATTCGCCTCGCTCAGCTCTTGATTATGCGCGGTTGCCGGGTCCTGACCTACGGGTGGAACCCAGCAAAGGCAGGCGCGGAAGAACGCGCGCGCCGAAGACCCAGAAGGAGTTATGCCTCACCCCCAGGTATCAATGCGAGTCTTTCTCCTGCGAACGTTGACGCTCGCAGTGGCGATGGGCAGTGTCATTCACTGGCGGCCCGCGGCGCCGAGCCTCGCACTGTCACCACGCTGCATGGGATCCGTGCTCTGACTACGGCTGAAGCCCGAAGCGGCGTGCCCGTCGCATTCGAGGCCACCGTTACGTATTACGACAAGACCAACGTTGACCTCTTCGTTCAGGATGGCAACGACGCCATTTATGTCGAGACCAAAACAAACGAAGACCTGGTCACCGGCGACCGTGTGCTGGTGCGAGGGAAGACCCGGGACAGTTTCACCGCGGACGTTTTGAGCGAGAGCGTGACCGTTCTTCATCACGGTTTGCCGCCAACCCCGGTGCCGGCAGACTTTCAAGAGCTGATCCGCGCCAAGCGGGATTGCATGCGTGTAACCGTCCGCGCGAAATTGCGCAGCGCCGACATGGTGAACTTCGAGGGGATGCACGGCATTTACCTCCGGTTGCTGATGGACGAGGGCTATATCGACGCAACCGTGGACGGCACTGACGCGAGCACGCTGAAGAGGATGCTGGACTCCGATGTGGAAGTGACTGGAGTTGTGTCGGGAAAATTCGACAGCAAGATGCAGCTTATCGGCATCCTGCTCGAGGTTCCTTCGGTTTCAGATGTGAAGCTTTTGAAGCAAGCCGAGACAAATCCAGAATCGCTCCCGATCACGCCCATGGACCAGATTCTCTATGACTATTCGGTGCGTGATTTGACGCGCAGGGTTCACGTGCGGGGAACGATTACCTACTACGAGCCCGGTTCGGCTGTAGTGCTGCAGGACGGAGCGAAGAGCCTTTGGATCTCGACGCATGCCAGCGATCCGATGCGGATAGGCGATGTTGCGGATGCGACCGGGTTTCCAGACGCGCGCAATAACTTTCTGGCGATGATGGACGGGGAGATTCGAGACAGCAACGTCTATGAGCCGGTGTCGCCGCAGCCGGCGACCTGGCGTCAACTGACCACATGGAACACCGGCGATCCCGACGGCCATCAAAACGACCTCGTGTCTTTCGAAGGCAATGTGGTGACGGCGGTCCGAGAGGAAGCGCAGGACGAATTCGTTCTGATCGCGGACCACAAGCTGTTCACGGCAATTTATCGTCATCCGCCCGACAGCAGATTTCTTCCGCCAATGCAAGAGATTGCGCAAGGAACCAAGATCCGCGTAACCGGAATTTGCATGGTGGTGCAATCGAACACCATCGACATCACGGCACAAGAGGTGCCGTTCAACATCCTGCTGCGTTCTTTCAACGACATTTCAGTGATTGAACAGCCCTCTTTGCTGAGCGTTCGCAACCTGATCATTCTCGTCGGGATCCTGCTGGTGCTTTTGTTCGCTGCCGGGGTGAGGGGCTGGGTGATGGAAAGGAAAGTACGCCGCCAGAACGCCGAGGTGGCCTACATCGAACGCCGGCGCAGCCGGATTCTCGAAGACATCAACGGCGCGCGCCCGCTGGCGGAGATTATTGAGCAGATCACGGAACTGGTGTCATTCAAACTGCGGGGCGCTCCCTGCTGGTGCCAGATTGCCGATGGCGCGCGGCTTGGAAACTTCCCGCCGGATCTCGGTCCGATGCGCGTCGTCCAGGAGCCGATTTCGGCCCGCACCGGTCCGCCGCTGGGAACCGTGAATGCCGCCTTCAATGCGGTGACGAAACCACAGCCAGGCGAGCGAGAGACGCTCTTCATGGCGGCGGCGCTCGCCGCGCTGGCAATCGAAACCCGGCGGCTATTCAGCGATTTGGTTCATCGCTCCGAGTTCGATCTGCTCACCGACATTCACAACCGATTCTCGCTGGAAAGCTATCTGGAGAAAGATATTGAGGAAGCGCGCCAGAATGCATCGATTTTCGGTTTGGTCTACATCGACCTAAATGACTTTAAACAGGTGAATGACGTTTACGGTCACCAGGTAGGCGACCTGTTTTTGCAGGAAGCGGCGGTTCGAATGAAAGGCCAGTTGCGCACAGGGGACATGCTGGCGCGACTCGGCGGCGATGAGTTTGCGGCACTTCTGCCCAAAGTGCGCAGCCGCGCGGAAGTTGAGGAAATCGCGCTTCGGCTCGAGCGCTGTATGGAAGAGCCGTTCTCCATTGAGGGGTACGTCGTGGGTGGATCGGCCAGCGTCGGCATCGCACTTTATCCAGAGGATGGAACGACGAAGGACAGTCTGCTGAGCGCGGCCGATGCGGCCATGTACGTGAACAAGCACACTCGCCGGGAGAGCAATGTGCCAGAGATCGATTCCCGCCAACCTGGATTCACCACCTAGAACAGGTCTCATCAACCAGCATATCGACACACGGTGATCATTCGACCCACTTTGTTGCGGATCTCACCGCCGGTCCAGGGAGGGATGCGGCATTTATGAGGCCGGTTGTAGTGGTGCGGGTGACAAAGGCCCATCTTCTGACGGAGCCTTTGGGGTGAGGGCGACCTACGGCATCTGTGCGAGACGGCCCCGGGCGGGCTTGTTGCCTTTTTCTGGGCCGACCCCGGCATTCGACTATATCAATCCGCAATAGCCGGAGTATTCTTGCGCCATGCTTCTCAGAAAGTTGCGCTTCCTGAACCTGGCGCTGGTCGCGATGGTTGCCGGCGTCTACGCACTTGCCGCTCAGGCCCCGGTCACGACCGGCACGGCTTCGCGCACGCTGGTGCTCGACGGTCTCGGCAAAGATGCGGTCGCCATCGACGGACCCTGGCAGTTTCATCCTGGCGACGATCCTGCCTGGGCCGAGCCCGCGTTTGACGACTCGCAATGGGATCAGCTTACTGCCGACAAGCCCTGGGGCGAGCAGGGGCATCCGAGCTACACCGGCTTCGCCTGGTATCGCCGCTCGGTCCGCATCACGCCCGCTGCGGGATCGTCACCCGACTTTGCACTGCTGATCCCTGCCATCGATGACGCCTATCAGATTTACTGGAATGGCGTTGAAGTGGGACACCTGGGATCGTTGCCGCCGCACATGGTTTTGTATGAGGGTGTGCCAGCGCAAACATTCGGACTTGGGCCGGTGCGCAGCGGTGTGCTGGCCGTGCGGGTCTGGAAAAACGCGCTCGCCTCAAATGATCCGAGCACTCTGGGCGGATTCGAGGGCCCGCCGCTCATTGGCAGCCCTGCGGTCATTGCAGCCGTCAAGGGCAACCTGGATTTCGAGTGGCTTCGCAGCCAACAGTTCGCGTTCGGACTTACGTCGCTTTATGCATTGGTTTCTCTGCTCAGCTTTATTGCGTGGATGCGCGACCGCAATCAGTGGCTCCTTTTCTGGATGAGCATTTTCGCGCTGATGCCCATGCTTTCAGTGGTGCTCGGCGGGCTGCGGCTTCCTTACTCCTATGCGCTCGCCCAGTTTCTAATTCAGACCTCGATTGCCGTCCGCGAAGCTTCGGGCTGGTTTCTGCTCATCTGGCTGCTGCAGTTGCACGAGCATCCAAAACTCGTGCGTGTTATTCGCATTCTTGCCGTCGCCGGCATCGTTGCCGGAGCCGCCGATGGATTCCTGGGCTTTCTCTATCCGGACTATATTGGCGAAATTCCCATGCAGGTTGCAGATGCATGCCTCACCTTTCCATCGGTCCTCTTTGAATCGATTCCCGCCATCCTGGTGGCCTTTGCCATTGTGAAGCGTACCCGCCTCGACCTGGCCCGCTGGCTGGTTGCCATCTTTGCGTTTCTCAACGCCCTGGTGTACTGGATCCAAAACATGACTGACCAGGGAATTCGGTTCACGAACTGGACGCTTGCACCCAAGATTAACGAGCCGCTTTTCATGATGAATGGCAACCCATTCAGCCTGCCCACCATTCTGCGCACGCTGATGTTTATCTCCATTGTGTATGCCGTCATTCACTACACAATTGAAAGCCGGCGGCGCCAGGCCACGCTGGAGCAGGAGTTCCAAAACGCGCGCGAATTGCAGCAGGTTCTTGTGCCTGAACACCTGCCTCCGCTGGCCGGTTTTTCGCTGACGAGCGCGTACCTTCCCGCACAGGAGGTCGGCGGCGACTTCTTTCCAGATCATTCCTTTCGAGAATGGTTCAACGCTGGTGGTTCTCGGCGATGTGAGCGGCTAAGGGCCTTAAGGCTGCGATGGCGGTCTCCATGATCGTCGGCGCGATCCGTACCCTGGCGGAGATGACCAGCAGTCCGGCGGAGATTCTGGCGGGCATCAACCGCCGCCTCGTGGGCCGACTGCAAGGAGGCTTTGCCACTGCAATTGCCCTTCGCCTCGACAGCAATGGGGAATGCACGCTGGCCAGCGCCGGCCATCCAGCGCCCTTCGTCAATGATCGGGAACTCAGCTTTCCAGGGGCTCTGCCGCTGGGTGTGGGACCCGCGGCGACGTTTGAGGAGACGCGCATCCGGCTCAGCGAGCGCGACCAACTCGCTCTCTACACCGACGGGCTGCTGGAAGCGCGCAGCCAGAGCGGCGAACTCTACAGTTTCGATCGGCTCAAGACGCTCTTTTCGGGCCGCCCGACGGCTGACCAGGCTGCGCAAGCCGCAGTCAACTTCGGGCAGGACGACGACATCACGGTACTCACGCTGACGCGGTTGCGAACGGGAGAAGAATCGACGGCGCAGCACTCCGGTCCCCTGCCGACGATTGCGTAGTCGCTTGCGAGTTTTTCGGGAATGAGTTGTGCTCTCCCAGGTCTGAGAAACCAGATCCCGGGGCACCATTTTCGTTGAGATACGGGCTTCGCGAAAAGACAACCGCAGATCCTTCGGATCTCTTTGGTCGCTCAGGATGGGTGTCCGTCTTTTTGCGGATTGAAGGCTCACTCGACTTTGAGCATCGTGGAGGCAATTCTTCAGTCGGCTGCGTGGGCTTTTTTGGCGAGCGCCTTTGCGGGTGTTTTGGAGACGGCCAGCCGGGGTATGGCGTCGAGGTCGGCCTTGCCTTCGGCGAGGTTCATGAGGAATTCCTGCGCAGAGAAGGCGCGGGGGTCGCGGAGTGCTTTAGACGCGCGGAGGTAGGTGCCGTCGGGCTGCTGGAGGCGGGCCTTGATGGTGTCGGCGAGGTAGGCGGGCAGGATTTCGTCGTGGATGCGCGCGCGTGCCGCTGCATCGCGGATGGGGAAGGCGACCTCGCAGCGCTCGAAGAGATTGCGCGGCATCCAGTCGGCCGAGCCGATGTAGATTTCGTCGTCGCCGCCGTTGGCGAAGTGGAAGATGCGGGAGTGCTCGAGGAAGCGGCCGACGATGGAGCGGACACGAATGCGGTCAGAGAGCCCCTTGACGCCAGGGCGCAGGATGCAGAGTCCGCGGATGATGAGGTCGATGTCGACGCCGGCCTGGGAGGCCTGGTAGAGCGCCTCGATCACGCTGGGCTCGAGGAGGGCGTTCATCTTGGCGACGATGTGGGCAGGGCGGCCGGCGTGTGCGTGTTCCATCTCGCGGCGGATGAGGCCGAGGAAACTCTCTGCCATGGTGAGGGGCGCAACGAGGAGGGGGCGGTAATCGTCCACTTCGGCATGGGCGGTGAGGTAGTTGAAGACCATGTGGACGCGCTCGGTAATCTGCGGATCGCAGGTGAGCAGGCTGAGGTCAGTGTAGAAACGCGCGGTGACGGGGTTGTAGTTGCCGGTGCCGAGGTGGCAGTAGCGACGGGTGACGCCGTCTTCATCGCGGCGGACGAGGAGAGCAAGCTTGCAGTGGGTTTTTAACCCGACGACACCGTGGAAGACCTGGACACCGGCGTCTTCCATGCTGCGCGCCCAGCGAATGTTCGACGCCTCGTCGAAGCGCGCCATGAGTTCAACGACCAGGGTGGCTTCCTTGGTGGCGGCGGCCTCGGTAATCGCCTGAAACATGGGCGAATCCTGGCTGGTGCGGTAGAGGGTCTGCTTGATGGTAACGACGGCGGGGTCGTCGGCTCCCTGCTGAATGAAATCCACCACCGGGTCGTAGGAATCGTAGGGGTGATGGAGCAGAACGTCGTGAAGGCGGAGTTCGTCGAAGATGTTCGCAGCATTGCGGCTAAGGTGCAGGGGCTTGGGCGCGAAGGGCGGGAATTTGAGGTCGGGCCGCTGGACGTCGCCGTAAAGGAACATGAGTCGGGATAGATTCACGGGCCCATCGCCGCGGAAGACCTGGTCCTCTTCGAGTTCGAAATTGACGCGGAGGCGCTCGATAATCTCAGGGTCGGCGCCGGTTTCGATTTCAAGACGCACTGCATCGCCCTTGCGCCGGTTGTGGAGTTCGACGCGGATGGTTTCAAGCAGGGAGCGCGCTTCTTCTTCTTCGAAGTAGAGGTTGGAGTTGCGAGTGACGCGGAAGGCGGTGCGGGCGAGGACCTCGTAGCCGCGATACATGCCGGCGAGATGCTGGGCGATCAGGTCGTGCAGAAGTAAGTAATCGAACGTGCCTTCGGGATTGGGGAGGCGCACGAAACGGGGCAGCGCGCGGGGAACGGTGACCACTCCCAGGACCTGCGGACCGGAGCTTTTGCGTTTGCGCCGCAGCAGCAGGGCGAGGCAGAGAGCCTTGTTGAGCACGCGCGGAAAGGGGTGGGCCGGGTCGATGGCGATGGGAGTGAGGAGGGGGTCAACTTCGCGCTGAAAGTAACTGTGGGCGTAAGAACGGGCTTCTTCGCTGAGCTCGTCCCACTCCAGCAGGCGCACATTCTGCTTGCGCAGTTCGGGGAGAAGCTGGTCATTCCAGCAGCGGTACTGGGCGTCGACGAAGCTGTGGATCTCGGCGGTGAGCTGGGCGAGGGACTCTTCGGGGCGATTGCCGTCGTAGCCCGGTTCGCGGTAGCCGTCTTCAATGCGCTGCATGAGGCCGGCCTGGCGAACCTCAACGTATTCGTCAAGGTTGTTGCCGGTGATGGCCAGGAATTTGACGCGCTCGAGCAGGGGATTGGCCGAGTCCTCGGCCTCCTCAAGGACGCGCCGGTTGAACTGCATCCAGGAGTAGTCGCGTCCGTTAAACAGCTTTTGTTTTTGTGTCGTTCGGGCCATGCATGCGTCTCGTGCGCCGTGTTGGCAAGTCTATCGCGTTTGTCGGGCTTCCGGCACCTGGCGGCTGCCGAGCGGGAAAAAAAAGGCCCGTTGAGGATATCTATACAGGGTGCGCCCGGAATGGATGTTAAGGAGAGGCGAAAAGCGGGCGAGGGTCGAAATTCCTGGTCCCGGAAGGCTTTTTAGTCCGCCGCGAGTTGAGCCTGGAGCCTGGCTCGCAGGGGTTCGTCGATGAAGGCCGCCCGGAGTGCCTCGCGATTGCAGGCCAGCAATTCTTCGTCGCCCCAGCCGAAATGCTCTCGAAGATGGCTGTACTCCTGCTCCAGGGTGACATTGGTGATGGTGCGCGCATCGGTGCTGATGCCGAGCGACACGCCTGCGCGGAAGAGTCGGTCGACCGGATGATCGGCGTGGGCGCGGCAGGTTCGGGTCTGCACATTGCTGCTGGGACAGACTTCGAGGTGGATCCGCTCACGGCGCAGGTGGTCCACCAACTTCGCGTCTTCAATGCTGCGCACGCCATGGCCGATGCGCGACGGCTGGAAGGCTTGCAGGGTCTCCCAGACGCTGTCTGCCCCGCGCGCCTCGCCGGCGTGGGCGGTGCGGGCGATGCCGCGTTCGATTGCAAAGCGATAGGCGGGAATATGCGCGTCGATGGGAAATCCAGCTTCGTCTCCCGCGATATCCAGGGCGGCGACGCGGCTACCTCGGAAGCGTTCGACAAGCTGGGCGGTGAGCAGGCTTTGTTCGCGGTCAAAATGCCGCAGCGTGCACAGGATCAGGCGGGCTTCGATTCCCGTGGCCTTGATACATTCCTCTGTTGCGCGGTCGACGGCCGCAACCACGGCTTGGGGCGTCAGTCCCTTTTGGACGTGGAGCAATGGCGCGAAGCGAAGCTCGGCGTAGATCACCCCGTCGCGACGGAGTTGTTCAAACACGTCTTCGGCGACAATGCGAAGCGACTCTTTGCTTTGCATGAGCTGGAATCCGCGGGGTGCACGGGTGAGAAAGTCAGCCAGACTGGCGCACTGGGGCGGCGCGACGAACTCGGCATGGAATTGCTGCCGGGAGATCGCAGGGTCAAGCCGGGCAACAGCCTGGTAGCTGAGCGAGCAATCCAGATGGAGGTGCAATTCTATTTTGCGCATCTGCGTCATCAGATGAATTATCTCCGACGACGGCCCCTTGAAAGATTTGCGCTGCGGTGCGCAATTATGTGCCCCGCGGAACCTCGCTCATGAGCGCAAGGAGGTTGTCTTCGGAGTCGCGAAAGAATGTCATCCAGAGATCGTGATTTGGCATGCTGGCGATGACGTGGGGCTCGTCCTCAAACTTCGCGCCACCCGACTTGAGGCGTTCAAATGCAACCTTGATGTCGGTAACATGGAAATACAGAATGGAACTGGGATGGTTGAACTCCGGCTTCTCGGGGTTGTCGAGCATGAGGCGGACGCCGCCGCAATCGAAGAAGCTTAACTGGCCGGCCCGGAACAGGTGGGGCAATCCGAGCACATCGCGATAGAACGCCGTGGCACGATCGACATCGTGCGCGTTGATGGCGATTTGTCCGATGCGGGAGAGGGTTGACTGCGCAGGAATTGTCATGGCGAAGCGACCTCGCGGAGAGAATCTGTTAGCATAGCTAACTATATTTTATGCCTGAGCGCAAGCAAAAAGCGTTAACGCGCGGCGACGCGCAGCGGATCGCGGATCAGCTGCATTCGGCTGCCATTCACCTGCTGAGAAGCGTGCGGACGCAGGACCGCAGCCTGGGCGTCGGGCCGGCGCAATTGTCGGCGCTTTCGGTGCTGGTGTTTGGGGGGCCACGTTCGTTGACGGAACTCGCTGAGGCCGAGCAGGTGCGGCCACCCACGATGAGCCGGATTGTCGCAGGGCTGGTAGGGGCGGGCCTGGTGCGGCGCCTTAGGACGGACGACAAGCGACGGCTGCGTCTGGAGGCCACGGCAAAGGGAACGAAGACCCTGCATGAAGGGCGGCGGAGGCGAGTTGACCTGCTGGCCCTGGCTATCGAATCGCTCAATGGAGCGGAATTGAGGCAAGCCGAATCGGCGGTCGAGTTTCTGCAAAGGTTGATTGGCAGGTTGTAGATGCGGTTTCAGGCGGGCGCGCCTGAAGCTGCAAAACGAAGAAGATGAAGAGGGTCTGCCTTGATGGAGCTTGCTTCATCGTTGACTTTGATTACGAGCTTGCTGCATTGACCGGTCCCCCACAACGGGTTGAGGATAGGGACAGGACTGAATTGCCTGATTGCTTGAGAGGAGCTTTCCCCATGACCCAGGAACTGAACTCTGAGACCCCCAGCCTGATTCCTGCGCCGCCGATTCCGGCCGGGGCCGCAGCTTTTTCTGAGCGTGTGCACGGCCTGCTGGACGGGCAGCCGAAGGACGATGCCACAGTGTCTCGCGCGCTGGAGGGCCAAGACGAGATTCTCGACGTGATTGCCGCCGGACTCTATAGCCTGGCCTCGATGCTGGTAGGTGAGGGCGAAGAGGGCGTTCGGCTTGTGGAGACTGCCGTGGCGACGGCGGAGATTTCATCCTGTCAGGATGTGGTGCAGGCGCGCATGAGCAGCCGGCGTGCCCTGTGTGCAGCAGCGATCGAGGTTCTGGAGGAGCGCGAGCCCGGGATTCTGGCTGCGCCCGAAGGCGTGGAGCACGTGAGCACCTGTATCGAGGATGACGATCTGGATGCGGCGGGCGTCTCGCACGAGGAACTGCAAACGATGATGGCGGGGCCGGATCGCGACCGGGTGAGGAACTGGCTGGCAAGCTTGCCGGTGGAGTTGCGGGTGGTGTTTGTGTTGCGCGCGGTGGCGGGATTTACTTCGGCGGAGACGGCAGCGATGCTGGCGGCGCATGCCGGACCGGCTGCTGCGGGATGGAGCGCCGATGCGGTACGCGAGCTCTTTCGCCAGGGGCTTTGCTCGCTGGCATCGCAACTGATTCAAGCGACGACCGCGCGGTAATTGACGCTGATTTTCAGAGGCCTGCGAACCTTTCCCCGAGGAGCAGAGCCTGGCTCGCTGGCGGCCCCTCCGGGCGCCCGCGAAAGATGTGTTCCGGACTACAATCGCTTTGCCTGCTGTTCGGTACACTACATTTAGAACCCGGCTGGCGGGTTTTGGCATCCATTGGAGTACAAACATCTTTCCGGCAGGGAGCCCCTGCCGTGATTCAACGACGAGTTCTGATGTCTTCAAACGACTCAAGGAGCAACGCGAAGTTTTGCTGTGCCTGCGCCCTGCTGGCGGTGGGCCTTGCGCTGCAGGCGCCGAGCCTGTTGACTGCGCAAGCTTTGCCGTCGCAGGTCCAGACGCAGTCCGCTGGACCGACGGCGCAAAGCTTCCAGGGCAGCGTGGCCACGGGCGAGGTGTCAGCGCAGCCGCTTGATTTATCGCTGGACGATGCGATGCAGCGCGGATTGAGGAATAACCTGGGCGTGATTCTAAGCGGGACGCAGACGGCGACGGCGCGCGGAGAGCGGATGAGCGAACTGCAGGCGCTGTTGCCCTCAGTGGACTTCAATGCCAAAGAGGCGGTGATGCAAACGGACCTGCCGGCGCAGGGACTTCGCATTCCGGGATTTCCGACGATTATCGGGCCGTTCGGCTTTACGGATTTGCGGGCTTCGCTGAGCTGGTCGCTGGTGGATGTGAAGTCGCTGAGGGAGTACCTGGCGGCGCGGCATAATTTTGCGGCGGCGGAGCTCTCTGCGCAGGATGCGCGGGATTTGGTGGTGCTGACGGTGGGCAACGCGTATCTGCTGGTATTGGCGGATGAAACGCGGGTGAGCAGCGAGGAGGCGCAGGTTGCGACGGCGAAGGTATCGCTGGACCAGGCGGTGGCGAATCACCAGGCTGGAACCGCTCCGCTGCTGGACGAGCTGCGCGCGCGGGTGGATTACCAGTCGACTTGAGCAGCAGTTGATAGTGGCGCAGAACGGCCTGGAAAAAGACAAGCTGGCGCTGGCCCGCACGATCGGGCTGCCGCTGGCGCAGAGTTTCAACCTGACGGACAAGGCGCCCTATGCGGCGTTCGATCAGATTGACGTGGATGCCGCGCTTCGCGAGGCGCACGCCAATCGCAAGGATCTGGCAGCCATGGTGGAGCAGACCAAGGCGGCAGAGGAACAGCGCAAGGCGGCTACCGCAGACAGGCTGCCGACGGTCGCAGTGAATGGAGACTATGGCGACATCGGCGTGAACGTGCGCCATTCGCACGGGACTGGGGACGCATCGGGAACGCTAAGCGTTCCGCTGTTCAAGGAATTCGGATTGCGCGGCGAGGCACAGGTGGCGCAATCGCAACTGGACACGCAGCGCGCGCAGTTGAGCGATATGAACGCGCAGGTGGACGCGGATGTGCGGGATGCACTGCTGGATATTGCTTCCGCGCAGAAGCAGGTTGAGGTGGCGCGTTCGAGCGTGGACCTGGCCAACGAGGCGCTGCAGCGAGGCGCAGGAGCGCTATGCGAACGGGGTGAGCGACAACCTGGCGGTGAGCCAGGCGGAGCAGTCGGTGGCGCAGGCCAACGATCAATATGTCGCCAGCCTTTACCGGCACAATGTGGCCAAGCTCAGCCTGGCGCGTGCCCTGGGCGCGGCGCAGAACTACAAGAATTATCTGGGAGGGAAGTAGACGTGGCGGAATCAACACCAACAGCAGCCAAACCGGAGCGCGACGAGAGCACTGAAGTAGTGCAGCCGCAGTCGCGTCGCAAAGGCATTGTGGTGGTCGTGGTTGTCGTGCTTGTCCTGGTTGCGGCCGGACTCTGGTGGCGGTCCACCTATACCGAGGACACCGACGACGCGCAGATCAACGGCCACCTGATCCAGATCAGCTCGCGCATCGCGGGGCAGGTGATCAAGGTGGACGTGGATGAGAACCAGATGGTGAAGGCGGGCGACCAGATCGCCGAGCTGGATCCGCGTGACTTCGAGGTGGCGGTGGAGAATGCGCAGGCGGCGCTGGCCAGCGCGGAGGCCAATGCCGCGGCGGCGAAGGTCAACGTGCCCATCACCAGCGTGAACACCGGCAGCAACCTGACATCGGCGGGCGCCGATGTGAGCGGCGCAAGCGCCTCTGTGGCGCAAGCGGAGAGGCAACTTGAGGCCGCGAAGGCTCGCGTAACCCAGGCCGAGGCCAACAATACGAAGGCGCAGGCCGACCTTGAGCGCTACAAGCCTCTGGTGGAGAAAGACGTGATCAGCAAGCAGCAGTTCGATGCAGCGGTGGCAGCGGCCGACGCGGCCAAGGCTGCGGTAGCCGACGCGCATGCAACGGAGCAGGCGGCGAGTGATGGGGTGCGAGTGGCGCGGGACAAGGAGGCGCAGGCCCAGGCGCTGCTGAAGTATGCCAAAACCGGGCCGCAGCAGGTGGCAGCGCAGAATGCGCGGGCACGGCAGGCGCTGGCTCAGGTGCAGCAGGCGCAGGCGCAACTGGACCAGGCCAAGCTGAACCTGAGTTACACGAAGATCGTGGCCCCGGTGGCGGGAATCATCACTCGCAAGAGCGTGGAGATCAATCAGAACGTTTCGGTGGGGCAGAATTTGCTGACGCTGGTTTCGCTTGAGGACCTTTGGGTTACAGCGAACTTCAAGGAGACCCAGTTGAAGCACATGGCCGCGGGACAACCGGTAGAGATTTCGGTGGACGCTACGGGCAAGAAGTATCAAGGCAAGGTGACGCAGATCGGCGGCGCCACGGGCTCCGTGTTGTCTCTGTTTCCGCCGGAGAATGCGACGGGAAATTACGTGAAGGTGGTGCAGCGCGTTCCGGTGCGCATCGACTTTACGGATTTGAAGGATGAAGACTCGAGCCACCTGCTGCGGCCGGGGCTGTCAGTGGAGCCCAAGGTCCGGGTGAAGTAAGGGGCTTACTGGAAGGGAAAAAGCAGACCCAAAAAAGAAGCTGCGGCTCTTGAGCCGCAGCTTCTTTTTTTGCCGAACGCTATAGGGGGCTATAGATAGTTTTACCTGGTTATTTGCACAACAGTGAAATGGGTGACCACGGAGTAGCCTTCAAGCTGACTCTCGTGCATGATGTGATCCGTCTCAACCTGGCCGTCGAACCCGATCGCGGGCTTGAGTAGCTCAGCGATCTTCTCGATGCGCGCTTCGCGGAGACGAAGCTGCTCGTCCTCCCCGAGAATCTTCTGAAGTTCCGAGGACATGTCATCGTTCGAGGTTCTATAGACATCGTTGTTCACGGCATCCCTCTTCCTTGCTCACACACCGATTCTACTGGCAACGCACAGGGGAATGTCATCGCGCCATGGTTGTAGACAGATACAACTTTCCTGCTAAGGGTTGGGAGCGGTGACGTAAGGCATTCATGCGTCTGGGATAGACGCAACGATGAAGTGATAGAAAACACAAACGGGAAAGCAGGGGTCTCTTACAGCGCGGGCGCGATGGAGGGTTCGCGGGTCTGGGCAGCGAGAAGGTTCATCTCCTGATCTTTGTACTGGAGTTGGTAGAGCTTCCAATAGAGGCCGCGCTGGGCGAGCAGTTCCTGGTGGGATCCCATCTCGCGCAACTGGCCCTTGTGCATGACGAGAATCGTGTCGGCGCGCTGCACGGTGGAGAGCCGATGCGCGATGAGCACGCTGGTGCGGCCTTCGACCATGCGCTCCAGTGCGCCGCGAATGCGCAGTTCGGTGTCGGTGTCGACGCTTGACGTGGCCTCGTCGAGGATGAGGATGCGGGGATTGTAGGCCAGCGCACGGGCGAAGTTGATGAGCTGCTTCTGTCCTGTGGAAAGCGAGTTACCGCGTTCACGCACCGGCTCGTCAAAGCCGCCGGGCAGGCTTTCGATGAAGTCGAGCACGTTGACATCACGCGCGGCGCGGAGCAGAGTCTCCTCGGTGATGGCATCGTTGCCGAGGCGGATGTTCTCGGCCAGCGTGCCTGTGAAAAGGAATGGATCCTGCAGGACCACGGCAAAGTGCTCGCGCAGAGCCGTCAGGTCCTGTTGGCGGAGGTCGACGCCGTCGACGAGAATCTGGCCGGCGGTGACATCGTAGAAGCGCATCATCAGGCTGGTGAGGGTGGTTTTCCCCGCGCCGGTGTGGCCGACGATGGCCACCGTCTGGCCGGGATTGATGGTGAAGGAAACATCCTTGAGGATCCACTCGATGTCCTTGATGGCGGCCAGGGCGGCGGGGTCGGGAATCGATTCCTCAGGGGCTAAAGCCCCCGGTGTTTGGGCGCTTTTGTTGTACGGGCTGAAGCCCGTACCCTTCACCGAAGAAAATCTTCCAGTGGCACGATTGACGGCCTCCTGCTGGTCTTCAGTGAGTTTCTGGTAGGTGAACCAGACGTGGCGGAATTCGATTTGGTTCGATCCGTCGCCGGGGATCGGGTGAGCGGGGCTGACAATCTCCGGCTCGGTGTCGAGGAGCTTGAAGATGCGTTCGCAGGCGGCCATGGCGGCTTGCAGGATGTTGTACTTGTCACTGAGGTCCTGGATGGGACGCCAGAAGCGCTGGGAGTACATGTTGAACATGGCCAGGACGCCGATGGTGACGGAGCCGGAGAGCACGCCGAAGCCGCCGCGCCAGATAACCAGCGCGATGGAAATGGCGGAGAGCAGTTCGACCGCCGGGTAATAGAGGGCGTAGGCAAAGATGGTGTCTTTGAAGGCGATCATGTGGAGGCGGTTGACGGCCTCGAAGTCCTTGAAGGCGCGTTGCTCTCGGTTGAAGAGCTGCACTACGCTCATGCCGCTGATGTGCTCCTGAGTGAAGCTGTTGATGCGGGCGATGGCGGCGCGCACGCGGCGGTAGCTTTCGCGGACATGGTCGCGGAAGAGGCGCGTGACCACCAGGATGAGGGGCAGGACCGCGAATGCCAGCAGCGCCAGCCACCAGTTGATACTGAGCATCACGATGGCCATGATGGTGAGGGTGAAGAAGTCGTCGACGATGGCCAGAATGCCGCCGGTGAACATTTCGTTGATGGCGTCCACGTCGGATGTGATGCGGGTGACGAGGCGGCCCACGGCGTGGTTGTCAAAGAAGCCAATATGCATGCGCTGCATGTGGCGGAAGATGTCGCGGCGCAGATCGAACATGATTTTCTGGCCGGTCCACTGCATCAAGTAAGTCTGAATAAATTCAAAGAGATAGGATGATAGAAGCGTGACCAGGTAGATGGCCGCCAGGCGGGTGATGCCAGCCCAAGGATCGGCTGGAAGACGGCGGGTGAGCCAGTTGGTCGCCGTTGATGGAGTGCCGGTGAGGTAGCGATCGAGGGCCACCTTGACGAGGTAGGGGCCGGCCACGTCGCTGAGGGATTTGAGCGAGACGGCGACTGAGGAGACGATGGCCTGCCACAAATAGGGGCGCAGATAATGGCCGAGGCGGCGGATGAGGCGGGAGTCGTAGACTTTGCCGACGGGGTCCTCGTCAGGCTTGCGCAACTCCAGCTTGGCGGCGGCGGGTTGCGGGTCGCCGGTCAGCTTCGGATTGAGCCGTTGGATTGGTTTCTCTGCTTGGTCGGCCATCGGTTGGGGTTGGCTTCCTGCTCTATTGTACGGGGAGAGGGAAGTCGGCGATGAAGGCGCGGTGGCGATTTTCGAGGCATAAAAGCGGCTTGCTTACACAGCTGAAGACAGGCTTCAGGCAATCATTGCTCGTCGGTGAAAATCTGCTCAATGGGAGTTTCAAACAGGCGCGCGAGCTTGAAGGCGAGTGGGAGGCTGGGGTCATACTTGCCGGTCTCGATGGCGTTAACCGACTGACGCGAGACCTCGAGCCGCACGGCGAGGTCGGCCTGAGACAAGTCCCTTTCAGCGCGCAGGACGCGGAGGCGGTTCTTCATCGGTACCTCAGAATGACCAACGGCATGGACAGAACAACGAAAATCCAGAAGAGTGGGTAGACCCAGACCAGGTCCAGATGAGGAGCGTGGGCAAAGTCCTCAAGATATCCCCAGATGGTGGTTGCAGACAGCGTGATGCCGATGCCGCCGAGCAGGGACTGGACGAGGAGGGTGCGCTGGAATTCGTCTTTCTCTTCGCCGAGGTAGACGCCTGTTCCGATGAGAGCGCCAACGATTGGCAATGCGGGCAGAATGGCTACCAGGTAGGCAGGGATGCCCGCTGGATGAGCGAAGCGGAATGCGAGAGCGGCAACGAGAGCGAAGAGGACACATAGGGCCGCGACGACACCCATTCGAACAATGTATCGGCGTTGAGCAGGATTGTTGATTGAGCAGAGCATGACTTGTCTCCTTTACATTAAGACAACTAACCTTGACATCAATGTGTGGAGATTGTCAAGGGTCCTTGACTATAAATTTTCCGCCAAAAGGAGAAATGCTTTAGGCTCGAACCGTGAGCACGCTGGATGTTCGCGGCAAAGCGGCTGTACCGAGCGAATTTCCTGAGACGGTGCGCCGCGGGCGTTATCTCTATCCGCCAGGGCTGCGGATGAATCTACCCTTCTACAGCTTTCACAGATTCTTCAAGCCCGGGAACCCGATATTACTGTTTGAGTACCTCGCCCGCTACGGGCGCGCGGCGCACTATCGCGTGTTGCTGCATGATGTCGTGCTGTTTCGCGATCCATCGGATATTCGCGAGGTGCTGATCGACAAGGCGGCGTCGTTTGGCAAGGATCGCACGCAAAAGCGAATGAAGATTCTGCTTGGCGAGGGCTTGATCACGTCGGACGGAGAGGCGCACAAGCGGGGCAGGCGGATTGCGGCGCCTGCATTTCATCGCCAGCGCATTCAGCGCTACGCGAGCCAGATTGTGGATCTGTCGGCGACCTTGTGCGCAGAGTGGCAGCCGGGACAGGCGATGGACGCGGCGGCGGAGATGATGCGGCTGGCATTGCAGATCACGGCGCGGACGCTGTTCGACACCGAGGTGACGCCGGAGATTCACGTCATCAATGAACAGGTGAACATTGTGATGGACCTCTACAACTACCTGGTGGCGATGCCGCGCGCGGAACTGCTGCTGGATTCGCCGCTGCCGGGGATGAGGCGTTTTCGCAAAGCCAAAGCGCGATTGGACGAGGTGGTGGATGGGATGATTCGCGCACGAAGCGAAGAGGCAGGGCGCGCCGGAGGCTTGGAGGAGCGGGGCGATCTGCTTTCGATGCTGTTGGCGGCTCGCGACGATCAGGCTGAGGGAGACGGGCTGACATTGACAGCCGATGAACTGCGCGACCAGGTGCTGACCCTGTTTCTGGCGGGGTATGAGACGGTGGCCAATGCGCTGGCGTGGACCTGGCTACTGCTGGGGCAGAATCCCGAGGCAGAGGCTCGGATGCATGCGGAACTGGATACGGTTCTTGGGGGCCGGTTGCCAACACTGGAAGACATGCCGCGGCTTGAATACACCGCGATGGTGCTGGCGGAGTCTATGCGGCTCTATCCGCCGGCGTGGGCCATGGGGCGCGAAGTGCTTGAAGATGTGTCGATCGGGCCTTATCGGCTGCGCAAGGGGACGATGGTGTTTTTCAGCCAGTATATTGTGCAGCGCGATCCGCGCTGGTTTCCTGAGCCGCTGCAATTCAGGCCGGAGCGATTTGCGCCGGAGGCGAAGGCGGAGCGGCCACGGTTCGCGTATTTTCCTTTTGGCGGCGGTGGCAGGCAGTGTATCGGGGAGTCGTTCGCTTTGATGGAGGCAACTCTGGCGCTGGCAACGATCGCTCAGCGGTGGAGGCTGGAACTGATTCCTGGGCAACGCATCGAGGTACAGCCGAAGATTACGCTGCGCCCCAAGTATGGAGTGAAGGCGATTGCGGTTGCGCGCTGAGCTGAACCTGAACCTTGCGGGTTGCGACCTTGGTGTGGCGGGAATTGCCTCGCAGAGCGTAGGAAGGGGATGGCTTAGACTCGAATCGTGGGCTTCAAGGATTTTCTCGGCAACTCGGCGACGGTGACGCATCTGCGCGAGAGTGTGCAGGCAGGGCGGTTTCCGCATTCGCTGATCCTGGCGGGGCCGCGCGGGGCGGGCAAATACACGCTGGCGCTGATGCTGGCGCGAGCGGTGAACTGCCTGGAGCCGACGGAGAGCGACGGGCTCCCGGACTTTTGCGGGCATTGCCGTAACTGCGAACGCATCGGCGACGCGGCGAACCTGGAAGAGCGCGTGGCGGAGGCGGTGGCGGCGCGCGATGAGATGCGCGACGCGGACAAACGGGAGACGCGGATTCTGATCCAGACGCACCCGGATGTGCTGATTGTGCCGCCGGACCCGCCGCAGTTGCTGATCAAGATGGGCCAGGTGCGGCAGGTGATTCACGTGGCGTATTACCGGCCGCCGGTGGAATCGAAGCGCTCCTTCACGATTTTTACTTCGTCAGCGTTTATGAAGGAGGCAGCCAACAGCCTGTTGAAGGTGCTGGAAGAGCCTCCGGAGCACACATCGCTGATTTTACTTACAGAGAATCCGCAAGAACTGCTGCCGACGATTCGGTCGCGGGCGGTGGTGCACAGGCTGGGAGCGCTGCCGGCCGTGGAACTTGAAGCGCTGCTGGCACAGCGCAGACCGGAGCTGAAGGCGCAGGAACGGGCTCTCGCGGCGAGACTGGCGGAAGGGGCAGTGGGCCGGGCGCTGACGCTGGATCTGGACGTGTACCTGGCCAGCCGTCAGGATGCGCTGGTGGTGTTGCGGAACGCGCTGAGGGAGCCGGATTACTCGCAACTGTTTCATGCGACGGAGAGCTATCGCGGCGGCGCCGATGGGCAGGAGAAGACCATCAATCTTCTGCGTGCTTTGGGAAGCCTGGTGGAGGATCTTTTGCTGATGGTGGCGGGCACTCCAGGGCTGGTGCGCAACGTGGACATGGCGGCGGAACTGGAACGGCTGGCGCAGGGGCTGACCGTGGACTGGATCGACGGGGCGGCGCGGTCGCTGGTGCAGGTGGAGCAGGGAATGCGGCGCAATCTGCTGCGATCGCTCTCGTTGGACGCCATGGCGGTGGGGCTGGGGGAACGCTAAAGCTGGGCGACTTGCTAGCCCACGATTTCAGCAGGATGAAAATCGCGGCAGGGCGAACCGCTTCTCCATCGGAAAAGAAAGCAACCAGTTGCCGGCGGCGGGCATCTTTTCGAGTACAATCAGCACACTCATCCTTTGGAAACCGCGATGGACAAGGCTTCCTTGTCGGGGTGTCTTCGTCTGCAGCGGTTCAGGAGTGTGCGGTGAGCAGTATTTCTGGCCTGATCTTCGGTGTGCCGCGCAACGAGCGGCGAATGGATTGGGCAGGGAAATGCGTTTGTTGTAGTGTGCATCGGGTTTTGCGTATCGAGCCTCACTTCCCCCAAGGAGGACCGCAATTCATGATCAGTCAAAATGCCCTGGCCGCCATTGATGCCGGAAACGCCACGGCGGAGACACCATCCGCTCGGCGAAAGAAGAAAGTATCTTCGTTGGCTTTGCCATTTCGTTTTACCGCGCTATGAGGCGGCGGAGGAGACTGCCTACCGCCATGCTGAGCTGTTCTACCTGCAAAAGCAGATTCAGTCGCAGACTCCGATGGTGATTGTGCTGGCGGACGGCGGCAAGGTGGAAGGCTGCATCGAGTGGTACGACCGGCGGGCGCTGAAGGTGCGCGGCCGCGAGAAGACGCTGATCTATAAATCCGCAATCAAGTACATGTATAAGCTAGGCGAAACCGCACAGTAGAGATCCGATTTCAGATTTCGGCGGAATGTGCGGCCTTGCGCAGACGGTCGCGTATGGCTGCGCCCAGGCCTTCCGCGGGCGGCAGCGGGCAAAGAATGACCGTGCATCCCTGGGCATCGAGAGCGCGCAGGCCGGTGTAGAGATTGGCTGCCAGTTCTTCAGGCGCAGCCCAGCGTCCCCAGGGAAAGACGGCGGCAGCAGGCGGCGCAAGGGCGGCCAATTCGGCGGGAAGCATGAGGCCGAGCTTTTTGCCCGCGCAGTTGGCAGCGGCTTCGGCGAGCCGGTTTGGCAGATCAGCAAGCGGAGCTTCGATCAGCACAAGTTGCGCGCTCGGAGCGTAGTGGCGCAGGCCGACGCCGGGAGACGGCAGGGCTTCGCGGTGTTCAGACTGCGGCAGCATTGGCTGCGGTTCGAAGTAGTCAACGGGACCGGCAACGTCGCGAATCTGGCTGGCGGTGATTGCGCCGGGCCGATAGATCATCATGGGCGACTGATTCGGATCGAGGACGGTGGACTCGACGCCGTGCTGCGTAGGCCCTGCGTCGAGAATGGCGTCGATGCGGCCGTCGAGGTCATCGAGCACGTGGTCGGCGGTTGTGGGGCTGATGTGGCCGAAGATATTGGCGCTGGGAGCAGCCACGGGCACCCCGGCATGGCGGATGAGTTCAAACGCGACCGGGTGCGCGGGCATGCGCACGCCGACGAGAGGACGGCCGGCGGTGACGGCATCGGGGACGGCGGCGGAGCGAGGCAAAAGCAGCGTGAGCGGTCCGGGCCAGAACTCGTGCATGAGATCGAGGACGACCGGCGCCAGCGTGGTGACCAGGCCATCGAGCATGGGGTTCTGGTGCACGGGGCCGGCGATGTGGACGATGATGGGATCCCATGCGGGACGCTGCTTGGCGATAAAGATGCGGGCCACAGCGTCTGGGTCGAGGGCATTTGCGCCGAGGCCGTAGACGGTTTCCGTGGGCAGGGCGACGAGTCCGCCGGCGCGGAGAATCTTGGCCGCTGTGGCGATTGCCTGGCGGGCCTCGGCGGTATCGAGATGCGCGGGGTCGACGGCCAGGCGGAGAGTCTTCACGGTTCTATTGTCGCTGGTTGGAGGCGGCAAAGCCACCTGCCGTATACTCGCTGATTACGATGGCAATCGAGACAGAGATCAAATTTCGCGTGGACGATCTGGCCGGGTTGGCTGCGCGGCTTTTGGCTGCGGGGTTCAAGCTGGTGACGCCGCGAACGTTCGAGAGCAACGTGCTGTATGACACGCCGGACCGGAAGATGCGGGCGCGCACGGAGATATTGCGCATCCGCAACTATGGCGGGCGGTGGACGGTGACTCACAAGCGGATACCGGACTCGGGCGTGGGCGAGGACCGGCACAAGCATCGCGTGGAGACCGAGACCGAGGTAGCGGACGGCAAGGTGCTCGGCGATGTGTTTCTGGCGCTGGGGCTGGTGGAGGCCTTTCGCTACGAAAAATGGCGCACGGAGTGGAGCGAGGGCGACGGGCATTGCGTAGTCGACGAGACGCCCATCGGCAACTTCGCGGAGCTGGAAGGCTCGGCTGAGTGGATTGATGGTGTGGCTGCGCGGCTGGGTGTTTCGCCTGCGGAGTACATGACGCTGAGCTACGGGCGGCTGTTTGAGCAGTGGCAGGAACAGCATCACTCGACTGCGCAGGATTTGACATTCGCGGCAATAGGGGCCGGGCGATAGGCGGAGATTCTGGTTACACCTGCTTCGCAGGAAAGAAGCGGGATGAAGCCGTTCACTGGCACAGTTTCACAGCTTCACAGTCTCACAGCTTCACAGGCAGTGGAGGAAAGTGACTGAAACTGCAGGCGGTTAGGTGAGGTTGCACAGTTTCACAGCTTCACAGACGAGTTTCAATTCACAGCGGCGTGGGCCGGGAAGCCGAATGCGGGGTGTGTCTGAGACGGCTTCAATTTCATTGTGCGCCGAAGCGGGGTAATCCTCTGCAAAGCGGGCGGGGGCGATCCATCACGGCTGGATTTGGAACGCGGCGGGCGGGCCGATTTATGGCGGAGTGCAGGCCGCGAGGAGTGAATTGGGGATAAGCGTCAGTTTAAAAGCATACCCGGTGACATGGGCGTTTGCCTGGAATAATCGTGGAAGTTGCACATAACAGGCGCTCAATGAGTGCGTTGGCCTGTTTTCGCCATTCCAGCAAAATAGCGAAGACGTTCTTGCACACCAGCCAAGATCGGAGAGCTCGCACGGTCACTTCGCGCCCTTGGATTTCCGCTGTTCTTTTGGCGCGAAGTACGCCCATTGCGATCAAATCGACGGAGTCATCCCTCGGCGGTTGTGGGATCGATCACCGCAGATATCACCGAAATTCGATTCGCGGGAAATCCTCCAAGAATTGCGTGTTCCCTTATGATGGCTTCGTCTTGCGCGCGGTAGATGCAATAAACTCTGTCGCCGGTGACGAAGCTTTGGTCCCACTGGATATCGAATCCCAGTTTGCGCAGGACACTGCAAGACGTTTTCGAAATGGATCTTAATTCGGCAGGCGTGAGAGTACCTGCACCGGGAATATCGCGTTCGATAACATATTTGGGCATCTTCTTCACTTGTCCTTTTCTTTTGGCGCAGGTCAGGACGGCGTGATCGCCGCAAATTGCTCTTCAGAGGATCGCGGCGATGTCCCGCCGCTTCTCAAGCCGGTTCCCACTATTCTTGTGCGCAACTCACGTGATTGTTCCAGTCCACAAAAGGTCCGTCGGGATTGTCTCTCCAAGCCCAAACGTGGAGTTCGAAGAACGGCGGTAGCCCGTAGCGGTTGGGGCCATCGATGAACTGCATGAGATGACCCTCTACCTGGGGAGCTGAGTTGGCAGGGAGGGCACTGGCTAGAATGATGAACTCGACGGCAACCAGCTTTAGTTCACCATTCGGCTGCGGCTCATAGATGAGTGCTTGCGGTTTCGTGGCGTCCAACTGTCCGCCGCTGAGCAAGGTCTCTCCTTTAATGAGGCTGCCGTTAACGTAGTGGATGCCCATCGCACCGTGGTCTGGGCCGCTTACGCAGCCAAGGGCGGGAGCATAGTCAGGAGCAGCGTTGGCGACACGCTGATACTGTTGTGTGGCATTGCGAACGGTCTGGACGAGATGGTCCTGGCCCCCTTGCTGCTGCGCCGGGGCAACGGCGGTAAATGCCACAGCGGCACTCAACAGCATCGTCAGATGCGGTAACATTTTCATGCTCGGTTTCTCCTTGATGAGTCTCGCGGGCCATTGCTCACCCGGCCGCGTACCGGGGCTTGGCAACGGGGATAAGTTCCCGCACCAACCATCCGCACTTTCTTCCTTTTCATTTCAGCGTGCAATCCCAGCACCCTCCATTCGTTCCCAATGTTTTCTCCGCGCCTAACTTATTGAATCTACGAGTTATTTTTGCCGAATGAATGAGCGTTCTGAGGGTTGTGCTAGGCTGATTCATCCTGCGAGGTAGCTGTGGCCACCCAGCGGCTTGCATCCAGAACGCTGCGTTTCGACGATTTCGAGTTAGATGTCCGCGCCGGACAACTCCGCAGGCGCGGTGTACGGTTGCGTCTGAGCGGTCAGCCTCTTCAGGTGCTCGGAATTCTCCTCGAACGTGCCGGCGATGTGATTACTCGCGAGGAACTTCAGAGCCGAATCTGGCCCGCCGACACTTTCGTCGATTTTGGCCACGGCCTGCACAATGCCATAGCGCGGATTCGCGAAGTGTTGGGTGATTCGGCGGAGAACCCACGGTATATTGAGACGTTGCCTCGCCGGGGTTACCGGTATATCGGGCCAGTGGAGAATGCGCAGGCACCCCCAGCGGCCATCGAAAATGTGGAGGATGCTGGCAAGGTTGTGAGTTTCTCAGCACCTGAGGAGCGAAAGAGCCGCCTCTCTGGGGTTGTTCGTACCGCCATCGCTTGTGCGCTTCTAGCACTGGGACTATTTGCCTGGACGAGATGGCGATCCACGCACGCGGAGGCCGCGGCTTCGCCGATTCGCTCGATCGCCGTGCTCCCGCTCACTAATTTGTCCGGTGATCCGTCAGAGGAATATTTCGCGGATGGTATGACGGACCAGTTGATTACGGACCTGGCTCAGATTGGGTCGCTGCGCGTGATCTCGCGAACATCCGTCATGCAGTACAAAGAGGCAAAGAAGAGTCTGCCTGAAATTGCACGCGCACTGAACGTTGACGCCATTGTCGAGGGATCGGTGATTCGTTCGGGCGAGCGGGTTCGTGTAACTGCTCAGCTGCTTCGGGCTTCCACCGACCAGCACATTTGGGCGGACACCTACGATCGCGATCGCGGCGACATTCTGAAGCTGCAGAGTGAGCTGGCCGACACGATTGCGCAGCGGGTTCGCGCGGAGATTACTCCAATGCAGAGGGCCCAGATGGGCAAGGCGCGGGTGGTCAACCCAGCCGCATACGATTCGTATGTTCGGGGGCGGCTCTACTTTACGACCGACTACACGAAAAGCGATTCACTGAGAAAGGCTCAGCATCTCTTCCAAGAGTCGATTCAAGAGGATCCGAACTTCGCTCTTGCTTACGCAGGACTGGCGGACACCTACGTCTATCTAGCTTTTACCGGAGCATTGCCGCGGGATGAGGCTTCGCGCTCTGCCAAGAAAAACCTGGCTAGAGCGCTGGAACTGGACGACACCATCGGCGAAGCTTACGACACGCTCGGTGTACTGAGCTCGAGTTTTGACTGGGATTGGGAGGCTGCAGATCGGGCATTTAACCGTGCCCTCGAACTGGCGCCGAGCTACAGCTGTGCCCATGAGGATCGCGCCGTTTTTCTGGCCTCTCTTGGAAGGCGCAGTGAAGCTCTCGCGGAGATTGCCAAGATCGACCAGCTGGACACCGGTTTCAGTTCAGCGCAGTCCGAATCCTATGCGTATTTTGAACTGCGGGATTACGCCCACCTGATTGAAGCTAGCAAGAGGGGCCTGATCCTTGATCAAAAGGATTCTTCTCAGCACTACTATCTCGGTGCGGGTTACCAAGGCACAGGCAGAATTCAGGAAGCGATCGCGGAATATCAGAAGGCCATGGATACGTCGGACGATCTGCGGCCGGCCGTGGCTCTGGCGCAAGCTTGGGCGGCTGCGGGCCAGAAGGGCAAAGCCGAGAAGATGCTTCGAGATTTGGAACACAACCCGAAGGCGATGGCTTCTCCGTATACGATGGCTACGATTTACGCGGGCCTGGACGAGAACGACCGAGCGCTGAATTCGCTCAAGAAGGCCTGTCTGGAGAGGTTGTTCGACGCTGGCGGGATTCGATCTGACTTCCTGCTGGATAGTCTGCGCTCAGATCCTCGCTTTCAGGATCTTCTTCATCACATTGGCCTGGCTTGAGCCAAGCCAATACGATATTGAACGGCAGAATGGCCTCCTGGTTGGGGGTTCGGCTCAGAGTTTCTCCGTCGCTGACAACCGTGGAAGTAAATGCCGGTAGTGCGCGCGCCCGTGTCGCCAAGCCTACTTTGGTTTACCAGCTAAATTCGTGGAAGTTCTTGGTGAGCACATTATCGCCGAGTCGCTCACCGGCACGGATTACTCCCCTGAAGTCGGCGAGGGTTCAGCGACCCCATGACCGAGTTTGGACTGGGAGACTGGATGCTGGGGCATTTTCGAGGACTGATCGTGACAATTGATCCTCAAGATGCGCTCAATAAGCGCATTGGGCTGTTCGCGTCAGAGCAGAGTTGCTTGCGTCAGAGCATGTCGCTTTGAAGTCAAGGGGGCGCGCCGGTTAGTGATCTTACTTCTCCTTCTGAGAAGTCTTGCCTGAGGGCAGCGCGGTGCCACTCCCCTCAACCAAAGATACAAATCGATCGGCGGGGCCTCCGGGGAATTGTTCGAGCAGGCCGCTGGGCCAATGGACTTCGATGCGGTCGAAGGAGGCAGCTGCGCCGAGTCCAAAGTGGAGGCGGGGGTCGCTGGTGGAGAGATAGCTTCCTCCTGCGCGGACTTCATCCACGTGCTTGACGCTGCCGGTGGTGAGGGTCACCCGGGCGCCAATCGCCATCCGGTTGCTCTTGGTGCCCACCAGGCGCAGCGTGATCCAGTGGTTGTCATTGATGGTTTCGTTGAGAAAAAGCGAAGGTGGAGCGCCGACGTTGAAGACGAGGATATCGAGTTTTCCGTCGTTATTGACGTCTCCCACGGCTGTTCCTCGGCGGGATTGCAACGGGCCTGCGTTTAAGCCGGTAGCGGAAGCAACCTCGCGGAATTTGCCGTTCGTTTGATTGAGGAAGAACTCGATCGGCTCGACAAAAGGCGGTTCACCGACCGCGCCATTGAGCAAGGTCGAGAAGTTACCCGAGGCCATGACAAGATCCTGCCAGCCACTGTTGTCGAAGTCGGCGAAGTTTGCTCCCCACTTGACGAGCGGTAAGGTGGGAGCGGCGATTCCCGCATAATCGGCAACATCGTGAAATTCGTTGCGGCCGTCATTGATGTAGAGACTGGCCGGCTGGCCGGCAAATCGAGTGACGAAGAGGTCGAAGCGGCCGTTGTGGTCGAGGTCGGCATAATCGCATGCCATGTTGCCGAAGGTCTGCCCCATTTCCCCGTAGGCGGTGCCTGAAAAGATGCCGAGATCCTCAAAGGTTCCGGCCCTTTTGTTGTGAAAAAGAAAATTGCTGTATCCATCGTTGGCGACATAGAGATCGGGCCATCCATCGCCGTCGAAATCTCCCCAACAGATTCCCATGCCGTGCGCCTTCTGTGGGTTGCTCACGCCGGTTTTGGCCGCGACCTCTTCGAAGGTTCCGTCGCCCCGATTGCGGTAGAGGAGGTTGGTTTCGCCAGGCATGTTACCGGGCAGTTCGGTGAGTGCGTTCTTGTAAATCGTCCTTTGAGGGTCGGGAAGATGGCGGGGATCGGTGGAAACATAGCGGGCAACGTAGAGATCCACAAATCCGTCACGGTCGTAGTCAGCCCAGGCGGCTCCGGCGCTAAAGCCTCCGCCGCCAACGCCCGCCTTCGCCGTGACGTCGGCGAATTTGCAGCCGCCCAGATTGTGATAGAGCACATTGTGGCCGTAGCCGGTGACATAAATATCAGGAAGGCCGTCGTTGTCGTAGTCGGCGACGGCAATTCCAGTGGCCCAGCCCTTGGTTGTCAACCCCGCAGCCGCGGTGACGTCAGTAAAGTGCAGCGTCTTCCCGTTGCCGTCCTCCCGGTAGAGCGTGATCATGGGATCGCCGCCAGCAAGGTAGCGGTCGATTGAGGAATCGTTCACCACGGCGATGTCCAATTTGCCGTTGTTCTCGCAATCCAGAAAGGCAACTCCTCCGCCGCTCATTGTTTCGATTACGTAGCGCCTGTCGAGATTCGTATGAGGAAGAGTGCTGAGTCCGACCTCCGGCGAAACGTCTCGAAAATGCGGCACAGAGGGTCGTGCGAGCTGCCCGGGGCCGGCCACTGAGGGAGTTTGTGCGCTGAGAGTGAAGGCAGGGAAGAGCAGTACGATGCAGGCTGATGCTCGATTCCTCATCTTCACCGAAATTTTAGCACCGCAACGTGGCATCCAATCGCAGTATGCTGTTTCGCCGTTGAGCTTCTTCTCCTTTGCATGTTTTTACTTCTCGCGATTTCACTTTCAGAAGGTCAATTGAAAACCAACCAGAGAATCGGGTTGTTCTTAACAGGCTGAATGCAGGAAAGTGGTACCGGCTGCACTCTCTGGATGGAAGGTCCATCAACTCCAAAGCCCCTGGCAGGGATTTGATGATCGCGGGGCTGGTTCTATGGGAAGAAGACGACGCGCAGCACTCACAATGTGTTGCCAGATTGCAGCTCGCGAATGCAGCACCTCGATGGCAAACACCGCACTTGCCTGCCGGCCGTGAACCGGGGCAGATTCATTCCAGCGCCGAATCCGGTGAGGTCGATTTTCGATTCATGGCCAATCGCCGAGTCACTCATTTCGGCAGCGAGAAGTAATGATATGGCGGCTAGTGCCCGCTGATCCGGCTAGTGCCCTGTCTACGAAGTTCGCATCGGGCATTTGCCATGAGCAAGCGCAGATTTCCTTCGACTTCGCTCAGGGCAGGCTTTCGACTCCCAGTTCGCTACGCTCGGGGTCGCTGAGGATGACGGAGTTTGTTCAGAGGTGGCTGGCGAGGTGTTCGACGTCGGTGGCCGCAGCGGCCTGGGACGGTTCGCGGAGGGTGAGGACCGGGCAGCGGGCGTGGGCGAGGACCCGGTAGATGGTGTGGTCGCGGGTGAGGCTCTGAAGCGTGGAGCGCTGCATGGCTCCGAGAACGATGAGGCTGGCTTGAAGTTCCGATGCGGCGGCGAGGATCTCAATCGACGGGTTGCCGTGGGCGACGCGGGGTTCGATCAAGATGCATATGTTTTCGTCTCCGGCTTCGGTTTGAGCGGCCAGCGTGCGCAGGGCGTGCATGGCGGAGGAATCGAGGCCGGTGGGTAAGCCCTTGCGCTCCATCTCGGGTGCGGGAGGCAGCACATGGAGCAGGACGAGCCGGGCGTGCTGGCTGGAGGCGATGCGACAGGCAAGTGCCGCGCTCGGGCGAGAGGTCTCTCTGAGTGTGGTGGCGTGCAGGACGGTCTTTTGCGCACCGCTGCTCTCCACCGTGAGATGAGCCTCGGGTCCCACGGTCATGACCGGGAGGTTGACCGAGCGCAGCACTTGTTCCGCGACGGAGCCGAGGAGCAGCTTGCTGACTTTGCTCCGGCTCCGAGTGCCGAGAAGAATGCGATCCGCCTGGAACTGTCGCACGGAGGCGGCGATCTGCTGGGCAGCATTGCCTTCGCGCACGACCGCGCCGCAGGGGACATTCTGGTCATGCGCCAATTTGCACCATGGTTCCAGTGTCTTTGCGGCAAACTCGAGGGCGCCGGCAGGATCGTAATAGGGCATTCCGACAGGGTCAACGGCCATGCCCGCGCCGGACGCCAGGACATGGAGCAGAATCAAGCGCGCACCGTTCTCGGTTGCCTCCTGAAAGGCAAACGGCATCAGCCGGTCCAGGTCGCTGAGGTCCGTTGCGACGAGGATAACGGCAGGATGCGTCCAACGATCAGAGCCTGGCTCCTGCATGGCGGAAACCTCGCACCCGCAAGCGTGGCACCGAAGAGACGCGGCAGATGTGCCATTCGGCACGGCCCGATGTGATTTAAATCACCAGGAGACCGGCAGGGCCACGCCTGTAACCATTGTGCTCCGATTTAACGGCAGCGGGGAATTACCCGATAAGGGATAGAGTGAACCGCCAGCCGGTTCTCGATGCGCAATTGGAGCGCAGCCGATGCGCGCAAGCCTGGACGAGCAGAGCATTATCGCTGCAAATACGCAGTTTTGGGAGCAGATGCTTGGCATGAAGTTTGAGCCGATTGCGCTGTGCGGCGATTTTCGCGTGGGGCCGGGATACGCGGCGGGCGCGGTGAATCTCTTCGGCGCCTGGAAGGGGCGCATTGAAGTTTGCATGGAGGAGGGGCTTGCCTGTCATGCAACGGCGGCAATGCTGATGCAGGCTCCGGAGACAGTGACGGAGGCGGACACGCTGGACGCAGCCAAGGAGATCGCGAACATGATTGCGGGACTGATCAAGTCGTCGTTGCCGCGACCCTGCACGATGGCGGTTCCTGAGGCGTCTGTGGCGATTGCGGATTTTGGCAAATGGCGGCGAAGCCACGATTCAATTGTGGTGGCGTTTCAGCACGCGAGGGGCTCACTGATGGTGGGCGTTTGGGAACAGCAGTGCATGGATTGACGATGAATCATGGTTGAATGGCGGCGGTTGGACGGGTTGAGGCGAAGCACGTAAACGCGCGTCAGTCACATCCAGGGCAGGTTTTTGAAGCTGCGGGTCTTCGCGTTTTCGACGCCTCGGCGGCGCAGACTTTTTATCGGTTTCCTTATTGCATCTTTATTCGGCATCCAACTACCATTGGGAATGGTAGCCATTCCACACCTAATTCCCCTCTCTAAGCATCCCAAGAAAAAATAATTCATCAGTGCGTTTATGCGCGCCAGCGGTTCTGCATTCATTTCGAGACTTTCAGGGCGCGACGCCGTACGAATTTGATCACATTCTCTGGAGGTTACACGCAATGCTGCATCGAGTGACTCGAAGTGTATCCATCGCTCTGTTGTTGACTTTCGCCGTGCTTTTCGCAGTGCCGGTGAGCAGCTTTGGCCAGACGTTTCGCGGCGGGATTAACGGCACTGTAACCGACCAATCGGGGGCGGTGGTGCCCGGCGCAGCCGTAGAAGTGGTTGAAACGGCGACCGGGGTATCGCGCAAAACAATCTCGTCGACAGCCGGCGCGTACGTTTTTGAGGACATGCCACTTGGGACATACACGATTACGGTTTCGGCAAAGGGATTCAAGACTTCGGTGGTGTCAAAGGTGCCGGTGACGGCAGGCGTGATCTACACGCTGCCGGTGAAGTTAGAGATTGCCGCAGCAGGTGAAACGGTGGAGGTGTCGGCATCGGGACTGGCGCTGGATACAACGAGCACGACGCAGACCACGGACATTCCTGAGCAGACGGTGCAGGACATTCCGCTGAATGGCCGCGACTTTACGCAGCTAATCGGAATGGCGCCGGGATTCGCGGGGTATTCGCTGGGCGGGTTCGGCTCAGTGAACGGGACCCGCGGCAACCAGGTGAACTGGCAGATCGATGGCGCGGACAACAATGACTGGTGGCACAACATTCCAGCGGTCAACCAGGGCGGAGTGGAGAACATCGCCGGCGTGACGCTGCCGATTGATTCCATTGCGGAATTCAGTTTGCAGACGCAGTCTTCGGCAGAGGTAGGCCGCAACCCGGGCGGTAGCGTGAACCTGGTGACGAAATCGGGAACCAACGCGCTTCACGGGTCGGTTTATTACTACGAACGCAACCAGGCGCTGGCGGCCAGCAATCCATTCAACACGCTGGGAGAATTGCCGCTGGAGAATGTGCAGTGGGGCGCATCTCTGGGCGGTCCAATCTGGAAGGATCACACGTTCTGGTTCACCAACTTTGAGAAGCAGAAGTTCAATATCGCGACGGGCAACTCCGGCCTGGAGCCGAACCAGTATTATCAGCAGGCGGCGCTGGCGTTGCTGGCCAACGCGGACAATCAATACGGGACGTACGCGCCCGTCCCGGTGGATTCGGCCACCTCGCAACTGCTTGGCCTTTTGTGGCCTGCCAATCTGCTGGCCGGAAATTCACCGGGCTTCTTCCAGTCGGCGGCGCCGGAGTTCGGTTACAGCTACAACGGGGTTGCGAAGATAGACCATACGTTTAACGAGAAGCACAGCATTTACGCGCGTGCCTTCATGGGGCAGGGAAATCAAACGGCGCCGGTGGGAACGACCGATATCAATCCTTACTTTTTTGAAATCGGCCCGATCCATGTGTACAACTATTCAGCCGGCCACAACTGGTCGATTTCGCCTTCAATCAGCAACAGCATCACGGCGGGAGTGAACTACTTCCACCAGACGTTCTCAGACGCGAACCCCAACTTCGCGAGCGTTGCAGAGGCTGGATTTATAACAGGAGCGCCGTTCAATAATGCTCCCAACATCGCGATTGGGAACGACTTTGAACCTACAGGCAACACGCCGCCTGAGGGCCGGCAGGACATTACCGGAGCCATCGATGAGGCGTTGAACTGGGTGATTGGAAAACACGAACTCCGCATGGGCGGCGAATTCCGCCGTGCGCAGGTGGATGAGTTCTATCATCGCCACGCCATCGGCAGCTACTCCTTCCTGGGTGGAGAAGGGCCGAACGGAGATGGGTCGGTACCTTGGGCGACCGACGACCAGGACATCGCATCGCTGGCAGACTTTCTGGCAGGGTTCCTGACCAAGGCATCGATTGCGGTTGGCGATCCTGAGCGGACCGTCTTTTCGCACTCTTTCGATCTGTTTGCGCAGGACAGCTACCAGATCACGACGAACCTGAATTTGAACTTCGGTCTTCGCTATGACTACATGCAGCCGATGAACGACAGCAAGAAGGATCTGTCGGTATTCCGGCCCGGTCTGACGACAACCGGCATTGCTTTCCAGGGGCAGGATATCAGCCAAATCTACGGCAGTGACTGGAACAGCATCAGCCCACGCGTCGGATTCGCGTATCAGCCGAAGTTCTCGACCGGCATCGTAATTCGCGGGGGCGCAGGCATCTTCTTCGACTCGCCGAATGCGAACCCGTTCCTCGACAATCGCCCCGGCAACGAGGCTCCGAACGGACTTGAAGGGAATCCTGGCGGAAGCAACCCGGTATTCACTCTGACTACCGCGGCGAGCACGGGAAATCCGGTGCCGATCGTATCAGGTGTGGAGATTATCCCAACGGCGACTCTGTCCTGCACGGTGAACCCATGCGGCGTGTTCAGCGTGGACAAGAATTTCCGCTCGCCGTACAACGTGAACTTCAATTTGCAGATTGAGAAGCAGTTGGGCAAGGCATTCTTCCAGCTTGGCTATGTGGGGAGCGAGGGACGCAAGCTGCTAAGCCTGCTCAATATCAACCAGCCTCAATTGGGCGGCGCCCCGGGGCCATATGCCGGCGACGGCGTGATGTTTGGCGGGAATTACTACTCTGACATCAACCAGATTGAAAGCATAGGGACCTCGAACTACAACTCGCTGCAGGCGGTCTTCCGCACCTCGAGCTGGCATGGTGTACTCAGCCAGATCTCCTACACCTGGGGCCACAACCTGGACGAGGTCACCCAATACCGCGGGGCACTGCCGCAGGACAGCTACAACTTCAAGGCCGACCTGCCGGGGGATCGCGGCGAATACGGGAACTCGGACTTCGACACGCGCAACTCCTTCAAGGGCTTCGTGAACTATGCGATACCCGGATTATCGAACCTGAAGTATCTGACGAACGGGTGGGAGCTGAACACGGCATTCGCGTTTAACGGCGGCCAGCCGATCACGGTCTACAACGGCGACGATACCAGCGGCACCGGCGAATATGTGCAGCGCGTCAACCAGGTCGGAAAGCCGTTTGCCGGAATCACGCACTCGATCCAGACCAGCAGCAGCGGCAGCAAATTTGTCCAGTGGTTCAACCCGGCGGCTTACGCGGAGCCGGCCGCCGAATACATGGGGCAAGCGTCGCCCGCAACAGTCTCTATGGACCGGGGTATGCGGATGTGGATTTGTCGGTATTGAAGAACACGAAATTCAACATCGCCGACTTCCCGACCAACGTGCAGTTCCGGGCCGAGATGTTCAACCTCTTCAACCGGGTCAACCTGGCGAGTCCGGCCTGCACCCAGCTCTGCAACGATTACTACGGCGGCGGAAGCTTCGGCCAATCCGGTTCCACAATCGGCTCGGGTAACTTTTCACCGGGGATCGGGCCGGGTGAACCGTTCAACGTGCAGCTGGCGCTGAAGATCATTTTCTAAAAGCAGCTGCTAGCTTCTGGCTCTCAGCTACACAGCAAGAATGCCGGCCGTCGATGCTGACGGCCGGCATTCTTGCTTTTTGTTGCCGTGATGAGAAGAGCCTTCGACTTCGCTTACGACAGGTGAGTGAAGGGATGCTCTGCGAGGCGGCGCGGCAGGGGCGCCGGCGTGAGGCCCGCGGTATTGCTGGCCATTACCTCGGTGAAGTCCTTGCGGAAGGACATCATTTCTTCGGGCGTGCCGACGGTGATGCGCAAGGAGTTTGGCCACGCCGGCCAGATGCGGCCGACAAACATATCCTTGGCCGCGAGAGCCGCCTGTACTTCTTTGCCGGGGCGGCGCACGTCGAGCATGAAGCAGTTGCTTTCAGAGGGCGTGGTGGCGTAGCCCTCGCTCTTGAGCCAGGCGAGGGTGTCGTTGCGGATATCGGCAATCTTCTTTTTGCGCGTGGCCACCAGGTCCGGCTCAAGCAGGCTGGCCTTGGCTGCGGCTACAGCGGTGATTGGGAGTGCGTTTTGGCCGCTGAAGGGCACGATCTTGGCCAGCAGATCAGGGCGGCCAATGGCGAAGCCCATGCGGATGCCCGCCATTCCGTAAAGCTTGGAAAAGGTGCGCAGGACGATGACGTTCTTGCCTTCCTTGACGAAGTCGGTGGAGCGCGGCGCGTCGCAGAGGTGGACGTATGCCTCGTCGATCAGGAGGACCGTGTCCTTGGGCGCGTTGGCAACGGCGTATTCAATATCCGCACGCGGCGTGCAGGTGCCGGTGGGGTTGTTGGGGTTGCAGATGTAGATGACGCCGGGATTTGACGCGGCGGCAAGCATGGCCTTGATGTCGTGGCTGGCGGCGCCTTTTGGGTCGGCCAGCGGCACCTTGAGGATTGGCGCACCTGCGATTTGCGCGGCCCACATCGGGGCCTCATAGCCGGGATCCGCGATGACAAGCGGCTTGTCTTTGCCGGTGAAAGCCAGCACGGTATAGTGAAGCGGCTCGGTGGATCCGGCGAAGGGAATGACCGACTCGGGATCGAGGCCTTCCTGTTTGGCGAAGATTTCGGCAGGTTCGACCTCCATTGGAAACAGGTAGCGACCACCCCTTGGAATGATGTCGATCATGGCCTGACGCGCGGACTCGCAGGGGCCCATGGGGTTCTCATTGGCATCGATATGAATGCCAACATTGGGATCGGTGAAATGGGGGCGCGCGGCGTGGGCGAGGCGCGGCTCAGTGAGCATGGGCATGCCGGCAAGCGCGGAAGCGCCGGCGGCAAAGCGGAAGAAGGAGCGGCGAGAAAAGCCCGTACAAGCTACCTGATCTGGAGACGGGTGCATGGGGAAAACTCCTTTTGGTGGGAATGGGCTAGGCGCGGGAGTGCAGCGAGCGCTGGAGAACGGCGGGGGGCAGGGATATTCGAGGATTTGAAAAGGGGAAGAAAGAGTCCCATAACCCAAGGTATCGTTGAAATGCTGCGAAGACAAGGGAGAAATGCCGAGGCTGCGCATCAAGGTGGAGACGCACATTGTGGAAGCTCGCGAAGGATCAATCGGGCACAACGGAGATGCACATTCGGTGAGAACGCCGGGCACGCGGCGCGAGGAGTTTGAATGAGCGGAGTTGGGCTATATTTTTCCTGGCATGATGCGCGTCGTATTGCATCGGACGTGGATTGTGGTACACTTCGTCGGGAAAACGCTTACCGGAACTCAGATGCAGCCAATTCTTCAGCGCCTTGCCTGGTGTGACGGCGGAGGGATTGGGTTGAAGTGAATTCGTTCAGCTCGGCATTATTGCCGCTTGACAGGTTGTGCAGTAAACCCATTTACTTAGGGGCGAATGTCCGCGACCTTTGCGGACGAATTCACCCCCGGATCAGGTGACAGAATGTTCGGATTTGTCCCAGCCTCCATCACCGCCGGCACGATTGCTCCGCTGCCGGCTCTGCTTGCATTTGCCGCTTCTCCGCTGGCGCGCCTGAGGCCGCTGGACATCGTTGTGATTGCCGTTTACTTCGGAATGGTGATCTGGATCGGCTTTTACCTCAAGGGGCGGTCGAACACCAGCGAAGAGTTCTTTATGGCCGGGCGCGAGATGACCGCCTGGATCGCGGGCTTGAGTTTCGTGTCGGCGAACCTTGGCTCGTTGGAGTTGATGGGCTGGGCGGGTTCGGCCTATCAGTACGGCATTCTGGCAACACACTGGTACTGGATCGGCGCTATTCCGGCCATGATTTTCCTTGGCCTGGTGATGATGCCGTTCTACTACGTGTCAAAGACTCACTCGGTCCCCGGATATTTGAAACTGCGCTTCGGCGAGCACGCGCGCATTCTGGCCGCCATCTCCTTTGGAATGGAGATGATTCTGATGAGCGGCGTGAACATGTTCGCGATGGCGGTCGTGATGAAGGTTGTTCTGGGATGGGATATCACGTTCAGCATCCTGGTATCTGCCTTTGCAGTGACCCTGTATGTTGCCCTGGGCGGATTGCGCTCGGCCATCTTCAACGAGGTGCTGCAGTTTGTTCTGATCTGGGCGGGTGCGCTGCTGGTGCCGATTCTGGGCCTGATGCAGACCGGCGGATGGGACGGTCTGAAAGCCCGGATCATCAACAATCTTCAATCGACCGATCTCCATCTTGCCAAGGACACCTACGTCCACTTGTGGCGCGACACGGGCCATTTTGCTTCGAACCCGATGGGCGTGCACTGGACGGGCATCGTATTCGGGCTGGGCTTCGTGATCAGTTTTGGCTACTGGACGACGGACTTTTTGGTGGTGCAGCGGGTGCTGGCAGCGCACAATCTGCGCGCCGCGCGCATGGCTCCGATTATCGGTTCGTTTTTCAAGATGGCAGTACCGTTCATCGTGATTCTGCCGGGGCTTCTGGGCCTGGTATTGCTACAGAATCCGGATCACAGCCGGCGGCAACTGGTTCCTGAAGAGGCGGTCAAGGGGTGCGCTCCGCTGGATATTCCCGCGGGACCGCTCTCAGCCAGCATGACCCAGGCGATTGCAGCGAGAAGAGTGGCTTGCGAAAGGGACTTGAGCGCCGCGGGCACGCTTACACCCGATTTCAGGCAGGCGATCCTGAACCAGCAGCCAGGACCGGCGTCGGAACTGCACAGCTACAACGAAGCGCTGCCGCTGATGCTGGTGCGCTATTGCGGCCCCGGATTGCTGGGACTGGGCATCACCGCGCTGATTGCCGGCTTTATGAGCGGCATGGCGGGCAACGTAAGCGCGTTCTCAACGGTCTGGACCTATGACCTCTATAAGCCGCTCATCAACAAGAAGGGCAGCGACAGCCACTACGTCTTAGTGGGGCGAATGTCGATCGTCATCGGCGTGGCGGTGTCTATCGGCGCAGCTTACCTGGTGATGCACGCAGCCGGAATCATGGATTACGTGCAGGCGCTGTTCAGCTTCTTTATTGCGCCGTTGCTGGGCGCCATTCTGATGGGCATGTTTTGGAAGCGAGCCACGGCGCCTGCCGGCTTCCTTGGCTTGCTTTTCGGCATCGTGACCTCGGTCAGCCTGTTTGTCTGGGTAAAGTTCAATCCCGCGGAACTGGCATCCGTTGCACTTTCGCCTGACGCGAAGCCGATGGCCGAGAACCTTTACCGCGCCCTCTGGGCGTTTCTCACCACGGTCATCATTATCTTTGTTGTCAGCATGTTTACCAAAGCAAAGCCGGTTTCAGAGTTGGATGGGCTCGTTTACGGTGCGACCGTCTTGCCGAAGGAAGAACCAGTTCCGTTCTACAGGAACGAATACATGTGGGCGATTCTGGCGGTGATTATCTTTGCATGTCTCAACATCATTTTCTGGTAATGAGAGATTGCGGATGGAAAGTCAACGAGTGTTTGAATTGGTAGCGAGAGAAGGGAAATAAGACATATGCATGGTTCCGGAATTCCCATCTGGTTCTTCATCGGGGTGCTGCTGGTGATTTATGGCGGTCTGATTTTTGGCTACGGCGTTTTTGAGTGGACCACGGGCAGCTATCCGCCAGCCGTGCAATTAACCAACCTGCATACGCCGGTGTGGTGGGGCGGTTTTCTGGGGTTGTTGGGAGTGTTTTACGTAGTGAAGTTTCGTCCGGGGCAGCAGAGCAAATAGACGAAGTCCGTGGCCGTTTCGCACGGGAGAGACTTGTGGAAATGCGCAAGGCCGTCCTGGCGCATAGAGCAGTCGGGAAAAAGAATTCTGCGGCGAGTGATTCGGAGTCACGACGGTCTGTCTGGAACTCGCGCAGGCGCAATGAAGCCGCGCAGGCGGCAGGGATCGAAGGAGCGAAAAATGGCAGCGCAACGAATTATGACGTTTGGCGTGGTGGTAGGCAACCGCGGATTTTTTCCAGACCATCTGGCCAAGACCGGCCGTGAAGAAATCATCTCTGTACTGAAGGAGGCGGGTGCACACGTGGTGGTGCTAAGCCCCGAAGAATCAAAACATGGCGCTGTGGAAACGTATGCAGAGTCGCAGCGTTGCGCGGAGCTGTTCAAGAAACATGCCGATGAGATTGACGGCATCATCGTGACGCTACCGAACTTTGGCGAAGAGCGCGGCATTGTGGACGCGATTCGCTTGTCGGGACTGAAGGTGCCGGTTCTGGTGCAGGCTACGCCGGACCGCTCCGACGCGATGACGATCGCGACACGCCGCGACAGCTTTTGCGGCAAGATGAGCGCATGTAACAACATGATGCAGTACGGCATCGAGTATTCGCTGACGACGCTGCACACTGAGAGCCTGGCTTCGACGGAGTTCAAGGCTGACCTGGAGTGGTTCTCCGCGGTCTGCCGCATTGTGAAAGGCCTAAAGAACCTGCGTATCGGCGCGATCGGCGCGCGGCCCACCGCATTCAACACTGTGCGCTACTCGGAACGCATCTTTGAAACCAGCGGGATCACGATTGAGACGCTCGATTTGTCTGAAGTTTTCGGCCGGATCAACAAGATGAAGGACAACGACGATGCCGCGCAGGCCAAGCTGGCCGCCATCAAGAAATACGTAACGACGGGCGGAATTCCAGATGCAGCCTTGATCAAGATGGCCAAGCTGGGCGCGGTGATCGACGGGTGGATGAAACAGGCCCACGTGACGATAAGCGCGGTGCAGTGCTGGACCTCGATGGAGGAGTTTTTCGGCGTTGTGCCCTGCACCATCATGAGCATGATGAGCGACAACCTGATCCCGTCGGCCTGCGAAACGGACGTGCCGGGCACACTGAGCATGTACATGCTGGCCCTTGCAAGCCAGACGCCCTCTGCGCTGCTGGACTGGAACAACAACTATGGAAGCAATCCCGACAAATGCGTGTGTTTCCACTGCTCGAATCTGCCGAAGCACTTCTTCAAGGATGTCCGCATGGACTACCAGGAGATCATTGCCGGTACAGTGGGCAAGGAGAATACGTTTGGCACCTGCGTGGGACGCGTGAAGTCAGGCACGATGTGTTTTGCTCGCTACTCGACCGACGACCGGCATGGCGTGGTGCGCGGATACACAGGAGCCGGAAAATTTACCGACGATCCGCTGACCACTTTCGGCGGAGCGGGGGTGGCGGAGATTCCTCAGTTGCAGAAGCTGCTGAAGTATATTTGCCGCGAGGGGTTTGAACACCACGTGGCTGCCAACTTCAGTGACGTATCGAAATCAGTGCACGAAGCGGCGCGTTATCTTGGATGGGAGAGCCACTACCACCCCTCGCTTGAAGACTAATTGAATTAGAAGAATCGGGCGGGCGTTGACGAGGCTCGTCAACGCCCGCGTCGCATTGCGGTGAGGATTTGGGAAGGAACGCAATCATGGGCAAGAGAATCGGCAAAGGCCTGGTGGTGAATGGCGCCACGGTGGTGACGGAAGCCGCGTGGAATGCAGAACTGGATGCGAAGCACGAGAAGCTGGTGGAGTGGCTGCGCTCTCAACACCTGGCTGGGGTTCTGATTCGGCGCAACGAGAATGTTGCCTGGGTAACCGGCGGCGCCGTCGAGTTGCGCGTGCTGACCCCGGGAGAGACGGGCGTGGCCTCACTGCTGGTGACGGCAGAGGGGAAGCGCTACTACTTCACGACGGAGAATGAAGCTCCGCGGTTGCACGATGAGGAATTTGGCGCGCTGGATTTTGAGCCGGTGTTGTTTCCGTGGTACGCAGACGATACGGCTGCTGCTGCTGCGCGATTGGCCGGCGGGCCGCTGGGTTCCGATATGCCGGGTGCGGGGCTGACGCTGGTGAATCTGTATCCACTGCGCGCGGCGCTGAGCGAGAGCGAAATTGCGCGCTATCGCTGGCTTGGCGTGGAGACGGCTGACGCGACGGTCGAGGCACTTCAGCAGGTCGAGCCGGGGCTGAGCGAATACGATATGGAGGCGATCACCGCGGCGGGGCTGCTGCGGCGCGGAATTTTACCTTCGGTGTATCTCTATGCCGTGGACGAGCGGATCTACAAATACAAACACGCTGTCGCGCGTGGCGCGCGGTTGAAGCAATATGGGATGTTGAATTTGTGCGCGCGCAAGTGGGGACTGGCTATTTCCATCACCCGCTTCATTTATTTTGGCGCGCTGCCGAGTGAGCTTGCGGCACGATTCAAATCGGCTGCGCAAGTGAATGCCGCGTTGCTGGATGCGACGCGGGTTGGTGCGACGTCGGCGGAGCTTTTCCGCGTTGCACAGGCGGCGTATGCGGTGGAGGGATTTCCGGGCGAGGAGCGGTTCCACCACCAGGGCGGGCCGACCGGCTACGGCGAGCGGGAATGGGTGGCCACACCGAACGGCACTGAGGTGGTGGTCGACAATCAGGCGTTTGCGTGGAATCCGAGCATTCGCGGAGGCAAGGCCGAAGACACGGTGATTTTGCGCGGTGGAAGGATTGAGTGGTTGACGGCCACGCCGGAGTTGCCGGTGATTGAGGCAAGTGTGAACGGCAAAGTGTATCCGGCGGCGGGCGTGCTGGTGAAGTGATAAAAACAGGGAGTAGGGAATAGAGGAGGCCCCGTTTGCGGGGCCTCTTTTGTTGATTCTCAGGCTTTCCTAGGTTGCTTCTTTTGGCTGTAGTGTGACTCGTGCCGTGAGGACCACAAGGGCGGCCCAGAGGAGATCTGCGCCGAGCAGGTGCGCGACCTGGAGCCAGACCGGTGCCAGCAGTATCACGTCGAGAACACCCAGTACATACTGCGCGGCAAGCAGCAGCAAGACCAGGGCGGAGAGACCGCGATTGTCCCAATGCGCGGAGCGTTGCGCGGCGCGGACCAGGAGCCAGATGAGGAAGATGCTGGCGATGAAGGCGATGGTGGGATGCGTCCAGCGCCAGCGGACCAGCCAGCCGCTGGTGGATGAGAAATCCTGTGCGAGGGCCGAGCCGAGCGAGGTTGCTGGGAAGAGCGTGTCGCCGAGTGCGGCCAGCGAGCCGGTGACGCCGACGATCAGCACGACGACCACGGCGGCAATGGCGCCGAATGGCGCTACCCAGCGGATGCTGCCGCGCATATAGCCTTTTTGGCGGCAGAGCAGATGTGCGGTGAGCGTGAGCGCGGCGAGTAGAAGCAATGTATTGGTGAGGTGCAGGGCCAGGTATGGAGCGCGCAGCGGCGATTGGCTTTGCGCAGTCAAGCCGAGCTTGACGAGGAATGCGCCGAGAATCGCTTCGACAAGCGTGAAGGCGACCGTCGCGACGACGGTTGCGCGCGCCAGATGACCGCGCACGGTTCCTGCAAACGTCCAGATTAGAAGGCCCACGGCAAGGAAGAACGAAATGCCGCTGGTGATGCGATGAGTGAACTCGATGATGGTGTCGACGCGCGGCGAGTGCTGCATGACTGTGCCGTTGCAGAGCGGCCAGTGGTCGCCGCAACCTGCGCCCGAGCCGGTGGCGCGGACCAGAGTTCCCCATAGAATGACGGCGATGAAGTAGGCCAGTACGGCCCAGGAAAAGCGGCGCAGCGCGGGGGAAGGCAGGCGCGGCGCATGTACAGGCATGGTGGCGGAAGGCATGAAAGAAGACTCCGTATTGGACCTCTCAGTGTAGAACAGGGGGCTTTGGCAACGAACCGCTGCTTGGGATTCGCTTGCGCCGGGCGAGAGCGGTTCCTCAGTGCGCCAGCAGACGTACGACGTGGTTGACGATCATCAGATCTTCAGCGGGTGGTATGACGCGCACCGTGACTGGCGTGTTTTCTGCGGAGATGACGGCTTCGCCGCGCACGTTGTTGCGGACGGGGTCGAGTACGATGCCGAGTGTGCCAAGGCCTGCGCAGATTTCAGCGCGCGAGGCGATGTCGTTTTCGCCGATGCCGCCGGTGAAGACGAGCATGTCGAGGCCGCCCAACTCGGCCACGTAACTGCCAATCCATTTGGCGATGGTCCATGTGAATTTGTCGACAGCGAGGCGCGCTTTGGCGTTGCCATCCTTGATGGCATCGCGGAGATCGCGCATGTCGTTGGAGAGTTCGCTCACGCCGAGAAGGCCGGCCTTCTTGCTGGCGACCGCTTCCAACTGATCCGCTGCCTCCGATGCGCTGGTTGCGGTTTCGGCAATCTTGCGCAGGATGAACAAGAGCACGCCGGGATCGATGTCGCCGGTGCGGGTGCCGCTGATGATGCCGCCGGTGGGCGTGAGTCCCATGGAAGTGTCGAGGCATTTGCCGTTGCGAATGGCGGAGATGGACGCGCCGTTGCCGAGATGCGCGACGATCAGCTTCTGCGGCACGTCGGGCTGAAGTTGATAGACGATGGATTCGTAGGAGAGACCATGGGCGCCAAAGCGGCGCACGCCCATCGCAACGTATTCCGACGGGATGGGCATGTGGGTAACGACTTCAGGCATGGTGCGATGGAAATAGGAGTCGAGGCAGACAAAGTTGGCGACGCCAGGGAAGAGGCGCATGGATTCGCGCATGATGTAGCAGGCGATGGGCGTGTGCAGCGGGGCAAAGGCGGTGTAGCGCTCCATCTCGTCGATCAGTTCGGGCGTGATGAGTTGGTTTTCGAGCACAGTGGGACCGCCGCAGACCATGCGATGGCCGATGGCCGCCGGAGCAGGGAAGTCGCCGGAGTGGAGCGCGTCTGCGACCAACTTGAAGGCGACGGCACGGTTGGGCAGGGCGGGCGTCTGATCGACAAGCTTGTTGCCGTCGGCGTCCTTGATCCAGAATTTGCCCTGGTCGGTGCCGATGCCGTCGACGGCGCCTTCGTGGAGTTTGCGGCGTTCGCCGTTGGCGGCCTCATAGACTGAAAACTTGATGGAAGAAGAGCCGCTGTTCAAAACCAAGACTGGCAAAGACGACATGAATGAATCCTCGAAAAGTTGGGGCTGAGTGCGACAGCAAGTCAGCGGGTTAGCAAGTCTTCGAAACCGTCTTCTTGCGATCGAATGAAGGAGAGGAAAAGCAACCGCAGATCCTTCGACTTCGCTCAGGATGACAGCTTCTGTTGGCGTTCAAGCCCCACTGGACCACCGCCAGTCTTTGATTTCCGGTAGATCATCGCCGTTTTCGGTCACGTAGAGCTTGTGGCGTTGAATTTCCTCGGAGTACCACTGGCGCGCTGCATCGACTTGGGATGCGAGGCGCGGAACGCGCGTGATGGCGTCAAGCGATAACTGGAAGCGATCAATATTGTTGAGCACGCACATGTCGAAGGGCGTGGTGGTTGTGCCTTCTTCCTTGTAGCCGCGCACGTGGAGGTTGTCGTGATTGTGACGCCGGTAAGTGAGGCGGTGAATGAGCCACGGATATCCGTGGAAGGCGAAGACGACGGGGACGCCGACGGGGAACATGCGGTCGAAGTCCTCGTCCGGCAGGCCGTGGGGATGTTCGGATTGAGGCTGAAGAGCCATGAGATCGACCACGTTGACGACGCGGATGCGTATGTCGGGAATGCGAGCGCGGAGCAACATCACGGCAGCAAGCGTCTCCATTGTCGGAACGTCGCCGCAGCAGGCCATGACTACGTCGGGGTTGTTGTCGTCGTTCGATGCCCAGTTCCATGTGCCGACACCTGTGGTGCAATGGGCGATGGCTTCGTCCATGGGGAGCCATTGGGGGGCGGGCTGCTTTCCGGCCACGATGAGGTTGATGTAATTCTTGCTGCGCAGGCAGTGGTCTGCGACAGAGAGCAGCGTGTTGGCGTCGGGCGGGAGATAAATGCGGACTACGTCGGCCTTCTTGTTCATCAGATGATCGATGAAGCCGGGGTCCTGATGGCTGAATCCGTTGTGATCCTGGCGCCACACGAGCGAACTGAGGAGGTAGTTGAGCGATGCGATGGGCTTGCGCCATGGAATCTGGCGGGTGACCTTGAGCCACTTGGCGTGCTGATTGGCCATGGAGTCGATGATGTGGATGAAGGCCTCGTAGCAACTGAAGAAGCCATGACGGCCGGTGAGCAGGTAGCCCTCCAGCCAGCCCTGGCACATATGCTCACTGAGCACTTCCATGACGCGGCCGGTCTGCGAAAGATTCTCATCGACTGGGAGAGTCTCGGCCATCCATTCCTTACCGGTCCCGGTGATTACATCCTGGAGGCGGTTGGAGGCGGTTTCGTCGGGGCCGAAGACGCGGAAATTTTTCTCCGCTTTGTTGGCTTCCATGACGGCGTGGAGCAGTTGGCCGAGGATGCGGGTGGATTCGATGTCGACGCTGCCGCGGCCTTCGATTTTGACGGCGAAATCGCGGAAGTTGGGGACCTTGAGCGGCTGCAGGAGGAGGCCGCCGTTGGCGTGCGCGTTCATTCCCATGCGGAGCCGGCCCTTGGGAGCGAGGTCGGCGAACTCGGCGCGGAATGCACCTTTCTCGTCGAATAGCTCTTCGGGCTTGTAGCTGCGCATCCACTCATCCAGCAGACGAAGGTGGTCGGGCTTCTCGCGCAATTCGCTGAAGGGAACCTGGTGGGCGCGCCAGGTGTTTTCAACCGGCTTGCCATCGACGAACTTGGGGCCGGTCCAACCCTTGGGGGTGCGCATGATGAGCATGGGCCATGCCGGACGCTCGGTTGAATTCTCTTCACGTGCCAAACGCTGGATTTCGGCGATGCGGTCGAAGATAGTGTCAAAGACCGCCGCAGCCTGCTGGTGCATGACGGCCGGGTCGTCGCCTTCGATGGTGAAGGGCTCATAGCCATAGCCGCGCATCAGGTCTTCAAGTTCGGCTTGGGGAATTCGCGCAAGAATTGTGGGGTTGGCGATTTTGTAACCGTTGAGATGGAGGATGGGAAGGACGGCGCCGTCGGTGGCGGGGTTGAGAAATTTGTTGGAGTGCCAGCTTGTGGCGAGGGGGCCGGTTTCAGCTTCCCCATCGCCTACCACGCAGGCGACGATGAGGTCTGGATTATCGAAGGCTGCGCCGTAGGCGTGCACCAGCGAATAGCCGAGCTCGCCACCTTCGTGGATGGAGCCGGGGGTCTCCGGCGCGACGTGGCTGGGGATGCCATAGGGCCAACTGAACTGGCGGAAGAGGCGCTTGATTCCGTCACGGTTCTGCTCGATGTGGGGATAAATCTCGGTGTATGAGCCTTCGAGGTAGGTGTTGGCAACGAGGCCGGGGCCGCCATGGCCGGGACCGATGATGTAGATCATGTTCAGATTGCGCTCACGGATGAGGCGGTTCCAGTGAACATAGAGAAAATTCAGGCCGGGCGTGGTTCCCCAATGGCCGAGGAGCCGCGGCTTGACGTCGTCGAGGGTGAGGGGGCGCTCGAGCAGGGGATTGTCTTTGAGGTAGATCTGGCCCACGGAAAGGTAGTTTGCCGCGCGCCAGTAGGCGTTCATTTTGGCGAGTGTTTCCGGGCTCAGGGGGGTTTTGCCGGCGGCTTCGTGCGTGGCTACGTTGCTCATGAGTGCACCTCGCAAGGGGGATTGCGTGACACTCCAGCCTAGCAGCCGCACATTAAAGGACGGGGTGATTGATGTCACAGCGATGCGAGACGGCGGACCACGGTACGAGACGGTTGCGGCATTGTTGACGGGATTTTTCGAGGGGAATCAGAAGAATCGCTTGAGCTTGAGGATGCGCGATTCAAAGCCATACCAGAGCACGGTGGCGCAGGCGGTGGAGGCGGCGAGGCGGAAGGCGACTGTGGCAAGGCTTCCTGCGGTGCCGTACTGGCCCAGTTTCATGTCGACCCAGCCGAAGTAGATGAAGACCATGATGTGAATCATGTAGAGGCCGTAGCTGATGCGGCCATAGAAAGCGAGGGGTCCGCGGCGGAGCGTAGCGTTGAGCGGGTTGTGCGCGCCGGTCGATGCGATGGAGGCGAGCACGGCTCCGGCAAAAGCTAACGCGAGGGCGGAGTCGAGGAATGCGGTGCCGGCGGCAATGGTTGCGGCTGCGACGATTCCGATGGGTAACGCGGCGAGGCCGATGACGAGCCAGGTGCGGCGGGTGAGCGGCAATGTGTAAAGCCCCAATGCGAGAAGACTGCCGAGGGCGATGCCGTCAAGATGAATGAGGGTGTGTGTGGGTGTGAGCCAAGCGTGATGCTCCAGGCGAAGCAGCGGCGAGGCGATGAGGGCCAGGGTCAGGACAGTGGCCAGCATCCAGGGTCGGCGGAGGAAGCGGACGAGGGGAGCCCAGATGAAGTAGTACTGCTCCTCGATAGCCAGTGACCAGGTGGGGCCGATGGCTGGGGGCAGCGCGAGGTGAAAGAGATTCTGTACGAAGAAAATGTAGGCCAGCCAGGGCGCAGCCTTGACTGCTTCGAAGATGGTGGGGCCGATGAACCACGGCGCGTTGAGATAGCAAATTGCCAGGACCAGCACGTAGACGGGCCAGATGCGGAGCGCGCGGCGGCCATAGAAGTTGCGGAAGTAGTGTGGCTTGACGCGCGCTTCGAGCAGGATGGATGTGATCAGGAAGCCGGAGAGTACGAAGAAGAGATTGACGCCGGCCCATCCCCAGAGCGAGGCGTAGTAAAGGCTGGTGCCGATGAGGAGCGGATGGCAGTGGTAGAAAACCACAGCCAGGACTGCGAGACCGCGCAGACCCTGCAGTTCGGGGATGTACGCGGGGAGCCAGGTTGGGCGTTGGGTGGGCAAGGTGGTGGGTCAGCGGGTCAGCTAGTCGGCGGTTAGCGGAGTTAGTCCGCTACATGGTTAGGAGTTTTGGTTTTCCAGGTCTCAAAGGCGAGACCCTTCGACTTTGCTCAGGGTAGGCTCTCGGGCAGCTCATTGTTTTTTATCCTGCGGCGAGTTGTTTGGCGCGTTCGGTGGCGCGCATTACGGCTTTGATGAGGGTGACGCGGAGGCCGCCTTCTTCGAGTTCGAGGATGCCGTCGATGGTGCAGCCGGCGGGAGTGGTTACGGCGTCTTTGAGAAGCGCAGGATGGTAGCCGGTTTCGAGCACCATTTTTGCTGCGCCGAAGGTGGTTTGCGCGGCGAGTTGCGTGGCGGTATCGCGCGGCAGGCCGACCTTGACGCCGGCTTCGGCGAGGGCCTCGATGATGATGTAGATGTAGGCCGGGCCCGATGCGGAGAGGCCGGTAACGGCGTCCATGTGCTTCTCATCGACGACGACGGTGCGGCCCACGGTCTCAAAGATGCGCTCCGCCGTTTCCATCTGCGCATCGCTGACAAAGCGTCCGCGGCAGAGCGCTGCGGCTCCGGCGCCCAAGGCTGAGGGCGTATTGGGCATGGCGCGGATGACGGCAATATCGACACCCGCAGCTTCCTCAATGGCGCGCGTTTTGACAGACGCCGCGAACGAGACGATCGTTTTCGTCTTCGTCAGCGCGGGGCGAATCTCGGCAATCAGATCGGGAACCTGGAAGGGCTTGACGCCGATGAGGATCAGGTCGGCCTGGCTGGCGGCGGCGAGGTTGTCGGTGCTGACGTCGACGCCCCACTGGGTGCTGAGGGCCAGCGCGCGCTCGGCGTGGCCCACAGTGGCGTGAATCTGATCGGGAGCGAAGAGGTTCTGCTTGAGAAATGCCTGCAAAAGGATGCCGCCCATTTTGCCTGCGCCCAGAACCGCGACGCGCATGTGGGGCAATTGCGCGGGTACATCGGTGGCCTCAACGGCTATCTCTGCCATGTTTTTCCTTGTTGTTGGATGAGAATGTTGGTTCAACTATCAAGGATACTCGCATCAATCGTTATTCGTCATGATCAACCGCCTGGTTATGACGAGGGGGCCGTCGCGGCGCTGGGAAGGATCCCACTGCGGTTCCGCCTCGAGCTGCGAAGCAAGGGCGGGGCGATCCTTCTGCCTCTTCTCATTTTCGGCCGGCGACGGGGTCGGATTACAGAACGGCGGAAGCATGGTCTCGAACTGCTGAGATTGCGGTAGCCGATTCGCTGAGGGCCCAGCCAGCGATGAGCAGGCTGGGAGCGTGGGTGAAGGTGACGGCGCCGAGTGCGGAGAGCGTAGTGTGGTGGATTTCCTGATCCGGCTGGGCGGCACGCGAGACGATGGCGCAGGGGAAGTCGGGCGGCAGACCTTCCTGGAGCCACTGAAGCGCGAGGAGGCTCAGATCGCGGCCCGGCATGTAGACGACGCGGGTGGCATTTTCGCGCTCGGGAATTGCGGCGGAATTGTGCGACGACGCGTGGTGGCCGGTGGAGAAGACGACGTTGGACGCGCTGTTACGGCTGGTGAGCGAGCATCCGGCGGCAGCAGCGGCGGCGAATGCGGCGGTGATGCCGGGCACGACCTCGAAGGGGACGTTGGCCGCGGTGAGGGCGGCCATCTCTTCGGCGGCGCGACCGAAGATGAGCGGGTCACCGCTCTTGAGGCGGATTACTCGCCGATGGGCGCGGGCGTGCTGGACCATGAGCGCGTTGATCTCTTCCTGGGTGATGGTCTTTGTGCCGCAGCGCTTGCCGACGTTGACGACCACTGCGTGGGGCGGCGCGAGTTGAAGGATCGGAGGGGGGACGAGGTCGTCGTGGAGGATGACGTCGGCGGACTGGATGAGGCGGTGGGCCTTGACGGTGAGGAGATCGGGATCGCCGGGGCCTGCGCCGACGAGGCAGACGCTGGGTTGGGAAGCGAGCGTTCCAAAAGCAACCGCAGATCCTTCGACTTCGCTCCGGATGACGTCGTTATTCTGTTTGCCGCTGCTCTGGAGGACGTCGCTGATTTGAGGCTCATCGGAAGCAGAACGGGTGAGCGGAGCGCGAGCGAGTTGGCGCGTGGAGCAGGTTGGCGAATCGCAGATCTGGCGGTGCGCCAGTTCGTGCAGGAGGAGCTTGCGCTCTTCGCTGCGGGGATGGATTTCGAGAACTTCGCGGCGGAGGTGACCCAGGCTTTCGAGCCAAGGGCCGAGGTCATCGGGGAGTTGCGCGTCGATCTCGCGACGCAGGCGCTGGGCGAAGGCTGGGCTTTCTCCGGCTGTGGAGATGGCGATTTGCAAATTTCCGCGACTGACCACGGAACCGAAGAAGAAGTCGCAGTTGGGAATGTCGTCGACACTGTTGCACAAGATGCCGTGCTCGACTGCACCGCGATAGACGGCGGCGTTGACGTCGGGGTTGTCGGTTGCGGCGATGACCACGAAGTTGCCATCGAGGTCGGAGGGTTCGAAGGGGCGCCGGAGCCATTCGAGGGCGCCGTCGGCGGCGAGGGCGCGGATTTCATGCAGGGCCTCAGGCGCGACGACGCGGAGGCGGATGCCCGTGCTGAGCAATGTGTTGATTTTGTCGAGGGCGACATTGCCTGCACCGACCAGCAGACCGGGCCGACCCGAGAGTTTGAGGAAGATGGGTAAGAGGGGCATGTTGATTCCTTAGTCGGCCACGCCATGCGGGACGCGGGCGGTGGGTAGGTCGCGCTCGACGGCGGTAAGGACTTCGCCGGCCAGAAAGCCGCGGAGTTCGTCGTTGGTGTGGCGCTGGAACCAGGCGCGCAGATTTTCATCGGGATCGCGGCTCAGCATGTAGCTGCGCAGCAGGCGCTCGACGGCTTCGGGGACGAGCGGCGCGGGGCAGCGATAGCCGACGGGGCGGGAGATGGAAGCGTGCTGGCCGACCGCTCCGCCAAGGCAGAAGTAGTAGGCATCTGTCAGCTTGCCCTCGTGCTTGATTTTCTTGCCTTCCATGCCGATGTCGGCGATCCAATGCTGCCCGCAGCCGTTGGGGCAGCCGGTGACGTGTAGGCGGAGTTGCTGATCGAACTGCGGCAGGCGCTCCTCGAGCTCGTCGACGAGCCAGCGGGTAAAGCCCTTGGTTTCGGTGATCGCGAGCTTGCAGAACTCGGTACCCGTGCAGGCGACCGCACCGCGCCAGAAGGAAGAGCCCTCGACCTGCAGACCAAGCTGGCCGAGTTCACGCGCCAGTTCCAATGCTTTGCGGTTGGGAACGTTAATGAAGATGAGATTCTGGGAAACGGTGGCGCGCAGTTGGCCGTTGCCGAAACGGTCGGCAAGTTCGGCTGCGGCTTCAAGCTGCTCGCCGGTGAGGCGGCCGCGGAGTACGGAGGCTCCCACATAGCTCAAGCCGGGCTGGCGTTGCGGGTGAATGCCGACATGATCACGGAAGACGTCGTTGGGAAGCAGCTCCGGCGCGGCGGGGAGCAGAGTGAAGTCGAGGCGCGACTGGAGTTCTCCGAGGAAGGTTTCGGCGGTCCAGCCCTCGCGCATGAAGAGGTATTTGAGGCGGGCGCGCTCGCGGCTTTCGCGGAGGACCTGCTGGTCGCGGAAGATTTCAGTAACGGCGCGTACGGCGGGGACGGCCTGATGGGGGAGAAGAAAGGCGTCGAGGCGCACGGCCAGATGGGGCTCGTTGGAAAGGCCGCCACCGACGCGCAGGGAGTATCCCACCTGACCGTCGCGGATTGCCGGTGTGAGCCCGATGTCATTGATCTCGGGGTAGGTGCACCAGGAAGGGCATCCGGTGGCGGAGATCTTGAATTTGCGGGGCAGATTGTAGAAGCCGGGATTGGCGGTAAGCAGATGTGCGACTTCAATGGCGATTGGGGATGCGTCGAGCACCTCATCCGCGGCGATGCCGGCGAGGGGGCAGCCGGTGACGTTGCGGACGACATCGCCGCAGGCGCCTTTGGGCGACAGGCCGATGGCGTCGAGCGCGTCCACCACTTCAGGAAGTGACTCGATGGTGAGCCAGTGGAGTTGGATGTTCTGGCGGACGGTGATGTCGGCGAGGTTGCGGGCATATCTGCGCGTGAGGCCGCCGATGGCGCGTAGCTGGCTGGCGGAGATGATGCCGTTCGGGATGCCGATGCGCATCATGAAGTAGTCGGACGTCAAGCCTTCGCCACCTTTACCGCCGGTAGCTCCGACGCCGTCTCCCTGGGTGTAGATACCCCACCACTTGAAGTAGGTCGAGGCCCACTCCGGGACTACGCTGGAGCGGCCCGCTCGCGCGAAAGCACGCACCTCATCGAAGGCTTCCCATGGATTCTTTTCGCGCTTGAGGCGCTCGGCGCGCTGCGCCTTGGTTTCTTTCGCTTGGACAGCTTCAGTCATTTTTTCCCTTCGCCAAAAACAAAAAGCCCGCGGCAGCGTTGGCTGTATCGCGGGCATTTAGAAACCTTGGAGAAACGATCGGATGCTCAGACCCAGGTCACCTGTGCGCGCGAAGCGGCGTACAGCAGCGACAACATGGGAAACCTTGCATATTTAGATTTTGGCAGGAGGTTGTTGAAAAAGCAAATGGAATGCGGGCCCGGCTCGGAGCCTCATTGGCACGGGGACCCTGTAAAGATGAGCGATCTCCTTTGAATCCAGAGGCGTGGGGTGCGAAGCGACAAGTCGGAAATGGCCGCCGAATGCATGGTTGAGGCCGGAACGAGGGCGGCCCAATGAAGGACCGCCCTTTCGTCCGTTTCTTCTTACATGCCGTTCTGGGTGTCCTGCTCGGGATGCACGACACGGTAGGTTGTTCCGCCTTTGGACCAGACGAGGAGCAGAATGTCCTTGCCAGCGGGGACAGAGTGAATCTCATTCACGAAGTTCTCCGCATTCTCGACGGGATGGCGATCGACCTCGAGGATTACGTCGCCGGGCGCGAGACCGGCGTCGTCTGCCGGGCTGGCGGGGCGAACGCTTTGCACGGCCGCGCCATTGACCTGCGATGGGATGCCGAGTTGCGAACGGAGATCCGGCGTGAGGTTGTCGACGGCGAGGCCAAGTTTTCCGCGCTTATTCGATCCCGATCCATTGTTCTCCGCAACTTCGGTTCCGCTGTGATACTCGCCAACCTTGACGTTGAGGGTTTCCGGTTTGCCATCTCGCAGAATCCCGAGCGCAATCGAATTGCCGGGCGCGATTTCAGTGACTGCCACCTGCAATGCACTGCCATTGACGATCTTCTTGCCGTTGAGTTCGCGCAGCACATCGCCGCTCTTGAGTCCTGCGCGGCTGGCAGGCGAATCCGGTGTGACCTGGCTGATGATGGCTCCGGTTGCGTCAGGGAGGTTGAAGAAGCTTGCGTTGTCAGGAGTGACGTCGTTCATGCTGATGCCCAGATAGCCGTGATGGACGGTGCCGGTCTTGATGATGTCGTTCACAGAGGCTTCTGCGATTTGCGATGGGATGGCGAAACCTGCGCCCGCGAAGGAGCCATTGTCAGAGATGATGAAGGTGTTGATTCCCACTACCTCGCCACGCGCGTCCACCAGCGGTCCGCCGGAGTTGCCGGGGTTGATGGCGGCGTCGGTCTGGATGAAGTCGCCTGGCTTGCGCGCGTTGTCAGAATACGGATTGGGACGATTGAGGGCGCTGACGATGCCGCGCGTGACGGAGAACTGGAAGTAGCCGAAGGGGCTGCCAAAGGCGAGCACGGTCTGTCCGGGATGAAGTTTGGTGGAGTCACCCCATGGGACGCTGGGCAGATTCTTGGCATCGATCTTGATGACCGCGAGATCGTTGAGCTTGTCGACGCCCACGAGTTTGGCCGGGAAGATGCGGCGGTCATTCATTGTGACGCGAATCTGCATCGCACCATCGACGACGTGGTCGTTGGTCACAATGTAACCGTCAGGAGAGACGATGATGCCGCTCCCAATTCCATGCTCGATTTGCGGAGTCGGCTTCAGCGCCCTGGCCCTGCTGGCCAAAGAACCACTGAAAGCCAGGCGGCAGGGCGCCCTGGGGAATGCCCTGGCCATTGCTACCGTCGGAAGTGTCTTGCTGGTCAGATGCGCGCGAGGTGACGGAAACGTTGACGACGGCAGGTGTGACGCGGGCTGCGACCGCCTCGACTGCATTATCAAGAGCTACAAGGGAAGAGACGCTGTTGTCGTCGAGCGGCGCTGCTGCGCCGGTGGCGGCGTGCGCCGTGCCGCGACCCATCATGAACGACACGGCGAGGAGGACGGTTGCGATGGCTGCGGCGGGAACCGCGAGCCGGTTTGTGGTTGCGACTAATGAATTAGTTGATGCTGACATTGTTACCTCACTGTGGGTTGATGTTGAAGTTTAAAGCTGAATCACAAGCCAGCCCTCGCGCACAGGCAGCGGAATGGACTGGCCGGGTTTGGAGCCTGCGGGAACAATTCTGAAGATCAAGCGTGTAACGGTGATGCGACTTGACTGCTGGACGTTGGACTGACTCCCATTTTCATTCGCGGCAGGACCGGAGCTTTGCCCCGCGTCGTTAGTTGATTCTTGTTGTGCAGCAGGTGCAGTGGTTTGCACTTGCTCCCATGCGGTGAAGACGATCCATTCACGGACTGGGGGGAGCCCAGCGCGCGGGTCAGCCACTTCTTTTGCGAGCCGCAGGCGGGGAGCAGAGGCGGACGCGACTTCAGCAGACATCGCTTCTGCATTGGAGGCTGAACTTGTTCCCGCAGCGTTCCAGAGATGCCTGCGTTGCCATCGATGCCGGTTGGTGGGCCGCGGGCAAATCGGCTTTCAGCCTGGTTTCGCGAGGTTCTCCTGTCAGACGGATTCGTCCAGATTGGCGAACAGGCACAAAGGCGGCGTTGAGAAGATGCGCAGGCATCGTCGGGGCATGGGCAGCAGCGAATGTCTTCGATGAGTTCGCCGTTCGAGACGGAACGAATGCGATCAGTTGCGGGCAACGCGCGAGCTCGACCGAACCGACGACAAGGGCGCAGCCAAGAGTTGCGAGCACGGCGCGCGTGGCAAGAGGATTCAATTCATGCTTTCGCAGCAGAATGCTATGGACGCGATGGACAAGCTCGGGGCGTCGTTGCCAGGCTCCCAAAGAGAGAGCTTCGGCCCGCCGCTCAAGTCCACGTTCGGCGATGCTGGCAAGACACGCGGCATAGGCGCGCGGCGCAGAGGTGGCCCTGACAACACCGTCGTCGCATGCCATTTCACGCTCCTTGCAGAGGCGGCGCTCGATCCACCACATAGAAGGGTTGAGCGGAAAAAGAATCAGGCAGAGCTTCTGAAAGAGATTGGTCCAGTCATCGCCGCGGCGCAGGTGCTCGGCTTCATGCAGCACAATCTGGTTGAGTTCCCCAGGGGTGAGGCGGCCGAGGAGCCAGGTTGGAATGAGGATGCGCGGGGCCAGGAAGCCGATTACGCTGGGGCGATCGAGATTCTCTGTGGTGCAGATCTGCACGGGCCCCCTGCCCCCGGCGCGCGGCAAAGGGGCGACGAGAGTAGCGCCGAGATCGACGGGGATTGCGGCCTTCCACAGCATACGCAGCCGGAACGAATGCACCGCCAAATCAACGGCGCGAAACAGCGATGCAGCGGCCCAAATTGCGGCGATGGCCATGCTCCAGCGGGCATCGAATTGAAGCCACGGTCTTGTGGCAGCCTGCGAAAAGCCGGACGATAAAGGCGGTGCAGCGTCAGCCATTAACCGGGAGAGCAAAGGCAGAATCGGAAGGCAGACAAGCGCTGAGAAACCAGCCATCCAGAGAGCGAAGCGGTGCGAGGCGGAGATGCGCGGGGCGAGGCGAAGACAGATCGAGAGGCCCAGCGGCGACCGCGGCGCCTTGCCACAGGGCAGTGACAACGATCGGCCCTGCGGCGTGCGCAATGGCGCGAAACTGATCCGGGAGCGTGTCACCTATGTGGGCAATTGCATTCGGAATGGCCCAAAGCGTGGAGCTGTCGATTGGGATGAGTTGCATGCTCTACACCTCCCCCAAATCGTCAGGACCCGCATCGCGAATGGCATCTCGAAGGCGCTGCAACTCCTCCGGGGAAATCTCCTCGTCGCCAAGGAGCGACAGGAGGAGACGCTCGCGCGAGTTACCGAAGAAGCGACTCATCACGTGTCGAACTTCAGAACGGCTGGCCTCGTGCTCGGCGACGCAAGGACGGTAGACAAAGGCCCGGCCCTCCTGGCGATGTTCGACGTAACCCTTTTGCTCGAGGATTCGGATGGTGGTGAGGACAGAGTTGTAGGCCAGAGGTTCACTCTCGGGCATAGCTTCGACAAGGTCGTTGACTGCCGATTCTCCGCGCCGCCAGAGGATCCTCATGAGTCTCAGCTCGGCTTCAGTCAACGTATTGGACTTTTTTGGCGGCATAGCTAAGCAGCTGATTCCATGAGTTCAATTGCCTTGCTAGCATTGGACTCACAACAAATGGACGAACAACTAAAGGATTAGTTAGCAGGGGAGCGAAGAAAAGCAAGGGTGCATGGAGCCGGCACACGAATAGCTCATTCGCGCTGAGGTACGCGCGAGACTCGAATGTCGACGTGAGCACGAAGAGAGAAGGTATACGCGCGGAACTCTGGAACCTCACGTTACGGACAGGAGATGACTGAAGGAAGGGAATCGCGTGGCAAGTCAGCTGGTTTTGCCGGTTTAGAATTAGCGATGCACTTGAGCAAGCCTGCAGGAGTCCTCACAACCATGAAGTTCTATCGCCTCCCCAAATATGTTGTTTTGCGTTTCGCACCCTTCCTGCTCATCTGCCTTGCTACCGCGACCGCATCCGTGGCGCAGGACGTAGCGGGAGCCAGCAAGGATGCGCAATGGATGCCCGATCTGCATTGGAGACTTGTCGGCCCGTTCCGCGGTGGCCGAACGCGCGCTGCGTGCGGTGTTCCCGGAGAGCCGAATGTGTTTTATGTGGGGCAGGTGGACGGCGGGGTTTGGAAAAGCGACGACTACGGCAGGACGTGGAACCCGATTTTTGACGGAGAGCCGTCGCAGTCGATTGGCGCGATTGCCGTTGCTCCTTCAGACGGCAACATCGTGTATGTGGCGAGCGGTGAAGGTTTGCATCGGCCCGATCTTTCGGTGGGGGACGGCATCTACCGTTCAAACGACGCAGGGAAGACCTGGCAACATCTTGGCTTGCGCGATGGTGAGCAGATTCCTTCGCTGGCTGTCGATCCGCACGACCCGAATCGGCTTTTTGCATCGGTTCTAGGCCATCCGTATGGCCCTAACGAGGAGCGAGGCATCTACCGCTCGACGGACGGAGGGCAAAGCTGGAAAAAGGTGCTCTACAAGGACGCGAACACGGGTGGTTCCGATGTTGCGATTGATCCGGTGCATCCGGACGTGGTCTACGCTGCGTTGTGGGAGTCGCGGCTTGGCCCGTGGGAGGATGGCAACCAATATGACGGCACGCATGGAGGGTTATTCAAGTCGACGGACGGGGGCGACACGTGGCACCAATTGACAAAGGGACTGCCTGACGATCTTGAACAGATTCAGGTGGCCATTGCTCCCAGCGATCCGAATCGCATTTACGCCACGCTCTCGACGGCTCACCAGGGAGCCTACGCGAGCGGGGAGGGTCTTGGCGTTTACCGCTCAGACGATGGCGGTGAAAGCTGGACGAAGGCGACTGGCGATCCGCGCCCAGCGATGAAGATCGGCGGCGGCGATCTGCCGATTCCCGCGGTTGATCCCAAGAATCCGGATGTGGTGTACAGCGCGAGCATTGTGACGATGCGCTCGACGGACGGGGGCAAGACCTGGAACGGTCTGCGCGGGGCGCCGGGCGGAGACGATTATCAGAACCTGTGGATCAATCCTGAGAATCCCAACATCATTCTCCTGGTGAGCGACCAGGGAGCGCTGGTGAGCGTGAACGGCGGCGAGAGCTGGAGCTCCTGGTACAACCAGCCGACCGCGCAGCTTTATCACGTGGCAGTGACCAACACCTTCCCCTACGATTTGTGCGCGGGCCAGCAGGAGAGCGGGTCGGTGTGCATTTCGAGTCGCGGAAACGACGGGGAGATCACCTTCCGCGATTGGCATCCGGTAGGCATTATCGAATACGGATACGCGGCGCCGGACCCGCTGCATCCTGAGATCGTGTACGGGGCGGGGCGGACGGAGGTATCGAAATACAACAGGGTGACCGGGGAGGTGCAGGACATTACCCCGATTCCAGTGCGCAATGCTGAATATCGCGCCGACCGAACCGAGCCGATTCTGTTTTCGCCCGTAGACCCGCATTTGCTTTTCTACGCGGCCAACGTGCTTTTTGAGACGAAGGACCATGGGATGAGTTGGGAGAAGATCAGTCCTGACCTTTCGCGCGAGCACTCTGGCCAACCGGCCTCGCTGGCACCGTTGACTGAAAAAGAAGCGGCCCAGCGTCGCGGAGTGATTTATTCAGTCGCCGCGTCTTTTGAAAACACAAACACGATTTGGGCAGGAACCGATGACGGCCTGGTGTGGGTTACGCGCGATCACGGCAAGAACTGGAAGAACATTACGCCTGCGAATTTGACCCCGTGGAGCAAGGTCACGCAGATCAGCGCGTCCCACTTTGACGATGAGACGGCGTATGTCTCGGTTAGCCGGTTTCGCATCGACGATCTGCATCCATATATATATCGCACGCATGACGGAGGCGTTACCTGGAAAGCGATCACGGCCGGATTGCCTGACGACTCGCCGGTGAACACGGTACGCGAAGACCCGATTCGCAAAGGATTGTTATTTGCAGGCACCGAGACGGCGGTTTGGATGTCGCTGGATGACGGCGATCATTGGATGCCGCTCGAATACAACCTGCCGCATACGTCGATGCGCGATCTTCTTGTGGAGGGGAATGACCTGATTGTTGCGACACACGGCAGAGCGTTTTGGATTCTCGATGACATTTCGCCGCTGCGCCAGCTCGATGGCATCAAGGCTCAGACTGAGCCGGTGCTTTTCAATCCTGGTGCGGCCTATCGGGTTCGCAGGGATACGAATCCGGATACACCTTTGCCGCCGGACGAACCTGCCGGGCAGAATCCGCCGGATGGAGCGGCCATTGATTTCTCGCTGCCTGCATCTGTAAAGGGACCGGTCACGCTTGAGATTCTTGACGCGAGCGACAAGGTGGTGCGCCGGTATTCGAGCACGGACGCACCCGCATCAACGCGGGAAGAGTTGGCAAAGCAACTGATTCCGTTGTACTGGCTGCGAATGCCGCAGACGCTGCCTGGCGACGCTGGAATGCATCGGTGGGTTTGGGATCTACGCTACGCAACGCCAACTGCAACCCACTACGAGTATCCAATTTCAGCGGTGCCGCATGACACGCCGCGCTCGCCTCAAGGACCGCTTGTGCTGCCGGGGACATATCATGTGAGACTCAGCGTCGACGGCCGAGTACTGACTGCTTCGCTGACGGTGAAGATGGATCCGCGAGTGGAGACTTCCAGAGCCGATCTTGAGAGTCTTTTCAACCTGGAATACAAGCTAGACGGAATGTTAAACAGCAGCGCCGAGGCCGCACTTCAAGCGCACTCGGTTCGCGAACAGATTGAGAAAGCATCGAAAAGCGCCTCGCCGGAACTAAAGGAGTCGCTGGAAAAGAGGGATAAAGAGTTTGCCGACTTGTTGAAGGGCGAAAAGAAGCCCGCAGATGCGGAGGAGGAGCCGGGACTGGATGAAATTGCAGGGGAGGTTGAGGAACTCTACGGGCAAGTGGGGCAGGTGGATGCCGCGCCGACCCTAGCCCAGCAGGATGCGTGCAGGCACGCGAGCGACGAGTTAGTTGAAGTGCTGCAGAAGTGGGATAAGTTGAAGGCCTCAGCGATTCCGGAATTAAATGGCGAGCTCAATGCCGCCCAGTTGCCGAAATTGAACCTTGAGCAAAAGCCGGAATCGATGCCGGAGAGCGGCGACGAGGATTAATGTTCGGGCAGAGGGCCGGTAATTGAATCGCCGCATTCAGGCGGGAGAAGTCCACTGGGCAGGTGAGCCTCGGCGCCATTCTCGAGGATGAGTTCGACGGCCGTAGAATTCCACGTTCGCGGCAGGGAAGGAATCAATCGGACTCGCAGAAGGTTTTCAACCTTCTCATTGACAGAATGAGAATCTGTGCAACGACCGGGCGCGGCCATGCCGATTTGATTTCGCGCTCATCTTTTTGAATGACCTGTGTTCACGAGTTGAAGAGGCAGGCGTTTCCACGAGAGTGATCGACCGTCCAGGGGTCATGCGAGGCGGTTCAAGAGCAGTACAATCCTGAGTGGTTTAGAACCGGAGACGAGTCGGAGCCGAAAGGTTTCCGGGAGCAAGAGGGACCCTCATGAACTACCCAGTCTGGGATCTGGCCTTTGGCGCTGGTTTGTTGATGGCGGTGGTGGCGGGCCTGCACGTATTTGTCTCGCACTTCGCGGTGGGTGGAGGGTTGTTCCTGGTTCTGACGGAACAGAAGGCGCGTCGGAATCAGGACGCGGAGCTGCTGAACTGGCTCAAGGCACATACCAGATTCTTCGTGCTGGCAACGGTGGTGTTCGGGGCTGTCAGCGGGGTGGGAATCTGGTTCACGATCGGCTTGATAAGCCCGACAGCGACAAGTGACCTGATCCACATCTTTGTGTGGGGCTGGGCGATCGAATGGGTGTTTTTCTTTATAGAGATCACGGCTGCGCTGCTCTACCTGTACGGCTGGGACAAGCTGGACCCGAAGCTGCATGAGTGGTACGGCTGGATTTACTTCATTGCGGCCTATGCGAGCCTGGTGGTGATCAACGGGATCATCACTTTCATGCTGACTCCCGGGCACTGGATCGAAACCCGCAAGTTCTGGATCGGGTTCTTCAATCCCACCTATCTGCCATCGCTGTTTTTTCGCACCTGCATCTGCCTTGCGTTGGCCGGAGTCTATGCGCTGATCACGGCGAGCGTGCAGAAGGATTCCGCTTTGAAGGCCCGGATTGTGCGATGGGGCGCACTGTGGACAGTGCCTTCGTTGGCGCTGCTGCCGGTGTTTGGGTGGTGGTATATCAAGAGAATTCCTCCCGACATCTGGGCTAATGCCCAAGGGGCAGTGCCGACCTCGACGCACTATGCATTACTGGCCTGCATTCTGGGGGCGGTGACGTTGCTGCTTGCGCTTGTGGCACTGATCAAGCCCGGACGGCTGCACCTGGTCTTCAGCCTGGTGGTCGCGCTGGTTGCATTTGGGGCAATGGACTCGTTTGAGTTCGTACGCGAATCGGTCCGCAAGCCATATGTGATCGTGAACTATCTGTATGCCAACTCGCTTTATGCAGCGGCGATGCCGGGGGACGGCGGCTTCAACTCCGACAATATCAATCAAGTGGGAATTCTGAAGACTGCCAGGTGGGTGCAGGACCGGGAATTGAACCAACACAACCAGATTGCGGTGGGCCACGAGATATTTCGCGTGGAGTGCGAAAGTTGCCACACGGTGGACCAGTACCGGGGAGTGCGCCACTACATTGCCTTGCGGCGTTGGAACGAGGACAAGATCCGGGCCATGCTGGGCGGCCTGTTCCTGATGCACAACGGGGCGATGCCCGCGTTTGTCGGGACCGACTCCGAGCAGGGCGCTCTTGCACGTCTATCTCGCCTCGCTTCAGCCGATAAAAGCGGGGGCGCCTGGCCCTGCGGACGGGAAGACGATCTACGAAGAGAACTGCGGCATGTGCCATCAGGTGCGCGCCACCGACCATCTATTCGCCAACCTGCCGAGGGATCCGAAGACCGCTGCCGATGCCCTCACGAGCCTCCCCAGCTTGTTCCCGTTGATGCCGGATCTGAAACTTTCTGACGGAGAGCGCCAGGCGCTGGTGCAATGGGTAAATACACAACGACCCGCGGAGGCCGCCCCCATAACCTCCAAAGGAGGTGACTGAGATGGTCGTCCCCAGCATGGTTCCGACGCTTGACCCCAATCCGTTGCCTGCGCCCTATTGGGTCTTCAAACTGCTCCTTTTGGTAACGTTTTTTTTGCACATTCTGGCCATGAACTTTATGCTGGGCGGGGCCGTGATGGCGTTGCTGGCTCGCTGGCGCGGGAAAGGCAACAGCTATGGCAAACGGGTCTTCCTCGATGTGGCCAAGAAGATCCCTTCGCTGCTGGCTGCAACCATAACCCTGGGCATTGCTCCGCTTCTCTTTGTGCAGGTGCTCTACGGACAGTATTTCTATACTTCGTCCATCCTGATTGCATGGCCGTGGCTCCTGGTGCTTGTTTTTCTGATCGCGGCTTATTACGGCTTCTATTACGTTTCCTATCAAGGAGAACAGCGCCCGCGGGCGGCGGGACGCGTGATGCTGTTCAGCGTCGCCCTCGTATTGCTCGTCGGCTTCATCTACACCAACAACATTACCTTGGGCCTGGTTCCGTCACGCTGGGCGGCAAAATACTTTTCAGGCGCCGCCGGCTGGAACCTCAACCTCTCCGAGCCGACCCTGTTTCCACGCTATCTGCATTTCATGACTGCTGCGGTGGCTGTTGGTGGAATCCTGCTGGTTCTTCTCGCGTGGGCCAAGTGGAAACAGGACTTAGAGTATGCCCGCTACATCTTCCATTTCGGCGGCAAGGCCTATATGTATGCAACCATGACGCAGTTTCTGGTTGGCCTCTGGTTTCTGTTCAGCCTGCCGCATGATCTGCGCATGTTGTTTCTGGGCGACAACGTCCTGGCGACATCCCTTCTCGCCGTCGGCGTGGGGGGAGCCGCGGTTGCGATATTCCTTATGTCTTCGGCCCTGAGGAACGAGAATATCCGCTTCGCCGCGTTATCCGTTTCCAGCCTCACCGGCCTTGTCATTCTCAGCATGTCCCTGATGAGGGATATCCTGCGCGACGCCTACCTCAAGCCGTACTTCCATCCCAATGAATTTGCCGTAAAGACGCAGTGGTCCCCCCTTCTTCTGTTCCTGGGACTCTTTGTGGGCGGAGTTGTCCTGTGGTTTGTGATGCTGAAACGGTATGGTTTTTTTGCCAGGGCAAAGACGGCGGACCGGTAGACCAAAGGCTATTTCTGCAGAGTACGGATGTAGGCTACAGCAGCCTTGATCTGGTCGTCGGTAAGCTTGCCTGTGAAGGAAGGCATCTTGTTTTTTCCGCTCTTGACGATCGCGATCAATGCGGCGTCTGGAGTCTTGATGATCGCCGGGTCTTTGAAGGACGCAGCCTTCAGTACTTTTCCCGCAGGAGTAGAACCAAGGCCATCGGCTCCGTGGCACGGAGCACACTTCGACTTATAGACGTCCGCCCCGGCGCTTTGCGCAAACCCTGACGTGGCGAAGGCCGCGATCACACAGAATATTGCAGTACCAATCAGATTCAGTTTCAATTGAGTTCCTCGCTGGCGGCAGGAGCTGCATTCGCTCTCCCGGCACTGCGCAAGTATAACTCCGCACAGCCGTACCTCCTTTGAGGGTCCGTTTCCCGAGGCCCACAATGCCGACGCGTTTCAGAGAGGCCGCACGGGGCGCCAGGTTCGTCGTAGCGAACCTCTTCAAGCGTATTTATCGCTCAGACAGTACCTCTCGTTGCTTTCTCAGTGGAACTCGAACACTTGGATTTGATACACTCCGGCGCAAGCCGGTGTTCGCGGCCGACACTCTAACCCGAAACCTGATTGCGAAGTGAGCAAATGCCCATCAAACTGAATGTCAACAACGTGGCGGCGAACGTGGACGTGGCGCCAGATACACCTCTCCTGTGGGTGCTGCGCGACATCATGAATCTCAAGGGCGCCAAGTATGGGTGCGGAATGGGGCTTTGCGGCGCCTGCACGGTCCTGGTAGGCGGCCGCGCGGTTCGTTCCTGCATGACGCAAGTAGGATCCGTAGCGGGCGAACCGATCACCACGATTGAAGGCCTATCGCCGGACGGTCTTCACCCGGTTCAGGTGGCTTGGGAGGCGCTGGATGTGCCGCAATGCGGATACTGCCAGGCAGGCCAGATCATGTCCGCAGCCGCATTGCTAGAGCGCACGCCGCATCCCACCGACGCGGAGATTGACGCGGCCATGAGCGGCAACCTCTGCCGTTGCGGAACCTATCCGCGCATCCGCCAGGCTATTCATGAAGCAGCCGAAGCGGGCGCCCCAGCCCGCTCCAGTTAAAGGAAGGCCTTCATGCGACTGAATCGGAGATCGTTTTTGCAATTGACGGCCCTCGCGGGCGGTGGGTTCGCTCTGGATCTCTATCGCTCGCCGCTCGCCGCAGCTCAGGGGCCGGGAGCACCGCCGGACCTCACGCCCCAGGCTTTCATCCACATTGCGCCGGATGGCGTGGTCACCATTATGGCGCGCGCCTCAGAGTCAGGCCAGGGTATGCGCAACATGCTGCCCATGCTGATCGCCGAGGAACTGGATGTCGACTGGAAAGACGTACGCGTTCAGCAGGCAGAACTGAACGAGAAGATTTATGGCCCGCAGTTCTCTGGTGGATCCGCGAACACCCCGGAGGGATGGGACCCGATGCGCCGCGTGGGTGCGGCCGGACGCGAGTTGCTGATTACAGCCGCCGCGCAGACGTGGGGCGTGCAGCAGGAAGAGTGCACCACGCAATCCGGCCGGGTGATGCACGCTGCCACAGGCCGCTCTGCGGGATATGGCGAGCTTGCCGCGAAAGCCGCCGCGCTGCCCGCGCCCGTCCTGAGCAGCGTCAAGCTGAAAGACCCCAAGGACTACCGCATCATCGGCCACTCGCAGGAGGGCGTTGACACGCACGCGATTGTGACCGGTAAGCCTCTGTTCGGCATAGATGTCGAACTACCGGGAATGTTATACGCATCGATTGAAAAGGCTCCGGTGTTCGCCGGCAAAGTGAAGTCTGCCAACATCGATCAGATCAAGGGATTGCCGGGCGTGCGCCACGTGCTGGTCATCGATGGGGGCATAACTCCGGCCGCTTTCACGCCCTGGGAGCCGGGGATGGAACCGGGCATTGCGATTGTGGCTGATACCTGGTGGCAGGCGCACCAGGCGCGCAAGCAGCTCAACGTTGACTGGGAATTGGGCCCGGCAGCCACACAAAATACGGATGGCTTTGCGTCCAAGGCGGCCGAACTGCTCAAGGCTCCGCCCACAAACATCGTGCGCAAGTACGGCGACGTGGACGCCGCCCTCAAGTCGTCGGCCAAAGTCGTGGAGGCAACCTACGAGTATCCGTTCATCGCGCACGTCACCCTTGAGCCGCAGGGCGCCACTGCGCATTGGAAGGACGGCAAGCTTGAGATGTGGTCTACCAGCACTTTACCGGAGGATGGCCGCGGATTAGTGGCCAAAACCCTTGGCATCGAGGAAAGCGCTATCACAACCCATATGATGCGCTCAGGTGGCAGCTTCGGCAGGAGACTGCAGAATGATTATCTGGTGGAGGCAGCATGGATCGCGAAGCGAGTTGACGCGCCGGTGAAGCTGCTCTGGTCCCGCGAAGACGACGTGGCCCACGACCCGTTCCGCCCCGGCGGAACGATGGGGCTGAAAGGCGGGCTTGATGCGCAGGGCAAACTAACCGCTTGGCGCCAGCACTTTATTACCTATGGAGATGGAAAGCAGGCGACCTCCGGGGGCGGCATCGGAGGAGACGCGTACCCCGCGGACTTTCCACCGGCTTACGCGCTCTACACTTCAATGCAGCCGCTGATGCAGCGTACTGGAGCGCTGCGCGCCCCGGGCGACAACGCGTACTGCTGGGTGGCACAGTCGTTTCTTGACGAGTTGGCTCATGCAGCCGGGCGCGATCCGCTCGAGTTCCAGCTTGAATTGCTCAGCAACAAGAAAGCGCCCTGGTCCGAGGGCGAGCACGATGCTGTGGGCGACCACGAGCCGACGGGACAGTCGGTTCTGATCCCGGAGCGGTACAAAGGCGTGCTTGAGTTAGTCGCGGAAAAGTCAGGCTGGGCCCAACGCGCCAAGGAGCCGGGTCGCGGGATGGGAATCGCCGCATGGTTTTGCCATTTGGGTTACTTTGCTGAAGTTGCCGAGGTAAGCGTTGACGCCGAGAACAAAGTGACGGTGCACCGTATATGGGCTGCAGGGGATGTCGGCAGCCAGATCATCAATCCGGCCGCGGCCGAAAACATTTCCTTCGGCGGGATCATCGAGGGGTTGGGCCACATGGGGCAGGAGATTACGCTGGTCGACGGCAAGGTCCAGCAGTCGAACTTTCATAACCACCCGTTATTGCGCATGAGGCAAGCGCCGAAGATAGAGGTTTTCTGGCGCAAGACCGACTATGCACCGACAGGCCTGGGCGAGCCGACGCTTCCGCCGACTTTGCCGGCGGTGAGCAACGCCATTTTTGCTGCTACCGGGAAGAGAGTTCGTACGCTACCGCTCCAGAAGAGCGGTTTGAGTTGGGCTTGAAATCGCTTCGGCGATGAATCTTTTGCGTTGCTCACATACGCACTCATCGCACACTGCAGGCGGAGAGGCGTCCAGGTTCAGGCATGGCTCAGCACCGTCCTGAACAGCAGATGCGCTCAAAACGTGCTAGCTTTAGGGCCGTAAAACAGCGATTTGCAGTTTAGTGCAAAATCGTTAAAGAGTAAGTTGTTTGAAGTGATGCGCGAAAGTGGCGGAATTGGCAGACGCACCAGACTTAGGATCTGGCGGAGCAATCCATGGGGGTTCGAGTCCCCCCTTTCGCACCAACTCAACTAAAGTCTTTGGACAGGCGGTCCTTCCCTTTCATTGCGTTCAAGGTCAGGATTTCGGCTGCAGACTGACGCCTGCAAATCGCCTCAAGTTCGAGTCCCCCCTTTCGCACCGGACGGTCCTGTGATTTGTACCAGTTGATGTGAGTGAAACTGGTATGAATGAGGGGTCCGGTTTTCTTCAACAGACAACGTCCTATTGCGCAGTCTTTCTTCTTGCGGCGCACAGATTGCCCCGGCCGGAGTAATCTGGTGGAACCATGAGTCCAACCGCGCCGCAACCTGAACTGAAACTTGCCCAATCAGTCGACTACAGGGAGTCCTACGCCAACAGCGTGCAGGTGCGCGTGAGCGTGTGGGATTTTCAGCTGGTTTTTGGCCTCGCATCAAGCGACAGCCCGGAACAGGTGACGATTCGCAATCACCAGGCCATTTTTTTGAGCCCACAACAAGCCAAGGCTCTGTGCAATGTATTGACCCAGAACCTTGCGCAATACGAGCAGGCCTTCGGGACGCTGAATCTTGAGCCTCAGAGCCATAACTTTCCCCAGGGACCGGTGAATTAGACCTTCGCCTGAATTCATGAGCCAACGCTTGCACCTGAAGGATTTTTTGAAGCCGCGGATGGACGCGCCGTTCCCCACCTGGATGATTTTTCCGGTGATCTTCGTGGCGCTTTACGCGAGCCACTTCACGCTTCTGACACTGCCCTATTACTGGGACGAGGCGGGGTACTACATTCCCGCCGCATGGGACTTTTTCCGGACCGGCTCTCTAATTCCCATTACCACGCTGAGCACATCGCATCCGCCGCTGGAGAGCATCTACCTGGCACTCTGGTGGAAAGCATCAGGCTTTCATCCCGAGGTGACGCGGGAGGCCGTGCTGATGGTTGCCTCGCTGGGGCTGCTGGGAGTGTGGCGGCTGGCGCAGCGGTTGGCCGGCTCCGGAGCGGTCGCGTTTTGGACTGTAGTTCTGACGGCGCTTTATCCGGTCTGGTTTGCACAGAGCACACTGGCGCAGGCCGACATCTTTGCCGCCGCCTGCTCGCTCTGGGGAATGGTCTATGCGCTCCCCGGTCGCGAACGCAATCCGTGGGCGGCAGCCTTGTGGTTTACGGCAGCGGCTCTTTGCAAGGAGACGGCGATTGCGATTCCGCTTACCCTGGCGGTGATGGACCTGGTGGCGGGGTTTCGAGCGGAGGCGCCAGTACGTTTTCGGCTTTGGCGTGAGAGCGCGTGGCTCGCGGTGTGCGTTGTACCGCTTGCCGGGTGGTACCTTTGGCGCTACTCGAAAACAGGATTTTTTTTTGGCGGCGCGGACTACTTCCGCTACAACGCCCAAGATACGCTCGCACCAGTGCGTATTCTGGCGGCGTTTGGGTACCGGTTGCTGCACCTGACTGCGCACATGAACCTGTTTGTACCGGTTCTGATGACGTTTGCGGCCCTGATGCTGAATCCACGGACCGACGCCGAGGGGTGCGAACGGCCAGCCATCAGTTCAGCGGCCTTATGGCGGATTCTGGCGCTGCTGCTTGTGAATGCGGTTCTGTTCAGCGTGCTGGGCGGGGCACTGCTGACGCGCTACCTGCTGCCAATGTATCCGCTGGTGCTGCTGGTGGCGGTATCGACTTTTTACAGGCGGGTTCCTTTCTGGCAGGGTTTGGCGGTGTTCTCAGCAGCGGCATTCATAGTGGGCTTGTTTATCAATCCGCCGTATCGATTTGCTCCCGAGGACAACCTGGAATATGCGCGCGTGATTCGCATGCACCTGGCTGGGATTGCGCAGCTCAACAAGCGTTATCGCGGCGCAACAGTGCTTTCGGCGTGGCCGGTAACGGATGAACTGACCCGGCCGGAGCTGGGATATGTGAAGACGCCCTACGATGTTTACCGGCTGGACGATTTCACCGAAGCGCAGATTGACCATGCCGCCGCGGAGCCGGAAAAGTACTCGGCCGCGCTGGTGTTTTCAACCAAGTACGATCCGCCCGTTCTGCCGTTGAGCCTGGGGCCGAAGAGCGAGGCCATAGACGAGCAGTATTTCGGCTTGCATCATGACCTTGCGCCGGCAGCAATCGCGGCGAAATTGGGCGGCAACCTGGTATGGGAACGTGAGAACGCCGGCATGTGGATTGCGCTGCTGCGATTCAACCGGCAGATCGAGGCATCCGCTCAGCCGCCGGAGCACCTGCAACAGAACCGCGCACGATGAGAAGGCACTGCTGCTCCCGCGTGTGCGGCCAACGACCTATAATCAGCCTTGTTGTGCATTTCATTCCTCTATTTCGCAGATACAAAGCAGGGTCCGCTGCCGTGTTCGCGGGAGCGGCGTTCATTTTGGGTCTCTTTCTGGCTTTGCAAGCCCCAGGACAGGCACCGGCGCCGAATGATGCCGACGATTCGACGGTCGGGCGGATTCTGCTGGTGCTGCCTTTCGATAACCGTAGCGGCCAGCCGAGCCTGGAATGGATTCGAGAGGCTGCCGCGGAGTTGCTGAGCAGGCGGTTTGCTTCGGCGGGTTTTTCGCCCATGAGCCGTGAAGACCGGCTGTATGCCCTGGACCATCTGGGGCTTCCTGAAGGGTTTCAGCCGTCGAGGGCGAGCTCGCTGAAACTGGCGCAGACGCTGGATGCGGACTCCATTGTGGTGGGCAGTTTCCAGACTGACGGAACCACCATTGAGGCGGAAGCAAGAGTGGTGGACGTGCCGCACTTGCGCATGAGCGCGCCGGTCACGGCACGGGGCCAAATGCGTGACCTGATCGACGTGTTCGACTCGCTGGCATGGAGGTTGACACGAGAAATGGACCCCGGCTTCAATGTGGCCGAGGGGACGTTTGTTGCCGCCGGCAAGGGTCTGCGACTGGATGCCTTTGAGCAGTACATTCGCGGCATCACTGAGCCGGATCAGGGGGAGCGCTTGCGTCACCTGCAGCAAGCGGTGAAGCTAAGCCCTGACTTCAGCTCGGCCTGGATGGCGCTGGGACGCGAAGACTACAGCGGTCAGCAGTACGAAGAAGCCGCAGAGGCATTTGCGAAAGTGGACCGCAGTGATCCGGACGCGCTGGAGGCGGGTTTCTACCGCGGCCTGTCACTGCTTTTCTCAGGGAACTATACTCCCGCCGAGACGGCATTCAGCGGAGTTGCACGGGTATTGCCTCTGGCCGAAGTTCTTAATAACCAGGGAGTTGCGATTAGCCGGCAGGGGCATGACGGAATTGCACTTTTTCGCGCCGCGGTGGCTGCCGATCCAAACGCGGCGGACTATCACTTCAACCTGGCAGTGAGCTTGAAGCGCCATGGAGAAACGAGTCAGGCGCTGACAGAAATCACTGAGTGCCTGAAGCTGCGGCCGAATGACAGCGAGGCGGAGGGGTTGCTGGCGGCGTGGAAGGGAACGGTTTCGGCAACTGCGGCGACGGATCCGGGTGCGACGTCTGACCCGCTGGAGCGAATTGTGAGGAATTTCGACGCGGCTGCGTTTCGGCAGGCTGCGCTGATGATGGACCAGATGGAGGCATCGCGGCTGGCGGCGCTGAGCCCGCACGATCGGGCGCTGAAACTGACCAGCCAGGCTAAGGAGTATCTTGATCGCGGGCTGGTGCTCGAATCGGAACGGCTTTACCAGTCTGCAGTTGAGGCCGATGGCACGCTGGCCCAGGCGCACGCCGGCCTGGCCGAGGTACGTGAGCGGACCGGCGACGCCGCGGGATCGCGCAAGGAAGCCCAGGCTGCGCTGGCACTGGAACCCTCCGCAGAAGCGTATGTTGTGTTGGGACGGCTGGATTTTGATGCGAATCACCTGGATGAAGCGGGCAAAGAAGCCAGCGAGGCCCTGAGACTAGATCCTCAGAGCCGGTCAGCCCAGGAACTAAACCGGCAGATTGAGTCGAAGGCGGGGCAGAAACAGTAAAGGGCCAGACGCGAGACCCTGTAGGAGCAAGTCATGCTTCAGCACGTAAGCGGTTTCAAGTTCCGGAATGCAGTCGGCCTGATTGGTTTGCTAGGTCTGGCTTTTGGTTTGTCGCTGTCGGCTGGGGCCCAGCAACCGCTGGTTGAGAAGCTGGTGCTGAAGGACACGATTCAGCCTGTGAGTGCGGGCATGCTGGAGCGGGCTATTGCGCGTGCCAATGCCGATGGCGCAGCCGCGCTGCTGGTGGAGCTCGACACTCCGGGCGGGCTTGTGGATTCGATGCGCGCCATGGTGGGCGCCATTCTGCGCTCCAAGGTACCAGTGATTGTGTATGTGGCGCCGTCAGGGGCCCGCGCAGGCTCGGCGGGCTTCTTTCTGCTGGAGTCGGCGGACGTGGCAGCGATGGCTCCCGGCACCGAGGCCGGGGCGGCTCACGTGGTATTCGAGATGGGCAAGCCGGACGAGACGGAGATGACGAAAGTAGAGAACGATGCGGAAGCGTTTCTGCGTTCCTATGTGGCGCGGCGCAACCGCAATGTCGAGGCAGCCACGGCGGCCGTTCAATCTTCGCACTCCTACACCGCCGAGGAAGCGCTGACACAGCACTTGATTGATCTGACGGCCACGAGCGATGCGCAACTGCTGGCGTCACTCGATGGGCGCGAGATTACGCGCTTCGATGGAACGAAGATGACGCTGCACCTGGCAGGCGCGCGGATTGAGCTGGTGAAACCCACACTGCGCGAGGAACTGCTGGGCTGGTTGGTGGACCCGAATATTGCACTGTTAATGCTGGTGGGCGGCGCGCTGCTGATTTACCTGGAATTCAATACGCCGGGCACGATCGTTCCTGGGGCACTTGGCACGCTGATGGTGCTGCTCGCGATTTTCGGGCTGGATCTTTTGCCGATCCGCTACACGGCGGTGCTGCTGCTGGTGGCGGCGCTGGTGCTGATGGCGCTGGAGGCAAAATTCGGCGGCCACGGCGCGCTCGCCATTGCCGGGATTGTCTGCCTGACATTTGGGACACTGACACTGGTGGCGGCACCGGTTCCGGAGATGGCGGTGAGCCCGTGGGTGGCCATCGGGGTTAGCGCCGGGTTTGGGGGAATCACCGTCTTTCTGGTCAGGCTGGCGGTGCGGGCGCGCCGAAGGAAGGCCAGACTTGGGGCCGACGCCATGGTGGGCAGCACTGCATCGGCCATGGAGCCGTTGAATCCGGAAGGACATGTGCTGGTGGAAGGCGAAATCTGGCGCGCGGTGGCATCGCAGCCGGTGGCAGCGGGGACCCGTTTACGGGTGGTGGGACATGAGCAATTCCTGTTGCATGTTGAGCCGGCGGAGCCGTCGCAAGCCCGCGGATAGGGCGGCACTGGAGTACAATCCCTGCTGAGTGAGGAAGTTCAATGTCTGATCTGCCGATTCCGATTCTTGTGATTATTGCCATCGTCGTTCTCTACCTGATCAACTCCATCAAAATCCTGCGTGAGTATGAGCGCGGAGTCATTTTCCGCCTGGGACGTGCGCTGCCTGCGCCCAAGGGGCCGGGCATCATCCTGGTCTTCAGGCCGCTGGATCAGATGATTCGCATCACCTTACGACAGCAGGTATTGGAGGTACCCTCCCAGGACGTGATCACGCGCGACAACGTCACGATCAAAGTCAACGCAGTGGTCACGCTCTACGTGGTGAATCCCAACGATGCGGCCATCAAGGTGGAAAACTACGTTTACCAGACCTCGCAGTTCGCACAGACAACACTGCGTTCTGTGCTGGGCGAGGTGGAGTTGGACACGGTTCTCAGCCATCGCGACCAACTCAACCTGAGGATTCAAACCATCATCGACCAGCGGACGGAACCGTTTGGGGTGAAGGTCATCTCGGTTGAAGTAAAGCAGGTGGACCTGTCAGAACAACTTCTGCGCGCAATGGCCAGGCAGGCCGAAGCGGAGCGCGAGAAGCGGTCGAAGATCATTCACGCAGAGGGCGAATTCAACGCGGCACAAAAGCTGGTGGACGCCGCGGCGCTGATGGCCACGCAGCCTATGACATTGCAGTTGCGCTATCTGCAAACGCTGGCTGACATTGGCGTCGAAAAGAATACGACGATCGTGTTCCCGCTGCCGATGGAGTTGCTCACAATACTCAATAAACTGGGGCTTTCAGGGAGTTCGACTCCAGAAAAGCTTTAAGAGACGGCAGGCCGATCCGGGCCGGAGCAAACCCGCAAGCGGAATCACCGTCTCTGTAACCTGGAGAGATTAGCCATTCTCAAGAGAGGCATGGAACCACAGGCGGGTTATGCGACTAGGCATTGGCGAAGAGGAAGCTGAACAGGCAGAGGATCGCCACGACACTGAGCTCACGCTGGGTCCAACGATGCTGCTCGGCATTGCTGTGGGCCTGATTCTGCTTTGCGGCCTGTGCTTCTGGTTTGGATATTCGACCGGCCGGCGCGGCGCTTCACCCTCAGTAGAGGCCGGTGTGCAGTCTACGGCCGGCCAGGCAATGCAGACACAGGCGGGCAACTCTTTGTCGAAGCCTCCGGCAGCGGGAACGATTCCCTCCGCACCCACGCAGCCAGCAGCCGCTGAACTACCCCAGCCTTCCTCAGCAGACGGAAGTCCATCGGGAAACCCCTTGACCTCTTACGCGCCGGCAGGGAATGGAACAGGTGCGGAATCGGCACAGCCTCTGGTGAGGCCCGCGCTTCCGCAGCAAACGAATGGAACGCAACCCGTCAGTGTGCCAGCCGGCGGTGTCCAGGTGCAACCGGCGATGGCCCCGGGCTCCGGGTTGATGGTGCAGATTGCGGCGGTTTCTCACCCGGAAGACGCGAACGTGCTGGTAGCTGCGTTACGACGCCGCGGATATGCGGTTATCGCCAGGCGCGAGCCTGCGGATAGCATGATTCATGTGCAGATCGGCCCGTTTTCAAATCGCAACGACGCCAACGCAATGTGCCAGAGGCTGCTGGGCGACGGCTACAACGCGATTGTGCAACCGTAAGCCGGAAGACCGGTCTAACTCACCATCCATTCAGGGAGGCCGGACGCGATGGCTTTTCGCACCGCGCTCATCAGATCGTCGCGGCTTTTAAAGTCGCCAGGGTAAACAGGTGCGTGGAAAGTGATATGCGCGGCACCAGGATGGACGCGCATGCTCCCCTTTCCCATCATGGACTGAGTGCCCTGGATGGAAACCGGGATGCAGGGTGCACCAGTCTCCATCGCCAGGTAGAACGGGCCCTTTTTGAATGGCAGCAGGCGGCCATCGCGGGAGCGGGTGCCTTCGACGAAGGTGGTGATGTGGACGCCTTTGGCAAGAACACGCCGCGCAGCTGCGATGCTTTCCTGGGCACTCTCGATGCGACGGTCGCGATCCACTGGGATGAAATCCGCCAGCTTCATGGCATAGCCGAGACCCGGGATCTTCATGATGGATCGCTTGCTGAAGGCTGCGGTGCGACCTGGAATGCGAGGAAGGAGTGCGGGCGGGTCGAGGTTGGATAGATGATTTGCCATGAAGATGCAGGCAGTGTTTTTGGGCACGTGGTCCTGACCTTCGGATTCGATGCGAAGGCCCGCCAGCCGGTAAGCGACGCGCACGATGAAGGTGGAGACGTTGTAGAGCGGCATGACATTGCCGGTGATCATGGCATATGGAACGACGACTAATGCCGAGGGAATACTGAGGACGAGAATTACGGCAAGAAGTACAAGCGCGGGAATCATGACCGTGTCTCGCTGCTGCAATGGAGTTCTCTCAGGCGCGCAGGGAGCTTTTCATAGATGCCGTCGAATCCGCCATTGGAGAGCAGGGCGACCACGTCGCCGGATTTGAGCTGGGGCGCGATGCTTTGGATGATCGCCTCCACATCGGGGTCGAGTTCAGCGGGCGTTCCAACGGTATTCAGCGTTTCAACCACGTCTTCGGGGTGCAGGCGCTCGGCGTCGGGAATGCGCTGCTGCTGGTAAACGCCGGCGAGGATGACACGGTCGGCAAGACGCAGGCTTTCGACGAGATCGCTTTCGAGCACTTTGCGGCGCAACGTATTGGAACGCGGCTCAAGCACCGCCCACAACCGCGACTGCGGGTAGACGGAGCGCAGCGCGCGCAAGGTTTCGCGGATGGCTGTGGGGTGATGGGCGAAGTCCTCGATTACGGTGATGCCGGCAATTTCTGCACGGACCTCAAGACGCCGCTTGACGCTCTTGAAAGTGGAGAGCGCCTCTTGAATGATCTCTTCGGAAATGCCTTGCGAGGCGGCGAGAGCTGCGGCGGCGGTGGCGTTGAGGGCGTTGTGTTCGCCGGCGAGGTGCATCTCCAACGCGGACCAAAGCGAGCCGCGATGCCAAACCTCCCAGCGATTGCGGCCGTTTTCGTGGCGAAGATTTTGAATTCGCCAGTCCGCCTCGGCGGAGAATCCATAACGCTCGACGGGGCAGAAGGCGTGGGCGACGCATTCGGTGACGTTGGCGCTGCCGTCGTAGGCGAGGATCAGCCCGCGCCGGGGGACGAGATTCACGAGCCGCTTGAAGGCAATCTTGACGGCGTCGAGGTCCGCGTAGATGTCGGCATGATCGAACTCAACGTGGGTGAGAATGAGCGCATCTGGGAAGTAGTGCAGAAACTTCGGGCCTTTATCGAAGAACGCCGTGTCGTACTCGTCCCCTTCGACGATGAATGTACGCGTGGGACGAAGTTGAAAGCTGGTGCCGAAATTTTCTGCGACACCGCCGATGAGGAATGAAGGTTCGCGAGCCGGGTTCTGCTTCGCTGCAACCTGGTAGATCCACGCCAACATACTGGTGGTTGTTGTTTTGCCGTGCGTGCCCGCCACGACGAGCGAATCGCGGCCAGTGAGAAACTCTTCGCGGAGCAGGGCAGCCATGGAGGTGAAGGGAATGCGCTTGTCGAGAATGTATTCCACCTCAGGATTTCCGCGAGAGAGCGCGTTGCCGATGACAACCAAGCCGGGCGCGGGATCAAGGTTGGATTCGCTGTAGGGTTCGAGAATGGGAATACCGAGGGAACGAAGCAAGTCGCTCATGGGAGGATACGCAGCCTTGTCAGAGCCGGTGATGCGGTGTCCCTGCAGCTGGAGGAGTCCGGCGAGAGAGGCCATGGCGGTGCCACAGATTCCGCTCATATGGATGTGGCGGGGCTGTGATGTCACGAGGTCACCGCCGGTTCCAGTAAGAGCAATTGCGCAGTATCGTCGACTTGCATCTCGGCCTTGACACCGAATGTCAGCGTCACGTTTTGCCGAGAAACATGGCCGCTGCGCAAGCCGATGGCGATGGGAATATCAAAATCACTGAACGCGTGCAGGATGACGTCCGTCAACAATTCTGGCGGCGCGCCCGGCGATGCGCAGTCGAGCATCTCGCCGAAAACGACGCCGCGCACACTATCCAGCTTGCCTGCATGGCGCAGTTGCCACAACATGCGGTCGATCTGGTAGGGCTTGACGCCGGTGTCTTCAAGGAAGAGGAGCTTGTCTTCGGTGGCCGGCTCCCAGGGTGTGCCTAAAAGTGAAGCGAGGATGCTGAGGCATCCGCCATAGAGCGTGCCGCGCGCTGTACCGGGCTTGAGCGGACGCAGACCCTCCGCACTGCCGAGGCTATACGTTTTGCCGGCGAGAGCCGATTGAAAGCTGGCAAGATGCACGCCTTCATCGAGGGAGAAATCCGCGGCGACCATTGGACCGTGAAACGCAGGCAGGCCGATTTGGTCGAGCAGATGCAATTGCAATCCGGTCATGTCGCTGTAGGCGAAGAACGGCTTGGGATGCTTGCGAATCAACTCGATGTCGATGGAGCCGAGGAGGTAATTGGAGCCGTAGCCGCCACGCACGCCGGCCACGACGCCGGTGTTTGAATCGGCGAACGCAGCGTGCAAATCCCCCAGGCGCTGCTCGGGTGTTCCCGCAAAGAAGAGCGGGCCGCGCGTCTGTGTGTGCGTACCCAGCCGGGGCGCAAAGCCCATTGCGCGCAGCCGCTCCAATCCGTGCTGGACGCGTTCGGGATTCGCATAGGCCGCGGGCGAAACCACGCTGATTCCCGTCCCAATTGGCACATGAGGAAGCTTCAAGAGCTGCGCGGGCTGGAACGTTGGGGTCATCCTTTCCATGCCTCGCCACGGGCAACCAAAGTTGCCGGGCCGGTCAGAAATAACTCGGTGCCGGGGCCTTGCCAAGCGATGGTTTGCGGACCTCCGGGGGCCACCACGCGCAGTGGTGAAGCGGCGCGGCCGAGTGCAATTGCAGCGGTTGCTGCGGCAGAACTTCCAGTGCCGGAGGAGGAGGTTGGACCTACTCCGCGCTCCCAGATGCGAATCTCGATCTCGTTGGGGCCTGCGACATGCACGAACTCGACATTGGTTTGGTGGGGGAAGTCTCGAAGTCCAAATACATTCGCTCCGACGGCGCTCCAGCCCTTGCCATCGACTTTGAATCTCATGTCGTCCACGAAGACGACGAAGTGGGGATTGCCGGTAGAAACAACCGTCCCGTGGACTGTGAGCCAATTCGGCACTTTCACTGTTTTTGGCTCGAACTGCGGAACACCCATACCCGTGGTGACCTCGACCGTATGCCCGCGACGCATTTCGATGTGGCAAAGACGCACGCCCGCATCGGTTTCAATTTCCAAGACGTCACCGGGTTTCGATCCAAGTGCATCGGCCATCCATGCGGCCACGCAACGGGTGCCGTTGCCGCTGATTTCTGCCGCGGAGCCGTCGGCGTTATGCAGACGGATGCGGCCGGAAGCAGGACCGGTCCAGGCGAAGAACTCGACACCATCAGCCCCAACGCCGGTATTACGCGCACACAGGCGGCGCGTGAGCGTTGCTCGATCGTGGCCGGCGGCGGCATCTTCGGTCACGATGAGAAAATCGTTGCCGCAGGCGTGGGCCTTGGTGAAGGGAATCAATCTTCCTCCGGATCGCGGAAGGTGAACAGCGGATTGGTGGCGTGTTCAGCGAGAGCATGCGCGTGCAGTCGTTGATGCCGCCACTTTGCCGATGCTATCACCGCTGCGATCCTTTGTTGAGGGCTTCGGTATCCGATACGTAAACCGTGGCTGACGCCTGGCCGGGAGCGGTGAAGCGGCGCACCGCGGTTAGCCCGTCAGGATGCGCTTTTACGGTGCTGTCTATCTGATCGCCGTCGAACGCCAGCACAATCGCGGCATGGGAAGCCGGAGCGGCCAGCGCGTCACTGTAAAACTGCTTGTCGCTCTCGTTGATGGTTTGCCGTAAAGGAATCCCGGTCAGCGCAACGAGTTGCGGATAGACGGATGTGTCCATCAGGATCACGCCTCCCGGGCGGTTGGAGAGCAGTGCGCGAAGGACGGGCGGAATCTCGAGTTCAAAGGGCCGGCGGGATTCGATGTTTTTTGTTCCTTCGACGTAGGTGAGAGGCTGCTCACGGACCACCTGAATGGCGTTCAGGGCAACGAGAGCAAACAGCGAGGCGTATGCGTATCGTGTCAACGAGGGCTTGAATTCGCGCACTGCGGAGAGCGCAAACTGGGCGGCAAAGCCAAGGCCCAATGCAAGTGCGGGCAGCAGTTCAAGCCCATAGCGCGTGTTGTACCAGGAATGCGGCCACCAGACCGGAAGGAATATGGGGACGGAGCCAAATGCGACTGAGTAGGCATAGAAAGGGACCGGCAGCCACAGGAGAAGTGCCCACAGGAGGGCGCGCTTGCGGGACGTGAGCCAGGCCCATGCGACGCCGAAAAGGCTGAGCGCGAGCAGAGTATTGCCCCACGCCACGGCGGCAGCGTCCATCTCGGCGGTCTTGACGAAGAAGAGCAACGCGACCCAGGGATTGTGCCAGCCCGGGTGCGGTGGCCCGGACCCGCTTGTCGCGGTGCGCATTTCGATGGCCCTGGCGGAATAAGGCCCGCGAGCGAAGTCGAGCCAATCGCCGAAGATGGTGGCGTTGTAGATGAACCATGCAACGGGTGCGGCCACGACCAATGCGCCGGCAAGCCAGAAGACGCGCGAGCGCAGGCCGCCGCGGCGAAGCAAAACGAGTCCGATGCTCACCCACGCCAGGAGGGCCAAGACCCAACCGTCATAACGGGTGTAGATGGCTGCCACGAGGACCGCCGCGATGCACCAAAGCTGGCGCGCGGCCCGCCGCTGATCGCTATCAATGCTTGTCCTCCACTCGACGAGCCAAACCACGGTCCACACGAATTCGCACAAGAACAGCGGCTCTGTCATGGCCGTGGTTTGCAGGTAGAGAAGGTTGGGATTTGCAGCAAAGAAAGCGAGGGCCAGCGTAGCTGCGGGCGGATGCAGCCAATGGCGCGCCAAGCGGTAGACGCCCGCGGAGGCAGCGAGATAGGCGAGCGCGGAAGGAATCATGCCTGCGATTCCGTTCGCCCACCAGCTATACACGGCGACAAACGGAATCAGCAGCAAATGGGGGAGGGGAAGCCAGACTGAGCCGAGTTGAGTGAGTCCGGGGCGGTGCGAATCAAAGACGCGGCGCGCGATGTGGAGGTGCGCCACGGCGTCGCCATAGTTAAGCATTGCACCGTGGCGCCAACTCCAAATCACCGCGATGGTTGAGAGTGCCAGGCAGGAGGCCAGCACTGCGAACGACTCGGCGCGGCGGGTGGACTGCTCAGTCAAGGTGGGTCAGATCTCGGAATTGGGCGAAGCGGGCGTCGATTTCAGCGCGGGAGAGCTGCTGCAGGCGCTCGGTGCCAAAGCGCTCGACAGTGAAGGAACCCATGACAGAGCCATAAAACATGGCGCGACGAAATGCGGCTGGAGTCAGTTCGGGCTGCGAAGCGAGATAGCCGAAGAAGCCGCCGGCGAAGCTGTCGCCAGCGCCGGTGGGGTCAACGACTTCTTCGAGGGGCAGCGCCGGGGCCCTGAAAGTCTGTCCTGCAACACCGTTGGACGTGGCCCTGTGGAAGGCTGTCGCACCGTATTCGCCATGCTTGACGACCAGCATGCGCGGCCCCATTTCGAGCACGGCGCGCGCGGCCTGGACAAGGTTGCCGTTGGCGGCGAGCATGCGGGTTTCTGTGTCGTTGATGAGGAGTATGTCGAGGCCCTTGAGCATTTCAAGAAGCGCTGCGCGATGATCCTTGATCCAGTAATTCATGGTGTCGCCGGCGACGAGCTTAACTCCCGGCATGGATTCGCGGACGCGGCGCTGCAAGATGGGGTCGATGTTGGCAAGGAAGAGGAACTCCGAATCGCGATAGGCTTCGGGAATCTTGGGCTCGAATGCGCCGAAGACATTCAGTTCGGTGGCATGGGTCTTGGCTTCGTTGAGGTTGTCGAGATAGGAGCCTTCCCAGAAGAAGCTCTTGCCGGCGGCACGTTCGATGCCGCGGGTGTCGATGCTGCGGGCGTTGAAAACGGACTCTTCTTTTTCGCCGAAGTCTTCGCCGACGACGGCGATGACGCGGACGCTGGTGAAGTAGCTGGCGGCGAGCGAAAAGTAAGTAGCAGCGCCGCCGAGGCAGCGATCACGTCGGCCTGCGGGGGTTTCAATGGAATCGAATGCAACGCTGCCTACGACGGTGATGGACATTTATCTCCCTCTCTCACGCACTTTATTGATTTGCCGACTCAGGGATTACCAACCAAGATACTTTCCAAATAGAAGGTGGAGCTTCTGTTTTGCGGCTTGTGGGATCGCGTCAGGTGCAGTGAGCACGGCGAACTTGGCGGCGGAGGCGCAGGCACAGGTGCGGGCGACTTCCGACGTAGGCGGCAAAGCGGCGACAGCGGCTTTGACTACCTTTGCGGCGTTGTCAGCGTTCTTGTGCAGCACGGCGACGATCTCCTCGATCGTGACCGCGTCGTGGCCCTCGCGCCAGCAGTCGTAATCGGTGACCATGGCGATGGTGGCATAACATATCTCGGCTTCGCGGGCTAACTTGGCTTCCTGCAGATTGGTCATGCCGATCACGTCCGCTCCCCAACTGCGGTAGAGGTTTGACTCGGCCTTGGTGGAGAACTGAGGGCCTTCCATGCAGACGTAGGTGCCGCCGAGTTTTCCCACGATACCGGCATTGGCGCAGCCATCGGCAGCAGCCTTGGCTACGGTGGCGCACACAGGGTCACCAAAGGCGACGTGGCCGACGATTCCATCGCCAAAGAACGTTGAGATGCGATGGAAGGTGCGATCGATGAACTGATCGGGCATGACGAAGTCGGTGGGCTTGTGTTCTTCCTTGAGCGAGCCGACGGCAGAGACAGACAGGATGCGTTCGACGCCGAGTTTTTTGAAGGCATAGATGTTGGCGCGGAAGTTGAGCTCGGAGGGCAGGATGCGATGGCCGCGACCATGGCGGGCGAGAAATGCTACCTTTCGACCTTCAAGCTCGCCGAGAACAAATGGGTCGGAGGGTTCGCCGAAGGGCGTTTCGACGCGCTCTTCGTGTACGTTGGTGAAGCCGGGCATGGAATAGAGCCCGCTGCCGCCGATAATGCCGATCTCCGCCTGAGCCAATGAACACTCCCCGGACACGCTCTGTTCGCAGAACTGTGTGCTTGTTGTTCTAAACATCTCAGTATAAAGGGAGGCGGGCAATTGCCGTTTCTGATGCGAGCGAATGGTGCAGCCGTTTTCGTGCGGATTGATGCGGCGGGGTGGGAGTTGTGCTTTCCCATGTCTCAAAAGCGAGACACTCGCCCCAGCGACGAAGACCCGTCGCCGGGCACCCCGAGACATGGGGAACCCATTTTCTGGCAGATTGATGCAGTGGGGCAAGCCCGGTATCAGTTGATTGTGGCTTTCTGGGTTGCGATCCAGGCAGTGATGCGCTCGTCGAGGACGTCGAGGGGGAGTGCGCCGGAATCGAGCACCTGGTCGTGGAAGGCGCGGATGTCGAACTTGGGGCCGAGCTCCTGTTGGGCGCGGGCACGGAGCTCGAGGATTTTCAACTGGCCGATTTTGTAGGCGAGGGCCTGACTTGGCCACGCGATATAGCGATCCACTTCGGACTGGATGCTGGTTTCGTCGATGTTGGAGTGGTCGTGGAAGTACTGCACCATCTGGTCGCGGGTCCAGTGCTGGGAGTGCACGCCGGTATCGACGACGAGGCGGATGGCGCGCCAGATGTCTCCTTCGAGGCGGCCATAGTCGGAATATGGATCCTGGTAGAAGCCGACATCCTTTCCGAGCCGTTCGGAGTAGAGTCCCCAACCTTCGGTATACGCGGTGTAGTGCATGTGCTTGCGGAATTCGGGGATGCCCTGGAGTTCCTGCGCGATGGAGATTTGCAGGTGATGGCCGGGAAGGCCTTCGTGGTAAGCGATGTCTTCGACCGAGTAGAGATTGCGGTCGGTGGCGTTGTAAGTGTCGATGAAGAGACGGCCGGGACGGGAGCCGTCGGGTGAGCCAGGCTGGTAGTAGGCAGGAGCTGAATTCTTCGCAAGGTAATCGGGAACGGGGACGACTTCAAACCTGGCCTTGGGCAGGCGGCCGAAGAGCTGGGGCAGTTTGGCCTGCATGGGACCGAGGTAGCCGCGATAGGCATCGAGCAGAGCTTCGGCCGAGGCGGGCTTGAGCTTGGGATTGTTCTTGAGACTGGCGCGGAAGCTGGCGAGATCGCTGAAGCCGAGCTTCTTTGCGATGGCCAGCATCTCAGCCTCATCCTTCTTTACTTCGTCAAGGCCGATCTGGTGAATCTGGTCTGCGGTGAGGTCAGTGGTGGTGGTGCGGCGGATGAGGTATTGGTAATATTTTGCACCGTCGGGAAGTGACGAGATGGCGAGCTGGTCGCGGCCGGCGGGGATATAGGTGACTTGAAGAAAGCGCGCAAAGCGCTTGTAAGCCGGGAGCACCTGATTGGAGATTGCGGCCAGCGTATCGGCCTTGATGCGCTCCTGCTCGTCGGCTGAGATGGATGCCGGGAATTTCTTGAGCGGCAGGGCAAGAGGCGAGTCCTCAGGCTTCTGGCCGGCCAGTTGCTGCACCTGCACGAGTGTCTTTTCAAGCAGGTATTTTGGCGGCACGCGCTGATCTTCAATGCCAATGGACATGTTGGTCATGACCTGGTCGAATGCCGCGGGAATGGCGTGGAGGCGGGCGATCCAGTCGTCGTAATCCTTTGCCGTGGTGAAGCTGAGCTCAGCAACGAGCTGCGGGTACTCGGAATAGATGCCGCCCATCTGGTTGACAGGCATCTCCCATGACTTGAACTCGGCTCCTTCTTCATCTTCGGCGAGGTTGCGCAGCAGCAGTTCGCGGCTGGTCTTCTCCTGGTCAGTGAAGCCGTCGGGGTCGATTGCGGCGAGGCGGAGCATGTAGGTCTGCTCCGCGGCCAACCAATCGTTCACGGCCTTCACGGAGTAGTCGGAGATCTGGTCGTTAAAGCGCTTGTCGCCGATGGTGGAAGCGAATTCAGGCGAGTGCTCGAGGTCGGCATCCCAATATTCGTGGAAGAGATCGTTGAGGGCCTTGCGGCGATCTTCAAGGGAAGCGGGGCTGGCGGGAGCGGTGGCGAGCGGAAGGGGTTTCTGCGCGTAGGTGGAAAGGCGCGAAGGGAAGAAGCAGGAAGGCGAGGGCGGCCAGTTTGTAGTAATTGAATTGTTTCAACGGTGGGGATCCTCGAAGTGAGATTACTCTGCGATGAGTGTAGAGCACGAGGGCGGTGCCGGGAAGGGCGCAAGTCGGCGGGGGGCGATGGCGGGCGGGAAGGCTCAATGCGCAATTGTTATTGCGGGAAGTTGGTTTTGCTGGCGAGGAGGCGATAGAGCGTGGAGCGGCTGATGCGGAGCTGCAGCGCGGCGCGCAGTTTATTGCCGCGGTTGAGTTCGACTACGTAGCGGACGTGGTGCTGGATGACGGCGTCGAGGGCCAGGTTTGGGGCGAGGTTGGACGATTGCAGATGCGGGCGCGTTTCGATGCCGGAGGGAATCTGGAGGTCTTCGACGCGGATGACACCGTTGTTAGAGGCGAGCAGAGCGGCTTCAAGCACGCTGGCCAACTCGCGCACGTTGCCGGGCCAGTGGTGCTGGAGGAGGCGGGAGAGCGCACCGGGTCCGAGTACGGCGGTGCGCTGCTGGTAGCGTGCGCAGATTCGCTCGAGCAGGGCCTGGGCGAGGGGTGCGATGTCCTCTCTGCGCTGACGGAGCGGTGGGACGGCGAAGCGCACCGCAGTGAGGCGAAAGGCGAGATCGGGGGTGAAAGACCCCTCTCCGGCCATCTGGCGCAGCGAAGTCTGCGATGAGGTAATGAGCACTACGCGGCCCGGCGCAAAGTCCTGCTGCGACTTGAGGACATCAAGGAGACGTTCCTGCGCTGAAGGGGCGAGCAGGTCAACGCGATCGAGGTAGATGAATCCGGTGAGGAGGGTGGGATCGGATTCCGTCAGCAGCCACTCGCGCGCATCATGGCGCTGAAACGCGCAGCGTGCGAGCGGAGAGCGGCTATGAAGAAAGCGAGCGAGGGTCTGTTTGCCGGCTCCGTGCTCGCCTTCGAAGACTGCGACCTGCACGTGGGGGGCGACCATTTCGGCTTGCAAGAGAAGCCTGCGCCAGGCTGCGTTGACGCCGACTATTGGCGGCGGGGGAGTTGAGTTGAGTTCAAGAGGGCTGAGACTGGAAGCGGAGGGATGGCGTTGAAACTGGGCGGCGGTTTGCATGGGAATCAACGTGCCTCGCCTCCACGGCTCCGATTCGTGCACACGAGCCGTCCACAATTTCATCGGCGATGAAAACAAAAACATGAGCCGGAGAGGAATGCGCCTCTCCGGCTGGAATAGCTTGAATTGTGGTGTGAGATTCCGCGATTCAGGAGTTCGTTCTGAAGCGCTTGGAGGGCTCGTCGGAGAAGATCTGGCCGTCGCGGATGTGGACGACGCGATGCGCATAGTCGGCAATGTCCGGTTCGTGGGTGACGAGCACGATGGTGTTGCCCTTGGCGTGAAGCTGGTCAAAGAGCGCCATGATTTCGAGGCCGGTTTTGGAGTCGAGGTTACCTGTGGGCTCGTCGGCCAGGATGATCGAGGGGCTGTTGACGAGCGCGCGAGCGATGGCGACGCGCTGCCGCTGGCCGCCGGAGAGCTCGTTGGGCTTGTGGTACATGCGATTTTCGAGGCCCACATTGGTTAGGGATTCCTTGGCGCGCTCAATCCGCTGGGCTGCCGGGGTTCCGTTATAGATGAGCGGCAGCTCCACATTATGGAGGGAACTGGCTCGGGCGAGGAGGTTGAAGGTCTGAAAGACGAAGCCGATTTCCTTGTTACGGATGCGGGCGAGTTCGTCGTCATCCAGTTCGCTGACCAATTGACCGTTGAGCCAATACTTGCCCTTGGACGGCGTGTCGAGGCAGCCGATGAGGTTCATGAGGGTTGATTTGCCGGAGCCGGACGGGCCCATGATGGCCACGTATTCGTTGTGCTTGATGCGCAAGGAGACACCGCGCAAGGCCTGGACCTGCTGTTCCGAGCCCATGTCGTAGGTGCGCCAGAGATCCTCTACGACGATCACGTCGCCGTTGGGCCGTTCCGCCTGCTGCTGCGTTTCAACCTCGGTGGTGGTCATGTTCAGTGCCATCCGAATCTCATCCTTCTGCCTGCTGCTGAAAGTCCGGTTGCTTCCGGGGCGGGGCTGGCTCAAACGCGCGTCATTCCCCGTTCTTGCGTCTGCTTTCGAAGCGACTCAGGAGTTTCCTGAGGGCGTCATCTGGACTTGGGTATCGCGTTTCAAGAGCGAGCCATCCTTGAGAATTCTCAAGGTCTTGTAAGGCCCGATTACGATCTCCTGACCCTCTTTGAGGCCAGAGAGCACTTCAATGTCTGTGGTTCCGGTAATGCCTGTGGTAACGGGGACGAACTTGGCGCGCTGCCTGCCGTGAGGATCCTTCTGTATTACGAACACGCCTTGCACGGGCGTTGGTTTGGGGCCGGTGGATAGCGATGCGGCTTCGACCTTGCCATTGGTGCCTGGAGGCGGTGGTGCGTACATCGTAAGTGCCTGAATTGGCAGGGCCAGCACGTTCTTCTTGTGCGCCGTGGTGATTTTGGCAGTGGTCGAGAGCCCGGGTCTCAGCTCGTCGGAGGGTTTGTCGAGGGTAATCACGACCTTGAAGTCCTTGGCTTCCTCGGTACCGGATGTGGACTGGGAGGTGGCGATGCCGGTGGAGCGCAGGAGGGCCTGGTCGCCGACCTCGGTGACGTGTCCCTTGAAGACTTTGCCGGGGATGGCGTCCACCGTGACGTCGGCGGGTTGACCGAGCTGGACATTGACGATGTCGGTCTCGTCCACCTTGACCTCGGCGGTGACGACGCTCATATCGGCCAGGGTCATGAAGGTCGAGCCTTCGGTATTCTGGATGCCTTCGACCACGGTTTCGCCTTCGCGAACCGGCTCGTTGGTTACGATCCCATCGAACGGCGCAACAGCCATGGTGAGATCGAGGGCATTCTGGTCAGCGCGCAAGGTGGCTTCGGCGGTATGCATGTGTCCACGGGCCGAATCGGTGACGGCCTTGGCCTGATTGACACCTGCGACTGCCTGCGCGAGCGAGGCTATGTCGAGGTCGTAGGCGGCTTTCTTGGCGTCGTAATCCTGCTTGGCGAGGATGCCAGCCTTGTAGAGAGCCTGAGCTCGGTCCCAATCCAACTTCTTCTGTTCGAGGTCAGCCTTTGCGTGTTCGACGTTGGCCTCGGCGGTTTTTTCCGCGGCAATGTCAGAGGCGATGTCAGTGTTGGCAGCAGAGATTGCGGCCTTCTGGCCGGTAACCATTGATTCCTGCTGCACGTTCTCGACGGTGGCAACCAACTGGCCCTTTTTTACATGATCCCCCTCTTTCACGTAGAGGTGGGTGATGCGTCCCATCGCGGTGGCGCCGAGGTTGGCATAGGTCTTGGGCTTGATCTGGCCGGTGCCGCTGACGACTGTGGACAAGTCCTGGCGGGCTATTTTGGCGGTCAACACCTTGGTGTAGCCGGCCTGCTGCCGGTAGACCATGAACCCAACGAGCGCGGCAACGACAACAATAGCGAGAATAATCAAGAGAATTTTCTTCATTTGCGGAGGCTGCTCCCGGTCATGCTCATTCCAGTTTACGCAACTTAGTCGCACTGAGTTCCCATCGGCCGATGAAATTGCTTCCGGAGTTAACCTCCGGACAGGGAACCTGACTGCGAGTTAGGACATTAGACAGTTGCGCGATTTTGCTTGTTTCTTCAGACGCTTGACCGTCCTTCATGGTCTCAGAATTTCGCCTAAAGCGCCACTTGAGGGTACGAGCGCCGGCTGCAAGGTTGTTACTTTTCCCCCGGCTTAGCGTCCAACTGGCGGTTAAGTTCGTATGAAACCTTGCTCCCCCCGGTTAGGACTCGTAAAATAAGGCATCGCAGGAGAGTTTCAGAGCAATGATGCTGAATGGCCGTACCTTCTTATATGTCGCACTGGGTTGCAGCCTGGTAATTATTCCCTCCGTCGGGCTTCACGCCCAGCAATCATCCGACCAGTCCGCACAAGCCCAGCCGGCAAACGGTGACGATCAGGAAGTCGACCCCCTCAATCGCCCCCGCAGCGATAAAGAGAAATTCGAGGCGCAAAAGGCTGTCCGGCAGGAGTTAAAGGGTGCCTACAAGACCTGGCTGGACCAAGACGTGGCCTACATTATTACGGACGAGGAGCGGAAGGCATTCAAGAACCTGAGCAACGACGAGGAGCGCGAGGCGTTCATCGAGCAGTTCTGGCTGCGGCGGAATCCGAACCCGGACTCACCCGATAATGAGTTTCGCGAGGAGCACTACCGGCGCATCGCCTACGCCAACGAGCATTTCGCGGCGGGCAAGCCGGGATGGAAGACCGACCGCGGGCGCATCTACATCGAATATGGTCCACCTGATTCAAAGGATGAGCACCCCTCAGGCGGCAGCTATGAGCGCCCCATCGACGAAGGCGGCGGAGAGACATCGACGTTTCCGTTTGAGGTCTGGCATTATCGCTATCTGGAAGGGATTGGCGAGAACATCGACATCGAATTCGTCGACACCTGCATGTGCGGTGACTACCACTTCACCATTGACCGCAGCGAAAAGGACGCGCTGCTGCACGTTCCGGGCGCAGGCCTGACGCAGTGGGAAGAGATGGGCCAGGCGAAGAAGGCCGATCGCTTCAAGGGCGGTTTTGAGAATCTAGGAACGGGACCGAATTCCTCTTCAGAGAATTCGAAGGAATTCGATCGCATCGAGCTGGCCGCGAAGCTTTTCGCTCCGCCGCCGGTCAAGTTCAAGGACCTGGACAACTTCATTTCAGAACACACGCTTCTCACAGGTCCCATATTTCCGTTTGATGTGCGCACAGACTTCGTGAAGGTGACCGACAACACTGTTTTGGTTCCAATCACCCTGCAGATCAGGAACCGCGACATCACGTTTGTGACCAAGGATGGCGTGGCGAAGGGCGTAGTGAACATTCTTGGCAAGGTCACCACCATCATGCACAAGACGGTGCAGACGTTTGAAGATACGGTGGAAGTGGAGCAACCGGCTGAACTGCTTGAGAAGTCGATGGACCGGCAGTCGGTTTACTGGAAGGCGTTGCCGCTTCCCCCCGGACTCTACCGTCTGGATATCGCTATCAAGGATGTGAATAATCCGGACCACGTGGGGATTTACGGTCGCGCGTTGAACGTGCCGGAATTCCACGATGAAAAGCTGGCGACTTCGAGTTTGATCCTGGCGGACCAGATGTATTCCGTGTCGTCGCACGAGATCGGCGCGGGTAACTGTGTGCTGGGCAACACCCATATATGTCCGCGTGTGAGTGCCAATCCAGCGACGCCGGTGAGTTTCAAGCGCGACCAGCAGTTGAACTTCTGGATGCAGATTTACAATCTTGGCATCGACGAGGCCACGAAGAGCAATCAGGCCAAGGTCACTTATCAGATTATTGATACGGCGACCAACCAGGTATTGTTTGATAAACAACTGGATTCAAAGGAGTTGGGCGAACATAGCGACCAGATGACGGTGGAAAAGACGCTGCCGATGGCCGGACTTCAGCCGGGGAAGTACAAGGTGCTGATCAAAGTAAATGACGAAATCTCAAAACAAGAGATTGCGCAATCGGCACCTTTTGTCGTGCAATAGGATGTATCCCGCGCAGTGCGGCTATCCCGTCCCAGATCGGGAAGCTCGCGTGGGAGCACTTGGGAATAGAAATGCCAGGGACGCCGCCGGGTCACCAACACGAGTGATGATGCGCAGGCCCCAACTCGCCTTCTTCATCGCACTGATTGCCTTGGGAGGCGCTTCGCTGAACGCTGCCACCCCCGGATCGGTTACAGGGGTGGTGCGTGACTCTGCCGGAGTGCCGCAGATTGGCGCAGTGGTGCAGTTGCTGCGCCCCGATCTGAGTGTGATTGACATTGTCTACACGAACAGCAAAGGGCGATTTGCGATTCCCTCAGTGGAGCCTGGCCGGTATGCGGTGAAGGCAATGGGCACTTCGTTTCTGCCGTCGCTGCGGGAGAACGTCAGGGTTCACCAGAGCACCGTGGTCAATCTGACATTGAATACGCTTTACGAGGTCATGCAGTGGCTGCCTGCCCAGCCGCGGGCCGCGAACGCCCAGAAGGATGATTGGGCATGGACGCTTCGCTCGGCCGCCAATCGACCTCTGTTGCGCTGGCTGGAAGACGGGCCGCTGGTTCTTGTATCCGATGGCTCGAATGCGAAGCCAAAGCTGATGGCCCGCCTAATGGCTACAGGACAAGAGGGAACATTTGGCGAGAGCGGAGAGCGCATTACTGCATCGGTGGAGAACACGCCATCTGACAGCCGGGAACTTCTGGCGCGGGTCGATTTCGCGCCCGACACAGACGCGGGAATGGAGTCGATGCTTGGCTTCCGTCAGGATCTGGGCTACGCCGGTTCTGTGAAATCGGTAGCGGCGATTGCCGTCCATCCTGAGATTGAAGATGGCTCCGGGAGCGACGGGCTGGACGAAGCCGCGGTCCGCTCGTGGGAGTCGATGAACTTTGGCGACGAGTTCGAGGCTGAAGCCGGCTCTGAGCAGGTGATCGCTCGGTTCGGCCAGGATTCTCCCAATACTGTGATTGCGGCATTGCCGTTTGCCATGGTTGGCTGGCACGACGGCAACTCGACCATTCGCTATCGAATGACCACCATCATGCCCACGCAGTCAGGCGCGGATGAATCCGATGCTTCGTTCTGGATGCCCGCGATTTCAATGCGCAACGGCGAACTCGCGTTGGAACATGGGCTGCACCAGGAGGTTGCGTGGGAGCGGCAGACTGATGCATCCAGGATGACGGTTGCGATGTACGACGACAGCATTCAAAATCCGGTAATGGAAGCCGCGGGGCGGTTTGCCGGCGGCACTGTCTCGCCGATCGCGGGAAGTACGCTGATTGACCCGACAAGCGGCATTGTGCGCGTCTCCGGACCGAATTTTGCGACTGCGGGGATGATTGCCACCGTGGAGCGCAGGATGGCAGGCGGCAACAGCATTCGTCTGAGCTATGCGAATGGAGACGCGCTAGTGATGCCGGCCCTCGCACACGCGGTGCCGTTTGCCCAGCTTCTTCGGGCGGCTCATCCGCGCCGGGTTCAGACCTATACGATCGCGCTTTCAGGAACTCTGGACGGCACGGGCACACGGTGGCGGGCCAGTTACCGCTGGCAACCGTCCGACACAGTGACAGAGGCGGCTCCGTTTGCATTGGATGCCGTAGGGCCCTATTTGAACCTTCACCTTCGCCAGCCGGTCTTCGCACGACGCGAAGGCACGGCAGGCATCGAGGCGCTGCTGGATGTGAGAAATCTGCTGGCTGAGGGGTACCAGCCCTACCTGTTGAGTGACGGCTCTGTGCTCATCTTTGCACAAGACCAGCGAGCCATTCGCGCAGGCCTTGCTTTTACCTTCTAACGGCTGCACAAGACACATTCCCGCCTTTGGAACGACTCTCAGGCTATGTTATATTTTCTACTGACAGCGGTAAGTTCTAGCCGCCCTCGCCGCGCAAAAAGCGTTTCCCACTGCACGGCCCACTTAGATACCTGGACGCGTAGCTCAACTGGCAGAGCATTCGGCTCTTAACCGACAGGTTGTAGGTTCGATTCCTACCGCGTCCACCATAAAATCAATAACTTACAGTTTCCCAAAAAAGAACTTCACCGCATTTCACCGCATTGAAAACGAAAACGTGATTCGATGACACTCGCGAGAGGTCATTTCCTAAGGTTGATTACGCAAAGTAAAAGTTCTGGAATTGAGCTTCTCAAGCAACCGGGAGTATCGGGAAGACTGAGAGTTCAATCGGTGCTCTCGCAAACATATTCCGATCGAGCAGTTCGGTTCATGCTAGAGCGTTTTTCGGTACATATCTGCATTCGTTAATCGACTTCCGGCCAGAAAGCTATGCGATTCGAAGAGGCGAACTAAACCGAAGTACTCCAAAGAGAGAGCTGTCACTAGCACGATGCACCATCGAAATGGCATACTCCGTGATAACCAGATCTTGCTGATGTGATCTGCCACACCGGAGAAGATCCTTCTCGATTTCGCGCGGGGCGCGTTGCCACAATTCCCCGATCCTTCCTTGCCTTGGGTTCCAACGATTTTATGAAGCGACGCTCTCCTCCAGATGGAGCGAACGGTCAAACAGCGGTATACAAGCAATGAAGGGCCCTTGGACTGGATGGAAATCAAGTAAGGAACGGTTCGATGAGTACGCATTGCCTGCGAAGATGGCTGGCGCGTTTTTGTCCCGCGCAAAGAAGGCGGAGCAGGGCATTCCGATTGCTCGATTGTGCGTGGGTTTTTGCCTCACTTTTCTGTTTTGTTGCTGCACACGCGCAAATCTCTCCGGGTCCCCTCGCGCGCGCTCACGAGAGCTTGAACGGGGACACGAATTGCATTAAGTGTCATGAGGTGTCGACAAAGGCCCCCTCATTCCGGTGTCTCGAATGCCACAGGGAGATTTCCGCGGAACTAGTGCAGAACAGGGGACTGCACGCGACGTTTCCTCGTTCCGGTCTGCCAGGCGCAGCATGCGTAAAATGCCACTCCGACCATAACGGGACGGATTTTCAACTGATCCGATGGGATCCCACAGCGAAGGGATTCGACCATGCCAAGACCGGATACGCGCTCACCGGGAAGCACGCGGACGTGGGATGCCGCGCCTGCCATACCGCGCGACATATCTCCGGACAAGAGCGCACCGTGCTCGGGAGCAAAGATCTAATTCGAACCTGGCTTGGTCTCTCGCCTGCCTGCATTACCTGCCATGAGGACAAGCACCAGGGCCGTTTTGGAAGTGATTGCGCGCGTTGCCACTCGACCGTCGACTGGAAAGCGGCGAGCATCGACAAGGCGACCTTTGACCACTCAAAGACACGCTTTCCACTGTCCGGGGAGCACAGGTACGTACTCTGCGCGAGTTGTCACACCGCGGGATCGGACGGCAAGCCGCGATATACGGGGCTTCAGTTTTCGCAGTGTTCGGATTGTCATCGCGACCCGCATAAGGGGGAGTTCAAACAGGGATGCGACTCCTGCCACACCACGCTCACGTGGAAGAAATCGAGTTTTACAACTACCTTCGATCATTCGAAGACGAACTATCCGCTGCTCGGAAAGCACCTTGATGTTCCATGCCTGACCTGTCATGAAGGGGGAGACTTCAAGACCCCGATCGCCCACAACGCGTGCGCAGATTGTCACAAGCCTAATCCTCATGGAGGGCAGTTTCTGAAACGAGCTGACGGTGGACGGTGCGAGGCCTGCCACACGGTCCAGGGATGGAGCCCGTCCACATTCTCGGTGGCAGATCACGCCAAGACAGGATTCCCACTGATCTTTCCGCACGCGGCGGTGCAGTGTGCAGCATGCCATACCCCGGCGGGCAAAGAGACGCGATTCAAGATCAAATATGCGCTTTGCGTGGATTGCCATAAGGACGAACATGAGGGGCAGTTTGCTGGCGCACCCTGGCGCAACCGATGCGAACAATGCCATAACGGAGCCAGTTTCAAGATTTCAAATTACTCGCTCGAGAAGCACCAGAAGTCCAGTTTCCCGCTTACTGGAGGACACGAAGCGGTGGCCTGCAACGAATGCCACAAGCCGCTGTCAGGTACGAAAGTAACGCCCTACCACTTCAGCCAACTGAGCTGTACAAGTTGCCATGAGGACGTGCACAAAGGACAGTTTGCAGAGCGCATGGCGGTGCACGATGGATCGGGGAAATCGATTGGATGCGAGGCTTGCCACTCGACAAAAGAATGGAAGGATCTTGGAAAATTCGACCACGCGCAGACTCACTTTCCGCTGCAGGGTTCTCATCGCGCAGTGGCCTGCGCCGATTGCCACAAGCCGCCGAATCTGGAGTTGACCATGGCGCATGTCGATTTCGCAAAAACCCCTGTGAAATGCGGCGATTGTCATGAAAATCCGCACGGAGATCAATTCGGAGTGCGCGAAAGTGATTGTGCCGGATGTCATAACAGCAACAAGTGGAAGCCCTCGCTTTTCGATCATGACAAAACCAAATTTCCGTTGAAGGGGGGGCATGAAAATGTAGCCTGTTCGTCATGTCACACACTCAAGAAACCTGTGAACGGCACCCTTGTGCTTTTCTACAAACCAACCCCTACGGCCTGTGCCGATTGTCACGGAGCGAATATTCCCACGCCTCTTCCGCGCGCGTCTTCAAGATGACGAATTGTTCATTTTTCGGCGTATTATCGGGGAATTCTCTGTAGACCGGAAGAATTCGCCGTTGTAATCTGAATCCGGTTCATTCCAGGAGCCGGTCAGGCTCACTTAATTCCCCGGGCCCCGTCAATCAACCACTTTGTGCACCGTTTGACGGTTCGTTGCCTTTTGTAAAAACAACTTCCGGACTCAATGCCCGTTAGAGGAAAGCCGCGCCAACCCGCCGAAGCCAGCTGAATGCTTCATATGAGCGCGTACATTAAGTCTCCGGTAAGACCCGCATCTGCGAATTAGGTAATTGCTGCATCGAGATTACGTCAACTCGAGTTCGATGAGTTGACGGTCCATGCCTGCATACGCAGGGGACGATGATCTCCGCCCAACGGTTGTGGACGTTCGGGCAGCCATGAATTTGTGCAGAACCTCAGCCACGATTTGAATCGCGGCCTGATTAGCGGCCTTGGAAGACGCGGAGAGAACGATGGAGCGTAAGCGCTGGCTCTTGGTGGTTGCAGTTGGTCTGACGCCATTCCTTGCGGGGATGGCGTTGCAGCAGCCAGGCGACAAGACGCGTCCTCAAGTAGGTGGACCGCAAGCGAAAGTCACGAATCCGCACGGCCCGATTTCAATCCCCTGCCAGAATTGCCATAGCTACACAAGTTGGAAGCCAATACGATCGAATCCAGAATTCAATCATGATCACACAGGTTATCCGCTTCGGGGAATGCACGAGAAGGTTGGCTGCACGAAGTGCCACACCAGCCTGGTCTTCAAGAATGCGAGTACGCATTGCGCTGACTGCCACGCTGACATTCACCGCAGGCAGTTTGGCGCCAACTGCGAGAGTTGCCACTCAGTGAAGGGCTGGCAGGTTTCGCTGAAGGATATACGCGATCACCAGAATCGCTTTCCGCTGGTTGGAGCGCATGCCCTGCTGCAATGCGAAGACTGCCACAAGAGCGCCGCGGTTGGGCAGTTCGCGGGCTTATCAACAGCTTGCTATTCCTGCCATCAGAAAGATTTCCTAACCCCCGTGTTCGACCATGTCGCGGCCGGCTTTCCAACCACCTGCGAGAGCTGCCACACGATGGACACCTGGTTCAACGCCAAGTTTGACCATTTGAAAGAGACCGGCTACGCATTGACTGGGGCTCACGCGACGCTGCCGTGCACAGCATGTCACATCAACAATGTATTCAAAGGGACTCCGGCGACCTGTTACGCCTGCCATACAAATGACTTTGTAAACAGCGACAATCCGCCGCATGTGCAGCTTGGCCTGCCTCACGATTGCGGCACCTGCCATTCAACAACGGACTGGCTTAACGCGAAATTCGATCACACGCTCTATGCGAATTATCCGCTGACGGGGGCTCATGCGACGGTGGCCTGCGCACAATGCCATACAAATAACAACTACACGTCTACGCCGACGGATTGTTATGCCTGCCACAAGGGAGATTTCACCGGCACGACAAATCCCAATCACGTCGCTGCGGGTTTCCCGACGAACTGCTCGCTCTGCCACACCACAAGCGGCTGGAGTCCGTCGACATTTAATCATTCGACCGGGGCATTTCCGCTGACTGGCGCGCACCTCACCGTGCCATGCGCACAATGCCATATGAACAACAATTACACAACGGTGCCGACCGATTGCTATTCCTGCCACACGGCAGATTACACGAATACCAACAATCCAAATCACGTTACGGCGGGTTTTCCGACAACGTGCGCTACCTGCCACAACACCACATCGTGGACGAACGCGACCTTCAATCACAACAACACCGCGTTCCCGCTGACCGGCGCGCACGTCTCCGTGGCTTGCGCTCAATGCCATGTGAACAATAACTACACAACTCTGCCCACGGCGTGCTACGGATGCCACCAGGCTGACTTTACGGGCACCACGAATCCTGCCCATGTTGCCGCTGGCTTTCCTACCGACTGCACTTTATGCCACGGCACGTCAACATGGACGACATCGACGTTCAATCATGCTTCGGTGTTTCCATTGACTGGAGCGCATGCCACGGTTGCCTGCGCACAGTGCCACACCAACAACAACTACACAACCCTGCCGACGACTTGTTACGGATGCCACCAGGCTGATTTCACCGGAACCACGAATCCAAATCATATCGCGGCGGCGTTCCCGACCACGTGCGACACATGCCATACGACGACGAACTGGACATCGGTCACATTCAATCATGCAACGTATGCGAACTACCCGCTTACGGGGGTGCATGCGACTTTGACCTGCGTTCAGTGCCATACGAACAACAATTACACGAGCACGCCGACGGCGTGCTATTCGTGTCACCAGGCGGACTTCACCGGCACGACCAACCCGAATCACGTTGCTTCAGGCTTCCCGACGGACTGCTCCATCTGCCACGCGACGAGCGGCTGGAGCCCGTCATCGTTCAATCACAACAACACGGCGTTCCCGCTCACCGGCGCTCACACGACAGTCGCGTGCGCCACTTGCCACACGAACAACAATTACACGACGCTTCCGACCACTTGCTATGGCTGCCATCAGGCCGATTGGAATGGGACCACGAATCCTAATCACGTAGCGGCGGGATTCCCGACCACTTGCGATACCTGCCACACGACGACGGCTTGGACGGGCGCCACATTTAACCACAACAACACCCCATTCCCGCTGACTGGCGCGCATGTCACAGTGGCGTGCAATCAATGTCACATCAACAACGTCTTCGCCGGGACCCCCACAGATTGCTACTCCTGCCACAAGGCCGACTTCACGGGGACGACGAATCCGAACCATGTTTCTGCAGGCTGGCCTACGACTTGCACCACATGCCACACAACGACAGCATGGGTTCCAGCGACATTGCCCGCAAGCTATCACACATTTTTCCCGCTGAATCATGGCAATGCCAACGGTGTTTGCACCACGTGTCACACGAACTCCTCTGACTACTCAGTGTTCACGTGCACGACTTGCCATGGGGGGAACAACGCAGCCAACTTCCACCACCCGAACGTAAGCGGATATGTGTACAACAGCGTGAATTGCTATGCGTGCCACAAGAATGGCGGAGGGGGTTGATGCAGCTTCGACGAGGGACGTTACCGCTCCTTCTTATGCTCGCCGCAGCCGGCTCTGCGCAGCAACCGGAAGGAAATGCCGCAAAGTCGGTCCAGGCGGCTGCCGCCCCGGTGCGTTCGAACTTTCATATCCGCTATGTGAACGGATCGAACGTGTATATCGACGCTGGCCGCGATGCCGGGCTCTCGGAGGGAACTGAATTGGTGCTCAAGCAGGATCCGACGAAGCTCCCTACGGATGGCTCCAATGCCGCGCTCGAGCCGGGGATTGTTGCGAAGCTGAAGGTTGTCGCGGTGGCCTCCACATCCGCCGTCTGCGAAGTGGTTTCTGCTGCACGCAATCTTGCGGAAGGCGATGTGGTTTCGTTGCCCAGCGATGAGGTGGAGAAGATCATAGAGAAGAACACACTCGGGAACACACGCCAATATCCCATGGTCATCAGCTTCAGCGAGGGCGACCCACTCGATGAGGAGGTTCGGGAAGAGCTTCCGCGCCCACCTCTTCCGGAGGTGAATCAGATGCGCGGGCGAATCGGATTCGATGTGAGCACGATTCGTCAGATCGGCCAGGGGGCGTCTACCTCGAATTCGTACGGCACAGTCTTCCGTGCAGACTTTACGAGGATTCTGGGTACGCATTGGAATCTAAACGGCTATTGGCGCGGCAACTTTCGCACCAGCTCCGCACCTTCACAGCCTACGCTTCAGGACACGATCAATCGCACTTACTTGATGAGCCTGACCTACATCAATCCAGACTCGCATTGGACGGCGGGCATTGGAAGGCTTTACCTGCCGTGGGCCAGCAGCCTGGAGACGATTGATGGCGCATATGCAGGGAGACAATTCGCGTCGCACGCCGTGACCGGGCTTTTTGCGGGATCGACGCCCGATCCCACAGCATGGAACTACAACCCGCAGCGACGAATCGGCGGCGTGTTTTTCAATGTGCACGGCGGGAGCTATGACAGCTTCCGGTATTCAACCACTGAGGGAGTTGGAGTCGAACTGCTGAAGTGGACCGTGACGCGCCCATTTGTTTTTACGGAGAATAATTTCTCGTTCAAGCGATATTTCTCTTTGTATGATTCGATGCAAATTGACAGGCCGACGCCCAACCCTTCAATGGCAGCGATCGGCACGGGTCTGGGGCAGAGCCTTCTGTCGCTGCGCGTGCAGGTGCATCCGCGCGTGACTCTGGATCTGACCGACACCTACTTCCGCGACGTACCGACTTACGACCCGACTCTCGTAGGGACCGGCCTTCTGGATAAGTATTTGTATCAAGGGGTCAATGGCGGCGCGCGGATTGAGTTTCCACGCCACATCACTGGCTACTTCAGCCTGGGCAGCAGCAGCGACTCAACCGACCCCAAGAACTCATTGAATGAGCTGTTCGGAGCGACGATGTCGAACATCTGGAAGACTGGCCTCACCGCCGACGCACGCTATTCCAAATTCGATAGCGCATTCGCCTCAGGAACCTACAGCACAGTGACTCTTTCCAGGGACCTCCTGGATAACCTGCATGCAAATCTCCAGACTGGACGCTATGCATACACCTCTTCCGCGGCGGCGAACAGCAATTCCAATTTCGTCAACTTCATGTTCGATACCAACCTGGGGGCAAAGCTGTTCGTCGAAAGCATGTTCACGCTACAGCGGGGCGGCACGCTGAATTACGACCAATGGACAACCACACTCGGACTCAGGTTCAACAATCGGGCGGCATCAAGGAGGGAAGGTCATGCGGGTCAGCCTTAGGCTATCTTTGCTGGTCTTGGGATGTCTTGTCGCGAATGCGGCGCCGCTGGCCATTGGCCAATCCGCATCCACAGAGGGCGCCATCAATGAGGCGAAGCGCCAGATCACAGCTTATCTGGACAAACTTGCCGATCTTCACTGCACCGAGACGGTGACCCAACAGAAGCTTGCCGCCAACGGCCATGTTCAACTCACCGAGCGAGCCAAATACGACTATCTCATTATGATGAGCGGCAACGGGGACGACTTTCAGCTGAATGAGTCCCGGCTTGAGTCCGCGTCAGAACATGGCAAACAACCGCAATTACCGATGCTGATTACGAATGGAATTGCGACGGTGCTGCTGGTCTTTCATCCTTATTATCGCGATAGCTTCTCATTCGAGATCGGAAAAGAAGAGATGGTGGACGGGAAGCCGGCCATCTCGGTTCACTTTACTCATATTCCTGGACGTCGAACTCCCGCCGCGCTTGCCCTGCGCGGGCGTGAGTATCCATTAGAACTGGAGGGCACCGCATGGCTCGACAAGCAATCCGGACAGGTGGAAAAGGTGGAGGCGACGCTGCCCAACGATATGAGCGATGTGGGTTTGCGCTCGCTGCAGATTCACGTGGAATACAAGCCTTTCAGTTCAAGCAGGATCGCCACACCGATAGACTTGCCGGCGTTGGCGGTTGTCGACGTGACGACTCCTCGACAGCACTGGCGAAACACTCATGTCTTCGATGACTACAGAGGCTTCTCCGCCGAAGCCGAGCAAGATCCGAATGTGAAAGTTCACACTGAGCCCGCCAACCCCGACAGCACGCCTGTCAAGCAAGCTCTTCCCTCGAACCCCAAGGAGAAGCCCTGAATATGCCACTGCTTCAAACCGAACTGCCCGGTGCGGCTGCAAGGAGAAAGACAGAGAGCCGCGAACGACGTCATCGTATCCGCTTGATTTGCGCGGCTGCAGCTGCGTTTCTTCTATTGGCGTCCATCGCCATTTATGGCGCCAGCTACTATGTTCTTCCACTTGAGGAGAGACCATTCTCTGACAAATACGAATTACTGAAACCGAGCGGGAGTATAGGAATCAGGCTGGGTGTTTTTGGCACGTTTCTGTTTTTCATCATCTTCCTGTATGCATTGCGAAAGGTCATTCCGTGGCTTGGCCGTCTGGGCAGCGCGCGGCACTGGATGGATTTTCATGTCATCGCCGGCGTTACGGCGCCCATCGTGATTGCCTTTCATGCATCGTTCAAATTCCGGGGCATTGCCGGTTTCGCCTTTTGGATCATGGTGGCGGTGGCTATGAGCGGGATCGTCGGGCGCTATCTTTATTCCCAGATTCCGCGATCGTTGAATGCTGCCGAGCTTTCTCTTTCGGATCTGGAAAGCAACGAGCGCGAGTTCGGAGAAGCGCTTCTGCAACAATCCATCTACTCGGCGCAACAGCTGAGTCGAGTACTGAAGGTACCATCACCCGAGCACACACGGCGCATTGGACCGCTGCGCGCCGTGGGCGAAATGATTGTTCTGGATGTGGGGCTCCCTTTCAGAGTGGCCGGTTTGCGCCGCTCCTCGCCCGGATTTAATGCGACAGTTCGTACGGTTGGGGGCTTGTTTTCGAGTGGGAACGCCGAGATTGAACAGGTGGTCCGCCTGGTAAGACAGAAGGTCTCGCTTTCGAAACGAGTTGTCTTTCTTGGTCAAACGCAACGAGTCTTTCATCTTTGGCATGTGATTCATCGCCCCTTTAGTTATGCGTTCGCGATCCTCGCGATTGTTCATATCGCCGTTGTGATGGGCCTTGGATTCAGCAGCATGGGGTTCCGCTGAGAGATGGATACATTTCTGACATGGCTGATCGCCGGAAGCGTGCTTGGGTTCTTCCTGCTTCGTTACTGGCGGGGACACAGGAAAAGGGAAATGCTCGCCAAGGAAGCAGCGGAGCGGGGACCGCTCTTTTCCGATGGCCCAAAAGCGCAACACCCGCGGATCTCGGCGGATGCGTGCATCGGCTGCGGAGGCTGTGTTTCTGTGTGCCCGGAGGGAGACGTTCTCGCGCTCGTCAACGGCAAAGCCACTATAGTCAATGGGCATAAGTGCATCGGACATGGCCTTTGCGCCGAGGAGTGCCCCGTGGGCGCCATCACGATGGTGATGGCAAAGCCAAGTTCAGGGGCCGATGTCCCGATGATCAGCGAAGTGTATGAGACCAGCGTTGAAAACCTGTTTATCGTGGGTGAACTGGGCGGCTTGGCTCTGATCAAGAACGCCGTGAACCAGGGCAGGGACTGCGTGGATGCGATTGTTCAGCGCATTGTCAGCGGGCATCCCGCACTGAACGGTGCACAGTTATGGGACGTGGTGATCGTGGGTGCGGGTCCAGCCGGCATCAGCGCATCTCTGCGTGCTGCAGAGCATCGACTCAAGGCGTTGACGCTTGAGCGCGAATCTGTGGGCGGTACGGTGTCGAAGTATCCTCGCCAAAAGCTTGTGATGACGAGCCCGGTGGAGTTCCCGCTCCATGGCAGATTCAGCAAGACCACACTGTCAAAAGAGGAATTGCTGCGCTTTTGGGAGAAGATCCTGCAACGAACGGATTTGAACATTCAAACAGGTGAAAGTGTGGAGCGTATTGAAAAGGAGGACGGTGGAATTTTCAGAGTCTGCACGCAGAAAAGTGAATACCGTTCGCGCGCCGTGGTGCTTGCCCTGGGCCGTGCCGGGACTCCGCGGAAACTCGGTGTGAAGGGCGAGGATTTGCCGCACGTCCTCTATCGGCTCATCGAGGCGGATCACTACACGGGCAAGAACATTCTGATTGTGGGCGGTGGAGACAGCGCAGTCGAGGCTGCCATGGGTTTGGCGCATCAAACCGGGAACAAGGTTACGCTTTCCTATCGCCGCAACGAGTTCAGCAGACTGAAAGACCGCAATGCGAAACGGATTCAGGAGCATATCGCTTCACGCAAGATTGAGGTGCTGTTCAACTCAATGCCTACAGAGTTTCGCGCCGGCAGTGTTTTGATCGAAGTCGACGGACAGATCAAGGAAATCCCTAATGACTTTGTGTGGATTTTTGCAGGCGGCACGCCGCCCTCGGAGTTTCTCAAGTCGGTTGGGGTCGCATTTGGCGCAGTGAATTCAACTGAACAACTCACGCCACAATGACAGGAGTCGTTGATGATCTCAAGAAAGCCCCGGTATCTCCGTTTCTCTGCTGCATTCGTTATGTCTCTGTTGTGCGCGATTGCGCAAGCGGCAACCTTCACCGGAACGGTGACTAACAAGACGACAAACAGCCCCTCGTCCGGTGACACGGTGGTGCTTGTGGACGTTGGAGCCGGCATGGCGGAAGCAGCGACAACCACGACGAATGCCAAAGGACAATACTCGATCGATGCGCCGGGCATGAAGCCCTACCTGATCCGTGTCAACCACCAGGGCGGGACCTATTTCATCGCAGCGCCACAGGGAGGCGGGCCAGGAGACATCACCGTTTACGATGTAGCCGCGAAAGTTGAGGGCGTGGCCATCGATGCGGACATGCTACTGATCGAGGCCGCGGGTGGTACGCTGCGCGTGCAGGAGCGTTACCTGGTGCGCAATACGAGCCTACCCCCGAAGGCGCAGTTCAGCAGCAACACTTTTGAGATTGTGCTGCCAATCAATGCGGATCTGGATGGAGCGTCGGCAACGCGGCCCGGGGGTCTGGGGACCAACACGCATCTCTTGCCACTGAGCTCTAAAGGGCACTACTCCTTCCAAGTGCCGATCCAGCCGGACCAGGGCGAAAAGGAAACGATGTTCGAGGTGCAATATCACATGGAGTATAGCGGCAAATACACGTTCACGCCGCACCTGGCCATGCCGGCGGACAACTTGGTTGTCTACGCCGCCAAGGGCATCAGCTTCAGCGATGCACGAGGCGCGAGCTTCCAGACCACGCAAGAGGATCCGCGCGTGCAGACCTTTGTTGCCAAAGGCATCCATCCCGGCCAGGCGGTCAGCTTTATGATTACCGGCGAAGGTCAGATGCCCCGCGAGGCGGAAAACGGCGCGATGGGCCAACCGGGCGGGGCGGCCGCCATCAGCCCCGCCGGCGGCCAGCCCGGCGGAGGCCTGGGGGTACCGATCGACGCGCCCGATCCCCTGACCAATTCCAAGGGGTGGATCCTCGGCGCATGCGGGTTGCTTCTCGCCGGGTGTGCATTCTTCTTCATCCGTAAAAAAAGCCTCGCGGCCGAATCCGGCCCCAGCGCTGTTCACGCAGTTTCGTTCGACGCTCCAGCCGTTACAGCAGCGGCTTCCACGTCGCACCAAGATTCCAACGCTTCCATGCCACCCCAATCGCAATCCGCTCTGTTGAATACACTCAAAGAGGAACTCTTCGCAATTGAGATGGAGAAAGCCTCAGGCACTCTTTCTCTTTCAGAATACGAACGGATCAAAGCAGGGCTTGAAGCGGTCCTCAAGCGCGCTCTCCATGGTGGGAATCACTAGGCTGCATTTCCACCTGGCGGACCTTTAGCTGTTTATGTGGGCTGGGTGAGAAGCGGGCACTTACCTGCAACCAGACTGGTAATGATTGGTTGGCTTGTCTGTACCATTTAGCCCTCGAAACATAAGCTCGCCTATGGGGAAAGGCGGGCTCTTAACCGACAGGTTGTAGGTTCGATTCCTACCGCGTCCACCATCAAATCAATAACTTACAGTTTCCCAAAAAAGAACTTCACCGCATTTCACCGCATTTGAAAACGAAATCGCGTTTCAGCGAGCCGCGCGAGACATCCTTCTTCAGGCCGCTGAATGGCAGCACATTACCAGAAGTAGGCGGCTTCCATTTTTGGGGAGCCGGGCTCTCCATCGATAATTTGGGTACTGAGGACGACTTCCATATTCTTTTTGTCGCCTGCGGCCTTCGCGGCGCGCTGTAACTGGGCGAGGTCGTCCGTGTTGGTGAGGAATTCTCCCGCCGCAATGGTGCCACCACGGCCGATTCCCGCCACAACCACAGCGAGCTCCCCGGTGTTGGTGTCAGTAAATCGCGCGACGATTGCGTAGTCCCGATAGTTCTTGGTGGCCATCTGCACAGATCGATCGATGACCCACCGGCTCGGCGTCGAGGCGGTGCTGTCCACGATTGTCATCTTCGTCATCTCGGGATTGTTCGCAAAGTGATAACGCAGGTTGTTGGTCATTCGCAGGGTCCACGCATTATCGAAAGCCCCGATGAAAACCGTTGGCCCGTTGCGCAGGTCTGCGAGATTGGTTGCACCTTCGCCTTTGAGCGAGTAGGGTATGCCACTTGACTGGAGGACTCCGGCAACCTTGACTGTAGCGTAGACATCGTCCATGACGATGGCGGTGAGCTCGTCGCTCAACAAAACCTGGTGTGTTGGCTGGGTTGCGTCGCGCAGAGCGATGCTGGAATACTGCAGCTGATCCGCAATGCAGAGCAGCACCGCGTCTTTTGAAGTGGTGACCGGCCGCCAGAAGAAATCAGAGACGGTACGGTGCGTTGCCTGCCACAGCAGAACACCACCCACGGAGAGGACTGCGGCCACCGCGCAGGCGATGGCGAGCACAATCGCAGAATGGCGGCGCGCAACAGCGGGTTGAGGTCGGGGAACCGCTTCGGTGATCGCGACATCGTCCGCGGCAACAAGATCCAGCTCTTTCAGGGCAGGATCGTTTGCGCCCCGGCGCCAATCGAACTGCGGAACATAGGCACCGGAAGGCAAAGTGATGCGCAGCTCATGCTCATGAGCCGGGTCCTGATAGTACTGGGCCACGCGCTTTCGAATCTCCGCCGCGGTTACGCGAACGATGGGGTCGGAGGCGGTGTCGTACTCTGCATCCCTACCGAAGATTTCAACTCCGAGGGTGCGTTCCTTGAGGTTTTCTCTATCGCCTGCCAGGGTGTGTTCGACCACAAAACGGAGAAAGGTAGGGAACCGCTTGCTGTGACGAAAAAACGGACTCGACAGGAGACGACTCAACTGTTCGCGCACGTCGTCCGCACCAGGTTCGCTTGGAGCCGTTTTACAGTGCTCTGGTGCGGTTGCCGCCATGAAAATCTCCGCTTGGTCGAGGCAATTATACAGCCATTCCGAATCAGGAGGCGTGTTTGAGATTCGCTTCACCTAAGTAATTGATCTATATAATTTTGCGTTGGATTATTTTCCGATAAGTCTGATTTCTTTGCTGTAAGGACCCTCCAGGTCCATTCCGTAAGGGCCTTCACAACTGTTTCTCAGGAAGCCTAGAAAAGGGCTGCTTTGCAAAGCCCGATCACTATGGATGTTCCCAGGCGAGCTACTGGTGCGCCGGGAGTCCAGGACCGACGGGCACCAACCTGAGGGAGGCTACACCTTGGAAACAAACGGGAGACGGAGACCATGGTCTCTTTGGAGTTGGGGCGGATTCGCAATCCTGCTTGCCTTATTAGCGAGCAGCGCTCCATGGCTCAACGCGCAAATCGCAACAACGACGGCAACTCTTTCCGGTGTCGTGTCTGATCCGTCGGGAGCAGTAATAGGGAAAGCATCCGTGACGCTGGATAGTCCCGAGAAGGGCATCAGTCGGACTTTTCTCACGGACGCGGGAGGCCGATTCACATTCACTCAACTTCCTCCTGCGACCTACAGTCTGATCGTCAAGAACAACGGCTTCGAGCAGTACCAGCAGAACGGGATCGTCCTTAACGCGGCTCAAACCGCGACCCAGAACGTGACCCTTACAGTTGGAGCGGAAACGCAATCGGTTGTAGTTACCGCAGATGCTTCCCAACTTAACACCGATAACTCAAACGTGGCGGCGAACCTCGATGCCAAGCAGATCGTGGAATTGCCATTGAATGTACGCAACGTCTACGGTCTGACCACGCTCAATTCTTCGGTGAGCAATACATCAGAGGGACAGATGCTGCTGGGCGGCGGCAGCAACAGCACTGACAACGCAGACCAGGACGTCTCCTTTCTGAACTTCGCAGGCGGATTCTTTGGAACGACGGCGTTTCTGCTGGACGGCTCCTGGGATACAGACCCGGAATGGGGTGCAGTGATTTTTGTTCCATCAGTGGACGGGGTCCAGGAATTTAAAATCCAGAACAATTCGTTCACAGCCCAGTACGGGTGGAGCACAGGGAACGTGGTGAACGTCGTCACCAAGTCGGGGACGAGAAACTTCCATGGCTCCGCGTACGAGTTTTATGCCGACAATAAGCTCAACGCCCTCAATTATTTCTCAAACTCCAATACGACCCTTAGTCGCAATCAGACGGGCGTATCGGCCGGCGGGCCTCTTTACATTCCTGGAATTTATCGGCAGCGGGACAAGACCTTTATCTACGGTCTCTATGAGCATTTCGCGGTGACAACTCCGTCGATTGATCATTACTCCGTGCCGGACGCGAGTTTCCGAGCGGGAGACTTCTCAGAGATTCTGGGCGGGCCCACGGGCTCAGTCGATAGCCTTGGACGTCCCATCCTCCTGGGTCAGATCTACGATCCGCGCAGCGGCCGCGCCATCACTGCTGGGACGGTCGATCCCAAGACCGGTCTTACCGCTACTAAGAGTGGTTACATTCGCGACCCAATTCCTGGCAACATTCTGACCAACCTGGCTGGATACACACCTGATCCTATTGGCGCAAAGCTGTTGAGTTATTACCCCTGCCCTACGTGCACAGGGACAGGAATCAACTATACGGTTTCCGGATCCGCACCCGCGCATTCGAATGAGTTCAGTATCCGGGCCGATCAGAACATAAACAGCGCTGTCAGCAGCTATTTCCGCTACTCCTACAAGGAGGAGGAAAAGACCGGCGCAGCGAACGACTGGGGAAGCGACCCCGCGGGTCCAGGCAACCAGCGGCCTAACAATCGATGGGGCATGTGGGCTGGGCTCACGGATGTATTCAGCCCGACCTTCACAATGAACATTACGTCAGGTGTCCAGATTTGGCATGAAACCTCGGACAATCAGTCGTTCGGCTTTGACCCCACCGGCGTGCTTGGGCTGCCGGCGTACGTCTCCGCCAACTATCCAATGTTTCCGATGGTTGAAGTGGGAAGCGTGTCGTCATTGGGCCCCGGAGGCAATAACCAGCAGGCGGTTACCAACCATGGTCCCATCGGATCAGTGGCCACGGACTTCATCAAGCTTCATGGCAAAAACACATTGAGTTTTGGGTTCATGGGCGTGGAGCAGGTCGACAGTCAGCATAGCTATTTCCAAACTAGCTTGAACTTCAGCGGAGGATTCACGTCAGGTCCGAATCCGCTGGCTGGGTCGGGATTCGCAAGCGGCAATGGGGTGGCACAGTTGCTGCTGGGTGTCTTAGACAACTCGGGCAGCGCAACCCAAGTTGGAACAGTGTACAACCCATTGGTCTCGAACAGGCTTCTGGGCGAGTATGTACAGGATGACTGGAAAGTAACCCACAACCTCACTTTGAATCTTGGCTTCCGTTACGAGATTCAGACCCCTGACACGTATCGCCATAACGTGGCGTCAACCTTTGACCCCAATGCGTTGAACCCTCTCAGCTACATGACGGGCACGCCGGTTCTCGGCGCACTGGAGTTTCTCGGGCCCGGACGCAGGGACGTTTACAACCCGAACTACACCAACCTCACGCCTCGCTTCGGCTTCTCCTATCAGCCCATGGCAAAGACAGTGTTCCATGGCGGATATGGGATCTTCTTTCCGGAGTCAGTGACATGCTGCTTCCCTGGGCAAAGTTCAGGCTTTGCTGCGACAACGGTCCTGAACCCCAGCCTGGATGGGGGAGTGACTCCCAACCCGAACGTGAGCACAAGCAACCCGTGGGGTGGAGTCTATGCTCAGATTACGGGAAACAAGAACGGGGAATTCCAAAATGTCGGTAACGGAATCGGCAGCGTGTTCATGAGCCGTCCGTCGCCCTACGTACAGCAATGGATGTTGGGCGTACAGTATGCCTTGACCCCAAGCGATGAATTGGAAATGGACTACATTGGGAACCGTGGCGTTCGCATGATAGGAAGCCCCAATTACGACCAGTTGGATCCCAAGTTTCTGCCTTTGGGGTCGAATTTTCTCGGAGCGGCGGCGGCTTCCAACCCGTTTGCTGCCCCTTTGGAGGCCCTTGAAGCAGGCGGAACAATTGCACCCAGCTCTTGCAATCTGGATAACGCAAGTGCGACCAACGCGCAATTGATGTCTCCCTACCCACAATATTGCGGAGTGGGCCAGACTGACGCGCCCGTCGGCCAGTCGCTCTACAACTCATTGCAAGTGACGTACAACCACAGGGTGAGCAAGGGGCTTACCGCGCTGGTTTCTTACACTTACTCCAAGTTCCTTGACAACGTTGAGGGCAACAACGCATGGTCCTACAACGGACCTTCGAATTGGGCTCTCAATACGGCAAACAGCTACAACCTGGCCGCCGACAAGAGTGTAGACGGCGGAGATATTCCCCAGGCGCTGGTTGCGAGTTACACGTATCAACTGCCGGTAGGCCGCGGTAAGCCGTTTGGGTCAAGCATGGGCCGGCTTGCCGACGCGGTGGTCGGCGGTTGGGAACTTTCGGGCATCGCCACTTTCAAGGAGGGACTCCCGCTAGGTATGATCGGCAACGATCAACCGACTTATGGCGGCAATCCAAGGCCGGATGTGGTTGGAAATCCAAAGCTATCAAAGCCCACGCTCCACGAGTGGTTTAACACGGGGGCCTTCCAATTTGCGCCGTATGGCAGTTTCGGAACAGCCCCTCGCTACTTCTCGAACGTTCGCGGTCCTCACTATCAAAACTGGGATACGGTTCTGGAGAAGAACTGGACTTTCAGAGAGACAATGAGGGCCCAGTTCCGCCTCGAGACCTTCAACACCTTCAACCATCCCAACTTCTACGCCCCGGGGGCGGGACAGACTCAATACACCGGGTGCGATCCCAATGCGACCGGATGCGCTAGCAGCTTTGGACAAATCACAAGTGCATTCCCTGGTCGAATTATTCAATGGGCAGGGAAGTTCTACTGGTAAGCCAAACGTGAATAATCTCTGCAAATTGTTGTTGCTGATCCTGCTGGCCGAGCCCTTACACGGGCTTGGCCAGCAGGCGCCGGCCTCGAAACTCGAAGCGTTGTTGGCCACGGCCCAACAGGCTCAAGCCTCTCACGATTACTCCGCTGCTGGAAACGCATACAAAGAAGCGGTAAAGATCGAGCCGAATATGGCGGAGCTTTGGGCCAATCTGGGCCTCATGGAACAAAATGCCGGGGATCTATCTTCAGCAATTATCAGCTTGAAACAGGCAAACCATCTCAACCCGTCCTTGTATGTTCCCAATCTTTTTCTTGGTCTCGACGATTTGCGTAATCGCAATGCACTGGAGGCGATTCCATTCCTGATCAAAGCGGAAAGGATTAACAGGACCGACCCGCAGGCTCCGCTCGCGCTGGGTCGCGCATACTTTGAAGTCGGGAAGTTCTCGATGGCGACAGGGGAACTGGAGCGAGCTGCAAAACTTGGCCCCGAACTTGGTGACGCATGGTTCGCGCTGGGGATCGCCCGCCTGAACCAGGTGGAAGCGGACGCACGCACAATGTCGATTGAAGACAAGGACTCTCCATTTGCCGGAGCCCTGTATGCCGAATCGCTGGAAAAGCAGGCCAGGTTCGGAGAAGCCGTAACCCTCTATCGCAGTTTGCTTGCTTCGCAACCTCAACCTCCATGCATCCATTCGGAATTGGGCTTTTCGCTTCTGCGGCACGGCGACACGGCGGGCGCGGCTGCAGAATTCAGAGCCGAGCGAGCGGCGCATCCGGAGTGCGGGATGGCAATTCTGGGTCAGACGCGGCTGGCGATGGACGGCGGAGACAACGAACAAGCAGTCCGGCTTATTGAGGAATTATGGAGACGCGATCACGGTTTCGTGATTTCGAACGTTGCCATTCTCTTTGGGGGCTTGTCCAGCGATGCAAGGGCAGGTGTTGCCGGGTATTTCGATCGGCCGAGCACTGTCATGCCGATGGAGCTTCGGAATGCATTGCTGTCCGCTTTTAACGGGACCGGACAGACCTTGAAGGAGAATATCGATCGGCATGAACCGGCTCCGCTGGCGACGGCGGAAGCAGTTTCATTGAGCCACAAATCCGCGGAAGACTATTATGTGGCGGGCGAGTTCACTCTCTGCGAGGAACGGCTCGGTGCTGCGCTCACCGCGGGCCGATCTAAGAAACTTGCGTTGCTTGCCGCCTGCTCTTTCTTTGCAGGAGACAACGAGCGCGCCTACAGCGCGGCAACCAAACTAGAGACATTGCAACCGCATTCTGCCGAAGCTCTCTACTGGTCGATTCAAGCCAACCAGCGGCTCGCGCTGAAATCTCTGGCGCGCTTTCAGCAGTTGGAATCGGACTCAACGCGAAGCCACGTTCTTCTTGGCGACATCTACGACCAACTGGAGAGATACGACGACGCGCTTACCGAATACGGGAAGGCATTGGCCAAGGATCCGGGTGATCCGGCGGCGATGCTCGGGCTGGCCTCGGCGTATCTCAGCAACAACAATATCGAGAAGGCCATGGAAACTGCAGGCGCGGCCCTGAAGACCAGCCCTCAGGATTCAGAACTCAACCTGATTATGGCGGAGACGCTGGTGAGCAAAAACCAATATGCGCAGGCTGAGCCATACCTGACGAAGAGCCTGGGCGTGAAACCGCAAATGCTCGCCCACGTGCATGCTTTGATCGGCAAGGTCTATGCGGAGACCGGGAGGACCCGGGATGCGATCGACCAATTGAACATGGCCGTATCGAGTGACGAAACCGGTTCAATTCATTATCTTCTGGCTCGGCTTTACAAACAGGTCGGAGATAGCAAAAATGCGGCGGCAGCAATAGAAGATGTTAAGGCCATCAAAGAGCAGCGTCGCAGCCGGGGAGTGAAGGTCGTCGAAGATCCCGATCTTTCCGCGCTCGAATCTCCGCCCGGGCGGGCGTCGACACCATAGCCAGACTACGTCTTCTTCCTCCTCATCACCAACCTCGCACAGGCCCCATCGCAGCCCAGGAGTCATCATGCGTTTGTACCGTTCACTTCATCAGATATTCTCTATCTTCATCTCTCTGACCATTTTGTGCCCGGCATCCAGCATATTCTGTGCCCAAATGAAACCGGCTTACCCAGGAATGCGCAGCGCAGTGCGCCGCGCGACAGTTACAGCATTGCCGAATGGGATCGACTTGCAGAGCGATGGTCTGCGCCTGAAGATAGTTGCGTTGCGCGAAGACGTCCTGCGAGTGACTCTTGCACGCGGCAGTGCGCTGCCGGAAGATGCATCCTGGGCTGTGCTTCCTGCTTCTCGCGAGAGTTCCGCGGCAGTTAATTTCGACGCAAGCAGCAATGACTTCGGATTCCATACGCGTGCGCTGGCTGTCGAGATCGATAAAAGGACTCTCGAAATTACAGTGCGCGATTCGGCGGGGAAGATTATTGTACGCGACGCAAGGCCAGTTCGATTTGATGGCGATGCGTTTCGTATTTATAAGGAGATGCCGCTGGACGAGCACTACTTCGGCCTCGGGGACAAGACTGGCCCGCTTGACAGGCGCAACGAGGCTTTCACACTTTGGAATAGAGATGCTTACCGTTTTCAGGAGTCTACCGACCCACTGTATAAAAGCATCCCTTACTTTATGACGTTTCGCTCCGGTGTAGCGACCGGAATTCTGCTGGACAACACTTGGCGTACGAGCTTTGACTTTGGCAAGGAGTCGGAAGGGGTCTATTCATTCGGAGCTGCCGGTGGCCCGCTGGACTACTACGTGTTTTACGGTCCTTCGCCCAAGAAGGTTGTCGAAACCTATGCCTGGCTCACGGGAACTCCTCCGTTGCCGCCGCTTTGGTCACTTGGCTTCCAGCAATCCCGATATAGCTATATGTCACAATCGCGCGTGCTGGAAGTGGCCAATCACTTCAGAGCAGACTCAATTCCCGCCGACGCAATCTATCTTGACATTGACTATCAAGATCAAAACAGGCCCTTCACGGTAAACCGCAAAGCCTTTCCGGACCTCCCGGGAATGGTTGCGCGACTCACGGCGGAAAACTTCCACGTGGTTGCCATCACCGATCTGCATATCGCAAATTTCCCCGGCCAAAACTACTTCCCTTATGACAGCGGCATTGCAGGCGACCACTTTGTCAAGAATCCTGACGGCACGGTGTATACGGGTAAAGTTTGGCCTGGCCCCAGCGTCTTTCCGGACTTCACACGTCAGCAGACGCGCGCATGGTGGGGCACGCTGTATCACGACTTACACCGCTCCGGGATCGATGGTTTCTGGAACGATATGAATGAGCCTTCGATCTTCGACACGCCGAACAAGACGATGCCGGAAGATGCGGTGCATCGGATCGATGAGCCGGGATTCACCACTCGGACTGCGACCCATGCAGAGATTCACAACGTGTATGGCATGGAGAATTCACGGGCTACATTTGAGGGTCTCAGAACGATTGATCCGGAGAGCCGTCCGTTTGTGCTGACCCGGGCAACTTATGCCGGCGGGCAACGGTACGCAGCCACCTGGACAGGAGACAACAGCAGCAGTTGGAATCATCTGCGTCTTGCAACTCCCATGCTTGAGAATCTCGGATTGAGCGGATTTGCCTTCAGCGGAGCTGATGCGGGCGGCTATGCGGGATCGCCATCGCCTGAGCTGCTGACAAAATGGCTTGAAGTGGCGGCGTTCGAACCTATCGATCGGGATCATTCGGAGAAAGGAACCGCGGATCAGGAACCGTGGGTTGGCGGCTCAGAACAGGAGACAATCCGGCGCCGGTTTATCGAAGCTCGTTACCAGCTGATGCCTTATCTCTACACGTTGGCCGAAGAGGCTTCCCGCACGGGACTCCCGATGATGCGGCCATTATTCCTCGAATTTCCAGACGCCGCGCCCGATCGGCATCCGATCGACACAGACAACGACGCTGCCGGGGAGTTTCTTCTGGGCCCGGATCTCCTCATCGCTCCGCCAGCCTATCCAGATGAGCAGGGCGCATACGCTGTCGAGCTTCCATCTTCGGACTGGTATAACTATTGGACGGGAGAAAGGGTCGCACATTCGGATTCCGTGGCTACCCCGACCCCGGGTCCCACAACAGTTTCGAGCCGGAATGCGCCGATGACAATCCGCGTCTCACCTAGGCCGGATCAGCTTCCTGTTTTTGTTCGCGCAGGATCGATCGTGCCCATTGCGCCGGTGGTTCAAAGCACGAATCTGACACCGGTGGGCCCGCTCACGCTCCGGGTGTTTGTCGGCGATGAATGTGCGGGCGGCCTTTACCTGGATGATGGGAAGACCCTGGCGTATCGGCATGGATCGCTTCTGAAGATGACATTCAGCTGCGAGAGAACCGCGCAGGGTTTGCGGCTGACTCTGGGCGCGCATGTGGGATCGTATCCTGCCTGGTGGAAGGAGATTCGTACTGAGATTTACGGCTGGACACCTCAACAAGGGAATGTGTTTGTCCTAGGAAGGAAGCTTCCAGTGCATCTAGAGGTAGAACCTCAGTGCGTCAGTTTCGTAGTTGCGGATGATGGCAAAGGTGCGGAGGTCGAGGTGAGGTAGAGGGAGGCTCCCGATCGCGCATTGTCAAATCAGCTTGGTGGAGTCGAGCCGCGGGCGAGCCGCTTTCGATTGAATGATCCAGCGGTAATTGGGGTCTGTTCCCGCCACTACCCCAGCAGCGTGCACAGGCCCTAAGTGACTGACTATCGACTTAATGCGGCTCTTTGAGCGTATGAGCGCTTATAGACTGAAACTTCCAATTCGTTTTGGCTCAGTTTTGCTGGGGGGTTCACATACGAGTTTGTCTCACCTCAACTGGTACAAAATTGGCCCGGCACTCGATGCTCTATCTGCGCTCTGTTTATCGGATTTAGACTGCTTTGCACGGTCTTAAGTGTCATCCGCTGACCTGCATGTTGTTGAAAATACGTTAGATTGATAATTCGATTCCTACCGCGTCCACCATTAAATCAATAACTTAGCGAACATCGCGTAGTCACCCAACCCCACCGAGCCCCACCCAACCCCACATCCGGTTAAACTGCCACCGCGCTCGGCATTTCCCTCGCGATCACCATCTGTACGACCTTCGAATTTGCCTGCTGCCTGGCCTTCAAACTCGCCTTGCCGTACACGTTCATAGTGGTCGCGACGTTTCTGTGCCGCATGAGCTTTTGCTGTACGGCTACCAACGGACACAGAATTCGCCGGGCAGTCAGGCGTTGACACAGCTCTTGACGCGCGCTAGTATGCTCAAATCCCCCGTGGTTAACCGGACTGAAGTAGTGGTGTGGGTTGCATTGTATGCAACCCCTAGGGGAGCCCTGAGAAGCTGGCTTTGCCTCAGTTTGGAGTCCACCCAAGCTTTTCGGAGGCCGAACCGATGGGATGCTTCAAGGCGTCAGGAATCTTGTCCGCGCGGGTAGCAGGCAGCATCCTTATTGCAATATGTTTCCTGGCGGTTGGTCGCTCGTCTGCAAAAACCCTGCAATCTATCGGGGTATCGCCCAGTTCCGCAGCAATTCCAATTGCATTCAGCCAGCAGTTCACCGCGACAGGCGTTTATAGTGACGGCTCAACGGCTAATCTTACAACCTCCGCCTCCTGGACGACTAGCAGCGGAACCATCGCAACCGTCAGCCGAAGTGGATTGGCAACCGGCAAATCTGCCGGAATGGTGACCATAAGCGCTACCGTGAGTGGTATCAAGGGTACCGCTTCGCTGACCATCAGAAACGCCAAAGTGACCTCGATAACACTGTCACCGATCGCGCCGAGCGTGCTGGTCAAAAATACTATCCAATTCACGGCAACCGGAAACCTTAGCGACGGAAGTTCAAGCGACCTTACGGGGTTGGTCACCTGGTCCACTTCCGCAAAGTCCATTGCCACGGTCGGTGCAAGTGGTCTCGCTACAGCTGTGAAAGCAGGCAGGGCGACGATAAGTGCCGCCTTCACGGGCGCTCCGACCGCGTCGACTTCACTCACCGTGACCGCGATCACCCTGCAGTCGATCACGGTCACTCCCTTGAACACCAGCGCAACTGTCGGCACCAAGGTCCAGTACACTGCGACTGGCTCGTACAGTGACGGCAGCACGGCCAATATCACAACATCCGTAACCTGGAGTTCCAGCAAAACCAGCGTGGCAACCATCCAGTCTCCAGGACTTGCGAGCGCGGTTGCAGCGGGCACAGCCACGATCAAAGCGACCAGTTCGAGCGTCTCCGGGAGCACAAGCCTGACGGTCACTGCGTCGATCTCTTCGATTTCGATCTCGCCATCGAGTGTGTCGATAGCCCTGGGCTTGACGCAGCAGTTCAAAGCCACCGCGCACTATTCGAATGGAACGACCAGCGACGTCACAACTCTGGCGAGCTGGACGTCCTCCGTTCCTGCGGTTGCAACCGTCAGCAACAACGCCGGCAGCCAGGGACTGGCAACATCCGATGCGACTGGAACGACCTCTATCAGTGCCACTTACCAAGGCTATACGAGCGCCCCGGCTGCGCTCACGGTGACCGGCGCGGCGTTGGTTTCGATTGCGGTCTCACCCGCGTCGGCCTCGATTGCTCTTGGCACCTCCCAACAGTTCATCGCAACGGGTACATATACAGACGGCAGCACCAAGGTCATCACGACCTCCGCATCGTGGACATCCTCCACTCCTGCAGTCGCCACCATTGGTGCCACCGGTGTGGCCGTAAGCGGTACCCTGGGCACCACGACGATTACTGCGACGTCCGGCTCGATCTCAGGATCGGCTACGCTTTCTGTAACCCCCGCAGCGCTCGTCAGCATCTCTGTGACGCCGCTGAGCCTCATGTTGCAGAAGGGCGCGAGCCAGCAGTTCACCGCAACGGCAGTCTACACAGACGGCAGCACACAGGACATTACTTCTTCGGTGCAGTGGACATCGAGCGCGCCCACCGTGCTAAGCATAAGCACCAGTGGAAATGCTGAAGCCCTCGCCACCGGGACCGGGCAGATTACCGCAAGCGTCCCGGGTACCGGTATTTCAGGCCAGAGCGCAGTGACAGTGGGACCTGCGGCGTTGGTGAGTATTGGTGTGACGCCAACAAATGCGGCGATTGCTCTCGGCACCGCACAGCAGTTCGCTGCGATTGGAACATATACCGATGGAAGCACCCAGGATCTGACCGGCTCTGTACTGTGGAGTTCTTCTGACACGGGAATCGCCACGATAAGCAGTTCTGGTCAGGCAATGAGCCTCGGGCCCGGCTCAACCATTATCACAGCGACGTCCGGGGCGATTGCCGGCTCGACGACGTTGCTTGTCAACCCGGCCGCGCTCGTTTCCATCGCCGTGACACCTGCCATACCGTCGGTACCACTTGGGGAGACAGAACAGTTCACCGCAACAGGCACATTTGCTGATGGCAGCATCCAGGACGTGACGAACACAGTGAGTTGGAGTTCTTCGGATCCAACGGTGGCGACGATCAGTATGACAAGCCCGACACACGGGCTTGCTCAAACGCTGGCAACGGGGACAACCACAATTGCGGCAAGTTCAGCAGGAGTGAGCGGCACTACCGTCCTCACTGTTAGCCCTGCTGTGATGATCGCGATTGAGGTCACGCCCTCGCCGTTATCGCTGGCCATCGGCTCAAGCCAGCAGCTTTCAGCCATCGCGACATACTCCGACGAGACCACAAAGGATGTCTCCAGTGCTGCAACATGGACCTCCTCCGATGGGACGATCGCTACCGTGAGCGCGACGGGTATTGTGACTGCCGTTGCAACGGGATCGGCGACACTCACGGCGATAAGTGGCGGAATCACGGGATCGACGAATGTTCAGGTGAGCCCCGCAGTGCTGGTCTCCATCGCGGTATCTCCCGGATCATCCTCGATTCCGCTGGGGACAACGCAGCAATTCACCGCAATGGGAACCTACAGCGACGCGAGCACGCAAGATCTCACGACTTCGGTGCAATGGACATCATCCGATGCCACAGTAACAAAGATCAGCATGGCTCAGAGTACCGCCGGGCTCGCCACCTCCACCGGCACCGGGACGGCAACCATCACCGCCACGTCAGGCTCGATATCGGGAACAGCCGACCTCACGGTCACACCCGCGGTTCTGGAGTCGATCGCAATAACACCTGCTTCTCCTTCTATCGCACTTGGCCAATCGCAAGGATTCGTAGCGACCGGTACCTACTCAGACCAGAGCACGAAGGACATTACGACGAACGTCACCTGGAGCACATCCAATGCGCTGGTGGCCATCATCAGCAATACCACTGGTTCGAATGGGCTTGCCACCAGTTCCGGTCAAGGAACAGCAACGATCGGAGCCACTATGGGTTCTGTTGCTGCCGCGACCACTCTTACCGTGACGGCGCTGCCCGCGCCGACCGGTTTGACTGCAACAGCAGGCATTGGCCAGATAGCGCTCACTTGGAACTCCGTGAATGGAGCAACCAGCTACCAGGTATCTCGCGGTACAACCTCCGGTGGTCCTTACACTGTTCTGGCTGTCGCGAGCACGAACAGTTATACCGATACGGGTCTGGCCGGTAGCTCCACCTACTACTACGTTGTCATTGCCATAAACTCAGTCACGCAAAGCGGTGTCTCCGCGGAGGTCAGCGCGACAACTCCCTCGACGTCGCCTATCTTAGTGTCACTCAGCATCAGTCCTCTCAACCCTTCCGTCGTGGCCGGAGCAACGCAGCAGTTTACTGCCACGGCCTTCTACAGCGATTCGAGCACAACGGATGTCACCAGTTCTGCGACATGGTCGTCTTCGAACCCCGCAGTCGCTACGATCAGCGCCACGGGATTGGCTTCAACGGTTGCCCAAGGGAGCAGCACGATCGGTGCGACTTATGGAGGCCAATCAGCTTCAACCACACTCGTCGCCAGTGGCGGCAACATCACCCTCGGCCAAGCTGCGAACGATGGCGGCTCGACGCAGATCAATTGCGGCTACCAAGGCGTCTGCATGGTGCCGATTTACATGCACGGTGGCGCGAGCGGCTACACGCTGAACAACGTAACCTTCAACGTGCACACTGTAAGCGGCACCGTCCTGCTCGGCATCTATGGCACTACAACGGGGACCAATTGCCCGAGCGGCTTCAGCTACTGCGCGGGCTCTCTCCTTTGCGCCACGTCGGCACAGATCACGGACGCGAGCGGGGATAACGTCATCTCCGCGAACAGCTTCAGCGCCTGCCCAACGTTCGCGGCGAACACAATTTACTTTCTCGCGATCGAGACGAGCGGCGGCGGTGTTCAACTGAGCGGCGAGTCGGGCTCATTCTGTCCAGGCACCGGATACTTCGCACTGAGTAAAACCGGCCTAAGCAGCATGGCGATGCCATCGACGATGGGCAGCGGCCAGACCGAGCCCTCTGCGGACAACTGCCCTCAGCTCAACGCGGCGTTTACATGCGTCGCGTCGTGCGGCACGGCGCCGATCCCCTGGACATTGTTTGCCTATACAGGCAACACCAATGCCACCGCCGTCACGACAACGAACCTGAAGACGGGGACGTATTGCATGACCGGCACGCTGAGCGGATCGCTGACCAGCTCGACGACTTACAACACCTCATCCGTACATGGGTTCACCAATTCACCCCTATGTGACTCGACGACTGAATCAAGCGGGACTGTAAGCATCAAGCGCTCCCTGGCCGACTCCTGGACCTATGGGTACGGCGGCGGCAGCACGCAGAGCGACATGCTTTTCTGGATAAACAACAGCGGCAACGCGACGAGCAACGGATCGAGCACCGACATCGGTGAAATCGGCGGCGGCAACATCATCACGCTACAGGTCATTCATGGCCCGGGCTGTCCCATTCCGTCCGTCCCCTGTTTCGCTGTGGAGCGATCAGGCCACACAACGATGGAATTTGGGGCGGTCCCGTTCAGTCAGGGTACCTGGTACGCAGTCGCCATCCTGAACGTCAGCGGCGGCATGCATCAGGTCGCTGTGTATGACACTACCGGCACGCAGATCGCAACGACCTCGAACGCTTGCGCAGATGGAAAGACAATCTGCATTCCGAGCGATACGAGCGGAAATCCGTCTCAGATTCGAATGATGAATTGCGGTAGCTATGACTCAGCTGTCGGGACGCTCTACTACGGCCCTATCCTGATCGATCCGACGGGTCAATCCTTCGCCAGCATTGGGAATAGCTACGCTTCGATGCGCTTCCCGGATTCACCAGGGCGCATCGGCCCTGAGCTGTCGAAACTCGTCCATGACGGCGTAATCCCTCATGCCGAAATCAGGAACGGCCACTGGTACTCGTACGCGCTGCATCGTTACCTGTCCTAACTCGCCACCAAAGGCAAGAGAACAATTTGCATCTTCACTCCATCTACCGCGCTCTCGAGATTGCGGGGTTTTGAGTAGTTGGAAAGGCTCGCGCAGCATGGAATCTCCCGAGTGCGCATCACCTTTGAATCCCGCAGCATCAGATGGTAAAAACTCGCCCACATCAGGCGTGTCCGCCGTTGTGAATTGGGCGAGAAACCTACAACACCGTGGGAGTGAAAACGCGCTCCATCTGCGCTCTAAGCATCGGATCTAAGCTGCTTTGCATGGTGTAAGGTGTCATCCGCTGACCTGCATGTTGTTGAGAATACGTTAGATTGACAATTCGATTCTTACTGCGTCCACCATTAAATCAATAACTTAGCGAATACTCCTATGTCTTCCAAGCACACACGACCCCACATTCGGCTAAGCCGGCATTGCGTGCGGCTTTTCCCTCGCGATCACCATCTGTACGGCCTTCGAATTTGCAGGCTGCGGGGTCTTGTGCTCTCGTTGGCGTACATGCTGCTCGAAGTCTTGCCATGAGACGTATTCTGATGAAGGGGCTTCTTCAACTGTTATGGATTTGAATGAGGCTCAAGGAACAGAGCCACGTCTTGGGTGTATTCGCCATTTTTGATTGGGGCAGGCACTGCCGGTGCCTGGGTATTTCGATACAAGACTCCGCCACCGCGCGAGGGTATTCATGAGGCAGAGAGGAAGAAATGCGTTTCCGCGTCGATAGAATGCACTTGGCTAACATGCAAAGGCGGTTTTCTTCAATGAGGAAAGATTTGACGCGGGGCAAGCTCTGGTTCGCGCGGCTGTTGAGCACGAGTCTGCTGATTTGCCCGCTTTTGTTCGCGCAGAACTCTACTGTCTCCGGCGCAGGAGGACAGGCTGAGCCGGCAACGCACCAGGGCATGGCCGCAGGCGAAGCAGCGAAGGGCACTTTCGACGCGGAGCACCGTCCGGTTACTGCAGGCGGGTTTGTGCAGAGCGGTCCGGTGGTGTTTCAAGACGTGGCTGCGAAGGCCGGACTGACGCGCTGGCGCAATGTGACGGGCTCACCCGAAAAGCATGTGATCATCGAAGCGAAGGGTTCGGGCGTTTGTCTGTTGGATTTCGATCACGACGGCTGGCTAGATATCTACCTGGTGAACGGATCGACGTTGGACGCGCTCTCAGGAAAAGCAGCTCCGCCCCATGCGGCGCTGTTCCGCAACAATCACGACGGAACATTCACGGACGTATCTGAGAAAGCTGGGGTCGTGAATGATCGGTGGGGTTTGGGGTGCGCGGTGGGCGACTACGACAACGACGGCTGGCCCGATCTTTATGTGACGAACCTGGGCAAGAACCGCCTTTATCACAACAATCACAACGGAACCTTCACTGACGTTGCAGATCACGCTGGAGTGGCGCTGGAGAGCGGCCAGGCTGGGATCGCGAACGATTACACCGGAGCGACCTGGGGCGACTACGATGGCGACGGCCGTCTTGATCTTTTTGTATCGGGTTATATTGTGTACGACTTTAATCATCCGCCGATTGTAGGCTCGCCGTCAGTGCACTCCGCGACTTGCCAGTACCGTGCAGTGAATGTAATGTGCGGGCCTCGCGGTCTTGATGGCGCCGAGGACCATTTGTTCCATAACAATGGAGACGGCACATTTACCGACGTGAGCGTGAAGGCAGGCGTCAACGATCCAAACCGCTACTACGGACTTGGCGCGCTCTTTGTGGACGTAAACGGGGATGGCAGGCCTGACCTGGTAGTCGCGAACGATTCTACTCCAAACTACCTCTACATCAACAAGGGAGACGGCACGTTTGAAGACGACAGCTATATGAGCGGCTATGCGTTCAACGCGGCGGGCCGCGAGGTGTCGAACATGGGAATAGCCGCAGGGGACTACGAGAACAATGGCCACATTGATTTGGTGAACACTGTCTTTTCAGATGACTACGACGTGGTGTTTCGTAACGATGGCACGGGGAACTTTGAAGATGTAAGTTATCGAACCGGGATTGCTACGCCGACGATTCCGTTTGTGGGCTTCGGCGACGGGTTTCTTGATTACGACAACGATGGATGGAAAGATCTGCTGATGGTGAATGGCCACGTGTATCCGCACGTGGTGGACAATCCGGACTGGGGAATGAGCTATGCGCAGCGTCCGCTGCTGTTTCATAATATGCAGGACGGAAAGTTCGAGTTGGTTCCGGCAGTTGAAGGTACCGGTCTCGCGGAGCTTGCGGTAGGGCGGGGCGCCGCCTTTGGCGATCTGTTCAACGATGGAAGGATTGATGCGGTGATTAACAATCTCGATGGTGTTCCGCTTCTGCTGCGCAACGTGAATCCTGACCATCATCATTGGGTTGAGTTGCAATTGATAGGGGGGACAAGAAGCCCGCGCGATGCTGTGGGCTCCACGGTGTATTTAACTGCAGGCGGCATCCGCCAGCGCGGGGACGTTCTGAGCGGCGGCAGCTATTTATCTTCGAACGATCTGCGCGTTCATTTTGGACTGGGCGATGCAGACCGGGTGAATGAGTTGGAGATTCAGTGGCAGAACGGTGCTGTAGAGAAAGTGCAACTGCCATCGGTGGACCGTATCTTCACCATTGAAGAAGGCAAAGGTGTCACGGGCGAACTATGCACGCTATGCCGCAAATAAAAAGGTTAGTATCTTACGGTAAACGACGGGTCGAAGGGTCGATGGCATGAGTGTGCTGTTCACAGTGATGGTGATGTCTGCAATGGCAGCAAATCCGACCTGGGCACAGGATAAGCCGGAGGGGCGGGGAGGAGTACTTGAGGAAGCCCGTGCGCTAGTCGAAGCGCACCAGCTTGAGAAGGCGAACGAAGTACTTTCAGGATTCATCCGTCAGCACCCAGGGGATGAAGATGCACTGATCGAGTTGGGCGAGGTACAGATGGCGCAGGCGCTCAACGATGACGCCCAGAAATCGTTCGAAGCGGTGCTGGGGAAAGATCCGGATTCGGCATCCGCGCGACAAGGAGAAGTGAGAGCTGCAATCGCGGCGGCGCTTGTTGACCGCCGGTCGGGGCTTAATGATAGTGCGCTGATTTGCCTGATTCGGGCCAGGAAGTTTGTCCCGGACTCCCCAGAGCTTCTACGCGATTTTGGCGTTCAGGCAGAGAGCATGCGCATTTTCAACGACGCGGATGCTGCCTTGACCAAAGCTCATGAACTTTCTCCCGACGACGCGAAGATTCTTTACGCCCTGGCGCACGTAGAATTCGACGAACAGAAGATGCCGGAAGCGGAAAAGAACCTGCGTGCTTACCTTCAGGTTCGCCCGGACGACGCGACGGCGCACTATGGTCTTGGAAGACTGCTGCACACCAACATGAAAGACGATGAGGCGAAGAACGAGCTGGAGCGATCGATTGCGTTGCAGCCACGACAGAGCGGTTCGTACTACGAGTTGGGCGAGATTGCGCTTGAGCAAAACCGGGATGATGAGGCAAAGAGCGATTACGAAAAAGTTCTGACCTTTGCGCCTCACCATGGCGGCGCATTGACCGGCATGGGAGAGCTTGCGTTTCGGGCAAAAGATTATTCCAGCGCGGAGAAGTATCTCGAGAGCGCTATTCTCTACGCTTCGGACTACCCGAGGGCGCATCATTATTACGCTCTCGTGCTGGAACGCCTGGGGAGGCAGGCGGATGCGAAGAGAGAGTCAGATCTTGCCACAAGCCTGAATGAGCAGGAGACGAAGACGAGCAAGGGCAACTTTCTTACAGTGATTCAGTGAGATGACTCGCGAATTGAATTTGTAAAGCGGCGGTTGGCAGGGCAATCGATTCGCGGCCCGCGTTCAAGCGAATCTGGTTGAGGATTGATTACGCGAACTGAAAGATTGAGGCGCGCCACGACCGACAAGAGGATTGAATGAAAGCTTTGACCGAAAATGGAATGAAGCGAGTGCTCGGGCGCTCTGTCCTTCTGGGATGTGTCATGGTGTTCTTTTCAGGATGCAGTCACAAGCAGCCCCCAACCGTAGTGGTGATCACGCCGACGGGCGGACTGGAGTATTGGGAAGACTTCGACCACGCGGTGAAGGCGGAGGCCGCATCCGCGGGTATTCATGCGGAACTGGCGGCTCCACAATCCGTGACCGACTACACCGAGCAAGCGCAGATGGTGGAGAACGCCATTTCCAGACAGGTGCAAGGGATTATCGTGTCGCCGTCGCATCAACTGGTGTTGACCTCTGTGCTACAACAGGCTGTGCAGGCACATATCCCGGTGGTCATTGTGGGCGCCCCCATCGCTCTTTCGGCGAAGGACTTCTCGGCCTTCATCGGCTGGGACGAGGCGGAGGCTGGGAGGCTCGCAGCCAAGCGATTCATCACACTTATGGGGGGTAAAGGCGAAGTGGGCGTGGTTGGAGTAAGCCCGACCGTCGAGGGGAGTTCCTTGATCGAGAAGGCCTTTGCAGATGAGATTGCACGCGCGCCGCGGGTGAAGCTGGTGAGCGTGAAATACGGGCTGTCGGACTGGGCCAGAGGACACCAAGCTGTTCTGGATTTGGTTGCGGAGCATCCGAACATCAAAGGGATCTTTACTACGGACGAGTTTTCAACCCACGCCGCAGCCTACGCGTTCGACCGCGGAGCGCGAAAGCGTCCATTGTTGATCGGCGTATCCGATGAATTGAACGAGCTGCACGGGCTGATGGACGGAAGAACTGATGCGCTGGTGATCAGCGATCCGCGGGAACTGGGCGTACATGCAATGCAGGCGATGCGCGCCGCACTTGCCGGGTCGGACGCCAGCGTGTATTCCACTCAATTTCCCGTTTATATTGTCGACAAGCAATCGATGACGGATAATCCAATCGTGAAGATGCTCTTCAAAGGGACTGGATAACGGGGAACGATTGACAGATCAATTCTGGGTGATCTTTACGTTTTGCCACGAGGCCTGCGCATAGAAGGAGCGCAGTCCTGCAACGCCTTCGGTGAGGCAGTTACTGTCCTGGTAGTCAATGCGAGAGGTGGGACCGCCTCCGACCGGCGTCACAGTTACGGTGAGCGTGCATCCCTGCGCGGAGAACTCCAGACGGTACCAAGATCCAACAGATACGGGAGCGAGAAGTGGTGCGGTTCTGAGCTGATGCCAGTCGTATGACGCGCGCCCGAGAACGATGGTCTGCTCGTCGGGGCGAATCCCCGCATAATACCCCTGATAGGAATCGACGCCTTGCTCCGGATCGGTAGTCCGGATCACGAGGCCGGCGTCGCCGTAATGCGTATCGGGAAAAAGCAGGTCAAAGCGAATGTCAGCAGAGATGCGGTAATTGGCGCCTTGTGAGCGCGGGGCAATCAGCATGTCGCCACGACCATAATTTGAGTTTGCGAATATGCCCGCGTGCTCTGCCCACCTGCCGCTGATCGGCTGCCAACCGCGCATATTGTCGTAGGGATTGCCGTCGGACTGCCTAGAGTTGAACCGGGAGACGATAAAGAGACCGACAACGAGCGTCGCTCCCAAGGCAACAGCAAGTATCAAGCTTCGCGAATTTTTGGGTAGATTCCTCATCTATGGCCCATCACGTATAGTGGGTTTGCTTTGCCTCATATTAAATCCATCCGCGCAACCATGATCGCCGATTCGATGAGAAGGCGGCGCTGGTTCGCACGTTTTTTCTTTTTGGCGGTTCTGCTGCTTCCTGCGCGCGGCTTTGCTTCGAAAGATCAGCCGCCGGCGCCGCGACTTCAGTCTATTGAGTCGGCGATCCAGGCTGCGAGCTTTTCTATGCATCCTGTGCCCGTCGTGATCCGTGGAATCGTGATCTTGAACCGCCGCCAGGTGGTGATCGAAGACCGAACAGGGGCAACGGAGGTGGTATCGATCAAGTCAGAGCAGATTGCGCTGGGGGATGAGGTGGAGGTCACGGGCCAGATGGCGCTTGCTCCTGAACCGCAGGTGGAGAAGGGCGAGATCCGGCGCCTTTGGGGAGGCTCGATGCCCCTACCCCTTTCCATCACGCCGGACGAAGCCGCAGACGGTGAAAACGAGCTTTTCCTGGTGCAGACGGTTGCCAAACTGGTTGATTTCGCTCCCGCAGGTCTGACGGGAGTGCGGCTGAATTTAACCGGCGAGCACCAGCACTTTTCGGCGGTGCTGCCAAGCGGCAGTTTGGGCGGAGAGCTGCCCACTGGCTCGATGCAGCCGGGAGCAACATTGCGGCTGACGGGCATTCTGGTAGTCAACCATGGGCTTGTGAGCGATAGGAGTAATGTATTTGTTCTGCAGTTACGCTCGCCGGAGGACATTGAACTCGTGCAGGCTCCGTCCTGGTGGACGAAGGCGCACCTGCTGATGTTAGGTGGGATCGGTGTCATTCTTATTCTTTTAGGCATCATCGGCTACTATCGCATCAAGCACTCCCGCTATCGCGCGGTGTCAGAGGAGCGCGCCAGCATCGCACGGGATATCCACGATACTGTAGCGCAAGGGTATGCCGGGATCACCTTGCAACTTGAGGCAGCAGAACAGACGATCGACCGTGATCCAGAGCGGACCAAGGCACTGCTTCGAGAGGCACTGCAGTTGGTGCGACACAGCCGCGATGAATCCCATCTGTCGATCGACATTCTGCGCTCGATGTCGCGCAACGATCGCCTGGACGTCCTGGTCACTCATTGCATTCAACAACTGCGGAGTGCGTCGCCTGCAACAATCGAACAGCATGTGAGCGGGGAGCCAACCACACTGTCATATAAACTTGTGAATAATCTGTTCCGCATCGCGCAGGAAGCACTCTCCAACGCGGTGAATCACTCCGGAGCAGGCACCATCGTTGTTCGCGTCGGATATCGCAAAGGCGGGGTTCTAATTGAAGTGGAAGACGATGGTGAGGGCTTCAACCCGCTTATCATCCCGGGACCGGAAAAAGGACACTTCGGACTCGTCGGCATTCGCGAGCGATGCGCCGCAATCAATGCAAAGTTAGAGCTGGAGTCAAATTCCAGGGGCACATTAATTCGAGTGAGGGTCGACGCATGACGACCTCAAAATCCACGGTGCGATCCAAGGCATGTTCGGCCATTGCAATGCCGCGCGAGCATCCAATTCGGATTCTGGTGGCCGACGACCATCTTGTTTACCGTATTGGGATTCGCAACTTGCTCGGAATTGAATCGGGCTTTGCAGTTGTTGGCGAAGCGTCTGACGGTCAGCAGGCAATCGAGTTTTACCGCAGGCTGCAGCCTGACGTGCTGCTGCTGGATTTGCGCATGCCGCAAAAGAGCGGTGTAGAGGTCGTCATCGCAGTGCGCAAGGAATTCAGCGATGCGCGCATTCTGATTGTGACCAGCTACCAGACCGAGGAGGAGATTTTTCAGGTGCTCAAGGCGGGCGCACTCGGATACATCCTCAAGGATATGGGCCGGGAGATGCTGATGGAGGCGATTCGTGCTGTCAATTCCGGTTCACGATGGGTATCTCCCACGATCCAGGCACAATTCTCCGACAGGGTCCTGCGCCAACCGCTCACCACTCGCGAACTGGAAGTGCTCAGGCTGCTGGCCCGCGGACTAACCAACCGAGAAATCGCGAATGTCTACAGCATCTCGGCAAGCACAGTGAAGAATCATGTGAACAGTCTGCTGGCCAAGCTTGAAGTCGCGGACCGTACTGAGGCAGTGAGCTTTTGCCTGGCGCGCGGCATCGTAAGGCCAGAGGATATGTGAGCTTCCGCTCCCAGGAAATGAGCCCGACTCGGCAACCCTGCCGAGGAGTTAGCGATTAAGCGCGACTACTCAGAACTCCAGGATGCAAACCTAGTCCCGTCCGCGCGGATTGCACAGCGGCCTACGAATACAGCGATAACTCTAGAAGATAATCGTTTTTGCGCTCAAGGATGAATGGAGTTCGGAAGGTGGGATGCCACAGGGATTGGGATTTCGCAAGAATCGCTAAATATACGCGCAGAAAATCCTACCTGTCAATAGGCATACCCGCCCAAGACATTCGAGTGAGAACCGCATAGTCTTTTGGCGGTGAAAGCCACGAGCTCGAAGTGTAAGGGTATTCGTGGCTTTCGAATAGAGGCGTCTGCCTGCAGAAGACGGGTATGTGCCCGGCAATGAATTTTAGGAGGCACGGAATGAGAGTGAAGTCGCATTTTTGGAGATACTGCGCTGTCCTGTCGATATTCGTACTCGTAGGAGCTGTTCTGCAGGCACAGTCAGTGCATGGAACGCTCGCAGGGGTGGTATCGGATTCTACAGGTGCGGTGATCCCGGGAGCCAAGGTTGAGATAGTCAACACTGGAACGGGCACTACGTATAGCGCGACGACCACATCGGTAGGCGTTTTCCGCTTTGAGGATGTGGCTCTGGGGGACTACACGATCACAGTGACCTCGCAGGGATTCAAGACAGCGCTGACCAAGAACGTGCTGGTCCAAATTGGAACAGTCGCATCGGTCAACATCACACTTCAGCCAGGTGAAGCCTCAGAGCAAGTGACGGTAACCAGTGAAGGCCCAGCGCTGGAAACTGAATCATCCGATGTCGGCGGGGTTATCAGTGAAAAGCAGATCGTCGATCTTCCTCTGGCGCTGGGCGGCGTAGGAGCATTACGCGCCAACGAGGCGTTCATCTTCCTGCAGCCGGCAACGACGGGACCCGGCACGGCCAACAGCAACAACGGCATTTTCCTGTCAAAAATCGCAGGTGGCCAGAACTATGGCAATGAGGTTCTGATTGACGGCGTCAGCCAACAGCGCAGTGAGAATGGTTCTTCTTATGACGAGGAAGCCCCTTCAGTGGAGGCTCTGGCAGAGTTCAAGGTGACCACCTCTCTGCCAGAGGCCGAATTCGGCCGCACCACCGGCGGTGTCGAAGACTTCGTCACCAAAAGCGGAACCAACGAATACCATGGCACCGGCTATGAACTGTATCGCGACACTTCGCTGGATGCCAACACTTACTTCAACAAGGGCTGGCGGGCATACTACTGCTCGGGCAGCAATGATACGGCGGCATGCCGGGCTGGATGGAACACGCCGATTGATCACAAGAACGACTTTGGCGGAACTTTGGGTGGCCCCTTCCGCATTCCGAAGCTCTATAACGGGCGCGACAAGAGTTTCTTCTTTTTCTCGTGGGAGCAGCTGAAGTTCGGGACGGGCGGCACTACGACGGTTACGGTGCCGACCGCCGCTGAACGCGACGCCAACGGAAACGGATACGATTTCAGTGATCGCCTGACCACCATTCAATCGGGAACGAATCCCTGTGACAACACGCCGATTTACAACGGGGAGATTTTCGATCCGATGACCACCCAGACTGTCACTTTGCCAGGTGGGGGTACCGCGGAATGTCGTACAGCTTTCCCCGGCAACGTAATTCCCGCCGGCAGGGCGAGCTCTGTAGCCAAGGCCTTACTTGGGTATTACCCCTCGCCCACCAGCACAAGCAGCGTGTTCAACAACTACTCTCAGCAGTCTGTCGCTCCAATCACGGACACGACGTACAGCATTCGCATCGACGAGAACGTCAACGATAAGGTCAAGATCTGGGGCTCGTACAACACGCGCGAGAACGATCTGTTTACGGGCGGATTGCCGAATCTTCCATCTCCCGTGAGCACGAATGGATGGTGGCAGAACTTCACGACCCATTTCTTCCGCGTGGGCATGGATTACTCAATCAAGCCGGACTTATTGAACTACTTTGTTTTCGGCAGCAATCGCAGCAACAGCCAGAATTATTCGCAGGCCGTGTCGATTGGCAAAGACTGGTCGCAGTTGGTCGGCCTGAGCAATACCGGCGGCAAGAACTTCCCGCTTATCAGTACGGGTGACGCACAGGTTGGGTTGGGATTCGGCAACAATGGCGACAACATCGATAACGGACTGCGCCTGAACGACGCCATTGTCTGGACGCATGGACGCCACAACGTCAAAATCGGCGGTGATCTGCGCTACCAACAGTACTCGCCAATCAATGGCAGAAACGAGTACATCGACTTCAGCGGCAACGAAACCGCGGGAGCGATTGGGCAGGGTGGCGGCCTAGGCTTTGCCAGCCTGATGCTGGGCGAGGCCGACAATGGCGGCACAAACGTAGTGCTTCGCGGCCAGCGCTGGATCTCGTGGTACTACGCGTTTTTTGCGCAGGACGATTTCAAGATCACTCCCACATTGACCCTCAACCTCGGTGTCCGCTACGACGTGGACATGCCGAGAAAGGAAGCGCATAACGACACTTCAAACTTCAGCCCGACGGCTGTTGATACGGAATATGGGATTCCGGGAGCCCTGGTTTTCGGAGATAAGTGCACGAGTTGCAACACGCGGTGGGCGAATACCTGGTACAAGGACGTCGCTCCTCGCGTGGGCTTTGCCTGGTCGCCTGACTTCCTGCACCACAAGACGGTGATTCGTGGCGGCGGCGGCATCATTTACGGGCCACTTGTGTATGACGACTTTGGCGGAAGCATGGTTACCGGTTACACAGCCAATCCAAACGCTCCCAGCCACAACGGCTTCGATCCGTCGTTCGAGATCGATAACGGAATGCCAGCGTTTACACCGCCCCCGGATGAGGATCCTGGCTACTACAACGGCAGCTACCTGCCGGGCTCTTACATCACTCCGAGCGCGGGCCGTCCTGCCACGGTGTACAACTGGAATCTGGAGATCCAACATCAACTGGCGGACGATCTGTTGCTCACGGTTGGCTACATCGGCAACCATGCGACGGATCTGGAATCCAATCTTCTAAACCCGAATAACATGCCCAAGAGCGACTTTGCGCTGGGCGATGCGCTCTATCAGCCGTTCATTGGGAACTCTGCAGGTGTTGCACTACCATTTCCGCAGTTCCTGCAAAACTGGGGTGGCAATCCGGCACTGCAGTCGGCACTACGGCCGTTCCCGCAGTATGACTTTATCGACCAGGGCTGCTGCCTTGAAAACGTGGGCATGTCAAGCTTCAACGCCTTGGTGGTCAGCGTCACGCGCCACTTCCACCAAGGCATGAACCTGCAAGGTTCCTACACGTTTGGCAAGACTTTTACAGATGCTGACAGCGCTCTGCCCAACTCTGGCGTTGGTGTTTCGCAGGATACCGATACGGATGACCTTCATCATGAGAAAGCCATCTCCGCGCAGGACCTGCGACATATCCTGGTGGTCAGTGCGCTGTACGAGCTGCCCTTTGGAAAAGGTAAGGAATTCCTCAACCATGGCATTGCCTCGCAGATTCTGGGCGGCTGGGAGCTTGGAACTGTCGAGCGCATGCAATCCGGTCAGCCGCTTTCTTTCGGCTGCGGATGGGGTATTCCCGGATTCCAGAACTGCATTCGCTTCAGCACCTACAACAGCACGTCAATGAAGAGCGCAGTCTATAAAAAAGGCGCAAAAAACATCAAACCATTCGTTATCGTTCCACCGGGCGGATCGCTGGATCCGAATGTGAACACGATGTTCAACCTGGAATATAACAACGTAACTCGCGATGGTTCTCCTGAAGCTGGCGCGCCAATCGCATTTTATGACAGGAACGACAACTACAACCGCGATTGCACCACCGCGACACAATCAAACTGCAACGGCGCGCTCAATCTGCCTTACCAGTTCGGGGTCGGCATTCCGCGAACTACAAGCGCAGTTCGAACGCCACCGTATTTCAACAATGACCTCAGCGTGATTAAGAAGTTTCCGTTATACGAGAAGTACACGCTGAGCCTGAAGGCGGAGTTCCTGAACTCGTTCAATGAGCATACGTTCAGCATTCCGGACCTGCAGCCTTACGACTACGGCTCGTTCGGACTTCCGGGCGGGACGGTCAACACGCCAAGAAACATTCAACTCACAGCACGAATCCAGTTCTAGCTGGAAGACGTTCTTTCATGGAAACTCCAACCGGGGGATGCAGGGTTCTCCCTGCATCCCCCTTCTTTTAATACAATGACCGCGGCAGGGATGCGCCCGACTTATCGGGAGCAGGACCTTCAGCGGCTCGTATTTGGCGCATTCCTTGTTCGAAATGCAGACTTCGGGCATTGACGGGGAGACTTTCGAATGAGGATAACGTGCGCGCTGGTTGTTGCTTCATGTTTGCTGGCTATTCCGGTCGGGAACGCCCAGAACGGACTTGAGCCTTCGTTTGATGAAGCACTGCAAAAGGGCACGGACGCAATCCGTGCGGGACGATTCGAAGACGCTGAACGGTGGTTTCAAGCCGCGGTCAAGACGAGCCCCGACAATGCAACGGCCTTGATGGACCTCGGTGTAGCGGAACTGCGCCTCGGCAAGCCTGAGCAGGCCTCGGATCTTCTCGGTCGTGCTGTGCTGCAAAGTCCTGGGATACAGGGTGCGAATCTATTTCTCGGCATAGCTTTTGCGCAGATGCATCGCGTCGATGAAGCCGCCGCTGCTTTTGACCGCGAGATTGCACTGGATCCGAAGAATGCGCAGGCGCTGATGTGGCTGGGCGTCATCGAGCTTCAGGCAGGCCATCCGGAGAAAGCCACGGAGCCGCTGGACCGTGCAGCCGAACTTGCACCCAACGACCTGAACATTCTGGAGTATCGCGGTGATGCGCACAGTGACGTGGCCTTTGCGAGTTATGCGCGCATGGCGGTGATCGATCCAAATTCGTGGCACGTGCACAAGGTCCAAGGCAGAATGTATTCCCAGCAGAGCCAGCACAAGGAGGCGATTGCCGAGTTTCTTGAGGCCATCAAGTTAATGCCCAATGACTCGGACCTCTATGAGGAGCTTGGCAACGAATATCGCAAGTCGAGCGCGCTCGACCTCGCCCAGGGTGCGTATGAAAAGGAATTGGCGCTGAGCCCCAACAACCCCATCGCAATGTTCAACCTTGCGAAGATCGATATCGAGACCAACCGTGCCGAAGAAGGTCTCGAACTGCTTAACAAGGTAGTCGCAAACTACGCCAATGTACCCGCAACGTACTTCTATCTCGGCTTGGGCGAATTCGATACGGGCAAGACCGCGGAAGCTGTCGTGGCCCTTGAGAAGGCGCGCAGCATGCATCCTGAACCCGAATTGGCGCCGCGCATCGAATACGAACTGTCCCGGGTCTACCGCAAACTGGGAAGGATTGAGGAATCCAACAAGGCAATTCACGAATACACGCGCCTGAAGGCGGAGAACGCAAAACTCAATCCCGCGGTGCTGTCGGCAATTACTTCAGGATTCGGATCAGCAAGCGTTCCAGTCACAGATCCGAAGAAATAACGCGCGGTCATTTCTCAGACTCAGTTAAAGAAACGATCGCGCGCAACAGGAAACACAAGGTTGGGAAACAAAGACTCTCATGCGCGATCATCTCCCATCGTTTTCGGCGCTGCTGCTTTTTCCGGCCGCGGTTTTCATTCTGAGCTGTTGCGGCTGCGGCAGCAGTGGCAGCTCGACTCCGCCGCCGCCCTTGTCTACGACTACAACTCTCGGTTTGTCGAGCGCATCTGTCGGTTCCGGGGCGTCAGTCACGCTCACTGCCAGTGTGAGCTCGACCAATGGAGCCGTAAGCGCAGGTTCGGTGACTTTCTACGACGGCACCACGAGCCTCGCGATCGTCTCACTGAACTTCTCAGGCCAGGCAACATGGTCAACAACTTCACTCTCTGTCGGGACGCACAACCTGACCGCGGCTTACACCGGAAGCGCCGCCTTTGAAGCGTCCATGTCCAGTGGCAAGACGCTCACTGTGACTCCTCCGCTGGTGCAAAGCAGTGTGGTCCTCTCCACATCGGCATCTGCCACTTTGCAGGGCCTGCCGGTTGAGCTTGTTGCCACTGCGGCGGGCGTGTCAGGCACGACGGTGCCCACCGGGACAGTCACATTCGCAATAGGCTCCGCAACCCTCGGCACCGCGCATCTCGATCCGACTGGAGTGGCAAACTTCACATCCACAAAGCTCCCAGTCGGCAGCGACGTATTTACTGCGAACTATGGCGGGGATTCCAACTTCGCCGGCTCCTCATCCAATAACACAACGGTTGCCATCCACGCAGCAGCTGGTTCCACCTACACCAATCCGCTTACGCTCAACGTGACCGGTTCGCAGCGGGCTGTGAGTTGTGCTGACCCCGCCATCATCAAAGAGCAAAGCGGCGGGGTGGACACCTGGACTCTGTATTGCACCAGTGATGCACTCTACGCCGGTGATTCAAACTCGCATTTCATCAATATTTTTCAATCTTCCGACCTGGTGAACTTCAACTACACAGGCAATGCGTTTTCAGGCCTCCCTTCATGGGCCAACATAAGCGGTGCCGCGTTATGGGCACCGGCAATCAAGTATTTCAACGGGCAGTACTATCTCTACTACGCAGCCGATGAGACAAGTCTCACCGGCAATGGATCAGCGATCGGTGTCGGAGTGAGTACAAGTCCGGCAGGACCGTTTGTGGATCACGGATCGCCAGTCGTCGAACCAGAACTAGCCACGAATTGTTGCGCTGGATCGTATCGGGCAACCATCGATCCGGATGAGATTCAGGATGCCTTGGGACAGCGCTACATTCTCTTCGGTAGCTTCGCGGGCGGGCTTTATGTCCGCAAGCTTTCGGCAGATGGGTTCACCTCGGATGCTTCAAGTGAACAACAGGTTGCGGTCGATAACCGCTATGAAGGGGGCAACTGGTGGTTCCACGGCGGCTACTACTATCTTTTTGCGTCCTCCACCAACTGCTGCAACGGCCCACTGAGCGGCTACAGCGTATTTGTCGGGCGTTCAGCAACTCCGATGGGTCCATACGTCGACGCGCAAGGCATTTCAATGATGGCGACCAACCCAGGCGGAACGCCGGTGATCAAGATGAACGGCAACAACGTCATCGGGCCCGGCGGAAACGTCGTCTTCACCGATGAATCCGGCCAGGACTATATGCTCTACCATGGCATTCTTGCCGCCAATCCTTATTACTCTGGCAATGTTGGATACACGGCGCGTCCGGGATTCATTGACGCCATCGATTGGGTGAACGGATGGCCGGTTGTCCGCGGCGGCTATGGGCCTTCCGATGCCGATGTGCCGCAACCTGTTCCGGCGGCCCAGCCTGGAGCCGTCAATAGTTATTCGACTGCGCTGGCCTCGCAGGACGTGGCACGCTCGGAGATCGCGTCGTTGTCAGACGAATTCAACTCGACGAGCCTGAGCGCGCAATGGTCTTTCCTTCATTCGATGCCGACGTACACCCTCACTGGCACGGTATACCAGGTGGCGTCGGTTGGGTATGACCCCCTGGGCAGCATGCCGAACGTCCCGCTGCTGGCCGAGGACGCTCCCGCCGGCGATTACATGGTTGAGACAAAAGTTGATCTCAATCTGCCTCTCAGCGGCGTGGGCCCAGACTATGCACAGGCAGGATTGCTGCTTTACAAAGACGACAACAACTTCATCCGGCTGGATTTATTCAACAACAACGATACCCGCCAGGTGGAATTGATCAAGGCGCTGGTGCCACAGGCGGGATATCCATCCTGGGGCGCGACGAATGCGGGACCGCCGGCAATCTCGACGGATGTGAGCGTATGGATGCGCATTGTGAAGAGAAACGTGAACGGGGAAGAGCACTACACGGCGTACAGCAGCAACGATGGGACAACATGGACTCAAAGCGGAACGTGGGTTCATACATTGGGCACATCTGCCAAGATATGCCTCTATGCGGGCAACCGTTCAGGCTTCACAGCCAGCTTTGACTATGTTCACGTCTCGACGCTGCAGTAGGCAGGTCTGCAATGCCGGAAGATATTGCCGACCAGAACAGTATGGAATCAGAAACGAGTGGAGTAGCGGATCACAATCCGTGGAGAGATACGGTGAGAAAGATTCTTGGTGTCTTATTGAGTGTTGCGTTTGCGGCGACCTTGCGGGCGCAGGTCACCATCGATGAGCCAATTCCGCAGACTGCCACCATCACGGTGAATGCGGCTCAGATCGAAAACCAGCCGATTCCGCGAACCATCTTCGGCACCTTTCTTGAGCCGATAGGTAACTCGACGTACAACGGACTTTGGGCGGAACTTCTGCAGAATCCCAGTCTGGAGGCAGGACTCTGGAGTCCATCGAGGATCAGCGAAATGCTGCACGATAATCCAGAACTTCGGCAGTCCAGCAACCTGGCGCTGCCGCTGCCGTGGGAACCGCTCGACGCGCGACAAGGGAATCGCTACGAAATCCATTACGGCGATGCGGCCAACTCGTGGCAATCCCTTCGCGTCTTCGGCGTGCCGGGCGAGCCTACCGGGATCAAGCAAAAAGTCTATCTCCCGATTCATCGCACGCGGGATTACGTTGGCAGCTTTTATGCCCGGCATCTGGGCGGAGACACGAGCCTCACCGTTGCTCTGTGGATACGGGATCAGAAAGATGTGCTCGCTTCACGGAAGATTCAGGTGGCGGATGCGGCGTGGACAAAATACAACTTCAATCTCACAGTACCCGAAGGAAAGTTACACCGGCTCGATCCAGCGGACTTTGTTGTCGAGGTTTCCGGTGATGAGAGCGTCGAACTCGATGAGTTCTCGTTGATGCCCGCCGATGCAAGAGACGGCTTGGACCCGGATGCCGTTGCCATGGCCAAAGAGATGAATACGCCGCTTGTCCGCTTTGGCGGCAACTTTACTTCGTCGTATCACTGGACCGACGGCATCGGTCCGCGCGATAAACGCGTCAGCATGCTCAACAATTCCTGGGGCATTCCGGAATACAACACATTCGGCACGGACGAGTTCCTTGAGTTTTGCCGCCAGATTGGCGCTCAGCCGCAGTTTGCACTCAATCTTGGCAGCGGCTCGCCGCAGGAGGCGGCAGACTGGGTCCGCTATATCGATCAGCATTGGTCGGTTCATTCCGGCTTGCTTTGGGAGCTTGGGAATGAGCTGTGGGGCACTTGGAATCTCGGTTATCCCACCCGCGATCAACTTGCCGCGCGCACGGCCGCATTCAGTAAGGCCATTCGCGCCGTCGATCCAAACGCGCGTCTCATTGCGACGGGCGCCGATCCTGAGGTGTTCACAAGCTGGAATGCGATTCAACTGACCAATCCGCCCGGAACCTTCAATTACCTTTCGACGCACTTTGTCGTGGGGACGGGAGAAGTGCAGCTCAAGACCCCCACTCCCGACTTTGTTGCGTCTGCCGCTCTCGCCTTGCCCGTGGAACTAGGAAGGAGGCTGCGCCAGGCGCAAGCGCAGATCAACAGCACGCCCGGTTACGAAGGAAAGGCGCACATCGCCTTTACTGAATGGTTGTTCATCGGCGAACGTCACGATGCGCCGAGCTTTACCAACACCGGCGGTGCCATTCTCACCGGAGGGTTCCTCAATATGTTGATGAAGAATTCGGCCATCGTGCCAATCTCCGACATGACCGGCATCATGGAATTTGCGGGCATCTGGAAGAAGCGTAGTCAGGTGTACGGAACTCCTTCCTACTACGTCTTCAAGATGTATGCGAATGCCGACATCTCCAAAACAGTTGCCGTCACTGCCGACGGAGGTTCGTACTCAGTCTCCCATGGGGTCATTCGGTTGCCGGAGATCGCCTCTGTTCCATATCTCGACGTGGTGGCAGCCCTTAGTGAGGACGGCAGAAAGCTCACGCTTTTTTGCGTGAATCGAAGCCTGACCACGGACATCCCGACAAAGATCAACCTCCGTAACTTTGCTGCGAGTCACACAGCCGCGGTGCACACACTTAGTTCGCGATCGCTCGCCGACGGCAACGACGAGGAGTTTCCAAATCGTGTCAACCCCGCAGAAAGCATCGAAACTGTCGAGCCGGGCGGATGGACGCATACCTTTCCGCGCGCCAGCGTGACAGTAATTTCTCTGGGCCGAGAATAGCTTGCAGCAGAGGTCGATTCCTCTGCGCGGAACAAATGAACGAAGGAATCCAATCATGGTAAGGATCTGCGCATCGTTTTTCGCAACTATCTTGATTTTCGGCCTCCTATTTGCCGTTTGCGGTTCTCTCGCGGCGCAGGAATCGCGCTGGTCTGAAGAGCGGGCCAATCAGTGGTATCAGCAGCAGCCATGGCTTGTGGGCGCCAACTTCGTTCCATCCGACGCCGACAATGAGCTTGAAATGTGGCAAGCCGCGACGTTCGATCCGAAAGAGATTGATCGCGAGTTTGGTTGGGCCGAAGGTCTGGGCATGAACACCATGCGCGTCTTTCTGCACAACCTGCTCTGGGAACAGGATGCCGCGGGCTTTCGACAGCGCATGAATGAATTTCTGGCGATCGCGCAAAAGCATCACATCCGGCCGGTGTTTGTCCTGTTCGACTCCTGCTGGGATCCCAATCCAGCACTTGGGCCGCAGCGTCCTCCTGTCCCCGGCGTGCATAATTCCCGCTGGGTGCAGGCGCCGGGACGAGCCATATTGGCTGACCCAAAGCAGTACCCCCGCCTCAAGGCCTATGTCGAGGGCGTGGTGGGCGCGTTTGCCAACGATCCGCGCATACTCGCCTGGGATGTGTGGAACGAGCCGGACAATGGCAACGAATCGTCCTACGGAAGAATTGAGCTCGGCAACAAAACCAACCTGATTCTGGCGTTACTGCCACAAGCGTTCGCGTGGGCGCGCGCGGTTCATCCTATTCAGCCGCTTACGAGCGGAGTTTGGACAGGGGACTGGTCGTCCCTTGAGAAGATGTCCGCAATGGCCCGGATGCAAATCGAGCAATCCGATGTCATCTCTTTCCACGACTACGGCTGGCCTGAGGAGTTTGAAAGCAGGATTCACGATCTTCAGCAATTTCACCGGCCAATTATCTGTACCGAATACATGGCGCGCGGAGCGGGAAGCACATTCGATACCATCTTGCCGCTGGCCAAGAAATACCATGTTGGCGCAATCAATTGGGGCCTGGTCAAGGGTCGGAGCCAGACCTATCTCCCCTGGGATTCGTGGCAACGCCCTTATGTTCACGAGACGCCGACGGTATGGTTTCACGATATCTTTTACGAAGATGGCACCCCGTACCGTCAACGGGAGGTCGAAATCTTTCGCGCACTGACAAAGCGGGATTAGATGGGCCTGGAGGTCACTACCTTGGTGAATGGTAATCTTAAGGCATCGCGATCTCCGCGTGCGCCAATTGTTTCTATGACAGAGATGCAGTTCATACCGTGCCGAAATGCGCCGTGGAGGATGCGGATTCGTTGATGGGATCAGCCCGGTTGCGAGCAGATTCTTCTTCATCCGAAAGGGCGGGCTGTGCGACAAAGCCAGGCGGCGGAGAACCGATGCAGATGCGGCGTGGAGAATTGACACGGCATCCAAACGGCTGGCCGCCAGCCTTCATCCTTGCTTTCCTGATATTCGTGATCGGCGCCGGCGCGCAAAAGTCTCCAGATCCTGCGCCTTCAAATGAAACGACGTCGAGCGGCGCGAAGCTTGTGCCGGGGCACTTTGTCGACATCACAGACAAAGCAGGCATTAAGTTTCTCCACCAGGCTCCGCACACCTCCCGAAAATACCTCATTGAAACCATGGGCTCAGGCGTAGCATTGTTCGATTGTGACAACGACGGCCGCCTCGATATCTTCTTCGCAAACGGGGCGCCGTATACCGATCCCACGCCCAAAGGATTCATTCCGCAAAAGACAGGCCCCGAGTATTGGAACCGCCTCTTTCACCAGAAACCAGATGGAACCTTTGAGGACATCACGGAGAAAGCAGGTCTGCAGGGGGTCGGCTACAGTATGGGCGTGGCCGTGGCTGACTACGATAACGATGGCCACGAAGACCTGTTCGTCACCGGGTATGGCGGTAACCATCTGTATCACAACAATGGCAACTGCACGTTTACCGATGTCACGGAGCAAGCCGGGGTCGCCGGCAGCGGTTGGTCAAGCTCCGCCACCTGGGTAGATCTCGACAACGACGGCAAGCTCGACCTTGTCGTCGATCGCTACGTGCAATGGGACTGGGAAGACGTGTGGTGCGGCGAGCATCGCGAGGGCTACAGGGGATACTGTCATCCGGATGTTTTCCAACCCATTACCATGCTGGTCTATCACAATGATGGGAACGGCCACTTCACCGAATGTGCGCACAAGCTTGGCCTCGACATCCCTGCAAAGGCACTTGGCATCGCCATCGCAGACTACGACCAGGATGGAAGAATCGATATCTTCGTGGCCAACGACTCAATGCCCGAGTTTCTCTTTCATCAGAAACCGGATGGAACCTTCGAAGAGGTTGGCTTAGAGAGCGAGATTGCGGTGAATGAAGAAGGCAAGACCTACGCAGGCATGGGTGTGGATTTTGCCGACTATAACAATGACGGCTGGCCAGACCTCGTCATTACCGACTTGGCCAACCAGCGCTACGCACTCTATCGAAACGCGGGCGATGGAACCTTCGACTACACAAGTTTTACCTCAGGCCTGGGCAGCATGACCATGCTCCATTCCGGTTGGAGCCTGCGTTTCATGGACTACGACAACGACGGATGGAAGGACTTGCTGATTGCGCAAGGGCATGACCTCGACACCATCGAGAAGAGCTTTCCTCAGTTGCATTACAGAGAGCCGATGATGCTGGTACGCAACACAGGCAACGGTTTCGTCAATGTCTCTGGCATTTCTTCAGAGATATTTCATGAAGCCTGGGTTGGCCGAGGCATGGCGATCGGGGATATCAACAACGATGGACGTATCGATGCGGTGGTCTCAACCAATGGTGGTTCGCCGCATGTGCTGCTGAATCTGACGGAAACAAAGAATCACTGGATTACACTGCACCTCATTGGACACAAGAGCAACCGCGACGGTATTGGAGCACAGGTGAAGGTCGTCACAGCTTTGGGCAGCCAGTGGGGAATCGTAACAACTTCGAGCGGATATCTTTCGGCAAGCGATCCCAGGCTACACTTCGGTTTGGGGAGCGAGGCAACCATTAAGCGCATTGAGATTCGCTGGCCGAGCGGAATACAGCAGATAATGACAAACGTGAAAGGTGACCAGCAACTCACGGTCGACGAGCCGGCGGAGTCTCAAAGCACCCAACCCGTGGCCACCGCAGATCATCCGAAGCCGTAACGCGCAAGTGCGCTTTTAAGCGTTCGAGTTCACGTCTTCCACGCGCCATTCGCACCAAGTCGGTGGCTCTACTCCTGGCTATGCGAGGTATAAAGCTTCTGGCTTATTGCGAATTCCTGCTGTGCACGCTCAAGTTGACCGGCCTGGCGCAACGCGCGGCCGAGCTCGAAATGGGTCTTCGGGTTTTTCGGGTCAAGTTGCGCTGCCTGGTCCAGCTCCGCGATGCCTTCATCATTCTCATGATTGGCGAGCAGCGCGCGACCGAGTTCCTCGTGACATAGTGCACAGGCAGCGCTAATGCGCGCCGCAATGCGGAGCGGATCGATTGCATCCTTTGGGCGGTCCTGGTCCAGGAGAAAGGTTCCCAAATCGAGGAACGGCCATTGATCCGTGCCGCTTGCGTTGGCCCAGCTTGCCGCGTTGCGCAATGCAACCTCAGCCTTGGCCGGTTGATTGGTTGCCTCGTAGACTAAACCAAGATTCTCTTCTGCCTTCAGGTGTGCGGGCTGGATTGCGAGCACACGCTCAAACATTCGGCCCGCGTCGACGTAGCGATCCTTTGAGTAGTAGCATCGCCCAAGCGCGTAAATGACGTTTGTGTCGTTGGGGTCCATTTGGGAAGCTAACTCGAGCCAATGGATTGCATCCTCATAATCGCTGAGCATTACGTAGTCGAGTGCGACGGAGCGGAGATCCTCTGGTGCAGGCTTACGGTAGCGAGCGGCTTGCGTGTATGTGTCCAGCGATTCCCGCGATTTACCCTCCTGGCGCAATGCGAGCGCCAAGGAATAGAGGAGGTCGGGTGAATCGGGTTGGCGAACCAGAGCTGCGCGCAGATCCGCCTCTCGTTGTGCAAGCAATGGCGTACCTTCTCCGTACTCTTCACTTGAGTAAGGAGAACTTGCGGGGTGGGCTTCTCTGACTGCACCTGCCGACTGTGCGAAAAGGCACGATGAGCCTGCGATCAGGATGGATGCAAGAGATACGACGAGTATGGGAGAATTCAGCGCCATGCGCTCTCCGAAGCCCTCTGCCACTTCGATTCATTGTTTCAAAGTCGGCGCAGAAAGGCCAATTGGAGTGGTTATTGTCTGGCTGGTTTGTTTGAGCCGGTTCATTTGCAGCTGGAGATGCAGCGGCGCACTTCAGAACGTGGCCAATTTACCGCAGCAGAATGGACGCCTGGCAGAAGGCCGCGGCGCTCAGTGGACCAGCTGCGGGAAAAGCGGGCAGAGGGAGGCAGAGGGGGCGCGAAATGGATTGAACGTGAAAGCGTTTTCAGCCTATAATCAGGCACGAATCAGGGGCCTTATGCGAATTCGCATTATCGGAATCCCATGCGTCATCGGACTCTGCGCGGTGCTTTTGCAGGCGGAGAGCCGGCCCCTTCAGGGCGTCCTGGTGCCGGTAGAAGCAGAGCTCCTGACGCATTTGCGCGCCCACACGCTGAAACAGGGCGATCTCATCTACGCACGGGTTGCAGCAGAGTGGAGCGGCCCCGGCTGTATTTTGCAACGCGGCGCCACGCTGGAAGCGAAAGTGGTCGAAGTCACTCCTCGCTTACCGAAATCAAGCAATACTTCGGTTGCGCTTTCGTTCTTGAGAGCGCAGTGCGGCAGGGCCGACATGGAGCCCTTTGCGCTGGTTTTGGCCGCGGTAGCGGCACCCGACGACGCCGAAAGCGGATCGGTCAGCACCGACCTGCCCATGGTTTTTGGCGGCAACACCGGGCCCTCCGCTCCCAGTGCCGGCATGCTTCGTTCTTCCCTCGCAGAAGTCGACCCGATGTTGGTTAACCTGCATAGATTTCCTGTGATTCCGAGCCTTCGGGCCGGCGACGTATTGGGAATCAGGGGTATGAAGCTCAGCGTCGGAACTGGGCCTGAAAACAGCTCGATCCTGACGCGCAACGGCCACGACCTCGAGTTAGATCAGCACACCCGGTTTCTGCTGGTGCCGGTTTCGATAACGGGTGCAAGGGCGCCGTCCGGAACTTCTCCGCAGCCGCCGGCTAACGGCGCACGCAGCCTTGCCACGCGGCCAGCTGGCACCGCACCAGATGAAATTGCTGCGGAAAACCTGGACACGTGCGTCCCGCCGGCATGCAGCATGGCATTGAGCACAAATGAGGCCGGAACGGAAAGTGGAATCCAGGCCGATTTCTCGATCAATGTATTGGGTTATGCGTCGCGAATCCAGACGGAGATCGAGGATCCTGGTCATGACGACGCGCTTGCCTATCTCGGCCCGACGGAGTTGCTGGTTGCATTTAATCCTCATCGCCTTGTGCCCCGGTATGGTGTCGACTCTCCCGGGGCGACTGTGCGCGTGATTCGCGCGGCCCTGATTGATACCACGAGCCGGAAAGTGTTGCGCACCACAGAGTGGCATCTGCCTGACAGGAAGCAATACCTTTGGGTTCTAGCTGGACAGCGGGCCCTGGTTCACGTGGGAAACGAGCTGCGTGTCTATGGCTCAGGCTTAATCGTGGACTCACGCATTGCTCTCGCCGGCCCACTGGCGTTCGTTCGCGCTTCGCCTGATGGAAAGATTCTTGCGGTGGGAGTTATCAAGGAGCGGCATACACCCGAACTGCACGCCAAGCTCCGTAACAGCCTTGGGCAGGAACCGGAGGAGGACGTCGACATTCTGGTTTTGAACGATAAGTTTCAGATCATTGCGAGTGCAGCGTCGACTTCAGACAGGCTGCCGCCGACGCTGCTGAACGAGGGTCAGGTGAAGTTGCTGCTTGAGTCGGGGCAGGCTAACCAGAGAGAGAAGCATTATCGCCTCGAACTGCGGACCTGGGATAATCTGGCTCGTAACTTAGGGATATTCACTTCCGGGTGCATGCCCCAGGTCTCCAGCCTCTTGCCGGACCTGGTCCTTTTAGTGACGTGTAACAGGACCAATCAGGCAAGGGATTACCGCGTAATTCGTCCCAACGGGAAGCTTGTGCTGCGAGGGCAGTCGATGTTGAAAGAACTTGGCCACGCAGCCGTAGGGGACTCTGAATCAAAAGAGTTTGCGATGAGGATCTTTGAAGCGGATGAACCCGTTCTGCCGGGCGAGGTGTACCGCGCCGTAAACCTGCAATCGGCAGAGCTCGAAGTCTATCGATCAGACAACGGGAAGCACCTTTTCAGCGTGGGCGTCAGCGATCCGGCTGCAAGCTCCGGCGGATACGCGCTGGCTCCCGGAGGGCGCCAATTGGCCATTTTGACGCGAGACCGGCTTGCGCTCTACACGGTGCCTCAGGGCTGATTACTCCAAGCACGGGCGATGATGAACGCTTTCACCACACAGCTCCATTTCGAATCGGTTCTAAAATTGGATTCCGGTGCGACTTGAAGCGCCTGCGTGACGAGTCGGAAAGAAGCAGTCATTTTCTCTCTGGCAATGGCCAGCCGGATGGTGGCAATCTATCTTGTTACGGTTCGAAGGCCGCTCAAATGCGGACGCTAAGGCGAGGAGATGCTGATGAAATCCAGCAGCGACAAAGGGATCGTTGACGTTCCCAGCAATCACACGGTAGACGAAACTGTGGCGAAGCTTGAGGAGATTCTGGCAGCAAAAGGCGTCACGCTTTTTGCGCTGGTCGATCACAGTGGGGAAGCAGAAAAGGCCGGATTGAAAATGCCTGCCACCAAACTGCTGATTTTTGGGAGCCCCAAGGCCGGTACATCGCTTATGCTGGCTTCGCCGACCATAGCGATCGATCTTCCGCTGAAGATTTTGGTGTGGGAGGACGGGGATGGGAAGGTGTGGATCTCCTACAACAGCGCCGCATATTTGATGGACCGACATGGAGTTCCCGAGGAACTGATGCGGAATATCGCAGTTGTGGAAACGCTGGCGGCTGCGACAGGTGCGTAGTTAAAGCGCGGTTACAAAGTTGGAGACAATTCAACGGACTGCGAAGCAATTATGAATCAGGTTTTGCGATTCATGAATGAAACCTTCGCAGGTTTCAAGGAATCTTAATTCCGAGGGGCAAAGCCCTCAAGCGTTCTGCGCAGCCGGGAATCGCCGGAGCGCGTTACTCTGGCAAGAGGCACGAAATCACCGTCGAATACGGAATCGCTGAAAGGAATGTAAACAATGCCAACATCTGCGAGCACGGTTTCAGAAAGCCAAAGCGTTGTACCACTGACCCACTTGAAGGCCTGGAAGGCACTCCAAGCCCATTATGAGCAGGTGCGTGACGTGCATCTGCGCGACCTGTTTGCGGCCGACCCGAAACGGGGTGAGCGAATGACGGTTGAAGCGGTGGGCCTGTTCTTCGATTACTCGAAGAATCGCATAACCGACGAGACGGTCAGGCTGTTGGTGGAGTTGGCTCAGGAGTCGGGACTGCAATCGCGGATCGATGCGATGTTTCGTGGCGACAAGATCAACTTTACCGAGGGGCGGGCGGTGCTTCATACGGCGCTGCGCGCACCGAAAAATGCGACGATTCTGGTCGATGGAAAGAATGTTGTGCCGGAGGTTCACGCCGTACTGGAGAAGATGACCAACTTCTCAAACAAGGTGCGGAGCGGGGAATGGCTAGGCTACACCGGCAAGCCGATCCGCAACGTGATCAACATTGGTATTGGAGGGTCTGATCTGGGTCCGGTGATGGCGTACGAAGCATTACGCCACTATTCGCAGCGCGACCTGACATTTCGATTTGTGTCGAACGTGGATGGGACGGATTTTGCGGAAGCGACGCACGACCTGGATGCGGAGGAGACGCTGTTCATCATCTCTTCAAAGACGTTTACCACGCTTGAGACCATGACCAACGCACACACGGCACGCGTTTGGTCGCTGGCGGCACTAAAGCATTCGGCCGCCATTGCGCGGCATTTTGTCGCGGTTTCGACGAATGAGGCGGAGGTATCGAAATTCGGTATCGATACGGCGAACATGTTCGGGTTCTGGGATTGGGTTGGCGGCCGCTACTCAATGGATTCTGCAATCGGGCTGGCGACCATGCTGGCAATTGGGCCGGAGAATTTTCGCGCGATGCTGGATGGATTTCACGCGATGGATGAACACTTCCGCACGACGCCGTTGGAGCGGAATCTGCCGGTTCTTCTCGGCCTGCTGGGCGTCTGGAATACGGATTTCTTTGGGGCGCAGACGGTGGCGGTGTTGCCGTATGAGCAATATCTGAAGCGGTTCCCGGCCTACCTGCAACAGCTCACGATGGAGAGCAACGGCAAGCATGTGAGCCGGGCAGGGAAGAAGGTCGATTATTCGACGGGGCCAATTTACTGGGGCGAGCCGGGGACGAATGGCCAACATTCGTTTTATCAACTGATCCATCAGGGGACGCGGTTGATTCCGTGCGATTTTATTGCGTTTGGGAAGGCGCTGAACAACCTTGGACGGCATCACGACATGCTGCTGGCGAACGTGTTTGCGCAGAGTGAGGCACTGGCGTTTGGCAAGACGCCGGAGCAGGTGAAGGCAGAAGGAACGCCTGATTGGCTGGTGCCGCACCGCGTTTTCGAAGGCAACCGGCCGTCGAATACGATCCTCGCCGATAAGCTGACGCCAGAGGTGCTGGGCAAACTGGTGGCGCTCTACGAACACTGTGTGTTTACGCAGGGCATTATCTGGCAGATCAATTCGTTTGACCAGTGGGGCGTGGAGCTCGGAAAGGTGCTGGCGCAGAGGATTATTCCTGAACTGGAGAGCAAAGATGAGCCGGAGTTGAAGCACGATAGCTCAACGAACAATTTGATTCGACGTTATCGAAAGCTGAAGGAGGGAGCGTGACGGTACGCGGGTACACGAAGCCGCTGTACATTCTTCCCTTCGACCATCGCGGATCATTTGAAACAGGAATGTTCGGGTGGAAGGGCGCGCTGACGGTGGATCAGACGGCGCAGATTGCAGCGGCCAAGCGAGTAATCTTCGATGGGTTCCAAAGTGCGATTACCGGTGGTGCGCCGAAGGAGAAGGGCGGCATCCTGGTGGACGAGCAGTTTGGCGCCGCGATCCTTCGCGATGCTTCGAGCCTGGGCTTTACGACTGCGTGCCCTGCAGAAAAGAGTGGGCAGGAGGGATTTGACTTCGAGTATGGCGAGGACTTTGCCGCGCACATCGAAGCCTTTCATCCGACTTTCTGCAAGGTACTGGTGCGCTACAACCCGGAGGGTGATCCGGAACTGAATCGCGAGCAGGCGACCCGGCTGAAGAGGCTGTCTGATTACCTGCACAGCGCGAATCGCAGCCTTTTCATGTTTGAGTTGCTGGTGCCGCCGGAAAAGGCGCAGCTTGAAAAAGTGCATGGCGACAAGAAAGCGTATGACGATGAGATTCGGCCGCCGCTCATGGTCGGGGCAATTCGTGCGCTACAGAATGCAGGGGTGGAGCCGGATGTGTGGAAGATTGAAGGACTGGATCGCCGAGAAGACTGCGAAAGGATCGTGGCCGTCGCGCGTGCCGGCGGGCGTGAGACGGTGGGTTGCATCATTCTCGGGCGTGGCGAGGACGACGCAAAGGTGCTTGAGTGGCTTACGACAGCGGCCACCGTTCCGGGATTCATTGGATTTGCCGTGGGACGGACTGATTTCTGGCAACCGCTGATTGCCTGGCGCGCACATGAGATTTCCCGGGCTACTGCAGTGGACCAGATTGCGCGTCGCTATCGTGAGTTTGTGGATGCGTTTGAGAAGGCGAGCGCGGGCCGTGCGTAAAGTTTGAATCCCTAGTGAATTGTTCGCTTTAGAAATCGTGGTGATCGTCTACCAGGGTGGCGATGTTTTGTTCTGGTGCGCTGGCGGACGCGCCCTTCTCTGGCGGGGCGTTGGCCGCCTCGGTCTGAGCACGCAGTTTGGCTACGGCGAGCCAGTTGTCTTTGTGCGGTTGGTCGGCAATCCAGGGTGGGAGCGGCATGCGCAGGTACTGGCTGAGCGCCTCGGCGTAGCCCTCGTAGAGGGCGCGCATATCTCGCAACCTCTGAAATGATTGACCGTCGCGGCAGACTTTGACGCCGCTTTTGCAGAGCAATTGATAAAGCTGCTCGTAGCGAGGGGGCGGAAGCCGGTCGGGCGCATCGTTGATAGGGGCAAGCGAAAAGATCTGCGCGAGATCGACCATCGCGTGGCGGGCCATGGCAAATGTGAGTTGAGCCTGGCGGGCCTCGTGTCCCTGCACGCCGGAGATCAGGAGAGCGGATGTATCGAGCACGGATGTGAGCGCGCTGATCCAGCTCTGGTTGCTATGCTGCGAGCGAAAATAGCAGAGCAGTGGATAAGAAATGTGGCTCTCGAGTAGCTCTGCAGACCACCGTTCCCACTCGACGAGCAATATTGAGAGTGCACCTTCACCGCCTTCGTAGGAGTGGCGTCGCATGAGCTCGGCAGCAGTTGGCGGCGAACCGGCACGCGCATCGAGCAAGGAGATGCTGACTTCGCGGCGCGAGAAAGCGCCGTAGAGGACGGGGAAATATCCCATCACGACGGCGAGGAATCCGAGCCCGGTTCCTGCTTCGAGGATGAGGAGTTCGCGGGCAACGGGGCTGTGCGGGATTACGTCGCCAAGGCCGAGGGTGAAGATGGTGGTCCCGCTTACATAAAGGTCGGAGCGAAAGCCGGGCGGCTGGGACGTGTCAATGAAAGGGCTGCCGAGAGAATAAAAGATGAGTGCAAAACCCACAACCATTGCTCCAGCCCAGACGACGAGGAGGAGAATCAGGGACATGGGCCCGTAGTAGCTGAACGCGGACTCCCGCTTGCGCGGGTCGTGAAGACGGCGGGCGAAGAAGACCCAAGGCCGCCAGGTGGCAATATAGAAAATCCGCGTAAGACGAAAGCGGCCCGTAGCGCGGCGGGGAAGGATGATGGTCTGGAAGGCATCGAGCAGCACGGCAAACAGGCAGGCAATGCCGGCGATGAGCGTTACAATCTGCATCGATCCTCCTGCATCGGAAACAGTGGAACTATTCCGGTGCTCCGATAATTCACTGTATCCTAGCCGAAGTCAGGCGAACAAAGGTCTGCCAATGAATGAACTTGGTAAGGTGCTTCTAGGAACAGGATTTTTGCTTGTGTTGATCGGAGCTTCGGTTCTGCTCGCTGTGCGGATGGGGTTGCCGCTGGGCAGATTGCCGGGCGATTTTGCATACAGGGGCAGGAATTTCTCCGTCTTTATTCCGCTTGGCACATCGATTTTGGCCAGCGTCGTTTTGACGGTGATGTTCTATCTTTTGTCGCGATTTCGGCGGTAGTGAAAGGCTTTCCGAGGGAGCGCGAAGGCAGGCTTGCATTTAAGTGCGATCCCGCCTCCGTCGTTGTGGATGAGTAGATGCGCGATTTGGCAGTCAGGGTCTGGGCGGCATGGGCTTTTCGTGCACGAGCATCCAGGACGTGCCGAACTTGTCGCGGAGCTGGGCGAAGCGGGTGGCAAAGAACGTCTCTTGCATGCGCATGAAGATTTCGCCGCCGTCAGAGAGCAGCGCGTAAATGCGGTCCGCTTCGGCGTCGCTGTCGACGCTGAGGGAAAGGTAGGCGCTTCGCATTGGCTGGGCATGCGGAATGTCGGCGCCCATGAGGGCGGTTTCGCCGAGGTCGATGCGCGCGTGAAGAACCTTGTCCTTCCAGTCGGGCGCGACGTTGCCGGGGTCAGGCATTTCGTCGTGCTTCATCATCATGATGATCTTTCCGCCTAGATGCTTCTCGTAGAAACGGAAAGCGTCAGCGCAGTTGCCGGCGTAATTCAGATAGGTGTGCATCTTCATCGTCTTGATTCTCCTCTCCTGGGTTTCGCTTGGGAATTGGTGGTGGGCTTCGCTGCGGAACTTGATTTGTTTTCGAAGGGCGGGAGCAGGGGGGCCGGATCGCGCTGTTCCCAGCGGCGATATGTTTCGGCGAGCACGGCTTCGCGATTCTTTTCCATCTGCTCGACAAAGCCGCAGGGCGCGCCGGTCTGCTCATGGCGCGCGGCCCAGAGCAGCAGTTCGAGCATGACCGGGGCCAGCGCGATGCCTTTGGCTGTGAGGCGATAGTTCATGCTTCGGCCGTCGTCTGCTGCCGGTTCTGTGATGAGAAAGCCGGCTGCTTCAAGCTTGTGAAGGCGGTCGGCGAGGATGTTGGTGGCGATTCCCTCGCCGGCGTGCTGAAATTCGCGGAAGGTGCGGTAGCCGCGTACCATCATGTCGCGGATGAGAAGTAGAGACCAGCGGTCGCCGACGAGATCGAGCGAGATGCTGACCGGGCAGCCTGAACGCCGCTTCGGGATGGATTTCCTGGCCACGAGTGCACTTTAAATATTTCACTTGCAAAATGCAAGCTATTCGGGTTTACACTATGCGCCTGCGCGTTTCGCCTGCTTGCGGCTCAACGAGGATGCGCGATTCTGTGGAACTCGCGGGTCTGATCCAGCTCAATGAATAAGGTGGTTTGAAATGGGACCTCTTGAGAACTTTCCCCGCATTACGCCATTTCTGTGGTTCGACACAAACGCGGAAGAGGCAGTCGATTTCTATCTCACAGTATTCAAGAACTCGCGACGGCTGGACGTGTTGCGGAGCAGCGCTGACACTCCCAGCGGACCCAAAGGCATGGTGCTCACCGTCTCCTTTGAACTCGACGGGCTGCGATTTACCGCACTTAATGGCGGCCCATACCACAAGTTTAACGAGGCGGTTTCATTTGTCGTGCGGTGTGACACCCAGGAGGAGTTGGACGACTATTGGGCGAAGCTCACTGAGGGTGGCAGCGAAATAGCGTGCGGGTGGCTGAAAGACAAATTCGGCCTCGCCTGGCAGGTTGTGCCGGCGCGACTTCCGGAACTGGTGCGGCATCCGAAGGCGATGGAAGCGATGATGCAAATGAAGAAGCTGGACATTGCCACACTGGAACGCGCCGCGCAGTCCTGAGACAAGGGCAGCTGATTGCGGGTTAGAATCGAGGACTCTGAGTGATCCGCACGCTCAAAGGAGTTGAACCCATGCCGGTTCCGAGCCAGATCCATACCGCGGCGCACGCCTTCCGCCAAAACGGGGCCCTGCTTGCAAAGAGCATTGACGGCCTGACCGCCGAAGAATGGCTCACCAGCCCGAAAGAGACCTCGAACCCGCCGCTATGGATTTTGGGCCACCTCGTGTGGGCGCGGGCCATGGCGGTGAAGCTTCTGGGCTCAACCTGGGAGCGACCCTGGTTGCCGCTCTTTGCGCGCGGAGCAAAGATGCCTGCGGTGCCGGAGTGTCCTTCCCACGAGGAGGTTCTTCTCGGATGGCAGGATGTTACCGCCAGCCTTACGGCCGCTTTGGAGGGGGCATCGGATGAAGTTCTGGGCGCTGCAGCGCCTGAGAAGTCGCCGAGTTTCGATGGAAAGATCAGCGGGATGGTGACCTTTCTGGCGTTTCACGAGGCTTATCACGTGGGGCAGGCGGCCTATCTGCGACGGTGGATGGGGCATGGACGGATTGTAGGCTGAGAGACTTGCCTTCCTTACCCGAAACAGCCGGTTACCAAGGTCTCGCGATGGAGCATTTTAGCCGCAGGTCTTCACAGCGTTGAAATGGCGACGGGTGTTAGCATCAGACCTGACAGATGCAAACAAAAAAACTGAAAATCATTCCCCTGGGCGGACTGGGCGAGTTCGGCATGAACTGCCTTGCGCTGCGGTGGGAAGACGACATTATCGTGATCGACGCGGGCCTGATGTTCCCGGAGTCGGAGTTGCTGGGCGTTGATATCGTGGTTCCAGATATCTCCTACCTAGTTGAAAACAAAGCATATGTACGCGCAATCATCCTCACGCACGGGCACCAGGACCATATTGGCGGGCTGCCGTGGCTGCTGAGCGAGCTGAAGGTGCCGGTATATGCCACCGAGTTCACATTGGCGTATGTCGAGGGCAATCTCGAAGAAAACCAGTTGCTCGATGAGACGGAGCTGGTGGAGATTACGCCGAAGGAAAAATTCACCATCGGACCGTTCACGATTGAGCCAATTCGTGTGACTCATTCGCTGGTGGACTGCGTGGCGCTGGCGATCGAAACACCTGTCGGCGTCGTGATCCACACGGGCGACTTCAAGATCGATCTTTCGCCGCTGGATGACAAGCCTTTTGACCTGCACACATTTGCAGAGTACGGAAAGCGCGGCGTGCTGTGCCTGCTGCAGGACTCGACGAACGTGGAGCGCGGCGGCTATACGCCCAGCGAGAGAGCCGTGATACCGCGGCTGGACGAAGTGTTTTCGCAGGCCAAGAAGAAGCTTTTCTTCAGCTGCTTCTCTTCGTCGATTTACCGCATCCGGATTGCGCTGGAACTGGCGCGATCGCATGGACGCAAGGTGGCTATCGTGGGGCGCTCGATGATGGAGAGCTCTGAGATCGCGCAGGATTTGGGGTACATCGATATTCCGCCGGGGTTGGTAATCCAGCCCAGCCAGTTGCGCGATTTCGCGCCCGAGCAGTTGATGATTCTGATCAGCGGGACACAAGGCGAGCCGATGAGCGCGCTGAGCCGCGCTGCGGTGGACAACCACAAGCACGCGCGCATCGATGCCGGTGACACGGTAGTGCTGAGTTCGAGGATCATTCCCGGGAACGAGAAGAGCATTTTTCGTGTGATTGATCACCTCTACCGCCGCGACGCCAACGTGATTTGCGACGACGGATCGAATGGGCTGATTCACGTGAGCGGCCACGGCTGCCAAGAGGAAATGCGCCTGTTGATCAACCTGGTCCGGCCGAAGTTCTTTGTGCCAGTGCATGGCGATTATCGCTATCTGCGGCATCATGCCAAGGTTGCGATGGAAACCGGCGCGGTGGAGCATGCCATCGTGATCGAAGATGGCGACGTGCTGGAGTTGGACAAGAACGACGCCCGCAAGAAGGACAAGGTCACGGCGGGTCGAGTGCTCATCGACTCGGGATCCAATATCGACGTGGTTGAGGACCTGGTGATACGCGACCGGCGGATCTTGTCAGAAGACGGAATTGTCCTGGCTGTTCTGGCCATCAACAAGCGAACCGGCAAGGTGGAGCGCACACCGGAGGTGGTGATGCGCGGCTTTGGCGGCGCGGATATTACCGACCAGGCTCGCGAGGTGGTGCTGAAGACGCTGGATGGGCTGACCAGCGAAGAGAAGTCAGATTATGGCATGGTGAAGGAAAAGGTGCGCGTAGAACTGAAGCGCCTGATCCAGAAGACCACAGGGCGGAGGCCGCTGATCATGCCCGTGATTATGGAGATATGAAGGTCCGGCGGCGGGATTAAACGGGGACGGGGTTATGCTTGTCCACGCCGGTTATTGTGCAACAGGGGCTGATATTTCGGGGAATCGAAATGGCAGAACAGCTGGTGTCGATTGCCGATATTCGCGCGGCGGCGGCGCGCATTGCAGGGATCGCGGTGAAGACGCCGCTGGTGCGGGCGCCATTTCCAGGAATATCGGGCTACGGGACTCCCAGAGAAATCTGGCTGAAGGCTGAGAGCCTGCAGCCGATTGGCGCGTTCAAGATTCGTGGCGCGGCGAACAAGATTCTGCAGCTTACGCCTGAAGAGATTGCACGCGGTGTCATTACCTATTCGAGCGGCAATCACGCGCAGGGGGTGGCCTATGCGGCGCGCGCGGTGGGAGCACGGGCAGTGATCGTGATGCCTTCGAATGCGCCTTCGATCAAGCGAGCGGCGACTGAGGCATTGGGCGCACGCGTGGTGGAAGTGGGCCCCGCATCGAGTGAGCGACTGGCGAAGGCCGAAGAACTTGTCAAGGAACATGGCTTTATTGTGATTCCCCCTTATGACGACGAACAGATCATTGCCGGGCAGGGAACCTGCGGGTTGGAGATCATGGAAGAGTTGCCGGAGACGGACCTGGTGCTAACTCCGGTTTCAGGAGGCGGCTTGTTGAGCGGGGTTGCGGCGGCAGTGAAGCAGCTTAAGCCCCAGGCGAAGGTTTTTGGCGTGGAACCGGAGCTTGCGGGCGATGCTGCCTCGAGCTTTCGGCGGGGAAAGATCGTGACCTGGCCGGCGGAGATGACGAGCAGGACCATTGCCGACGGTTTGCGGACGCAGAGCGTGGGAGAACGCAATTTCGCTCATATTCAGGCATTTGTGGACGGGATTCTTACGGTGACGGAAGCCGAGATTCGCTCCGCCATGCGGGCCATCATGGCCGTCACTCGACTGATCCCCGAGCCAAGCGGAGCGGTGGCTCTAGCTGCATTGCTATTCCACGGCAAGGAGTTGCCGGCTTATCGCACGGCGGTGGCGGTGGTGAGCGGTGGCAATGTTGCGTCCGAGTTGCTGGCCAGGGTGCTTACCGAAGGCAAGCCGTAACGTCGTTCGACTATGATTTTTAATGTGAAGAAGCTTCAGCTTTCGGCACCCCGAATCGCCGTTCCCCAAACGCTCGCGTTGTTCTTTGGTGTTTTTTGCGTCGCGCTCGTCGCGCACGCGGACAAGAAGCCGCAGCTTGTGAAGCCGATGGCCGGTCCGCGCGGCACCGTTCTGCGGATTACCTGGCTTTATGTCTCGCCTGATTTGAGTGCGCAGAAGGTGGACCGGGTGCAGATTGGCCGAGAGATGGTAGTGGCCGAAAAGAGCGGCCCATGGATGCGCGTCTACGCCAACACGGACATAGAGGAAGAACATTCGAGCGACGAGCCGCTGTTCGGCAGTAATGAGACGCCACCGCCCATTTCCGGTTGGATGGAGGCCAAGGGGGTGGTGGAGGAGACGACACCAAATGGGGACCTGGTGCTGATGGGCTCGGCAGCCAACCAGGAAGCGCTTGCATCTGATCCTCGCGGTCCGGTGAATGCGGCTCGCAGCGCGCACCTGCTTTATCGGCGACTGGCTGAAATGTTTCCGAACTCGCCACTAGCTCCGGAGGCCGCGTGGCGCGCGGCGGATATTCTTTGGCAGATTCAGAAGGCCGATCTGTCGACTCTTCCTTCGGCAAAGGATCGCGACCCTTATCTGCGCGAGCAGATGGACGAAGACAATCTTAAGAAGGTTGCGAAGATGTATCCGCATACGCGGTGGGCCGACCTGGCGGACTTTGACCGGATCGACAACAAGCTCTGCGGCGACTGGCAGGGCTCGCCCAAATGCCCTGAGAAGGAATCGGATATCTATGAGAAATACGCCGATGAGCATCCTGACGGGCCGAATACGGCACAGGCGTTGTACCAGGCGGTATACAGGCAAGCGGTGCTGACCGATATGTACGGCGCGGACGGAAGCGACAAGAAACAAGACGATGCACACAATCACGCACGCGCACTGGCGGCAAAGTTAAAAGATAAGTTCCCGCAGTCGGATTACACCTGGCGGGCAGCGGCGCTCGTGTTCAAATTAGATCAGGGTATTCCTGTTTATGGGATCGAGCACGAATGAACCGACGGAAGTAGTTCTGGGTTGACGGAAATCGAAAAACTTATGCCGGAGGCTTTTTGAACGTCTACATTCAGTCTGTCCTGTTGGGCATTGTGGAGGGTCTGACCGAGTTTCTGCCGGTCAGCTCGACGGCGCATTTGCGGATTACAGAAGCTTTGATGAGGATCCCTCTGGACGATGCGTACTGGAAAATGTACACGATCGTGATTCAGGCGGGAGCTATTCTGGCGCTGCTGCTTCTATACCTGGAGCGGATTCTTGGATTCGTACGCACCTTTCCGAAGGGTGAGGGCGGGGACCGGAACTGGCTCACTCATCCCATTTCTCTTACGCTGATCGCGTTTGGCTGTACATCGGTGCCGGCGCTGGCACTAAAGAAGTGGAGCGACAGGAACCTGGGCAGCCTGACCGTGATGGCGATGGCGCTGCTGATCGGCGGGATCGTGATGTGGATCGTAGACGTGAGAGCAGGCCGCTACGAGCCGACCACGACGCATGTGGAAGAGATGAGCATGGGGCAAGCCATATGGATTGGGCTTTGCCAATCCCTTTCGGCCATCTTTCCGGGACTCTCGCGTTCGATGTCCACCATTGCGGCAGGGCAGCTTGTGGGGCTTGATCGGCCTTCGGCATTGGAATTCAGTTTTCTGCTCTCGATTCCGACCATGCTGGCGGCGACGGGATACGACCTGTTGAAGGAGATTCACCCCAGCAAGGCGGCCGGGGCAGCCGTTGCCGCGGCTCATGTGGTGATGAACTCGGAGCGCTGGATTGTGCTGGTGATTGGATTTGTGGTGTCGTTCATCGTCGCGCTGGGAGTAGTGGAATGGTTCCTGATGTGGGTGCGGAAGCATGGTTTTGTGGTTTTCGCTGTCTACCGGATCGTGCTGGCCATTGCGCTACTGCTGTTCGGCCGGAGATTCATGGGGCTCTGAGAGCAGCTACGCCGCAGTGGCCGCTGGGAACTCGCGGCATCGGCATTTAGAGGGACGACGGATCAAGAAAGAGAGCTCCAGATGCCGGCACAGAGTGACGCAGGATCTCTGGTAATGCCGAAGGTTCCCCCCGCCTCGTTTTGCCCGGAAACCTCTTCCGCAGAACAGATAATAAAGGTTGCTCTGGGATTTTTCCGTCCGTCCTGACGGCTTGTTCGTGGCAGGTCCGCGGCGGCCAGGGAGCGGAGGCGTCCCCTTAATGAAGCCCATTCCGATAGTACTTTCGCCGACGCGCAGCCGAGCCCTGAACATGTTCCTGGGGCTTGTGCTGGCACTGGTCTCAGCCCTCCTTTTCCTTGCTCTTGTTACCTATCATCCTTCGGACCCCTCTCTGAACACGGCGACCGACGTGGTTCTACCACATGCGGTGCATAACTGGATCGGCTTGTTTGGCGCATGGTTGAGCGACCTGCTGCTGCAATCGCTTGGCATTGCCTGCTTCTTTTTGCCTCTGTGGCTGGGCGGAGTGGGCTGGAGTTGGATGCGCTCGCACTCCGGGGGCACTGCCTGGTTGCGATGGATTGGCTGCGCTATGGCCATGGTGTTTGTGCCCACCGTGCTTGGATTGCTCCCCTGGCACTGGCGCTGGTTACACGCAGTGCCTGTGGAGGGCGTGATGGGCCGGTTGATCGCCGGCACGCTGGTTGTTTACCTGAACCTGCCGGGCGCATGGCTGGTTGCGGCCGTGCTGGCAGTTGCGGGGGTCTACTTTGCTTCCGCGGTAAGCTTCTGGGCTCTGAAGACCGGGATCGAGGATCGCTGGATTCAAATCCTGTCGTGGAACGATCGATTGCGGAACTGGCGCGAAGAGCGCGCAGAGATAAGGGCGGAGAGCGAAGCCGCGCGTGCCGAACAGGAATCGCCGGGGGCGCCGCAGAGGCTGTTCACTGGAGCCATTGGCGCGGAGCCGGAACCCTTGCCGGAACCGAGCGCCAAGGGATTGGGCCGGCTGACTTCACTGTTTCGCCGCCGGCAGCGGGCTCTTGAGCCTGACCCAGTGGACGAGATTCCGGCGTATCAGCGGACGGCTCCCCAGCACGCCGAAGAGCAGGGGACGGCACGTCGCGCAAGCATCTGGGAGCGAACGTTGGCGGAGGGTAAGCCAGGTGCAGCCTCGCCCACTTCGCTGCGGCCGGTTGAGACGGTGCCTGCGCGCCCTGTATACGAAGCGGCGCCCGCGCCCGCCGCGCCTCAACATGCGCCGCTCGAGATTGCAATTCACGAACGCGCGGATGCGGATGTGCGCACGGTGACCGTACCGCCGAAGCATGTGAGCGGCTTCAAACTGCCGGCCAGCACGCTGCTGAATGCCGGCATGGGCCCGCAAGTAGTTCGCGAGGACGAGTTGCGCGAAGAGGCCAAGGTGCTGGTAGAAAAATGTGCCGAATTCGATGTGACGGGACAAGTGGTTCAGATTAACCCGGGGCCGATGGTCACAACGTACGAATTCAAACCTGAGGCGGGGGTGAAATACAGTCGCGTTACCGGGCTGGCTGAGGATCTATGCCTGGCGATGCGGGCTGAAAGCATTTTGATTGAGCGCATGGCGGGCAAGAGTACGGTTGGCATTCAGGTGCCGAACCATGAGCGGGAGACGATTCACCTGCGCGACGTACTGGAGTCCGAGACCTTCGGCAAGGCGCGATCTCGCCTGACGCTGGCTATGGGCAAGGACATCAACGGCCGCATAGTGACGGCCGACCTGGCTTCGATGCCGCACGTGCTCATCGCGGGTTCAACAGGGTCTGGCAAGTCGGTGGCGATCAATGCCATGATCATGAGCCTGCTTTTCCGCACCACGCCGAGCCAGGTGCGCCTGATCCTGGTGGACCCCAAGCGTGTGGAACTGGGCATGTATGAAGGCATTCCGCATCTTTTTACACCGATTATCACGGAACCCAAGCTGGCGGCCAACGCGCTGCGCAACGCTGTGCGCGAAATGGAGCGGCGCTTAAAGCTGCTGGCCAGCCGCAGCGTGCGGAACATAGACCAGTACAACAAGCTTTTTGAGGCCGCGATGCCGTCGCTCTTCTCCGATGGCGAAGACGAAGCGCCATTGCCCTACATCGTGATCATCATCGATGAGCTGGCTGACCTGATGATGCTTGACCGCTCGAACGTTGAAGAATCGATCACGCGGCTGGCTCAGATGGCGCGGGCAGTTGGCATTCACCTGATTCTGGCTACGCAGCGGCCTAGCGTGGACGTGATCACAGGGCTGATCAAGGCCAACATTCCAACGCGCATCAGCTTCAGGCTGGCGACGAAGGTCGACTCCCGAACTATTCTGGACACGAACGGCGCGGAGGCCTTGCTGGGGCGCGGCGACATGCTCTTTTTGCCGCCTGGCACCAGCCGACTGATGCGGCTTCATGCACCCTACGTAAGCGAGAAAGAGACTGCTGCGGTGGTTTCGTTCTGGAAGGACCAGGGTCAGGCAGAGTATGTTGAAGGCTTCCTGGAGTCGCCCAGGGACGAGCGCCCCAGCCCAGACGGCTCGAACAGCGATCCCGACGAGAACGACCCGATGTTCGACGACGCTGTGAGGCTGGTTTTTGAGTTTGGAAAAGCCTCAACCTCGCTGCTGCAACGCAGGTTGCGGATAGGGTATGGACGTGCGGCGCATTTGATTGATTTGATGGAACGGGACGGACTGGTCGGTCCGGCAGATGGTTCTCGGCCGCGCGAACTGCTCAAGGCGCCAGGTTGGCTCCACGAGGTTTCCATCGCGAACGAATGAGGCCGGTGACAATCCCGGTGAAAGAGGACTGAAGAGATGCTCGGCATAGGTTCAGATCGCAACCTTCCCACAGTCCTGTTGATCGACGATGACCTTGTCAGCCGCGAGGTGATTGCAACCGTGCTTACTCTGAGCGGGTACATGTTGCATACGGCGGCCGATGGCGCTGAATCGATAAGAATGCTGGATATGGGCACATGCGTCCCGGAGGTGATTCTGGTGGATGTGCAGATGGAGGGCCTCAACGGAGTGAAACTCATTGAGGAGCTGCGCACCCGAAGCAAGGCGTCAATCTATGCCATCAGCGGGAGTACTCCGCCAGACGACTTGAAATCTGCCACGGACGGCTTCCTGCTGAAGCCATTTGGTCCGGACGCGCTACAGAGCTTGCTGGCGAAGCACGCCCGGATCACGGAAGATGCCGGCACGGCCGCGCAAGAGCCAGTGGTCAGTGCGGAGACATTGGCGCAGTTCCGGCAGATGATGCCGGAGCCGGTTGTACGACAGGTCTATACCGCTGTGGCCGAGGACCTTAGGAAGAGGAGCGCTTTGCTTGAGACGGCGATTGCCCAAGGGAACGCAGCGGAGGTCCGGCGAATTGGGCACGCTATCAAGGGCGGGTGTGGCATGGCGGGGGCCCGTGAAGCTGCCCGGCTTGGCGCAATGCTGGAGTCTGAGAGTGACCAACTGAATAACTCTACGGTGGTGCTCCGCGAATTACAGGCGGCCACACAGAACCTGGAGCGTATGCTTGAGGTAGAATTTCCAGCATAGGCAATGTGACTCTTGCCCAGCAGGTTAACGGAGTCAGGACGGTTGCGATTGGCGCGGGCATGTTCTGTTGCGCAGCACCGTTTTCTGAGTCCTCTGATTGGAGGAACGCCGCAAAGGTGGAACGACTGACACGAATCGTATTGGCGGACGACCACCCAGTGGTTCGCATCGGTGTGCGCAACATGCTCACTGAGGAAGAAGGATTCGACGTGGTTGGCGATGCCGACGACGGCGATGAGGCGATCACACAGACGCTCGAGCTATTGCCGGATATCCTGCTGCTGGACGTGGCAATGCCGCGCCTGCCCGGCCTAGAGGCCATGCGAGCCATCCTGAAGGGCTCACCCACGGTGAAGATTCTTCTGCTCACCTCTACGATTACCACTCAACAGATCATCGAGGCGCTCCACATTGGAGCTCGCGGCATCGTACTGAAAGACGCCCTTGCGGGCCATCTGAAGACGGCTATCCGCACGGTTTGCGCAGGCGACTACTGGATTGGCGGCAAGCGTGTCGTGAACCTGGTTTCGGCACTGCATGACCTGATGCAGCAGGCTGCCCCGCCCCAGCACAAGACCTATGGCCTTACTCCGCGTGAGATCGAGGTCGTGGGCTGCATCGTGGAAGGATGCAGCAACCGCGATATTGCCAAACAATTTGGCCTGAGCGAAGAGACCGTAAAACGCCATCTTTCGAATATTTTTGACAAGACCGGCGTTTCGACACGCCTGGAGCTGGCGCTGTTTGCGATTGCTCATCATCTGATGGCGCCGCAGTAGAGGCGGGCACGGTTGCATCCGGGCATGTCCCGGAATCATCTCTGAGAAAGAAAATGGATGTGCCGTGCCATTCGGCAAGGTGTGTTCCGTCGAGCCGCCGTCTTGTGTGCGGGATGGCGTAGCCGCACGCCGGTGAGGCGGCGTTGAGGATTTGGGAGTTCTCACGATGAAAGCTGCATTTCTGGGATTGGGCAAGATGGGATTGCCGATGGCGCTACGCCTGGTGGCTGCGGGGCACGATGTCACCGTCTGGAATCGCAGCGTCGGGCGGCCCGAAGCGCTTGCCGCAAAGGGTGTAGAAGTTGCGGCCACCCCTGCGGATGCGGTGAAGGGCGCAGAGGCCATGATGACTATGCTCTTTGACGATGCGGCCCATGAGGATGTTCTCTTCAGGACAGGCGGGGCTCTCGACGCACTTGCGCAGGGCGCGCTCCACATATCGTTCAGCACCATCAGCGTGGCGATGTCTGAAAGGCTGACTGCCGAGCATACCCGGCGCGGCCAGCTCTATATGGCCGCCCCAGTGTTTGGCCGGCCGAATGTTGCCGAAGAGGGCCGGCTCTGGATCGTGGCGGCGGGTGCGCCGGCAGCGGTGGCTGCAGCGCGTCCGCTGCTCGAGCCGCTCTCGCGGGGAATTTCGCTTGTAGGGAGCGAGCCGCGCCAGGCGCACGCTCTCAAGCTGGGCGGGAACTTTCTCATCAGCGCAATGATTCACTCGCTTGGCGAAGCTTTTGTTTACGCTGAATCGCAGGGCATTGCGCCGGAAGCGTTCCTTGAAGCCGTCAACAGCGCACTGTTCCAGTCGCCGTTCTATGCCGCCTACGGAAAGGTGATGCTGCATCCGCCCGAGCATGTCGGCGCCACCATCGAACTCGGCGCGAAAGACCTTCGCCTGCTGCGCGAAGCCGCCGCCAGCCGTCATACGCGCCTGAGCCTTGCTGACGATCTGGCCGAAGTGTTTTCGCAGGCGTCTCAAGCGGGTCTGGGCGGGGAAGACTGGGCCGTAGGCCAATACCGCATGGCCCGGCGGCGGGGCGGGTCGCAGGATTGATGCGGGACGATGCATTTGACGCCGCCCGCGCTTGAGAAGCCGCAACGAAGAAATCGCTATAAGATCGTACCCGGCGTCACGCAGCCTTTGAAGGCGTTTGGTTAGGATAGTGCCATGAGCTTTAGAGGAAGCATTGTTTTCATTACCGGCGCAAGCGCAGGCATTGGAGCGGCTACAGCGCTCGCCTTTGCCGCCAAAGGGGCGAAATTGCTGCTTGCAGCACGACGCGCTGGAAAACTGACCGAGGTTGCCGCGCGCGCTTTGGAAATTGGTGCAACCGCCGTTCACTCCATCGACCTAGACGTGCGCGATTTCCGTGCGGTGCAACAGGCGATCGACGATCTGCCCCCGGAGTGGGGTGAGGTTGACGTACTGGTCAATAATGCCGGCCTCAGCCGCGGCCTGGACAAGCTTTACATAGGCAGAATCCAGGATTGGGAAGAGATGATCGACACCAATGTGAAAGGTTTGCTTTATGTGACCCGTGCCGTGGTGCCGGGGATGGTCGTGCGCGGCCGAGGCCATGTCATCAACCTGGGATCGACGGCCGGGGAGCTCACCTATCCCAACGGAGCGGTTTACTGCGCGACCAAGGCCGCCGAGCGGGCCATCAACGATGGACTGCGCCAGGATGTGCTGGGAACGCCAGTGCGGGTGACAAGCGTGGACCCCGGCATGGTAGAGACGGACTTCAGCCTGGTGCGCTTCCATGGCGACGCTGAGCGCGCGGCGAAGGTATACAAGGGGGTGAAGCCGCTTACCGCGGAGGACGTAGCCGATGTGATTGTATGGGCTGCGAGCCGTCCTGCGCATGTGAATATTGCGCGTGTGACGCTGACGCCCGTACAGCAGGCCAATTCACTGCTCTTCTCGCGAGACGAATAGCTGGACAGGCGGAGAATGCCTGCCAATGGCGGTGAGGCATCTATTCGATGGCTGCGATCTGAGACTCAATCTGTGTGAGCGCAGCCTCAAGAGCGGCACGGCGGGCCGGATTAGACGTCTTCTGCGACAAGATGTTTTCGCGCTGCAGGTGGAGGGCCTGTTTCTTGCGTTCACGTTCGGCATGCTTCAGCGCCGCAAGCCGTCGTGCATCTTCGCTCACAAAGCCGTTGCCGGGGTTCATTTCCGGTTGTTGCGCGGCACTCGCCATCTGCTCCTCCACGGATTTACTTTCCCAACCACGAGCCATATCTTCATTTTACGGGGGCGTTTTGGGTGCGTGTCCCGTAAATTGACTTGCCGCCCACCCGGCGGCCGGAGGTTAGCGCGTGCATGTATGGGAGATTCCGGCGTTTGGCATTGATTCTTTAAGGTTTGTGGAGCGGCGAACACCAGATCCAGGGCCGGGTGAAGTACTGGTAAAGATACGTGCGATTTCTTTCAACTATCGCGATCTGCTGATGGTGAAAGGACTCTACAACCCCAGACTGCGGCTGCCACGGATTCCATGTTCAGACGGTGCGGGCACAGTGGAGGCGGTGGGCGAAGGAGTCCCTCAATGGCGGCCGGGGGACCGGGTTGCGGGGATATTTATGCAGAACTGGCTCGACGGACCTCCGACGGCCGCCAAAACCAAAGGCGCTTTGGGAGGCGACGTCGATGGGATGCTCGCCGAGTATGTGGTGTTGCATGCTGACGGACTGGTTGCCGTGCCCGAACACCTAAGTTTCGAAGAGGCGGCGACACTGCCGTGCGCTGCCGTCACGGCATGGAACGCGCTCGCTGCGGGCGAGTTGAAACCCGAATCAACGGTCCTCATCCAGGGAACGGGCGGGGTGTCCATCTTTGCGCTTCAATTTGCCCGGCAGATGAGAATGCGCGTGCTGGGCATCTCGGGGAGCGAGCAGAAGCTAGCGCAAGCGATGGCACTGGGTCTCGATGCGGGACTGAACTATCGCGACCACCCGGAATGGGACCGTTGGGTGAAGGAGCAGACAGGCGGTGAAGGTGTAGATCTCGTGGTGGAAGTGGGCGGAATAGGCACCTTGCCGCGGTCGCTGCGGGCCATCCGAGTGGGAGGGGTTATTGCACAGATCGGAGTGCTGTCAGGTCCTTCGGAACCGTTGCCGTTGTCCACCATTCTGCACAAGATGATCTGCATTCAGGGGATCTACGTGGGATCAAGGCGGGATTTCGAGGAGATGAACCGATTCATTGCGGCAGCCCGGTTACGGCCGGTGCTGAGTTGCTTTAAATGGTCACAGGCGCAGGAGGTTCTGACCCTTATGGAGGAAGCCAGTCATTTTGGCAAGCTGGTCGTGTCGGTAAAATGAAGAGAGTGACCGCATTCGAGGATGTGGACGATGTATGCGCCGCGGAACAGACCGGTTCTGAGTCGAAAGCGTCTCATGACCTGCACGTCTACGAACGGCTCAGCATGTCAGACTACCGCCTGCCGCGTCGCACAAAATAAATTGAAGCCGGGATACGAAAGTGTCAACAATTGTCGCGGTGCAATGGCGCCCATTCGCGGTTTCTCCAAGGGCGCCGAACGACATCTTAAATTAGAGGGTCAGTCGCACCTTTGCACAGACTCCGTCCGGAATGAACTCACGCCCAAAATACTCCAGTGACCGTACTCGTCGTACGGGGAGAGGAACCCACGATGCAGCACGTGGAGATTCGCTGAACATGACGATGTCATCTGAGTCGGCTTTCTTCATATAGCCTTCGACAGAGACGGGACTTTGCATGCCGAATATAGACTTGAAAAAGTCGACAAATGTATTTCCGCTACCAAGTTTCATATCGATAGAGTCGCTTTCATTTGAGATCAGGCCACTGACTGCCATTTTTCCTCCATCAAGATACTCGCCAACGATTGAGTGCCAAGGGGCAATATCTATCTTGCTTCTAATGTGTAGCATTGTAGTTTCTTAACTATCAATAACCCAAGGGTGGTAGAAGGTGACTGAGGTTTGGGCAGCTACGAGGAAGGTGGTCAATGACGTGCTGTGGTGGTCCTTTAGATAACCCAAAGGTGGTACGAAATTGGCGCGATCGGGGCGGCTGATGTCTCATTTCTCGGACTTGTGCCAGGGGCGTCTGGTTGGAATCATGTGGTCCACGGCGCCGGAATGACGTGAATATTTCATTGAACGATATACATTTCCGATGTGGACGACATAGAGATTGAATTCTTCGGCACGAAGACCAGCGTGATTGGAAAGACGTAATTGACGCTGACTTGTACGCGGCTTCCCGGATTCTGGTTGCCATCAGGAAATGTGGTTGCCACGCTGAGCGTGCCGCCGCCGAGATTGGGCCACCCGAGACCTGAAGCATAGGCATTCACGCTCGAAGCTGTGGCCGTGCATGAAGCCTGCGATGCGGTAACGCAGGTTGCGCCATGAACCATGGCGTAGCGAGTCCCCTCTCTCGCTGTTTCGGAAATGAGGCAATGCGTATAGAAGGCCAGGCACAACTCGATGAGGCAAAAGACGAAGCCGAAGACGATACAGGAGGTGAGGGCGAACTCTACGAGCGCCTGCCCATCTTCGTTGCATTTTCCACCTTCGTTCCGGCCGTTCCGGCGGAGTGAATGTAGTCCGCGATGATACAGAGCTTGCACAGCGCCTAATGGCCAGCCCGCATTATGAACAATCGTCCGCCGAAGCGGATTTCGGGCCGCCATCGCTATTCCTCCACTTCCATAATGGATCTCCCGCTAAGGACGAACGTACTTGGAACTCCTGGCAAATTGAACGGCGTAGGAATGGATGCGCTGGTAACCACTTTCACGAATTGCAGGCTATGATTCGAAACGCCAGTGCACGCCGTATTGGCTGCAGATTGAGTTGTATATTGGGTACCGTCTGGCGCGGCAGAGCAGGCATAATAGGCCGTGGGCGTTACGGTGAGATTGCTGCCAATCTCGGCCGCCTCTTCTTTGGCGGCAGCGGTGATTCCTGAGGTGTCGGACGCAAAGGTCGAGCTGATCATTCCGTAGGATGCACCGGCATGAGCCGCATTGGTGACTTCGATCGAGTCGTAAACCATGAGCGCAGTCGTGCCCGTACCGACCAATAATGGCGCGCCAAAAATCGAAGCCACAAAGGCCAGCTCAATCATTGCATTTCCGGCATCGTCGTTTAATCGCTTGCAGCCTGCCAGAATGGCCGACCGCCAACTTTGAATACTTCGAAAGAAGGATTGCATCATTTTATTGATTCCTCACTCAGCGAGCTTTGCAACCGAGAGATTCAAGGTTCCAAGATTTGCCGTGGCATAGCTATTCAGGGTTGCGCCTCCGGAGATGTTCAAGGTCTGGGCCACGAAGTCCATATTCAGTGTTGTTCCGGTTCCGTTATTGAGCGTCACAGCCGCGTTTGGAGCGTAAACAAGCCCAGAGAAATTCGAGTTTGAGCCGCCCTGAATGGTCACACTGCTGCCCATTGCATAAAACAGGGTTTGAGGGACTGCCGGATTTGTTCCAACTGTCGGGGCGGAAAGGTTAGATGTCACACCATTGGCGATGTTCACAGTTCCGCCGACATAGAAGGTCACGTTGTTCCCACTGATGGGTGCGCCTCCGCCAGTGGAGAAGTTGCCCTTGATGTAGTAGGTGTAGCCGGGTGAAAACGTGACGGAGGCGGCCTGGCTGGTGTCGAGGCTGTTGAAGCAGATGACGCCGCTTGTCGCAACTTCGTTGACGTTCGTGCCATTCGTTTCGGTCACGTTTTGGAGGGGCAAGGTGTAATTGGCCGTATATCCGGGAAGAACCCAACCCTGGATCGGATTGTTATAGCAGGTAATTCCCGGGGGAAGGGTAGGTACCGTTAAAGTTGGATTGCATTGATTGGTGATGCCCTGGACGATCTTCGTGGTCGATGAGATCTTGCCGTTGTTGTTTATGTTGCCCGAGTTGTCCCACGTGCTGGACACGGTGCCGAGCGAAAGAGCATTGAGCCCAGCGCTTCCAACTACTCCAACTGCGTTGCTGCTGCTTGAGTCTACGGTGACGCCGCATTGCGGCGCGACGATCTGGCCGTTGTTGCTCATGTTCAGGCCCATTCCTGTTGGCGACTCAAGGCAGATGCAAGTGGGACTGCTGAGGCCTCCGCCCGCGACGGCCCTGGCTGCAACCGTAACGGTTGTTGCGCTGCCCTTGAAGACGCCGAGCAGGAATGTAGGAATCGGCTTAGACACCACGGCTTGAATGTAGCTTGACGCCCCCGAATAACTTCCCGAGGTAGGTGTGGAAAGAGTCACTGTGGCGGGATTTGTACTGAGGGTTGTATCGAAGCCATTCAGTTTGGCCATTGCATTGGCGACCGTCTGCTCGTTGGCTGTATTGCCGGCACTGGCCTCCTCAGCTGCTGCGACGGCAGCCGCATCTGCTGCCGACTGCGCCATCCGCTTGGCGTGGAACAAGAACCCCACGTCCACCGCAACGGCCAGGAAGCCGAGGAAGACGAACCCCATCAAGACTGCAAGGAGAATCGTTGTCTGTCCGCGCTCGTCTCTAATGGGTTGCATGCTCCCCCTGTGAAGCGACTTCAGGCCACCGTGATTCCCATTTCGGCAGCTTTCAGAATCACCGGCTAACGCTATACGCTTAAGAATCGTGGAAATGGGCACACAGCCAGCTGAATGAGGAAGAAACGCCCCGGAATCATTGATCCCTGAAGGAACTGTGACTCCTCTTCTATCGCTCGATAACTTGATCGTTGCCCCGTTAGTAATAATAATATGTGACTTGTGTCACGCATTAGAGATTATTATTAGTTACCTGAGTGTTAGTACTGGCGAAGAGAAAACTCGAATGCTGTCGCTCGGTCCGCTGATTCTTCGCGAAAGCCGATGCGGCTTTTCTGCTTAATGTTTCTCACGGCCTTGTACTTAAGGACCAAACTTTGAAACTTGCGCTACATGGCCACTCGCAACTTCGATTGCGATTTGGAGCATCCTGACATCGGAAGCACTCCCTGTATTTGGTACGCCTGATCGCGGGCGAGGCTCATGTTTTCACGAATTTGCCCAATGGACGCGATAGCGGATTCCCAATTTAGCTCGCCGGAAACGAGCGCAGACGGCCCCGCTGGTCCCTTCTCAAGGGCCGAGTTGGGTGACGGGTTGGAAGTGAAGCGAACAGGAGCTGGCAGCGATTGTTCTGACCAGTCGTTGCGGTCACTCAGCTGTTGTGGGGTCAATCACCATCCGAATTCGTGAGATTCGGTTTGCGGGGAAGCCGCCCAATTCGGCGTGCTTGCGAACTGTATCTTCATCAGGGGCAATGTAGACGCAATAGATTTTGTCGTCGGTGACATAGCTTTGCAGCCACTGAATCCTGGGGCCCATGTCGCGGAGAACGCCACACGACTTTTGTGAGATGGCTTGCAATTGTTCCGGAGACAGCTTCCCAGCTTCTGGAATCTCCCTCTCGATTACGAACTTGGGCATGGTGAAAATCTCCTTCCCTGGGGTTGAGTAGTGCAGATTCTAACCCACATCGCGGCGGCGCGATACCCCGAAGATGGCGCGCATGTTCCTTCCCTTCACTCAGGTGAGTCGCATTGATCGTCGAAATTGAGGGGCTGACGAAGATCTACGACTCCAAGCCGCAAGTTGTGGCCGAAGGCGGTGTTGACCCGGCATTGAAGCAGGCCGAGATTTTCGCTCCATTGGGCCTGAACAGGGCCGGGAAGACAAGCACAACTTGCTTGCGACAACTCGGTCAGTTGGCCACCAGCAGGACGATGCGTACTGCCGTGGCGGGCGATTGGGACGGCGCTGACCTTCATTCTGGCAGTCTCGGACGAAGGGATTGGAAGGGTTTCTGGGACTGGTGTTGTCGCAGCGGGTTACCGCAGTTTGTCCTGGCGGCTTTGACACGAGCTTTTCGCGAATGACTGGAGCGGTAGATGGTTTAGCCTTGATGCCATGGGCGCGTCGAATCAGAAGGGTACGCCCGCGAGCCGAAACGAGGTTGGCCGATATTGCCGCTTGTCACGCAAACCACGACGGACGTGTTACTTAAGGGCTCCAGCCCTTTCGGCAGAAGTATGCGCGGCGCCGGGTTCCGACTTGCCTCGGCACTGGTGGTTCCATTGCTGGCTGCGCTCGCAGGGTGCGGAGCGGGTCCTGTGACCGCCAATCCCGCCAACGCGACGTTCTCTGTTTCTCCTGCAACGGCCACCGTTGATACAAATTGCACCGGATGCAACTCTGCGAACGCCAAGGGCATTCCGGTAAATCAATATGCGGCCACGCTTGTGGGTGGCGGACCGGCCGCGGTGAGCTGGTCGGTGGCCGGTGGGGACGACCGGGCCGGTGCAGGCGCGATTAGCGCGAGCGGACAGTACACTCCTCCCAGTTATCTGACTGCCGATCGAGTGCAGGTGCAGGTGACGGCGACGCTGGCAACGAATCCCAGCGTGAGGGCAACCTCAGTGCTTACATTGACGCCGGGATTCCTGCAACCGCTCACGCCGGAAAATGTGGCTCTTGGCGCAGGGGGTAGCACTGCGATCACTGGGTTTCTGGCAGAGGCGGGCGGCAGCGCCGGCATCCAGTTTGCGCTGGCGGATAGGCCGACGGGCTCAAGCGGCGGAAAAGGAACACTGAGCGCCACCAACTGCGAGCGCTCAAAGCAGGGATTCACTTCTTGCACGGTGACTTATATCGCTCCGGCAACGATTGCGGCGACTGAAGTGACCTACGTGGTGGCGACGGCGGGGGATTCGGCGGCGAAGACCGAGGCCGAGGTGCTGCTGAATACAGCAGGAGTGACGAGCAACCCCGCGGGCCACCAGGGGCAGTTGACTGCGCCCATGCTGCTTGGTAGTTCCGGCGGCAACAACAACGATTTTGACACCAGCGGCAACGTGATTGTGGACTGCTGCAGCGGAACTCTGGGCTCTCTGCTCGAGGACAGCAGCGGGCGCCAATACCTGCTGAGCAATAATCATGTGCTGGCGCAGAGCGACCACTCCAGCGTGGGAGACGCCATTGTGCAGCCGGGCCTGATCGACAACAACTGCACGCCCAACGGAGACGGCGCGGGAACAGTTCCAGTGGGCTCGCTGACCGGATGGTTACCGCTTAAGTCAGCCCAGACGAATGTGGATGCGGCTATCGCGCAGGTGGCTTCGCATAGCGTAGATGCTGCGGGCAGCATTCTGGAATTGGGGGCGCGGCAGGCCGACGGTACACTGGCCGCCGCGCCTCCTGGGATCTCTTCGACAGGCGGCAAGGGCGAGACGGCGGAACTACAACTACGGGTGGCAAAGAGCGGAAGGACGACGGGGCTGACCTGCGCCGGAGTTTCTGCGGTCAATTTAGATATTTCAGTGGACTACTACCTGGATTGCGCCGAGACCAAACCGTATTTGACCAAGGTCTTCACCAACCAACTGGCCATCAGCGGCAATCGCTTCAGCGATGCGGGTGACTCGGGCGCCCTGGTGGTGGATGCGAACGATGCCGAGCCCGTGGGCCTCTACTTCGCCGGCGGGACCGACGCGTCGGGTGTAGGGCAGGGAGTGGCCAATCCGGTGGGAGACGTTCTGAGCGAACTGAGCGCGCAAGCAGGCGGCGGAACGAGCTACACGTTCGTGGGCGGAGCCGACCATGCAGTAAGTTGCCTAAGCTATGGGGACAGCACAGTGGCGGCAGCGCAGGCTGTCGCGCTGAGTGATGGAGAGATAGCACGGGTTCAGCAGGCGCTGGCGGCGGCCCGTATGCTGGTGAACCCTGCAACCGGCATTCTGGGTGTAGCGATGGGCAAGAGCAGCGATCATTCTGGTGAAGGCGCGGTGATTGTCTATGTGAATGAGAGCACGCAAGTGAATGTTCCGGTTACGGTCGAGGGCGTGCGCACCCTGGTCGTTCCGACGAACGCACGTGCAGTGGCGATTGGGGCAGCGCCGATGGCCAACACGATCGCGGGCACGACTGCGCTGACGGCCGCAACGCTGAACCAGGCAGAGAACATCGAGCGGCAACTAGCCCACAGCCTGATGCAGCAGAATGCGGCGTTTTTCGGTGTGGGCGTCGGACAGAGCCTCGACAATCCGAAGGATGCGGCGCTAGTGATTTATGTGGACCGCAAGCAAATCCCCAGGGAGCTGCCGAGAACCGTCGACGGGCTGCGGACAAGGTTTATTGTGATGGACCGATTGCACGTGACGCGGTCTTTCGCCGCTCCATTTGAGCCGAGGCTGCACTGCATGTCTCATGCAAAGCAAGGCTTTGACCCTGCGACTTCATTCCGGTCGGGTAATTCGAATCTATTCTGAACGCGCCTCGGGTTGCTGAATTGCTTGATGTCCCCGGCGAACCCGATGCAGGTCCTCATGAACGACAATTGGATCAGCCGGGGCCTGCGGAATCACGGTCATAAGCCTTCATGAAATGCGGCCGCGACCACAGGTTACTGGTGCACAGAAGTAGAGTAAGTCTTTGCAACGGATGATGGTCGGCCACTTCCAAAGTAGAGGCAACGCTCTGCGATAAGTCAGTCGTTCATTTCGTGATGTTCCGGGTTAGACTAACGGCCCATCCCGTGAGCGCTTGCTGCGCACTCTTCGATTCACTTCAAGTCGCGGGACTCTCGTCTTTTTTGGGTTCGCAGAGGCTGATCTTGTTGCCAAATGGATCGAGCAGATTCAACTGTGGGGTTCCCCAAAACGATTTCGTGATTCCGGGGCGCCAGTAAGGATAGCCTTTGGCGCTCAATTCGGCGCGTAATTCGCGAACACCCTCGAAATCGACCTGGAAGCGAGTTCCCGGCGAGCCGTCACCGTAGTGTTCAGAGAGGTGCAAGACAAGGCCGTCACGAGAGACCTGCATGTAGAGGGGCGAGTCGGGCTCGAAGCGGTGCTCCCAGTCCAGGTGGAAGCCTGCGTAGTCGAGGTAAAACTCGCGTGCTTTTTCGACCAAGAAGATGCGCAGGATAGGTATGACTTTCAGGGTTCGAAAGCTCATGATTCTAGCGTAGCAAATCTTCAAGAGTTGTAGACAGGTCGGTTTTTTCGTCGCGATACTTGATGATGACTGGCGCGTAAACGCTGAGGCCCCATTCGCGGCTTTTGCCTTTGGAGACGGCGCGGGAGCCGGGTACAACCACGGCGTTCTGGGGAATGATGAGGGGCAGGTCGGCGGTCGCGCGCAGAATTGTGCCGTGGACGACATCGAAGACTGGAGTGCCGCGGGTGAGGATCGTTCCGGCGGCCAGGACAGCGCTCTGACGGACGATGGTTCCTTCGTAGACGCCGCAGTTGCCTCCGACCAGCACGTCATCTTCAATCACAACAGGGCTGGCATTGACTGGCTCGAGGACGCCGCCGATCTGGGCAGCGGCGCTGAGATGGACGCGCTTGCCAATCTGGGCGCAGGAGCCGACAAGTGCGTGCGAATCGACCATTGTTCCTTCGTCGACCCAGGCGCCAGTGTTGATGTACATGGGCGGCATGCAGACAGCGCCGCGTGCCACGTAGGCTCCGGCGCGCACAGAGGATCCGCCGGGAACGACGCGCACTCCATCTGCCAAGGTGAAGTGCCGGAGCGGGAAGGTTTGCTTGTCAACAAAAGATAAACCCGCGGCAAAAGTTTCCTTAATAGCGCCGAGGCGAAAGCCCAGCAATATGCCTTGTTTGACCCATCCGTTGACGCGCCAGCCAGTGGGGGAAGCGGGATCAGGGGAGGCGGCGCGAGCTTCGCCCTTTTCAAGAGCGCCACGTAATTCAAGGAAGGCATCCATCGCGGAGGGATCACCAAGGGCAGCGGAGCCGGAGGCAAAACAGCGCTCAACGGTCTTTTGAAGTTCAGTAAAGTTCATTGCATCCTGAGTCTATCAAGGTGGGGAACGGGTGAGAGCAAACGGTGCTTTGCCCTTATCCGGAATCAAAACGAAAAGTGCTCAGGAGACATAACGATTCACAACATCTTCAGACGGAGCGAGGTGACGGTTGCACAGCATCTACTCTGCGGTTTTAGGCTCCGTTTTAGCCTTTGGATGCCCATTCAAATGGACAGGTTGAAGGCGGAAGGAGTTTTCACCGGCGGGAATCATGGCCAGCGGAACAGGGTTACGGTCGCACTTTCCGTGGAGGTGCTTAGCCTCAAGCCAAGCGCAAAGCCGGGGATCATAGATATCCGGTTGGTCACGCCAAAAGCCAGGGTCAAGACCGCATTGTATTTGAAGATGATCCAGCTGCAATTCGATGACCGAGATCCGCTTGGGAAAGTAGCGCCGGACATTGTTGATGCCTACATGCAGCCCAGTGAGGCCGCGACCTTTGCACTGTGTTCTGACCACCATACTTACCTGCTCTTCAACGTCGGATGAATTGAGTTTAGGGAGCGAGGTTATCGGCGAGCGCTGGCATGTGCTGTAAAACTTCAGCGCCAATTCCTTATCCGGGACTCACCACTTGATGAGCCAATTTGGGTAGATAGTGCGCCGCTTTTCGTTCCCTGTCAAGAACCATCCAGTTGAGTCAACTTTGCGCAATGACCTAATAAAGCCGCCGATTGACGTGAGCGAGAATTGGAGCGCCCCGAGCCCGCGACTCATTAAATCTATCTGGAGATTTAGACCAGCTATTCGGCAATTGGTGAGCATGCGCACGGATGCGGTGAATCGATGAGGAAACACGCGAGTTATAGCTTGGAGTTAGCGAGAGACGAAAAATGACTTATCAACGTCTACATTCAGTTGGATCTTGTCGCCAAGCGATCATGCGGCTTTCTTTCGTTCATTTGAACTGTTAGAGATGAACAACGCGAAATTCCTTAAGGATATGTCCGGGAAGAGGAACGGGTTGCATGAGCAGGCGCCGTTGGCCTGCCAGATTTCACCTGGGCTCAGGTTGGGTTACCCTGCGGCCGTTTGCACCTATCGTGCCCGTTGGTCGCGACTGGCTGCAGACGAAAGGAGTTGGTGCCAGAAGGAATGAGTGCGAGAGGGATCGATTCCCAATCGGGGTTGCCGGGCAGGCGCTTGGACTCTAGCCAGGCGCAGAGTCGAGGATCGTAAATCTGCGGCTGTCCGCGCCAAAAGCCTGGATCCAGCCCGCATTGGATCTGCAAATGATCGAGTTGCAACTCAATGGTTACGACGCTTTTGGGAAAAAAGCGGCGGACATTTGTGACACCGACATAAATTCCGGTGACGCCACGGCATTTCGAATATGCTTTGACCACCATTTCGGGCACCTACCGATCTCCACCGGATGAGGTAAGTGTAGGAAGTCAGAGAGAGAGCCCCCGCCTTCTCGATGGCAAAAACTGCGGTGCACGTTCCGTTTTGAAATCGAGCGCTTGCTAGAACAGTTTCGGGAATTAGGGGGGAGCCCATCTCAATTCCTGCCTGAAGCTTATCCGGCACTGTGGATGTGTCGAACCGTCTCATTCAACTCGAGGCGCTGCAAAGCGCAATCGTGTTACGACTCATGGTACCGGCGCCTGGCGGGGAATTCTGTTCTCTTTTGAACAATTGGAGGGAGAATTCTTCGTGAAAGACGAGGGGTTCTTCCTGAATGTTGTTGCAGCTAGAAAAGGATTTTGGCTGCAACTCACGTTTCCGAACGAATCGCGCGCCCGAGGGCGTCGGCAACTTCTGTCTGCTGTTCAGGGGTAATGCGATTGAAGAAGGGTAAAGCAAGCGTGCGCCGGGCAATGGATTCGGTGACGGGCAGACAGACGGCGGCGCTGGGATGGCTCTGCCAGGCAGGTTGCATGTGGATGGGCGCAAAATAGCGGCCAGCCGCAATGCCGTGGGCGGCGAGTGCGGCTTGGACGCGGTCGCGGGTGCCGGGTTCCGAATTCGGCATCCATGGCAAACGGACAACGTAGACGAACCAACTGATGATGCGGCGTGGGAGTGTGAGCGCGGGAGGTTCGAGGCCTGGAAGGTCACTGAGGAGTGCGTGATAGCGTTCGGCGGCGGCGCGGCGCAAGGCGAGCATCTCATCGATTCGACTGAGCTGCACACGGCCGAGGGCGCATGCCAGCTCAGACAAGCGGCAGTTGTAACCGATTTCGACATGATCGAACCAGCCGGCAGCGGGATCCCGGCCCTGATTGCGGAGGCTTCGCAGGCGTGCGGTGAGGGCTGGGTCACGGGCTAGGACGGCACCGCCCTCTCCGGTAGTGAGTTGCTTGTTGGGATAAAAGCCAAACACTGCGAGATTTCCGAAGCTGCCCACACGGCGTGAGCCGGGCGGATCGCCGAACTCGGCGCCAATGGCTTCAGAGGCGTCCTCGATGAGGACGAGACTGTGGCGGCGTGCAATTGCTTGAATGACGTCCATTTCCGCAGGGACACCAAAGGTGTGGACAACGAGAATGGCGCGGGTGCGTGGGGTGACGGCCTGTTCGACGGCTGCGGAGTCGAGATTGAGCGTGAGCGGGTCGATGTCCGCGAAGACGGGCGTGGCGCGAACCTGCAGGACGGCGTTGGCCACTGCGATGAACGCAAATGACGGCAGAATGACTTCGTGCCCTTCGCCGATGCCAAGGGTGAGCAGGGCAAGATGGAGGCCGGCGGTTCCAGAACTGACGGCTACGGCGTGTGGGACTGCGTGGTACGCGGCGAGCGCATCTTCGAAGGCTGCCAGTTCCGGGCCGAGGCTCAAATTTGGGGTGCGCAGGACGGCAGTTACGGCTTCTATTTCCGCCTCTGTGATATCGGGCGCTGAAAGCGGAATACGCGGCGTCATGAGCGCTCCGGCGATTCCCGGTCAAAATCGGATTTGCCGGGAATCGCGACGGGCTGTTTGATGAGCAGGCCTTCGAGCGGGACAGAAGTAAGGACGCGGGAAATGGTGGCTGCGGCAGAGCCGTCGCCGTAAGGATTGGACATGCCGCGCAGGCCTGCGCGAAAATCCGGACAGAGAGCCTGCTCGATTGCAGCACGGATGGCATTGGTCTCAGCGGGAGCGTCGAGCACATTGCGGGCGCGTTCGCGACCCTGCTGTCTCGTGCCGACGTTGACCACGGGGAGCGCGAACGAGGCGGCCTCCATGATGCCGCTCGACGAGTTGCCGATCAGCAGGTCCACCTGGCCAAGAAGGCTCCAGTAAGTGACCGCGTCGAGGTTGACGAAGATGTGGGTGTCGGCTCGGGTTGCGGCAAGAGCATTTGCGCGTTTGATGAGGGCCAGGCCGCCAGCATCGGCGTTGGGGTAGACGAAGAGAAGCTGCCCTGGGACCTGGGCGAGAGCGGCAAAGAAAGCATCGGCTTCGGCGTTGGTGTCGCTGAAAATTGTGACGGGATGCCACGCGGCGAGGATCGTGGATGCCGATGTTCGACGGCGTTGAGAGTGTGAGGCCAAGGCGGGATTCCAAGCTCGTTGCGATCAAGGAGCGTGGAGCGCCGCAGATGGTCAAGCGAGGGCGCACCGGCGCGATGGACACGCCACGACTCTTCGCCCATCGCGATGACACGGCGGCGCGCGGTTTCAGTCGAGGTGAAATGAACGTGAGCAAGCTTTGTGAGGGCGTTGCGGACGTGGTCGTCGATAGCGCCCTGCGATACTTCGCCGCCCTCGATGTGCGCGACGGGAATACGCAGGGCAAGTGCGACGGATGCGGGCGCCAGCATTTCGTAACGATCGGCGATTAGCAGCAACAGGTCGGGCCGCCAGGCGGTCAGTGCGTCGGCGAGGCCAAGAATCGCGAGGCCGATTGTCTTGGCCATTCCGGTGTCGGTGTCGGAACTGAGCAGGCACTCGATGCGCGCCTTGATTGGAAAGCCGTCGCGCTCGATCTCGTTGATGGTCGTTCCGAACTCTGCCGAGAGATGCGGGCCGAGAACGATGACGCCCAACTCGACTGCCGGATGAGCTTCCAGTTCGCGCAAAGGCCAATAGAGGTGGCTGTAATCCGCACGGGAGGTGGTGACGATGCCAATGCGGCGCCTAGGGCGAGTCGTATCACTCATCGGGAGACTCGTGCGACTGACTGTTTTGCCATGGTCATTACGGCGGAACTGGGGGTGTAGTCGGGAACCAGTGTTTGAAGACGGGCGAGTGCGGCAGGCAAGTCAAGGGCGTCGAACGCCCTCCTTAGCTGAGCGAGAGAATCTCGCAGCAAACCGGTGAGCGGCTGCTCTTCCAAAAGCGGCACGTGTTTGAATGCGGCGACGGGAAAGACGAGGCAGGGCGAGTTGAGGAAGAAGATTTCATCGAGCAACTCGGACTTGCCAATGCTGCCGAGGAAGAAGGCCGGGGTTGACTCTGCGCCGAATGCGGCACTCTCACGCTGGAGCGCAAACGGGTGGCTCTCGGATGCTTGAAGGAGGAGCAGGCGCACTGGCGCATGAGAGGGCGAGCGCAGATCCAGAGCGGAACCGTTGGAGCCTCCCGCGCCGGTGATGAGGACGGGCTCGCGACAGAGTGTATCGAGCGCTGCCGGCGCCGGAGACGGGAGGCACGGACGCGCCAGAAACCTGCTCCAGTCGAGAGATTCAAGCGAAGAAATCACCTCAGAAGTATAAATTGGGTTGCCTTGGATTCGCGGGGGCCAAGACTGGCCGTATCAGCCGCATTTCAAGCAGTTCAATAATGTTGAACCAGTTAGAGGAGGAATGCCTCATTGCGATTGATTTGAGTCGGCCAGCGAGTTGCAGGAAACATGCCGGTACCAGGGAGCATTGAGTGAACCTGAATGGAGGTCGAGACATACCTGGTCTCCCACCGTGGTTTTGTAATAGAGAGTGGAAGAAACGCTGAGTTGGTTTGAATTCGCGATTGGTCCCCATGGAGACAGTTCGAGGATGTAGGAAGTAGAGCGGCCGCTCGATGTGTGTTTGCCTATGACAGACGCGGTGTAACGGGTAGCCTGGGACTGATCTGTGAGGGTGTTGGCCAACACTACGAAACCATAGCTATAAAGGCCGGCGAAGAAGAGCACGCCGACGAGGTTGCCCCAAGCCGATCTGTTCGCGCGAATGGAGCCCCAGAAACCTGCGATATAAGCGACGGTGATGAGGCCCATGATCCACAGCAGGGGCTGCAGGGAGACGAGATGAACACCGCGGTTGCGAATGAAAAGACCGAAGGCGGCCACGATCAAGACAAAGCCGAGTTCAGCACGGGGATCAGCCTTTGGCTTGGAGACCGCATAGAGCAGCGGCGACCGCCAGACGAGCATGATCACGACCAAGGGCATCAGAATCAGAACCAGGGCTGAGATGAGATGCAGGCTTTCGTCTGCAAAGTTCAGAGTGACGGCGGCGACCACGGAAACGACAAGAGTGAAGATGCCCCAGGTTTTGGCTGTTGCCAAGGCGCCGAGACGCTCCTCGGGGGTGGCGCCGAGATCAGCCTGCTGCGAAATCTCGTCCAGCAGGGCCTGCCGGTCGCGCTGGTCCAAGTCGGGAACCCGGTGAAGCCATTCGCGGTATGCTTCGTCGGTATCGAAGGTGTTGGGTATGGAGATCGTACCCCGACCATCCTTGAGACATAGCTGGGTATATGAGCCGTTGCGTGTGCTGATAGTACGGAAGCCTTCGATCTCGCCGAGGTTGGCAACGCGTTCTCTGAAGGCGTTGCGAACTTCGATTTGAGTCCCCTGGATGACCAGGCGCGCCCGCAGAACCTGCGCAAGCATGAAAACGCCAAAGGCAACAAACAGGGGGGTCATCATCAGGGAGAAGGTGCGATCCCGCCCTGGTGAGATCAAAACAGGGCTGAGAATGGTTCCAAGGACAAGGAAGAGCATCCCGAGGACGATGTAAAGGAGCTTTAACCATGCCTTCAACCCGTACTCGTTCCGGGCCGATTCCGCTTGATCGAAGGGCGTCATCGTGCTGCCTCTCCCCGCTTTTGTACCACAGTATTCGAGCCTATGTTATTTGATAGCAGCACAGAGAGAAGGCAGAACCAATGCGCCCTGTCCGGCTGCTCGAATACACTAGGGTATTCTGCGAGGTTTGGGGGCCTTGAGAGCCCCTGCCCGGTTGGAGATGACGTTGGGGATGAGACAAATGGCAAGAGGCGGCCATGTGGCCCTTGTGTTTCTTTGGGCGACGGCTGGGATGGCGGCGGTAGATACACACGTTGATCCGGACGCGATCCGGTTGAACAACCGCGGCGTGGCGCAGATGGGCCAGCAGTTTACCGAGCGCGCCGCCGCCTCATTTGCGGACGCCTTCAAGAAGGACCCGAAGTTGGCCCAGGCTGCCATCAATGAAGGCATTGCGCTGATGACGCTGCAAAAGCTGCCCGAGGCGCGGAAGGCCCTGCAGGAAGCCATTGCGCTGAACCCCAAAGATCCGCAAGCGTGGTACAACCTTGGCCTGGCGCAACACGCAGACAACGAAGTGGAAGCGGCGCTGGCCAGTTTTAAGCAGGCGGTCAAGCTCGATCCGAGGGACGCTGATTCGTACTACTTCGAGGGCGTCTGCTATCAGGAAATGAAGCAGTTTGACAATGCCATCGCGGTGCTGAAGCAGGCGCTTGCGATCAACCCGCTGCATGCGTCTTCGGAGTTTGCCATGGCGCGCGCGCTGCAGCGCTCCGGTCGCACGGCTGAGGCTAAAGACCACTTCAAGCTGTTCCAGCACATGACCAGCACCAAGATTTCAGCGGCCATCGGGTTGGCCTATGGCGAGCAGGGGCACTATTCGACAGTGACCCCCGTAGAGGAACCGCAAGAAATCGAAAGGGCGATGATCCCGGTGCGGCTGGTGGCGCAGCCATTAATTCCTGCCAGCAGGCAAATCGAGCTGGACACGACCGGCGGAGCCTGCATGATGGATGTGACCGGCTCAGGCGGCATGGACTTGATCCTGACGGAGAGCGGTGCGCAGGCGATTCGCGTGCTCCATCGCCGCAAGGACGGCGGCTTTGAGGAGTTGGATGCCGCAGGCGCAGGATTGAAGGTTTCAGGCCATGCGGTAGCGTGCGCCGTGGGAGACTACGATGCTGACAATTTGAACGATCTGGCCGTGGCATTGGACGATGGGGTGCGGTTGTTTCGGAATCTAGGCAAAGGAAAATTTCAGGATGTGACAGCCGAAGCTGGCCTTGCGCCGCGTAACCGGCCTACGGGGATCACGTTTGTGGACTACGACCACGACGGCGATCTGGACTTGCTGCTGACTGGTTCTGCATTGTCGCCCGGCGGTGAATCGAACGTGTTGTGGCGCAACAATGGGAACAAGACGTTCACGGAGTGGACGGAACCGACGGGGTTGGGTGGCAGCGGGAAGACAGAGGCGGTGATTCTGACGGACTTCAATAACGATCGCGCCGTGGACCTGGCGATGACCGGCGATGGACCCTCGCCGCTGCTGTATGTGAACCCGCGCGAGGGGAAGTATCCCACTGAGCCAGTGTATGAAGACGAAAGATTGCCGGCGACGACGGGCATTGCAGTGCTGGACTACAACAAGGACGGCTGGATGGATATCGCCGTGACCCACGACGGAGCGCCGGGTTTGACGCTGTGGCGCAATGTGGCGGGACCGAACAACATTGGCCGGCGATTTGAGCGCGTGGAGCTTCCGTTGCAAGGCGCAGTGCGCGGCTGGGGCCTGACGCCGATTGACATCGACAACGACGGGTGGATCGATCTTGCAGCGATTGTGGAAACCAGCGCCGGGCCGCAGGTGCGGGTCTTGCGGAATCGCGGAGACGGCAGCTTTGAAGATGTGAGTCATACTCTGGGTCTGGATCGGGTGAAGCTGCACACGCCGCGCGGGCTAATTGCCGCCGATGTGGATGGCGACGGCGCGGCGGACCTAATTGTCACCCAAAAGGATGCGCCGCCCGTGGTGCTGCACAATGTGGGCGCGAACAAAAATCATTCCGTGCGCCTCGACTTGAGTGGCTATGCGGACAACAAAACAGCATTGGGCGTGAAAGTTGAGATTTTCTCAAGCGGCCAGTGGCAAAAGTGGGAGATGGCAGGCTCGTCGGGCTACGAGACACAAGGGCCGCCACAGCTTCTGGTTGGGTTGGGTAAGGCCGAGGGCATAGACCTGTTGAGAATTCTTTGGCCGACCGGCGTACTGCAGGATGAGATCGATTTGCCGCACACGCCGGTGATTGCCATGAAAGAAGCCGATCGGCGCGGGAGTTCATGTCCAGTGCTCTTTGCGTGGAATGGACATGAGTACAAGCTCGTAACCGACGTGATTGGCGCGGCCGTGGTGGGGCATTGGTTTACTCCCACGCGACGCAATACGCCCAACCCGAGCGAGTGGATCAAGGTGGATGGCGACGAAGTTGCACCTGTGGACGGCAAGCTGAGCATGCGTTTTATCGAGCCAATGGAAGAGGTGAACTACATCGACCAGCTGCGACTGGTGGCGGTGGATCACCCGGAGAATGTCGAAGTCAATCCCGACGAGCGATTCCTCGACGATCCGCCATTTGCATCGGGGCGTGTGGTGGCTTCAGCAGGTACACGGCTGCCTGTGGGGGCATGGGACGGCGATGGGCGCAATGTGCTGGATGAACTGAGCCGTCGCGATCACAGGTTTGCCAGCGGATTTACGCCGCTGCCGTATGACGGATTCGCGAATGTGCATTCGCTTACGCTTGACCTGGGCGCTGTGAGGGCGGGAGCGCCGCTGCGGCTGCTGATGACGGGGTATGTGAACTACTTCAGCGCGACCTCGCTGTATGCAGCGTGGCAAGCCGGGATCAAGCCGATATCGCCCTACGTCGAGGCGCAATTGACGGACGGAAGCTGGCAGAGGATTCCCGGCGAAGCAGGGTTCCCGGCTGGCCTGGAGCGCACAATTGTGGTCGACCTGACGGGTAAGCTGCCTGCGGGAACACGCCGCATACGACTGGTGAGCAACCTCGAGATTTACTGGGACCAGGTGCTGATCGACAACAACGCGCAAGGCGATGCGCGTACGGAAGAAGTACCGCTGGCACTGGCCACCGAACAATTCCGCGGCTATCCGAAACAGATTGACGGCGCCAGCCCCGGCGACCTGAATTACGACTACAACCTCGTGAGCCTGACGGGTCCGTTCCAGCATCAGCGCGGCAATTACACTCACTTCGGCGATGTGACCGCGCTGGTGAAGGGCATCGATGATCGCTACGCCATTTTTGGCAGCGGCGAAGAGATCGCGGCGGAGTTTGATGTGACCAAGCTTCCCGAGTTACCGGCGCATTGGAAGCGCGACTATTTCTTCTACGCGAATGGATTCGTCAAGGATATGGACTGGTGGGATGCGTCGCCGTTTACCGTGGCGCAACTGCCATTCCATAAAATGACGGCATATCCGTACCCTGCGAGCGAGGGATTTCCGGACGATGCGGGCTCGCTTGCCTACCAGTTGAACTGGAACGATCGCTTCGATTCGGGTGAGCCGGTGCGCTCGTATCACTTCGACTACCAGGTGCTGCCTGCGACGCCAAAGGATGATGCCAACTGCGGCGGGCCGGGCGGCGCTTGCGCGCAAGAGAGCGCGACACAGCCATGATGATCGCTTCGGGTGGGGTGGGCTCCTCGTGGGCGGCGATGAGGACAAGCGGGCATGAATGAAGTCGTTCTCGCGCCCGCGGTGCGGCAGTTGGAGATGTTGCAGGCGGGCGAGATCTCCGTGGTGGAACTGGCTGAGGCGCACGTCCGGCAGATTGAGCGGCTGAATCCCGCGTTGAATGCGTTTGCGGACTTCGATGCGGAGCGCGTGCTTGCGCGGGCGCGGAAACACGATGCGTGGCGCGGCAGCCGTCCCCGGAGGCCCTTGTTCGGATTGCCGGTGACCGTGAAGTCATCGATCGCGACGCGGGGATTCAAGTGCGAAATCGGGAGCCTGCTGCACACGGGCGATGTGCCGCGCGAGGACGCATGGCGGTGGCGCGGATGCGCGCGGCCGGGAGCGCTGATTCTGGGCACGACTAATTGCCCGGAGTTCCTGATGGCGTACGAAACGGACAATCTGCTGCATGGACGGACGTGCAATCCATGGGACCTTGAGCGCACGCCGGGCGGGTCGAGCGGCGGCGAGTCGGCAGCGATTGCGGCGGGAATGTCGGCGGCGAGGGCTGGGGTCGGATAGCGGAGGGTCAGTGCGCGTGCCTGCTCATTTCACCGGTATCTGCTCGCTGAAACCGACGCCAGGGCGAATTCCGGGCCGGGGCCACTTGCCTCCGTGCGTGGGGCCGTTCTCGATTCTGGGCGCAATCGGACCAATGGCACGGACGATGGCCGACGTAACGCTGCTGTTTCGAATTCTCAGCGGACAGGACCCGCACGATCCTGCAAGTCCTCCTTTGACCTTGCGCGAGCCGAGTCTGGACGAATTGCGGGAGAAGACAATTGGATTCTTTGAAGAGGACGAGCTTGTCCCAGTCACGACAGAGACGCGAGCCGCGGTAAACGCTGCCGCATGCGCGCTGCGCGAGGGGGGATTTCGCGTGGAGCCGTTTCGGCCGCGAACGCTGGAACAATTGCGCAAGCTGTGGTGGAAGTTCTTTGTGCAGTGCGGAGCGATGTTTTATGAACCGGCAATCCGAGGCAAAGAGCGTCAACTGAGTCCCATCTTCAATGAGTTTCTTGATATCGCGACACTCGGTGCCGCCGATCACAGCGACTGAGCTGCTGGATGCATGGGCCGAGCTTGACCTGCTGCGCGCCAAGACGCTGGCAGAGATGAGCAAGTATCCCGTGTTGCTTTGTCCTGTGGCGAGCGTGCCGGCCTGGCGACATGGCGAGCGAACGTGGGTCGTCGATGGCCGGGAAGTTGACTACCTCGATGCGGTGCGGTATACGCAATGGTTCAACGCGCTGGCAGCTCCGGCGGCGGTGGTCCCAGTGGGCCAATCGCCCGATGGGCTTGCCGATTGGGGTGCAGATTGTGGCGCGGCCTTTTGAAGACGAGACTGCGCTTGGAATTGCGAGCATTGTGGATGCGGCATTCGGATACCGGGTGCCACCAATTGCAAATTTGTAGTTTCCCTGTAGAAGTCAAGTTCATCCATCACAGACAGATGTTCATGCCTCGATTAGAACCAAAGAGGCAGGTGCGATGAGAACGGCCGCGCGCCTCAACCTTTGGGTGGATGCGTGGCGTACGCGACCGCGGTAGTCTAGCGCTTCCGCTTCCCCAGAAACGGAGCGCAGAGGGTGCGCGATAGCTGGCATGAACGATTTGCCGAAACCCCTGGTGTTCTAAAGAGTTCGCATCGGCAACAAACAATCGTGCCGGTACTGGATCTCGAAGTTGGCGGGGACGACTTTATTACTATGGCTGGGCCGTGCTCGGTTGAGACCGAGTTTCAGCTGATGGCTACAGCCAACCATGTGCGCCGCTGCGGCGCGCGTATTCTGCGCGGGGGGGCATTCAAGCCGCGCAGTTCTCCCTACGCATTTCAAGGTCATGGTCTGGAAGGGCTGAAGATGCTGGCTCGCGCCCGCGAAGAGAGCGGGCTGGCAATCGTCACCGAGGTGATGTCGGAAGACGATGTCTCGATGGTGGCGGAGTATGCCGACATCCTGCAAATCGGCACCCGCAACATGGAGAACTTTTCGCTTCTGGAAGCGGCGGCGCGCTCGGGCCGGCCCGTACTTCTGAAGCGCGGCATGATGGCGACGGTGGCCGACCTGCTGCGTTCGGCACAACTGATTCTCGACAATGGCAATCCCAACGTCATTCTCTGCGAGCGCGGCATACGCACATTTGAGACTGCCACGCGCAACACCTTTGACGTGGGCGCGATCGTGCTACTGAAGCAGATTTCGCATTTGCCAGTGATTGCCGATCCGAGCCACGCGGCCGGGCATCGGGACCTGGTGCCGGCGCTGGCAAGGGTAGCCGTGGCTGCCGCTGCCGACGGTTTGCTCGTAGAGGTCCACCCCAACCCTGACAGAGCGTGGAGCGATGGCGAGCAGTCGCTGGACTTTGCCGGATTCGACGAGATGATGGCCTCGCTCGATCCTTATCTCGCGCTGCGCGGGCTCGCGATCAGTGATCCGGCAGGCGCTCGGCCCATGGAGGCCGTGGGATGAGGGTCCGGGTTAAAGTTCTCCGGGTTGCAATCAGTCTTGCGTTGCTGTTTCCAACTTGCGCATTCGGACCCGATTCGTCACAGCGGGTCGGCGCGGACTATATCGTGACGGCTGCTCCGGTGTACGTTCCGTTGGCGGAACTCCGCGGGGAAGAGCGCTTTCCCAAGGGCGCACAGTTGCTGCTGGTGCACGAGGGCAAAGCAGAGCCACTGGTCCAGGGGTTTGCGGCAACTGCAGATGCCAATGTGTACTTCGACGGGAAGCTGGTGCTGTTCACGGGCAAGCAGAACGTCGGCGATCCCTGGCAGATTTGGGAATTGACGCTTCAGGATCGATCCGTGCGAAAAGTGATTGCGACGGGAACGGACGCGGTGCGGCCATTTTATTTGCCGGGCGGACGGATGGTATGGGCGCAAAAGACGCAACATGGGTTTCAACTCATGTCGTCTGATGACGGCCACCAGCTGAAATACCCATTGCTAAACCCGACAGCGGGTCCGGGACTGCTCCCGCTAACTTATACGCAAACGAATGCGTTTCCCGCAGACGTCTTGAAAGACGGGCGAATTCTGTTTGAAGCGGGCTTCCCGCTGGGGTCGGGGTCGACGCCGGAGTTGTACCTGGTTTATGCCGACGGCTCGGGTGTGGAGTCGTATCGCTGCGATCATGGCCGGGCGCGGTGGGGCGGACGACAGCTTTCATCTGGGGATGTGGTGTTTACCCATGGAGACTCTCTGGCGCGGTTTACGTCGCCGCTGGCACATGAAAAGCATGTGATTGCGCCGCACGCCGAGTATGCGGGCGCGATTGCGGAGACGGCTTCGGGTGCATGGTTGCTAAGTTCGCGGGCCGCCAGTGACAAGCATTTCGAAATCACAGTTTGGCGGCCGGGAGACGCGGCGCCGGAGACCGTACCGGCAGAGAGAGATGAGAATCTCGTCGATCCCGTGATTGTCGGGCCGCGCACACCGCCGAATCGGCACCCTTCCGGGTTGCACCCATGGGACTATGCGAATCTGCTGGCGCTGGACTCGCGCCTTTCGCGCGACGGGGCTATGAGAGGTGCGCCAGCGCTGGTGCGTGTTGAGATGCAAGATCCCGCGGGTAAACCAATTGCAATTGGAACAGCGCCGGTGGAACAGGATGGCTCATTTTTCGTGAAGGTGCCGGGCGACAAGCCCATAAGGTTTGCGCTGTTGGATGCGAAGGGCGTCGTACTGCGCCAGGAGCATGGCTGGTTCTGGGGTCGCAGCGGGGAGCAACGCATTTGCGTGGGTTGCCACACGGGACCGGAACGCGCGGCGGAGAACAGGGTGCCGGCTGTGCTGCTGCGCACCACAACTCCGGTGGATCTGACCGGCCCTGCACAGCACAGCTTGCCAGGAGGCCGCTGAGATGATGACCCGCCTTCTTCTTTTATTTGGTGCGGCCTTGATTGCCGCGGGACAAACTAGTTTGGCGGCGCAATCCGCTACGGCGCCGACGACTGCGCCGAGCGCACAGGTTGCCCAGACGACGCCGTCCGGCGCGCAGGCTCCGGTGATTCGCTTTGAAGATGCAAGCGAGAAGGCGCACATTGATTTCGTTCATAGCTTTGGATCTGCCAAGTTGGGCTCACTGCTGGAGGGGACGGGCGCTGGCTGCGTTTGGTTCGACTACAACAACTCGGGCCTTCTTTCTCTTTACGTGGCGAATGGACGACCGCTCGACGATTCGATGCATCCGTATCCGTTGAAGGTGAAGCCGGACCCCCCGCCGCACAATCATCTATATCGCAACAACGGCGATGGCACATTCACTGATGTGACCGAGCAGGCAGGCCTTGCGCCGGATCTGTATGGGATTGCGGTGACGGCGGCGGACTACGACAACGATGGTTATGTCGATCTGTTGGTGACCGGATACGGCCGCGTGATTCTCTACCACAATGACGGAAACGGGCACTTCACCGATGTGACAAAGAAGGCCGGTATCAATGTCGATGGCTGGTCGATCAGTTCCACATGGCTGGACTACGACAAGGACGGCTGCGTGGATTTGTTTGTAGGCCGCTATGTCAAGTTCGATCCCAAGTATCGCGCGTTTTACGCGGCGGATAACTATCCGGGCCCGCTTGACTATGAAGGCGAGACCAACAAGCTGTTCCACAACAACTGCGATGGAACGTTCACCGATGTAACGGACAAATCGGGCATCGGGGCTTATGTGGGCCGCACCATGGGCGTGACTGCGGCGGATTTTGACGGCGATGGCTGGGACGACATTTATGTGGCCAACGATCGCACCGAAAACTTTCTTTTCCGAAACAAGCATGACGGAACATTTGAAGAGGTTGCCAACGAAACCGGCACGGCATACGGACAAAATGGAGAATCGACTTCGTCCATGGGGCCTGTATTTGCCGACTTTGAGGGCCGCGGCGCGCTGGATCTGTGGGTTTCAGATGGTCGCTACAACAGGTTGCTGCGGAATACGGAGAAGATGGGCTTCGAGGATATTGGAGCAACCAACGGTGTGTCGCAAGCCAATGCGCAGTACGTGAGCTGGGGGTCGGGCATCTACGACTTCGACAACGACGGTCTGTTTGACATTCTTATTTTTCACGGCGGGTTGATTCACCTGATCCCCGAGGAGCACACGCTGTTTCGCGGATTGGGCGACAGGCGATTCGAAGATGTCTCTCGCGAAGCGGGATCGGTGCTCAGCGTGCGCACCGTGGCGCGTGGGGCCTGCTTTGCCGACTACGACAACGACGGGAAAATGGATGCGTTCGTAGTGAACCTGGGCGCCAAAGGAACGCTGGTGCACAACATCTCAACCAATACCGGCCACTGGATCGCCATCAAGCTCAAAGGGAGCAAGAGCAACCGCGACGGCATCGGCGCGAAAGTGAATGTATTCGCGGGCGGCAAGCGGTACATGGAGGAGCGAGTGGCGAGCTCCGGCTATCTCTCGCAGAACGATGACAGGCTGCATTTCGGAATTGGCACGGCGGGCCTGGTGGAAAAAATCGTTGTGCACTGGCCCAGCGGGCAAGAGCAAACCCTCGAAAAGCAAGCCGTAGACCGAGTGCTGGTTGTGGAGGAGCCGCAGTGAGACTGCGCGATCAAACCCGGTTGCGTGCCAGCATGGTTACTTGTGTGGGTTTGCTGGTCGCGGCGCTGTTTGCCGTCGTGCTGTGGAGCGGCCGCGCGCGGGGCGCGGTTCTGACCGGCAGAACCGGTGCGATTCTGAAGTATGCATCTCCCATAGAACTTCTTTTCTCGCCCGACGGAACGCGTCTCTACGTGCTTTGCCAGCAAAGCGGAGAAGTCAGAGTGCTGGATGCAACGACGTATGCGGTGATCAAGAATATCCCGGTGGGACGCGTGCCGCGCGGCTTTTCTCTTTCGCCTGACGCTTCTCGGCTTTTCGTGACGAATTCCTGGGACGACAGCCTATCGGTGATCGATACGAGCTCGCTGGAAGTAGTGGAGACCTGGCCGGTGGGCTCGGAGCCTTCAAGCGTCTACGAAGATCGCGACGAAAAGCACGTCTTCGTGGCCAATCGCATTTCGAACGATGTCGCGGTGCTGGACGCGAAGACGGGCGCGGAAGAGAAAAGGCTGGCGGCTGGACGCGGCGCTAGCTACATGACTCCTTCTTCCGATGGAGGCCGTCTCTATGTGACGCACGTGTATCCGAATCCGACTCCACACCGAATGGCACCGGAGTCGGAGGTGACGGTAATCGACACAGCGCGTGCTGAGGTGATCGATCGCATTCCGCTGCACCGAATTGCGCACGGTTTTCACACCGCGTTTTCATCCGATGGGCGTTTGGGTGTGGTTGCGGAGTTGCATCCCAAGAACCTTGTGCCACTGGCGCATCTGGAGCACGGAGGCGCATTTGTTGACACGCTCACGCTGTTTGGCGCGGACGTGGGAAACAAGCCGGTCGAGGTGCCTCTGGACGAGTTGGAACGCTACGCGGCGCGACCCTTCGGGGTGACGATTACACGGGACAAGTCCCACATGTATGTCACCAGCGGCGGCTCTGAAATTGTCACCGTAATCGACTTGCCGCGGTTGCTGGAATATATTCGCACGCACCGTGGACCATACGAAGAGGACCTTTCGGCGAGCGCCAACTACGTGATTGCCCGCGTTGCGGTGGGACACGATCCGCGCGGCGTGGTCCTCACCCACGACGGGCTTCACGTGCTTGTGGCGAACCGGCTCGACGATACGATCAGCGTAATTGACACACGGAGCAATCGCCTGGTTTCAACCGTTCCGCTGGCGGGCCCCAAGCAGCTTTCAGTCCTTCGCCACGGAGAACAGACGTTCTATACCGCGCGCTATTCATTCCAGGGTCAGATCGGATGTGCCAATTGCCACATTGATTCCACGTTTGACGGCCTCCAATGGGATCTTGAGCCGGACGGATTCGGCCGCGACATCGTGGACAACCGCCCCATTGAAGATTTAGTGGGCACTGAGCCTTATAAGTGGAATGGCGGCAATCCAAATCTGCCGACGGAGTGTGGACCGCGCACGGAGAAATACTTCTGGCGTTCGGAGAACTACGACGACTTGACGCTGACCGACCTGGTGACCTACATCCGCAGCCTGCCTGCCAGGCCAAACCGCTGGAGGCTTCCCGGGAACGAATGGACGCCGGCGCAGGAGCGGGGGAAGGCGCTTTTCGAGCGCGCGGTGGACAAGTTCGGTAATCCGATCGCAGAGGGGAATCGGTGCTCTTATTGTCACAGTGGACTCAAAGGCACGAGCCAGAAATCCTTCGACGTGGGAACAAAAAAGGCGACCGACAATTCTGGGCTGCTGGATACGCCGCAGCTTACCAACATCGCAATCACGGCGCCTTATCTGCACGACGGTTCGGCCGCCACGCTTGAGGAGATATGGACCGTATTCAATCCCGAAGACAAGCACGGGCGCACGAACGACCTGACCAAGGATGAACTCAACGACCTGATCGAGTATCTGAGGACTCGTTAAGAAGGACGCGATGATGAAGCACTCATGGATCAAACTCGCAATGGTTCTGGTGGCCGGGTTGACGGCGCTCTGCACGCAGGCCTTTGGCGCGACACCGAATATGCCGCGCTTCCGTTTTGAAAACTTCACTACCGCGAACGGGCTCCCGGATAACCACGTGTACACCGTGCTGGTGGATGGGGATCGCGTCTGGGCGGGCACTGACAATGGCCTGGGGCTTTACGAAAACGGCAAGTGGAAGACGTTCACCACCAAGGACGGACTTGCGCATCGGGCAGTTCTCTCGCTGGCGCTGGACAAGCGCACCGGCGATGTATGGGCCGGAACCATGGGCGGACTAAGCCGCATCTCCGGCGGACGCATCGACACCTATACGCAGCTTAATTCCGGATTGAGCAACGATGTTGTGTACGGTGTTTCAGTGGAAGGGGAGAATGTCTGGGTAGCTACGGCTGCTGGCGCGTGCCGCCTGAACCTGCACACGGGCCAGTGGTCGCTCTACAACGAGCGCAATACACCGATGATCGAGATCTGGGTTTACGGGGTCTCAGCCACGCCAACTAAGGTGTATTACGCAGTCTGGGGTAGCGGGATTCTTGAGTACGACCAGAAGACCAAGGTCTGGGACAAGTACGAAGATCCGGATGGCGAAACCGAGATTGTGCTCTTCAAGGACCAGGGGTTGATCCACGAGATTACGACTTCAGTGAGTTTCGTCGACAACGTCCTGTGGGCGGCAACATATTTCGGAGACAGCCGCTACGATGGACGCTATTGGCATAACTTTCTTACCAAGGACAGCGGCCTGCCTTCCAACTTCACCAACTTTGTAAAGGGAGTGGATGCCAACCACGCATGGTTTGGCACAGACAAAGGGCTGGCCTACTACGACGGCGTGAACTGGGCCGTATATCGCCCATCTCTGAAAGATGGCAAGCCAGAGATGACAGTGCGCGATGCGCAGGGCAATGTAACTCCGGTGGCAGTCACCACGGCGCCGTCTCACAACTACATTCTCGGAATTGACTTTCAAGGCAGCGACATCTGGGTGGCCACGGCCAAGGGGTTGAGTCACGGAATTCTTCAACGAAAGGGATAAGGAGCAATCATCATGAATGCAATTGCAGAGATTATGGAGACCATCGGGCACACGCCGATCAAGAAGCGCGCCATGACCAACTATGGCGTATTGAATGAAGCCTACGCTTACGCCAAACCGAGCTCATTTTCGCGCGGCATGAGGATCGACCTGAACGGGCTAACCATCCTGTTGATTTCGGGAACGGCATCGATCGATGAGCATGGCGTGTCAGTGCATATCGGTGACTTTGACGCGCAGCTGAGACGCACGTTTGAGAACATCACCGGCCTGCTTGAGAGCGAAGGCTGCACGTGGCACGACATTGTGCGCACCAGCTGTTACCTGCGCGACATCGACCGCGATTATGACGCCTTCAACAAGGGACGCACTGCGTTCTTCAAGGAACAAGGGCTCGATCCGCTTCCCGCATCGACGGGCATCCAGGCTAAACTTTGCCGGCCCGAACTGCTGGTGGAGATTGAGGCCATCGCCATGTTCCGTGCAGAAAAGGCTTGCTGCCACAAGGAGTAGGGGTTATGCGCAAGGGAATGTTTCTGGCTGCGGCTTTTCTGTTGGCTGCTGGCGCCGCCGTGTGTGCGGCGCAAGGAGGAAGCAAGGGCACGTGCGCGTGCGGGGCACACCCGCCAGGTCCACCGAAGGACCGGACGGTTGAGCCATATGCGGGCGAGCCGGCGGACTTGAGTCCGTTTGAGAGATTCTCGAAACCCTATTACCTCAACTACACGCATCCGAACATCTACTCAGGCGCGGGGCGGGATACTCCGGATCCAAAAGACGTGACCGAAGTGCGCATCGGTTTTTTGGGCCCAATCGAACACAGCCCGGACCTGGTGTTTGGATTGCGTATGCTTCACGGCGCCCAATTGGCAGTGGAGGAGGCCAACGCGCGGGGAGGCTATGGCGGCAAACCCTTCCTGCTAATGCTGCACAACGACTACGACAACTGGCAGGCCAAGGCTTCCTATGGCCCAGACCGTCCCACTGATCCCGGTATTTGGGGTTCACCGTCGGATGAAGCGGTGAAGATGATCTACGACGACAAGGACTGGGCAATCTTCGGATCAATCAATTCCGAATCGACCCATATTATTCTTCGCGTGGCACTGCGCGCGGAAATACCCATTGTCAACTCGGCATCGACGGATCCCACGATTCCAGAGACTTACATTCCGTGGTATTTCACCGACCTGCAGGACGACCGCGTGCAGACATTCACCCTGGCGCGGCGGATGTATTCCGAGCTGGGGTTGAAGCGCGTGGCGATTCTGCGTGTGAACAATCGCTATGGCCGGATGGGTGTTCCAAAATTTCGCGACGCGTCGCGCCGCCTAGGTCATCCGGTGGTAATCGAGCAGAAGTACATGCCCGGCGACACGGACTTCACGCGAGAGTTGAGAATCATTCGCTCATCGCGCGTAGACGGTGTCGTTCTGTGGGCAGACGAGACTGAAGCGGCTGGAATCCTGAAACAGATGCGGGCCATGGGCATGAAGCAGCGCGTCTTCGGGTCATATCGCACCTTGGGACCTGAGCTTTTGGCTGAAGCCGGCCCTGCGGCAGAGGGATTTGAAGCGGTCTTTCCTTATGACCCGAGCCGCAAGGACCCGCGCTGGCTTGATTTCAACCGGCGCTTTGAAGCGCGCTTCCATGAGCCGCCGGAACAGTTTGCCGCACTCTCATTTGACGCGATGAATGCGCTGCTGGATTCGATTTGCAAGGCCGGACTGAATCGCGCGAGGATTCACGATGCGCTGGCGGATATTGATCAGTACGACGGCGTGACCGGGCACATGGTGTTCGATCCCAACCAGAAGAATGTGGCGCCCATGTACCTTGGCACAGTACATGACGGGGAGATCACTTACAAGGTTGCGACCATGGAGAAAGAGACTCCGACGCAGCCAGCGCCGATTGCGCAAGAGTTTTCTGTGCGGCCTGATGGACCGCCGTCACCTGAGAAGCCCTACGCGCGTGTGGGTGAAGAAGGCGTGAACTATGCGGGGCCGCAGCGCCCGGATGTGCCGCAAGGGCCGATAAGAGTGGTGTTGTTTGGTCCCCAGGCAAAGCTTGTGGCGCAGTCATCTGCCATGAAGGCACAGTTGGCGGCAGCGGAGGCGATGGGACGCGCGTGGGAACTGGTGCCCGTTGCGAGCGATCAGAACTGGGGCGCGGCGTCGACACAGCTGGTGCACGCTCTATGGGACGAGCATGCACTGGCAATTGTGGCGCTGGACCGCGATGCGGCACACCTCTCGGAGCAATTGGCGCTGAAGGCATTTGTTCCAGTGGTCGCTCTCTGCAACGACAAGGCACTCACGTCGACCAATGTGCCGTGGATCTTCAGGCTGCCCGCCGGAACCAATCCTGCGAAGGCGCTTCAGCTCCTGGAGGCGGCTGCGCAGCGCAGCGGACCCAATCCGGAGAAGCTGCGGGACGTTCTTGCTTCGGGGAGCGCATTGGATGGAGTCGCATTCCTGTCGACCGGAGAGCCGCGCGCGAAGTAGGAGCCGCTCGAAGCGAACTGCGGGCGAATTTCAATTTGCAACGATCAGCAGGAAGGGCAGCCCGGATCCGGGCTGCCCTTCTCGTAACACGGCTTCGGATTCGCTTCGAAGTTTACGGCAGGTAGTAGCGGAGCGAGGTCTCGACGATATTGTCGTCGCCGTACGCGCCGTTGCTCGGGTTTGTGGTGCCGCCGTTACCTGACCAGAGATCGCGGCGAATGTAGCTGTACTGAATGCCCTGACGGAAGCGGCCTTTGGGTCCGTTGTAGAAGTTGTACCAGTAGCCGGAGCTGAACTCCTGAACGTCCTTGTTGTTGCCGCCGCAATGAGCTGGGTTGTTGCTGCCGGAGAACGAGCCACCGGAAGCTGGTTCGGTATTGCAACCTGACATATCGGTCGTATACGTACCATAACCGACTTCGGAACCGCTTGAGTTCAGGACCCAGTCACGGCCGATGTAATCGCCGCCGTAGTTGAAGTAGAGGCTCAAGCGCTTGGTGGGATTCATCTCCAATGTACTGAGAGCAGAGAACCCATGCAGTGGCGAGATCGTTCCATCCGGACGGAGGGTGATGTCAGCAATGGTCGAGTCCCCGTAGCGCCCTACGCCGGTGCCCCACAGGCCCTTCAGGCCGATGGTGAGCATCTTGTTGGCTAGAGGAGCGCGGAAGCCGCCGCCGATGCCGCCGCCAACCTTGGAGCTGTTGAAGGGAGTTCCGCCGGTGGGATAGATGCGATCACGGAAGAAGCGTCCGATGCCGAAGACTTCCCAGTGGCCCCAACCTGGTTCAAAGACCATCTTGGCAACAAGGTCCGGAGCCTGGTTGAAGGAGTAGTTTGCGGTTGAGTTGTACAGACCGCCGCCAACACCGGCGGAGCCGATGAGGAGGTTGGTCGGCAAGCCGCTGCCGGCGGGGTTAAGCGTTTCTGCATTCTCCGCCGAGAAGGCGAGCCAGAAGCCCTTGGTGAGGCGCTGGCTGACGCGGAAGCCATATTGGCGGAGCCACACGAAGCCGGCGGTGTACTGTGGGTCGATTGTGCCAGGCAGGATTTCCGATCCGTTGGATGTGCCCTTGGTGGTTTCAGCGGCGAGCGACCACATTTGTCCGGCGCTAACCGTTGTGCCGCTCTTGAATGCGGCTTCGCCCCAGATCTGGCGCTGGCGCATGACATAGCTGTTGCTCTGGTTGTTGTTGGAGGTAATGCCGGTTCCCAACCAGTCGAGCTCGTAGTAACCAGTCAGGGTTGCGCTGGGCAGCTTGCCGACGGCTTTGATGGCCAGGCGGGACTGACGGCCCGAACCGAAGAATTCACTCAGCTGCGCCGCATCGGAGTATTGAAGCGGCACGCCTGTGAACGGTGTGTTGATGCCACCGCCAGTTGCCGCGCTGCGCCACACGGTTCGCTGCTTCAATAAAGCTGCCGTTTGGTGAGATAGTGATGCCCTTGTAGTTGATTGCCTCAGGGTTGGCAATTTCCTTCTTGATCTTCGAAGTTTCGTCGGTGAAGTTGGACACAATCGAGGCATTGGCCTGTTTCATGTCGCTCACCGTGGACTGCAGCGTGGTTACAGCGGCAGCGTTTTCGGTTTGCGCCTGCTGCTGGGCATCGGCGGCAGCTTGAGCCTTTGCCGCGGCTGCCTGTGCGTCGGCCGCAGCCTGCTGAGCCTGCTTCAGTTGCTCATCCTTCGTGGCCAAGTCGGTTTTGAGACCGTTGATTTGATTCTCGAGGTCCTGCCGCAGGGACTCGATCTGATCCTCGACCGAGGGCTTTGGCGGCATCTTAGCTTTCCTGGTTGCGACATGTTTCTTTGCGGGCGCTGGGGCTTGGCCGGCATAGGCAAACGAGCCGACAAGACTTGCTGCCAGAATTGCTGCTGCAGCAGTTTTGAATCTGGAGTTCATTGGGCCTCTCTTTTCCCTCTTGGATTGTTTTGAATCGTGACCGCGCCCGCATACGCTGCGAGTGCATCCTCTCATACTTCCCCGGAAACCTTTCCAAGACATGAGTGCGGTGTCGCAGTGGGGATGCGCGAGGAAACCGATGGGCCGCGAAAGTGCGCAATACAGACGTTGAACTTTCGTTGACCGCATCTGAGATGTAAGGCTCTCAGAGTTTGATTAATATATGACGAATTCACGTATTTTTAACAAGGGTAGTCAACGAAGTCGCTCGCGTTAGCGGCAGGTTAATTAACGCTCTATTAATAAACCTAAGCTTCTTGAAATCAGAAAAGCCCGCGCCACCAATCGCGACGCGGACAAAAGCGGCTAAGTACTCATTCTTGTCACTTACTTTCCTTGCCGGCACTAAGTAGATTCGCGAGCAAGCGATAAGATCCAGGCACTAACTCGGGAAGCTGCCTGTAAAGCGCGTACGCCACGTAGATGTAAGTCCCCTTGCCCGGATGAGCGACCAGCAGGCCGCCGCGCTGCGGGTCCTGTCCGGAGTCGGCGGTTTCGGTGAGAGCTGCATATCCGGGGTCCCATGTGTCGAGAAACGAATGGCCGCGTTCCTCGACCCAGCCATCAAAGTCTGCCGTAGTGATTGCGTTGGGCCAGGTCAGCAGCGGGTTCGATTGATCGAGCAGTTTGACCGGAGCTTTCTCGTCCACCACGCGCTCCGGCATGCGGCCCATCGACAGAGGGAGTGGGGCGGGGAAGTTGCCGCTTTGGTATTGGACGACTAATGTCCCACCGCTTCGGACAAACTCATCGAGGCGGGATTGAGCGGCAGCTAGTTCCGGGCGCACAGAATAGGCGCGAATGCCAATGACGATGACGTTCCACGCAGACAGGTCTCCGGATGCCAGATCTGCTGCTGTAAGCAGGTGCGGTGTGACGCCCATACCCTCGATCGCGTCGGGGACAAGGTCGCCAGTGCCCATCACATAGCCGATTCGCAAACCGGGAGCGAGCTTCACGTCCACTTTGCGGGTTTGCAATACAGCAGCCTTGTATTGGTTGTAGGGCCGCAGACCGGCGTAGCCGACGCTTTGCCATCCGGACTCAAACACGTGTCCACCACTATGAGCTACAGCCTGAATCAAATATGCACCAGCCTCAACCGCAGCCGGGGTGACTGAAAAAAGGATCGGCTCGGTATCTCCCGCGGAGTCGCGATGGAAACCTTCTGAAGCCGGTTCGGCATGCCAGCCGGGCGGTAGTTTAAGCTCGATCGTGCCTTTCGCTGCGGCTTGAGTGTGCACTGTGACTCGGACCGGCAGCGCGCTGCCGTCGAGAGGCAAAATGCGTGCCTCCGGCTCTACCCGCATACCGATTGCCGGTGTGACAACCAAGGGTTCGTAGATGCCCCCCGGTCCGGTGACACGCTTGAGGGTCTGAACCACTTGACCGATTCGAATTGGCAATCCGTCGAACGTAAATTCCGCCCACGCGGCCAGGGGCCAGGGAGCGAACGAACGCTCGCGCCACTCGGGCCGGGTGATGTTGTAGTATGCCTGCTCGACGTTCGGACGCGTGAAGTAAGGCTCGGTGGGTTCGGCGGTTTCGGGTACCCGCACATCAAAGATTGGGTCGCCAGTTGCGGCCTTCGGTTCGATTGCGCCGTTGAGGAGGCTGGTTTTCCACGGGCCGCCGGTTTGGCCTTCGAGCCAGACTTTCTCGAGCTGTGTATCGGGCGTGGCCTGCGCAGTATGAACGCGCACTTTGAACTCCTCGCCGGGAGAGACGCTTGGGGCAGTTTCGTCGGCCGTGTTGCCGCGGAAGCCGCCGCCTTGCGCGCTGGTTTCATTGGTTCTGAACGCGATCATGTCGAGACCGAGAAGATCCGTGAGCGCAGACTGGAACTGACTGATCTTCGCGTCCAGTTCGAGGAGCAGGGTGGAGCGGGCTTCACGAGGTAGTGCGGCGTCGACGTCCACGCGTGCGCGAAGATCGAGAGTTTGCCGGTACAACGGCGCAAGAAGGTGCGCGATCTCCAGCGGCGATTTACCCCAGCGTTGTAACTCAAAGCCCTTCAACCCTCCTTCGATTGCGCGCAGATCGCCATTGAGCCACGTCGCTGCCGAGGCGCCGCCATTATGGCCAAGTCTTGTCCAACTGGTGTCGATGTAGACTTTGCTGTTTTGGAAGAGGCTATCGTTCGTCGAGGTTAGGCCTGGTTCTGGTCCATCCTGCGGCGCGACAGCCCACAGGTGATAGCGCGCGAAGCCGGGCCCGCTGAGTGTGGGGTTAGCGCCGCCGTTCTGCGACTTCTGCATTCCCCATCCTTCGCGCGCAATCTGCACATAACTACGGCCCAGCGTGGGATCAAGGGTGCCGACTGGAATTGTCACATCGGTGGATGGAACGCCGGTGATCCATTCGCCCGTGACGTAGTTGTGGAACTTTGCTGGAGCCCACTTGCCGGTGGCATAGTCGAACATGCCTCTGTCGGTGACCGGCGCGAAGGGGACCATGCTGTAGACGGCAAGGGGCTGCCACGGTTCAAGGCCGTCTTTCAATTGCTCCGGGAAGACCTTGGGGTCGCCCGCGGCTTTGAAGACCTCCTGCGCGATTTCGCCAGAGACCTGGTGCTGGCCGTGCCCGTCGGTGATGCCGCCGACAAAAGTAGAGACGATGACCTGCGGGCGCTCGCGGCGGACGGCGAGCACGGCGTCGTAGAGCACGCGGTCGTGGCCCCATTGCTTGAATGACTCCTCCTGAGTTTTGGAGAAGCCGAAGTCCGCCTCAGTGCCCCAGAGCTGTTTTGCGCCGTAGAATTCGTCGGCCTTGAGCAGCTCGTTGGTGCGGATTAGCCCGAGCGCGTCGTCGCTGTCGACGGACATGACATTCTGGCCGCCCTCGCCTCGAGTGAGGGTGAAGAGGATCGCGCGCGCGCCAAGGCCGCGGCTAAGATAGGTTAGCAAGGCGCCATCCTCGTCGTCTGGGTGGGCAACGATCATCATCACGCTGGCCGTGGTACGGAGACGCTTGAGCGTCTGTTCCAAGGCCGCCTGGCCGCGGTCCTCAGGCAATGGGAGCGTGATATCGCATGGCTCGGCATCAGGAAGCAGCGCGGGTGCTTGGGATTGCTGCGCGTGGAGTGAAGACGATGCGGCCATGACGCCTGCAATTACTACCGATACAACTGCGCGTTGAGCTCTGAGGGCAAAGAACATAGTTATCGCCAGTGTACAATCCGGGGAGCGTAACAGCCGCATGACTCTTCCCAAATCAATCTCCGCAAACACAGCACACCTTGAACGGCGCATCGGACTTCGCGCCGCGGTGTTGTTCAACATGCTGGAGATGATCGGCGTAGGTCCCTTCATCACGCTGCCGCTGGTAATTGCCGCGGCGGGTTACAGGCTGTCAGTGTGGGCGTGGTTGCTGGGCGCGGCGATTGCCGTGGCGGACGGACTGGTCTGGGCGGAACTCGGAGCTGCGTTTCCGCGCGCGGGCGGATCGTATGCTTTCTTGCGCGAGATCTACGGACCGGAGCGCGCGGGCAAGTGGCTGAGCTTTCTATATGTGTGGCAACTGAGTTTTTCTGCGCCGCTGTCGATTGCATCGGGTTGCATCGGGTTGTCGAGTTTTCTGGCGTGGTTCTGGCCGGGGCTTGAGGGATCGCCTATTGCTGCGCTGCCCATGTTGCATTATGCCAATTTCGCAGCGGCGGCAGCTTGTTTGCTGGTGACGGCGCTGCTCTATCGCAACCTGAGCCAAGTGACGCGGCTGGCGTGGGTACTGTTTGCGGGCGTGATGGCGGCGCTGACAGGGGTGATTGCATCGGGTTTTGCGCACGCAGCGGCGACCGGCGGCTGGCACATGCCTGCATCACCGGCGACGTCTGCGGCGGTGGCGATTGGCGGACTGGCCCAGGCTACGTTGATTGCTACGTATGACTATTGGGGCTACTACAACATCACGTTTCTGGGCAGCGAGGTGCGGCAGCCGGAGCGGACGATTCCGCGCGCGATTCTGCTTTCTGTTCTATTTGTTGCAGCGTTTTACGTGACGATGAACCTGGCCGCGCTGCCGGCGGTGCGCGACGCGGCGAGCCGAACGGTTGCAGGCTCGGCGGTTCACTTGCAACTGGCGGCGGAGATTGCGCGATCGGCCTTTGGAGTTTGGGCCGGGCGACTGATGGCGGCGCTGATCGTGTGGACCGCGTTTGCCTCGGTGTTCTCGCTGCTTCTGGGCTACAGCCGTGTGCCCTTCGCGGCGGCGCGGGACGGCAACTATTTTCGTGTTTTATCGGCAGTGCATCCGAAGCATGGGATTCCGCACCGTTCGCTGGTGGCGCTGGGGTTGGTAGCGGCGGGGTTCTGCTTCTTCAGCCTGCAACAGGTGATTACGATGCTGGTGGTGACGCGCATCCTGCTGCAGTTTCTGCTGCAACACGTAGGCGTGATGGTGCTTCGGGTGCAGCGGCCGGAGTTGGAGCGGCCGTTTCGGATTCCTCTGTATCCCCTGCCGCCTGTGGCTGCCATGGCGGGATTCATGTTCATCCTGGTGAATAGGAGTCAAGCGCTAGGCGGACTGGCGCTAGCCGGAGGAATTGCTGTTTCGGGGACACTGATTTACGGAGTGCGGGCGAGGAGGTTGGGGCAGTGGCCCTTTGGGGCAGAGTTGCATTGATACCCCGACCCATTCTCTGCAAATAACCTGTTTTATATTCATCAATTTGGCGCGCAGGTTTCGCAGGAAATTCCCATTAGAATTGGACTTGCCAGCGGAGTCCTCTCGGGTATGGATTAGAGCCCGCATAAGACGAAAGGCATGTAGCGCTCAGATTTAACGTTTTGACCGTGAAAGCGGCGCTTTTTCATCGCATTTTGCAGTCTAAACCGAACGTTTTGGCAGAGCTTGGCGTCGATTTCTGCTGTTTTCCTGTAATGTGGCACGCGTAAGTGTTTGAAATCAAGACTATTGAGTGGGGCAGTACATTTTCACAGCTTTTAATGAGCGATTATCGCCTTGTCGATGCGATGCGGCCGGCGGTCCAGGAATGAGTTGTGGTCTGGCGTATTTGTGGCTTTCAATGATTGTGCGCCGATGGAAGGTAGTTATCTCCAAATGGGGACAGAGATGAGATTAGTTTTGTCGGGAACGATCGGGGGATGGGTTCGTGCTTTCCCATGTCTCAACGGCGAGATCTCCACCCACGAAAACAATGACCCGTTCGTGGGGACCTGACCTCGGGCGCTCCGGGTCAGGGGTGTAGCCGGCATCACATTGATCGTTGTGCTGCCGGAGTATATTGCTGCACGGTCCGATTATGACAAACACAATGATGCTGACAAAAGCTCTTTTGCCAATCCACGAAATTGCGGAGAAACTTGGGCTTCTGCCCGAGGAGTACGAAACCATCGGTACCTACGGCGCCAAGCTCAAGCTGGGGCTGCTGGACAACCCTTCGCTTCCGGTACGGGGCAAGTTCATCCTGGTTACGGCGACCACGCCTACCACTTCCGGCGAGGGCAAGACCGTTGTTTCGATCGGACTCGCGCAGGGGCTGGAACGGATTGGGCGGCAAGCGATTGTGACTTCGCGCGAGCCATCGCTGGGGCCGGTGTTTGGCCTCAAAGGCGGTGCGGCGGGCGGCGGGTTGTCGCAGGTGGAGCCGAGCCAGCAGATCAATCTGCATTTTCATGGTGATTTCCACGCGATTACTGCGGCACACAATATGCTGGCGGCGATGGTGGACTCGCACCTCTTTTTTGGAAACGCGCTGGATCTTGACCCGGAGCAGATCACGTGGCCGCGGGCGATGGATATGAACGACCGCGCGCTGCGGCGAGTTGAAGTGGGGATTGGTTCGAAGGGCGATGGCGCGGGACGCGAGACAAGCTTCGTGATTACGGCGGCTTCAGAGATCATGGCGATTCTCGCGCTGGCGTCGAGCCGAGCGGATTTGCGGCGAAGGTTAGGCTCGATTGTGGTGGGAGTGTCACGGCCTGGACGCCCAGTGACGGCTGCCGATCTGGGTGCGACCGGGGCAATGATGGCCTTGCTCAACGAAGCCATTCTCCCGAACCTGGTGCAGACAACCGAGGGCACTCCCGCGCTGGTTCACACGGGGCCGTTTGGGAATATTGCGCACGGGACAAGCAGTGTGTTGTGCCAGCAGATGGGTATTCGCCTGGCCGATTTTGTGGTGAACGAAGCGGGGTTTGCCGCCGACCTGGGCGCGGAGAAGTATTTCGATATCGTGATGGGCGTGTCGGGCATTCAGCCGGCGGTGGCCGTGCTGGTGGCGACGGTGCAAAGTCTGCGGGCACAGGGTGAGGGATCGCTCGCGATAGGATTCACGAATCTTGAACACCACATTCGCACGCTGCGCGGGTATGGCGTGCCGATTGTCGTTGCCATCAATCGCTTTCCTTCCGATTTGCCTGAGGAACTGGATGCAATTGCCGCGGAGTGCGGGCGGGTTGGGGTTGCGTGCTCGGTTGTTGAGGCGTTCGCGAAGGGCGGGCTGGGCGCGATGGATCTGGCGGAGAAGGTTGTTGCGGCGATTGAGGGCAATCCGACGCCGGATGTTCGGCCGGTGTATTCGCTTGATGAGTCGCTTGAGGAGAAGATTCGCAAGGTTGCAACCGCGGTCTACGGGGCTGCGGATGTGGCGCTGAGCGACGAGGCGCGCGCGAAGCTTGGGCGCTATGCGGAATGGGGTTTTGGGCAGCTGGCAGTTTGCATTGCGAAGACGCAGTACTCGCTGACGGACAATCCCAAGGTGATGGGTGCACCGACGGGATGGACGCTGAAGATTACGGATGTTTCGTTGTCGGCGGGAGCAGGATTTGTGGTGGCTGTTGCGGGCAACCAGATGTTGATGCCGGGGCTGCCCAGGGTGCCGCGGGCGCTGTCTATTGATGTGGACGAGGATGGGAATATTGTTGGGGTGTAGCGTCAAAGGGCGTGCTTTCCCAGGTCTCAAAAGCGAGACCTGGGGCACCTATTTTCGTGCTTGATTTGCGTCGCACGGGTTTGTTTGACCCCTTTCGTACGTGATGAAGCGCGCAGAGGTCTAGTAGCTCCTCACCCACTCCAGAATCGAGCGGACGGCGACGCCGCTGGGACCTTTGGCGATGTAGGGGCGCGAGTCCTCGATCCAGGCCATGCTGGCGATGTCGAGGTGAATCCACGGAGTGTCTTCGGCGAAGACGCGCAGGAACTCGGCGGCAGTGATGGCCCCGCCCGCGCGCCCGCCGGTGTTCTTGATGTCAGCGATGTCGGACTTGATCAGTTCGGCGTATTCATCGCCAACAGGCATGCGCCAGAATTTTTCGCCGGAGGTGGCGAGGGCGGCTTCAAATTTGGTATAGGCCTCGTCATTGTTGGAGAACGCGCCACCGTTGAAGTTGCCGAGGGCTACGCCTATTGCTCCCGTGAGCGTTGCGGCGTCGATGAGGTGGGTTGCGCCGAGGGTGCGGGCGTAGGTGAGTCCGTCGGCGAGGACGAGGCGGCCTTCGGCATCGGTGTTGATGATTTCGATGGTCTTGCCCGGGCGGTCCGGACCGGGAGGCATGGCGGTCTGCACATCGCCGGGCTTTTGCGCTTTGCCGTCGGGCATGTTCTCAGCGGCGCAGACGATGCAGATGACGCGAACTTTGGGCTTGAGCAGGGCAATGGCGCGCATGGCGCCCAGCATCGCGGCGCCTCCGGCCATGTCGTACTTCATCAGCTCCATTTTTTCGGCGGGCTTGATAGAGATGCCGCCGGTGTCGAAGGTGATGCCTTTGCCGACCAGGCCCAGCACAGGGCCTTCCGTCACACCCGCAGGCTCGTAGCGAAGAACGATGAGGGCGGGCGGCTCGGCGGAGCCTTGCGAGACGCTCCAGAATGCGCCCATCTTGAGTTCGTGCAGCTTGTCGGTGGAGTAGACGGCAGAGTTGAGGCCAACTTCATCGGCCATCTGGACGGCGCGCTGGCCAAGGATGGAGGGGGTGAGCTTGTTGCCGGGCTCGTTGACGAGAGAGCGAGTGAAGTTCTGGCTTTCGCCGATGATGACGCCCTCAGCAAATGCGGCTTGCAGGGCTGGCTGGTCGGAGTCGGCTGGGGCTGCGAGGGTGAAGGACTGAACGCTCAGGTCCTTGCGGTCGCTGCGATAGGTGTCGGGGTCGAAGTCGCCTACAAAAGCGCCTTCGACGGCGGCGCGAACCACTGCACTCGCGGGGGAGAAAATCTCGGACGAGGGGAATGCCAGCACCAACTCGCGGATGTCACGGGGCTTGGTGTAGCGGACGGCACTGCCGGCAGCGGTGCGCACGGAGTGGACCGTGGTTTTGGCCTGTTTGCCCAGGCCGACGATGAGCAGGCGTTTGGCGGCGAGCCCCGCCGGAGCGTGCAGGAGAAGCATTTCATTGGAGCCGGCTTTGTATTCGCCGCTGGAGAGTACAGCGGCTGCGGCGGCCTGGACGGACTCGTCGGCGGTGAGCAGAACTGGCTGCGGCTTGGCGTCAGGTCCTTTGACGGTCTGCATGTCGGTGGCCAGAACGGCCAGGAGCTCGGTCTCTATGGCAGCAAGATTTGCAAAAGACAGGTGGGTCTTCATGAGGTCCTCGGTTCAATTCTATTGGGTGGGGTGTCAGCGACCCATGCGGTGTTTGCTGGCATTGACGGCGGCCCGGGCCTCGCGGTCGGCTTCGCGGCGGCGTTCGGTTTCGCGCTTGTCCCAGTCCTGCTTGCCTTTGGCCACGGCCAGTTCGCACTTTACGCGCCCTTTCCGGAAGTAAAGGCGGGTGGGGATGAGCGTGTGACCCTTGATCTGCGTCTTCGCATGTAGCCTGCGAACTTCGTCCCGGTGCAGAAGGAGCTTGCGTGTGCGCAGGGCGTCATGGTTGGCTATGTTTCCATGCGAGTAAGGACCGATATGCACGTTCAGCAGAAAGGCTTCGCCGTCCTTGATGAGGCCGTAGGAGTCTTTGAGGTTGGCCTTGCCCTGGCGGATGGATTTGACTTCGGTTCCGCGCAGGGCGACGCCGGCTTCGAATTTCTCAAGCAGGAAGTAGTTATGGCTGGCGGTTCGATTCTGCGCGGCGTCTCGTTCACCGGAAGCCACGGGGTCGCGCGGCCGCGCAGGCTTCTGAGGTCCGGGACGGTCGGGCTGAACGATCACGTGGCTGGTTTGGCGCGCCATTGGGGAGGATCCTTGAGTCTTCATCCTAGCATCGCCGCAGATGCGGATGCCTGCTCACGCAACGCCGATGCCGCACACGCTGGCAATGGGAGCATTTACCCGGACCGTGGGCCTGCGGGGTTTTGTTAGAATGAGGCATCGTTGGATGGGAATAGCCAGCCATAGGAATCGCGTCAGGGGCCGCCAAGGCAGCCCTCTGTGGTCCAGTGCGGAGAGTGGGCCGAAAACGACGCACGGGAGTAAGATGAACCGCCACGCTGCCGCACCGGCTGCTTCCAGACTCATTTTCTGGATCGTATTTTTCGCTGTTCTGGCCGCTCTGGGCCCGGGCTGCGCTGCGTTGCACGCCGAGTCAGCCAAGTCCTTCTACAAGCGGGGACAAACGGCCGAGGCGCGCGAGGATTACGACGCGGCCTACGAGAATTACCAAAAGGCCCACTCCATGGCTCCCAACGATCTCAGCTACCGTGCGGCGTTCTATCGGGTGCGGCAAACTGACTCGTCGCTGCATGTTACGAAGGGCCACAAGCTGATGCAGGCGGGCGATGAGCAGGGCGCGCTGGTTGAACTTTTGCGCGCTGCGGAGATCGATCCTGGAAATGAGGCGGCACAGCAGGAGATTGCGCGGATCCGTGCCCGGCATGGGGAGCAAACGGCGGTGAGCGAAGCCGGTCTGCCCGAAGCACCAGGTGAGCAAACTGAGATTGATGACATGGCTTCGCCGACTAATCTCAAGCCGGTGACAAATGAGCCATTGACCTTGCACATGGTTGAAGACTCAAAGATTGTTTACCAGGCTGTGGGTAAAGCTGCAGGAGTTAATGTGCTGTTCGATCCGGATTACACAGGCAGGCGCATTCAGGTGGACCTGAACAATGTTTCCCTTCTTGATGCGTTACGGATTGTTGGTACCCTGTCGAATACATTTTGGCGGCCGGTGACCGCCAACACCATCTTTGTCGCTCAGAACTCCCGCGCCAAGCGCACTGAACTGGAAGAACAGGCGGTTCAGACCTTCTATCTGACCAATGCATGGCAGCAGAACGATTTAAACGACGTGCAGACGGCAATTCGCAATGTGTTGCCCAACGCCAAGGTCTACGGTGTGGCAAGCCAGAACGCAATTGTGATGCGCGGCTCGCCCGACGAATTGCTGCTGGCGCAAAAGCTCATCAACGATCTGGACAAGGCCCGGCCTGAGGTGGTGGTCGATATCGCAGTGCTGGAAGTGAGCAAGAACTGGGAACGAAATCTGGGAATCGCATGGCCCAGCAATGTCGGCGTCGCGCTGCAGTCTCCCACGGCCAGCAGTTCATCCACTTCCACTACTTCTACAACAACCAGTACGACGACGAACCCCACAATCTATGATCTGGCACATTTGAAAGCGTCGGATTTTGCGGTGACTGTGGGCGCGGCAACCGCCAATTTGCTACTCACGGACTCCAACACCAAGGTGCTGCAGAATCCGCGGATCCGGTCCACGGATCAGCAGAAAGCAACCTTGAAGATCGGTCAGCGAATCCCCATTGCGACGGGCTCCTTCCAGTCCGGAGTAGGCGTGGCGGTCGGCGTAAGCCCGCTGGCTGAAACGCAGTTTCAATACCAGGACGTGGGCGTGAACATTGACATGACGCCGACGATCCACTACGACCAGGACATCACTCTGAAGATGAAGATCGAAGTGTCTTCGGTGGCTGGCGAGCAGACGATCAGCGGCGTGACTGAGCCGATCTTTGCCCAGCACACCAGCGACCAGGTCATCCGCTTGCATGAGGGCGAGGCCAGCATCCTGGGCGGCATTCTTGAAAAGCAGGACCAGGTGAGTTGGACCGGCATTCCGGGGTTGAGTTCGATTCCGCTGGTGAAATATCTTTTCGGATCAAAAGACCACACGATCACCGAGGATGAAATTGTCTTTCTGGTGATCCCGCATATCGTCCGCTCACAGGAATTGACGCCGGTGAATCTGCGGCCTATCGATACCGGCGTTGGTCAGTCGATCGAACTGCGCCAGGTTTCAGCGGAATCGTCGGGTGCCAATGCGGCGGCGGTTGCGCCTACGGCGCGGCCGGCGGCGGTGCAGCCTAATCTGGGGACGGTCCCTGGACAGAGTGCGGAAGCGGCTGGTCCGGCAGCACTGGCACAATTGCGTGCGGCGGCTGAGGACAATGGGAACGCGACGGCTCCTGCAGCGCAGGCGCCCAATCCGGTTCAGCCAGCCAATCCGTCCATTGCGCCCAATCCGTCCGCTGCGACCAATCCGGCTGCGCCGCCAGGGGAACGGCTGAGTTTTTCGTTGGTTCCTCCACCCGGACCGGTGACTGCAGGCGCAACATTCCAGGTTCCAATTGTCATCGTCGGGGCGAAGAATATTGCCTCCGTTCCCTTGCAGGTGCATTACGACCCGTCAAAGCTTTCGCTGGTCAATGTGGACAACGGCGACTTTCTGAACAGCGATGGGCAGGCCGTGGCGCTGGTGCATCGCGACGACGGATCGGGCACGATTGTGTTGAATGCTTCGCGGCCCCCTGGAGCTGCAGGCGTGAGCGGCGCGGGCGTGGTGTGCGCCCTCACCTTCCAGGCCAAGGCCTCGGGAGAGAGCACGATTGCGATCACCCAGGCCGCAGCCATGAACAGCGCCCAGCAACCAGTACAGGGCCAGGGCGCACAGACCACGATAGTGGTGAAGTAGAGTGCAGCAGTGATGAGTGTAATGCGGCCAACAAGGAGACGTACGGAGCGCGGCCTTACGCTTGTCGAGCTGATCGTGACGGTGGCGATTCTCGCAATTCTGGCCTCCGCTGCGGTTCCGATAGCCCGGTTCAAAGTGAAGAGGGAGAAGGAGCGGGAGCTGCGCCGCGACCTGTGGGAGATGCGTGACGCCATCGATCACTACAAAGACGCGGCTGACAAGGGAGCGTTTCAGACCAAAATAGAGAGCCAAAACTATCCTCCCGATCTTGAAACGCTGGTGAACGGGGTGGACGTGCAGGGCAAGAAGGTGAAGTTTTTACGCCGCATTCCAGTAGACCCCATGACCGGCACAACTGATTGGGGACTGCGCTCTATGCAGGACGATCCGAACTCGGACTCCTATGGCGGGCAGAGCGTGTTTGATGTGTATTCGAAGTCCACTGGAACGGCGCTGGACGGTACGAAATATTCGACCTGGTAGCCAGAAGCTCCGGCAGACGGAAGCTTTGGCACAATGAGGATTGAGTGCGCAGGATTCGCAAAAACGATCCAGGCTTTACGTTGCTGGAACTGATCGTCGTGATGACGATCATCGGGATTCTGGCCACTCTGGCCATCCCCAGCTTCGTCGGCGCAATGAGGTCAGCCCGGGAAGCGGTGCTTAAAGAAGACCTGCACGTGATGCGCGCGGCCATAGACTCCTATACCATGGACAAGCAGAAGGCACCGCAGTCGCTTGACGACCTGATCCAGGACGGCTACCTGCGGAGCATTCCGGACGACCCCATGACTCACAGCAAGGATACGTGGGTCACGGATACCAGCGACGCGCTGCATTCGCTGGACCAGACTGACCCGGGGATCGACGACGTCCATTCCGGTTCGCAGGAAACGGGCTCGGATGGGCAGCCGTATTCCGCCTGGTAGACGCTAAGGAGAATCATGGCTCGACGCACGTATCGCGGGATATTGCTGCTGATTGGGATCGTCGTGTTGTGCGGCAATCTTTCTGCCCAGACTGGAAACACCATAACTCTCCGCTTGTTGGATGGAAGGACCGGGCGACCCATTTCGGCCACGGGTATTCTGGTGCGCGAAAATCATGAGCCAACTCAGCACGGCGAATGGTCCAAACTGAACGATGACGGGACAGTGGCCTTGAATCTTCCTTCGGTCGCCAACCTCATTCTGGTACATGCAACCTACGAAAACTCGATGGTGTATTACATCAATTGCGATGGCCCGAAAGCGATGAGTACGCCGGCGGAGCTTTGGTATCCGGTCGCAGACATCATGACCGAAGGAGTTGTGGCTGCCAATGGTTGCGTGAAGCCCAAGGATGCCGACAAACTCAAGGTCGCCGCCAAACCGGGAGAGTTCGTGCTGTTTGTGAGGCCACTGAACTGGCGGGAACGGTCGCAGGAATAAGCGCCCGAATGAAGGGCGCAAACTGGAATCCAGGGAGATCGCTTGACGCCAGATCCTGATGTATCGGCGGCATTCTCATTCAGCGTGCAGGTATATGGGCTTTACGACCAATTGATGCGGGCCGCTGGAGAGGCTGGCGAGGATGATTTGAATCATGAACCGGGCCTGGGCGGCAACCTGCTGTATGCCGGGGAACTGGATGAGCAAGGCCGCGCGCTGGTGGTGGCGGGGAATGTGGCCGGATGTGCTTCACTGGCCGCAACGGCTGACGCAGCGACGCAGAAGCAAGCAATTCGCGACGGAGTAGTGGATTTCCTGGTGACCACGCTGGATGAAGCTCTGCGCATTTTGAAAAACGAGATTCGCAAACGCGAGACAGTTGCGGTTTGCGTGGGCGCTGCCGCAGAGGCCGTGAAGCGCGAGATGCAGGAGCGAGGCGTTCTGGCCGATCTGCAGCGACAGCGCGAGGTTTCGTTTGCGAATTCCAGTGACCCTCAAACGGAGATCGGTTTGAATTCTGTCGCCGAAGATCCTTTCAGGATTCCGACGTTGGTGCGGTGGAATGTGGCCACTGCACCGGGTCTCTGGCTTCCGAAGCTTGATGCCATCGCACTGGATTGTCTTGAACCTGGCGCATGGCCTGCTCGGCGCTGGCTTCGGCTCGCTCCACGTTATTTGGGCCGCCTGGCGCAGGGAGTGCGTTTGCTCCGCGCTGACCGGGAGTTTGGGGCGAGGTTCGTTGAACAGGTACGGGAGAAGACTGAACGCGGAGAGATTCGGGTTCCGGTGGAAATCCAGTCAAGCTATCGAGGCGCGAGCGAGGAGCATCACTTCTCACCGAATTGCGATCGAGGAAGCGCAGGCTGATCGTATCCCTGTGCGCCGCAGGCAGCTTCAATTCTAGCCCAGAGATCTTTCACGCCGTAGTCGGTCTTTGCGGAGACGGGGAGCACATCGTCCAGTTCCAATCCTTTTTTCAAAGCCAATAGATTGCGGGTGCGTTCGTTGCCGCTGAGGCGGTCGATCTTGGTGGCGGCCACGACAAAGTCGCGGCCGGCGTGTCGCAGCCAATCAAGCAGCTGGCGGTCGCTCTCTTGCGGCGGAACATTTGAGTCGACCAGGCAGATGCACAGCTTGAGAGTGGAACGAATGGCGAGGTAGGGCTCAATGAAGGCAGGCCATCCAGCGGAGATGGATTTTGAAATCTTGGCGTAGCCGTAGCCGGGCAGGTCGGCAAAGACGAGCTTGCGCCGATTGCTCTGGTCGAGGAGCGCAAAGAAATTGATGGCCCGGGTGCGTCCCGGGGTTTGCGAAACTTTGGCAGCCTTGTCGCCGACGAGCGCATTGAGCAGGCTGGATTTGCCCACGTTGGAGCGACCGAGGAAGGCGATCTCGGGCACATCCGGCGCAGGGAACTGCGCCGCATCGAGTGCCGAGAGCAGGAATTGAGTGGTATAGCGCATGTCGGGTTAGGCAGCGAGCCAACGCTTTACTGCCGCGCCACCTGACCACTTACAACATCCGCGGGCGGGACGGGAGTCATAACTTCGGTTTCGTCGGGTGCGGGTGTGGGCAGCGGACCTTCGAGAGCCAGAGCGAGCACCTCATCCATCTGGTCAACGAAGTGAAGCTTGATGGACTTCTTGATGTTGTCGGGCAATTCGGCCACGTCCTTCTCGTTGGCGCGGGGCAGGATGACCTCAAAGATGCCGGCGCGGAGTGCGGCGAGCAGTTTTTCTTTCAAGCCGCCGATGGCCAGGACTTTGCCGCGCAGCGTGATTTCGCCGGTCATGGCGATGTCGCGGCGCACAGGAATCTTGGCCAGCGCGCTGGCGAGTGCAGTCGCCATGGTGATGCCTGCCGAGGGGCCATCTTTAGGGATTGCGCCTTCAGGAACGTGCAAGTGCAAGTCGACGTTGCGATAGAACTCGCGGCTGAGGCCGAGAACCTGCGCCTTGCCGCGGATGTAGCTGAGCGCGGCCTGCGCCGACTCCTGCATGACGTCGCCGAGCTGGCCGGTGATAGTGAGCTTGCCCTTGCCGTCGAGCACCTGCACCTCGGTGGTGAGAATGCTGCCGCCGACTTCAGTCCATGCCAGGCCGGTGACCAGGCCAACCTCACTCTTTTCGTGAACCTCGGAGTCGCGGTATTTGGCTACGCCCAGGAACTCATGAATGTTTTCGGCGGTGATCTCTTCTTTGTGCTTCGCGCCTTTCTTCACCACGCGGCGCGCCACTTTGCGGCACACGTTGCCGATCTCACGCTCGAGGTTGCGGACGCCGGCTTCGCGGGTATAGTAGCGGATGATTTCGAGAATGGCGTCGTCGCTGAAAACGATATTCTTTTCGCCGAGGCCAGTTTGTTCGCGCTGCTTTTTAACTAGATACTGGCGAGCGATTTCGAGCTTCTCCTGCTCGGTGTAGCCCTGCAGGCGGAGAACTTCCATGCGGTCCTGCAGCGCGGCGGGAATGGTGTGCATGACATTGGCGGTGGCGACAAAGAGGACCTGCGAGAGGTCGTAGTCCACATCGAGGTAGTGATCCTGGAAGGTGGTGTTCTGTTCGGGATCAAGCACTTCAAGCAGCGCAGAAGCTGGGTCGCCGCGGAAGTCCGAGGCCATCTTGTCGACTTCGTCGAGCAGGAAGACAGGATTCTTAGTGCCCGCGCGCTTCATGTGCTGAATGATCTGGCCTGGCAGAGCGCCGATGTAGGTGCGGCGATGGCCTCGGATCTCGGCTTCATCGCGAATGCCGCCGAGCGAGAGGCGCACGAACTTGCGGCCGGTGGCCTTGGCAATGGACATGCCCAGCGATGTTTTGCCGACACCGGGAGGTCCGGCGAAGCAGAGGATGGAGCCCTTGGGATTTTTGACGAGTTGGCGGACGGCGAGAAATTCGAGAATGCGCTCTTTGATTTTCTCCAGGCCGTAATGGTCTTCGTTGAGCACTTTTTCGGCGTAGTCGATGGAGCGGGTTTCTTTCGATCGCTTCTTCCAGGGCACGGCGAGAAGCCAGTCAATGTAGTTGCGGCTGACGGTGGATTCGGCCGACATGGGCGGCATGGCTTCGAGCTTTTTGAGTTCCTGAATGGCTTTGTCGAGGACTTCCTTAGGCATCCCGGCGGTCTCGATCTTTTTGCGCAGTTCGTCGAATTCGTTCTTTTCGCCGCGGCCCAGTTCCTTCTGGATGGCCTTGATTTTCTCGTTGAGGTAGTACTCTTTTTGCGCGCGCTCCATCTGGCGCTTGACCCGGGACTGGATGTTGCGGTCGAGGTCGAGCTTTTCGATTTCGACATCGAGCACGTCGGCGATGCGGGCGAGGCGCACGGCTGGATCGAAGAGGGCCAGCAACTCCTGCTTCTCCTCAATGCCGAGCTGAAGGTTGGCGGCGATGGTGTCGGAGAGCTTGGCGGGTTCGTCCATGCGCACGGAGGCAATGATGGTCTCGTAGTTGAGCGACTGCTGCAGCTTGACGTACTGTTCGAAAAGGGTGGTGACGCGCTGCATGAGTTGCTCGACGGCCGGGGTCATTTCAAAGTCTGTTTTGCCGGTGCGAACCGTCGCGACAAAGAAGCCATCGCGGTCGTTGACTTCGAGGGACTTGGCGCGCTCTACGCCTTCGACCAGAACCTTGATATTGCCGTCGGGCATCTTGACGCTCTGCACAATGTTGCAGATGGCGCCGACCTGGTAGATTTCCTTGGCCTTGGGCTCGTCGATGGAGGCGTCGTGCTGGGTGGCGAGAAAGATCTTGCGGTCGCCGTTGAGCGCTTCTTCAAGGGCGCGCACGCTGGACAGGCGGCCGACCACGAAGGGCGTCATCATGTAAGGGAAGATCACCATGTCCCTGATGGGCATCATGGGGAGCTTGCGCGGCTCGGTCTTTTCGCGGGATGCGGTCATAGGGACACCTTGGTAATTAGACGTGCGAAGACAGCTCCGGCTGCAGGGAAGTTTGCACGGCTCCTGTTGGGATTGTACAGCGGAATGGGGAAAAGGGCGGTGGGCAGATGGTTACCCCAGGTCTCAAAGGAGAGACCTGGGGCAGAAGCGAATGAATGGTAGATCAGCCCGCTTTTTCAAGCAGGCACAACGACAGGTCGCGGCGCTCGACCATGTCACTGGTGATTTCGAGATCGCGTACGCGCTTGTTGTTGGGCAGATGGTACATCAGGTCGAGCATCAACTCTTCGAGAATCATGCGCAATCCGCGCGCGCCCACCTTACGTGCCAAGGCTTCGCGGGCCACGGCGCAGGTGGCTTCCTGAGTAAAGTGCAGGCGGACATTTTCGTATTCAAGCAAGCGCTGATACTGCTTGAGGATCGCGTTGCGCGGCTTGGTGAGGATTTCGATAAGAGCTGCTTCGTCCAGCTCGTCTAGGATGCCCATCACGGGCAGCCTCCCGACAAACTCAGGAATGAGGCCGTACTTGATGAGGTCCTGCGGCTCGGTCTTGCGCAGCAGTTCGGTGTCGCGATGCGAGCGAGTGGTTGCGGCATCGGCCTCGGCGTCGACCGCCTTGAAGCCCAACGCCTTCTTGCCAACGCGGCGGCCTACGACGCGCTCCAAGCCGACGAATGCCCCGCCGCAGATGAAGAGGATGTTGGTGGTATCGACGGCAGTGAACTCCTGATGCGGATGCTTGCGGCCGCCCTGAGGAGGGACGTTGGCCACGGTGCCCTCGAGAATCTTGAGAAGCGCCTGCTGCACGCCTTCGCCGGAAACGTCGCGGGTGATGGAAGGGTTCTCGTCCTTGCGGCCGATTTTGTCGATCTCGTCGATATAGATGATGCCTTGCTGGGCGCGGGTAACGTCGCCGTCGGCGGCCTGCAACAACTTGAGGATGATGTTTTCGACATCCTCGCCTACGTAACCGGCTTCGGTAAGGGTGGTCGCGTCCACGATGGCGAAGGGCACGTCGAGCATCTTGGCAAGAGTGTGGGCAAGGAGCGTTTTGCCGGAGCCTGTGGGGCCGATGAGCAGGATGTTGGACTTGGCCAGTTCAACTTCACTGTTGCGCATGCGGTTCATCTGGATGCGCTTGTAGTGGTTGTAGACCGCAACGGCAAGCTTCTTCTTGGTCTGGTCCTGGCCGATGACGTAGTCGTCAAGGAAGCTCTTCACTTCTTGCGGCTTGGGCAGGTGGCCAGCGGCGGTGGCGGGATGCGCCTCGCCGCGGTCGTCCTCGAGAATCGAGTTGCAGACCGCGACGCACTCGTCGCAGATGTATGCGCGAGGATAGTCGCTGGGCGACGAGATCAACTTGGCTACGGCATCCTGCGACTTGTGGCAGAAAGAGCAACGTAGCGCTTCTTCAGGTCCCGTGCGCGTTTTCATGTTCCTGCTCCCTTTGGGCGAGTTCGTTAGACGTTGCGGGTTGCGATCGGGCGGCTAGGTACGGGGCCGGTCGATGATTTCGTCAATGATGCCGTATTCCTTGGCCTGCTGCGCGTTCATGATGAAGTCGCGTTCCACGTCGTGCTCAATGCGATCGAGTGATTGACCGGTGTGCTTTGCCATTAGATTGTTAGTGATTTCGCGGATGCGAAGAATTTCGCGTGCATGAATGTCGATGTCCGTGGCCTGTCCACTGAGTCCGCCCATCGAGGGCTGATGGATGAGGATGCGCGAGTTGGGCAGTGCGAAGCGCTTGCCCTTGGTGCCCGCTAAAAGCAGAAATGCGCCCATGCTGGCGGCCTGACCAATGCAGTACGTCACCACATTGTTCTTGATGAATTGCATGGTGTCGTAAATCGCGAGTCCGGCAGTGATGGAGCCTCCCGGAGAATTGATGTAAAGCTGCACGTCCTTCTCTGGGTCTTCGCCGGAGAGGAAGAGCATTTGCGCAACGATAAGATTGGCCACCTGGTCGTCGATGGGCGTGCCGAGAAAGATGATGTTATCGCGAAGCAGACGGGAGTAAATGTCGTAGGCGCGCTCGCCTCGACTCGTCTGCTCAACCACCATGGGTACCAATGCCATTCGAACGGCTCTCCGATTTGCGTGCCCTCGCACGCCTGATAAAAGGTGGTTCTTTCTTGAGAAAAGACCCACTTCGGATTTCTGTTTTCGGTCTACATCGCTCGTAGAACCGGTTAACTCTACTTCTCGTTCACTGCGGGGTGGTCAGCCCCGACCGTTTCGATGACTACGCGGTTCCTGAAGGTGCATTTTCATATCCGCTCGGCAGTTTTTCGACGTGTCAAGAGTCGAATTAACCCGATCACCCGGGCAGTCTTTCATACAGCAGACTTGCAGTCTTTTCGCGCTTCATTTGTTCACGGATTCTAGCGAGGCCACCGTCCTCCGTCAAACGCTGGCGGAGCGTTTCAATTGGCTCTCTCGACTGGATTGCGGCCAACTGCAGCTCGCGATCCAGTTCTTCGTCACTGATGGTGACATTCTCTTTTTCGGCGATGCGATCCAGAAGGATGAAGGTCTTTACTTCGGCGACCGCGCTTTCACGCTGGGCGCCGCGCAGACGACCAAAGTCCAGTTTGCGCATCTGCTCGGTATCCATGCCCTGCGCGGCCAAAGCGCGCAAGCCGCGATCAAGCCGCGTATCAATCTGGTCCTGCACCATCGACTCGGGAACGGGGAACGGGAATCGCTCAGTGAGTGCGGTAAAGAGCTTGTCCTTGGTCTCGCCTTCTACGCTGCGGCGCTTGCGATTCGACATGTGCTCGCGGATGCGGTTCTGCAACTCGTCCAAAGTTTCATAGTTGCCAATCTCTTTGGCGAACTCGTCGGTCAGTTCCGGCACGATGCGTTTCTTGATGGCCTTGACGGTGACGTCGTAGGCAACGGTCTTGCCGGCCAGCTTGCCCTCTGAGTAGTCGGCGGGATAGATAACTTCGGCCTTTAGTTCCTGGCCGGGTTTGGCGCCGCGGAGAATCTTGGTGAAGGCTTCCACCGTATCCTTGCCGCCGATCTCAACGAGGGCATCCTCGCCTTGAATGGGGCTTGGTGCTTCCGCATCGTCGGCTGCGACCCGGCCGGTGTAGGAGATTTGGGCCCAGTCGCCGTCGACCAAAGCACGGTCTTCTTCGACAGGCTCAATCGTGGCACGGGACAGCCTCAGTTCTTCGATCTCTCGCGAGAACTCTTCCTCGGTGACTTCCACGGGGAGCTTCTCGACGGTAACGTCCTGATAGCCGTCAATGGAGAAGTCTGGGATGTACTCGAAGACTGCCTTGACGTGCAGAGGTTGCCCGTCCTCGACGGTGAGCTCCGTCACCTGCGGCTGCCCAACAGGCCTGATGCCCAGTTCTTTCACTCCCGCGTTGAAGCGCTCGGGGAGGAGGCTGTCGATGACCTCTTTGCGAATCTCGGTGGCATAGCGGCGGCGGATCACAGACTCCGGGACCTTGCCGGGGCGGAATCCAGGGATCTTGGCGTATTTGCGGAAGTTGCCAACGGTCTTGTGGAAGGCATTCGAGACATCGTCGGCAGGAATATCCAGCACCAGTTCGCGGGTGCATTCGGGGTTCAATATCGGCCCGTGCACATGGTCGTGGTCGTGTTCGTCGTGTGTGTGCGGTTCCGCGGCCGTTTCGGGTGGGGTGTTGTTTTCGAGGGTGTCGATAGAACTCAACGTTTTGCCTTCCGGGCGCAATGAGACGCCAAATAAACTGCAACCCCGGTCTGCAGTCCGCGGCCAGGTGGCGCGGTGTAGCCGGGGAGTATCTCACTTCATGGTAAGAGGGATTGCTTGCAGGGGTCAAACCGGCGGCCGAGCCTTTCTGGCAAGACGGACCGCGGAAGTCACGTTACTGCTCAGTGACCCGAGGTTTGCGGACGTAGGGGAGAAAGCGGGGATGGGCTGCGCCACATCGTGCGTAGAACTCGCGGGCCTCGCTAAGACTCAGCGCGCCGTTCACTGTATGCCTGACATCTGCGGCGTCGTCGTCTTCCTGACCATCGTCTTCCCACCAGCACACTGGGCATAGAGCCATGGCTTCGGGCGCGTCAAGCGTCTTGCAGCCGCAGCACGGGCAGCGAAAGCGAACTTCGACGGTCCCCATGACTCAATGGACGGGAAATGAGGCTGCCGGATTACTCTCCCAAGGCGGGAAGACGGGCGGCTGGAGGGCTTCAAACGCAAAAGAGGAAGGCCGATGAGAGTGATTTTGGGAAAGGGCCCAAATTGGGACTGACTTGGGAAAGAAGTGAGTTCCTGCCACGGAGTAGAATCGGGCGCCAGGAGGCCGTTCAAATCCATGCTCAGATTTCAATCTGGTTTCACTGCCGTATTGAGCCGCTGTTTGTTGCTCGGAACTTTGGTCGCAGTGCCGGAAACGCTTGCGGGGCAGGCTCATTCAGCGCCGTTGCGGGTTGCGATTGTTGGGCTTGAACATGGCCACGTCGAGGGATTTCTGGGGCAACTTCCAAAGCACACCGATGTGGAACTGGTGGGCATTGCGGATTCTGATCCGGAGCTGATTGAACGCTACGAGAAGAAGTATTCGCTGACGGCCAGTCTTTTCTTCAAGAACTCGGGAGAAATGATTGAGGCGCGCCACCCCCAGGCTTTGCTGGTTTATACCTCGATTGCGGAGCATCGCGAGGCGATTGAAACTGCCGCTAAGTACGGTGTTTCAGTGATGGTGGAGAAGCCGCTGACCATCTCATTGGAGGATGCGCTGGCCATTCGGAAAGTGGCACGGGAGAGCCACATTCAAGTGCTGGTGAACTATGAGACGACCTGGTACGCAAGCAACCGGGCGGCCTATGACGAGCTGGAAAACGGCCGGCTTGGACCCGTGCGCCGGGTCGTGGTGCATGACGGGCACCAGGGTCCGAAGGAGATCGGGGTGGGACCGGAGTTTCTGCGTTTTCTGACCGATCCGGCGCAGAACGGCGCGGGGGCCCTGTATGACTTTGGCTGTTATGGCGTGGACCTGATGACCTGGCTGATGCATGGGGAGACTCCGCTGACGGTGACGGCTGTAACCACGCACGACAAGCCGGACCTTTATCCCAAGGTGGATGACGACTCGACGATCGTGCTGACCTATCCCCATGCACAGGCGGTAGTTATGGGTTCGTGGAACTGGCCGTTCGGGCGCAAGGACATGGAGGTCTACGGGGCGACGGGGTATGCCATCACGGTGGGTTCCGACCAGGTGAGGGTGCGCCATGAGCACGATTCCGCTGAGCAGTTGACGACGGCGGAGCGGCTGAGCGCGCCGCAAGACGACTCGCTGCATTACCTGGCGGCGGCGATGCGGGGGCAGTTAGTCCCAAAGGGCGACCAGAGCGCGCTGGATACGAACGTTATCGTGATGCAGATTCTGGATGCGGCGCGGGAGTCGGCGCGGACGGGGAAGACGGTGCGGTTGACGAAGTTAGGGGAGTGAAAGAGCAGGGAGTAGGGAGCGGGGAGTAGGGAACAGATGGCGGCCGCCACCGAAAAACTGGCCTCAGGAGCGCACGGATGGTAGGGCCTGCTTTTGAGTGGAAAGCGAGGCAGCGGTCTGCCACGGTTGGTGGAAATGCGTGGCAACGGAGTGCCACGAATTGCGAAAAATGAGGCAGGGCATTGGCAGGAAAAAGGGACTGAGGGGCCGGTCGGGGTGGGCACCCGGTATGGCCGCTGATTCCCGCCACCGCGGGCAGTGTGGCCGAAATGACGATTGTGCCGGCGCAGGATTTGCTCGAATTGGGCTCGGAGGCGCGGATGAATACGCCGGCGGTACCCGCGGGCAACTGGAGCTGGCGCGCTGGGGAAGGGAGCTGGACGCAGGAGTTGGCGGCGCGGTTGGCGGAACTGGTTGAGGTGACGGATCGGGACAATGATCCGCTGGGGGCGGCGGATGGAGGGAAAGAAGTTTAGCCCTGGCTCAGCGAGCGACGCCGACCTGATTGATTGCCCGGTCTCTTGGAAATGAATGGACTTCCATCATGCGGTCAATCAACGCGCACGCTTCTCTTTCTGTAATGCCGCGGGCAAAGGAGTACGCCTTTCCTGACGATTGAATTCTTAGCTTGCTGGTATTGGGATCGGTATCGGTTCTAAATGCCCAAATCTCAGTGGGTGGCATGTACCTCAAGTCATACGCATCGATGGTTGGGACGCGCCGTTCATCCCACTCGATGCCGACAACTCGACGCTGAATCTTCAATTCTGTTTGATCCAGTGTCAGCAATGTCTTCCCTGTCAGACCCCAGATCAACCAGAAGACAAGGAAGCAGGCGCTGGAGATGAAAGCGATCACAAAAACCCATTTGCGGCTGGGCACTGCATTGCGGGCAACAGCATCCGCTGTGTAGTACCAATCGGTCTCTCCCAATACGGATAGAAATATTGCAAAAGGGACGATCCACCAGTCTGTGCGCGCCGGGATTTCCACGCGGATGCCACTACCAACCTGCTCCCATTTGAGCCTGCCCGCGAGCTTTTGGAGCATCCCGTGTGCCCTCGAAGCAAGATGATACTCCAGGCACATCTTTGGTTGCGGAAGGTTCTCCTTGGTATTCTTGCCCCACATGGAAACCGCGGCGATTCAAACCCACGGCCTTACTCGGCGCTTCGGAGCGTTGACGGCCGTGGAAGATGTGACATTGAGCGTGGCATCAGGGCAGTTTTTCGGCTTTCTGGGACCGAATGGAGCAGGCAAGTCCACCACCATCAAGATGCTGACCGGGCTGCTGGAGCCGAGCGCGGGGACGGTGGAGATTCTGGGCCAGCCTTTCGGCTCCGGCGCGCTGGAATTGAAGCGGCAGATCGGCGTTGTGCCTGAAGGCATGGCGCTGTTGGGACGGCTGACTGCGCCGGAGTATCTGCGTTTTGTGGGCCGCATGTATGGGCTGGACCGGGAAACTACGAATCGGCGCACGGAGGAACTGCTGGAGTTTATGCAGCTAGCCGACGAGCGCCGCAAGATGGTGACCGACTTTTCGCATGGCATGCAGAAGAAGCTGGCGCTGGCGGCGGCGGTGATTCACGGGCCGAAGGTGCTGTTTCTCGATGAGCCGTTTGAAGGCGTGGACGCCATCGCGGCCGGGATGCTGAAGACACTGCTGCAGGGAATGCTGCAGCGCGGCGCGACGATTTTTCTGACCACGCATGTGCTGGAGATTGTGGAACGGTTGTGCAGCCACGTGGCGATCATTCACCAGGGACGGCTGGTGGCGAATGGCTCGATTGAAGATTTGCGCACAGGCGTGGCGAGCAGATTACCGGGCACGGAGAGCACGCAGAAGCTGACGCTGGAGGAGATTTTCCTGTCGATCGTGGGCGCGAGCGGCCAGGACCAGGCGCAGGAGTTGTCATGGCTGACTTGAGCGCGCTGGGAGGCCAGGGATTGACGCAATCCGGCGAAGGATTGTTTGGCCGCCTGGCGCGTGCGCAGTACAGCGCACTGGGGGCAATGCGCTGGCAGATGTTGAAGAACAGCCTGCGCTCGAATACCGGCATCTTTGAGTTGGGCGCGCGCACGATCACATTCCTCGTCTACGGCAGCATGGGCGTGGGGCTTGGCGTAGCGGCGGGCGTGGTGGCGCACATGCTGGCTGCGCGCAATATGTGGCTGCTGCTGCCGATCGAATTCTGGGTTGTGTGCCTCATCTGGCAGACGATTCCTGTAGCGTTGGCGTCTTTTCAGGAACAGTTCGATATGAGCGGCCTGTTGCGCTACCCGGTGAACTTCGGGTCGTTCTACCTGCTGTACCTGGTTTTCGGGATTCCCGATATCTCGACGCTTCTGGGCGGGCTTTGTTGCGTAGGCATGTTTTGCGGAATCGTCGTGGCGCGGCCGGGGATGGCTGGCTGGGCGGCGGTGGGGCTGGCGGGCTTTGCCGTCTTCAATATTCTTCTGGCCCGCGCCGTGCTGGCCTGGATAGATCGCTGGCTTGCCAAACGGCGGACGCGGGAGATTGTGAGCGCGATCTTTCTGTTGCTGATCATCAGCATGCAATTGCTGAACCCGGCGGTGAACCTGGTGAGGTATCAGAGCCCCAACAGCCCCGCAGCGCGCAGTCTCGCCAATCGGAGAAAGACGGCTTTGGGGCCGTGGATCAAGAGGGCCGACAACGTGCAGATATGGCTTCCGCCAGGCCTGGCCGCGTCCGCGGTGCTGCAAGCCGCACAGGGAGAACCTCTGCCCGCAGGAGAATCGCTGGGTCTTCTTGGGCTTTGGGTGATTGGCGTGGGCGGCGTGTTGGCAGCCAGGTTGCGGGCGGAATATCGCGGCGAGAATCTGGGAGAGGCGCCGAGCAGCAAGAAGTCCGCGAAGCGCGAGGCAGCATGGCTGCTGGAAGGTTCGGGGCCAATCTCTGCGGTCATGGAGAAGGAACTGCACACCATGCTTCGATCGACCACGCAGCTCTACGCGGTGGGCGTACCCATGCTGATGGTGTTCATCATCGCGAGCCTGTTTCGCAACGGGTCAACCGTTACCAGGCATACGTTTCAACTGGCGCTGCCGTTGTGCGTAGCCTACGGGCTGCTAGGATTCACGCACCTGATTTACAACAATCTGGGCGGCGAAGGGAAGGGCATCCAGTTGCTGTTTCTTTCGCCGACGCCGATTCGGACGTATCTGCTGGCGAAGAATCTGTTTCATGGATTTCTCTACGCGGTGGTCGCATGCGTGTCTGGCGCGCTGGCTGGAATGCGTGTAGGAACGCCAAACGCCGCTGTGCTGGCAGCCACGTTGGCGTGGATCATCTTCGCTTTGCCGGCCAATCTGGCTGCGGGAAACGTGCTTTCGCTGACCATGGCATACCGCGTGAACCTGGGCCGGATCGGACGTCAGCAGGGATCGCAGGCCAACGCCTTGTTGAGCATGCTGATCCAGGGATCGATCCTGGGAGTGGGTGCGGGAGTAATCGGGCTTTGCACTTTCGCGGGCAAGGTGTGGCTGGCCGCGCCGGTGCTGTTGGCGCTGGCAGGCGTTTCAATCTTCGCCTGGATGCGCGTGCTGGGCAACGCAGACTCGATCGCGAATCAGCGCAGAGACGTGCTGATTGAGAGGCTGGCGAAGGCGGAGTAGCGAGGCACGTGGCCTCGCTCAGAACGGAATGTCATCGTCGGAGATTTCAGCCTGCTGGGCAACGTCGTCCTGGCCCGCGGGCGGGCGCTGGTCAAAGCTTGCCGTCGAACTGGATGAGCTTGCAGCGCGGGTGTATCCGCTGGAACTGCCATCTTCGCGGCCTGAAAGCAGCGAGATGTCGTTGACAATGATCTCGGTGCGATAGCGCTTGGCGCCAGTTTCCTTGTCATCCCAACTGCGGGTCTGGATCTTACCCTCGACGTAGAGTTTTGAGCCCTTTTTCACGTAATCGCGGACGATCTCGGCGAGGCGCGTGAAGGCTACTAGATTGTGCCATTCGGTGCGCTCCTGCCAGTTGCCCTGCGCATCCTTTTGCCTGTCGCTGGTGGCAAGGGTAAAGTTGGCCACCAAGGTGCCTCCGCCAGTGGAACGCGTTTCGGGATCTTTTCCCACATTGCCTAGAAGGATGACTTTGTTGACGGATTTCGCCATATTCTTGCACTCCGGTTAACGAGAAAGAATAGCAGAACGTCAGCGGCCGCGTACGAGGCCGCGGTTGCGCAGCCATTTGGCCACGCCGAGCGTGAGCAGAAGGCTGCCGAAAGGGATGCACATCAGGGCCACGATGAGCGCGAACCAGCCGGTGTTGGTGCTGGCGCCGGTGCGGCTAAATCCGCCGAGAAAGGCTTCGAGAAGGATGGCTGCGAGCAGGCCTGCGCCCACCATCGAGCCGCCCCATTGCAGCAACTGGCGGGTGCCGTCGTCGGGCATTTTGGATGTCGGACGCGAGGAGTCGGGAGTGCGACGGCTGGCTTGCATGGGCACTCTATCCTTGCGCCAGGCGCAGCATGACATAGGTGATGACGCCGGTGACAGAAACGTAGAGCCAGAGCGGGAAAGTCCAGCGCGCGATTTTGCGGTGCTGGGGAATTCGGCCCGAGAGCGAAAAGAAGAACGTGACCAGCACCATGGGCAAGGCGATGACGGCGAGGATGATGTGGCTGGCAAGCAGCGGGAGATATACAGAGCGCAGCGCCGCGTGGGCGGGGTAGCGCACGTCGCCGTGCAGTGCGTGATGCAGGATGTAGCTGACCAGAAACAGCGTGGAGAAGCCGAAGGCAGTGATCATTGCGGCGCGATGCGCCTTGATGCGGTGGGCGCGGATGAATGTGTAGCCGATGAGCAGCGATATGGCTGCCAGTCCGTTGAGGACGGCATTGAGCGCGGGCAGGAAAGCGTATTGGGTGCTGGTTGCCGAGGCTGGATGGATGTAAATCAGCCAGAACAGGAACAGAGTGGCCGCTGCGCTGATGGCGAGAATGGCTGCGATGGCGGCGCGGGTGCCTGATTGCGACCGGGATGATGGTGCGAGGGTGTTCATGATTCCTTAGTGCGCCACGGTGGCGCAGAGCATGAGCGTGGTGAGCAGCAGGGGCAGGTAGATGACGCTGACCTTGAGCAGGTCGCGCGCCACCATGCGGCTCTCGGTTGCGGGGATGGCGCGCAGAATGCGGGTGAAGCGGATGGTGTAGGCGAGGTAGAAAAGCCCCAGTAGCGTGGCGAGCACGGCATAGACGGGACCGGCCAGGCCGAGTTTCCATGGAGCCAGGCTGACGGGAATCATCAGCACGGCATAGAACAGGGCTTCGACCACGGTGGACCAGCCGTCGGGCTGGACGACCGGCAGCATGCGGATGCCGGCGCGCGCGTAGTCGTCGCGATAGAGCCAGGCGATGGCCATGAAGTGAGGGAACTGCCACACGAAGAGAATTGCGAAGAGGGCCACGGCGGGCCACTCGATGCGTCCGCGAGCCGCGGTCCAGCCCAGCAGCGGGCCCATGGCGCCGGGAAACGCGCCGATGAAAGTGGCGAGGCTGGTGACGCGCTTGAGCGGCGTGTAGATGGCGACATAAGTGAACGCAGTGAGCAGCGCCAGCGACACGGTGAGCAGGTTGGTGTGGAGCAGCAGCCACCACGCGCCCAGCGCCAGCGCGCCGATTCCGGCCAGGATTCCCTGCGCCAGAGAGATGCGGCCGGAGGGAAGCGGCCGGTCGGCGGTGCGGATCATGAGCGCGTCGGTGGAGCGTTCGAGGGCCTGGTTGAGCGCGCCGGCTCCGGCGGAGACAAGGCCGATGCCGAAGAGGGTGTCGAGCAGGCCGCGCTGCACGCTGGAGATGCCGGACTGCATCGACCCCAGGTAAAAGCCTGCCCACCCGGTGACCAGCACCATGCCCGTGACGCGCACCTTGAACAACTCGCGGATGTCATGGATCAGCGTGGCCGTGGAGCCGGGAGTGGGCGCGTGAAGATGGCCTGTGGCGTGTGCTGCCTGTTCAGAGGCAGGCGCGGGGAGCTCTGCCGGAGTAGCGGCCTGGGAAGCGGGAGTCATGGGTAAGCTGGAAGACCTCGGCGGCAGGGCTGAGGCAGCGATGCGCCTTTATGGATGATACCAAGCGGGGGCGAGATGGCCGACGTGAGGCCGCAGTTGCTAGACACGCGCCGCACGCAGCACGGCATCTGCAACCTGATCGGGGATGAGTTCATCCACGCGAATGGAGACGTGCGCGGTGCGGTAGAGGGGCAGACGGCGTTGGTAGCGGCTGACGAGGTTGGCCTGATCGGCGAGCACGGGGCGCGTGTTTTCTGTGCCGCTGCAGCGGGCGAGGGTGGTGGCCAACTCCACTTCGAGATGGACGAGGAGTGTGCCGGGAGTGTTGAGCAGGAGATCGCGGGTTTCGGGGCGCTCAATGGCTCCGCCGCCGAGGGCAAGGACCAGGGCGTCTGAAGTGGCGAGACGGGCGATGGTGGCATGCTCGCGATCGCGGAAAGCGGCTTCGCCGTGGCGAGCAAAAAGCTCGGTGATTTTTGCGCTGGCTTCGGCTTCGATTACGTCGTCGACGTCGATGAAGCGCCAGCCAAGGCGTGCGGCGACGAGGGGGCCGACGGTGGTTTTGCCTGAGCCCATGAAGCCGGTGAGGACGATGCGGCGGGGTGCAACGGGCCGAGCTGCGGATTGGATGTCAGCGGTCAATGGAGCCTTGGGTGGGACGAGAAAGTGGCTTCGATGTATCCAGTATAGGCAAGCGAAACTGCACGGCTCAGCCCAGCACCATGACGATGGCTCCGGCTGTGATGAGGAGGCCTCCCGCAAGGACGGGGGCGGTGATTTTCTCGCCCAGCATCAACCACGCGAAGACCATGACCAGCGGGACACTGAGCTTGTCGAGCGGGGCTACGCGCGAGGCGGGCCCCAGTTGCAGCGCGCGGAAGTAGCAAAGCCACGACAGACCGGTGGCGATACCGGAGAGCGCGAGAAAGAGCACGGTGCGGCGGTCGAGCAGGCGTATTTCGCCATGCTTGCCAAGGCCGATGGCGATGGCCCAGGCAAACACCAAGACAACCGTGGTGCGAATGGCCGTGGCGAGGTTTGAATCCACGTGCGCAACGCCCACCTTGGCCAGCAGGGCGGTGGCGGCGGCAAAGAGGGCGGAAAGCAGGGCCCATGCAATCCAGTTTCCAGTCCAGTTCATGGAAGATATGGTACGCGGGGCGGCGAGTCAGGCGTGGTTTAGACTGCAAAACATGGAGGCAGGCCGCGCCAGCAAAACCGCTCTTGGTGTGGCGATTCGCCGTGCCGCGCACCAGTTGATGGACCGGCCCCCGGTTCTGGATGACCCGATTGCGGTGCGGCTGGTGGGGTCGGGGTTTCCGCGCCAGATGGAACGCGCGATGCACCCGGTGGGGCGGGACTTTCGCGGGTTCATGGCGGCGCGCAGCCGTTATGCGGAGGATCATCTGGCGGCAGCTGTTGCTCGTGGAGTGGCGCAGTACGTCGTGCTCGGTGCGGGGCTCGATACGTTTGCGTATCGCAATCCGTTTCCTGCGCTGCGGGTTTTCGAGGTGGATTTTCCTGCAACGCAAACGTGGAAGCGCTCAATGCTCGATGCGGCAGGGGTTTCACTGCCTGATGGGCTGACGTTTGTTCCGCTGGATTTTGAGCACCATACATTGGCCGAGGGGTTGGATGAGGCGGGATTCGATGCGAAGAGTGCGGCGTTTTTCGGATGGCTGGGCGTGGTTCCTTATCTGACGCTGGCGGCGTTTCGGTCGACGCTGGAGACCATTGCGCGGCTCCCGGCTGGAACCGGCGTCAGTTTCGACTATGCGATTGATCGGGAGACACTGAGCGCGCTGGGCCGCAAGGCATTTGACGCGCTTGCAGGGCGGGTGGCCGCGGCTGGAGAGCCGTTCCGGCTTTTCTTTACTCCGCAGACGATGGAATCGGAGCTGCGCCGCGCAGGATTCATGCGCATTGAGCAGGTTGACTCGGAACGGCTGAACGAACTCTACTTTGCCAACCGCGCCGACGGGCTGAAGCTGTCGCCGCTGGGGCTTGGGATGCTGGCGACTGCGTGGGTGTGAGTCAGCCGGCGAAAGGCAGAACCACCGGCTAAGATGGACACATGCGCTTGATCGCCATTGCGTCAATCGCCGCAACCCTTCTGGGGCTTTCAGGATGCGGCTATCACACGCTGGGAGCGGCCACCCACTTGCCGCCGGATACGCGCACACTGTCAGTGCCTGTGTTTGCCACGCGGACGGAGGCGTATCACACCGAGGCGGTGATGACGAATGCGGTCATCCGCGAATTTGCTGCGCGCTCGCGGTTCAAAGTTACGCCGGATTCAGGCGGAGACCCCGATGCCGTGCTGCATGGAACGATTTTGAAGCAGACGGTGGCGCCGCTGACCTACAACACTTCGACGCAGCAGTCGTCCAGTTTTCTCATCACGGTGGTGGCATCGGTGACTCTGACTGACCGAGACGGCAAGATTCTGTATGAAAACAAGAATTATGTGTTCCGGCAGCAGTATCAATCGACTACCGATTTGCCCACGTTTCTTGACGAGAGTCCCGCGGCAATAGAGCGGTTGTCGCGCGACTTTGCGCGGGCGCTGGTTGCCGATGTGCTGGAAGGCCTTTAGGAAAATTAAGGGCGGCGCTCGGACGGGGAGTCCTTACGCCGCCCGGGTTATGGGGGAGGGAATGAATCACCCGATTCATTTGCGCTCAGTCTAGCCAGACACAAGGCAATCAGCAAACAAAATGCGGCCCAAAACCGTGCAGGGAGGACGTTACGAAAGTCCAATCAGTAATCAGAGCGAAGGGCGTTACTTACTGTTGAGTTAATACGAGCGATGAAGGGGATTCCGCATCGGACTCCCTGCAAGTCGCGTGGCAGCGGGAACTTGCCGATTCCGGCAACCTTTATCTCGAATGGCTGGCGGGCGCGACCCGCGAAGGTTATTCTGGAGCGGAATGGACGTCCGATTCATTGCCCGGCTGGTGTCACGGAGAGTGGCAAGTTGACTGCGACGCGGTGGGGCGCGGGATTTAGTGCTGTGGCCCGCTTTGTGGCGGAGATAGAGGCCGCCAGCTCAGGAAGCGGCCCGCTCAAGCCCGGCTATGTGTTCGCAGGAGACGAAGCATTCCTGATGGACCGCTGCCGGGCCGCTGTATTGAAGGCCTTTGTGCCGCAGGAAATGCGGGATTTCTGTCTCTCCGATCTTGACCTGGGCGGAACATCGATTTTTGAAGTGCTGGACCGCGCGCAGACGCCGTCGCTGATGGCGCCTTTTCAGGTGATCTTTGTGCGCAACGTGCGGCAACTCTATACGCGCGGCGCGAAGAAAGATGAGTTCGCTGCGCTGGACCGCTACTTTCGCTCGCCGAACCCGCAGGCGCTGCTGATTTTTGTTGCCGACTTTCTGCGCATCCCCTCCGACGCGCGGCGCATGGAGATGGACGACAAGAATCGCTTTGAGCGACTTTCCGAGACACTTGGCGAGCACTGCGGCATTGTGGAGCTGGCGCGGGTTAGCGATGAAGATGCGATGCGCTGGACGGTGGCCACGGCGCAGCAGGCAGAAATCCGCATGGAACCCGACGCGGCGCGGGAGCTGGTTGACGCACTGGGCGCGGACATGATGATGATCTCGTCGGAGCTGGAGAAGCTGCTGCTCTACACGCTGGGCCGCGGGCGCATCACGCTGGGCGATGTGGAGACGATGGTGCTGGGCGCGAAGCAGCGGTCGCTCTACGACCTGACGGATGCGATCAGCTCGCGCAACCGCGCCCGGGCGCTGGCTCTGTTGCATGGACTGCTGAACAGTTCCGATGCGGGCGAGGATGCGGCCATCGGCCATCTTTACATGCTGGCGCGGACTTTTCGGCAGATGCTGGTGATCCTGGAGAAGAACGTGCGCGACTCGCGCGCCATCTGGCAGGCGCTGTGGCAGGGATTTCGCATTCCGCCGTTCGCTGCCGACGATTTGATCCGCCAGGCCCGGCGCTACAAGAGCCGACGCGAACTCACACGTGCGTTGCGGCTGATTGCACGGGCCGATCTTGAACTGCGCTCTTCTCCGCCGGACAAGCGGCTGGTGCTGGAGCGGCTGGTGTATGACCTGGCATCGGAGCCCAAGCCTGCGCCATCTGCGTGGGCATCGGCGCAGTTATCGTTCGAGGTGTGAGGATTCTGTTTTTCCCTTCTTTGAAGGGACGGAGTCAGGCTCGCTAGCGGATACCGTGGTCCATCAGGCAGGGGCTATAGACGCGGTCTTGGTGCTGAATGTGATTGGTGAGCCAGTCGCGCATAAAGTTCAGCAGGTGTTGACTGAGGGCAACTTCGCCACGATCGAAACGCGCGACGTAGCGTTCAATCTTTCCGGTGAGGTCGCGATGCATGCTGAGGTGTTCTGCCAGTTGCGGGAAATTGGTATTCGCCAACATCGCTTCTTCTGTGGAGAAGAGCTCGCGCGTGTAGGCCAGCAGGCGGTGCAGCAGCGGTTCGGTCAGGCTTTTCGCCTGTCCCCTCTCCATTGCCTGATTTAATTCGTTCAGAGTTTCCACAAGCATGCCGTGGTGCGCGTCTATCGATTCCACACCCACAGAAAGTTTGTCAGACCAAAGTATCAACGCCATACGTTCTCTCCTTCCGAAAGGCCGGCACCAGAGAAATCGGCCAATGAGCCAAGAAGTTGAGCGGGAATCCAGATTGAATCACTGGCCCGAGAGGAAACCCCGCTCGAGTGAATCAAATGACTATCTAATAAATGCCGCGTTCGTTCAGCCACGTGCCGTATTCCTGATCGAGCCCCTCGATGTGTCCGGCATACCAGGTGCGCAGGAAATTGAGCAAGGCAGGCACTTCGACGCCGTCTGTGTGCCCGACGCGCTCGACGGTTTCATTCATTTCGTGCATGAGCTCCTGATGCGCATTCCTGTGCGCCTCGAGCCCCGGAAATCCATGTCGCTCCAATAATTGCTCTTCGCAAACAAAGTGCAGGCGCGAAAACTCGCTAAGCCGCCCCAGGTGCTCTTCTAACTGCTCCCGGGTGCAGCCTCGAACCAAGGCCTTGTGCAGCTCATTCATCGTGTCCATCAGGATGCCATGCTGATCGTCCATCGCCTGCACTCCGACGGCACATGCATGGCTCCAGGTCAAAAGGGTCACATGGTCCTCCGCAGATACTCTCCCAGCTTATCGGCGATTTGCGGATTCTCAATCCCCGTAACGTGGTAAGGGTAATTGGTCTTTTGCGGTATATGGGGCTATTCCAGAATGACGTCAGGCTGGGGCTCATGGCCGCGGGTGGTGAGGATGATGGCAGCGCCCAGGATGAGCGCCCCGCCGACCCAGGCGTAGGGCCCGAGATGCTCCCCCAGCAACTTGACGCCGAGCCATGAGCCGAGGGCGGGTTCGATGTTCAAGAACACCCCGGCCCGGGAGGCAGGGACATGGTGGATGCCCCAGTTCCAAAGGAGTGTAGTGGTTGCGGTGCAGGCGAGACCGCCAATGGCGAGCGCTGTCCAGGCGGTGGCGCTGACGTGGGCGAAGGGAGGCGGCGGGATTTTGTGCGCGCGCAGGGGATTGAGGAGCCAAGGGCCGAGGACCCACACGGCCAGCATGGCAGTTCCGGCGAGGATGGTGTATGCGGTGACGACGCGGGGGCTGTGCGTCTGCATCAATTTTTTGCTGAGCAGGATCCATGCCAGCGCGGTGCAGAGCGAGAGCACCACCATCAAATCGCCTTGCAGCGAGGGGCCGCCCTGCACGTTTGGGCCGTGATGCCCCCCGAGGACGATGAGCGCGGCGCCGATGGTGGAGCCCACCAGGGCCATCCAGCCGATGGTGTCGAGGCGCTCGCCGGCAAAGAGCGCCGCGGCGACTCCGAGCAATACCGGCATGGAGCCGACCATCAGCGACGCGTGGCTGACGGTGGTGAGAGCCAGGCCGTGAAACTGGATGAGAAACTGGACTGGAATTCCGAAGAAAGCGGAGATGAGCAACAGGCGGGTCTCGCCCCACGTGAGTCGCACACGGTTGGCCAGAGCTACGGGCAGCATGCCGACGCAGGCGAAGAGGAAGCGGTAGAGCACCATGTACTCGACGCTCATTTCGTTGAGCGCGAGCCTGCCGAAGTAGAAGCCGGTGCCCCACAGGCATCCGGCGACGGCACAGGCGCCATAGCCCAGAAAACTGAGCCGCCGGCTGGATGTTGCCAATTCTGTCATTGCTTTCTCTACTGTCGCATACGCCTGGGTAACGGGCATCACTGCCCAAAACCGGCGACATCGGCGAGAATGGTTGTCGATGACGAAGCGGCTCGTGAAGGCTGGTTTCTGTCTGCGCGCGGGCCTGGGGCTGGCGGCCGCAGTCGTCCTTCTTTACCCTACGGGGTCGGCGCAGGCCATGGACGGGCTTTCCTCTATATGGCATCACAAAGCGCCGAAGGAGGGCCAATCGCCGGCCAAGCCCACCGTCAATTCATCGCAGCCGCCCGCATTCGCCATTCCCGTTGAGCCGCTGGGGTTTTTTGCTCCCGGGGCATTCTACGAGGGTCAGCGCGAGAGCCTTGTTTCGCTCGATTTTCTCGACGAGAACAGGCTGCTGTTCACTTTTCGCACACCCGGCCTGATTCGCCGCGCCGGCGCCACAGCGGATGACGAGCGCCAGATTCGCGCCGTGGTGCTGGCGTTGCCGAAGGGAACCGTGGAGACTGAAGCCTTGTGGACGCTGCACGACCGCGCGCGCTACCTGTGGATGCTGGACGATGGCCATTTTTTGCTTCGCGACAGGGACAACCTGGAGCAGGGCGACGCGACTCTCGAGCTCAAGCCTCTGCTGCATTTTCCCGGGCCGCTGCTGTGGCTGGAGATGGACCCCGGGCAGCAGTTCCTGGTGACCGATTCGCAGGAGCCTGCGGCTGCGACTCACCGGCCTGGCGATGTACCGAGCCCCGCGACGGCTGCGGCCAATATCACCGAGGACAACCAGGGTGGCGCCGGGCAGCCGGACATTGTGCTGCGCATTCTGCATCGTGCCTCAGGGCAGGTCATGCTGGTGAGCCGGGTGCGGACGACTGTCCATCTTCCGGTCAACTCCGACGGGTACCTTGAGGCTCTGCGCTCGACCGGCCGGGACTGGATGCTGAATCTGAACTTCTTCAGCGGGGGCAGCAAGATTCTGGGCAAGGTGGAGTCCGATTGCTCGCCTGCGCTGCAGTTCATCTCGCAGCAGGAGGCGTTGGCGACCACCTGCGACGGGCAAGGGGGCCGGATGGTGGTGGCCGTGTCGACCGAGGGACGTCGCATGTGGGAGGAGTCCTCGCCTTCCACGCAGGTCTGGCCGGTGCTGGTGATGGCTCCGGACGGCCTGCGGCTGGCTCGAGTGACCTTGACGGTGGATCATCCGGTGAATGCATTTTCGCCGTTGAGCTTTGACGATGTGAAGGGCCAACTTGTTGAGGTATATGACGCTGCTGACGGAAAGCTGGTGCTGAAGGCCTCGGCCAGCCCAGTGCTCGACGGCGGCGGAAATGTGGCAATTTCTCCCTCAGGCAAGCGAGTGGCGGTACTCGACGCAGGCGCGATCCAGGTATATGAGCTGCCAGAACCTGAACCGAAGCCGAAGCCTGATGCGGGCCATTCCGCGCGATAAGGGCTGATTTTGCGGGTTCTCAGCGATTGCAGACCCCGTGTACACTGGGCTGCGGGGGTTTTTCTTGGCCACGGCGGTCATCCATTACACGGCTGCGGCGGTTACCGACCGCGGCCGGAAACGTCCGTCCAACGAAGATGCGTTTGGTTTCTCCGTAGAGGATGGAGTCTATCTTGTGTGCGACGGCATGGGTGGCGCCGCAGCGGGAGAGATTGCCAGTTCTCTGGCCGTGGACGAAGTGCTTCGCGCTCTGTCGGGTCGAAACGAGAATGGCCACGCACCGCTGCCTGAAGCCGCCGAGCAAGCGATTATAGCCGCCAACGAATTCATCTATGCCCGCGCGCAGCGCAACCAGCGGCTGAACGGCATGGGAACTACCTTGGTGGCGCTGGTTGTTGAGGAACGTAATGTATGGGTGCTGAACATTGGCGACAGCCGCTGCTACCGGCTGCGCAATGGCCGCCTGGAACAACTCACGCTGGACCACTCGCTGGTGGAGGAACAGGTGCGGCTGGGCAGAATGTCCCGCTTGGAAGCTCTGCGTTCGCCGCTCAAGAATGTGATTACCCGCGCCCTGGGAACGCAATGCCGCGTGACGCCGGATGTCTTTGGACTTGAGGTCGAGCCGGGCGACCTGTTTCTGCTGTGTACCGATGGTTTGACTCGAGAGATTTCCGACAAAGTGATCGAGTTGCTTTTGAGCAGGGGGCTCTCACTTGAAGACCTCTGCACCGGACTTGTAGACGCCGCGAAGAAGGCCGGTGGCCATGACAACATCACATGTCTGCTGGTGCGCGCCGAAGCCTGAAGGGCTTCCGGCTGGCTTCGAACCGCAAGCGCTCGTTCTGAAATTCATTAATCTCTGCAAACTTCAGACATCTGCAATTCAACCTCGCAATTTTTGAATTGCTCGTTCCGAATCGGAACTCGACTGAACGGCCATTCCCGCAAAGGCTTGATCTGTTTTGCGTGCGCGCGGTCACCTGCACTCTTTTGCGCTCAACTTCGCTGCCCGGGTGGCCGGGCGGATTGACCGCCGTGTGGGTGATTCCAGCCATGTCCGATCATGTCTACGGGGGATGCCTGCCGGTGGTGGGGGTCATACGCGCAAATCCGAAGCTGCGCTGGACAGTCGGGCTACCTCCGCAGAATGGAGCGACATGTCGAGCGGACACCTTCACAAAATTGACATCAACGCAGCTCATTCAGAGAGAGCGCCCCATCGGTTGAATCAATTAACGGGAGTTGACGCGGTCGCGCCTGGAGTGATTGCGGCCGACACGTGCACAAGTCTTCCCCCACCCGATTATGATTGGTGCGTCGCGACGCTTGCGACTTCACTTGCGCGGTATTTCTCCCCCAAATATCCGGCTGTGCTGGATTGACCAGCCGTTGCAACGGCAGATGGCCGTATAAGGGACGAAAGGCATAAAAAATGAAAAGGAAAGCTACTAAGACACAACCGCGGTCTTCGAATGACCGGTTCGGACGGTTCGCCAGCACGGTCTCATTTTGGATGGGGTCAAAGTGGGCGTTCGTCGGGGCCGGCTCGGTTATTGCGGTCTGGGTTGCGATGGGGCCAGTCTTTCATTACTCGGATACATGGCAACTGGTCATCAATACAGGAACCACGATTGTGACCTTCCTGATGGTGTTCCTGATTCAAAACACACAGAATCGCGATGCGCGCGCGATCAATCTCAAACTCGACGAGTTGATTCACTCCATCAGCAAAGCGCGCGATCAAATGATCAATATCGAGAAATTGAGCGATGAAGACCTCGCCATCCTTTCGGCCAAGTTCGATAGGATGCGTTAATCCCTATTCCAAATTGGCCTTCCTCCGAGGGCAGGCTTCGGGTTCGCACCGCCTTCGGAGCGATGATCGAAGCAGCCGTCCGGGATGAATTCTTGACGGTCAACCCTGTTCGCGGAACAGGCTTGCGGTGACGGGACTCCGCATCGGCGAACTACCGGCCTTGCGGCTGCTGGACATTGATGCGCAAGAGACGGTCGATGGAGTCGGGGAAAGGCTAACCGGACCCAAATTCCGGTCTGGCCGAAAATTGGAACAATGGTAATTAAAGGATATTGCGAAACCTAATGGTCGGGGCGGAGGGATTCGAACCCCCGACCCTCTGCTCCCAAAGCAGATGCGCTACCAGACTGCGCTACGCCCCGACAACCTCAGTTGATTGTATCGCGGATAGCATTTTTGCCGAACTGTCGCGGGGCCGTTCTCAGTGCGAACTGAGCCAGACAAGAAACCAGATCACGAGTACCACGGGAATGGCAAACACCAGTCCGAGAACACCCAGGAGAAGCAACAGAAAAGCCCAGTCGCGGCCAGTGTGACGGCGCGGCTCGGTGAGGTGGCGCTGCAGCAGTTGATAGTTGCGGCGGTTGGGCTTCCAGGCGATGTCGAACGCGTCACCCAGCAGGGGAATGGAGCCCACGAGCACACCGATGCCGAGGTTGGCGGCCATGCGGACGAGGGTGATGTAGGGAACGCCGCGGATCCACGCAGCGACGGGAATGATGAGCGAAAGGAGACCGGCCAAGACATCGCCGAGACCGGGAACGAGGCCGATGATGCCGTCCAGCCCAAAGCGGATGCGGGTGCCGGGGATGCGGAAGGCTTCGTCGAGCAGAATCTCAAGCCGGTAAAGGGTCTGGTCGCGGAAGAGCCATGCGCCGCGATTCCAGCGGTCGTGGGGCAGGAGCGCGGTGGGATCGTAAGGTTGACCGGGAGCGGTGTGACGCGGCGGATTGGGTGCAGAAGGTGGCATGGATGGCGGGTCGAGAACCGGTTCTGAACGTCTGCTTCGATGCTACAATCAAAGGCGTACATGGCGGCTATAGTTCAGCGGCAGAACGCCTGACTGTGGCTCAGGATGTCGTGGGTTCGATCCCCACTAGCCGCCCCAATCCGCACGCGCCGCAGGGGGAAACATGAGCCCGGTTGGCCGAATTGCCGAATCTTGGTGACCCCGCAAACCGATGAAAATGCAGAGTTGAGCGACGCAACTGCCGTTCTGGCGGGTCTGCATCCGTTTGAGCCGTGCCGGGGCCTCAGCAACGGGCATCTGCAGACGATTGTAGGGAACTATCTTCCCCGGCCGCGGTTTCCGCTTGACTCGATTGCCGAAACGGTTGAGGTGGACCCGGCCGATGGCAGCCGCGTGCTGTGCCACTGCGATTGGCAACCAGAAGCAGTTCGCGCCGGGCGTCTCACGCTTGTTCTGGTGCATGGGCTGGAAGGCTCATCGGACTCACGGTACATCCAGGGAATTGCCGCGCGCGCATGGGCCGAGGGCTGCAACGTGGTCCGCATGAACATGCGCAACTGCGGCGACACGGATCTGCTTTCGCCGACTCTTTACCACTCTGGGCTCTCGGGCGACGTGGGCGCGGTGGTGCGTCATTTCGCACGCAAGCACGGTCTTGAAAGTGTGGCGCTGGTAGGTTATTCGATGGGGGGCAACCTGGTGCTGAAGCTGGCCGGGGAGTGGGGCAGCCGGTCGCCGCTCTGCGCGGTGGCTGCGGTGTGCCCGGCCATCGATCTCGCCGCCGGTTCCGATGCTCTGCATGAGCCGCCGAATCGTGCCTATGAGTGGCATTTCTTACGGGGGTTAATGCGGCGGTTTCGGCGCAAGGCGGCGCTGTTTCCCGCAATCTACGACCCGGCGAGCATCGGGCCCGTCCGCTCGCTGCGCGACTTCGACGACAAGATTGTGGCCCGCTATTGTGATTTTCGCGATGCCGACGATTACTATTACCGCGCCGCCAGCGCCCGCGTTGTGGACCGCATCGCTGTACCGACGCTGATTCTGCGCGCCTTCGACGACCCGTTCATTCGCCTGATTCCCGAGACCCGCGCGGCACTGCTCGCCAACCCCCATGTCGCACTGATAGAGACTGCGCACGGGGGGCATTGCGCTTATCTTTCCCGCGACCCCGGCAACGATATTCACTGGGCCGAAGCGGCAGTGATGCGCTACCTGATGCTGCAGGCCGGGCACGCGAATGGAAGCTGATTGGGAAGTGGAGATTGGCGGCGGAGCGCACGTAATCGACGCGCTGTGGCCGGGATTTGTGGATTTGCGGAGTCGTCCCGAGCGAGTGGGTGAATTGCATGAGACTGTCCCGTTTCCGGCTCTCGGCGATGCGCTTGTGCGGATCAACGCAACGGGATCCCCCGTCTGGACCTCGAAATGCGATGTCTGGAATGTCGATGAGTTCGATCCCGATGAACTGGACGCGCCGGCGGAAAGCGCTCTTGGTGCGAAAGCTTGCTATGTGGACCTTTTGCCAAGGAATGACGGGCAATGGCCTGCGGCGGCCGAAGCCACCGAGTGGTGCAGGAAACTCTGCTTGCGGATTCGAGAGGTTCCTCTGCGGTGCGCGCGTGTGGATTTGATTGTCCGCGAGGCTGTTGTTTCCGCGGGGAAGATGGGGCTTGGGGTCACGGCCTACCTCACTGCATGCGGTTCAGACCTGGAAGATGCCGCGTGGAGGCTGGGCTCTGCGCTTGCTGCCTTGGCGGATTCCATCGCGCCCAAGGCGCCTCCCGCGGCAGGCGCTTCAAAGCTACAATAGGAAAGCGTGGGCGAGTAGCTCAATTGGATAGAGCACCGGCCTTCTAAGCCGGGGGTTGTGGGTTCAAGCCCCGCCTCGCCTACCACTCCCGCCATCCGCAACCTGTTGCAGAATTTGCGCCGCTGCAACGGTTTGCGATTTTAATCAAATTGTTCACATTCCGGACCTGCCAATCGTGCCGGTGCGCGTGTATGATTCGGTCGCCGCGTCCCCTGTGTTTGCACCCGCGCGGTACTTCCTCCCGGAGGACACTTTGATGGCGACAGCGACAGCAGTGCATCCGGGCAAGCTCAGCGATACGGTGAGCTTTCGCCCGCGCTATGGCAACTACATTGGCGGCAAGTGGGTTGAGCCCGCATCCGACCAATACTTCGAGAACGTTACACCCGTTACGGGAAAAACATTCTGCGAGATTCCGCGCTCCAACGCGCAGGACATTGACCGGGCACTCGATGCCGCGCATGCGGCACGCGCCAGCTGGGGTCACACCAGTCCCACGCAGCGCGCGATTATCATGAACCAGATTGCGCAGCGCATGGAAGACAATCTTGACCTTCTCGCGCTGGCCGAAACCTGGGACAACGGCAAACCCATCCGCGAAACCACGGCGGCCGATCTGCCTCTTGCCATCGACCACTGGCGTTACTTTGCCGGCTGCATTCGCGCGCAGGAAGGGACAATCTCAGAGATCGATCGCGACACGGTGGCCTATCACTTTCACGAGCCGCTGGGCGTCGTGGGCCAGATCATTCCGTGGAATTTCCCGATTCTGATGGCTACCTGGAAGCTTGCGCCTGCGATTGCCGCCGGCAACTGCGTGGTGCTGAAGCCCGCCGAACAGACCCCTGCCAGCATACTGGTGTGGGCCGAACTGGTGGGGGACCTGCTTCCGCCGGGCGTGCTGAATATTGTCAACGGCTTTGGACTTGAGGCGGGCAAGCCGCTGGCCTCAAGCTCGCGGGTGGCAAAGATCGCATTCACCGGCGAAACCACAACGGGCCGCCTGATCATGCAATATGCCAGCCAGAACCTGATTCCTGTGACTCTGGAGTTAGGCGGCAAGTCGCCCAATATCTTTTTCGACGATGTGTGCAATGAAGACGATGACTTCTTTGACAAGGCGATTGAAGGCTTCGTGATGTTTGCCCTGAACCAGGGCGAGGTATGCACCTGTCCCAGCCGCGCGCTGATTCAGGAGAGCATCTATGACAGATTCATGGAGCGGGCGCTGAAGCGGGTGGCTGCTATCAAGCAAGCTAATCCGCTGGAGAGCGATACGATGATTGGCGCGCAAGTTTCCAGCGAGCAACTTGAAAAGATTCTGAGTTATATCGACATCGGCCACAAGGAAGGCGCGGAACTGCTGGCAGGCGGCGGGCGCGCGCACATGGGCGGCGAGTTGGAGGGCGGCTATTATGTGCAGCCTACCGTGTTCAAGGGTCACAACCGGATGCGCATCTTCCAGGAGGAAATCTTCGGGCCGGTGGTTTCGGTGACCACGTTCAAAAACGAGTCGGACGCGCTTGAAATCGCGAACGACACGCTGTACGGCCTCGGCGCGGGCTTATGGAGCCGCGACGCCAATCGCTGCTATCACCTCGGACGCGGTATCCAGGCCGGGCGCGTGTGGGTCAACTGCTACCACGCCTATCCCGCGCACGCGGCGTTTGGAGGGTACAAGCAATCGGGCATCGGTCGCGAAACGCACAGCATGATGCTCGACCACTATCAGCAGACCAAGAACCTGCTCGTAAGTTACAGCCCAAAGAAGCTTGGCTTCTTTTAGGGTCTGTTCACGCTACTGGGGTGGTGGCGCCGGGAGCCAATTTTTTACGAGTTCCAGGCGCGAGGAGTGACGCATACCGGGTGTCTGCCAGCGACGAGCAACAACGAAATCGGGAAAATTGGCCACGGCCCTTCGGGTTGCGGCGAAAATCTGGCCATACTTCATTCTCGCCCTCGACGGCGGGCCCGCCACAGCCTTCGGGCTCCGCTTCGTCTGTCCAGATTTTCGCTCGCAACGCCATCCACTCCAGTAGCGTGAACAGACCCTAGATCGGGGGAGTTATGTCCGAGTTACCGCAGCAGGTGTTGGCGACCGATCTGGCAATCCACCTGATACGGGTGTTGCGCCAGAAGCATGGGCCGCTCATGTTCCACCAGTCGGGGGGCTGCTGCGACGGCAGCTCCCCGATGTGCTATCCGCGGGGTGAATTCATCACCGGGGATTCGGACGTGCAGTTGGGTGAGGTGGACGGCGAACCGTTTTACATGAGCAAGAGCCAATTTGAATATTGGAAGCACACGCAATTGACTCTTGACGTGGTGCCGGGCCGCGGCGGCATGTTTTCACTGGATGGGCCGGAAGGTTTCAGATTTCTGATCCGCTCACGTGTCTTTGACGATGCGGAAATTGAGGAACTGCGCGCAGCGGGACGTATTTAGGTTCCGATTTTGGCTTGTGGTGTGGAGCTACTCGGCCACACCGTCGTTGATTTGTGCGCAGTCCATCCGCAGGGTGCCGTTGTCGTTGAACACCAGGCCCTTGAATCGAAGCAGACTTCCCACGCCGGCGTCCGGAGTGTTGAGCGACTGGGTGTTGCTGTCGGCGTACACAATGACGGTGCCGGGGTCCGTCAGCGCCGTGGTCTGGCCCGGCTGCACAGCGAGATTGGGAAACCCGTCATATGCGGCCAGTATCACGGTGTAGGCCGTAAACCCGCCCTCATAGGAGATTGCACTCACGGTGCCGTCGATGGTCTGCGGCATCAGCGTGACCGTGGTTCCTGGCAGCGGCGAACCCGGAAAGGTTGCCGCATGGGAAGTGACGGATACGTTCTGACCGGTGACCATGTTCGCCGCGGTGAAACGTGGCGAAAATGGAAGGTCACTCAGATTGGTCAGATTGCTTGAGGTCTGGAAGGTGGCGCTGCCCACCGAAACGGGGAATGCGCCCTCGTAATAGCTGGACTGGTCGAGGTGGCCCTGTTGTTCCTGAAAGAGAATATATGCCACCGGCGCCGAGGCCATGAGATAGTTCACCGGCCCGCTAAATATGTTCAAGCTTGATGTGTTCGTGTCTTGCACGGCAACCCGCGTGGCGAGGAGCGTGCCATCGGCCTGGATCGCAACGTCCATATCGACGGGCATGCCGGAAGCAAGCTGTGCAATGCCGTTGACGCCTTGAAAGACCGTACTGCCGCTGGAATTGACCTGCCAGCGAGGCCCATTGAGATTGGGGCCATCCGCGCCCTCCACGGTAAAGCTGCTTCCGCCTCCGTTGACAGAGCTGATCTGCCCCAACAATCCGGTCGCCTTGCCGTTGCTGGCGTTGGTGGGCTGGGCCGCGATGGTCACCGGCGTGACACGGAAAGTCGGGGTGATGGAAAAGCTGTCATTTCCGCCGCCCTGGCAGCTCCCTAGTGTCTCGGATTGGGAGACAAGCAGGTTGAGCGACAGGCCCATGCTTGTTCCCGTCACATTGATCGGAGCGGGCATGTTGAGGGTGACGCTATTGTTGGGCGTTTGCGCGTAGGCAAAGACGCTGCTTTGCAATGAACCGGACGAGTTGAGACCCACGCAGGTGAATTGCGAGCTGCCGATGGTCGCGGTCGCAGAGGTGTAGACACCTTGCGGAATACTCACGGTGGCGAGTGGCTCTGCGGTGCCGTTGAGGTGAATGAATTCAGGAAAGATGGGCGCGGACACCAGGCTCACGGTTTGGCCCGACTGGCTGGTCAGGGTAATGTTGGTGAACTCGATATTGAATGCGGAAAGCTGATCGTTCGCAGTGCTGGTGGCGAGGACGGTGACCGCGGTATACCCGTCCATCGTCTTGCCAATGCTACCCGCCGTGCCGCCACACCCAGCCATCCAGGGCGCGCCCAAAGAGACGGCGCACAAGCATGCCATGTTGAAGATGCGTGCGAATGGGCGGTGCGAAGAATGTGAAAGTCCGGAATTCATCCGATTTCTTTCTGAATACTCTATCGGGAACGTCAATATTGAGAGCGCATAAGCGCGGTGCAAATTCAACACCATCAGCCTATCCGTATTCGGTTTCCGGAACAATCGCCAAAAAGATTAGATTTTTTGCACCAAAGTTGTATGCAGGAATCAAGGGCTGTGGCGCGAGGGAATGCCAGCTTGCAGGTTGGATGCAGGCTGGCGGCTTGCGCGATGGAGCGGCCTTCTTTTTTGGGGAGACCAGTCGCGGCATCATCGCCTTCCAGGGTGAAGTTTTCAAGGGAATTCGCTTGGACTGGCGGCCCTTCAGAAGCATGCGGTAGGATTCTCGGGTCAGCCACTGGAGCCAGTGGTGGGATCCATCGCCTGGCGGGATCTCCCAATCCCTGCTCGCGGAGTGCGAAGGTATGAGAGAAGTCGTGATCGTATCGGCTGTGCGGACGCCGGTGGGCAAGTTTCAGGGTTCGCTGCAGCCTTTCTCCGCACCGCAATTGGGTGCGCTGGTGGTGCGCGAGGCTGTGCGCCGTGCAGGCGTTGAGCCGTCGCAAATCGACGAGTGCATCATGGGCTGTGTCATCCAGGCCGGCCTTGGCCAGAACCCGGCCCGCCAGGCGGCACTTCATGGGGGGCTCCCTCCAGTGGTGGGCGCGCTCACCATCAACAAGGTATGCGGCTCCGGGCTTAAAGCGGTGGGACTGGCGGCCCAGGCCATTCAAACCCGGAACGCGGAATTTGTCGTCGCAGGGGGCATGGAATCCATGTCGAACGCCCCTTACCTGCTTCCCCAGGCGCGAACCGGATATCGGATGGGCAATGGCGCGCTGGTGGACTCGATGATCTACGACGGGCTGTGGGATATCTACAACGACTTTCACATGGGAATGGCAGGGGAACTGGTCGCCGAGAAATACGGCATCACACGGGCGGAGCAAGACACATTCGCGGCCGAGTCGCATCGCCGCGCCGCCGCAGCTACGGCAGCGGGTCTCTTTCGCGACGAAATTCTCGCTGTCGAGATTCCTCCCGCCAAGAAGGGCGAACAGCCTCGCAGCTTCGAAACGGACGAGTCAGTCCGCCCAGGGACAACAGTCGAGAATCTCTCGCGTCTGAAGCCTGCCTTCAAGGAGGGCGGCACGGTCACGGCGGGGAACTCTCCTGGAGTCAACGACGGGGCTGCGGCAGTCGTGGTTACGAGTGCAGAAAAGGCTGGGGAATTGGGGCTGAAACCTCTGGCGGTGGTGCGTGCCCAGGCCACAAGCGGCCGCGAGCCGGAATGGATGAGCCTGGCGCCCATCGAGGCGGTGCGCAAGGTGGCCGTGAAAGCCGGTTGGCCGCTAAGCGATGTGGACCTCTTCGAGTTGAACGAGGCGTTCAGCGTGCAGGCATTGGCTGTCAATCGAGAACTGGGCCTGGATCCCGCCAAAGTGAACGTGCATGGCGGAGCGGTGGCAATCGGTCACCCCATTGGCGCAAGCGGCGCGCGCGTGCTGGTGACACTGCTTTACGCGATGGCGCAACGCGGCGCAGCCAAAGGAATCGCTGCACTCTGCCTGGGTGGCGGCAATGCCGTGGCGCTGGCTGTCGAGCGCATTTGACTGTGCGGCCTTCATTCCACGTGGCTTTCGGCTGCACGAAGCCTCCATTTGACTGTCCGATATCGGACATTTCCGGGCGGAAGCGGTCACATCCAAGCTCGTTCCATGCGCTCTTTATCTTCGAACCCCTTTATTTTCAATGGTGAAAGCGGTTTCTCATTTGGCAGGGCAAGTGCACTAGCCAGATGTGATGGATATCGCACGCCCAGACCTGAAGCAAAAGAAGACGCGCCGCCTGATTATCTGGAGCGGCATCGCGGTGGTGCTTGTTGCGATTGCGGCAGTCGCCGTGTATAGGCTTAAACCCGCAGCACCGTCCGTGGACCGCTCGACCATCTGGACTGACACCGTGAAGCGCGGAAACATCACCATCCAGGTGCGTGGCTCGACGGGCACACTGGTTCCCCGCGAAGACTCGATCGAGCTGATTCCCGCGCAGACCGACGCGACGGTGGTGCGGGTCCGCGTGTTGCCCGGGACCAAGGTCACGCCGGACACAATTCTCATGGACCTAGCCGATCCCCAACTGGAGCAGGAAGTGCTGAACGCGCAGTTGGCGCTGAAGGCGGCGCAGGCCGACTACAAGAGCCTGCAGGCCACCCTGCAAAGCACCTTGATGGACAAGAAGACCGCCGCCGCCGAAGTCAATTCGAATTACACCCAGGACCAGTTGCAGGCGCAGACCGACAAAGCCCTGTTTGATCTCGGAGTGATCTCCGGTTTGGCTTATAGCAAGTCAAAGAACACGGCTGACCAACTGACCACGCAGCGCCAGCTCAGCACGCAGCAGCTGGATGTGAACCAGAAAGCGATCGAGGTGCAGCTTGCGTCGTCGCAAACGAAGATCGACCAGGCCAAGGCCTTGCTCGATTTATATGAGAAGCAGGCTTCGGCGCTGCAGGTGAGGGCCGGCATCTCTGGCGAGCTGGCGCCGCTGCCTACGCCGCTGCAGGTGGGGCAGCACGTCACTGCCGGGACCTCGGTGGCTGAGGTGATCCAACTGGACAAGCTGAAGGCCGCGTTGCAGATTCCGGAGACGCAGGCGCACGATATTCAGCTAGGGCAGCCGGCGTCAATTGATACCCACAACGGCATCGTTCCAGGCCACGTGAGCCGCATTGACCCCTCCGTATTGAACGGAACGCGCACCGTTGACGTAACACTGGATGGGCCGCTGCCTCCGGGCGCGGTTCCGCAGTTGAGCGTGGACGGAACGATCGATCTGGCGCGCATGAACGACGTGCTCTATGTGGGTCGGCCGGCTCTGGGCAACGAGAACTCGACGCTGAGCCTGTTCAAGCTCGATCCCGACGGCAAGGGGGCTACGCGCGTGCCTGTCAAAGTAGGGCGCGCCTCGGTGAACAACATTGTGGTGCTCGAAGGGCTCAAGGAAGGCGACACGGTAATTCTTTCGGACATGTCGCGCTACGACAGCGTGGACCGCGTCCGGCTTGATTAGGCGGGAACAGAAAACGGCACCAGTGAACCACGAACGCGGAGCAAAACCAATCATTGATCACTCATAAGGGGGACGGGATGGCATCCAATGGCAAACTGATTGAAATTGAGGATCTCACCAAGGTCTTCTACACCGACGAAGTGGAGACCCACGCGCTCTCCGGCATTCACCTCACCATCTCGCGGGGCGAGTATCTGGCTATGTCCGGTCCGTCGGGCTGCGGCAAGTCGACGCTGCTGTCCATCCTGGGCCTGCTGGACACGCCCACGGGCGGCCGCTACCTGCTCAACGGCAATCCGGTTGAAAACCTGAGCTTCAGCGACCGCTCACGCATCCGCAACCAGGAGATCGGCTTCATCTTTCAGAGCTTCAATCTGATTGGCGACCTCACCGTGGAGGAAAACGTGGAGCTGCCGCTGACCTATCGTGCGGGCATGCCTTCGGCGGAACGCAAGAAGCGCGTCAAGGAAGCGCTGGAGCGCGTGAACATGGCGCATCGCATGCGTCACTACCCGGCCCAGCTCTCGGGCGGCCAACAGCAACGCGTGGCAGTTGCTCGCGCGCTGGCCGGTTCACCGTCGATTCTGCTGGCGGATGAGCCTACCGGCAACCTGGACTCAAAGAACGGCGAGGCCGTGATGCACCTGCTTGCGGACCTTCATCGTGAAGGCTCAACCATCTGCATGGTGACCCACGATCCCCGCTTTGCCAAGCACGCCGAGCGCGAAGTGCACCTGTTCGACGGCAAGGTGGTCTCGGAGGACGAGCTTAAAAAGCTGACTGAAGAAGTCGAGGCGTAGTCCCCATGTTGCAGGATTTTCATTACGCATTGCGCCAATTGCGCAAGTCGCCGGGGTTTACCCTGACGGCGGTGCTGACACTGGCGCTGGGAATCGGCGCGCTGACCACGGTGGCAACGTGGACGAACGCGGTTCTCTACAACCCCTGGCCGCATGTCGCGGCACCGCGCGATCTTCGATTCGTGTCAGCCACTGTGCTTGGCAGTGATGGCTATTCGGTTCAGTATGAACAGTTCAAGTTTCTCCGGGCGCAGGGGCGGTCATTCAGCGATGCTGCGGCATTTGATCTGACTAAGTTGAACCTGAGCCTGGCTGACGCGCAACCTCAGGCCCTCAGCGCCGGAACCGTCTCTTCGAATTATTTTCAACTGCTTGGGCTTCAGCCGGAAGCCGGGCGATTCTTTCAGCTCAGCAACGACGATCGGGCCTACGGCGCGCATGATGAAATCGTGCTTTCAGATGCGCTTTGGCGCGACCACTTCAGCGCCGATCCCAATGTGATTGGCCGCGCGGTCTCCATCAATCGCCATGCCTTCACCGTGATCGGCGTGGCGCCCTCTGAGTTTTCGGGAATCTTTGGCGGCATTGCGGAACAGGCTTGGGTTCCGCTTTCAAGTTTGCGGGACCTGTCGACCGATGCGCCCGCCGACCCTTTGCTCCACGACGGCCTGCAGGTTGTGGTTCGTCTTCGCCCTGGCGTGAATGACGCAACCGCGGCGGCGGAACTGCACACCCTGGAACGGAGCTTTGCCGCGCAGCAGCACGACGGCACCTACAACGGGTGGGATTTGAATTTGTATGATGCATCTCACTTCCAGCGCGGACTGTTCGGCGTGATTGGCGCAGAACTGCCAGTTCTGCTGGGCGCGTCGATTCTGCTCATGGTGCTGGTGTGCATCAACATTGCCTCGCTCCTTGGCCAGCATGCGGCGCGGCGCAGGCGAGAGATCGCAATTCGCACCGCGCTCGGCGCGGCGCCAGCAAGGATTGCCTCGCAGGTGCTGACTGAAACCGGTTTGCTGGCAATTGCCGGGGGACTGGCAGGCTGGGCCGCAAGCACCGGGATGTCGCGCGGGCTCTTTGTGCTGCTGCCCAACTTTGGCTGGCCTCTGGCGTTCAACCTGCACAGCGACGCGCGCATTCTTCTTTTTGTGACCGCCGTTGCCGTTGCAGTGACGCTGATATGCGGCATGTATCCCGTGCGCCAGTCTCTGCGCGTCTCACAAAAAGAGGCGCTGCATGAGGGCGGAGCGGCCGTTGCTGGAGGCTCGCGCCGCAGATTCGGACAGCGCATCGTGCTCGGGCTGCAGCTCGGAATCTGCTTTGTGGTGCTGGTCTGCTGCGGTCTTCTCACGCGCACGGCGCTCAATGTATTCAACCGCGATACCGGATTCAATCGTGCCAATTGCTTGACTGCGAGCATCGATCTCTCACGTTCGGGTTACAGCCAGGAACGCGGGATCGCATTTCAGACTGCACTGCTCGACAAGCTGCGGAACGCACCCGGCGTTACCTCGGCCACGCTCACGACACATTTACCTATGGGTGACCCTGGCTCCGGCAATACGCGCAATTTCAGCATTCCCGGCTATGTTCCCGCGAACGGCGAGGATATGGAAGTGATCACGGACTTCGACGGTCCTGATTTCTTTCACACCATGGGAATCCAATTGCAACAGGGCCGCGATTTTGCCCGTTCTGACGTTGCCGGCACTCCGCTGGTCGCAATCATCAACGAGTCAATGGCCCGCCGCTACTGGCCCAAAGGAAATGAGTTGGGCAGCAACATCGTCGTGGACAAGCTGCAACGGCGCGTGGTGGGCGTGGTGCACGATTATGCCTACCACAATCCTGACTCGACCGACCCGGTGCCGGTGGTCTTTGTACCGTTGCTTCAAGGCCCGTCGGGCTATGGCTATGTACTGGTTGCGATTCGTTCACGCACCACGGCCGGCGCTGTGACCGCGCAACTGCACGATGCTGTCATGAGCCTTGATGGCTCATTGCCTCTCGAAGATGTCCGGTCCCTCGAGGACGTCAGCAGCGAGCAATATCAGATGTCGCGAATTCCCGCGGAACTGCTCGGGGTGTATGCGTTGTCGAGCGTGCTGGTGGCCATGTTGGGCCTGTATGCGGTTCTGGCCTACTCGGTCATCGAGCGCCATCGCGAGTTCGCGCTACGCATGGCTTTGGGTTCGACCCGCGCAGGAATCTTTCGCCTGGTACTCAGAGGCAGCGCCCTGACGGCTGCAGTGGGCTTGCTGACCGGCGGTCTCGCGTCCATCGCCGCCGTGCGCCTGCTTCGCGCCATGCTGTTTGGAGTCGTTCCATTCGATCCGGCCAGCTATTGCGCAGCAGCGGTTTTCCTCTTGTTGACCGTCTTTGTTTCCGGCTTGATTCCCGCGCGGCGCGCATCAACGGTCCAGCCAATGCAGGCGCTGCGTTCTGAATAGAAGAGGAGGATGAAGATGAGTTCCACGTTGTACGATCTTCGTTTTGCTCTGCGCCAACTGCGCAAGTCGCCGGGCTTTACCCTGACGGCGGTGTTGACGCTGGCCTTCGGCATCGGCGCCACCACCGCAATTTTCTCCATCGTCGAAGGCGTACTGCTTCGTCCCCTGCCGTTTCCTCAACCGGAAAGGACTCGTATCTCTCGGCGATATTGTCGAGGGCACCGGCTCAGACAACGGCGCCATCTCCGGCGTCACGGCTCCCGAGATTCGTTCCTACATGCAGAACACGCGAGGCTTCGCGAGCCTGGGCGCGTATCAGCAAGACAACTACGAACTGTCAGGCGCGGGCGATCCGTTACAAATCAACGCTGCGCGCCTTACAGCCAGCGTGTTTCCGGTTCTCGGCGTTTCGCCTTTGATGGGGCGGCCTTTCACGCAGAAAGAAGACGAAAGCAACCAGCAAGTGACCGTGATCAGCTATCAAATGTGGCACAGCCGCTTTCACGGCGACCCCACCATTCTGGGAAGGAAGATTCTGCTTGATCGCAAACCATACGAGATCATCGGCGTGATGCCGCGCGACTTTGAATTTCCTTTGGTTCCTGGCCAGTTGAATCGAAGCGAACTCTGGGTGCCGATGAGCCTGACTGCCCAGGAGGGTGCAGGGAGTTGGAACTTCAATATGGTGGGACGGCTGAAGCCGGGCGTTACCGCCATGCAGGCGCAACAGGACGCAGTGCCGGTGGCGCAGGAGATCATGCGCGCCTTTCCTCCGTTCATGGCCAGTCTTCGCATCCACCCGGTGGTGAAGTCACTGCAGGAGTACACGGTGGAGGAAGCACGGCCCATGGTGCGGACGCTTTTTCTTGCGGTTGCCGTCGTACTCTTTATCGCCTGCGCCAATCTTGCCAGCCTGCTGCTGGTGAGAGTGATTCGCCGCCGCCGCGAAATCGCGGTGCGCCTTGCATTAGGCGCGAATGCCGGCGTCGTAATTCGCCAGAACCTGATAGAAGCGTTAGTGCTAAGCGTTGCGGGAGGTCTGCTTGGTCTTGGACTTGCGGCGGTTGCGCTGCGAGTGGGCTTGAGCTTTCTGCCAGAGACGCTGCCGCGCATCAGTTCCATCACCCTCGACTGGCAGGTGATGTTTTTCGCACTCCTGCTGGCGGTGTTCACCGGGTTTCTTTGCGGGCTGCTTCCGGCCTGGTCCGCCTCGCGCACCAATTTGAACGACGCCATTAAAGAGGGTGGGCGCACCGGTACGTCGGGCGGCGGGCATGTCCGCCTGCGCTCGATGCTGGTGATTGCGGAGGTCGCGGTCGCGCTGGTGCTTCTCACAGCCGCAGGCCTGTTGCTGCGCAGCTTCGACAAGTTGCGCGCAGTGAACCTCGGGTTCCAAACCGACCACACACTGACAGCCTTGTACAGCCTTCCTCAAAGGCAATATTCCACGCAGGCTTCAGTTGATGCATTCAACAACGCGCTGATGGAAAAACTGCGGCAGGCGCCTGGCGTGAAGACCGCGGGCGTAACCACGCAACTGCCCTCGGGCGGAAGCAGTTCGACCACGGTGTTTGTGGTGGAGGGATATGTCCCGCCCAAGGGCGCGGACCTTAGTCTTGCCTGGCAGTCGCAGATCATCGGGGACTATTTCCGCGCAGCCGGCATTCCTCTGCTGCGGGGACGCGAATTTACCGACGCCGACAATGCGAAGTCGCCGCTGGTTGTCGTCGTCAACCACTCAATGGCGCAGCACTATTGGCCCGGACAGGATCCCATCGGCAAGCGGGTTCGGTGGGGCTTGCCTGAGTCGCCCACGCCGTGGCTGACGGTGGTGGGCGAGATTGGGGACATCAAACAGAACGGAGCTGACCTGCCCACCAAGGAGCAGATCTATCAGCCTTCGAGTCAAGGAGTGGCGTCTTTCGGTTCCCTGGTGCCAGCGGGAATTCTCAATGGCAATGGCGGCTCCATCGTAATGCGCACAATGTTGCCGCCGGAGGAGATGGCGAACGCGCTGCGGTCGGCAGTCCACTCCATCGACCCGCAGCTTGCGCTCACGCAGGTGGAGTCGATGGACCAAGTGGTCGCCGAAGGAGAAGCTTCGCGCCGCTTCAATACGATGTTGATCTCCAGTTTCGCAGCCGCGGCCGTGCTGCTGGCGCTGCTGGGCATCTATAGTGTTATCGCTTTCTCCGCCGCGATGCGCACGCAGGAGATGGCCATCCGCCTCGCGCTCGGCTCGCAGCGCTCCGCAGTGATGCGGTTGGTTCTGACCTCCGGCGCCAAGCTTGGCCTTGCGGGATGCGGTATCGGTGCGCTTGCAGCAGTTTTCGCCACGCGCCTGCTGCGCTCGCTGCTGTTTGAAGTCAATCCGCTGGATCCATTGGTCCTGGCAGTCGCAGCGCTCTCAATCTTCTTGTTGGCGCTTGCAGCGTCGGCGGTCCCCGCGCGTCGCGCCGCATCCATTGAGCCGATGCAGGCGCTTCGTAACGAGTAATTCCTGGCCAGAGTAATTGGAAGCCGAACCAGGCAACGGAGAAGAAATGCAATGATGCAAATGCTCCAGAACTCGGCTCACGACCTTCGCTACGCGCTCCGACAGCTGCGACGCTCGCCGGGATTCACGGTGACGGCGGTGCTAACACTGGCGCTTGGCATCGGAGCAGCGGCGGCGGTCTACAGCGTCATCGACTCCGTGCTGCTGGCGCCGCTACCTTACTCCGCCCCGGATCGCCTGGTGGGTGTGGCCTTTACTTCTCCATTGGACCGGCCCAACGCCGAACAAACGGGAACAACCGCAGACTACATTCGCCAGCACAGCTCGGCATTTGCTTCAGTCGCGGTGATGGATGATTCAGGCTCGGCAGTCAATCTCTCCGTGAGCGGTGGTCACGCGGTGCAGGTCATTTCGCTTGGCGTGTCTGAAGGCTACTTCCGCACCCTCGGTGTTGCGCCGGCATTGGGGCGAGTATTTACTTCGGGCGAAGATCTCCCAGGCGGCGCCAACGCAGTCATGCTAAGTGACCACCTATGGGCAAGCCTGTTTAACCGCGACCCCAATGTCGTGGGCAGGGCTGTCAGCGTCAATGAGGAAACCTTCACCGTGGTGGGTGTCATGCCTGCCAGCTTCGCAGTGACCGCCGAGACCGCACCCGGCGTGATGGGCGCCCCCGATGTTTGGCGACCCTTGCAGCTAAGCCCCAAGTCTCCCGGTTATGAAGGCGATAACTGGGAGATGATCGCTCGTCTGAGGCCTGGCCTGTCACTTGCCCAGGCGCAGCAGGAGTTAGCCTCCCTGCAGACTTCCTTCTACGAATTGCATCCCGATTACAAAAAGTGGTACACAGACCTCAACAATCCCTACGTGTTTCGAGCCTGGAAGCTGCACGACGTGGTGGTGGGTGAAGTGCGGCGGAGTTTGCTCGCAGTGACGGGTGCCGTGTCTGCCGTGCTGCTGGTAGCTTGTCTGAACCTTGCGGGGCTCATGCTGGCCCGAACGATGCGCCGGTCGCGCGAGATTGCTCTTCGTTCATCGCTGGGGGCTACGCGGGCGCAACTTGCGCGTCTGCTGGCCTGCGAGGGATTGGTCCTTGCATTGGGAGGCGGTCTGATTGCCGTGCTGGTGGCGCGCGCCGGCACCGAGTTGCTGCTTCACGCCGCACCGATCGCCGTACCCAACCTGCATGGCGATCCGAGTTCATGGCTGGTGGCTGCAGTCGTGTTGGGGATCGCGCTGGCCGCAACGGCCGTTTTTTCGCTACTTCCGGCCTGGTTCATTCTCGATCAAAGAGGGCGCGAGATGCGTCTTGGCGGTCCGTCGCTGGGCCAGACGGCTTCTCATGCGCAGATGTCGCGCGGTCTGATTGTGGCGCAGGTGGCGCTGACCCTTGTGCTGGTTTCCGCCGCTTCGTTGCTGATGGGAACTTTCGTTCGCCTGCGCGCCTTATCGCCCGGCGTGAATCCGAAGCATCTCACTGTTTTTCAGGTGACGCTCAAGGGCGATCACTACGCAAGTACGCAGCATACGGTGCAGTTTGTCACGCAGGTTCTCGACCGGCTGCGCACAATCCCCGGGGTTGATCGTGTCGCCGCTATCAATGGTTTACCCCTCGACCGCGGCCTCAATATCGGCGGAAATCCCTCTGACCGGCATGACCTGCGACAGATTGTGGAGTTCCGTGCAGTGACTCCCGACTACTTCCAGACCATGGGCATTCCCCTGCTGGCCGGCCGCGACTTTTCTGTCGGCGACCGTGCAGGAGGCGATCCGGTCCTCGTGATCGGCGCCACCGCGGCAAGAAAATGGTGGCCTGGCCGCTCTCCGGTCGGTGAAACCGTTCACATCCAGGGCGAAGAGAACTGGCGGATCGTGGGAGTGGTGGCAGATGCCCAAATGCATTCGCTCGTTGAGAGCCATGGTGTCGCCCTCTATGCACCCATGGCGCAGCTTTCAGATCAGGCCACGGGCATGATTAACGGATGGTTTCCCACCAGCTTTGCCATCCGCACCGCAGCCAACGTGAACTTTGCGGAGGCCGCACAGAAGGCAGTTGAGCGCGCCGACCCCATGATTCCCATTGCGCGGTTGACTACCATGCAGGCGGTAATCGACTCGACAGTCAGTGCGCCGCGATTCTTTTCGCTTCTTGCCGGCGGCTTTTCAGGTTTCGCGATGGTGCTCACGGTGATCGGCCTGTTTGGATTGCTGAGCTATCAGGTCACGCAGCGAACCCGCGAAATTGGCGTGCGCATGGCGCTGGGCGCAAATCGCGGAGCCATTCTGCGCGTTTTCCTTGGTCGCGGCCTCGCCGTGACGTTCGCAGGCATTGCTCTCGGCCTGGCGGCAAGTTGGTTGATGCAGCCTGTGATGAGCCATCTGCTGGCCGACTCCGGGGTTGATCCTTCCACGGGAGTCGCCCGCCTGGCAATCAATGGCACACAGGCGGCGGCGCTGGCGGCGATTGCAATTCTCTGCGCTGCGTTCGGTGCGAGTTGGCTGCCGGCGCGTCGCGCTGCATCCATTGAACCCATGCAAGCACTCAGAACTGAGTAGCACTCAAGGACTAAAAGGCAACGGAGAGCAGAAGGGATGAATCAACTTTTTCAGGACGTTCGCTACGCATTGCGCCAGTTGCGCAAGTCGCCGGGGTTTACCCTCACGGCCGTGATCACGCTGGCTCTTGGCATCGGCGCAAATACCGCCATCTTCACGCTGGTTCACGGCATCCTGCTTCGCTCACTGCCGGTGACCGACCCCTCGCACCTCTATCGCATCGGCGACAACGAAGACTGCTGCGTCGAAGGCGGCTTTCCTGGCGGCGCCAGCGACACTGGGGACTTCACGATCTTCTCCACCGACCTTTATCAATACATCCGCGCCAACACACCCGAGTTTGAGCAGCTCGCCGCCATGCAAGCGGGGCAACTGGATTGGGCAGTCCGCCGCGGGAATGCCCTGCCCAAGTCTCTCCAAGGGGAGTTCGTCTCCGGCAACTACTTTTCTACTTTCGGCATTCGCGCGTGGTCGGGCCGCCTTTTTGCCGACAGCGACGATACCCCCACCGCGGCGCCCGCAGTCGTCCTGAGCTACAAGGCCTGGCAGGGCGAATTTGCCTCTGACCCCGGCATTGTCGGCTCGACGATCTTTATTCAAACGCGGCCTTTCACGGTGGCCGGCATCACCCCTCCGGGATTCTTCGGCGATCGAGTCTCGCAAACACCTCCCGACTTCTGGATACCCATTCAGACGGAGCCTTATGCACGCGGCCCCGGCTCAATCCTTCATCATGGCGATTCGCACTGGCTCTACCTGGTGGGCCGCGTGTCTGCGGGCCAGAGCATCCCGGCGCTGCAATCGAAGATCACCGCGGCACTGCGTCAATGGCTTTGGACTCGCACTGTTCTGCTCAAGAACGGGGGCGGCACGATCATTCCCAAGATGCATGTTGTGCTGACGCCGGGCGGCGGCGGTATCCAGGCCCTCCAAGACTATTCAGGCACCGGGCTGAAGATGCTCATGATTCTCTCCTCCATCGTGCTTCTGATCGCGTGCGCCAACATCGCCAATCTATTGTTGGCCCGTGCCACCACGCGCCGAGCCGATGTCGCGGTTCGGATGGCTCTTGGCGCCGCGCGACGGCATCTTGTGCGGCAGATCGTTACTGAGAGCGTGCTCCTCAGTTGCATCGGCGGCCTTGCCGGACTCGCCATTGCCTACGCCGGATGTCGCACCATTCTCGCGGTTGCATTCCCCGATGCGCGCAACATGCCTGTCGATGCAAGTCCGTCGCTTACGGTCCTCGGCTTTGCATTTCTTGTCTCGCTCATTACCGGAATCCTATTCAGCACCGGTCCTGCGTGGCTCTCAACGCATGCACAGCCCGCGGAGGCGCTTCGTGGCGTCAATCGCTCCACTCGGGATCGCTCATCATTCCCGCAGAAGGCCCTCGTCGTTCTGCAGGCCGCGCTCTCCATCGTCCTGCTTTGCGGCGCGGTCCTGATGACGCGCACGCTTGCCAACCTCGAGGACCAGAACTTTGGCATCGCAACCAACAATCGTTACGTTCTGCATTTTGACCCGGTCGGCGCCGGGTACACGGTGGATCGGCTTCCGGCTTTGTATCGCCAAATTGAAGAGCGCTTCTCATCGCTGCCCGGCGTTCGGCATGTGAGCCTCGCCATGTATAGCCCGCTGGAGGGCGACAACTGGGGTGAGTGCGTAATCCAGCAGGGTCATCCCGCACCGCGCCCCGGCGAGAACTGCGGCTCGACGTGGGTGCGCGTGAGCCCGCAATACCTCCAGTCGATCGGCGTGCCTATTCTGCGCGGCCGCGACTTCACCGATCAGGACACGGCCACTTCGCCGCAGGTCGCACTGGTCAACGAAACTTTTGTCAAAAGATTCTTCCCCGGCAAGAATCCTATTGGCCAACACTTCGGGATCGATTTCCAGGAGTATTCCGGCGCATGGCAAATCGTAGGCGTCTTTCGCGACTTCAAGATGAACAACCCCCGCGATCCGGTGCATCCGGTATATCTGAGGCCCCTTTCTCAGCAGTACACCGGCTACACGCAACCGGAGATGGTCGGAGGCGAAGTCCAGTCCATGAACATGAACGCGATCATCCTCGACTTCAGCATGCCGCCAGACAACGTGGATGCGGTGATCCGCCACACGCTTGCGGGAATCGATCCCAATCTCACCGTCATGGATCTCCGCTCGCTTGATACGCAGGTTGCAGGGAACTTCGATCAGGAGCGTCTCATCGCCCGTCTCACCACACTCTTCGGCGTTCTTGCGCTGGTCCTGGCCTGCATCGGGCTTTACGGCGTGATGTCCTACTTTGTTGCCCGCCGCACAGGCGAAATCGGAATCCGCATGGCGCTCGGGGCCACGCGCAACTCGGTAGTCGCCATGGTCTTGCAGGGCGCGCTGTGGCAAGTAGTCCTTGGTCTCGTTCTTGGCATCCCGGCTTCGCTTTACGCCGGCTATCTGATGAAGAGCATCCTTTATGGCGTTGGCAGCTACGATCCGGTGGCTCTCACTGTCGCGCCCCTGGTGCTCCTTGTCTGCGCCGCGATCGCCGGTTTCATCCCCGCACGCCGCGCCGCTTCAATTGAACCCATGCAAGCTTTGCGCATCGAGTAAGGAGAGACGGAATGAATACGCTGCTTCAGGACCTTCGCTACGCGTTGCGCCAATTGCGCAAGTCACCGGGCTTTACCCTCACCGTGATCGTCACGCTGGCCCTTGGCATCGGCGCCAATGCGGCCGTATTCACGCTCTTCGACCAAGTACTGCTGCGCATGTTGCCTGTCCAGAATCCCAAAGAGTTGGTGCGCTTTGATTGGTCGGGCGCATTCTCCGGTTCGATGAGCAGTTTCGGCGGCGACACCGAAAACCATTTCAATTATTTTTCCTATCCCATGTACAAGGATCTGCGCGACCGGAACCAGGTATTTGATGGAGTGCTCGCCGCGGACAAGGCATCGGTTGGCGTTTCCTGGCATAATCAATCCGAAAGCAAAGATGCAGAGGTCGTCAGCGGCAATTACTTTCAGCTTCTGGGGCTGAAGCCGGCGCTGGGCCGCCTGTTCACGCAGCAGGACGATACCGCGAAGAACGCGAATCCGGTCGTGGTGCTCAGCTACGGATACTGGAAAGATCGCTTCGGCGCGTCGCGCGAAGTTGTGGGCCAGACCGTTCTGATCAATGGCCATCCTTTCTCCATCCTCGGCGTTGCGCCCGCAAACTTCGACTCAGCCATTGGCGGCTACAAGCCGGGTGTCTTCATCCCTATCAGCATGGTGGAGATCGCCATGCCGTGGAGGGCGCCGCTCGACGACCTGACCAATCATCAATCCGTTTGGATTACGCTGGTGGCGCGACTGAAGCCGGGAGTGTCGCGGTCGCAGGCTCAGGCCAGCCTCGAACCTCTGTGGCACTCGCTCCGCGTGGATGAATTTGCACTCTACAAGTCGAAGTCAGAGCGCTTCAGGAAAAGATTCATTGATGAATCGCACCTAAATGTCGTTGACGATTCCAAGGGGTTCTCTCCCGATCGCGGGGGCCTGGAGAAACCGCTGGTCATACTCATGAGCATGGCCGGACTGCTGGTTGCGATGTGCGCAATCAACGTGGCCACGCTGCTGCTGTTGCGTGCCGCCGGACGCGCGCGCGAGATGTCGATGCGCTATGCCCTGGGTGCGAAACGCGGCCGCATCGTCTCTCAGTTGCTGGTTGAAGGGATGTTGCTGGGCGCGGCCGGCGCCGCGGCGGGCCTCGCGCTTGCACCGGTTGTCGCCAACGTGCTGGTGCGCCTGATGACCAACGCCGATCCCGGGAGTGAGCCTTACTCGGCGTCGATTGACGGGCGCGTGCTGCTGTTTACCCTGGGCATTTCGTTTGTCGTCAGCATACTTTTTAGCATCGCTCCGGTGCTTCATTTCATGCGTCCCGATTTGGCCAACGCTCTGCGCCAGAACGCGGGAACTGCATCGAAAGGCTCGCAACGCTTTCGCAAGTTTGCCGTGGGTGCCCAGATTACGCTCAGCGTCCTGTTACTCGGCGGCGCCGGCTTGTTCGTGCGCACGCTCGACAACCTTCGCCATCAGTCGGTAGGTTTTGCGGTCGACCATCTTGCCACGTTTTCTCTCGACCCCTCAAGCTCCGGTTATGGAGAGGACCGCACGCCCCCGATCGTAACGGATGCACTTGATTCCTTGCGCCGCATACCCGGAATTGTCTCTGTTGCCGCAACCACCGACCCCGAACTCTCCAATGACGATACGACGTCGAATTTTTCGGTACAGGGATATAAGCCTTCAGAAGAAGAGCGGATGAATTTTGAGCAGCCGAACATCACCCCCGGCTACTTTGCCACGCTGCGCCAGCCGATTCTAGCGGGCCGGGAGTTTACCGCGTCCGACGCCAAGGGACAGCCGAGTGTTGCGGTGGTTAACCTGGCCTTTGCCAAGCGATTCTTCGGGTCTCCACAGAATGCTATCGGCCGGCAGTTGATGGAAGGCGCAAGCGATAAGCCGCACTACGACATCACCATTGTTGGCGTCGTCGGCGACATCAAACATACCGACTTGCGGACGCCTTTGGGCGGCGCCGTTTACCTACCCTACTTCCAGGCGAAGCATCCCACCGGCGTTGTGGTTTACGCTCGCACGGTCCAGACGCCGGAGATCATTGAATCGTCCATTCGGCAGGCTATCCACCAGCTTGATCCAACACTGGTCGTGGACGGATTGCGCACCATGGAGGACCAGGTCAGCCGCATCGCGGGCGACGAGCGCGCACTAGCTTTCCTCGCTATCGGATTCTCATCGCTGGCCTTGATCCTAGCCGCGGTCGGCCTCTACGGAGTGCTGGCCTATTCTACTGAGCAGCGCACCCGGGAGATTGGCGTGCGGCTCGCACTGGGGTCGCCGCGCTCCGGCGTGGTTGTGCTTGTGGTTCGCGAAATGGCGATCATCGCGGCAATTGCCATCGCGATCGCAGTGCCCTCCATTGTGGCATTGGCACGGTTCTTTCGAAGTCAGCTTTACGGCGTCACAACTTTCGATCCTCTTACGCTCGCATCAGCGGTTCTGATTACCGCCGCCATGGTTGCGCTGGCTGCCGCATTGCCTGCGCGCAACGCCGCCAGAGTTGAACCCATGCAGGCATTGAGGATCGAATAGACAGGCGCAGACCAACTTTCAGAACGGAGTAACTTCATGATCGAATTAAAGAATGTCGAACGCAGTTATAAGACCGGGCACGCCGAAACCTGGGTGCTGCGCCGCGTGGGGCTCACGATTCGCGAGGGTGAATTCGTCACCGTAATGGGACCATCCGGGGCAGGGAAGTCGTCGCTGCTTAACGTGCTTGCGTTGCTGGATGACGGCTGGCTGGGCGAATACTGGTTCAGCACTACGCCGGTGCACGCGCTCAACCGCAAGCAACGCGCTGACCTGGCCCGCCAGCGCATCGGCATGGTTTTCCAAAGCTATCACCTGCTCGACGATCTCACGGTGGCTGAAAACATCGATCTGCCGCTCTCTTACAAGAACCTTCCATCGAAGGACCGCCAGGGCATGGTGGCCGACATCCTCGACCGTTTCAATATTGTCGCCAAAAAAGACCTGTTCCCCAACCAGCTTTCCGGCGGTCAGCAACAGCTGGTGGGTATCGCACGCGCCGTGGTCCACGCGCCGGCGCTGCTGCTTGCGGACGAGCCCACCGGCAATCTCCACTCCACCCAGGCGCGTGAAATCATGGAGCTCTTCCGCGAACTGAACCGCGCCGGCACCACGATTGTGCAGGTAACGCACTCGGAGGAAAATGCGCGCTACGGTTCACGCATCCTCGAATTGCGGGACGGGTGGCTTACGCGCGACGAAAACCTGCAGGCCGCTTCAACGGAGGTCGGCGCAAAGTGAATTCTCCCATGACAAATTCGATTCGTCCATTTCGCACGCGGATCCAGGTCGTCGCCTCCATTTTTCTATTGCAGCTCAACATGGCATTTGCAGTGGAGCCTCCGTCGACAGCGGCTTCTGTCCAGACGGCTCAGGCGGCTGCCGCGCCGGCGCAGGCCCCAGCCGTGCAGGTCCCATTTAACGAAATGCTACGTCACTCTCACAATCCCTTCGATGCCTACCGAGGCAAGATCGTGGCGCCGCCGAGCCTGGCGAATTCTCCGCGCCTCGATTCTCTTGTACGCGATGGCAAGCTCTACCTATCGTTGCGCGACGCCATCGACCTGGCGCTTGAAAACAACCTCGACCTTGTCATCGCACGCTACAACCTACCCATCGCACAGATGGACATCCTGCGCACCAGTGCGGGCGGTTCGGTACGCGGCGTGAACACCGGCGTTGTTTCTGGAACTCCCGGCGGTGCGGGCGTGGCCGGAGCCTTCGCAGGAGGTGGCGGCGGTGGCGCGGGTGGCACGTCAGGCGGTGCGGGCGGAGCCGGGGCCGGCGCATCGGGCATCGTTTCGTCCACGCTGGGCACGGGCACTTCGGTTAACAACTACGATCCCCTCATCTCCGCGCAGACCTATGTCGATCACACGACGCAGACCCTGCCCAACCAGGTAATTTACGGTGTTCCCGTCATCCACGACAACACCATTCTCGGGAATGTGACTTACCAGCAGGCCTTCCCAACCGGCGGCGGCATTCAGGTGGCCTTCAACAACAATCGGCAAACCTTCAACAGCCCGAACGAAACGCTTAATCCCCAGCTATTCTCCTCCATCTCGATTTACGCTCAGCAGCAGCTGCTGGCCGGTTTCGGCTTTGGTCCGAACCTGCGCTTCCTGCGCATCGCCAAGACCAACCAGAAGGTTTCAGACATTGCCTTCAAGGCCCAGACGATTGCCACAGTCACCCAGATTTGCGACCTGTACTGGGACCTGGTGAGCGCATATGATGACGAGCAGGTGCAGGAACGCTCCGTGGCCTTCGCCACAGAAACCCTGAATATGAGCCGCAAGCAGCTTGAGCTGCAGGCTATCCCGGAGATGGATGTTCTCAAGGCAGAAGGGGACCTGGCCACCCGCGAGCAGGACCTGACCGTAGCGCGCACCAATCTTGAATTACAAGAGCTGTACATGAAGAACGCGATCACCCGCTCACTCGACGACCCCATTCTGCAGGAGATGCCCGTGATTCCGACGGACAAGATCGGCGTGCAAGTTGAGAATGCGACCCCGCCGGTGCAGGAGATGATTGCCGATGCGCTTAAGAACCGCGTTGAGTTGCAGGAGTCAAGCCTGGAATTACAAACCAGCGAACTGAGCCGGAAGACCGCGCGCAACGCACTGTTGCCGTCGCTGTCAATCTACGGCCTCTACACGGGCACCGGCTATGGCGGCACGCCCAGCCCTTTGAGCGTCACAGGAACCGTGGCGCCAAACAGTTACGCCGGAACGGTGGCGGATGCATTCAACTACTCCTCCCCTGAATATCAGGTTGGGTCTGCAGCTCAATGTTCCCTTGCGCAACCGCATCGCCAAAGCGGACCAGTATCGCACCGAACTTGAATACCGCCAATCGCAGGTGTATCTCGAAGAGCTCAAGAAGCGCATCCGGATCGAAGTGCGCAATGCGAGTTATGCTTTGGAGCAAGGCGCCAGCCGGGTGGACGCGGCTCGCAACGCGCGCGACCTGGCGCAAAGGACTCTGGACATCATGCAGAAGGAACAGAAACTCGGCGCGGGTTCGAATCAGCAGACGCTCAGCGCGGAGCACGATCTGGCCCTTGCCGACTCTGCACTTGTGACGGCCGAGACATCGTATGAGAAAGCGCGCATCGAGATGCGGCGCGCCACGGGCACGATGCTAGAGTCGTATGGGATTTCGATTGAGGATGCAAGGACAGGCGTAGTGGAGGCGGATCATCACCAGTAAGACAGAAAGAATCCGGGTTCTCGTCGCCGACGATCAACCGCACATCCTCGAAGCCGTGGAGCTTCTGCTGCAGCCGCAGGGCATCTATGTCGAAAGCGTGCGATCGCCGCAGCTACTGCTGGAGGCACTGGGCCAAAACGAGTATGACGTACTGCTCATTGACCTGAACTACACCCGCGACACAACCTCCGGGCAGGAGGGACTGGATCTGCTTGCGCATCTGCACGAGATTGACCCGCGCATGCCCGTGATCGTGATGACTGCCTGGGGCAACATCGATCTAGCGGTCGAATCCATCAAACGCGGCGCTCGCGACTTCATCCAGAAGCCGTGGGAAAATGAAAGGCTCGTCTCGCTCGTGCGCGTACATGCGGAGCTTCACCAGGCACTGCGGCGTGCGCGCCAGCTTGAGCTTGAGAATCGCCTTCTCCGCGCGGAGGGAATGCCTGAGTTTGTCGCCGGAGCGTCCTCCATGCAGCCGGTGCTCGAACTGATTGCGCAGGTTGGCCCATCCGACGCCAACGTCTTCATCACCGGCGAGCACGGCACTGGCAAGGAGATTGTCGCCAAGCTGCTGCACGCCGCTTCGCCGCGCTCTCGCATGCCGCTGGTCGCCGTCAACGCCGGCGGACTACCTGAGGGCACCTTCGAGAGCGAGATTTTCGGCCACGTCAAAGGCGCTTTTACCGATGCCCGAACTGACCGGGTGGGCCGATTCGAACTGGCCAATGGCGGCACCCTTTTTCTGGATGAGATCGCCAATGTCCCGATGCGCCAGCAAGCCAAGCTATTGCGCGTGCTTGAGACCGGGGAGCTGGAGCGCGTGGGCTCTTCGCAAACCCGGCGCGTCGACGTGCGCATTCTCTCCGCTACCAACGCGGACCTGCATGAGGAGGCCAAAAACGGCAACTTCCGCGAGGACCTGCTCTTTCGCATTAACACAGTGGAAATTCATCTGCCGGCTTTGCGGGACCGCCGCGAAGATATTCCTCTGCTCGCCACGCACTTTCTGGGCCGCAACCGCTCCCGCTATCGCAAGCAGGTTTCAGGTTTCACTCCCTCAGCCATGCAGCATATGATGCAGTATCCATGGCCGGGCAATGTGCGCGAGCTGGAGCACACGGTTGAGCGAGCCGTGCTGCTCTGTCGGGGCGAAGAGATCGAGCCCGCGAATCTGGGCATTGCCGCCTCGCGCTCATCAATCCCGTCGTTTGAGAATATGAGTATCGACGAGGTTGAGGCACTGCTCATTCGCAAGGTGCTGCGCCGTTGCGACGGTAATATCTCGCAGGCGGCTGAAGCCCTGGGCCTGAGCCGCGCGGCCCTTTATCGACGCATCGAAAAATATGGCCTATAGGAGCAAGAGAGAGATGCGGACCGTGCGCAGGCGTCGCCGCTCAGCTGTTCGAAGGGCTTGGCTCTATTGCCTTTTGCTTGCGATCCCCGCGTTTGTCTTTGAAGCGTTCCTCCTATACCAGCATCAGATCACGGCCGCACCGACTATTCTGCTTGTTGGCTGCCTCCTGCTCTATCTTGTTCTTGTCGCTGCGTCCCTGATCGAGGGCTTGATTCGGCCACTGCAGACGCTTTCCAACGTAGTGTCCTCGCTGCGCGAAGGCGACTACTCCTTTCGTGCCCGCGGCGCAGGCACCCAGGACGCGCTTGGTGAATTGGCAGCAGAGGTCAATGCTCTCGCTGACCTTCTCCAAAAGCAGCGTGTTCGCTCGCTTGAAGCCACCGCGCTCCTGGCTCGGATTCTGGAAGTCATGCACTCGCCGATTTTTGCTTTTGACCGGGACAACGTGCTCCAACTGGTCAACGACGCAGGGGTGCAGCTACTTGGAGTGCCGCATGCCCGCTGCTTCGGCCGGACCGCAAACGAACTGAGCCTCGAGCACCTGCTTGCCGCCCCTGACCAGAGCATTCACTCCTTCGGTTCCAAACCGAACCGCTGGCTGCTGCGCAAGGCTGCATTTCGCCAGGACGGCGCGCCCCACACCCTGCTGCTGCTGGCCGACGTCAGCCAGCCTCTGCGCGAAGAGGAACAGGCTGCATGGAAGCGCTTGATTCGTGTACTAGGCCACGAGCTCTCAAACTCGCTCGCCCCCATCAAATCCATTGCCGGCAGCCTGCTGGCGCGCGTTGACCAGGTGCAGGGCGACGAGCCAACCATGCGCGACTTCCGCCGCGGCCTCGGCGTCGTGGAGAGCCGCGCAGACTCACTGCATCGCTTCGTGCAGTCGTACCGGCTTCTTGCGCAACTGCCGCCGCCGCAGCTCAAGCAGGTGCAGGTGGCGCCGCTCCTCGAGCGCGTTGCATTGCTGGAGCAGCGCGTAAAGGTTCTGCTCGACGCCGGCCCGCCTGCCACCCTGGTCGCAGATCCCGATCAACTGGAGCAGATGTTGATCAATCTGCTGGCCAATGCCGTCGACGCATCGATTGCCAACGGCGCCCAGCCGGTCCGTATCGGGTGGCGCGTGGCCGACTCCAGTCTCGTGGTCGCCATTGAAGACCGCGGCCTAGGCATTGCCAACAGCGAGAACCTCTTTGTGCCTTTCTACACGACCAAGCCGACCGGCAGTGGCGTCGGTCTTGCGCTGGCGCAGCAGATTGCCCGCGCCCATGGCGGCGAAATACGGCTCCTCAATCGCGATGACGGTGATGGGGCACGAGCAACCGTGCGACTTCCACTGGCCTGACGTTGGATCAGGTGTTCGAGAATTCCGGCGCGGGCGTCTTGGCGACCTGGTGCGAGCCGAGTTCAATGGCCACGACGCAATTGCGTCCATTGTCCTTGGCGCGATACAGGGCTGCGTCGGCCTCATGGATCATCTCCTCATGGCTGGCCGGGAAGCCAGACGCCACGCCGAAACTTGCGGTAACTGAGATTTTTGTCTTGTCATCCAAGATGCAAGCATCTTGCAACGCAACTCTCATCTCCTCGGCTCGCTGGCGGGCATGCATAAAACCTGAACCGGGGAGGATGAGAAGGAACTCCTCGCCTCCATACCGTCCCACCCAGTCATAGGTGCGAACCATGCGCTGAAGAATGGCGCTTGCCTCCTTTAGCACCAGGTCTCCCGCCGGATGGCCGAAGGTATCGTTGATTCGCTTGAAGAAGTCCAGATCGACAAGGATGATGCTGAGTGGGGCGCCTTCGCGCCGCGAGCGATCCACTTCTCCGCGCAGCCGGTCGACGATGATGCGATGGTTCCAGAGCGCAGTCAGGTCATCGTGCTCGGCAAAATGACGCATTTGCTCGCGGGTTCGAACTAGTTCGCCCTTTTCTCGCTCCAGGTCATTCGTTCGGGTCTTTACCGCTTCTTCCAAGTGCCGCTTCTGCCGGATCAGCGAACCAACCCGTCTGCGCCAGCTCAGCACCAGCAAGACGAGCACTAACACGCCAAGGGAAATCTGAAGGGATTTGTTCTGCCACCAGAGAGGCAAGATGCGGAATGAATAGGTCGCCACTGGCGATACGGCGTTGCCCGCCTGATCCACCGCGACCACCTCAAACCGATAGTTGCCGGGATCGAGATGCCGATAGTGCACTTCAAGCTCGCGCGTCTCTTCCCATGACGTTCCCTGCGCGCCAATCAGTCGATAGCGGATCCCTACATCCTGCGTACCCTTGAAGGAGAGCAAAACCGTCGAGATTACCAGCGGACTGGCGCTCCACTTCACCGAGGCGCCGTTGTCAAGGACTGTGGAGCCAAAGGTCACCTGCGAGATTGCAGGCGCACGGGGCGCACCGGCCGGCGTTGCCTTTGGATCGATCAGATGGCTCAAGCCGCCGGAAGTGCCAATCCACATGCTCCCGTCGGAGTCTTCTTCCAGTGAGTAGCTGTCGGTGTCGTTCCACAGCAGACCGTCGTCTTGCGTGTAGCTGTGCCAGGCGTGCCCGTCGAAGGCGGTCAGGCCCGCATCCTGCCCCAACCAAACCCAACCTCGCCGATCTACCATAAGGGAGACGACCTGCTGGGACAGCAGCGGGGGCTGGCTGATGTGCTGTGCCTCGACGACGCGATCTCCGCTAAGGCGCAGCCGCATTACGTCCTGCGAAGGACCTGCGGACCAGAGGTAGCCCTGGTGGTCCATCGCAATCAGGTCGGGTTTGGCTCCGGAATCTCCGGGATCGATGGCGTGCCAGCCATGATCGTCAAGCAGGAACATCCCTTGTTCCGCCGCCACCCAGACATTTCCCTTCGAATCCATCGTCACATCGTTGAATCGTCCCTTGGGATTGGTGAAGGCTGCATCTTCCACAAGGTGCGGCTGGTGGTCGGCACCATTTGCATCCGCCTCGTAAAGGCCGTTGCTGGTGGCCGCCCAAATGCGATTTTTCCTGTCGGCAATTAACTCAAAAACCTCGGGAACCTTCCACTGCGTACCTGCCAGCGTCTTGGGTTCGATTCGGACAAGTCCACCGGCGGTGGTTCCCAGCCAGATGGCGCCGTCGGCACTCACGTCCAATGCTCCCGCGCGGTTCGTCTGGATTCCCGGTGCGGTCCAGGCCTTCGGATTCACTCCACCGGCGGGAATCCAGTCAAGGCCCGATTCGGTCGCGATCCAGAACCTGCCTTGATGATCTCGCGCCGTATCCCACACAAGGTCGTCGCTCAGCCCGTCCGCGGCGGTGTAACCTTCCCAGCGGTCCTGCCCCACCCAGCGCTTCAACCCGTGTCCCACTTCTCCAATCCAGACTGACCCTTCACGATCCACAAACAGATCCTGGATTTCGAAGCGTGAAAGTCCATTGCGCTCTGTCACCATGCGCCAGTGATCCTTCTCCCACAACCCCAGCGAAGGTCCTTCCGCAGTGAGGATGCGCCCCTGTTGATCCTGGGCCAGCAAAGGATACGGCTCAGAGAATGAAGGATCGGGAAGGTCGCGCGATTCAAACCTGCCCTCCGCGGGCAGCAGCTCGACTGCGTGCTTGTTGCCGCGGAGCCAAATGTGACCATCCCGTGCAAGTAACAGGCTCTCCCACTGTTCGTCGGGCAGATTCAGGCGCTCGTTTATGTGGGTGGTCTTGCCGTTTGAGAGCCGGCACAAATCGGAGTCGCATCCATACCAGAGCGTGCCATCGGGTGCGTAGAGCACACCGAAGATCTTTCCGCTCGCCAAGCCCATCGATTCGGCAGTCCATTGCCCAGGGCCCGTCCGCCGCAGGAGAAGGGCGCCATTCCTGGTTGCCGCGACAACCTCGTCGGGTCTGTATGCAGTGAAGACCGTCCCCGTCCGCTGCAAAATCTGCTTGAGGGGCGCAGGCGGCTGCACCTGTGCGAAACTTCCATCCCTTTGTTCAAAAAAGATGCTGGTGGTGGTTGCAACCCAGAGAGTTCCATCCAGCCCCACAAAGAGGTTCTGAATCATCCGTTCCGGTAGCCCGTCTGCGGCGCCGTAGCTCTTGAACTGACTCCCGTCGTAGCGATAGAGGCCGTTCTGAGTGCCAACCCAGAGGTACCCGGTGTGGTCCTGGGCAAGACAGGCGATGTTCAGGTTTCCAAGCCCCTGCGTATACTCGCGAAAACTGTAGCGCTGCGCTGCGCACGGCAGCCACGCGACACAAAGCACCATCAGGCCGCTGATAAGCGACCGGAAGATGTTCCCACGCCTACGTGAACTCTTGCGCAATGCAGGGCCCTCTATCTTCGCTTGCCTTAGAGCCGGAAGTCGGACCTCTGCTGTCCCCGAAGGGAGAATTTAGAAGAAACTCTGCAAAGGTCAGAATCGACTGGTTACTTGTGTTCGTCCAGAATATAAACGGTTTAGGATTTCAAGACCATCACACAAAAGTCGGAGTCTAAACCAACGGGTTACTACCACATGACCCATAAGGAACCATGTCCTGGCGCACAAACTGAAGCACTTAGAAAGTAGCAATGGAATTCACGAGATCGAAGGGTAACTTTGGCTAGTCGCAAACCAGGCTGGCTTCAGGAAAGGCCGGCTCGTCGCCGCTGTTCATGGCCGAGAGTTCTATCGCATTTCCTGTCTGTAAAGATGCGAAGAAGCGGTCCACCTCGGCCAAGACTGCCGCTCCGGTGCGCGCCTGGTAAATGGCGGCGCGCAGTTTGGCCCCGCCCGGCACGCCGTGGGTAAACCAAGTCGCAAACTGCTTCATCTTGCCGGAGGGGTCGCTGGTGAAGTCGGTTGTAGCTGCGGCTTCAATCAGGAGCATCTGGAAATAGGCGCGGATCATGTGGTGGCGATCAGCCACGGTGGGGCGGTCGTAGGCGCCGGTTGCGGTGTACTGGGCGATCTGGCGGAAGACCCAGGGATTGGCGGGGGCGGCACGGCCAATCATGACCGCGTCGCAGCCGGTTTGGGCCACCATGGCGGCCGCGTCCTCGGGGGTGCGGATGTCGCCGTTGCCGATGACGGGGAGACCGACGGCCTGCTTGACGGCGGCAATCCACTGCCACTGAGCCTGGCCGCTGTAGCCCTGTTCCCGTGTCCGGGCGTGCAGGGCGACGGCGTTCAGGCCCTCGGATTCGGCCATTTTTGCCAGCTCGACGCAGACGATCTGGGACTCGTTCCAGCCCATGCGGAACTTGACGGTGAAGGGAATGGTGACGGCCTTGCGCACGGTGCGAAAGATCTCGGCGATCTTCGGCAGGTCTCTCAAAAGGCCCGAGCCGCCGTTGCATCCGACGACGCGCTTGGCCGGGCAGCCGAGGTTGAGGTCGACCAGGTCGAAGCCCGTATCCTGAACAATCCGGGCGGCTTCGGCCAGCGTCTCCGGCTTTGAGCCAAACAACTGCGCGCCGATGGGATGCTCGTCGTCGTAGAAGGTAAGGTAGCGGCGGCGCTTGGTTTCGCGCATCCGGGCGAGGCCGTCGGCGGAGGTGAACTCGGTCATCAGAAGGCCGCAGCCGGACTGCTGGTTGGTGACGGCGGCCTCGATTTCGGCTTCGGTTGAAGTTGCGACCGGGGGCTCAGGGGACTCGGAGGCCGGAGCCCCGTTTTGCGCTGTGGCGGTGAAGAGGCTGGCGTGGCGAATGAAGCGCCGGAAGACGGTGTCTGTGACCCCGGCCATGGGGGCAAGGATGGTGGCAGGCGAGACAAGGACGGTTCCGAGGCGGACCTCGGCGGGCACGCGAATGCCTACGGGCATGGCGTGCTCCCTGGGGTTGTCCCAGTCCTTTTTTACCGTGAATCCCTTGCCGGCCACGTTAATTCTCCATACCCCGGAGGCTCGGAAAGAGCGGCTCCGGGCGCGCGTTATTCGTCTCCATTGTGCACCAAAAGGGGTGCAAAATCGTCGGTCAGGTGGTCGCAGATAGCTACAAAGTTTTTCGCGGACCCGACTGTGCGATTCGGGTCGAATTGCCCCTTTTCCTGGTGCTGTGGCTGGGCTCGAGAGCGGCTGCGGTGAAGAGCTGCGGATTCGATCCAGGGTTAGAGGATAGTTCCCTCAGGGGCTGAAGCCCCAAGTTTTAAGAGCCTTTTGCGGCACGGCTAAAGCCGTGCCCTGACACTTCGTGCAGCTCCGGATGGTTTTTTCTGTCACCTGCACAGCACCCATCGGCGGTGAATTGCCCGAGAGGGAACGTAAATCGCGGCCGCGTTGTCCTGAACGAACGTGGGCCTCCGCCGCGGCGGAGGCCCACTGGAGCTAACCTGCGTGGCGCCTTTACTTTGCGGGAGCCACTTCGGCGGCCTTGGCATACTTGCGGCGGAAGCGCTCTACGCGGCCTGCCGTGTCGACCAGGCGCTGCTTGCCGGTGAAGAACGGGTGGCAAACCGAGCAGATTTCCACGTGAATGTCGCCCTTGTGGGTCGAACGGGTTTCAAAGTTGTTTCCGCAGGCGCACATAACCCGCACTGCGTCGTAATGGGGGTGAATCTTTTCCTTGGGCATCTCGAGACAGAACCTTTCCCTGCAATTCTCTTATTGTAGGTTGATTCGGGGCGTTACGCAATCGATGCAGTTATTGCGCCAGCGCCTTCTCGATTCCTGCTTCGGCGAGAGGCGCCATGATGGCGTAACCTGCCGGGGTAGGATGGACGCCGTCCTGGCTCAGGGAAGGCGGCAGGCCGTCCTCTTTGTCCTTCATCGCCGAATGGTAGTCGACGTAGACATAGCCCTTGGCCAGGGCATAGCCCCTGAGCCACGCGTTGACTTTGTCGATTTTTGGCGCAGGGGTCAGGCCGGGCTTCCACGGGATAATCGAATGCGGGCGTGATGGAGCAGAGCACGACGCGGATGTGGTTGGCCGTGGCCAGGTCGGCCATGGAGGCGAGGTTGTCTTCGATCTGCTCCAGCGTTTCAGGGCCGGTGTTGCCGGCAATGTCGTTGGTGCCGGCGAGAATGATCACGACTTTGGGCTGGAGCGCGATGACGTCCTGACGGAAACGGACGAGCATCTGCGGAGTGGTCTGTCCGCTGATGCCGCGGTTGATGTAGGGCTTGCCGGGAAAACTGACATCGAGATGCCAGCCTTCAGTGATGGAATCGCCCATGAAGACGACGCGGTTTTCATTCGGCGCAGGAGGCGGGAGGCTCGCATCGGCCTCTCTAAATTTGCCCAGCCATGGCCAATCTTCCTTGAGCTGCTGCTCATACTTGGCTTTCCAATCGATCGCCGGCGCGGGGGCAGGTGCTGGTGCAACCTTGGTCGGGGCGGGCGCTTTGGTCTCCGGGACGTTGCCGGGCTCCTCCTGGGCGCGGAGCGTGGTGGAGGCGAGCAGGAGAAGAGCGATTGCGGTAAAGGTTGTGCGGAGAAGATTGCGATTCACGAAGGTGTCTCCCTTGGTTGGCGCGCAAAAAATGGACTCTCTTTGCGCGCTTCAAATTATAGGGCTGGCGTGGCAGAGGTTTGGGTGGGTTCTTTTCGAGAGAACCACAGGAAGATCGATTCGATCGGACAAATCGATTGGACAAAGGGATTCGAAGCGGCCCTACGGGACGCTAAGACGCGATGGGAATGCTGTCCAGGCTTGCGCTGCGCTTCAGCCTGGGCTATTTTCGTTCCTTCCCTCCGGGAAGGCGGGCGAGGACTCCTTCGAGATCTTTCCTCAACAAGAGCGCCGAACACGTCAGGATAATCCCTACGGGAAGACCGCGGCCCTTCGCCGCTTCTCGGATGAACAGGATCAGCTTCGGCGGCAAAGGCATTCAAGTGGTTGCCCGGCCGCGGCTTTTCCACATTGGGTGCCTGAATCCGCACCGCGCGGGGATTGCGGCGGATGCGCTAGGCTTTTATCAGTGAACAGTGAACATTAAGCAGTGAAGATTGAGCAGTGAAGAGTGAGCAGTGAGCAGTGAGCAGTGAAGAGTGAAGAGTGATGAGTGATGAGTGAATGTCCCATCTGCGGCGGAGTCGGACTGGTTCAGGTGATTTCAACCACGGGGAAGTGGGTTTCGCGCGCCTGCGAGTGCCAGGAGACGGAACGCGAGGAGCGGCGGCTGGCGGCGGCGCACATTCCGCAACGCTATCGGCGATCTGACGCTCGACGCGTATGAGATTTATCACGAGGCCGATCGCTCGCTGAGCCGGGCACTGCAGACGGCGCGCAAATTTGTGGAGGCCTATCCCGTGGACACTGCGGGGAAGGGACTGCTGTTCACCGGATCAATCGGCGTGGGAAAGACGCATCTCGCCGTGGGCGTGCTGCGCAGGCTGGTGCAGGAGCGCGGAGTTCACGGCCTGTTTTGCGACTACCGCGAGCTGCTGAAGAATATCCAGAACAGCTATAACCCGCAGGTGAACACGACGGAGCTGGAGCTGCTGAAGCCCGTGTTTGCCGCAGAGGTGCTGGTGCTGGACGACCTGGGCGCGCAGAAGCCCAACGAATGGGTGTGGGACACGGTGGCGCTGATTCTGAACACGCGCTACAACAACAAGCAATCGACCATTATCACGACCAACTATATCGACCTGCCACCGGGCGGGGGCGAGTTGACGGAGGTCACTCGTGCAGCGCGGGAACAGACGCTGGGCGACCGCATTGGGGAGCGCATGCGCTCGCGGCTGGCGGAGATGTGCGTGCGGGTGGAGATGACGGGGAAGGATTTTCGCCAGACGGAAGTGCAGCGGGCGAAATTCGGCTGATGCGATGGGTCGCAATCTGGCGCGAGGTATATTCTTTGTGCGGAACCCACATTGAAAGGCTCCTATGCGCAAGACACTCGAAGCCATTGGATTGGGAGGGCTGGCCGTGATGTTCTGGGTCACGTACAGCGCGTTCAACGGGCCGAACCCCTTGCCGGATCGCATTCCTACACACTTTGACGCTGCTGGAAATCCAAACGGCTGGGGCTCACCGCAGACACTTTGGCTTTTGCCGGTGCTGGGGGCGTCGCTTTACTTGGTCATCACCGTTGTGTCGCAGTTCCCGGCGTCGTTCCGCTATTCCGTACAGGTGACGGAGGCGAATCGCGCGCGGCTGCAAGAGGTGACGCTGGACATGCTGGCGTGGTTCAAGGCGGAGCTGGTTTGCCTGTTTGCGGTGCTGCAATGGTGGATGATTCAGGCGGCTCGCAATGGCGGGGGACATATGTCTCCCTTCCTGGTGCCTGTATTTCTGGTGGTGGTATTTGCAACCGCAGGGTGGCACGTTGTGGCCCTGTTTCAAGCGGCAAGGACGGGTAGCGGCTCGTCGGCTGGGTGAGAGATTTCTTTCAGATCAAGTTGGGTTCGCTTGTGGAACGGCCGCGAGTCGAGGCTTATCTCAAAGGGTCAACAAAAAGAAGGACAGTCGCGCTGCGGAGATGTGTTAAAACACCCAAACGCTGGCGAGCACCAGCAGGATGGCGCCAACTGTTACGGCCTGATAGGCGAGATCTTCAGAGCGGATGGCGCGCGTGATGCCGGCACCATTGGAAGGCAGATCAGCGGAAGCGGATTGGGGGGAATGCTCCATTGTTCGCCTGCCTTTCTACGGTTGATGACAGCGGCTACGACTGCGGGTCGCGCCTCGTTCCTGCGCATTTTTTCTCTATATACCTGCAAAATGCATGAAAAGGGAATCAAACAAAAGGTGTAGAACTTTCGAGCGCACCCCTGTCTTTCTGTCTTATCGTCGGATACGGCCGTTTTCTTCTTATGAGATAGATGAACGGAGTCGGCAGAAGTATTCCTTTTGTAACGGGTGTAAAATCCGCTCGTGAGCACTGGGCACAATCTCGATCTTGTTCCTGCCGAAACGAGGGAGCGGAACTGGCTGCCGATGGCGATTGCGGCGGCGGTGGTTGTGATTGTGGCTGCGGTGGTGATTCTGGCGTTGCAGCATGGGCGCGGTCCGGCCGCAGTGACTCCCGTGTCGGCTAAGCCGGACCCTTATGCAGCGTACCTTCCGATTTCGGGGCTGGCGATGAGCGAGTCCAGCAACCTTGCGGGAGGCAAAGTGACCTACGTCGATGGGCACATCGCCAACAAGGGAAGCCGAACGGTGAGCGCGATTACGGTCCAGGTGCTCTTCCGCGACTCGGCGCAAGAGGTGACGCAGAACGAGAATCAGCCGCTCAAGCTGATTCGCATGCGCGAACCTTATATCGATGTGGAGCCGGTGTCAGCCGCTCCGCTGAAACCGGGGGACGAGCGGGACTTCAGGCTGATTTTCGACGCCGTTTCGCCCGACTGGGATGGGGCGTACCCGCAGATCCGCATTATTCAAGTCGAGACTCAGTAGCGAGAAGCAGGTCGCGAATTACCCTGTAGAACTTACTCAGCCCTGTAAAAACTACACAAGCGCGGTAGCCCGGCCATTTCTCGAACGGGTTTGACCGCCGCCTACGGCTTCCAGTAAGTCAAACAATATGAACAATATGGACAATTGAGTTTGCCCCTGCGGACTTTGGCACGGGCATTGCAATCTCATTGGGCAAGCGGCAAATGCTGCTCAATCGCAGATTCCCTGCGGATGCTGAGAAAAAGAGGTCACATACTATGAAAAACCAGAATGCAGTTCGGACCCTGTTCCCGAGCCAGGTCGCAGTTCTTCTGCTGGCATCTGCAATGGCAGTTCCGGCGATGGCGCAGCAAGCGCAGCCGACCGATCAACCACCCAGCGCGCCTGCGGCCACGACTGCCCCGGCGACGCCAGCGAAGGCTTCGTCAACCGACCTGGATAAGGAAGGATTCTGGGGTCATCTGAATCCGTTTGCCCGCAAGTCGTGGGTAAAGAAAAGGACCGATCCCATCAATGACCGGCTGAGCGAGCTGGATGAAGTGAACGCCAAGAACGCCAAGGACATCCAGGATGTGGATACGCGGGCGCAGGCGGGCATTCACCAGGCACAGTCGGCGGCCGATGCGGCCAACCAGACAGCGACCGCGGCAGGCGCACAGGCGCAAGCGGCCAATGGTCTTGCCCAAGGCGCATCCACCCACGTGGACCAGTTGAACACGACGGTCAACGGGCTGGATCAATACAAGCAGATCAGCGACCTGGAAGTTCCCTTCAAGTCGGGCATGATTCTTTCCGCCGATGCGAAGAAGCAGCTTGATGACATGGCGGCCAGCCTTACCGGGCATGCCGGCTACATCATCGAGATGGATGCGCATTCGCCGATGGCCGGCAGCGCAGGCATTCAGCACTCCGAGCGGATGGCTGAAGTGATTGAACGCTACCTTGTGACAGAACATCAGATTCCCGTCTACCGCATGCACTTCGTGGCCCTTGGCAATGCCAGGGTAGTTCCGGAGACCACAGAAATGGCCTCCAACGGCGCAGCTCCGAGCGCTTCGGCCAGCAGCGATGCTTCGGCCTCCAGCGATAAAGAGGGCGAACGCGTCCGCCACAACACAGTGCACATTCGGTTGATGGAAAACAGTTTGGCGGCCCAGGATTCCGCATCCCCCCATGGTGTGGCGTCCGCGACGGGTGCGGAGCGGCCGTAATAGCCGCGCAGCCACCCCCCTGAGGCTCCTTTCCGCCCCGACGGCTACCCCGCCGTTCGGCCGCCAATTAAGCTCTCGCAACACGAGAGAACCAAGGCAACTTGGCCCCCGTCGAAAACGGGGGCCGTTTTTTTGTGTGTTGGGGGCGGATATACGGAATTGGCCTAGGGCTTGGATTTGGGAAAAATCGCACACTTTTGGGGGAGTTTCTTCGCATTTGCGCTGTGGTAGTGTTCGCTCACAAGGAACGATTCGGGTCGGAATCGAGGGGGAACATTGTCAAGCCTTCCTTTGGCAGCGGAGAGAATCGATCACCAAAGTTTCGGCAGTAACCAGAGCGTCTCGCTCTCTGAGATTCTTTCGGCTTTGTCTTTTGCGCTGGATCTAACCGAGGGGGCCGTACCGGGCCATGCTCAGCGCAGTTGCGTGCTGGGCATGCGATTGGGCAAGGAACTTGGAATGCCACCGCACCAGATGGCGATCCTCTACTATGCGCTGTTGCTCAAGGATGTGGGGTGCAGCAGCAATGCCGCGCGCCTCTGCCAGATTATTGGCGGCGGGGATGAGCGCCGCGTCAAAGCTGGGGTGAAGTTGGAGGACTGGACACGACCGAACCGTCCCAAGCTGTCAACGTTGGAATTGTTGTGGAACACGGTGCTTCCTGATGCGGGAGTGGTGAGACGCACAGCGGGCATTTTGAAGATTGGGCTGACGCAGCACCGCAACAACGAAGAGATGATTACGCTGCGCTGCGACCGGGGCGCTCATATTCTGCGGAAGCTGGGGCTCGGAAGCGATGCGGCGGAGGCGGTCCGCGGCTTGGACGAGCATTGGGATGGCAGCGGCTATCCGGAGCGCCGCATCGGAAATACAATTCCGCTGGAGTCGCGAATTCTGGCTGTGGCGCAGCATCTGGATGCATTTGCTTCGGAACGGGGCACGGGCGAGGCGATGAAGGTGCTTCGCGAGCGCAGCGGGCGCTGGTTTGATCCCGATGTGGTTCGGACGGCCGAAGTGCTGCATTGCGACGGCAGCCTGTGGCGGGCAGCATTACGCGACACACCCGAAGACGAGACACGCAATGCGACTCTGCAGTTGGGACCGGACACGATTGATACATTGAAAGCGGCGGATATCGACCTCATCTGCGAAGCATTCGCAGACGTGGTCGACGCAAAGTCCACTTTCACCTACCGGCACTCGCTGGGAGTGACTGCGGCGGCGGTCAGTATCGCGCTGGCGCTGGGGTTGAATGAAGAGCGCACACGGTTGGTGAACCGCGCGGCCTTGCTGCATGATATCGGCAAGCTCCGGGTTCCGAATTCGATTCTCGACAAACCGGGAAAGCTGGATGCGGAGGAATGGCGCGTGGTGCAGGAGCATCCACGGTTGACCCGAGAGATCCTGTCACGCATCGGACCGTTTGGCGAGTTGGCGATGATCGCCGGGGCGCATCACGAGAAGCTGGACGGTACCGGTTATCCGGACCGGTTGACCGCTGCGCAGCTACCGCTGGAAGCGCGCATCATTGCTGTCGCCGATGTGTACGGTGCGCTGACCGAAGATCGCCCCTATCGACCCGGAATGGCGCTCGAACAGGTGGTTGAAATCATGTCGCGCGATATTCCTCACAAGCTTGACGCGGACTGCTTCGAGGCGCTCATTTCTGCTGTCTCGTAGGTGCCGGAGATTCGACCGGCTTCCTTAGTATTCGGCCGATCAGGCGACAACCTCCGGCTTGCGTGCCGCGGTTCCGCGGTCTTGAATCTTCGGTCCTGGCCAAGCGGCAAGTGTCCGTCGATACGGGGCGGTTCTCATCCGGTGGCCCGCGAACGCCGTGGCCCGGTAAAATCAGCCTATATGGAAATTGAGGACAAGAGCTCAGCCGGGCTTGAAACCATTCTCGACGGCAGCCGCTTTGTACGCGCGTGTCTGCGCCGACCGGTGGACCGCACGCCCGTCTGGTTTTTGCGCCAGGCGGGGCGCTACATGCAGGAATACCGCGACGTCCGCAAGCACCACACGCTGGTGGAGATCTGCAAGCAGCCCGAGCTGGCCTCCGAAGTGACCATTACGGCGGCGGAAAAGCTGGGCGTGGACGCGGCGATTATCTTTGCCGATTTGTTGCTGCCGCTGGAGCCGATGGGGCTGCCATTTGAGTTTCAGGCCGGCGAGGGGCCGGTGGTGCATCATCCGGTGCGCACCGCCGAGCATGTACGCGCGCTGCGGACAGACCGGGCGGACTGACCTGGCTTACGTGGCCCGTGCGATTCAGAAGGTGGCGGCACACTTTCGCGACCGGCTGGGCATTATCGGTTTCTGCGGAGCGCCGTTATACGCTGGCCAGCTACATGATTGAAGGCGGCGGCTCGCGCAATTACATCCACACGAAACAGATGATGTACGGCGACTCGCTGTCGTGGCACATGCTGCTGGACAAGCTGGTCAAGGTACTGACGGAGTACTGCCTGCTGCAGGTGCAGGCGGGCGCGGACGTGATTCAGATCTTCGATAGCTGGGTGGGCTCGCTGGCGTTGGCCGACTATCGCGACTACGCGTTCGAGGCCTCAAAGCGGCTGGTGCGCGCGGTGCAGGCGATGGGCGTGCCGGTGATCTATTTTGGCGTGGAGACGGCGGGCCTGCTGACGGAAATGGCTGCGACCGGCGCCGATGTGATCGGCCTGGATTGGCGAGAGCCGCTCGACGAAGGATGGCATGCCGTGGGGCACGGGCATGCCGTGCAGGGCAATCTTGACCCGATCACGCTCTTCGCGCCGATTGAGGTGCTGGAGTTGCGCGTGAAGGAGATTTTGCGAGCGGCGAATGGGCGTCCCTGGGCACATCTTCAATCTTGGGCACGGAATTGTTCCCGGCACGCCGGTGGAGAATGTGCAGGCGGTTGTGCGGATGGTGCGGGAGTTCCGGCTGGAGACGGCGAATGGCTAAGCAAGCGGTCCTGCTGCTGGCCCACGGCACACCTGAGACGGTCGAGCAGATTCCGGAATATCTGCGCAACGTGGTGAGCGGACGGCCGCTGCCGCAGGCGGTAATTGAGGAGATTCAGCACCGCTATTCGCTGATCGGGCGGAGTCCGCTGACCGAGCTGACGCTGGAGCAGGGCCGCCTGGTGGAAGCGGAGTTGGCAATGCAGGGTGACGCGGTGCCGGTTTACGTGGGGATGCGCAACTGGCGGCCATACATTCCTGACGTGGTTCGGCAGATGCGGGAAGACGGCGTGGAGGAGGCAGCGGTAATCTGTCTCGCTCCGCAAAACTCGCGTACCAGCGTGGGACTCTATCGCCGCGCGGTGCAGGCAGAGGCGGGCGCGCTGCGGATCGACTTCACCGAGGGATGGGCGCAACATCCGCTGCTGGCCGATGCGTTTGCAGAGCGGTTGCAGGCGAAGCTGACGAGCTTGCGCGCGGAGACCGGTGCTGCGGTTCCGGTTCTGTTTACGGCGCACAGCGTGCCCTGCCGGACGGTGCAGGCTCCGGCGGCCAGTGAAGGCCAGCCGCGGCTTTGGCCGGGCGAGGGCGCAGACCCCTACGCACAGGAGGCCAAGCGGACCGCCGAATTGGTGGCTGAGCGCGGTTCCCGAGATACCAAAGTGGTGGTTTGCATTTCAGAGCCAGGGCGCGAGCGGCGGCCCGTGGATTGGCCCTACGGTCGAGAGCACGCTGGACTCGATTGCTGTCGAGGGAGTGAAGATCCTGATCCTGCAGCCGGTTGGCTTTCTCTGCGATCATGTGGAGATTCTTTATGATGTGGACATCGCGTTTCGTCAGTATGCAGAGAGACTTGGCATCCGGCTGGAGCGGCCCGAATCGCTTAACGCTTCGCCGAAGTTAGCCAAGGCTGTCGCCGATCTGGCGCGGCAAGGCCTTGAAAGACTGATGGCCTGAACCCGTAAAATCGGAGAGGGCACACGATTTCGGGCGGATGACTATATTTCAGGTTCCCCCATGGTTTTCAGTTTTCCACCCTGTATTCATTCCTTAGAATGAAGGTGAACTACGCTATATCGCGCGAGCCTTCGGGTCCTGAAGGCAGCACTTAACTATTCGCGTGAACCGGGATCGTCGGCCTCGGAGTAACGGGAGTCGGGAAAGGAAAACACTTGGCGCATAGTTCAGTATCAAATCCTGGCGCAGAGATTTCCGAAATTAAGTGTCCCGACTGCGGAGGCCGGGGACTTCGCCGCATGCCTCGTCACGGATTTCTGCAGAGAAAGGTCTTTGCCTTTTTCGGGTATTATCCGTGGGAATGCCCCATCTGCAGGGAGACCCGACTCTTTCGTTTGCGCGGCAAGCGCAGGAGACGGCGTAAGAAGGCTGAGTAGGCAGCGGGGCGCGGGAGCATTTTGCATCGCGAGATGCTGGACGGTCGCGCTACTGCCGCAACAGGTTTTTGGCGATGAAGAATACATTTGCCGGCCGCTCGGCCAGGCGCCGCATGAAGTAGGGATACCACTCCCGCCCAAACGGAATGTACACCCGCACGTTGTAACCCTCCGCAACCAATTTGCGTTGCAGGTCGCGCCGCACGCCGAAGAGCATCTGGAATTCGAAACGTTCGGGGGCGATTCCGTTCTTGGCGGCGAACGATTTTGCGGCAGCGATCATGGCTTCGTCGTGGGTCGCGAGACCGTGATAAATGGGGCTCTTGAGCAACGTGCAGGAGAGGCGGATGTAGTTTGAATCCACGTCGGCCTTGCGCGGGTAGGCCAGTTCAGCGGGTTCCTTGTAGGCGCCTTTGCAGAGGCGCACGCGGACGCCGTCAGCAATCAGTTGTTCGACGTCGGCCTGCGAGCGGTAGAGATAGGACTGAATGACAATTCCGATGGCTCCGCGGAGGTCGGGGCGGGCGTTGATGCGGCGCACGATGTCCAGCGTGATTTGCGTCAGCGACGAATCTTCCATGTCGATGCGCACAAAATTGCCGGTTGAATGGGCATGCTGAGTGAGCGAGACTGCAATGCGCTCGGCGAGAGACGGATCAAGCGTGAGCCCCATTTGTGTGAGCTTGACGCTGATGTTGGCGTCGAGGCTGCGCTGAGCGATGGCGTCGAGCAAGCGATGATAGATGTCGGCCGCGGCGAGGGCTTCTGCTTCGGTGGCGACACTCTCGCCCAGGGAATCCAACGTGACATGCATGCCCTGCTTATTGACGGATTCGGCGACGCGGAGTGCGTCTTCAATCCCCATTCCGGCGACAAAGCGGGAGCTTAGCTTGCTGCCGATGCGGGAGTGCTCGCTGAAACGGCGAAGTTGAGGATTGCGGGAGAGTGCGATGAAGGCGGAACGCAGAACGGGCATGATGGTTCCTGCCGGCGGAGGGTTGAGTGGAGCGGCCCGCGACCGGAAAGACTAGTGTCGCACAGCCGGGTGGGGGAAGAGGGCCAACGCGGACAGGGCGAATCGACGTTTGAAGGTGTCAGAGGCCCGATGAAGGGTGGTTCTCATCGGGCCTCTGAAAATGAAGCAGAGCGCGGATTGTTTTAGCGAGACCCAGCGTTATTCCACGCGGAAGAGCGCGCATCCGTGCGGAGGAAGCTCGACATGGAGCGATTTTGCACTGGGAATCTGTTTCTGGTTCCAGATGTCGTAGACCGCGTGCGGCTCGCCGGTCAGGTGAAACACCATCCAGGGCAGGTCGGACTTGGTTGCGTCGTCTGCAAGATTGAACACAGCGATGTAGCGGGCCGGATGGGCGCCGCCGGTGCGGGCGTACCAGTAGCGCTGCAGGAACGGCGGCTTTCCGGTTTCCTGATAGGGGACCAGGCCGGGCTTGCTTTCAACGGCGTGCTGGTTGATGTCCAGCACTTCCTTGTTGGTGATGAGGGAGCGGGTGAAGTCATCAAGCCTGGTGAGGTTGGTGCCGAGAATCAGGGGTGAGCGGGAGATTGCCCACAACGTGAACTCGGTGCGCTGCTCATCCTGGGTGTAGTTGGAGGCGCGCTCCTGATCTTTGCCGGGGTGAGGTCCAAGCCAACCTTCAGGGAGCATGTCGGGATCGGGCCAGTTGCCCGGCTTGACGTAGGGCGCCCATTGCGCGATGCGGTCGAATTCGTCGCGCAGGCCAAAGGGATACTCGACACCGGGCCGGTCATGCTTGAAGGTCCAGCCGTCCCAATGATCGTCAGTGATGCGCCAGAGCTGGGCGTATTTTGCCACTTCGGCGGCGTGGTCCAGTTGAGTGGGGCCCGGAGAAAGGCTTAGCACGATGGGCCGTCCCGTCTTCTTGATTGCCTCGGCGATCTGGCGAATCTCGGTGGGCCTGTAGGGGTGGTCGCTGATGCAATCCACCTTGATGAAGTCCAGCCCCCAGCCCGCGTAAAGCTTGAGCATCGAGTCGTAATAGGCCTGCCCGGCGGCGTTGTCGGCCACGCCATAGTTTCCTTCGTCCCAGGGGCAGGTGGCGGGGATGTCGGCTGCGTCCTGGGCGTGGAAACTTGTTCCCGCGATGGGCAGGTTGTCTTTTACGACCTGGCGAGGAATTCCGCGCACGATGTGGATGCCGAATTTGAGCCCCTGCGCATGCACCCAGTCAGCCAGCGGCTTAAAGCCTGCTCCATTTGCGGAAGAGGGAAAGCGGTCCAATGCGGGAATGAGGATGCCGTTTTGGTCCCAGACATACTTCTTTGCCGGCACGGTCGGGGCGAAGGGGTCCTGCATATACCATCCTTCGTCGATGACGGAGTACTGCCAGCCGTATTGCTTGAGCCCGGCGAGAACCGTGGTATTGGCGCGGTAGTCCGCCTCGTCGATGGTGAGGCCGTAGGAGTCCCAGCTATTCCAGCCCATCGGCGGGGTGGGCGCGATCTTCTGTGCGGAGGCGATGCCGGCGGAGACGGCAAGGGCGAAAAGAGAGGCGTACAAAACGCTGCGGCGAATCATGCGTAAACGTATACCACAACCCCGGGATTTGTGCAGTGTGGGGCAAATCGGCCGCCTGGAACCTGTTTTGGAGACACATGCTGACTGACCGTGCATGCTGCGCTCAATTGGGCCTATAATGCTGACGAATCAATCAAACAGCTGCAAGATGCCAATCCCCGACACCTGCAACTGAGGAGAGTGTCATGTTGAAGCCGTTTCTGCTCTTTTCCGCGGCAGTCTTGTTTATGCTTGCACCGTTGCCGCATCGGCGCGCCCGCCCCAAGAGGCCGCCCCCGCAACAACCTCAAAGAATCCAGTAAAGCCCACCCCTCAATCGCAGGAGAAAGCAAAGGGAGTCTACAAGATGGACTGCGCGCTGTGCCATGGGGACAACGGGAACGGAAAAACCGATGTGGCCACAAGCATGTCCCTGGTGCTGGACGACTGGACCGATCCCAAGTCGCTGGCGGGCAAGTCGGACCAGGAGCTTTTTGACACCATCCGCAAGGGCAAAGACAAGATGCCGCCCGAGGATGCGGGCCGGGCCAAGAATGACGAAATCTGGAACCTGATCATTTACATCCGGGGCATGGCGAAGGCTCAGCCTGCCGCGCCGCCTGCGGCACCCGCGCCGGCACCCGCACCAGATGCAACTCCCGCGACACCCCCTGCGGACAAGCCTGCTGCGCCGAACCGGTAGCAGCCGGGATCTGCTGATTTCGCCCTTGAAGCGCGGGAGCATCTACTTCGGGTTGGCGATGATGGCTCCCCAGGCATCGGGGCTTACGTCGCGGGCGTGGCGTGAAAAGAGCCAATGGTGACCGTCAAGGTCTTCCACGCCGTACTGAAATTCGCCGTATGCGGTTTCGTGCAGGTCCTCGACGATCGTGGCTCCGGCCCCTCGGGCTCGAGCAAGATGCGCTTCGACATTCTCGACAAAAATGGTCAGGCTCTGGGTACCAAATCCAAGCTCGGCGGGACTGCGGTAGCGGTGGCGAGCTGAATTGAGCATGACCCAGGCATCGCCCAGGTGCATTTGCGCGCCTGAGAGCGGATCGCCGTAGCGGTAATGTTCAACGAAGCCGAAAGCGTTTTGCAGCCAATCGATGGCTGCGGGCAGATCCTTATACGCGATATGGGGAAGCAGGATATTGGTGGGAACGGAGCGGTTTGTGAGCATGGCCAACAACATACTCCGCGAGGCCAGGCTGTTCAATTCCTGGCGAGGGTAGCGATTCGACGGCAGGAGGCAGCATCGGCGTGTGCGGTAAGCTGATGCGGGGGGTACTTGATGCGACTTCGCACGTGGAGCCGGATGACCCTTGCGAGTTTGGCCCTGGCCTTTGGGCTCGCGATTCTTCCAAGGCCAGTGGCGGGCCAGGGGGCGGTTGCGGATCCGTCGCCGCCGGTCATTCATGTCGACAACGGCCCCAACTCACCTGCAGCGCAGAACGCGCATTACGTGGTGCTGGTCTCGCTGGATGGCTTTCGCTGGGACTACGCCAAGCGGGATGGCGCGGCGCACCTGCTGGCCCTGGGCAAGCAGGGGGTTTGGGCTCCTGAGGGAATGCTGCCGAGCTACCCGTCGCTTACCTTTCCCAACCACTTCAGCATTGTGACCGGCCTTTATCCCGAACATCATGGCCTGGTGGCCAACAGCTTTTACGACGAAACCAAGCAAGCTCGCTACGCGATCAATGATCCCAAGGCTGTGACCGACGGCAGCTGGTACAGTGGGGTGCCGCTCTGGAGCCTGGCCGAGAGCCAGGGCATGCGCACGGCCTGCTTTTTCTGGCCTGGGTCAGAAGCAAAGATCGCAGGCTACCAGCCTACCTACTACCTCCATTTCGACAACACGATCGACGACATGGCTCGCATCGAGCAGGTGTTGGCATGGCTGCGGCTTCCAGTGGAGCAGAGGCCTCATTTCATCACGCTTTACTACGCCGAACCTGACCACGAGGGCCACGAATTCGGCCCGGATGCGGCAGAGACGAAGGCCGCGGTGCGAAAGATGGACGCATTAGTGGGGAAGCTGAAAGCGGGGCTCGATTCACTTGATTTGCCGATTGATCTGGTGGTCGTGAGTGACCACGGCATGGCAAAAGAAGTGGGCGACTGGATCACGCTCGACCAGTTCGCCGACCTGACGGGATTTGAGACGGACGGGGCGCTGTTGTACGGGAAGACTGAGGAAGACCGAGTTCGGGCGTACAACCAGCTTAAAAAAGCCTCGTCGCAGTTTATTGTCTTTCGCCGCGCAAAAGTACCTGCAGAGCTCCATTACAACCTGAATCCGCGCGAGGGCGACCCGGTGGTGATTGCAACTGGCCCCTATGCGATCCGGGCACATGGACCAGCCGAAGGCAAGCCCGAGCATCCACCTACCGCAGGAATGCATGGATTCGACCCGCACAAGATGCCGGAGATGAAGGCCAGCTTTTTCGCTGCAGGGCCGGACATTGCGCCCGGTGGCACAGTTCTGCCGTTCGAGAATGTCAATCTCTATCCATGGCTCGCCCACATGCTCGGACTGACCCCGCCGAAGACCGACGGCAGCCTGAACGTGCTGGCGGGAACCTTGCGCGATGGCGGCAAAGAACCTGCGAATTGACGAGAGGAGCAAGCGCACAATGAACGCAGTGCTGGGAATCGACGGCGGCGGAACGCATACGCGGGCGTCGATTGTTGAAGGCGATCGAGTGCTGGCGTTTGCAGAGAGCGGCTCAATCAAGCGGCTCCGCGTGGGCGCGGAGGCGGCGGAAGAGAATCTGCGCGCGGTGTTGGCGGAGGTTTACAAGCAGTCGGGAGTGACGTCGGTGCGGGCGGCCTGTGTGGGCGTGGCGAGCGCCACAATGCCGGGTGTGACCGAATGGATTGAGAGAGTCTTTCGCGACTTCGGGGTGGAGCGTTCCGAAGTAGTAGGCGATGAGGTGATTGCGCTGGATGCGGCGTTCAAGGGCGGCCCTGGCATTTTGCAAATTGCGGGCACGGGGTCCAATTGCATTGGGCGTGCTCCAGACGGCGGAGGCGAGAGCGCGGGTGGCTGGAGTTCACGGCTGGGTGATGAAGGTTCGGGCTACTGGATCGGACTGCACGCTGTGCGGCGCGCGCTGAGGGCGCATGACCGCGACGAACCCACGCGCATTCTTGAGACCGTGGGCCGGATTTGGGGAACGCACACGATTGAAGAGCTGGTGAACCTGGGGGACAGCACGCCGGGGCCGGATTTTGCGGCGCTCGCACCAGCCATCAGCCAGCTTGCCGAAGAAGGCGATGTGGTAGCAGAAGGAGTTCTGAAGCAGGCGGCTGCTGACCTGGTCGATTCTGTGTTGCTGGTCCGCGCCAAGCTGCGCCGGAAGCACAATCTGACGGAAGAGGTACCGACGGCATGGATCGGGAGCGTCATCGGCAAAGCGCGGCTGGTGCGGGAGCCGTTCTTCGCCGGGTTGCGAGCCGCAGCGCCGCAGATGCCGGTGGGCGATAAGGAAGTCAGGGGAATTGAAGGCGCAGTGTGGCGCGCGCAGAGATTGGCGGAAGCGGTGGGCTAAGAGTTCAATTCGCAGATTGGCCGCCGACGATGGATGCGAGCAGTTTTCCCGCGGCATCGACGGCGACCAGGTTGGCCGGCTGGCCCGTCGAGAGGAATCCGGCTTGATGCTCCAGTCCCGTCATGGCTGCAGGATTGTTCGTCAACAGGCGCAAGCCGTGGTCGACGGTTGCGCCGGTGAAGGCGATAAAATTCGCGAGCGCGCGGTCCAGCGTGAGCACGCTGCCGGCGAGGACTCCGTCGGCCATCGCACGGCCTTTCGCGACCTGCACCGCAAAGCCACCGAGCTGATACTCGCCGTCGGGCATCCCAGCGGCGCTCATGGCGTCCGTGACAAGGATGGCGCGCTCCGGCCCTTTGGCGCGCGACCACAGGCGCACAATCTCCGGCTCGGTGTGAATGCCGTCGCAAATCAACTCGGCATAGAGACTGTCGGTGGTGAGAACTGCGCCGAGAATCCCAGGCTCGCGGTGGTCGAGAGCGCGCATGGCGTTGAAGGTGTGCGTGGCGCTGGTGGCCCCGGCGGCAATGGCGGCGCGGGTTTCTGCGGCGGTGGCGTTGGAGTGGCCGACGGAAACGCGCACTCCGCGGGCGGTTGCGTGGGCCGTTAATTCCGCCGCTCCGGGTAATTCCGGCGCCAACGTCATGAGGCGCACATGTCCATCGGATGCGTCGAAGAGGCGATCGAATGTGGGGATGTCCGGCGCAAGCAAGTGTGCTGCCGGCTGCACCCCGCGCTTGGCGTGCGACAGAAATGGACCTTCGAGATGAATCCCGATGGGCTGCGCGTGGCCAGCGATGCGAGGCTTGGGCGACCAGCTTTGCAAGTCCAGCAACTGCGCGCAACGTTGCATCGAGTGGCGCGGTGACGGTGGTGGCAAGAAAACTGGCGGTTCCGCGCGAGGCGAGAAAGCTACCGATTGTATTGAGAGCCGCGGGTGTGGCTTCCATGACGTCGTGCCCGGCGGCGCCGTGAAAATGCACATCGAAAAAAGCGGGGGCCAGGGTTGCGCCAGCGAAGTCGAGCACCTGCGCGCCTTTCGGCAGTTCAACGGATTCGCGGGTGGCGATGGAGCTGATCCGTCCATCTTCGATGAGCGACGACAGGGTGGCGGGTCAGCCGGCTGCCATCCCAGAGCCTCTCTGCGGTGAGCACGGTTTGCATATCGTTGATTATTGTAGGCGTTCAGGCTCACGCGAGGGGAGCCTGCCGACCCCGTAAAGTAATGATTGACTGCGACCAGGCCGGTGTAACCGTAATGTCATGCCCTGCGCTGGCGGTATTTGCTATCGTTTTGCCATGTGCATCAAGGGATTGTTGACGGTCACCTCTGCGGTTTTTGCTTTAGGTACAGGGCAGCTTTTCGGACAGACGCGCGACCTGCCTACCAGCAAGCAATGGATCGGGCCGATTCCCGGCCACCCTCAACGGCTCAACAGCCTGCCTATGTCGATGGCTGTCTCTCCAGACGGGCGTTACGTGGTTACGGTCAATGCCGGCTACGGGACATTTGAGTCGAACTACGAACAGTCACTTGCGGTACTGGACACGCAGACCGGGGCACTCAAGGACTTTCCCGATAATCGCACGCTGGCGCGCGTGGCGAAACAGACGCTTTACTCGGGCCTTGCATTCAGCCGCGACGGAAGCCACTTGTACGTGAGCATGGGCTCGATTACGGACCCGCTTGGAACCGGGAAGGATGATACCGGCAGCGGGATCGCGGTCTATCGCTTCACGGATGGAAAGATTGCGCCGGAGAGGTTCATCCACCTGCCGTTGCAGCAGCTCGCACCGGGACACACGACCAGGCTTATCGGCGAAAAGGAGGGCGACAAGGGAGTGCCTTTCCCTGCCGCGATTGCGGTTGTAGGCCCTGCCGGCAGTGAGAAGCTGCTGATCGCGGACAATTTGTCGGACGACGTTCTGCTGCTCGACGCTGCGACTGGGGTGATCGAACACCGCTTCGACCTCGCGGAGAGCGATGCGGTGCCGTCGACTTATCCGGGTGCGCTGGCGGTTTCGAAAGACGGACGCCGCGCCTTTGTCGCGCTTTGGAATGCATCGGAGATTGTCGAGCTCAATCTGACTCAGAAGATTGTTGGCCGCAAGCTGGCGCTTCTTAAGCCGCGCGGCCCGGGCGCCGAGTTGATGCCGGGCACGCATCCCTGCGCCTTTGCACTCGCCGCCGACGGGAAGACACTTTATGTTGCGCTGGCCAACCGCGATGCTGTGGCCGCGGTGCATGTGTCCGCAGGCCAGTTCGCGATGAAGGGCTACTTCGATACGCGCCTGCCGGGCCAAAGCTACTTTGGCGCGGAGCCGGTGGCGGTGGCGCTGAACGGCGATGGCAGCCGGCTCTACGTGGCCGACGCGGCCAGCGATGCGGTTGCGGTAATGGACACGCGGAAGTTGACCGCAAATGTTGCGCGCGAGGGCATGGTTGAGCCGGATGGATTTGTGCCGACCGACTGGATGCCATTCTCGATGGCGTTTCTGCCGTCCGCGTCTGGCGGGAAACTCTACGTGGCGACTGCGAAAGGGGAGGGAACAGGACCGAACAACTTTGCCCAGCGCGAGACGGAGGAGACGAAGGCCAGGCACTACAAATCGAGTACGACGTACATCGCCACGCTCCTGTATGGATCGCTGGCCACGCTGGACGCTGCGGAGATTGAGAAGAATCTGCCGCAGTGGACGCAGGTGGTGCTGGAGTCGAATCGTATGAAAGCGGCGGCGGAGAAGATTCCATTTGCGGGTGCGGCGCAGAACCCGATCAAGCATGTGATTTACATCATCAAGGAGAATCGCACCTACGACCAGGTGCTCGGCGACCTCAAGCAGGACGGTAAACCGGTGGGAAACGGGGATCCGAGTCTGACCATGTACGGCGCGGACATTACGCCGAACATGCACAAGCTGGCGCTGCAGTTTGGCGTGCTCGACAACTTCTATGACTCGGGCGAGGTGTCTGGCGACGGGCATGTGTGGTCGAATGCGGCGATCGGTACGGACTATCTTGAAAAGACCTGGCAGCAGTCGTATCGCGGTGAGCAGCGCCCTTACGACTTTGAGGGCGTGGTTGCAAATGGTTACCCGCTGCTGCAGAAGATTCCCGACGTGAATGAGCCGGCCAGCGGCTACCTGTGGGGCGATCTGGCTGCGCACGGCAAGACGTACTACCACTTCGGCGAGTTCATCTCATCGATCTTCTGCGACGAGCCGGCCGCAAATGACCCGCAACTGGGACCGATGCTGGGCGGCCGCAAGTGCGCACGAAAGGCCGTGGAGCCGGGCGAGGAACTGCCTGCGGAGTGGGGTGGCGGGGTGAACAAGTGGCCGTGGGCGATTCCGCTGATGGCCGCAAATACGGCGACGAAGCCGGAGCTTGTGGGCCACTTTGCGACGGAGGCGCCGGATTTTAACCTGGCGATTCCCGACCAGATTCGCGTGGATATTTTTGAGAAGCATCTGAAGGAGTGGGTCGCGGAGAAGGAGCAAGGCAAGGACACAATGCCCGACTTCGTGATGCTGCGGTTGCCCAACGACCACACCGCGGGGACGCGGCCGGGCGGGCCGACTCCGAAGTCCTCTGTTGCCGATAACGATCTGGCGGTGGGGCGCGCCGTGGAGGCCATTGCCCATTCACCTTTCTGGGACGACACCGCGTTTTTCATCCTCGAAGACGATGCGCAGAATGGCGGCGACCACGTGGACGCGCACCGGAGCTATGCGCTGGTGGTGAGCAAATATGCTCCGCACGGACCTGACGGTTCGGCTTTCGTCGATAGCCGGTTCTACTCGACGGTGAGCGTCGTGCGCACCATGGAGTCGCTGCTGGGGCTGCCTCCGATGAACAACAACGATGCGTTCAGTTCGCTGATCTCTTCGGAGTTTACGGGGCCGGGCGACCAGGCGCCTTACGTGGCGGACTACTCGAACCGCGACAATGGGCTCATCTATACGGCGAATGGGAAACACGCTCCCGGGGCGCAGGAGAGCATGAAGATGGATTTTCGCCACGCCGACCATGCCGATGCGCAGAAGCTGAACGTGATTCTGTGGAAAGACGCGATGGGCGACAAGCCGGTGCCGGCGATGATCAAGGTGCGCAGCAAAAAGGCTGCGAAGGATGACGACGATTAGTCCCCTTTAGTTTGAGCAGGCTCCAAACAGCAATCCGCGCGGATTATCGAAACCTCCTCGCACGTGTATGGTTATATGCGGCGGAAAACTTTCGCGCGGGAGGGACTTGTGCAGGCGTTGAATCGCAGGAATTTTATCAGGGTGGCGGGCGCAGCTTCGGCTGCTTCAATTCTGGGAACGAAAGTACACGCACTGGCGGCGGTGCAAAATGAGCCGGCGCGGACGGTGGCGGCGAATGACCACATCCAGATTGCGCTGATCGGCGCAGGCGGCCAGGGGCAGTACGACACGAAGACTGCCGTGATGGTGCCGGGGGTGAAGCTGGTGGCGGTGGCCGACTGCTACAGCGGCAGGCTGACGCATAGCAAGGAACTTTGGGGCGACGACATTCTTACCACCCGCGATTACAACGAAATTCTGGCGCGAAAAGATATTGATGCGGTGATTATCGGCACGCCCGACCACTGGCACAAGCAGGCCGCCGTGGACGCGATGAAGGCCGGCAAGGATGTGTATTGCGAGAAGCCGATGATTCATCTCTACTCCGATGGACCGGAGATGATTGAAACTTCGCGGGCGACGAATAGGATTCTCCAAATTGGCAGCCAGCGCGTGAGCTCGGTGATCTACGCCAAGGCGAAGGAGTTGCTGGCTGCTGGCGCGATCGGGCAACTGAACATGGTGACCGCGCGCTGGGATCGCAACTCTTCGATGGGCGCATGGAACTATACCGTTCCTCCGGATGCATCGCCGGAAACCTGCGACTGGCCGAGGTTTGAGGGCACTGCGCCGAAGATTCCATTCAACGCCGAGCACTTTTTCCAGTGGCGGAAATGGAAGGCGTATGGAAGCGGCGTGGCGGGGGATTTATTTGTCCATCTCTTCAGCGGGACCCACTTTATCACCGGATCGCACGGGCCGACGCGCGGCATGGCGACAGGCGGCCTGCGCTTTTGGAAAGACGGCCGCGATGTGCCGGACGTGATGCTGGGGCTGTTTGACTATCGTGAGGGATTCAACCTGAGCCTGCATGTGAACTTCGTGGATGGGGGCGAGGAGAGCGAAGGCTTGCTCTTTACCGGCTCTGAGGGCACGATGGAGATTGGCGGCAACGCAGTGACGGTGAGCCGCGTGCCGCTGGAGAGCGCTCCAGGCTATACCGTGGGAAGTTTTGCCGAGGCGATGCAGAAGGAAATTATCACGGCCTACGACAAGAAGTATCCGCCACATTCGGGAAGGGAATCGATGGGTGGCGCAGAGAAATACACGGCACCAGAAGGTTACAGCGACAGCTATGACCACTTCAGGAATTTCTTTGATGCGGTGCGGACGCGCAAGCCGGTGGTGGAGGATGCGGTGTTTGGCTATCGTGCCGCAGGGGCGGCGCTGCTGAGCAACCTGAGCATGGAGCGCGGCCAGGTGGTGAAGTGGGACCCGGATGCGATGAAGCTAATCTAAGGAGCGGCGGAATTGAAAGTGGCGGCGAAGAAACGCATAGGGGTGCATCTGGGAACGGCAGGAGGCGCGTCGAATGCCGTGGAGCGGGCGCGCGAGATTGGCGCGAATACGTTTCAGATGTTCTCGTCGAGCCCGCGGATGTGGCGCGCGCCGAAGGTGGACCCGGCGCAGGCGGCGCGAATGCGCGAATTGCGCGCGAAGCTCGATGTCGGCCCACTGGTGATTCATACCAGCTATCTGGTGAACGTTTGCAGCCAGACGGATGAGATTCGCCAAAAGAGCATTGCTGCCTTTCGCGGCGAGATTGAACGCGCGCTGACCTTTGGTGCGGAATACCTTGTGCTGCACCCTGGATCGTGGAAGGGCCTGACGCGCGACGAAGGACTGGCGCTGGCGGCCGACTCGATCAAGCGCGCCATTGACGGGCTGCCGTGGCAGGGAACCGGCTTTCATATCCTGATCGAGAACACGGCAGGCGCGGAGTTTTCGCTGGGCGGCAGCTTTGAGCAGGTGGCCGAACTTGTTGAGAGGCTGAAGCCGTCGGCGCCCGTGGGCGTGTGTCTCGACACCTGCCATACCCATGTGGCGGGCTACGACATGGTGAGCGAAGAGGGGTACGAGGAAACTGTGGAACAGGCCGCAATGACCGTGGGTTTTGACTCCGTGCGCGTGTGGCATTGCAATGATGCGAAGGCCGCGCGGGGGTCGAAACTGGACCGGCACGAGCAAATTGGACAGGGGACGATGGGGGTAGAGCCGTTTCGGCGGCTGCTGAATGACGCGCGGTGGGGAGATTGCGCGTTCATTGCGGAGACGCCGGTAGACGAGCCGGGGGACGAGGAGCGAAATGTGCGGGTACTGAAGAGCCTGGTGAAACGCAAGTAGCTTCCGCCGGTGGATCGCAGGTTGACATCGCGGATTTTGCCGCATCTTCGAATCAGATTAATCCAGTGGAATTGCATTCAGGAAACGCGCTATTGTCTGAGTTGACAAAACTGTATCAAAAAGGAGATCGGTCCATGAGAAACCTCAACACAAGACTTTCTTTTGTCCTGGCGACTGCGCTGTTTGCCCAAATGGCGCATGCGCAGGCCGCTCCCCAGCCGACCCCTGCGCCCAAGGCCGCGGACAGCCCGACGAAGGTGCTGCTTGATAACTGGAACGACATTGGCCGGAAACTGATCGCGATGGCGGAGGATTTCCCAGAGGATAAGTACGACTTCAAGCCGAATCCGGTGCAGAGGTCGTTTGCCGAGCAGCTCTTGCACGCCGCCGGCGCCAACTACTTCTTCATGAACCCGGTGAAGGGCATGAAGCCGCCAACGGGCGACCCGAAGCGCGCCGATTACGCGACCAAGGCGGCAGTGGTCGCATTTGTGAAGAAGTCGTTTGGAGACGGGGCAGAACTGATCCAGAGCAAGGGCGACGGTGGGATGAACGACCTGTTTCTCGATCCGTTTGCCAATCAGCAGGCGAGGTTCTCTGACGGGGCGTGGGGGCTTATCGAGCATTCGGGTGAGCACTATGGCCAGCTGGTGGTGTATTACCGCGTGGCGGGTTTGGTGCCGCCGGAGTCGCGGCCGAAGAAGTGACGCGGCAGGCGCGCCGGGAGCATTTCATCTGATCAAGACGGCAAATAGTAGCTCAGTTTGAGAGAAACCATCCCTCAGGGGCTAAAGCCCTCGTTCAATTTGCGGTGATTAGGGCACGAGTAAACTCGTGCCCTTTCAAAACAACCTCAAACTGAGCCACTACCAAACGGCGCGGTGGCTCTCGCATTCTGCCTGATCCGTTTACACTTGAAAGGTGATGGCGGAAGAAAAAGAACTTCGTTACGATCCGGGCACAATTGAACCGAAATGGCAGCAGCGCTGGGCCGCGGACCCCGCGCTCTACGCGGCGGAGCCGGCTTCGTGCGGCAAGCAGAAGTACTACGTGCTGGAAATGCTGCCCTATCCCAGCGGCCAGTTGCACATGGGCCACGTGCGCAATTATTCCATTGGCGACGCGCTGGCGCGCCATATGTGGATGCGCGGCTACAACGTGCTGCACCCCATGGGATGGGACGCCTTTGGCCTGCCCGCGGAGAACGCCGCGCTCAAAAACAACACGCCGCCGCGGGAATGGACGTTGGGCAACATTGCGGGCATGAAGCGCCAGTTTCAGCGCCTGGGGATGGGATTTGACTGGGCGACTGAAGTGACGACCTGCCTGCCTGACTACTACCGCTGGAACCAGTGGTTCTTTTTGCGCATGTATGAGAAGGGGCTGGCGTATCGCAAGAAGAGCAAGGTGAACTGGTGCCCCGAGTGCGCCACCGTGCTGGCCAATGAGCAGGTGATCGACGGGCGCTGCTGGCGGCACGAAGACACGATTGTGGAGCAGCGCGACCTGGTGCAGTGGTTTCTTCGCATCACGGCCTACGCGGATGAGCTGCTGGATGGGCTGGACAAACTCGATGGCTGGCCGGAAAAAGTCCGCACCATGCAGCGCAACTGGATTGGGCGCAGCGAAGGGACGGAGGTTGATTTCTTCCTGGAAGAAGCCCAGGGGTCAGGGGTCAGGGATCAGGGATCAGAAATACAGGGAATAGGGAATAGGGAACAGGGAACAGGAAAGACGCGGATTCGCGTTTTTACTACGCGCGTGGACACGATTTTTGGCGCGACGAGTGTGCAGCTTGCACCGCAGCATAGTTTGGTGGCGGCTTTTACTGCTGCCGATACCAAGTTGAAGGCGCAGGTCGATGAACTGATCGAACAGCAGAAGAAGGCGCGCGAAGCCGGCGATCTGGGTGCGATTGAGAAGCATGGGGTGGCCACCGGCCATTTTGCGATTAACCCCTATAACGGCGCGCGCGTTCCGATCTGGGTCGCGAATTACATTCTGGCGGACTACGGCACAGGCGCCATCATGAGCGTGCCGGGCCACGACGAACGCGACTTTGAGTTTGCAACCAAGTATGGATTACCGGTTGTGAGAGTGATTGAGCCGAAGAGCGGGGTCGAATCTCTGGAGTTGCCATTCGTTTCAGAAGACGGCGTATTGGTGAACTCCGGTGAATATGACGGACTGACCTGCAGCGCTGCGGAGAAGAAGCTGCAGGAAGTGGCCGTGCGCGGCGGCTTTGGCGAGGCCAAGGTTACGTTTCGCCTGAAGGACTGGGGCGTGAGCCGGCAGCGCTATTGGGGCACGCCGATTCCCATGATTCACTGCGAGCGCGACGGGATTGTTCCCGTGCCCGACGATCAGTTACCGGTGCTGCTGCCTGACCAGATTGAAATCACGCAACAAGGCGGATCGCCGCTGGCGCGCATGCCGGAATTTGTCAACGTCACGTGCCCCAAATGCGGCGGACCCGCCAAGCGCGAGACCGACACGATGGACACCTTCGTCGATTCGAGCTGGTACTTCTATCGCTATACCGATGCGAAGAACGCGAATGCCCCGTTCGATTCCGATGTGGTGAAGTACTGGTTTCCGATCGACCAGTACATCGGCGGCGTGGAGCACGCGATTCTGCACCTCATCTACTCGCGGTTCTGGACCAAGGTGATGCGGGACCTGGGGCTGATCTCGAACGACGAGCCCGCGCACCGCTTGTTTACGCAGGGCATGGTGATTAAAGACGGCGCGAAGATGTCGAAGTCGAAGGGCAACGTGGTTTCGCCTGACGAGATGGTCAGCCGTTTCGGCGCAGACGCGGCGCGCATGTATGCGCTGTTTGCCGCGCCTCCGGATCGCGATCTCGACTGGCAGGAAGATGGCGTCGCCGGGGTCAGCAGGTTTCTCGCGCGGGTATGGCGGCTGGTGATGAAACATGCGCCGGTGGCTCGGACGGCCGCCGGTCAAGCGGCAGGCTCACCTTCGGGCGTGTCTCTCAAACTGCTTCGCAAGCTGCACCAGACCACGGCGAAGATCACGCTGGATTTTGAAGGACGCTGGCATTTCAACACCTGCGTGGCGGCGATCATGGAACTGGTTAACGAGATTCAGGCGGCGGATGCGCAGCTCTCCGCAGGCGAAGCTCCCGCGCCCGTGGTTCTTGAGCTATTGCGCACACTGGTTCTGCTGCTGGCGCCGTTCGCGCCCTATCTTGCGGCTGAGTTGTGGGAGGAACTGGGCGAAGAGGGAACAGTCCTTCGAGCCCCCTGGCCCGTGAGCGATCCCGAGCTTGCCAGGGAAGACGAGCTTGAGATTCCTGTGCAGATCAATGGCAAGCTCGTGCACGTGGTGCGCGTAGCCGCCGATGCCGGGCCGAAGGAGATTGAAGCAGCCGCGCTCGCCGATGAGAAAGTCCAGTCGCGCATCGCGGGAAAGACCGTGGTGAAGGTGATCGTGGTGCCGGCCAAGCTGGTGAACCTGGTGGTGAAGTGAGGGCAGAGGTCAACATGGCGCATCCGGTTCGCGGTACCCAGGAATTGGTGGACCAGATGGGTTGGACCTTCAGTCGTCCGCTGCTCACCCTTGTCGAAGTCGCATGGCGATGGCTCTTCGGCATTCCGTTTCTTGTGGTTTGCTGGCGACAGATTCAACAGATTGCGGCTGCGGTTCCGGCGGAGTCGACAGGGATCAACAATCTGGATACGCAGAATCCCTGGGTGGCGGTGGTGCAGCTTGGCAACGTCTGGACGCATTATCAGCCTCACGTGGTCATGGTTCTCCACTGGCTGGCGCCTTCTGCCGCGCTGGTATGGATTGTTTTGTCTGGCTTCGGCCGCGGGCTGGTGGTGACGCGCGTCGAGCGCGGCGTACGCTTTCGGCCGATTGCGATGATGGTTTTTCAGGCGGGATGGCTTGCGCTGCTGGTAGTGACGCTGTCCGTTTGGTATCGCACGATCCAATGGGTCGCGGCCACGCACATTGCCCCCAACGGCGACGCCGATCTGGTGGGCTATTCCATCTGGGCTATCTTTCTCTCGCTAGGCTTTTTTTCGCTGTGGGCGGTTGTCAGTTGGCCTTTCACTATCGCGCCACTGCTCGTGCTTTTTGAGAACCGCTCGCCCGGCTCGGCCTTGGTTGAAAGCTTCAAGCTCGGCAAGGCATTCACCAGCAAGCTGATGGAAATCAACTTGGTGATGGGCATTGTAAAGTTGATGCTGATTGTGCTGGCCATGGTGTTTTCAGCCGCGCCGCTGCCTTTCAGCGATCAGCTGGGCCCGGGTGCGTTGCGTGTGGTGGCGGCCGCCTCAGTTGTCTTTTATCTCGTCTCCAGCGACTATTTCCAGGTGGTGCGTCTGAAGAGCTTTATCGAATTCTGGCGCACCTTCCGCGGACAACCGGCGCACTAGGGCCTGTTAACACTACTGGAGTAGGTGGCGCCGGGAGCCAGTTTTTCTCAGTTCCAGGAGTGAGGAGTGACGCATACCGGGTGTCTGCTAGCGACGAGCGACGACGAAATGAGGAAAACTGGCCCCGGCCCTTCGGGTTGCGGCGAAAATCCGGCCATACTTCATTCTCGCCCTCGACGGTGGACCCGCCACAGCCTTCGGGCTCGGCTTCGTCTGGCCGGATTTCCACTCGCAACGCCGCCTGCTCCAGTAGTGTTAACAGGCCCTAGGTTATTTCCCGGCAGCCTGGTCTGCCTCGTCCTTCAGAAACTCCTTGCTCAGCGTGCCTTTTTTCTGCGCCAGGGGAAGCAGTGTGGGATAGAACTGCACGAATGTCGTGTCGACGGCGCCATGCGCGGCGTGGCATGTGTAACAGGGCGCTCCCTGGGGAATGAGAGTGCCGTTTGACGTCGGCGAATCGAAAGAGAAGAAGGCCCATTTGCCGGGGAACCGCGCTTCGTCTTTCACGTGCACTGCGAAGCCCGTCACGCCAATGCCTTGATAATGCCCGCGCTGATTGATGGAGCCTTTGTTGCGCGCCTCGCGCCCTTCAAGAACGATCATCGTCTTGTCAGGCCATGTGCCGGTTGCGAGAAAGCTGTGATACGCCGCGGGATCGACGAAGACGTTATCGAACGTCGAGTGGTCGGGCACCCCGGCCTTGGCGTCGTAGTTCATATCCATGCCGGTGCTGAGATAAACCCATTCGCGGTAGTCTCTGGGCGGGAGCATGTCTCCGTTGGCCGCATAAGCCGGGGCCGCGCCGGTTGTCGCAGACACGATGGACCCAGGACGGTGTGAAACTACTTCGAAAGCAAGGCACGCCACGAGCAGGCAGGCGGATGCTGTGATCGCATGAGTCTTGTGAATCACGAAGCCTCCTCTACGGGGAAACAAGTGAAGGATTCATCGAGAGACGCCGCAGATGTGCAGGCAGGCATCTCCGGCACGGCTGCGGAAGCGCCTAGAACAACTTCAGCCGGATCACCAGGTACTTCTTGGGGTTGTCCCGAATACTTTTTACCAGCTGTTGCGCCTGGTCCATAGTCTGGTCCGTGTGGTCGTAGAGCGAGCGGTTCTGAACAAGTTGTCCGAGCGTACCTTTGCCCTCGTCTACGCCGGTCAGGATGTTGTCTAACCGGGTGATCGTGTCGTCCAGTTTTTGCGCAAAGGCCGGATCTTTGGCGAGCTTGCCAATTGAACCCTTGCCGGCGTTGATGTCGGTCATCAGCTCATTGGCATTGGCAACGGCTGAGTTCAGGTTCTTATAGAGCGAGTCGTCCCGCAGCAGCTTGCCGGCCGTCCCTTGTCCCTGGTCAAGCCCGGTGGCAATCTTGTCGAGTTTTTCGATGGTGGAGTTGGCATGGGTGTACAGCGTATCGTCGTTGACCAGCTTGCCCATCGTACCCTGACCCTGGCTGATGGCGCTGGTAATCTTTTCCAGGTCGTCCGTGATGCGAGAGACCTTGGCATAGAATGCGGGATCATTGATCAACTCGCCCACTGTGCCTTTTTTGGAATTCAGCGTGTCCACCAGGATTCCGATTTTGCGCATCAGCGTTGTGACCTCTTCAATGGACGCCTGGCTGGTGCGGATCACATCCTGGATGCTGGGCGAGCCGGTGGCCTTCAATTCCGCGTTGTCGCCGGGGGGAGGGCCCGAGGCCAGGCTTGAGTCGATGTCGACGTAACTGTCGCCGAGGACTCCGGCCTGGGCAATGGAGGTGGTCGAGTCCACATGGAGGTCGCGGAGGAATTCGCGTCCTACCCGCATTGTGACTTCAACCGGCGTTGGATTCCGTTCTGGAACCACGCGAATGCGAATGACGTTGCCGATGGTCACGCCCTCGAGAGTCACCGGCGCGCCTTTTTTGAGCCCCGCCGCATTGGCAAAGTAGGAGCGCAGGACGATCTTGGAAGCAAAGAGTCCGCCCGAAGAGCCGGACATGAGAAAGATCAGCATGATAAGAGCTGCCATGGCCGCAAGGACCAAAGCGCCAACTCTCAACTGCGACCATTGAACCTCTTTGCGGCTTGGCACGGCATACCTCTCGTTGAATTGAGCTGGATGCTATCTGGTTCGATGCCTTGAGGATAGCAGAAGAACCGGGATTATTGCCCATCTTCAAGGACTACGCTGGCCATGGCCAGATCTCCTGTATGCGTAAGAGAAAGCGCGACATGCGCAACGCCCAGCTTTGCGGAAATCTCCTGGGCTCGCCCGCTGAAGCAGAGCGTAGGCCGTCTTCCGGGCTCGCGGGTCACTTCAATCTCGAGCCAACTGACTCCGCGGCTGATGCCCGTGCCGAGGGCCTTGGCGCCCGCCTCCTTGGCTGCGAACCGTGCGGCAAGACTTTCGGCCGCCTTACGCTTACGCAGGCAATACGCTTGTTCTGCCGGGGTATATACCCGGTCAAGAAACCGCTTCCCGTAGCGCTCGACAGACTGCTCAATGCGCCCGATTTCCGTCAGGTCAATTCCGCTTCCAACGATCATGCTGACTATCACGCTACATCATCCATTTGACTTTGTGTCCGGAAGGCCAGCGGCAAGTTCCGGGGGTCTATGAGTGTTGCGGACTCGTTCCCTCAGGTTCCCTGGGCCGGCGGCCGAATAGCCTGCAGGCTGCCGAATGTTCCAAAGCGGGTCACACTCCGTCCAACTCCTGCACATCCGTCAAGGTCCTGGACATGTCTCCGATAAGGAGAACGTGAGACAAGCGATTCCACCCCGCGATATGGAGCAGTCATCTGCGATTCCCTGGGCCATGCAGATGAGGGCAGTTTCAATGGAGGAGCCGAGCCGCCTGGTGCAGACTCTCACCGGGGCCATTCTGGGCTGTGGCGGGTGGGTTCTGAGCCGTGGCGCCAACGAATCTGGAGGCGTAAATCTGTTGTTCGAATTTGAACGCCAGACCTGCGTGGAGATCTATAGCGTCTTGATTGCCGTAGGCCTCGACCTCAGCCGCACGGGTCATCTTCGGTTCACAGAGCTGTGCCAGTGCACGCGTCTCAGCCCGCAAGCATGCGGCACAGAGATCGCCAGCATCGATCTGGAGATACAAACTTTTCCGGTCGAGACCGCCGAGAGAGCAAAGATTTCGCACCTGACATAGCCAGGCTCACCGGATCGCGCCGCACGCTCTTCTCACAACCGCACGTCAGCGAAATCTTCACTTGGCAGCGTAGGGGTCAGGCACAGGCGCTGCGCTATCAAGCCATGCGGTGTAGATCATGTCGCGCAACATGCTGGCGCCTGCGGCAAGGCGGGCCGCTGTAAAGTCCCGCGATTCGGGAGTACCCGTGCCCACAAATCCTCCGGCCTTCTCCAACTGGTAGACCTTCTCCACATGGGTTGAGGTGTCGCGCAAATAAGCGACATAAGAGTCAAACATGTCCCCCTGGATCGTGCGGGACGGGCTCATTTTGGCTTGCACTTCGGGCGCGTGGATGTTTGCGGCCACGAAAGGTCCCTCGAATTGCCAGTGGATCTGGTGGGAAGTGGTGTAGCCATTGGGGTTGGGACCGACCCAGCCGTTGTATTGAATGGTGGTGTGCAAGGGCTGCGAGCCGTCACCGACATAGTGGCCGAGCCAACCGGCATAGAAGATGACGGCCTGTTCGACGGGGCGGGTGTCGTGTCCATCGGCGGAAAGATGGCGATACTCACGGAAGGCGGCCTTCAACCGTTCCCAGACTTCGTCGGTTTCCCATGGCTGGAGGCCAATTTTTTCGGGTCGTTCGCCGGCGGCAAAGACTTTGGCTTCGAAGTCGAGCCGCTTGTGCGGCAGAGGGCCGAGGGCGTCGGCGGGTTCAAGGTCGATGAAGTGTTCGGGCGCCTGTGCGGCGTTTAGTTCCGGCTCTGCGGGCGAGCGCCAGCGGTCGGGTTCGGGGCCAAGGTATTCAATCTCGTTAAGGGCCTCATCGGTGCGCAAAAAGGCCGGCACATCCGGGGGTAGATTGCGGGCAGCCAGGCGATTGATCATGCGGTGGCCCTCGTTGCCCCAGGCGTGGGCGGAGAGAGGCTGGGCGAGGAGGCAGACGAGCGCGGAAAGGGCTGATGCAACCAGGCGGGGAGACCTACAGAGGCGCAACATGGAGCCAGTATACGATTGAGGTACACGGAAGCCGGCTGATAGGATTGACAAGGTCCCGGGAGTGAAGATCGGTGTCTGAGGCGGGGTTGTCACGGAGGTAACTTTTGACGTGCCATTCCGGGTTCAATCCAGCTTTTTTTGAGTAACATACACACAGAACAGGCGTAAGGTATGGACGGTAAGTTGCGCCCAGTCGTGCGCTGTCAGAGCCTGGGGCGGCCAAAGGGTTCGCGAACCAGCAGAACCGAATGCGCCCCGGCAAAGGGATTTTCGCTGGAGCCGATGAGGAATCAAACATCGCTTGAGGCTCCCATTTTCACGCCTTGACTCCAATGTGCAAATGCGACATGGGCAATATGGGTAGTTGCCCCGGTAGATGGGCTGGGATGCGCTCCGCATTTGCGAGGGAATGAATCGACCAGCACCACAAGCGAACGCAGGAGAGCGGCAAAGGCATGGAGACTAGCGAGGCCCGACAAACGAAGCCAGCGGCACGCAGCGCCTCCTCGTCAACTTGGTCCGCGCTCGCCGTTCTTGCGCTTGCGGCCGCGGCAGGAGGCATCTCTGCGCGACTTGAAGCGGGCCCCCGGTATGACTGGCTTCTGCTGGCTGTAGCCATTTTTGCGACAGGCGCCGTGGCGATGCGCCTGTTGGCCGACAATGCCGCAGAGCGCGAAGCTGCAACCCGGTACGGCGGCGATCCGTTGAAGGACCTGCTGGACTCCGCGGGCCCGATCATCGTGTCGATGGACCTGGATGGGCGGCTGACCTACGTGAACACATCCGCGGAAAGGCTGCTGGGTTATCACGCCGCGGAACTGGTGAACAATTCGCGCATATCCGAAGTTCTTGCTCCGGGCGAGGGCACACGTTTATTGAATGAAGTACAAAGGGCGAACGGAACCGACAAGGCGCTTGAAGACCGCCCATCAGGCCGGGCAGCGCCATTTGCAGAGGTTGTCCGTGCGATGCCGCCCAGCCAGGTTCCAAATATCGAGACGCATTTACGGCGCAAGGACGGAACTCTGTTTCCGGTCCGCCTTCAGGTGTCGGCACTGCGCAACCAGGATGGCGAACCGATTGGGCTGGTTGCGGTGGCGCTGGATCAGAGCACGACATCGAGAAAAGAGCAGTGGAAGCGCGAGGCGCGTGAACGCTATCGTGACGTATTTGAAAACTCGAGTGAGATGATTGCCACGCTCGACCTGGCGGGCAGATTTCTCTATGTGAATCCGGCTTGGAGACAGTGCTTCGGGCAGGATCAAGCTGCCGGGGTCGAGCAGCAGTTTTTTGAGGAGGCGTTTGGTCCCGACGGCCGCGCTGAGGCGGCCGCGCTTTTGCGCCGTGTGCTGGACGGCGAAACGATCGATCGGGCGCCAATGCGGAACGAAACATCGGACGGTCAACTGCAGGAGCTCGAACTAAGCCTGCATCAACGGCGCAGGGCCGGGAAGCCCATGGCGGTTCAATGCCTGGTGCGCGATGTGACACAACAAAAGCAGCGCGAACACCGCCTGGCATTGCAGTTGCTGGTTACGCAAATCGTGGGCGAGAACGTTTCTTCGGAGATGGCGGCGATGCGCGTCCTGGAGGCTTTGTGCGTTTCCCAGGGCTGGGATGTAGCCGTGAAGTGGGAAGTGAACACCGAGGAGAACCGGCTGGAGTTCAGTACCGCGTGGGGCGTCCCCGGCAAAGAGGCAGAATCTCTGATTCAGGAGAGCATGGGTATGACGCTGGCACAGGGCGGCAGCCTGCCTGGGAAGGCATGGGCCGATGGACGCCTGGTGTGGATTACGGACCTTGCCAAAGCCTCCGGAGACCCTCGGATCAAGGGCGCCTTGAAGCAGAAGATGGTTTCAGGCTGGGCTGCGCCCGTGCAGGTGGAAAACAACGTACTGGCGGTTCTGGAGTTCTACTGCCACCTGAAGCTGCGCGAAGACCGCGAGACGACGGCCGCGATGGAAACGGTGGCAGCCTCGCTGGGCCAGATGCTGGCCAGAACGCGCGAGCGCGAGCGCGCCGAGGAACTGAGCCGCCAGCAGAAGATTCTGTTGCACTCTGTGGCTGATGGCATTTGCGGGGTAGACCGGAATGGTCTGGTGCGCTTTGCCAATCCCGCCGCTACCAGGCTTCTGGGTGCACCGGTTGCAAGCCTGATTGGGAAGCCGGTTCACGAACTGGTGCATGGATCGGCCCCGGCGTCGAAGCAATGCGGCGACGACTGCCCCTTGCGGCGCGCTGCGACGGAGAGGGTGCCGTCAACCGGCGAGAATACGATCTATCGCGCCAACGGCGTCGGATTTCCCGCGGAGTTTTTTCTCAACCCAATTCTGGACGCCGGCCGGTTTTCGGGTTCGGTACTGAGTTTTCGCGATATCAGCCAGCGATACGCTCTTGACCGCCTGAAGGATGAATTCGTCTCGACTGTGAGTCACGAGCTGCGTACGCCGCTTACTTCCATCCGCGGCGCGCTGGGTCTGCTTTCTTCGGGCATTCTGGGGGAAATCAGCGACAAGGCGTCGAACCTGCTGCGCATCGCTCTTAGCAACTCCGACCGCCTGGTGCGGCTGATTAACGACATTCTCGATCTGGAACGCGCACAAAGCGGACGCGAGCCGCTTGTCTTCCGTCCCGTGCAGATGGCCGACCTGGTTCGGCAGTCCATGGACGGCATGCAGCTGGTGGCGGAAGAGGCTGGTGTGCTGCTGATCCACGACAAAACGCAGATCGAGGTGACGGCCGACGCCGACCGGCTGTTGCAAGTGCTCACCAACCTTTTGTCGAATGCAGTGAAGTTTTCGCCTCCCAACTCTGCGGTATCGGTGATGCTGCGTCCCGGCTCGAGCGGAGTCACGCTGTCGGTGATTGACCAGGGCCGCGGCATACCTGCCGATAAATTGGAAGCCATTTTCGGGCGCTTCCAGCAGGTTGACGCGTCAGATTCCCGGCAAAAGGGGGGCAGCGGACTCGGTCTGGCTATTTGCCGCGCCATTGTCGTCCAGCACAACGGGCGCATCTGGGCAGAGCGCAACCCGATGCGCGGTTCGACGTTTCGCGTCTTTTTGCCCTACCATCCGGCTGCGGCTGCAAAGAGCAAGATCATGAGCTCGGACTCGCCCGGCGAAGGCGCCGTATTGCTGGCCAGCGACATTGAGACGTCGCGACCGCTTATCGGCGCGCAACTGGCGGAACAGGGCTATCACATTGTTGAGACCGCTACGATGCAGCAAACGCTTGTGGCGGCGCACGATGGCGTCGAGGCAATCGTGCTCGACACGGGATCAAGTGATATCGATGGCTGGGAGATTTTGCCCCAGCTGCGCCGAACCAGCCCCGAATCTCACACGCCTGTTGTGTTGCTCAGCCTGGACACTCAAAAGCATGCATTGGAAGCCCCGCCAAACGGGCAAGTCAAGCGGTCGAATGATAGTACATTGCTTGACGAGCTCATCCGCGTAATCGGGGACAAAGGAGAGAAAGCGCGCGTCCTGGTGGTTGAGAGCGATGTTGACCTGGCGCGGATGGCGGGCGATCTCTTCACGCGAGAGAATGCCGTGGTGAAGGTGGCACACAGCCGCGAGCAGGCAGTGGACATGTATTTGATTTTCCAGCCGCAGCTTCTGGTTCTCAATATCGACTTGCCCGGCGGCGATGGATATGGTTTTGTGGACTGGTTGCGCGAGCAGGAGAGCCTGCCTCGGATACCACTCATCGTCTATTCCATTCGCGATCTCACTCCAGCGGGCAGGCGTCAGTTGACTGCGGACGCTACCTGCCTGCTGACCAAGGCGCGGGTGCAGCCGGAGCAGCTTGAAATGCTCTTATTGACGATGTTGCGCGGTTCGCGTCAGATTGAAGAGGATCTATCCAGTGTTTCGAGCGCAAGGAATTCCTGACGCCGGCAAACCGCAGCCTGCCCGCTTTTCAGGCGTACCATCAACGTGTCACCAGCTACACGGGCCCCAGGCCAGTTTCGGTTTTCTGGCTCGGCTTAGAGATGAGCCGCCGCACCAGGCTGGCAAGGGAGAGTACGGCAATGCAGCACCGCATCCTTATCATTGACGATGAAGACGATATTAGAGAAATAGCAGCGATGAGCCTGGAGACAGCGGCAGGATGGGAAGTGATGGTGGCCAGCTCCGGGGCCCAGGGTCTTGCACGAGCGGCTTCGTATCAACCCGATGCGATTCTCCTGGACGTGATGATGCCCGGCATGGACGGACCAACCACGTTCCGCGAGTTGCGCAAGAATCCCGCCACGGCGAAAATTCCGGTGCTTTTTCTTACGGCCAAGGTGCAGGCGACCGACCGCCGCAGCTTTGCCAACCTGGGCGTGCACGCGGTCCTCGTAAAGCCATTCGATCCGATGACGCTTTCTGCACAGATTTCCGCTGTCCTCGGTTGGGATTAAAGAGAGCTGCCGATGGAATCTCGCGGACAGCCATCTCTGACCGAGGCAATGAATCTCTTGTGGACCCGATTTCTGCCGCAAATCGAGGAGCGAGTGGCGGCATTGGAAACTGCGGCTACCGCCCTCAATCGGACGCAGGGCTGAATTCAGTCGAGCGCGAACAGGCAAGCGCCGCAGCGCACAAACTAGCCGGCGTGCTGGGAACATTTGGGCTGGCTGAAGGCACGAACGTTGGCTCGGGAGGCAGAGAACTACTACTCCAGCGAGGCACAAGCCGAACCTGCCGGGGCCGGACGTCAGGCTGAGATTGCGGCGCGCCTCCGGGCGATGGTGAATGCCAGGCATTAAACGCGCAACCCCGCACCAATTACACTCATCCTTGGTGACTTCCCACGATCCATCGCCGGGCCAGCTCGACCTCACATTTGAGGTGCAGCAGTCTGCGCGCCACGTCTGGCCAGTGAAGGAATTGGTTGCGCAGGTTCGTGAGCTGGTGGAGCAGGAGTACAGCGACGTTTGGGTGGAAGGCGAGATTTCAAACTTCCGCCCCGCACCCTCCGGCCACATCTACTTCACGCTGAAAGACGCAGAAGCTCAATTGCCCGTGGTGCTTTTTCGCCGCCAGGCGCTGCTGCTTCGCTTTCGTCCTGAGGATGGGCTGCACGTGCTGGTGCGCGGCAAGGTCAGCGTGTATGAGCAGCGCGGCCAGATGCAATTGGTGGCCGAAACCATGGAGCCCGTCGGCGCGGGGTCGTTGCAACTGGCATTTGAACAATTGAAAGAACGGCTGAAGTCCGAGGGCCTTTTCGATGCCGCTCGCAAGCGGCCGTTGCCAGGCTTTCCGCGGACCGTCGGCATTGTCACTTCGCCCACCGGGGCGGTGATTCGCGACTTTATCAGCATTGTCGGCCGCCGCCACTCCGGACTTAACGTCCTGCTTTTTCCTGTTTCCGTACAGGGCGACTCTGCAGCCGCCGAGATTGAGGCTGCGCTGGTCGAACTGAATGCGTCGGGACTGGTTGATGTGATTGTGCTGGCGCGCGGAGGCGGGTCGCTCGAGGACCTGGCAGCTTTTAACAGCGAGCGTGTTGCCCGCGCGATCGCTGCGTCGCGTCTTCCGGTCATCTCTGCGGTAGGCCACGAGACGGACTTCACCATCGCCGACTTTGCCGCGGACCTGCGCGCGCCTACACCCTCGGCGGCGGCAGAGCTGATTACTGAAGCACAGCACAGGATTGCCGATCGCGTAGACAGCCAGACGACCCGACTGGAGCGCGCAACGCGCTTCCAGCTTCTGCAGGCGAAAGCACAGCTTGACAGGCTGCCCGTGGAGCGCGCGGAAGGCCGCGTGACAGCGCTGCTGCATCGTCTCGATCAGCACCTCGACGACCTCGCATTCCGTTTGGAGATTGGGATTGCAGGCCATCTGCGCCGGAACCAGCGCGAAGTAACCGAGCTTGCTGCAGCCGTTCTTTACCACGATCCTCGCCGCCGGCTTGGCCTGACGCGGGAACGCCTCGCAGCCTGCCGCACGCGCCTTGACCGGTCGCTGGAGGGTGCGCTTCGATCTTCAGTCACTCGATTGCAATCGCTTGATGCCCAGCTGCGCACTCTCTCGCCCCTGGCTGTCCTGGACCGGGGTTACGCTCTGGTGCAAGGGGCGGACGGCGTGCTGGTTCGCTCCATTGCTCAGATTGCGCAGGGAGACAGCCTTACCACGCGCCTGAGCGACGGTACTTTCACGAGCCAAGTGGAATCGGTGACGAAAGCCAAACGAAGCAGCAAGAACAAATCCCGCAAGAAGTGAGACGATGAGCGCATCTACCGCACGCAAACTTTTCGGCACCGACGGCATTCGCGGCATCGCGGGCCAGACCCCTCTTGACCCAACCACCGTTTTTGCTGCAGGAATGGCGCTGGGCCATTCTCTGCACAAGTCCGCCGCAAACCCCGGCATCGTTCTTGGCCGCGACACGCGTGAATCAAGCCCTTGGATCGCTGCCACTCTGGCTGCCGGACTTCGCCAGGCTGGGGCGCACATTGAGAGCGCAGGCATCGTGCCTACCCCGGCGGTGGCCTTCCTGGCGCGTACGAAGGGATTTCAAGCGGGAGTGGTCATCTCTGCTTCGCACAATCCCTGGCAGGACAACGGCATCAAGCTCTTTGGCGGCGATGGCTTTAAGCTGCCGGACGCGGTTGAGCTGGCCATGGAAGACGAGATTCTCCATCACGCGGCCACGGTGACTGCGCCGGACCCCACGACACTGCCACCGGTTGCGGACAACCACGCACTTCAGTCCGATTACATCCAGTTTTTGATCGACAGCGTGCCGGGCCTGCGCCTGAGTGGAATACAAATCGTGGCCGATTGCGCCAATGGAGCTGCAGCCGCAGTCGCTCCGGAGCTCTTTCGGCGTCTGGCGGGGACCGATGCGAGCGATGTGACGCTGCTTAATGTTGCTCCCAATGGCCGCAATATCAACGAAGGCTGCGGCGCTCTTCATCCCAGTTACGTTGCCGCTGAGGTCAAGGCCCGCGGCGCGTCCCTGGGACTGACCTTCGACGGCGACGCCGACCGCTGCATGTTGGCAGGTGCGAACAACAACGTCGTGAATGGCGACGCCATTCTGCTGCTGGCCGCTCGCGATCTGAAGGCGCGCGGTCTGCTGACTGGAGATCTGGTTGTAGCCACCACCATGTCCAACATGGGTCTGGAAGCCGCGCTGAAGCGCTCTGGTATCCGCATGCTGCGCGCGCCCGTGGGTGACCGCTACGTTCTGGAACAGATGCTGGAGCACAAGGCCGCGCTGGGCGGTGAGCAGTCCGGGCATATCCTCTTTCCGCACCTGGCTACAACAGGAGACGGCCTGCTGACTTCTCTGGTTGTACTCGATCTGATTGCCCGGTCCGGGAAGGGTATTGACGAACTGACTGCGGACTTGAAAGTTTTTCCGCAGGTAATTGTCAACGTGAAGGTGCGGGAGAAGAAGCCGCTTGAATCCATCCCAACAGTGTCCGCCCGGATTCGCGCGGCCGAAGAAGAGTTGAAGGATTCAGGGCGCGTTGTGATCCGCTACAGCGGTACAGAAGCGCTGGCCCGGGTGATGATTGAGGCAGAGAGTGAAGACGCGATGCGGCGCCATGCGGATGCGATTGCGGATGCCATTCGCGTCGAACTCGGCGCATAGGCACATTAGATAGGCAGAGATCTGCAACTCCCGCCCTCGCCTCGATGCTCGCGACTTCGGCGGGAGTTGCGGCGGCTGCCTCTCAGCCGCGCAGGCTCGCCGGCGGATGGCTCACCGAAGAAAGCACATCGAAGACTGCCTGCGGTAACTCAAGCCCCGCTGCCGCGATGTTTTCTTCAAGGTGCGCAACGGACGACGTGCCGGGAATCGGGAGGATGACCGGCGAACGCTTGAGGAGCCAAGCGAGGGCAACTTGTAGTGGCGTCGCCTTCAGTTGCGATGCGGCATTCTCCAGCGCCTCATGCGCTCGTCTTGCCTGACCAAGCGGAGCCCAGGGCATGAAGGCGATCCCGTTCTTCGCGCAAAAATCTACAACGAAATCGGATTCGCGGTCGGCAAAGCTGTAGCGATTCTGCACCGAGACGATGGGCACGATGGCGCGAGCGCGCTCGATGTGTTCGCGGGTCACGTTCGAGAGTGCAACGTGACGGATCTTGCCTTGCTGGCGAAGCTTGGCCAATGTTTCAACCGAGGCTTCAAACGAAACCGCGTTGTCGGGAGCGTGGAGCTGGTAGACATCGATGCTTTCAAGGCGCAGCCGCTTGAGACTGCCCTCCAGCGCCTCGGTCAGGTGTTTGGGGCTTGCATTGTGGGTCCACTGGCCTGGTCCGGGGCGCTCCCATCCGCCTTTGGTGGCGATCACCAAATCAGCAGGGTAGGGATAGAGCGCCTCGGCGATCAGTTCTTCCGAAGTGCCCGGCCCGTAGGAGTCGGCCGTATCGACAGGTTGACGCCAAGCTCGATGGCGCGGCGCAATGTCGCGAGCGATGCGGCTTTGTCGGCGGGGGCCCCCCAAATGCCGGGACCGGTGATGCGCATGGCTCCGAAGCCAAGACGATTCACGGTGAGATCGCCACCGAGATTGAAGGCGCCTGCAGCAGCAGCAGTAATGGATTGCGTTGTGTTCATGATCTTCTCCAAAATAATCAAAATCCGGAAATTCAAGTTTCGAGTTTAGGATTGCGAAGGCTTCCAATTCCTTACGTAGGGTTGGATGAGGGTTTCGGTGATTGCGATTCAGGCGTGGGAGATTTTAGACGGCGCATCAGAGTTCCACTGCGCTCTAAGTTTTCTTGAACGCCTGGTGCTTACTTCAAGTCCCGCCAGTTGGGCCCGAACGCCAGGTCTGCGACCAGCGGGACATTGAGTTTGACGACGCCCTCCATCTCCGCGCGCACAAGAGCCTCGACCTCAGCTTCTTCTTCTGCAGGCACTTCAAAGAGCAATTCGTCATGCACCTGCAGGACCATGCGGGTCTTCAGCTTGCGCTCAGCAAGCTTGCGATCCAATGCGATCATGGCCAGCTTGATGAGGTCGGCGGCTGTGCCCTGCAGCGGAGTGTTGATAGCGGTGCGCTCGGCGAAGCCGCGCTGGTTGGGGTTGCGGCTTTCAATGTCCGGTATTGGACGCTTGCGGCCGAACATGGTGCGCACGCTTCCCTCGTGCCGCGTAGCTTCGAGCGTTTTCTCAATGAACGTCCTGACACCCTGGTAGCGCGCGAAGTAGCGGTCGATATAGGCCTTCGCCTCAGCTTGGGGAATACCTAGCTGCGCGGCGAGACCGAAGGCTGAGATGCCGTAGACGATGCCGAAGTTTACCGCCTTTGCACGGTTGCGCGTTTCCTTGTCCATGGTCCTCGGCGGGAACGCCGAAAACCTCGCTCGCGGTGAGGGTGTGGATGTCTTCGTTATTTGCGTAGGCGCGCACCAGCAATGGATCACCGCTGAAATGAGCCAGTAGCCGCAACTCGATTTGAGAGTAATCTGCCGACAGCAGCTGAGTTCCGGGGGCGGAGGTGAACGCTGCGCGAATCTCGCGTCCCAACTCAGTACGGGTGGGAATATTCTGCAGATTCGGATTCACGGAAGAGAGCCGCCCTGTGGATGTGGCCGCTGCTTGAAACGTGGTGTGCACGCGCGAATCCGAATCCGCCAGCAAAGGTAAAGCGTCGATATAGTTCGATTTCAATTTCGAAAGGTGGCGGAATTCAAGCACCAGCCTGGGGACGTCGTGTTTCTCGGCCAACTGCTCGAGCACGTCCTGCGCGGTAGAAACGGATTTGCCTTTGCCACGAATCGCAGGAGCGGGCAGGCCCAAATGAGTAAACAGAACTTCGCCAAGCTGTTTGGGCGAGTTGATGTTGAAGCGCCGGCCGGCGAGTTCAAAGATGCGCTCGCCCACGCGCTCCAGTTCTGCTGCGAAGCGCGTTGAAAGCCCGCTGAGAACGCCCGTGTCGATGCGCACGCCAGCCTGCTCCATGCGATAGAGGACAGGCGCCAGAGGCAAATCAATCTCAGCGTACACACGCTCCAGACCTGTTTGCTCAACCTCTGCGCGGAGAGACGGAACGAGCCCATAGATTGCTGCTGCGCCTGCAGACAGGGTGGAAGGCGGAGCTTGTCCGTGACGTGCCGCGACATCAGCCAGCGCCTGCGTGGCGTGGGTGGGATTGAGCGCGTAAGAGAGGAGCATGGCGTCATCCACGGCGCCTTGTAATGAAATACCAAGGCCGCCCAGCACATGGAGCGCAAGTTTCCAATCATGTACTCGCTTGGGGACCGCAGGGTCCTGAAGCAGGGCGCGCAATTCGGGTGTGAGCGGCAGCCGCAGCGCCGTGGTGGGCTCAGCACATACACCGATAGAGAAGAGGGTCTTCTTTTCAGCGGCTTCGACTGCATCGAGCAGGGAAAGAGTCTGCGGCTGCTGGTCGTCCGGCTCAGGCTCCGACGGCTGCGCGGCATCCAGCGCGAAGGCAAAGCCATGCAGATGCGCTGCGGCGTAGAAAGCAGCGGACTGTTCGCCGGTTGGCTCTTCGATCAGCTCAACGACAGCCCCCGTCGTGGATGGCTCCAATTCGCGCAGCATCGACGTGAATTCAAGCTCGGTAAAAAGCTCGCGGCACGCCTCAATGTCGGGCGGCTGCGTCTCCATCCCATTTAGATCAAGCGGCAATGGCACGTGGCTGTCGATGGTGACGAGTTCCTTGGAAAGCAGAACGGCGTCGCGGTTCTGCTCCAACGACTCGCGATAGCTTTTGCGTTTGACCTCGGCGGCACGGTCGAGGACTGCTTCCACGCTTCCGAACTCAACGATCAGATCTACGCTGCCCTTGTCGCCGATTCCGGGTGCGCCGGGAATGTTATCGACGGCGTCGCCGCGGAGCGCCATGACATCCACAACCTTATCCGGCGGCACACCCAGTGTTTCGGTCACCTTGGCGGGGTCGAGAATCAGGTTGTCCTTTTGCGGGTTCAGGATTTTCACGCGCGGCGTGACGAGCTGCATCATGTCTTTGTCGCCGGAAACGATGAAGACTTCATGCTCTTGCTCAGCAGCCTCGCGCGCCAGGGTGCCAATCACATCGTCGGCCTCAAAGCCCACAGCTTCGAGAATGGGAATGCGCAATGCCTCCAGCGCCCGGCGGATATAGGGAATCTGCCGGCGCAGGTCTTCCGGCATGGACTCGCGATTGGCCTTGTAGCCCTCGTAGCTGACATCGTCAAAGCTTTGCGTCTTGGCGTTCCATTTGCGCAGCGGGCCCATGGTGCGCGCCCGTTCGTCGCGGAAGACTTCGCCGCTTACGTCGAAGACCGCGGCAAAGTAGCGCGGGGCAAAGTCCTGGCGCAGCTTCTTGATCATGTTCACGAAGACGTAGGTGGCCGCCGTGGGCAGGCCGGAGCGCGTGGACATGGGCCTGCTGCGCTGCATGGCGTGATAGGCGCGAAAGATGAACGACATGGCGTCGAGCAGAAAGACGGGCGGCTTGGCTTGGTCAGGCACGGTACAGAGTCTATCAGTGCCGGTTCAGATCAGCGCCAGTGGCAGTTGTGGCAGGCAGTTCTTCGGAGATTTGGGAGGCTGCGACCGGGTCTTTGCTGAAAGCGTTGCGCACGTAAATCCACAAATAGAAGATGCACATGACAAGCAGGATGAGCGTGGCCGGCCTGGTTTGAATGACTGTCGACAACTGGCCGGCCAGGCTTGCGGTGGAGAGGTGCAGATTGCGGGAGCGGATGACAAGGAGGGCCACCGGAATCTCTCCCGTAAGCACGATCCCCAGGGTGCTGACCAAGAGCGCGATCCGCGCACCCAGCCCGCCCCTGGCCCAGAGCATCGCACAGGCGGGAACGATGAGCAGTAAGAGCTTTGCATCGTACGCCCGATGGTAGGAGACGAGCATGCTGAGTGTCGCGACGGCTGCGAGGGCAAGCCAGGTCATGGTCTGGGAGGGGCGTGAACGGAGCGTCGCAACCAACCATAGAAGCAAAAGCGTCGCGCTGATGAGATGACTGATGGGAGCGTAGATGTGCGGATCGCTCAGGAAGACGCTGACGACGGTTGGCAGGTCGATCATTGCTTGCACAATATGGCCTGATATACCGGCGGTCGCGGGGTCGTCCAGCGCTCCGTGTGTCGAGATGGTTGCCAGATTCGATTGCCATTCCTGGATCCAATGCGGCGCGACCTGCCATACCCAGAGTGCGCCAGCCAGACCTATCGCGAGCACCAGAGCCAGCGTTTGCAGGGCGCGTTTCCGATAGACTCCGCCCGCCAGCAGAAAATAGAGCCAGACCAGGCCGGCATCCTGAGGCTTGATTGCCAGGCTGACTGCGAGACAAATGACGCCGGCCACGACAAACCGTTCCTCGAGGAAACACCAGACAGAGATTACGCAAAGGCCGACAACAATCCCAGCCGGGTTGCCGTTTCCGAAAACGACTTCAGTGGTGGCCAGCCAGAGGCCAATCAGTCCGCCAGAGATGACGGGTGCGTATCTTGCGCCAAGATTCCAGATGAGAAAGGCGGCCAGGATGAAGCTTGCCGCGGTGAGAGCGATCCAGGACGCGGACGCCGGGCCCCACGGAAGCAGGGCCAGGGGAATTACCAGGATGAAGGCGCTTGGAAGGTAGATATTCGGTGCAACGCTGGCTCGTATCTTGTCGGGATCTTGCGAAAGCTTTCCCCCGCCCCGGAGATAGACGCCCTGCAGTACCTTCAGTTGGTATGGATCGCCGTGTTCTATCAGGCATCGCGTGCCAAAATAGACGCCCCTGAAATCACCTGCAATGCCGGGCTGGGTGCACTCGGTGTACACACCGATGAATACAAACAATGCGAATCCCAGCAATAACAGGTAGAGACCATCGAGACGCGCCCTTGTCATTTTCAGTCTCTCTTTCGGTCAGAAGCTGCGCAAAACCTTAGGGTCATATCTGCAGGCGATTCTGTATGAGGCGCGCTTACCTGAGTTAGGCCTTTCGCAATTGCCGGTTCGCTCAAGACTTCGCGCTTCTTCGCAGATTGCGGGCTACGAATTGATCCCACTTCCACCCTAATATAAAAGACGGCCAGCACCTGTAATTTGAGAATTGCAGGCTGAGCGAAGAGGGGCGCCTGTACCTCGCCAGCCACCCCCGCTGCAGCGATTATTCCTCGCACATTTAGACACGGTACTTTCAGGGCAACACCGTACCGGCTTTCGCTAGTTGGCGGCTGTTTGGATGGCTATAATGAAGGCCATCTGTGACATGCCGACACAACGCTTTTAAGCCCAGGACGAGAGCCACCATAACACGCAACAGGCCAGGCCGATGAGTGAATCAGTACAACGCGATTCTTGCCCCAGGCTGGCGTTCATAATCCCATGCCATAACGAGGAGCAGGTTCTGCAGGAAACGGCGGCGCGCCTGGGTTCGGTTCTCAAAGAGTTAGCGCAAGAAAAGCTGATTGCCGAGGCCTCGATCTTCTTTGTCGACGATGGTTCAGTTGACGGTACGTGGGACATCATCGAGCGTCTTGCATCCGAAAGCACCCAATTCCACGGCCTCAAACTGTCGCGCAATTTCGGCCAGCAGAATGCGATTCTGGCGGGATTACTCACGGTTCCGGGCGACATACTGATCAGTATCGATGCCGATTTGCAGGACGACGTGGCCGCAATAAAAGAGATGGTGCTTGCCTATATTGGCGGCGCCGAGGTGGTCTACGGCATTCGGCGCAACAGAAAGACGGACAGCTTCTTCAAGCGAACTACGGCAGAGGGCTTCTACCGGCTGCTGCAGGCGATGGGCGTGCAACTGATTTTCAATCACGCAGATTACCGGCTCCTGAGCAGGCGGGTGGTGGAGGAGCTGCGCAACTACAAAGAAAGCAACCTGCTGCTGCGAGGATTGATTCCGCAGCTGGGGTTTCCTTCGGCACTGGTCTACTACGACCGGCAATCACGCTTCGCCGGAGATTCAAAATACCCTGTCTCGAAAATGGTTGCGCTGGCCGTGAACGGGATTACGTCGTTTACTGAGATTCCGTTGAAGTTCATCACGATCCTGGGCATGCTGATTTCTCTTTTCAGCTTTGGTTTGGCCGCATGGGCGTTAATCGCCAAATTCATCCACGCCGCTTCGGTCCCTGGCTGGGCTTCGATTGTGATTCCCCTCTATATGCTCGGCGGCGTTCAGTTGCTATCTCTGGGAGTGATCGGGCAATACCTCGCCAAGATCTATTCCGAAGCAAAGGGAAGACCTCGATTCATCGTCGAGAAAAACTTATAGCGAGCGGGGCGCCTGGGCAAGTACGGCGAATTGCCCGCCGAACGGCAGCTTAGAGAATGCTTGCTCCACGCCGCTGAACGTGCGGAAGAGCCTCTCGGGAAGATAGAGGAAGTATTCCCGCCGGACTGATTTGAAGCCCGATGCTGCGAGCAGATTTTCAGTTTGCCCCGCCGTAAGAAGCTCCGCATCCACGTCCACAGGACACCGCTTCACGATCGTTCGAGTGACTGGATTCCACGGATTGTGCTCAATAATGCAGCAGAGGCCGCCCGGGCTCAGCACCCGCCGAATCTCTCTGGTCAGAAGAGTACGGTCCTGCCCATGGACATGGTGGAAGACGCATATCGCGGTGACGAAACTGAAGGCGCCATCGTCGAATGGCAAATCGACGGGGGATGGCTGCTCGTGGGTCTTGAAGGAAGTGTTCGATGACAACATGCCGGCTGATGGGTCACATCCTGTGGCTTCTGCGAAGTTTCTGCCGGCGAGTTCAAGCAGTTCACCTCGGCCACACCCGACGTCAAGCCACCGCAGCGATTCGGGGGCCATGCCGAAGGATTGGAGCAGCCGCTGGATCACGTGCCATTTCCTGCGATGAAAGTGCAGCGGATCTCCTGCGAATCGATTCCTCAGCGGATCGTCGAGCAACTGGTCATAGGAGGACGCGAACCGGTCGAACTCGGGGGAATTCTTCTCAGGATTTTGCAAGTCTCTGCCCCTGTGGTCCATTATTTCGCCGCGCCCGCAGGCGAGGTTCGGGAGAAAATCACCGAGTTGCTGTCTGAATAGACTAGCTTCCATCCAGGCATAAGAGGCAATACATGCGCCATTGGAGAGTGGCTGGTGAGCAAGCAGAAATTGACCCCGTACTTTTGAAGAAGCACATTGGGGTCGCTTTGGAGCGTTGCCCAGTTTCCAAACTGGCTGAGGACGCCCGACCATTCGTACACGTCAGATCGGCCGTCGACGAAGACCGGATATTCGGGCGCTGCCCAGATCAGGTAGCCTCCGTAGACGTAATCATTCAACATCGGCCCGGAAAGATGGTTGCTCTTGATGAAATTGACAGCGCTAACAGGGCTTCCTGCCTGCACCTGATTTTTGAGATTCTCGAGGTCGGGAAAGGCCAGGACAACGACGAGGATTGAAAGCCCGATCATCACAGCGTTGGGAAGGATGCGATCCTCTTCGGCGTTATACCCTTCCCACATGTTCGAGAGCTGGCGGCAGAGTATTGGCGCGACCAGGATGCCGAAGACGATCAACATGCGCATATGGCCGAGACCGAGCCAAGTGGCAAGCCCCAGAAGGAGCAGCTCATCCCAATGCAACTCGGATTTACGGATGACCGCCAAAAGGAAGATGCACAGGACAACCGCCAGCAGCATGAGTCCGCGCGAGTCGGTGAGTTGGGTCGCCTGCCACTCCTCAGAGTTGGCGACGCCGATGGGCTGATGGAGCATCGTATTGAGGGGGTAGATGATTTGGCGTAAGCCTGCCGGATTCAGGAACAGAGCGGCAGCCGAAAGGGCAAGTGAGATCGCGAAAGTCCGCCGGGAGCGCGGATCCCAAGAGGTCGAGACAAGCGATCCCAATTCAAAATTGAAGAACGAACTGAATAGAAACACGCAGGCTACAAGGAGGCCGAGGAAGAAGGAACCATGACAGTTGATCCAGAGTGCGAACAGGACCGGCAGCCAGAAAAACCAGCGAGGATTGCGCGTGCGTCCCAGTTGGATCAACAGTAATTCGACAACCAGCAGCAGATAGCCGATCATTTGCGGCCGGACCGAATATGCGATGGTACCGAAAAACCAAATGGCTAACGCGCCGATGAAGGCAACCTTGGCATTTCTTGAGTAGAGCGAACAGAGAATGTATCCGGAGATAAGAAACGCTGAAGTGAAAAGGCACATCCACAGCATCATTCCTGAAAGGCCGCCGCCCCATTTATAGGCACAATAGATTGAGAGCTGTGCGAGCCATTCCTGCGGGCACCGAGGCCTGATGGTTGGTCGTATAGGAGAACACATCGACAACAGGGATGCTATGCGTGGACCAAATAATTTCGCCCGTCTTGAGGTGCCACCACATATCCGGATCGTCAAAACGCGCCCGCACCGTGAGCACCGTAAGCACGACAAGGACACTGGCCAGCATGACGGGGAAAGAGAAGACCCTCTGCAAAAAGCCAACACGTTTGGCGGAGGGAGAGTGGTTTTGTCTTTCGGCCGTCGCGGAATCGCGGCGCTCCTGCCGCGGAGTTACCACGTCTTCCACGGAGCCCTCCCGCCGGCCCAGAGTTCTTCCAACCGCTGCTTGTCACGCAGCGTATCCATTGGCTGCCAGAAGCCCGTGTGAAAGAATGCCTGCACCTGGTCCTTTGAGGTCAGGCTTTGCATCGGCTCCTTCTCAAACATTGAGCTTTCGTCGGGAATCTCGCTCATCACTGCGGGGGAGAGAACAAAGAAGCCGCCATTGATCCATCCGCCTTCGCTCTCAGGCTTTTCCTGAAACGACGAAATGGTCGTCCCATTTACCTCGAGCCCGCCGAAACGAGCCATTGGTTTGACCGCAGTTACCGTCACAAGCTTACCGTGATTCTTGTGGAACGCAATGGAAGCGGTGATATCGAGGTTACTCACCCCATCCCCGTAGGTCATGCAAAATGCATCATCGCCGTCAAGATACCGGGCAATCTTTTTGAGACGACCACCTGTGCCGGAGTAATCTCCGGTGTCGACGAGAGTGACTCGCCAAGGCTCGGCGACGGTTTGATGGACCTTCATGCTCTTTTCCTGCATATCGAAGGTCACGTCAGAGGTGTGGAGGAAGTAATTGGCGAAGTATTCCTTGATTAAGTATCCACGGTAACCACAGCAGATAATGAAGTCGTTGATACCGTGCTGCGAATATATCTTGAGGATGTGCCAGAGGATGGGGCGCCCGCCAATCTCGACCATCGGCTTGGGGCGCGTGCCGGTCTCTTCGCTGAGGCGTGTGCCAAGCCCGCCCGCTAAAATAACTGCTTTCATTTCAGTCTCTTAGCACCCGCAACACGGACTCTTCCGATTGCAAACCTACTACCACTAAGGCGGGAGCGCTGTTTCCTAACTAATACAGTACACTGACGACTCTGGATTTTGTATGCTACCTTTGTGGACCCTCAATGACAGACAAGACATCACGGCTTAGGCAGCAGATTCTCGACCTGACCGCCGAGTACTTTGAAGCTGCTTTTCCTGCGGCGGAGTTCAAACCGGGACAGTCCACTGTTCCAGTCTCAGGCAAGACAATCGATGCCGATGATCTTCGTTCTGTGATGGATTCCGTTCTTGATGCCTGGTTCACGAGCGGTCGCTTTGCAAAGGATTTTGAGCGGAAACTGGCAGAGTTTGTCGGGGTTCGCTGCGCTTCGCTGGTCAACTCCGGCTCTTCTGCAAACTTGCTTGCAGTTAGCGCGCTCACTTCACCCAAACTCGGCGAACGCCGTCTCAGGCCCGGTGATGAGGTCATCACCGTCGCGGCGGGATTTCCGACCACACTCAATCCGATCATTCAGAATCGACTGGTGCCGGTGTTTGTGGATGTGACACTGCCTGGATACGAGATTGATGTAAGCCAGCTTGAAGCTGCCCTGAGCGAAAAGACAAAGGCAGTGATGATTGCGCACACGCTGGGAAATGTCTTTGACCTCGACGCGGTCACTGCTTTCGTAAAGAAGCATAATCTCTGGTTGATTGAGGATTGTTGCGATGCGCTGGGCTCGACCTGGAAAGGACGCCGTGTGGGAAGCTTTGGCGATATTGCGACGGTGAGCTTTTACCCTGCCCACCACATCACGATGGGCGAAGGCGGAGCAGTTCTAACTGACAAGCCCAATCTGCAGGTACTCATCGACTCGTTCCGTGACTGGGGCCGCGACTGCTGGTGCGATCCAGGCAAAGAGAATACGTGCGGCAAGCGTTTTGACTGGCAGCTTGGCGAACTACCGTGCGGCTACGACCATAAGTACACTTACTCGCATATCGGATATAACCTGAAAGCCACTGACATGCAGGCCGCGCTGGGTGCTTCGCAAATCGAAAAACTGCCGCAGTTCATTGAGCGCCGCAAGGAGAATTTCGAGTATCTGCGTGCGGCGCTGAAGCCGCTGGAGGAGTATCTGTTGTTGCCCGAGGCGACACCGGGGTCCGATCCCTCATGGTTTGGATTTCTTGTTGGAGTGCGTGAAAGTGCTCCGTTTACGCGGGAGGAGCTCATTCGCGAGCTCGACGCAAAGAGGATTGGCACGCGACTTCTTTTTGGGGGAAATCTGATGCGGCAGCCGGCCTATGAAAGCTGCGAGTATCGGGCCATTGGGAGCCTGCCCAACACAGATTTTGCGATGAAGAATGTGTTCTGGCTTGGCGTGTATCCGGGACTTACAAAACAGATGCTCGACTTTGTCGCAGACACCATTCGCGACTTCGCATTGAGTTCAAGCTCTGATCTTCGAAAGCTAAGAGTGATCAATGGCTCCGAAGGAGAATCAGAAGCGAGTATCGCAAAGCTGCCTGCAATTTCTTGACAGGCAGTTGCGCGCCAAAGGAGCAGAAGTGTCATCGTCTGTGAATTCATCTCTCATCTTCGAGAATGCCATTGCCGAGCATATCGAAGTGATTCAGGCATTGCGGTCGCAACGCGAGGTGCTGGAGCGCATCGCCTGCGAAATGACCCGCGCGATTGTCGGGGGAAACAAGGTGCTCTGGTGCGGCAATGGTGGAAGCGCGGCCGACTCGCAGCATTTGGCAGCCGAATTGATGGGTCGATTCCGGCGGGAACGGCGCGGGCTTCCTTCCGTCGCACTTACGACCGATACTTCGATCCTTACTGCGATCGGAAATGATTACGGATATGAAAGGGTATTTCAGCGTCAGGTGGAAGCTCTCTGCGTGAAGGGCGATGTTGTGGTTGGCATTTCCACTTCAGGAAACAGCAGGAATGTTTACGCTGCGCTCGAGACAGCAAAGCAGGCAGGGGCATTTACGGTTGCGTTTACCGGTGCAGGCGGCGGAGCGATGGCAAAGGTTGCCGACGCAACGCTGCATATTGCGTCGAAGGACACAGCGCGCATCCAGGAGGGCCATATCCTCTCCGGTCACATGCTCTGCGACTGGATTGAACTCAGCATATGCGAGCGAGAGCTTTCTGAAAAAGGAATCGCAGCGCGCTAACAGCGCCCGGCTCCGCGTTCGGGTCAGCGATACCATTCAGCAGTGCGTCTTATGGCCTCTCGCAGTCCGATTGACTGCTCCAGTCCAAGAAGTTTCCTGGCTCGATCGACGTCAGGGACATATTGTGAGGGCGGCACACCGGTCGCTGGCTCCTGCGCGATCTTAAAGGCTAAAGATGGATTAAGCTCCGCAACCACCTCGTGAGCCAGGTCGCGAATGGTTATCGCCTGCTTGGAACCAACGTTGAAGACCGGGAGCCTGGACTCGACCTCAGTTCCGCGAAATAATATTGTCCAAAGCCAGGCGGCCAGGTCTGCGGTGTAGAGGTACGAGCGCAGAGTAGTGCCGTCACCCCGGACATCAATGTTCCTGCCGGCAAGGGCATCGGAGATAAAATTACCGATTGCGAAGTGCTTGTCCAAGGGCAGGTGCGGTCCGACAAAGGTGAAGCAGCGCGCGATTGCGAACGCGATGTCAGACTCGCCAGCATATATGGAGCACATCTGTTCGCAGACCCGCTTGCCCTCTCCGTACACCGCAATGGGGTCGAGCCAATCTGGTCCCCCCAGGTAGTCCTCGGGGATGTGAGTCAGATTCTCTGCTTGTTGCCCATACACTGCGCCGGAGCTAATGAATAAGAACTTCTTGACGCCATTCGATCTGGAGAATTCAAGGACTCGCTGAGTGCCTTCGAGGAGGGTACGCATCAACTCAAGCGGAGCGTGGGCGGCTTCTGCAGAAGTAGAGGCAGCTCCATGGATTACGTAATCGAAGTGCTGCTCTGGAAACCTGAAGTTGCGTATATCGCCTTTGAGAAGGTGAATACAGGGCTCGCCGACCAGGTGGGGCATTCTGCCGGCAAATGCCTCAGGATCACGGCTGAGGACCGTGGCGGAGACATTCAGGTTCAGCGTTCGATTACAAAGAGCCAGGCTTTCCAGCAGCCACGCGCCAAAGAACCCGGTGCAGCCGGTAAGAAAGATGCTTCGTCCGCGCGCTTCGTCCCACAAGGGCCGCGTTTGCTTGAGTATGCCCTCGAGATCGTTTTCAGGAAGGGGCTTCACCCAACCAGCATAAACCTTATCGATTGCTGCATGAGGTCAGGACCTCTGGCAAGATTGGCACTGGGAAATCAAGAGGTCAACGCAAGGGATCAGAGTGTTTCCGGGAAGGTGCCGCCGCGGTCTCCCGCCTGGTCCTGTTCCCGAGCAGGAATCGCAGTGCCGGGAACTCTTTAGTTACCATCGTCAGCCGGATTCCTATTAAGGGAGTACCGCCGGGGCTGCTATGATGACGCCGGAAATGTATATAAAGCGAGAGCGGGCGGCCAGTTAGAGCATTGAACCGGCCCTATCGCCGACGTGGCAGCAGGAGGAATATCTCCATGACTACGGTCAAGGTTGGCAACAGACTGATCGGCGACGATCAGCCTTGTTTTATCGTTGCAGAGATTGGAATCAACCACAGTGGCGACATCGACCTTGCCAAACGATTGATCAGTGTGGCGGTCGCTGCGGGCTGCGATGCAGTGAAGTTCCAAAAGCGCACCGTCGAGGTTGTCTATACACCTGAAGAACTGGCGAAGCCGCGCGAGAACCCGTTTGGCCCAACCAACGGAGACCTGAAATACGGGCTGGAATTCGGCCTGGAGGAATACGAGGAGATCGACGCGTTCTGCAAGTCGGTCAAGATGATGTGGTTCGCTTCTCCGTGGGACGAAGGGTCCGTCGATTTCCTTGCACAGTTCGCTCTGCCGGTGTATAAGATCGCTTCCGCGTCGCTCACTGACGACAACCTGCTGCGGCACACACGCAAGGCGGGGAAGCCGGTCATCCTTTCAACAGGCATGAGCACCTACGACGAGATTGACCATGCGGTGAAGGTGCTGGGCAAAGACGATCTCATTCTGATGCATGCCACCAGCACCTATCCGGCAAACTACGACGAGCTGAATCTTCGCGCAATTCCGGTGATGATGGAGCGCTACGGCGTCCCTGTCGGTTACTCCGGACACGAAACCGGAATTCCCACGAGCGTGTGCGCGGCCGCGCTCGGGGCCTGTTGCGTGGAGCGGCACATTACAACAGATCGCGCGAGCTGGGGCTCCGATCAAGCGGCGTCGCTAGAGCCAAATGGCATCACCAGGCTGGTCCGCGATATCCGGCTGTGGGAGCAGGCAAGGGGCGACGGCATCAAGCGCGTTTACGAGCGCGAGCTACCCATCATCAAGAAGCTTCGCCGCGTCGGCGCAGCGGTGTAGCGCGGCATGACTGAAGCCAGCCCTGTGAAAGGCGGCCTTGAGCGGATCAGGGCACTCGCAATGGATGTGGACGGGGTGCTCACAGATGGCGGCTTCTGGTGGGGGCCGGGAGGCGCGGAGTGGAAGCGCTTTTGCTTCGCCGACGTTATGGGCCTCTCACTGGCGCGGCGCGCCGGGTTGAAGTTGGCGCTAATTTCAGGCGAAGATAGCCCGCTCGTAGACCGCTACGCAAAGAAGTTGCACATTGCGCATGTTGTGAAAGGTTGCCGCGACAAGGCGGCTGCGTTGCGGGAGTTTGCGGCCGCAGCGGGCGTCGAATTGGCTGACGTTTGTTATATGGGAGACGATGTGAACGATTTGCCGGCGATGCAAATTGCGGGCTTTTCAGCCGCGCCTGCGAATGCCGCGGGGGACGTGCTTGGCCGCGCGGATTTCATCGCGAAGAGTGCAGGTGGCAGCGGTGCTGTTCGTGAGCTGATTGAGAAGCTGTTGTTGGCGCGAGGTTTGGTGTTGCAAGAGGTTCTCAGCAGGCACTGAGTGTAGGCGAGGTCTCAGAGCGCTGTTACGGTTGAATTGATGAAGCTATCCGATTACGTTGTGCGATTCATTGCCGAACAGGGCGTGAAGCACGTGTTTCTGGTCACCGGTGGCGGCGCCATGCACCTGAACCAGTCGCTCGGCGCCGAAACTGCGATCGTGCCTATTTGTAATTCGCACGAGCAGGCCAGCGCAATCTGTGCGGAGGGATATGCCAAGGCGACCAATCATCTGGGCGTCTGCATGGTCACTACCGGGCCTGGAGGAACAAACGCGGTGACCGGCGTGGCCGGTGCGTGGCTTGATTCGACTCCTACTCTCTTCATCTCCGGCCAGGTGAAGCGGCCAGATCGCATGTTTGATAAAAACGGCCAGCCGCTGGGCATGCGGCAACTGGGTGTTCAAGAGGTGGACATCGTTTCAATCGTGAAGCCGATTACCAAATACGCGGTCACGGTTCTGGAGCCAAACGATATTCGTTATCACATGGAGAAGGCCGTCTACCTCGCCATGCACGGCCGCCCCGGCCCGGTGTGGATCGATATTCCCCTTGACGTACAAGCTTCCCCGATGGACGACCCGGCAAGGTTGCGCGCCTTCGATCCGGCGGAACTTGAAACTGATTCCGGCAAGATCAATCTTGAGCAGGAAGTCAGCCGCCTCATTGAAAAGCTCAATCATTCTGAGCGTCCGCTGCTTTTTGCCGGCAACGGCATTCGGCTGGCGCATGGGGAAGATGAGTTCGCGCAACTCCGGGCGGCGCTGCGGGTCCCCACTGTCGCAACCTGGTGCGCGGCTGATTTGGTCCCCAGCAACGATCCAACGTATGTTGGCCGGCCCGGTACAGTGGCAGCCCGCGGAGCCAATTTTGCGCTGCAGAACTCCGACTTTCTGCTGGCAATTGGTGTGCGGCTCGATTTTGCCATTACCGGCTACGCGCCGCAAAATCTGGCGCGAGAAGCTTACAAAGTGGCTGTGGACATCGACGCGGCAGAGCTTGGCAAGCTCCATCCTTATATCCAGCAACCCATTTGCACGGATGCGAAAGCATTTCTGCGGGAATTGTTACGACAGAAAGATTCGATCCACCTTGCCAGCCACACTGCCTGGGATGCGCGCTGCGCGGACTGGAAGACACGGTACCCGGTAGTGACCGACGACCACCGCAAAAAGAAGGGAAGGGTTTCAATCTTTCATCTTGCAGAAGTTGTTGGCGCCGAAGTCAGCGCCGATGACAAGCTTGTGGTTGGAAACTCGGGCTCGGCGATTGAGATCTATCTGCTCGCCTGCCCGACATTGCACTCACAACGCCTGTTTCATACGGCCGGGCTCGGCGCAATGGGTTATGCGGTTCCCATGGCAATCGCAGTCGCAACTGCAAACCCCGGCAGGGAAGTGATCGCCGTGGATGGGGACGGTGGTTTCATGTTCAACATCCAAGAACTGGAAACCATTCGAAGACTGAAATTACCCATCAAGTTTTTTGTGCTCAACAACAATGGTTATGCATCGATTCGCGCCTCGCAGAAAGCCTATTTCGGGGCTGCAACGATTGGCGCCGATAAAGGCAGCGGCATCACAATCCCGGATCTACGCAAAGTCGGCGCCGCTTTCGGGCTAGGCACAGCCATCATAAGAAACCAGGTGAATCTTCGCGCCGATGTCCGAAGAGTGCTGGATATGGAAGGCCCGGTGGTCTGTGACGTGAGGGTGCTTCCTGACGAGATGCGTGCGCCGCGCCTGCAGTCTTATCAGAAGCCGGATGGTTCGTTTGTTTCCAAGCCTCTTGAGGATCTGTATCCGTCTCTTCCGCGCGAGGAGTTCCTGGCGAATATGATTGTGCGGCCCCTGGCAGAATAGGAGCGGCAATGTCGCAGGCTTCAATTGGAATCATGCAAGGTCGACTGAGCCCGCCGGACGAAGGCCGATTTCAGTCCTTTCCGCGCAAAACATGGCGGGAAGAGTTTGTTCGAGCGGGCGAGGCCGGTCTCGACTATATTGAATGGATCTATGACGATTACGGTTCATCCGTGAATCCCATCGCTACGAAGAAGGGGACTTCAGAGCTAAACGAGCTCAAAGAAAAGTACGGGATTCGAACTCCGGCGATCTGCGCGGACTGGCTGATGGACTTTCCGCTTATCCGTTGCTCGACTGAGGAATGCGTGCAGCGGGAACGTCAGCTTCATCAACTGATCCGTTGGGGAAAGAACATTGGCGCTTCGCGGATCGTGCTGCCGTTCGTGGACAACTCCTCGATGCGAACAGAGGAAGAGAAGAGCCTCGTTCTTCGCGTTCTAGAGCGGGCAATTCCTGTGTCGGAGGAGACGGGAGTGGAGTTGCATCTGGAGGCGGACTTCAACCCTGTCGACTTCGCGCAATTCTTGGCACGCATTCCAGATTCAAGGGTCAAGGTGAACTACGATACTGGAAACAGTTCCGGTCTCGGATACGTTGCTCGGGAAGAATTCGCCGCTTATGGAGAGCGCATTGGAAGCATTCACATCAAAGATCGACTGCGGAAGCCGGATGGCAGCGTTGTAACCAAGCCTCTGGGCGAAGGCAGTGCGGATTTTGAAGATGTCTTCGCAAGCGTCCGCAGGATTGGGTATATCCGGCGGCCTCACGCTGCAGGTGGCGCGTGGGAGTGAAGGGGACGAAGTTGAATGGGTGAAGCGGCAGATTGAATTTGTACGCCGCTATGGGATGTAAAGGGAATGGACCTTCAGCTGACTGACCGTGTTGCCTTCGTCGCCGGTTCCTCTCGAGGAATTGGGAGAGCGATTGCGGCTGCGCTGCTTCGTGAGGGATGTCGAGTCTGCATTACTGGCCGCGATAGCGTTGCTCTGGACGAGGCGAGCCAGAGAATTGCGCACGAAATTTGGCGACAACCTAATCGCGATCCAAGGCGACTTCACGCAGACATCGGTGATCGACGCAGGACTCAGCGAGATAAATCGAGTATGGGGTGGTCCGGACATCATGGTAGCCACTCTCGGCAGCGGCAGTGGCAAGGCGGGATGGAACCTGGTGGAAGACGAATGGCAGCGCCTTTTTAACATGAATTTCTTCGGCAGCGTCCGTCTGGCGCAAGCCGTTGTCCCGTGTATGCGGCCTCATGGCGGCAATATTCTGTTCGTCGGATCCATTGTTGCTATTGAGGCAACAGCGGCTCCTCTGCCGTATAGTGCCGCCAAAGCTGCCTTGCACAATTACAGCAAGAATCTGTCTCGCGCCCTTGCCGCCGATGGGATTCGCGTGAACTGTCTTGCGCCTGGGAATGTGCTGTTCCCTGGGGGATCGTGGGATGGGCATTTGAAAAGCCGCAGGGAAGAGGTGGAAAACTACATCTCCGCTGAGGTTCCGCAAAAGCGGTTTGGCACACCTGAAGAGATCGCCGACTTTGCCGCGTACCTGGTTTCCCCTGTCTCTGGTTTCGCAACCGGGGGCTGTTATATCTTGGATGGCGGCCAGACGAGAAAAGTCTAGTTAGAGAGGGACTGCGCTTCATGACCTACGTAAAAACCAGCCGCGCCGAAGAGCTCTTCGATCTGCATGACCGGGTCGCAATCGTTACGGGTGGAGCGGGACTCTTAGGTTACCACCATGGCGCGATTCTGGCAGACGCCGGTGCGCATGTCGTGTTGCTGGATCTCGCGTCGGCGGATCCCCAGGCCCGTGCAATGCAACTCACAGACGAATACAAATCAGGCTCTCTTGGCGTTGTCTGCGATATCACCTGCGAGGCTTCCGTTGAAGATGCAAAGAAACTGATTCTCGAGAGATTCGGACGCATCGACATTCTCATCAACAATGCTGCCAACAATCCAAAGGTGGAAGCTGAGAAAGTCGCCTGGTCGCGACTGGAGAACTTTCTGCTTGAGGATTGGGAGGCGGACATTCGCGTTGGCCTGACCGGGGCATTCCTTTGCAGTCGCATTTTTGGGGCGGAGATGGCGAAGCGCAGATCGGGCGTCATCGTCAACGTCGCTTCTGACCTGGCCATCATCGCGCCCGACCAGCGTCTCTATCGCGTCGAAGGGTTGCCAGAGGACGAGCAGCCCGTCAAGCCCGTGACCTATTCAGTCGTCAAGACAGGTCTTCTTGGACTGACCCGTTACCTTGCGACCTACTGGAGCAGTTCAAATATTCGAGTGAACGCCATCTCTCCGGGAGGCGTTTTCAATGACCAGCCGGAAGCCTTTCTGAGCCGGATCAAGCAGTTGATTCCCATGGGCCGAATGGCCAACCGAGACGAGTACCAGGGAGCCATTCTTTTTCTTTGCTCAGATGCGTCCTCGTACATGACTGGAACCAATCTCGTGATCGATGGAGGCCGAAGTTGTCTCTGATGTCATCCGAACTGAAAAGCTCGAATCTGTTCTCAGTCTCCGGCAAGACGGTCGTGCTTACTGGAGCTTCAGGGTTTCTTGGCCGAACGTTTGCCCGGACCCTGCTGGCAAACGGCGCGCGAGTGGTAGCTCTGGGACGTTCAGAGCGGCTGCAAAGGGAGGCAGAGGGATGGGCGAAGGAATTCGGCGCAAACAGCATTTCGATTTACCGGGTCGACATGTACGACATTGCGGCCCTGAATCGCGTACTGGATCAAATCGCGGCGGAGGAAGCTTCTATCGATGTCCTGGTGAACAATGCGCATGAATTGGGGAAGGGCACCGGCTTCAATGTGCCGGAAGGCGCCCTGGATACTGCAAGCATGGACACATGGATGCGCAATCTGACAGGGGGTGTCTACTGGGCCGCGCTCACTACGCAAAAGCTTGGCGCACGCATGAAGCAGCAAGGCTCAGGGAGCATCATCAACATCTCAACAATGTATGCCCTGGTTGCGCCGCGGCCAGAGCTTTATGCTGGAACGGAGTTCGTGAACCCGCCCGGCTATTCCGCGTCGAAGGCGGCCCTGCTCAGCTTTACTCGCTATGTTGCATCGTTCTGGGGATCGCATGGGATTCGAGCGAATGCCATCCTTCCGGGGCCTTTCTCAAACACGGAGGAAGCAGGCGGAGCGAACGCCGTCGACCTGGATAGTCCCTTCCTACAGCGCCTAAGAGGATTCACCTGTCTGGGACGGATTGGCAAGCCAAATGAACTTGCAGGCGCACTTCTGTTTCTAGCTTCCGATGCTTCCAGCTTTATGACCGGTCAAGCCATTACGATCGATGGTGGATGGACCGCTGTGTGAGATTGGAGAAGCGCGGAATGCTCAATTCATGGCGCCGGTGTTTTCGAACGCGGCTCCACTTCCCCTTCGACCATCTTTTGTCGGAACGAGATATTCTTGTGACCCACAAAGCCGAAAACTACGATGATCACCATCATGGCGGCTGCCGCGATATACGAAGCCAGTTCGGGCCTATGCAGATGTGGACGGATCAGCGTCACCAGGATGGGTAACCCCGCCAGACTTAGGAATACGCTGCTGCTGTAGACACCCAAGCAGCGGATCCACTCGACCAGGTAGTTCCCTCGCGTCTTGAAGACGAACCACTTGTATCCAAGAAAGGCGACGCTAATCGTGATCAGGCTGCCCAGCGCAGCCGCATACATGTAGCTGTACCGGCCCAAACCTGTGAAGTACCAGTTGAGAATCGCGAAAACGCCATAACCAAGGACCGTATTGAATCCGCCGACGACAACGTAGCGAATGAACTGAGCCATCGGCTTATGAGTCTGAAGTTTCACGCAGGTTGCAATACTCGCTACGACAGTTTGGCTGCAGACATCGTAATAATGTCATGCAGGTTCTTGCGGATCTTCAATTCGCCAAGGGCCTTTCCATCTAACGACCTATAGATGCGATAGAACGACGAATTCGTATTACTCCTCGACAGGCGCCAAAACACGGTCTTAAGTTTGAGTAGGTGGCCAATGAATCTTGAGTCCACGACCCGAAAGCCGGCTTTCGATAACGTGTGAGCAAGCGTCCGGCCATCGTAGTAAAAGAGATGCGATGGCGGAATAACAGCGTAAAAGTGTCGGCCCGTAAGCTTAGCGTAGAGGCAGGAGATGTTGTGGACTTTGATTACGATCAACCCACCTTGCTTCAATAGACGTCGGCATTTCTCAAGCGCCGGTAAGGGGTCGCGGAAGTGGTCGAAAACATCTTGCAAGGTGACAACATCAAAGTATCCTTCTCGAAGAGGATAATCTTCAAATGAACCAGTCACAATCTTGTCGCCATAACGCTCGCGGGCGATTGCCGCATCGGCGGTCACGATTTCATTACCATGGCATTCCCATCCCTTCATGACGTCAAGGAACCATCCACGTGAGCAGCCTAGATCAAGGATCCTCCCCGGCTGTGGGTAACGCTTCCGAATCAAGTCGGCAAGCTTGCGGTAGTAGTAGTTAAGACAATCGGCGTTGGTGTCGTCGTACACCTCGTCCTGCCCACCGGAATAGTGCATAGCCAGTTCTTCCGCAGTTACGCGGTTCTGAACAAAGACCAAAGTACATGTTCCGCAGCGGGCAATCGTATAGCCATTCACCTCCCACAATTTCTTCAGACTTGTTCCACGACACACTGGGCAAGACGCATCTAATTCAGAAGAACGAAATGTGTTCAACTGTCGCCTCCACGAAAGCACCCGATCAGGAAAGTAGAAAACAGCGGCATCAACGATCCAGTGGGTTATGTTGAATCCGCCCACAAGAATAGGGCAAAAGAACTGACCGTCACCTGGGAATGAGTGACTTTACTCAAAATGAATAATACTAAAAATTGATTCGCTCTTTCTCCGTAACCAAGGGTCGATTCATCACAAGGGTATGAATCGAGCCGACATACTCGCCAATGATGCCCAGCGCGATCAGTTGGACCGACCCCAGAAAGAACAGTCCCAGAACGACCGGGGCCAGGCCAAGTGTAAAGCTGGACCAGAAGAAGAGCTTGTAAGCGAGGTAGAAGACTCCTATCACAAAGCTGACCAAGGCCGAGACAAATCCACCAAAGATCACCAGGCGAAGCGGCACCTTCGAAAGGTTCGTGATGCCGAGCATCGCGAGGTCGTAGAGGGCATAGAAGTTGTTCTTCGTGTTCCCTCGCTCGCGGCGCTTCTGGTTGTAGAAAACCTTGGCAATCGGCAGGCCGAGTTCGGCAATCATTCCGCGAAAGTAAGGATAAGGGTCGCGAAAATTCGCCCGAATCTGTTCCACAACATAGCGGTCGTAGAGTCCGAAGCCAGTGAAGTGTTCGAGGACCTCGACGTTCGTGAGGCGGGCGACGAGGCGATAATAGGCGGTCCGAATGCGATACATCAGGCCGCTCTCATCACTTGAATTTTTGATCGCAGCAACGATGGGGAAGCCCTTCTCCCATTCGCGAACCATTCCGATGAACAACTCGGGTGGGTCCTGCAGGTCGGCGGCAACGCTTCCGACAGCATCCCCCGCAGCCTGCAAAAAGCCGTTCATCCCGGAACGGTCGGGGCCGAAGTTGCGGGCGTTCACGATCACTTTGACGGTCGGATCCTCGGCAGCCATGGCGCGGAGTACGTCCACCGTTCCATCCTTCGATGCATTGTCGAGGAAAAGGTGCTCGAAACGATACTCGGGCAGTTCCGCAGCCATAGCGAGCACCCGCCGATGAAGTTCGCGCACATTGAGCTCTTCGTTGTAGCAGGGAGTCAAAATGGTAATCAGTTTCTTGCTCATTCGGCTCCTCTCTGAGGTCTCTATCGAACCCCCGGCATTCGCAGCGCAAGACCACCTCAGGGGCGATCTTTCGACCCAAAGTTTAGCATAGGCTAGAGTCACATCAAGCGGGCGCAATCTTCCCATAATCCAGTCTTTATTGACCAAATGTGGTAACTCTTCCGCATCACGCAGAAGGAGAAGAAAGGAGATATAATTCCGGCTATGCCCACCGAAGAGGTTGTAATTCCAGACTCTGTTCGCGACATTGCGGAAAAGTCCGTCGGGGTGTTCTTCGAGGGTGTGAGCGGGACTTTAAGAGAGGCGAATGCCCGAGATCATCTGGACGTGAAGAAGCCGCTCAAGAAGGGCGAACTGCTGGAGCACTTCACTCCGCTTCACCGGAAGAAATTATTGGAGATTGGCTCTGGGTTCGGACCGAATCTCGCGGTCTGGATCAAGAAATACGAACTGGACGGGTATGGCACCGAAAGGGACTCGGAAGGATTCGGAAGCTCGTTCAAGGCATCGCGCGAAGTTTTTGCGGCGAACGGAATCGATCCGGAACGGATCATCCGGGTGACAGATGATAAGCTGCCGTTCCCGGACGCCTCCTTCGACATCGTCTACGCAGGGAATGTACTGGAACATACCGACGACCCGTTGAAGGTACTTGAGGAGGGAATTCGTGTTCTGCGTCCAGGAGGCATTCTGCACGCAGAAGTACCTAACTACCTCTCGTATTTCGAAGGTCACTACATGGTGCCCCAGCCTCCGGTGATCTGGCGCTGGGTGCTGCCGTTTTGGGTGCGCCTTTTGGGTCGCGACCCGGCTTTTGCTTACACCATGCGTACGGAAATCAATCCAGTATGGTGCAGACGCGCGGTCAAGAAATTGAACAGGAAGTATCCGGTAAAACTGCTCTCGCTTGGAGAGGAGTTCTTCCTCAGCCGGCTTTCAAAGCCTTTCGAATTCGAAATGGAGCGCACCGCGCCTAAGCTGAGTCGACTCATCGGAATTGTGCAAGCCTTGAATTTTGGGAATTGGATTGGGCGCTTGATTGTTTTAGCGCAGGGACACTATCCGATCTATCTTACGATTCGCCGCCAAACAAGGTAATCCTGGAAGGTCATGCGCCGCGTCAAGGGTTTCCGAGACAACGACACGCGGAAACCCAACATGCTCAAGCACGTTGCTATTGATGATCAGGTCCGCCTTGCATCCAGCCGGATCTGACGTTGCAGTCACGCCTTCCGCGGCGGCTACGCCTGAGATGTCATAAACGAACGGCTCGGCGCCATCGATCAAGCCGGCCACGAGATCTCCGCGATCTCCTCCATAGTCCAGAATGCGGCTGATCTTGCGCCTGCCAAGAGTCTGCTTAAGGATGGGACCCAGTCTTCCTCGACGGAATTCGTACGAACTGGCAGAAGCCAGATCTTTGTTGAATCTTTGGGTGTACCACGGCTCTGAGGCGTAACGCATCTTTTGGTACTCATCAGAACGGTAGTTGAGGTAGAGATTCCGCAAGTCAGCGTCATCGAGCCGTGGGTTGTAGAAGATGAATCCGCAGGATTCGCACTTGACCAAATCTACACAAAATGGCTTCCGCTTCCATGTCCGCTCAGCCACAAATGGCGCAACCAGAGCTCGCTTAAGCCGGCGAATGTCACCACCGCAAATTACGCAATCCGTCACTTCGACCATCTAGCTCACTCTGCATTTCCGCACAGACGTTGTGTACATTGGAGTCGCAAGGGCACGATGCATCTCATTGCGTCCAAATCGGATTGGGCCGTTTCAACTTGTTTTCCAAGAAACTGCAAATACCTTGATGCGCTTGATTCATCTTAAGTCACGTTTCCATTCAGAAATCGCACGAAGTTTCAAAACCATATGACCCTGTGACCGTTCTAGTTACGGGTTGGGCTAAGATGGTTCGGAAGGAGTTTCTGGAACCTCCTAACCTCGAAGATCAATGGCCTCAGCTTGACCGGCTCTGATCGTCACGTAAATCCACAAATAGAAGAAGGTCATGAGGAGGAGGATGAGCGAGGCGGGCCGCGTTATTAGAACCATCAGCATCTGGCCGAACAGTCCCGATGTGTCCGGGTGCAGGTTCTTGGTCAGAATGACGAGAACGGCCAGCGGAATATCTGAGGTGAACACAATCGCTGCGGAGTTGACTAGGAGAGCTAGCGTGCCGATCGGCCCACCTTCGACCCACAGCATGACGCAAGCGGGAACTGAGAGAAGAAGGAGCCTTGCATCAAGCGGCTTATGATAAGTCACAAGCATGGTGAGCGATGATACTGCGGAAAGCGCAAGCCAGGCTTTGGTCTGCGAGGATTGCGACCGCAGAGTCTTGATCGACCAGACGAGCAGTAGCGGAACGCATACTAAATAGCTGACCAGATTATAGAAACGCGGGTCGTTTCGAAAGATGCTGACAGCTGCCTGTACGTCGATGACCATGCCTGGTGTGCGGTCAATGATCGTGTTTGGTCCTGGATCATTGAAACCACCGTGTGTTGAAATAGCCGATAGATTGGAGTGCAGCTCCTGAATCCAATGCGGTGCAACCTGCGAGACCCATACTATGGCCACTAGGCTCAACGTAGCGGTCACAGCGAGTGTTTGCAGTGCGCGTTTTCGATAATCGCCGCCAGCCAACAGGAAATAGAGCCAGACCAAACCCACGTCATGGGGCTTAATGGCCAGGCTGATTGCTAGACACAAAATGCCAGTCGACACATAACGTTCCGTTAAGAAGCACCAAACCGCAATAGCGCAAAGACCTATTACGATGCCGGCCGCATTGCCACCCGCAAAGAGAACTTCGCTGTTTGCAACTACGAAGCCAATCATGCAGGCAGCGAGCACAGGAGCAGACTTCGCGCAAAGGTTCCACATCAGAAAGGCGGCAAGGATGAAGATACCAACAGTAATCACGGTCCAAAGGGCATGCGCGAGGCCCCACGGCAGTAAGGCAAAGGGTGTTGTGAAGATAAATGTGGTTGGTAAGTTTACATAGTGCGCCACGAGTTGGCGAATTACCGGGGGGTCTGACGGATGCGTCCCTCCGTCTGTGAGGAAGAAACTCTGTAACTCGCTCACATTGTAGGGGTCGCATCGATGATTGAGGCACCGTGCACCGTAGTAGAGCGCCTTGAAGTCCAGCATGCCCAGGGGCGTGCTGCGCTCCAGTCCCAGGCCCAATAGAACAAAGAGACTGCTGCTCAACAGGAGCAATAGCAGACCAATACGGTCCCCGCCTCTTGTCATATTCAGCCTCACCTTGGTTCACACACGGTTTGCATGGTTGCTAACGGCAGTCAAGAGCCCGAAATTCATTGTCGGAAACCACTGGTTTAAGCGTCCACACCCAACCATTCCTGTCCTTCCATGCAGGATCGTCAATGCGGGCGATGAGATATTGGATACTGTATTGACGGCAGGTATTACGCGCCTGTTCAGCTGTTGCGCCAGTGAAGAGGGAATCGATTGCAACAGCCATTTCCGCACAGCCACTCGGGTCGCCTCCAAGTTCTGAACCGCACGAAGGCTGATCGCTCACGATCGCGACCTGATGATGAATTCTGAGTAAATTCTCGATTGCCCAATATTGGTTCTGACGGACGAATGGGTTGTATTGCACAACGGCGTTTTGAGGAATTGAGGCGTCCAACTGCGCATATCCAATGTACGAGGTGTAGACACTATGGGAGCGGTCATTGGCGTGGGAATCATGGGCCGCGCGCAAGCTTGCTTCGATGAGGGGGTGAGTAAAGCGCAGCATCATCGCTTGGTAAAGCGTTGTCACCAGACCAATGACAAGAGCGAAAGCGGCTATCGATCGCAGCCAGGACGGAATGTTGTGGGGTCGATCGATGAAGTCAACCGGTGTTTGATTCCGATTCGCAAGGTTCCAATCGGTAACTATCTCCGACGCCAGAAGAAGCAGAGGAAACTGCACAAAGAGAGCTCCCCTCCAGCCAAAGTCGTTCGATTCCAGAACTCCGGATCGGACGAACGATACCAACGCAAGTGCCGTAACGGCAATGAATATCAGCGACTTCTTTTCAGCGTTGAGCGAAGAGCGCCCGCGCCAGGAAGGGACAAGGTAAATCAGCAGAATGGGGATGTAGAAGCCTAATTCGACGGCATAACCGGGTGCCAGAAGAATCAGTTTTGCAAGGTTCCTGGCCCACTCGGGGTGAGAGACTGCGAGGTGTTGAAAAGCTGGGAATGCAAGCAAGCCGTCTGGAGGGATCATTTCACGGACGGAAAATGCAAAGAGGGAACCGCCTACTACCCTTGATTCGGTGTGCGTCAAATCCCACAGATAAGGAAGAAGCAGCAACACGGCGCCAACGCCGCCTGCGGCCAAAAACAATACTGGAAGGGGAGTGTGCTCAATGACGACCTGCCAGAAAGCCCAGACCAGCATAACCAAAAAGAATGCAAATGCAACATAGATGGATAATCCGAAGGCGCTTGCCAACGCCATAGCGATCAGTACCACATCTGCGTAATGCCTGCGCTTGCTCTCTTTACCAGCCATCCATGCCAAGAGAAAAGCAAACATGCAGCAAATCAAACTTGCGATATGGTGTGGAGCCCAAAGCAGCGAACCAAACCAACTGGTGATTTGGCCGACAGCCCACACTTCGTATGCCACAGGTTGCGGCGGATGGCAGAAGAAGAGCCTCCAGATATTGATGCATATGCCGAGTCCAGTGACCGTGAGCAGTGCGACACAACACAAGAACTGGCGTCTGAGCCGGGCACCAGCGCTAAGGAAATGCTTCAAATAGAGTCCAATGAGGGTGGTAATCGCCATTCCAGCCCACACGCAACTGGAGGTGAAAGCAGAACGAGCAGAGAGATGCGCCACCCGCGATACCACTGCACAGACGGCGTACCAGAAGTAGTAGTTAGTGCATCGTGACGGGATGCTTGATACGAAGTAGAGCGGATTGGCCGGTGGAATTCCGGTGCGGATAATATGTCATCAGTCCAGTTGACTCGATAGCTCTGATCGAGCATAGAGATGTTGACAAAGAGCTTTTCGCCGCTCTGGAAGTCAACCAGGGACAAGACGACCACCGAAATCCAAATGACGGCCATGATCGATGCCTTGCCACCGAACGGGCTCCAGCCGATGTTCCAATGCTTTCCGGAGCGGCGTAGCTGTCGCGCTTCCCAGCAAATCAAGACAATGCAGAGTACTGTGCTGGCCATGAGGAACACGACGACAGCCGCCAGACGTGAGAAACTTGCCGATCAGAACCGAAGCAATGGTGGAGATGGCCAGCGACAACGGCACACTCCAGAACATGCGCTCGACCAAGGAGCGTTCTCTGAAGCCGTGAAGGTTGGAGATCCAGGCGGCCGAGTAACCAGTGCAGACCATTGCGGGAAGAAAGGCTGCAACCGCGAGGAGACTGCCCGCGATTTGCTCCGCGGTGATCGTAGGAAAGCTGATAATTCTGACCTCCTTTCAACCCGCAAAGCAGAGTCTGCCGCAAGCACCGCCGTCAGCCCGAGTTACTCGGTCCGAGACACATTTCCAAGAACGATCCTGCGCGGCTCAACCTTAATTGAAGGATACAGTTGATCTCTCGCGGAAGAGAGTTCAAACTCAGTCTCCGGCCGGTACTTTTGTTAACTCAATCGACTCCGGCTTGCTTCGCAAATACGCATACAAATAGAAAACGCAGATCGCCATCAAAATAAGTGGGACTGGCCGAGTCAGCACCACCGTGAGAATCGCTCCAGCGGCGCTGGCAGCGGGCAAGGCCAGCCCTTTGGTCAGAATAACGAGAATTGCGAGGGGAATGTCTCCCGTGAAGACGGCCCCTGCAGCGGTTAGAAGGAGCGCAACCCATGCAACCGCTCCGCCCTCGGACCAAAGCATGGCACAAGCCGGAACGGTGAGGAGCAACAGTTTCGCATCGTAGGGGCGATGATAGGTTACGAGCATCGTTAATGCGGTGATTGACGCGAGCGCAAGCCAAGTATTTCGATATGTGACGTGGGAGCGTGCAGACTTAATCAACCAGACCAGCAGGAGGGCTCCGCACAAAAGATACGTGGCGAGGTTATAAAAGCTCGGATCATCACGGAAGACGCTGAAGATCGTCTGTAGGTCGATTACCATTCCAGGGATGCGCATGCCGATGGAGGCGGGCCCTGGATCGTTTATTCCACCGTGCACGGAGATCATCGCCAGGTTCGAGCGCATCTCGGGCATCCAGCGCGGAATCGCATAGGAGATCCAGAGGACGGCTACCAGGCCAAGTGCGCATGTCAGCGCGACGGATTGCAGTGCACGTTTCCGAAAAGCGCCGCCCGCCAGAATGAAATAAAGCCAGACCAAGCCGCCGTCATGAGGTTTGATTGCCAGGCTGATTGCGAGGCAAATAACGCCTGCCCAAACGAATCGATCGTTGAGGAAGCACCAGACTGCCACCACGCACAAGCTCACGACGATGCCGGCTGTGTTGCCGCCGGCGAATACGACCTCGGCATTGGCGAGGAAGATACACACGATAAAGAGCGAGATATTCGGTGCAAACCTGGCACCAAGACTCCACATCAGGAAGGCGGCAAGAGTGAAAGATCCGACGGTGAGAACCATCCAAAGCAGGTGCGCCGGTCCAAACGGCAGCATCGCAAATGGAGCCACGAAAAGGAAAGTGGTCGGCAGATTGACATACAGCGTGACAGACTGTCGGCGTTGAATTGTTTCCGATTGACTTTCCCCGCCCTCGGACCGATAGAAGGCTTCTAATTCACTTACATTGTACGGATCGCAATGCTGAATCAGGCAGCGAGTGCCATAATAGATGCCGGGAAAGCCCATCGCCCCGCCGGGTGCTCCACGCTCCACTGCTATTCCCCATAAGAGTGAAATCCCGCTGCATACCAGCATCAGATACAAACTAAGCCGGTGTGCACTCGTCATCTTCGTTATCATCCTTCATGCTTGCAGAACCCAGAATAGCAAAGTTATATCGCCGGATTGCTGAGTTGCAGGCGGGAATCTTCCCTTGGGAATGCTGAGCGACAATACTGGAGTTTCTTGAGCAACGAGGCGGGTCGCATGCCCTGGGCAAGTCTCCAGTCACAGCAGCATGCTCGACCGTGTTGATGATCGAGCAATGCGCGTGGGTGCTGTTGATTGTTCAATTAGGGGGAATTTAATGCGTGCCCCGCCGAATCCAGGCATTGGTTACGACGGCACCGGAGCCAAATCATGTGGCGAGGGAGCAATCGGTTAAACGCTGACGGTCCAAGCCGGATTTCGAAGCGTTGACCTTGGAGGTTAGCCTCTCATCAGAGTGGCGGCAACACTCCCTCGGCCGCATAACTCTTGCTGCTCAATTCAACAAGCGACTTTCGAACAGATTGGAAGCTGAATCCACTAAATGTCGTTGGTGAGGGTTGAGCTGATTTTGTTGAATGCAGAATTGACTCCGCTTGCCAAGCCCTTCATGCCGAGTACCGCACCGAAGGCTATCAGAGCCACAACCAGGGCGTACTCGACCAAATCCTGACCCTCTTCGCAGGCCAAAATGGTCTTGAAGTTGATATAAGTCCTTAACAAAAGATCGTTCACTTAACCTTCTCCTTATCTTGGTCTGTTTCAGCAGATGACTGCCTGGTCCTTGAAGATCTATTGATAACTTCGCAGCTGGGCAAAGTGTTCCCCAAAGCTTGAGGGAGCGACTGTGACACGGGTTACGTGACCACGGCCGCTCCCCCTGAAGAAACCAAAAATATGACCTGCGCTTCATTAACCCCGAAGGGCAAAAGCAAGACCGGCAGGCAGAGCTGCGGAAGTTCGTTTTGCGCGGATGAGGTTAGCCGCACAGAGTTGAAATGAAGATGCAGTGCCTACAGCGTGAATCTTCCAGGTTTCGGTGACCACACCCTAGACCACAATTCAAAGAACGAGCGTGATTTGAAAAGACCCTGACTGCATAAGCCAACCTTCGGAGCGTTTACCCCGGCAGTTAGCTTGCGCGTCAGAGATAGTGACTCCCAGCCCGTTGCTTTGACATTTGCTTCTTACGTCAACGATCGCCTTCCCGACAAAAACAGAAACCTAATCCGCTAAATGTCGTTGGACAATGTTGAACTGATCACGTTGAATTCCGAGTTGATTCCCTGGGCTAGGCCCTGCATGCCGAGAACCGCACCGAAGGCTATGAGAGCCACGACCAAGGCATATTCGACCAGGTCCTGACCCTCTTCGCACTCCAGAAAAGTCTTGCAACTGACATAAACCTTAAAGATCAAGTTGTTCATGCCTGTAATCTCCAAGACCCCATCTGCAAAACTCGGTCCCGCAATTAGGCCCACATCACGATTGAATGCGCAACGAACTAGATGTCGTTGGTGAGTGTCGAGCTGATCTTGTTGAAAGCCGAATTGATGCCGCTGGCCAATCCCTGCATGCCGAGAACTGCGCCAAAGGCGATAAGAGCCACGACCAGGGCGTACTCAACCAGGTCCTGACCTTCTTCGCAAGCCATAATGGTCTTGTAGTTGACATAAATCTTGAGCATCAGATCCTTCATTTTCGTTTTCTCCTAAGCTTGATTTGTTCCAACCAGAGGCTGGGTTACATATCTCAAAGCAAGTACCATGCCATTCTCTCAAGCTGCCATTGATCATTAGAAATCAATAACTTACGGGAACAGATGCTCATCAAAGTGTAAACTGCTGTATACATCAAAAGGTCCGGTTGGCCCCCTCTCGTATACATGACACGAAAGTGTAAACGATTGTGGGACAGCATACTTAGTAGGTAAACAATGCCCTGCGACCAGTGTGCTCCGGCAGGTGGTCCTCCCATTGACGTTTCAAGGTTGACTCACCCTGAACGGCCTAAGGCACGGTTCCGGGAGAGGCCGGCGCAGAAACAGGGGATAACTTGAGCTGGTCGCCCTCCTCTGTTTGCGAGTGGCGGATGGTTCCCTCGGGCAGCTCAATGATAGAGTGCGCGGAAAGGCACGCCGACAAGCGCCAGGGCGCTACACTCATTCTCACTTTCTTTACGCGGTGTTTGCGATCTAGATAAACAAGGTCAAGAGAGAATTGCATGCCGAAGGTATGCACAGACTCGCACGGTATGATCCACATACCCCCTCCCTTGGCGAGGCCCTTGCGGCCCAGCAGGCCTTTAGTGCGCGTAGGACCCCGGTCGGCGACTTCTACCGCGTCGCCCAGTCGGGTGCCACGGCTGAGATTGAGAACCTCCATGTGCTCTACCGATGCATCGATTCGATGCGAGGCAAGGTTGCGTGATCCAGGGAAGAACCAACTTGGCAGGTTCATTGCGATACACTGTCTCCTCTCATGAACGTAAAACGACCTCGAGAGCGTTGACTGAATTCACAAGAGGTGGGCCGGAACGGAACCGAATGCACTGTGCCCAGAAAGTCTAAGCCCCAGCGAATAGTGTTCGCTGGGGCAGACTCAACATAGCCTTGATTGGCAGCGGGTGAGATGCAGGCTTCACTCCTTAGGCCAGCCCTCTTATGGTCCGGTGCTGGCGCCGGTGGAACCCATCCCTCCTCCGGCCCCTCCTCCTCCGGACGTTGATTGAGTTGATAGCGGTGTTTCAGGCTTCATGCTGTCAATCAGTTTCTCCACGGGTATCGTCGTCGGCGGAGCAGCTGGCGTGTTCTCGGCGTTCTTTTGATCTGGATGGTGCATTGGTATGGCCGAGTTGGGCGGCATGAATGGCTGCGGATAATTCAGGGCCGGCACCGGTGCACCCGCCGGCAATGGAGATACGATCTCCGGCGTCACAATTACGATGAGCTCGGTATTGGTCTTGTTCCTCTGCATCGACTGGAAGAATTTGCCCAAAATCGGAATGTCGCCGATGAAGGGAATCTTCTGGAATGTTTCCGTTTCGGTGTTGTCCAGGAGACCGCCAATTGCAAAGCTCTGGCCATCCTGAAGTTCAACCTCTGTCTTGACTCTGCGTTCGGTAATGGCTGGAATGGTGAACCCGGAAATGTTGACGGCGTCGGCAAAATCCAAAGCGCTGACTTCCGGCGCGACCTGAAGACGAATCACTCCGTTTGGCATGATCGTGGGGATGAAGTCAAGGCGAATGCCATACTCCTTGAACATGATCGTGATGGGCGCCGCACCGCCGACTCCGGTAGACTGGGCAACCGGATAGGGGTATTCGCCGCCAGCCAGGAAGCTGGCCTGTTTGCCGTTGACCGCGATGATGTTGGGCTCCGCGAGTACTTCGACCAGACCCCTGGTCTCAAGAGCTTCAATGGTTGCTCCCAGATTGATTCCAGGATAGAACGCAAAAAGTTGAGTACTACTGCCTATGGTCGCTGTAGATGGAACACCTGCTGTGGGGACAGTTACCGATGGCGGGCTAAACTGGCCGGTACTCACGGTGCCAGTCGTATTTCCAGCGCCGGTGCTGAACAGGTTTATGCCCAGCTGTCTTGCCTTGTTGCGGTCGACGCTTGCGAACTTCACCTTGAGAAGAATTTGCGGATTTGCTGGAGGCACATCTACGTCAAGCAGGTTGACCACTTTGCCGGCAGTGGAAGCGATGCTGACCGCGCGTGCGGAGCTGGCCAGATCATTCACGGTGCCGCGAAGGAAGATGTTGCCGCCTTCCTCGGTGATTCTCAGCGGTTGTCCCGGAAGCTCGGTCCTGAGTTCGCGCCGGACAGACTCGAGCTGGTCGTTTGACGCGAAGGTGCTGGCCCGGACGGTAATGTTAAAGAACTGGCGGCCGCCGTTCGTGTCCCAGATAATAAGCGTGGTCTCGCCTGGAGCCTTGCCGTCGACCAGAACTTGAGTGGGGCTGACTGCCGATGCGATCGCGATATCACCCAGTCCGACTACGATTCGCGTAATCGGACGTGCAAGGTCGAGGACAACCGCTTTGCCGACTGTCACAGACAGATCGTTTGAGGAGTCCTGACTGGTGGGGCCGACGGGCTGCATGATGGGCTCCGGCGGCGGTGGCACGGGCTTTGCTGGCGCTGCAGGGGGCTTGGTTGCGGGTACATTCGCCTGCGCGGCAGGCGTTGTCGCCTGCACAGCTTCCGCTGCGGCCTGAGCACGCAGGGCCACTGTGGGGCAGAGAATAAACGTCAATACACTTAAACTGGCTATCGTAACGCCGGCTCTTGCTCTCACTGTTGCCCCCCGGGAGTTGCAAATTTTTCTTCACTTCGCTGGGAACCATTGATGACCTGGATCGTAAATGGCGCCGCCGCCTTGGCGCGTTTCACTGCCTGCGTCTTATGAACTTCGGGTGCGGCCTTCTCGCCGGAAAACAGGCTGGCCATCTGGGTTACGGGAACCGGCGCGACAGAAGTGTCCAGAGGATTCCGCAGAACCAACTGAATTCTCATCTGACTGCTTGCCAAGGAAAGAGCCTGTGCCTGCTCCGGTGTAACCAGCAGGTTCACGACCTGAACCTGTTGCGGTTTGCCCGATGCGTCTTTCTGAATATCCGTGCCGGCCGACAGAACCTGAATGTTCTGGAGGATCGTTTTGGATTGAGTGTCCTGATTATTCCCGGAGTTTGGAGGAACGCCAGAGATCAACACGTCCACTCGAGTCCCTGGAGTGACGAACCCGGCAACACCGACGACTTCATCGACTTTGACCGCGCAGGCTCTCATCCCTTGGGGAATCGTAGGTGCCAGACCGCCGCCGGAGCCCATCGGGGCCAGGCGACTATCCAAGACTGGCTCGCCGCTGTAGATGGGCGAAATCACGCCCCGGCCGATGGCATTCTTCGGATCAAGGATGGCGCCCTGCGGCGCCGAACCGACGACCTGAATCGTAGTCAAATCGGTTGACGCCAGAACTGTTCCTATCTTGATGTCTTTAGCAGCCGCAACCAGTCGTGTTGCCGGCTGCGGTTTCGACGCGGCCAGCCTGCTTCCAACCAGGCGCACAACAACAAAGGTGCTCATGGCGGCAATCACGAAAGCGACGAGGAGGATGATAAGCAGTCTTCGGTTCATTCTGAATCCTGTCTGCACCAGCTGTGCGGCCGTTTCGCCTGCTCCGGAACCTCTGCCAGAAGTTTGGGCAGAAGGCATCAGCGAGCGGCTCGACGCCGAGTTAGAGATTCACTTGGTTCAACCCCAAATGAGGATTAACGGAGTTGAAGTATAGCACCATCGAATAGGTGCTTGGTCAACAAAAAAAGACGCAGGTAACCTATGGTACCCGAACCGCCACCCGAAGTGCGTTACGTTCTGCTTCATAGGCTGTGAGGTCCAATCATTCGCCCTGAAATGGTCCCTTCTGAGCTCCGACAAGTGCCCGAATCTCCATTCAAAATGAGTCAGTCAATATCAAATCAAAAGAGGTATTCATTTCGTCAATTTGCCATTCGCACTTATTCCGGGTTGGTCCGTCGATAAGAGGCAGAGAGCTACACTTTTCTTTCAACGCCCAATCCGCAGGGAGGGCATAAGTGCTCCGTTCTTGACCGCTGGTAGCGCTCTTTGCCCCAATGGATGCATCCGAGTCAACTATTGATCGAGATATAGGTCAAACCTACCCCATTCAAGGGGAAATGCGGCACTGGCTGGTTAAACGCAGAGTGTCGCGTAGTCAAGCTGATTTGAATACATCCGAATCCGTCCAGAACTACCCTGATTACTTAGTTAGTTGAGCGGCCGAACCTTCCTGGACGCGCCCATAGTGCCGGCCCGCTTTTGAATTTGTCCATCGCCGCGAGTAATGGCTACACTTTAACCCATTGGGAGGGAACTGGGGCATCTTTATTGACAATTGGTAACGTGCCCAAAGAGACAGTATCCATGTAAAGTAGGTAACAAGTAGTGCGAGAGAGGAATCAGATCAGGTTATGAGGTCTTCCCCCACGCTTTCGCTGTTCAACCAGGCACCGCCAACGAGCCAGAGGTCATCCGCCTTTGCGGTCTCAGCCGTTGTGCACGCCGCGGTCGTGGGACTGGTCATCTACGGCTTTCTCTACGCGCCGAGAATCCAATTGAAAGGCCCTGCCGATTTGTATCGACTGCGTCGCGTCGACCTGGATAGTCCAGACCCGGCGATAAGGCAGGATTCGGGTAACAGCAGTTTATATCCCGGCGCTCATGTAGCCGCTCAAGTTCCGTCGCCCACTAACAGAATTGCCGCGCCCTCCGCGAGCATCCGGCAACTTGAGAAAAAGATGCTGGCTGACAAGACGCTGGTTCAGCCCGATACTCCAATCAAAATGGTGCTGAAGACTGCGCAGCTGCCATCTTTGCTTTTATGGTCCGCATCGAAACCAGACGTGCGGACCATCACTCCGCCGCCGATGCAGAAACCTGCAACTTCCAGTGTTCTGCCCTCCTTCGAACGCCCCAACAAGGAGCCTGTTCCGGCTGAACTCAAGATTTCATCCACGGATTTCACAAGCACGAAACCAATGCCGGTGCCAGGTTCGAGTTCTCCGATTGTCGTGAAAGGGCCAGATCCGGTTCAACATGTGATCGAGACATCATCGCTGTCGTCTACGATGCCCTCTTCGATTGCGGTCATGTCAGTCTCGGAACTCCACATGGCCCAGGGAACGACGATGGTGCCGCCGGCCGATCAGACCGCTCATGGAAATCCGAATGGAGCAATGCGGCCGGGCACTTCAGGCAATTCACCGTTGGCGGGAAATGGCGATCCTTCGAGCAAAGGCTCAGATACGGGTGTGCGCTCGAATCAGGGTACACCTGGAAATTCCGCCAGCGCGTTGGCATCGAACAATGGGCCTAACTCTGGAAGCGGAAATCATAAACCTGGACCGGGCGCCGGCCGGGGCAACGGAAATGGTACCGAGCCCTTGTTCACGCGCGTCCCTGTTGCTCCAACCGGCCAATTCGGCGTGGTTGTTGTCGGTCACGGGATGGTTGAGGAGTTTCCTGAAACGGCTGAAGTTTGGAGCGACAGACTCGTCTATTCCGTTTATCTGCACGTGGGCCTGTCTCGAAGCTGGATTCTGCAGTATTCAATTCCGTCTTCCGTTGAGGCGGCATCGTCAGGGAATATCAAGCATGTTGACGCCCCTTGGCCGTATTCCATCGTGCGGCCGAATATTGACCCGGCCGACATCAATGCCGACGCTTTGATGATTCACGGATTCATCAATGAGGCCGGGCATTTTGAGGGGCTGGGCCTGGCGTTTCCGCCCCGGTTCACGCAGACGCAGTATGTGCTGCAGGCGCTTCAACAGTGGCGTTTCAAGCCGGCAAAGCAGAATGGGCAGGTGGCAAGGGTGGAGATCCTGCTCATCATTCCTGAGGATGCGGAATAAGTCTTGCTTGGTTGGATGATCTTCCCGAAATGCCCAGCGTCAACACCTAATTGCGCATTGTCAGCGCCGGAAAGAAACAACAGAAACAGGCGATCGATCGCAGGTCTCTGCGGAATCGAATCACGATGGCAATGCTGGAATTGGACTTGGGATTCATTCTCAACCGCTTGGCATCGATGTGCCAACCTTGCGGACGCCACGCGGCGATTCACTAATTAGGGTTGCGTCCGCAGCCAGGAGAAAAATGAGGGTGATGCCTCAGTCAGACCGCCGAGAGCCTATCCTCGGGCCATCCGGAGCTCATCTGCGGGTTCCTTCAGGCGATGCAGGAACCGATCGAGGGTCTTTTTGTCGGCCCCGCTTTCTCTCACGGCTTCTCCATTGCTGAGGTCAATTGCCCTCGACAGAACAAACGCAAGTCCGAGTCCGTCACTTCCCCAACGAACGACCCGCGACTGCACAGATATAGAGTCTTCAGTGTTTCTGCCGGAACTGTCCGTCCGTTGCAGGGTCATAAGGACCATGGTTCCTGGAAACCAGCGTTCCTCGGTTAGTACGTAAAACCCGCTCGAACTTATATCTGCGATTTGATACGCTCTCGGCGTGCCGCCTGTCCAGTAATAGGCAACCAGTCCGGGAAGCGGCTGCCGATTCGAACGCCGCCGATCTGACGACAGCCAGTTCTGAAGCCAGGTTTTCAGTGAGTTCGGCCTGGCGGTTTTCGGCTCGAAGTTATTCATCTCATCTGACCCCTGAAAAATAGATTGAACATTCGTGGAGCGGATTGGCAGAGGGCGTGGTTTTGAGACTTCGCTTGCCGGCTGCTTTTCATTTGAGAATACATTAGTTGATGCAAGGGTGGTTGAGGTAAATGAACTCGATAGGCGCTCCAGGCGGCGCTCCATCTCATCGGCCACGCAAATGACCAACTGATCTCCGGGTTGAGTCTGTGAGGAATAAATGGTGTGAGCGGGCAGCACTAACGCGCTTGCAGCTTCATCTTTCACGGGTTCAGCTGTTGAATTCGGGAAGGACTCGACTTCCTGAATCACTCGATAATCGCTATCCAGATAGACCAGGTCAATGGGAGAAAGTCCACGTGCCGGCGGAATTCCACGATAAGGTCTCAACCACAGACCGCTATCCGGCTTCAGCGTGAGCCTCTCGATGAGCCCCTGGAGGTGTGCAGGCGTAGCATCGGCCACAGTGACTCCCAGACTTAGGAAGCTTTCGCGGGTTTGGTTGTATACGCAGAATTTCTGGCTTTCCATATCCTCTCATCCTCCTGGAGGCTGCCAGGCTGCAGAGCGCACCATAAAACCAGCCAAATATCGATTTAACCCACTCGGTCCAACCAAGTCATAAAACTCCTCTATCAACAACAGCCGTGTCGTAAACCTGCACGGTTCCATCCGCGATAAGGAGGAAGAACACGTTAGGAAAAATGCCAGCCTGGAACTGCTTCCTGCATTTTGGCCCGAAAACAGAGTAAAAAACCCCTCGCCGCCGGAGAGACGGAACATCCGGCCAGCCGAAGTGTGGGTGGTTTAGCGATTCGATTCACTTACAACTGCCACCCGCCCCTCGATGAAAAAACAGTTACTTGACCCGCGTGCGACGCCGCTGAATCAAAATGACCAGCACGATAACAAAGAGAACGCCAGCAACAATCCGGATAATCGTAGTCGTATCCATTTCAACTCTCCATTCGGTTCTTACAGTCAATTACAATCCCAGCGTCGCAAACCGGACGAGGGACCCAGCATACTTACTTCAAGGCAAACGCAGTTACTTCACCCGGGTGCGGCGGCGCTGGATCAGAATGACCAGCACAATAACAAAGAGAACGCCGGCAACAACCCGGATAATCATAGTCGTATCCATTTCAACTCTCCCTTCTTTCGGTTACTTGAACAGCGTCTTAAATGAATCCATCATGATGATAGCCGCAGGGCCAAGAACGACCACAAACAGAGCGGGAAAGATGAACAGTACGAGAGGGAAGAGCAGCTTGACCGACAACTTCGCAGCCTTTTCCTCGATCTCCTGCACGCGTTTCACTCTCAGCGTGTCCGAATGGACTCGTAATGTTTTGGCAATGCTGGTTCCAAACTGTTCGGACTGAACCAGCATCGAAACCAGATTGCGCACGCTGTCTACGCCGGTCCGATCTGCCAGGTGCTTCCATGCGTCCGCTCGCGCGCTTCCTGCCCTTTGTTCCAAAGCCACCACACTCATCTCGTCGCTCAGAACCGGCTGAGCATGATGCAATTCCTCAGCGGTCCGGGCCGTGGCCTGGTCGAGGCTGAGTCCAGCCTCAACGCAGATGACGAGCATATCGAGCACGTCCGGCAGTCCGCGCCGAATCGCAGCTTGGCGGTTGGAGATAATCTTTCCCAGGACAAAATCCGGTATCAGATAGCCGATGCCGAGGCACGCTATGTAGATGAAAAACGGGTTCTGTTTTGCAATGCCTGTAACCGTGACCAGGAGACAGAGGACAGCCGGGGCAATCACTTTTGCCCCATAGAAGATATTGACGCTGGTTTCCTTGCGGAATCCGGCGTGGATCAATCGCTGCTGGACAACCGAGACTTCCGCCTCGCTCCTCGGCACGACACGTTCAAGGTGTTCCACCACCCCACCGAGGATGGTGCCCGTGTCTTGAAGCGTGGTCTTCAGGCTCTTCTGCTGCTTAACCTGCGGATTGATCGCGGCGGAGATGCGAGCCTGAATGGTCTCTCGATAAAAGATCAACAGCGCTGCGCTCGTGATCAGCAGGAATATGGCGAAGAACGATAAGATTGCAATTCCCATAAATCCTCTCTTATACGTCCATGTTGACGATCTTGCGAATGATGAGTCCACCGACAATGATCATGCCTGAAGCGGCATAGAGAAGCTTGATGCCAATCTCTCGCGTCCACAGCAAGCTCATCATTTTTGGGCTGATGAAATATAAGGCGCAGCCCAGAACGATGGGCAGCCCGGTCAGAACCATTCCCGTCAGCCGTCCCTGGGCGGTATGGGTCATGACTTGCCTCTTCAGCCGGAAGCGCTCTCGTATGACCTCGGCCGTCTTCTCAAGGACTTCGGCAAGATTGCCGCCGCTTTCCTTTTGAATGAGGATGGCCGTGATCACAATACGGAGATCCTGCACGGGCATGCGGGTGACCATGTTTTCCAAGGCGGTCTTTAACTCAAGGCCGTAATTCTGCTCGTCGAAGCAAACGCGGAACTCCGTGCCCACGGGATCGGGACATTCCCGGGTCACCAGGCCCATTGCGGAGTTGAGGCTATGTCCAACCCGGAGCGCGCTGACGATCAGATCCAACGCTTCCGGCAATCCCTCTTCAAATTTCGCAAGACGCATGGTGCGCTTCTTGAGCACAAAGGCCAGGGGCAGGAAGCCAGTAATCAATCCACCCAATAAAGCGAAGGGGATAGCGCCCGTCCGCAGCCAAATCAGGTACGCGGGGACCAGAAAAGAACCCGCGCACATGAGAACCAAACCACCTACCGTCCACTTGAGGTCGGCCTGATAGAGTAGCCGCCGCAGCCTGGGTGTCAGCTCGATCTTCCGCAGCAATCGATCGATCCAGGGAATCGTGCTCAGCAGCTCATTCTTGCGAACATCCACCAGAAGGTCGGCCATGTCGGACTTGGACCGGTTTGTGGCCAATGCCGAGTCGAGTCGGGCCAGCATCTGCTTGTCCTGCTTCGAAGCGCCGGCCCCAGTGGCGGCCGCCACCAGGGCGACCACTGCGAAGACGCCCAGGAATACAAATACGACAATCAAGATCATGGCTGCGAACCCCCTGACTGCTCAGTTCAAATATCGGTTGTCCGTTCAAACAGACTCGGCGGCAGGAAGATGCCCGCGGTACGGAGCTGTTCGAGGAATCTGGGGCGGATGCCGCTGGGCTTGAAGGTGCCGAGCACCTTGCCGTTGGGTCCAATCCCCTTCTTTTGGAACGTGAAGATCTCCTGCATGCTGATGACGTTCTCTTCCATGCCGGTGATCTCGTGGATGCTGACGCATTTGCGCGTGCCGTCGCTAAGACGCGTGCACTGCACGACGATGGTCAGAGCGGATGCAATCTGCTGGCGGACGGTCTTCTCAGGCAGACTCAGGTTGCTCATCGCCACCATCGATTCAAGTCTGGTCAATGCGTCGCGCGCAGTGTTGGCGTGAACCGTGGTCATCGAACCTTCGTGACCGGTGTTCATCGCCTGAAGCATGTCGAACGCCTCCTCGCCGCGAACCTCACCGATGATGATGCGGTCGGGGCGCATACGAAGGCTGTTGATCAGCAGTTGCCGCTGGCGGATCGCGCCTTGCCCTTCAACGTTCGGCGGACGAGTTTCAAGGCGCACGATGTTTTCCTGCGCCAACTGCAATTCCGCCGCGTCTTCGATGGTGATGATTCGCTCATTCTGCGGAATGTACTGCGACAGGATGTTGAGGAAGGTCGTTTTGCCGGCGCCGGTGCCGCCCGAGATGAGGATGCTGAGCCGCGCGCGCACGGCCGAGGAAAGCAGTTCCATCATTTCTGCGGAGATGCTCTTCAATTGCACCAGCTGATTGGCGGCCAGGGGACCGGTTCCAAATCGGCGGATGGAGAGGGAAGGGCCGTCGAGCGCCAGCGGCGGAATGATGGCGTTCACACGGGAGCCGTCCGGCAGGCGCGCGTCCACCATGGGCGAAGACTCGTCGACTCTGCGCCCGACGCGGGAAACGATGCGATCAATAATCTGCAGCAGGTGGCGGTCGTCGCGGAAGGCCGCATCCGCCCTCGTAAGGAGCCCGCCGCGCTCAATGAATACGTGGTCCTTATCGTTGACCAGGATGTCGGAAATCTTCTGGTCTTTCAGAAGCGGCTCCAGCGGTCCAAGCCCGAAGACTTCGTCCAGCAAGTCGGTCTGGATCTTCTCCTGCTCGTCAAAGCTGAGCGGCACTCTGCGATCGCTGATGATCTCGCTGATAATACTGGAGACTGCCTGGCGAGCCTGGTTCGAGTTGACGCGTGAAAGCTTCTCGAGATCCAGTTTCGAAATCAGGGTCTTGTGGACTTCCGATTTAAAGTTTTCGAGATTTAGATGTTCCACGTTGCACCGATCCAATAAGGGAATTTTTTTGTTGATGCCGAAGGTTTAGCCGAAAAGGCTGAACCCCTTCTTCTTCTCCGGCTTTGCGGGCATTCCGCATGCCGTTCTTGCCATTTCCTGAATAGCCCTAGAAATCATTGAGTCTTCCAGTGCCAGCGGAGTGGCTTCGTTCTGCATTCGCCGCACGGTCACATAGTCGCTCGGAATCTTCCACTGCACCGGCCTGGTCAGGGCCTTTGAAATATGCTCTTCGTCCACTCCCCCCGCACGGGGCATGAACCGGTTGAGGACAATCTCAAGATTGGATCCGCCGGACTTGAAGTACTCCGAAATCACCCGATGAGAGTTGCGCAGTTCGGGAATGCCGGCTTGCATCACGAGGTACACCGTATCTGCCTGCTCCACCAGGGTCGTTCCACTCAAATCAAACCTCGAACCCGCATCCACCACTACGAAATCGAAGTTCTGTTTGGCCACCGCCACCAGTTTCTCCACCGCATCGTTGCTGACCTCTACCTGGGGAAACTTGCCCGGAGCTGCCAGCACCGACAAACCCGAACTGTGTTTGATCAGCAGCTTCGACAGAAAGTTCTGATCCAGCCGGCTGTAGTTCTGCAATGCGTCTACGGTAGAAAACTGGGTGTTGATACCCAGATTGAGCGCCGCATCGCCCAGCGGTAAATCGAGATCCAGCAAAACAGTGCTTTGTCCGCATTCCTGGGCCAGGGATACCGCATAATTGCAAGCCACGGTCGTAACCCCTGAACCGCCCTTGCCGCCAAGGAATACCATCACCTTTCCGCCCTGCTTGTTGCCCTGAGTCTGCCGCGCGGTCGGCTTGCGCATCGCAGCCCGGAGCAAAGCCTCGTTCAGGGCTCCGACCGCGATGGGCTGGGAAAGAAACTCGCGAGCACCCGCCCGCATACAGCTCATCAGCAGGTTCGGATCCGACTGAAACGAATAAACCATCACCGTGACAGCGCCGTTGGCCGCGATATTCTCTACCAGTTCGAGCGCGAAACTCTGGTCGCTGTCGAGGTCGATGAGGACCACGTCGTAATTTCCTTCCAGCATATGCGAAGTGTCGCTGAGTCTGGCAGGAAACGAGGTAAACTCCCGCACCGTCGTAACATCCACTCCGGCGAGGGCACTGGCGACGATTCTGCGGCGCTGTTCGTGGGGACCGATAAGCGCAATCGACAGGGTGTTTGTACTGATAGAACCGGAATCTGGAGTTTGGGTCGCCATTACGGGTTTGAGGCTCCTAGCTGAGTGCGTTCTTGATTCGAGTTAACTTTCATTCAATGACTTAGTGTTCGGCAGCCGGTTCGTCGTGCCAAGCTGCTCAGCGTGCAAAAAAGGAAAAGAGGGTACCGATGGCAATAGCCGGAGCGTACGGCATCTTGCGCGCCCGCGGGTTGGAAAGTTTCAGTTCAGGATCCGTCCGCATGGCGTCCTTCTTCCAACCAAAAAGCAGAGTGCTCGAGCCCGTAAACAATTCCCCTAAAAAGCCACCCATGGCAGCCCACGCGACGGCCATGAATCCTCCTACAATGCCGGTGACCACCAGCGCCATGAATAACTGCATGGGTCCGACCCATGCGCCAATCGCAGCGCACAGTTTCACATCGCCCATCCCCATCCCGCCCATCCAGGCGAGTATGCCAAATAACAAGATGCCAAGCCCAAGGCCTTCAAGGCTTTGGGCGAAACCAATCCCATGCCAGCTCGGAGGGGCAAACGACACCGCTACCCCAGCCAGCATGAACGGAAACACCAGCCAGTTTGGAATACGCCTGCTCCGCAGGTCTGTGAAAGTGGCCACCGCAACAACTATCAAAGTCGGCCACCATGCGATCGATTGCAACACAGACCCCCTTCGCCGCCGTTGGAGACACGTAACTGCTGTATGTATGCAATTGTCCCTCCAAATTGCCATAAGTCAAGCTCGTATTGATTCAAGACGATACGCTAAAGTGTTATTGCGCAAGTGTACACAGGTGTTTACTGGCGTTTCACCGTGGTGAAGCGGGGGGTATACACCAATTTGGAGACAACCCTGGGACTGGGATACACCTCGGGATGGCGCACTCTGTCTCGATTTGACTCCGTTGCATCTGCCAACCTGGTGCGCCCTGTCGTGGTCCGAGAGGCGGATTCTCGCGGCAGTATTACTCTTGATTCCTGGCCGGCGTCTTGCATGGCAATCTGCAGGTAGGCGAAAGAGCACCAGCCGCGCCCATTCCGGCCCGCCAGAAACGTGCTGCAGGATTGCAGGTGAAAACCTCGGCACACTCCCTGCACCGCGCTGGGAATTGACGACAGGCTAGTTATCAGACTTGTCGCGCAGAGCGAGCTCATTAAGTGAGGAACATGCAATCCCCGTAGCTGAAGAATCGGTATCGGCTTTCAACGGCTTCACGATAGGCCGCCAGCACACGCTCGCGGCCGGCAAATGCGCAGACCAGCATCAACAGACTGGATCGGGGAAGGTGAAAGTTCGTCAGCAGGGCGTCGACGATACGGAATTGAAAACCCGGCGAGATAAAGATCTCCGTTCTGCCAGAGTGGGGAACGAGATCTCCTTCGCCGCTTCCTGGCAAGCCTGCCGCGGCAGATTCCAGTGTGCGCACTACGGTGGTGCCAACTGCCACGATGCGCCGTCCTTCGCTCCTGGCCTGGTTCACAGCCGCGGCTGTCGCAGCCGGCAGTGAATACCGTTCCCGGTGCAGGCGAACCTCGTCCACCCGATCCACGCGCAGCGGGGCAAAGGTGCCCAGGCCCACATGCAGCGTGACGCGCGCCGTCTCAACCCCCAGGGCGGCCAACTTTTCCAGCATCTCCGGCGTGAAATGAAGCCCCGCTGTTGGTGCGGCCACCGACCCGCGCTCATGCGCAAAGACTGTTTGGTAGCGCTCGCGGTCTGCGTCCGCATCCGGGCGACGAATGTAAGGCGGCAGGGGCATGTGTCCGATGCGGTCCAGTGCGGCAAAGAAGTCATCCACCGGCGCAAAACGAAGAAGCCGCTCGCCAAACCCGCCCCGCTCCAACACTTCAGCTTCCATCTCTGCGTCGCCGGTGGGCCCCGGAAACACGAGGCGCTCACCCACTGCAACCTTCCGGCCCGGTTTCACCAGGGCACGCCACAGATCTTCGCCCGCGGGCTCGGTCAGCAGCACTTCCACAAGGCCGATTGGCTGCTGGCGGACGCGCACATGTGTTCTGCGCGCATAAAGCCGCGCCGGTATCACCCGGCTGTCGTTCAGGACCAGCAGGTCTCCCGGCCGCAAGAAGGAGGGGAATTCACGGAACTCCGCATCCCGCAACTCGCCTGTGGCGCGGTTCATCACCAGCATGCGGCTCTGTCCGCGTTCGGCCGGAGGCTTCTGCGCAATCAGTTCTTGCGGCAGGTCAAAATCGAAGTCGGCAACGCGAAGACCACTCATTGACCGGCCTTTCCAAGGTGTGCGAGCGCTCGCATCCTTGCGCGCTCCAGCGCCGCATTCAGTTCTTCACGCTTGGCCTCAAATTCCTCTGCAGGCAGATCCGTGGAAACATGAGTCCACTGTGCCCAACTTACTGCGATACGCGTGAAAGGCTTGGGCACCAGGAAGCGATCCCATGAGCGCAATGTCCAGGCACGCTCCGGTTCCAGGTGAAAGGCCCCGATGGGCGCGCCGGTCATCTGCGCCAGCTTGATGGGGCCCATCTTGGTGCGGTAGATGGGGCCGCGTGGCCCGTCGGCCGTGAAGATGGCGGTGCGGCCTGTTTCAATGATGTTCGTGAGCCCCAGCAGGCCCTCGCGTGCGCCCCGTGAACTGGAGCCGCGCACCGCATCGAAGCCGAATAGCCTCAAGACTCGGGTGATCAGCTCCCCGTCAAAGCTGCGGCTGATGAGAATCACGGCGCCCGAGTGCCGGAAATAGAGGGTGCAGGGCAGTACGCACTGGTGCCAGAAGCAGTAAATCTCAGGGCCGGCCTTCTCTCCGAAGAGAACCGGCGTTACGCCCTCCTCGGCAATCACCTCAAAGCGCCATGTCCGGCCCACCACCGAAAACAGCATCCATACAAGGCGCGGCACGATGGCCAGCACAATTCGCTGGCCCAGCGTGAATCTGGGTCTGGCTTCGGTGGTCACTTGGATGATTCTAGTGGATGCACGGCATCGCAGATCCTTCGATTCCGCCTCGCTCCCCTTAGCTATAACGCAGCCAACGCACCAGTTCGGGCAGGGTGGCGCGCTTTCCATACATGAGGATGCCCACGCGATAGAGGCGCGTCGAAAACCACAGCACGCCCCAGATGCTGAGCGCGAGCAGCGTAATTGAAACGCCAAACTGCCACGCGGGGGGAATCTCGGAAGCCATACGCAGGAACATGATGACGGGCGCCGTGGGCGGGAAGAACGAGGCTGCCACTGACCAGAACGAATTTGAGTCGTTGATGACCAGCAGGATCAGCGCAAAGCTCAACCAGGTGGGCGCTGCGGCCAGCGGCATATACATCTGCAACTCCTGCTCTGTTTCGCAGGTGGCGGCCAGGCCCGCGAACAACGAGCTGTAGAGCAGATACCCGAGCACGAAGTAAACCGGAAAGAGCACAGCTTCAGTCCATGTGAAGTGGACCGCAAAGTCGCCCGTCATCATTGCGGCGGCAAACGGCGAAAACAGGATTGCCGCGCCTGCCACTAGCCAGATGGCAATCTGAGTCAAGCCCACCGCGCCCACACCAATCAGTTTCCCGGCCAGCAGGTCGCCCGGTTTTGCGATGGCAAGCATCACTTCAAAAATGCGCGAGGTCTTCTCCTGGATGATCGAACGAGCCACGTTCATTCCATAAATCATGGTCGTCATCGACAAAAGAATGGCCATCACGTAGCCCTTCCAGAACGATGCCTGGGCGCTGCTTTTGACTACGCTTCCGTCCTTCTTCGCCTGGAACGTTTCGAGCGCCACGCCGTCCACCAGCGCATCCGCGGCAGCATGCTTCATTCCCGCGCTCGTCAACTTTTCATCCAGCATCGCGTGGTTCAACGCTGACTTGATCCGATCCATGGTGATAAAGTCGCCCGCCGATTGTGAAGTGTACGTCGCGGTTGGCGGTGCTCCCGCGGGCGTGGCCACCCAAAGCACTCCGTCAAGCGACTTCGACTCCACGAGCTTTATAAGCTCTGCGCGCTGCTCCGGCGTGGCCGGCGCAATCACATCCACGGTGGCTTTGGCTTCCTTATCGCCGACCAATTGGTTGCGAATCTCGTTCGCCAGGGCCGGGTCAGTCGCGGCAACAGCCATGTGCCTGTTCGCGCCCAGGCCGAGGCTGGAGAGATAGCCCACCCCGACAATCGCCGCGAAGACCGCGGGCAGTCCCACTGTGGTCATCCTGAAAGCCCGCCCGCGCACCTGCTCAAGGTATTCGCGCCTGGCGATAAGCAGCATGTTACGCATCGGCCTTGCCTCCCACGGTCTGGATGAAGATCTCTTCGAGCGAAGGTTCAACCAGTTCAAACCGGTAGATGGTGGCAACTGCTGAAGCCTCCTGCAGAAGCTTCTGCGCATTCCCATGCGGCTTCAACCGAATCTCCGCATGGCCTGAGAAGTTCTTCGCCTCAGCAATCTCAGCGCTATTCAGGAAAGCAGAGTTACCTTCAAATTCCACCACAACGTGATTGCGTTCGTAGCGCGACTTGATCTCCCGCATGCGACCTTCCAGCACTGCCTCGCCATTATTGATAAGGCAAATCGAGTCGCACAGTTTCTCCACCTGGTCCATCCGATGAGTCGAGAAGAGGATAGCCTTTCCCTGATCCTTCAATTCAATCAGCGTCTGCTCCAGCAACTTGGCGTTTACCGGATCCAATCCGCTGAAGGGCTCATCCATCACGATCAGCCCAGGATCATGCAGCAGGGAACCGATGAATTGAATCTTCTGCTGCATGCCTTTCGACAGCTCTTCAGTCTTCTTGGCGAGCACGTCGTCAATCTCAAGTCGCTTGGTCCAATCCATGGCGCGCTTGCGCGCTTCTTCTTTCGTCAGCCCGTGCAATTCGCCAAAGAATACAAGCTGCTCCAGAACCTTCATCTTTTTGTAGAGGCCGCGCTCTTCGGGCAAATAGCCTACGTGCTCAAGGCTCTTCCGCTCGAATGGCTTGTTGAAAAGGCTCACTTGTCCTGAATCCGGCAGGGTAATGCCCATCATCATGCGGATGGAACTGGTCTTGCCGGCTCCATTCGGGCCCAGCAGTCCAAACATCTGGCCGGCGTCGATTGAAAGACTCAAGTCGCGCACAGCAACCTTGCTCTCGTAAGCCTTGGTCACTCCCGCGAGTTCAACAACTGGCATTGATTCTCCCGCCGCTTTGCGTGCAACTTGATGGAATTGGGATACTGGGGATCGATCTCACGAGAAGTGTAACAAAGCGCGCTCGCGCACTCCGGCTGTCTGCAAGGCTTTTACAGCGCCTAACTGTGTTTGTTGTAGTTCGGCGGCCCGGCAATGGTCATGGCGCTTTTCTTTTCACCGTGGATACACCAATAACACCAATCTGTCTCGTAGGCCGGCTTGTCGGGAATCGAAATCATTTCTCGATAAGTGACCCGCCCGTGGAGAAAGATGTTCTTCTCCCAAAGCTTTACCTTTTCGAACTCATCGTCCGTTTCGCAAAACGAGCGCACATCGTCCCGGCTGAAAACCCGTATCGCCACGGACTCGCTCGGAAGCAGAACGACCGGTTCCGGCCGCGCACCCGGCTTCATGGTGGCATATTCAGGTGATTCGGGCAGTTGCGTTTCATCCACCGCGATCCTCACTTGGTCCAGCAGCGCAAAGATCTTTGCCGGAGCGCGACCGCGGTTGGTAGCCATTACCTTAAAGCTGTTTTCCTTGGTCAGAGATGCCTCAACGCGTATCACGATCCATGGCCTCTCTGCATCGATGATCGCTTGTGTCTGGCTCAGCGCCGTCTGAGCGGCTTCAAGCGCAGCCTGCGCGGTCGCGGCGCCTGACTCAGAATGGCGTTTGATGTGCTTCAGTGCGCGCAGGGCCAGAATAATCCCGACATAGCCCAGCACAGCGAGGACAATGTTCGCTCCCCATAAGGCTCGATCGTGCCAGGTCCACAGCACTGGAGCCGGCGGCGGATTGGTCACAATTATCTGTGGCTGTGGATTCGCGCCTGATTCGTCCTCGCTTCCAGGAACTGGCGCCGGGAGGGCAGGATTCGGTGAAGCGGTACTTCGCGGTGTCACAGGCGTCGAACTAGTCGCGCTATGAGTGGCGCTGGCGGGCGGACGACTGGCTCCGGCATCGCTCGAAGCCTGTCCTGACACTGGAGCGGGCGTCTGCGCGAAGGCTAACAGCGCAATGAGGACCGCCAATCGCCTTGTCATGATGAGAGAAATATACCAGTTCGGTGCTGCGAAAAAGCTTCGCAGGGAATGACCTGTTTGGTTCAACCTCGCAAGAACAGATCACCCGCGCGGTTGGAGTTCAGATGAATTGAACGCTCTTGAATTCCTGCCACATGCTTACAGAATCACCGTGGCAGCAGTGCCGCAACCAGACCGAATTACTCGATGGGAACCTTGAAAGGTAGACAGCGAATTCTGCTCACCTGCAATCGCAAACTCCGGACAAGCAAACAGGATTTACGCCGCGTGTAGATTTACAAACGTCAAGCCGACGCCGATCCCACGTTATCCTGCTCGAAAACCAGGTCCGGCTCCGCGAGACGTATCAGTCGATGCAGATACGCGCGGGAAATGCCCAGACTGCGAGCGGCCAGCGTCTTGTTCCCGTTGTTTTCCCTCACCGCATCCGTCGCCAGCTTTACCTTGTAGTCGCGAAGCTGTCGCTCGAACGATCCTTCGGGATTGTATTCGCTGATATCGATGACCTTGTCCGCGTGTACGTTGAGCGGCAGATCCTCGGGTCGAATCGTCAGGTGGGGCGCGAGAATGATCGCCCTCTGAATCGCGTTTTCCAACTCGCGCACGTTTCCGGGCCACGGGTAGCTCTGCAGAATGGCCATTGCGTCATTCCCAATCGCCTCCATAGGCTTTTGGAAAAGTTCGGAATAATGCTTCAGATAGTGCGTGGCAATCTGGGGGATGTCTTCGCCATGATCCGCAAGCGCCGGAGAGTGGATCCTCATCACGTTGATGCGGTAATAGAGGTCCTGACGGAACTTGCCTTCTTCCACGAGCTTTGCCAGATCCTGGTGGGTTGCAAAGATGAGACGTGCCCGCAGCGGGATAAGGCGATTGCTGCCCAGGCGGCTGAATTCCATCTGCTGCAAAACGCGCAACAGTTTCACTTGGGTATACAGGCTCAGGTCGCCGATTTCATCCAGGAAGAGCGTGCCGTCGCGTGCCTGCTCAAAGTAGCCTTCCCGCGCTCCCACTGTGCCCGTAAACGCGCCTTTTTCGTGGCCGAATAGCTCGGCCTCAATCAGAGTCTCAGGGATGGCGCCGCAGGAAACGGCCACAAATGGGCGGTCTGAACGTGAGCCCAGGTTATGGATAGCGCGTGCAATCAGCTCTTTGCCGGTTCCGCTTTCGCCGGTCACAAGCACCGACGCATTCAAATCCGCGACCCGGTGCACCAACTGATAAACCTGCCGGATCTGCAAACTCGACCCGATCAGCCTGTCGCAACTGCCGGCCGTCTCTACGCGCTGATGTACAGACTGGAGCTGCCGCTTCAGCGAGGAGTTCTCGCTTGCCCGGCAAAGCATCGCTTTCAGCTCACGAATCGAAGGCGGTCTGCGACAGTAGCCGTATGCGCCCAACCGGACCAATTCAACTGCGGTGGAGCGGAGTCCGTCATCGGCCATCACCACGGTGGGAAACTGCGAAGCGATTACATGCCGCGAGTACTCGATTCGCTCCTTCACCGAGCCATTATTCGAATTCAGATCGAGCAGCAGAACATCGCACTCGGCCGCTTCGATCAGCGGGTCGATGTCCTCTACTTCGGGCGCCATCTGAACCTGGAACTCTTTCCCCAACGCAGAGGAAAGAAGTGGTTGCAACGCGCTGTCTTCCGAAAGCAGCCCAATCCGAATCATAATTGCCTAATCTCTTTTCCACTTGCGCCGCAGTAACATACCGCGCAGCTAATCGCTCAATGGGAATACACCTGACAACTCACCTAAACACTCAATACTGATATCGGAGCTCGCTGGGATGCCTTAGGGAATCTGTTTAGGTTCAGCAACTTGCGTTTGCCGGCTGCGGATATCATCTGATCGAGATTTTGATCGGCCAAGCCACTCGGGTCAATCCCACGTTCGTGCAATACGGTGACACGGAGGTAACCGAAACCTCCCAATTGCCATCCGCCGAAGGTCTGCGTCCAGGTTAAGAACTCTCAAGCAGACATCTGCGATTCGGGTACAAACTTCCAGAAGAGAAAGCTTGGTGGACCTTGGGGCTTCTGCTGATGTCTGTGCGGATCATAACCATGCCGCATTGGCGCTGGGAAGCGATTAATGAGTTCACGCGGCACGGACGTAATCCTTCAGTTACGAAAACACCAATTCGGTCCGTCATTGAGCTTCCCCCGATAACAAATAGACGGTTAGTGTAGTGATATGAATGCCAGGTCAACTGAACAGGACAATTCCTCAGCGCCGTCCGGCGTCGAGGGAACCGCCGCTCCGAAAGCGAGCATCTTCGACCGCATCTTCACGCGCCACTTGATGAATGTGGCGATTCTGATGGTGGTGCCGTTGCTGCTTGCGCCAACTCTGAACCTGGCCAGAACTTTCCTGGTTGACCCTGACATCTGGTGGCATCTCGCCGACGCCCGCTTCCTGCTCACCACGCATCACTTTATTCAGACCGACCCCTATTCGTTCACCGTAGTCGGACAACACTGGGTCAATTGGGAGTGGCTCGGTGAACTGCCCTACTGGTTCAGCTACCGGGCATTCGGCCTCAGGGGAATCTACCTGCTCACCTGGCTGGCCTTGTCCGCCAATATCCTTTTCGTCTATTGGCGCGGCTTTTGGACTTCGCGACATGCGGGAGCGGCGCTCTGGGCGGCGGGCGTAGGGTTCATCCTCATGACCGTGAATGCCGGACCTCGGACCATTGCCTTTGCCTATCTCGCCATGTCGGGGGAAATGGCAATTCTTGAAGCGGCGGACCGGGGAAGAAAGCACCTGCTGTGGCTTCTGCCGCCGATCTTCGCCTTGTGGGTCAATCTCCACGGAACGTGGTTCATCGGCATTTGCCTGCTCGCGGGCTATATTTTTTGCGGTCTGTTTCCCCTCAACCTGGGCGTGTTTGAGCAGCGGGCCTTCAACGCGAAGGAGCGTAATCAGTCTGCTCGCGGTTTTGGCTGCCAGTGTCGTTGCCTTGTTCCTGAACCCTTACGGCTGGCACCTGTTGTGGAATCCAATCGATATGATCCTGAACCAGAAGGTCAGCGTTTCCACCATCTCGGAATGGAAGCCGCTGGAATTATCCTCGCTCGAGGGTATGGGCGCGGTTGCTGCCATTGGCCTGATGGTCATTGCCAACTGCATTCGGGGTCGCAAATGGAAGCTGTACGAAATGGCGTTCGTGTTCCTTGCCTGGTACGCTGCGTTCGCGCACCATCGATTCACTTATCTCGCCGCCATCCTCACAACCCCGCTCCTGGCCAGAGATATTGCGCGGAGTTTCTGTGAAGAGCCGAATGAAAAAACCATTCCGGCCATGAATGCCTTCATGGTTGCAGGAGCCGTGATCGTCATGTTCTTCATGTTTCCGTCAGAAGTCTCGCTCAAAGATATGCTGGCCAAAATGTTCCCTCTCCAGACCATCGCGTCCATTCAACCCTCATGGAGAACACTGGATTGGGATTACATAGGCGGAATGATGGCCTTCGAGGACAAGCCCAGCTTTATTGACTCGCGCTATGACAGCTTCGAGCACGCCGGCGTGCTGCAGCCATACCGCGCCGCCATGTACGCTCAGGGTTCATTTGAGCTGATGGATAAGTACCGCGTCGATCATGTGCTGATTCAGGAAGGCACGCCACTGTCCTACTTATTGCAGCACGCACCGTGCTGGCAGGTTCAGACGCGCGAGAAATCCTGGGATGGCTATTACGTTTTGTATGCAAAATCCCCCCGTTCGATTTCAACCTCTGCCGATTGCAGCCCGGCCTCCTCTGCCGCCCAACACTAGAGACGCATCGAACTTTGAAGAGCGCGAGCTGGTCGCGGAAGAATGGCGCAACTCTCGTGTGTGCATTTCTGGGGAGTCCGGCACCGAAACAAAGTACACCTGAATAGGCTCGTTTCAAGAGTGGTAGCCAGTTGAGGGTTGCTCTTCGATTTCGCCATTCTCATACGACTGAGACTCATCGCATTCGGAATGTTCCCCCGTCCGTGACCCCCAATATGTGACCTTGGTCACAAGATTTACATCGAATCAATGCAACCATTCGACCATACACCGCACTATCTAGTTGGGTAGTCTTCGTTGTCATCTTGCAATCATTCGGGGATCTGGATTGAAACTGGATTCATCTGCGTTCGTCGGCGATAAAGCATTAATCGAAGCGCTTGAGCGGCGATCGTCGCCAATTGTTTGTGAGGAAGACCGCGTTCTGTTCAAACAAGGTGAATCCGCTACCGGACTTTACATTCTCCGTGCGGGCGTAGGCAGAGTTTTGATGACCTCTCCAGCCGGCGACAAGGTCATGTCCGTTCCGATCATCGCCGGCTCATTGCTGGGCCTCCCCGCACTGCTGGGCAATCAACCCTATTCGCTCACCGCCATGGTGTTTAAGGGTGCGGAGCTCAGACATGTGACGCGCGAGGACTTCTCGTTCCTGATGCTGAACGAACCAGCCTTGTCGATGAGCGTACTGCGCGTGCTGGCGGCAGAGGTTCGCACCGCGCGTTTGGCAATCTCGCCAAACTGAGTCCGACCGCCGAGACCTGCCTGCAGGCTACAGCAGCGTTGCAAATGAATTAGCATCCAAGGTGTGCCCGGCCTCGATACACCAGTGATGTATGTGCGCGGTGTGGGTCCCCGCGTGGCGGAAATGCTGGCCGCCAAAGGCATTCAGACCGCCGAGGATCTTCTCTATCATCTCCCTTTCCGCTACGAGGACCGCCAGAATCCGCGCAGTCTGGACGAATTGAAGCCCGGCGAAACCGCCAGCCTGATTGCCGAGGTGCGTGGCGCGGCTCTGCTTCGTACTCGCCGCATGCCGTTGTTTGAATTGACAGTCGGCCAGGGTCGTCACGCGCTCAAGTGCATCTGGTTCCACGCTACCTACCTCGATGGAAAATTCCGGGCCGGGCAAACCGTGGCGCTTTATGGCAAGGTCGAGCCCTCCCGCTCCTCAAGCAACCTCAAGATGATTCAGCCCCAGTTTGAGCTGCTGCCCGATGCCACGGACGACGCAGAAACGCGCCTGCTCGAAGTCGGCCGCATCACTCCGGTCTACGAGTCGCTGGGTGGCAGCCGCCTTGCCTCGCGCTGGCAGCGCAAGGTCATCTTCAACCTGCTTGATGCCATGCACGGCGCTGTGCCCGAGTGTCTTCCCCAAGCCATGCTGACTCGTCTCGACCTGCCCCCTCGCGAAACTGCTCTGCGCCAAGTCCACTATCCGCCCGAAGGCACATCGCTCACGCAGTTGCAGGTCTCCTCCACACCCGCTCATCGCCGCCTCATCTTTGAAGAGCTGTTCTTTCTTGAGCTGGGCCTGGAGCTCAAGCGCCGCCGCATGAGAGAACGTGAGGGAATCAGCTTTGCGACGACGGACAAAGTGCGCGAAGCCATTCGCGAGGTGTTGCCCTTTCATCCCACCGCCGCGCAAAAACGCACCCTGGCCGAGATCGTGGGCGACATGCGCCAGCCCAGTCCCATGCGCCGTTTGCTGCAGGGTGACGTGGGCTCGGGCAAAACCATCGTCGCGCTGCAAGCCATGCTGGTCGCGATGGAAAACGGGTACCAGGCGGCCCTGATGGCGCCCACCGAGATTTTGGCCACGCAGCATTATCTGGCCGCCCGCAAGCTTCTTGAACGTTCTTCGCGAAACTACAGAATTGTCCTCCTTACCGGCTCGCTCGACGAAGACCGCAAGCGTGCCAACCGCGGCCTCATCAATCGAGGAGAAGCGCAACTCATCATTGGCACCCATGCCCTCATTGAAGAGAAGGTCGAGTTCGACCGCCTCGGTCTGGTAGTGGTTGACGAGCAGCATCGATTCGGCGTTTTGCAGCGATTTCGCCTGATGAAGAAGCCGAACCAGGCCGAGCCCGACATGCTGGTGATGACCGCGACGCCCATTCCACGCACCCTGGCGCTGTCACTCTATGGCGATCTCGACGTGAGCGTGCTGGATGAGTTGCCCCCGGGCCGGACTCCCATCGTCACCCGGCGAGTTCCCGGCGAACGCGCCGAAGATGTGTGGGATTTTGTTCGCAAGCAGGTGGCGCAAGGCCGCCAGGCATACATCGTCTATCCCGTCATCGAGGGAACCAAGGACGATCAACCTGAATTGGATTTCTCTCACGACGACTCCGACGTCGGCCCTGAATCCGCACCATCGTCTCCCGCGCCCAAATCTGCCCGCAAAGGCAAGACAGCGGATTTGCTGTTTCCGTCGGCAGTACGGGAGGCCAACCCGACGGCGAAATCCGGCCTCAAGTCTGCTGTAGAAATGCACGAAAAGCTCCGCACCGGGCCGCTTTCAGGACTGCGCCTGGGCCTGCTGCATGGCCGTCTCGACGCCGACGATAAGGAACTCATCATGCGCCGCTTCCAGCGCGGCGAAATCGATGTGCTGGTGGCCACCACCGTGATCGAAGTCGGTGTCGATGTGCCCAACGCCGCCGTCATGGTGGTTGAGCATGCCGAGCGCTTCGGTCTCGCACAGTTGCATCAGTTGCGTGGCCGCGTGGGCCGCGGCGCTGCCAAAAGCTACTGCATTCTCGTCACCGGCCCCCGAGTCTCTCCCCTCGCCGAAGAGCGGCTCGACGCCATGGTGCGCACTCAGGATGGATTCGAGCTTGCCGAGCTGGACCTTTCCATGCGCGGTCCCGGCGAGTTCTTCGGAACGCGTCAGGCCGGTTTGCCTGACTTCCGCGTCGCCAACCTACTCCGCGATCGCCAATTGCTCGAACTTGCCAAACTGGAAGCTGCGCGCTTCGTCAACGCAAATCCAGAGAAGGGCAGGGAAGCCGAGGGCACCGAGGCCGAGCGTGCCCGTGTCTGGGCCCGTCTCAAAGAGGCATGGCAGCGCCGCTACGGCCTGGTCGAGGCCGGCTGACCCTTTTCAATTGACGGTAGAAATTGATTCCCGCTGTTTCAGTCGCCGGATTCGGCTGCCAGCACGGGGACGCGCTGCAGCACAGGCGTCAAGGCCAGTGTCATCAGCACCACAGCGGGGCCGGCAATCACAAACCAGGCCACCAGCGCCTGACCAGCCAGGCTTCCCGACGAAAGCAGCAAATGGGAGGCAGACCCATGAAGTATCGAACCGGCCGAGAGAGTCTGCCGTTGCCCTGACGCAAATAACCATCCGCCCAGGCGAATGAAGGGAAGAATCAGCAGCATCTGCAGCGGCATCGCCGCATAGTTCGCCGCCTGGATGGCGGGCAGATTCAGCCTGAGCGTAAGCGCCAGCATTGCGCACAGGACGGTCGGAATCCCCACCACCGGAAAACAGCCGATCGCAAAGCCCAGGGCAAGCGTCAGCGCGAGACGGCGGGGCGAAATTCCCACGCGCAACGCCGCTTCCAACTGCTCCTTCCGGGTTGTGAGCCACCTGGTGATCATCTCTTTCAACTTATCTGTACGCATCTCACCGGCATTTGGATTCATTGTGAATGTTGAATAAACGAACCAATACCGATATCAGCCACGAGGGTAGTCCCAAAACTGCGGACCTGGCTGTACCACCTTTGGCCCATTACCCAGTTACAAATGTGGAATCCGGCCCCCGGTCCGCCTGTCCATCAACTTTTCGGCCGGCAAAGCAGGTTGCGGCGCCTAACTCAGACTCACCGGCGCTCTCTCGCCGATGACTCGGCGTCCAGCAGCGTGGCGATCCAGACCACAACACGTTCCAGCAGCACCGCCAGCCGCCGTTCCACCAGCCGGCCGGTCTCAAACACCTCTTCGTGGCTCAGTGGCTCCGTATTCATCCCCGCGGCAAGATTCGTCACGCAGGAGATGCCGAGCACTTCAATGCCCATGTGCCGGGCCGCAATCGTTTCCGGCACCGTGGACATTCCCACCAGCGTGGCTCCCAGCGTCCGGAATGCACGAATCTCCGCCGGCGTTTCAAAGCTCGGCCCGCTGACCGCCAGATAGACGCCCTCTTCCAGGGTTACCCCATCGTCGGCGGCTGCCAGCTGCGCCATATCGCGCAGCCGTTTTGAGTAGGCCTCGGTCATATCGAAAAAGCGCTGTCCGGCGCCTTTCTTCACTCCAAACCTCGCCTCGTTCGGCCCCACCAGCGGATTCCAGCCCATCATATTGATGTGATCGGCAATCAGCACCAGTTGGCCCAGACGGTAGCTCTCCTCGATGCCTCCCGCGGCATTGGTCAGCACCACGGCCCGGATGCCGAGCGCTCCCATGACCCGCATAGGGAAAGTCACCTGCGCCGGGGAATAGCCCTCATAAAAGTGCACGCGGCCCTGCATGATCACAACCGGTGACCCGCCCAGACGGCCGGCGACAATCCGCCCCGAGTGCCCTTCCACGGTAGAAGGCGGAAAGTGGGGAATCTCGCGGTAAGAAACGATCACCTCTTCGGTTACGTTGTTGGCCACCGCTCCCAACCCCGACCCAAGCACAACGCCCACGTGCGGCGTCAGCTTTCCCAGCTTGCTCCGCAAGTAGTTTGCTGCCTCGGCAACCTGGTCGAAATAGGTCATTTGTGTCTCAGAGACTGCGTTCCTCAGATTTTACAGGCTTAAGTGGCGCGCGTTTCTGTCTCAACACCATCAAGATGGAGAATAGTAATCAATCTGAACGAAGGGCGAATCCTGTTCAGCGGAGGTCCAGGGCAATGTGCCGCAACATAAAGATGCTTTTCAACTTTGACCCTCCTGTCACGGACGAGGAGATTCGAGCCGCCTCGCTCCAGTTTGTCAGGAAGATCAGCGGATTTACGAAGCCGTCAAAGGCGAACGAAGGTTCGTTTCTTGCTGCAGTGGACGAAGTCGCCGCCGTGTCGACGCGGCTTCTCCGTTCGCTTGAAACCAACGCGCCCCCCAGGAGCAGGGAAGAAGAGGCAGCGAAAGCCAAAGCCCGCGGGCTGGCAAGATTTCAAGGTGAAGGAAAGACCGCATGAAAGAGATTGTCGCGGTCATCTTTGGTCTGGGCCTGCTCTGCAACGCGCTGCTCTTCGTGCCCCAGGTCATCGCCGTCTGGCGCAAGAAAAGCGATGAAGGCATCTCCCTCATCACCTTCGGCGGCTTCAGCATCCTGCAGGCCATAGGGATTGTCCACGGCCTCTACCAGCAGGATCTCTCGCTCATTCTGGGCATGGCGGCGAGCTTGCTCACTTGCGGTTCGGTCACCGCATTGACGCTGACGTATCGTCTCCGCCGCAAGCACGCCAGAGAAACAATGACTGACTCATCCACCTGAATTGGGTGGGGAATCCGGAATATATTTCACCCCAAAAACATTCCCGCAATCGCAGCCGAAATCAGGTTCGCCATCGTTCCCGCCAGCATCGCCCGCACGCCCAGCTTGGCCAGGTCATTGCGCCGCTCCGGCACCAGCGCGCCAATTCCGCCGATCTGCATTCCAATCGACCCCAGGTTCGCAAAACCGCACAGCGCAAAAGTTGCAATCGTAAAAGAACGCGGCGACAGCGTAGCCTTCTGCGCACCCAGCGCGATGTAGGCCACCACTTCGTTCAGCGCCATGCGCGTGCCCAGCAGGTTGCCGATGGCCGCGCAGTCATGCCAAGGGACCCCAATCAGCCACGCCACCGGCGCACCCACAAATCCAAGAATCTCTCCCAGGCTGCCGGGTACCCAGTGCATCCCGTTATGCAGGTGGACCCAGCCCAGCAGGCTGTCGAGCAATGCCACCAACGCCAAAAAACTGATCAGCATGATGGCAACGTTCAGCGCGAGCTTGCCGCCGTCGATGGTGCCGCGCGCAATCGCCCCAATCAGGTTTTCATCTTTGTGCAATTCGTCTTTCGGTATCACGACCCGCCCCTCGGTCGCGGGGACGTCCGTCTCGGGCACCAGCATCTTTGAGATGAGAATCGTGCCCGGCGAAGTCATGATTACTGCCGACAGCAAATGCCGCGCTTCAATGCCTTGCGAGATGTACATGGCCATGATGCCGCCCGACACGTGCGCCATGCCGCTGGTCATAATCGTCATCAACTCGCTGCGCGTGGCCTTGGACAGAAACGGCCGTATCGTCAGCGGCGCTTCAGTCTGCCCCATGAAAATGGACGCCGCCACATTCATGCTCTCCGCGCCGGAAATGCGCATGGTCTTCAGCATCACCCACGCCAGTCCGCGAATGATGATTTGCATCAGTCCGATGTGGTAGAGCACCGCGAAGAACGCCGAGATGAAGATGATGGTCGGCAACACCTGGAAGGCAAAGATCGATCCCAGCGAGGTGTTGGGTGTGCCCAGCGCTCCAAACAGCACCTTGGTGCCCGCCTGGGTAGAGGCCAGCATGTTGTTCACCACGTCGCCGGCCGCGGTCATGGCCCGCTGTCCATAATCGAAACGCAGCACCAGGAAGGCGAAGATGAACTGCAGGCTGAGCCCCCAGGCCACCGTGCGCCAGCGGATATGCCTGCGATCCGTCGAGCCCAGCCACGCCGCCAACAGCACGGCCAGTATCCCCAGCATTCCGGTGAATCGATCCAATCTAGTGGCTCCTTACGAAGAAAGGCATAGGACATCGTGGGGGGAATCTGCGAAACGCAAAATATCTACAATGCTGTTTCCTATTCCCTGGCCCCTACTCCCTGATTTCCCCTACCTTACCAGCATTGCGAAGGTATTCCTCTGCCATTTCGCGGGTAAAGATGCGGCTCACAAGTGGCACCGCCTCCGGCGCACTCTCTGAGAATGTGATCGCCGATTTGAACAACTCGAGTGGCTCCGCAAGCATTTTCTCGCCGATCGCAAAGAGCGTGGCAAGCGGCTGTCCCTTCTCCACCCGCGACCCACGTTTTGCATGGAAGAGAATCCCGGCATGCGGATCCACTGGCTCGCCGGCCTTCTCGCGGCCCGCGCCGAGCCGCTGCACCGCCCAGCCAATAGCCGTCGTGTCCATCGCTGCAATGTAGCCGGTCTCCCACGCATCCAGGACCTGCGCCACGCCCGGGTTGTGGAACCCCTTCATATCTTTGAAGACCGACACATTTCCGCCCTGCGCTTCCACCATTTCCAGAAACACGCGTAAAGCAGACCCATCGTCCAGCGCCTTCTCAGCCATCGCGTAGCCGTCAACCAGGTTTTCTGCTTTGCCGCCCAGCGCGATCATCCAGGAGGCGAGTTGCAGCGACAATTCGCGCAGGTCCTCGCTCCCTTCGGGCCGCTCGCCGCGCAGCAGTCGCACGCACTCGACCACTTCCAACCAATTGCCGGCTGCCTGGCCAAGAGGCTGTCCCATATCGGTCAGCAGCGCCACGGTGTGGGTCCCGGCGGCCTCGGCTGTCGCCACCATCAGCGCGGCCAGGTACTCGGCATCCTCCATCTTTTTGAGGAATGCGCCCGACCCCGTCTTTACGTCCAGAACCAGCGCATCGAGCCCCGCGGCGAGCTTCTTGCTCAGGATCGACGCACAAATCAGCCCTGGATTCTCCACTGTCCCCGTTCGGTCCCGCAGCGCGTAGAGAACGCGATCTGCCGGAACCAGCTCCGGCGTCTGGCTCACAATCGAGGCCCCGCACCTTGACAGTACGGATTCAAACTCTGCCAGCGTCAGCGCCGTCTGGTAGCCCGGAATCGACTCCAATTTATCCAGCGTCCCTCCGGTGTGTCCCAGCGCCCGCCCGCTAATCATCGGTACGGCAAGCCCGCACGCGGCGGCCAGCGGAGCTACCAGGAAGCTCGTCTTGTCGCCCACCCCGCCGGTCGAGTGCTTATCGACAGCAATCTTGCCAAGCCTGCTCGGGGAAAACTTCTCTCCGGAGTCGCGCATTGCCACTGTCAGCGCCCATGTTTCGTCCAGAGATAATCCATTCAGCCACGCCGCCATCAGCCACGCCGAAAGCTGTTCCGCCGGAATCGATCCATCCGCAGCACCGGCCACCACGAACCCGATCTCATGCGCGTTCAGCGCCGCGCCGTCCCGCTTCTTGCGAATCAGGTCAATCATGTGCAACTGTGCCGCTCTTCCTTCTTCGGGATTTCCTGGTGTCTCGCTCATTGATCTCCCAGCCTTACTTGAGCTTCATCTCAAACGCCAGCGGCAGCACGGCAGAGAAGGGCATCACCCGCACCCCATCGGAGGTTGGAAACACGACCGGCGCCTCGGGCAGAATGAACTCCGCGAGTACCTGGCGGCAGGCTCCGCATGGCGGGCTTGCGGCATCATTCAGGTTTGCGATTGCCACTGCCTCCACGCGAATCTTGGGCCCAAACTCAGCCACCGCGCGCACCAGCGCCGATCGCTCCGCGCAGATCGTCAGCCCATAGCTCACGTTCTCCACGTTCGTTCCGGTCACCGTCTTGCCGTTGGTCAGCTTCAGGGCTGCCCCAACCTTGAATCCCGAATACGGCGAATATGAATGCCGCGCGGCTTGGCGCGCCTGGTTTAGCAGCTTCTGAAGCGACGCATCGAGAGATGCCGTCGAATGCACCGGGTTTTTCTTTCCCCGCAACATGAACTCTGAGGCTATCGTACTTTCACCCCGGATGCATACCGAAGCCATCAACCGACTCTGAAGCGGCCTTTGAGGTCCGCAGGTCCCGATATTTCCCCTCGACTTCTCAACCGAAGCCTGGTTCTGGCGTCGAACCCACTACAGCGGCCTTCCGGCACGAGTAGCGTCTTATTTTCTGTGGGCGAAGTGCCGGTTCCATCCACCGGGCGGAAGGATTCGGGTCGGAGCAACCCCGCTAAAGGCAACAAGGCAGGAGACGTAGGCGGTGTTTCGCCGGCAGCGAAGGACAGTGGAACCAGTCTCCGCAGCTTCGAGGGCAGTTCGCGCAGCAATTTGGAAGCGGTGTCGCTGAGGCGCAAAAATGACGAAGGTACCCCCGAAAGTTGTATCTCCCCTTACACTTTTGTGTGATGCGGGAGTAAAATTCGGTCTTGAAAAGACCCCTTACCGGACCTTAAAGACGAAGGACCGGCGAAGGACGAACGGCAGAAGACCCGGCAGCCGCTCGAAGCTCAGAGGTCTTGAGGCGGAAAAGCCATGAATCGAACCAACAGCGCGATCGACAACGCGCCCTCTCCGAACGGCCAAAGGGCTGAACGGCGGGCCGCACCTGAACTTGCTGCTTTCCATGCAACTGGATCGGGAATGAAGCAGGAGCGGGTTAAGGACATCAGCGCGACCGGCGTGTACCTGCTCACATCCGAACGCTGGGCGCCGGGCGAGGTGGTCTCTCTCACCCTGCAGAGGAAAGGGCCGGCTGAAAAGAGTCCTGAACGCCGCATCACCTTGAAGACCATGGCTGTCCGTTGGGGTGAAGATGGCGTAGCTTTGTCCTTCGTGCTACCGAAGGGCCTGGACGTGCGCCTTTGGGAGAGCCCTCTTAAGAGCCAATTGGATCAGACGGAGCCGGAAGACATCCTGAGGGAGTTTCGGCTAGCCAAGGTCCTCGCATTTCTGAGCAGGATCTCTCCGGCCTCCAACGAAGATGTGAGGCAGCTCATTCGCGAAGGACTAAGTAATTATCGGGTCGAAAGCGTCGTTGAAATCGTGACCAAGGCGGAAGCGATGTTGGCGATGAGACCGGATCGCGACCGGATCTTTGCGCATCCGCGCCTGGTTCTGCGAATTCTTGAAGCCGGATCATGGGCTGACCAGCTTGCAACCCGGCAGTTGTGGGCCGGTCTCTTGGCTTCGTCTTGCACCGTGGATGGGAAAGACGAATCCAATCTCGCCTTTGTTGATTTGCTTAGCCAGCTTGCGGCCATGCACATCCTTATCTTTACCGCCGCGTGCTCAAGAGCAACCAAGGGCCAGTCCTCGCTCGGGCGCGTGGGCTCAAAAGGCGCCGCCTGCACGACGCAGGAGATTATGCAGCTCACCGGATGGCGGGACCTCATCCGCATAGAACGCGATATTGAACATCTCTTCGACCTCGGCTTGCTTCAGAAGAGAGTCAAGTCCAGTTTCTTTGTCTCCAGCGACGAAGCCAAAATATCTCCCTCGAGTCTGGGACTGCAAATGTACGCGCGTTGCAGCGGCTATCGTGGAGAGCCGCAAAACTTCTACGATGCAGATTCACCCGCCGAAACAATTCTCGCCAACGAACTGTAAAGTCACCCCAACTCGAATCCGGCATTTCAACTTGCGCCGCTCCCGGCATCGGAGCGGCGTCAGTTTGTTTGCGCAAAGGAGCGCGGACCCGAATCCCAAACCGGCGCATACCTCAGATCGTCTGCTTTCTCGCGCACAGATTCGGCGAACTTACCCTTGCAACAGCCGCTCCACTTCCGCGTGCAGGCGTGCTGTAATCTCTGCCTCGCTCACTTCAGGTGCGAAGCGAACCGGCTGACCGACCCGCACTTCAATTCTGCCGGAGCGGAACCAGCGCTTCTGACCCGCCTTCAACTCGCCCAGCCCCCTGATCGCCACCGGCAGCACCGCCGTGCCGGATTGTTTCGTCAGCATTCCGATTCCCGGCTGGAAACGAGCCAGTTTTCCAGCTTCCGACCGTGTCCCCTCGGGAAACACCAGCACATTCAGCCCACGATCCAGCGCCTCGCCCGCGTGCGCAAAGCTGCGCTGGAAGTCTCTCCTCCGCGGCAACGGGAACACATTGTAGAGCGCGGTCAAGAGTAGATAAGCAGCCGGGCCGAATAGCATGAATCGCCTGCGCCCTGCGGCTCGTTCGGGGTTGCGGAAATGACGGAAGTCCTCCAGCATCTCTCCTGACATCGCCACCGCCATTCGCCGTCGCATAGGCCCTGGCAGCGCGTACTCCACCAGCGGCCCGTCGTACGCCGTCACGTGGTTGCAGATGATCAGCATGGGCTCCTCGCCAAGCAGGGCAGGCCCCTTAACCACGCGCGGGCTTGCCAGCAGCCGCACCAGCGGTTGTGCGATAGCCTCGAGAAACACCGTCCGCACCCATGCCACAGGCATCCACCACTGCCAATGCGGATAGATATACTTTTCCCGCCCAGCTTCTTGCGGAGAATTCAGGCCAACCACAACAGGCTGGTTAGCCGCGCCCTGCGGCTCTTCGGCTGTTTGCCGCCCTACGCCCGATGGCCCCTGACCTTGTCCGCTTTCCGCAGCAGCACCAGGTGGTGCAACGGATGCGCTGTCCGCGCCCCTCACCCCGTCTCCAGCAACCAGCTTGCGCAAATCGCCCAGCGTGCGTGCCTGGTCAATCTCTCCGCCCGCCGGGGTCATCCCCAGCCGCTCCTCAAGCGCCGCTTCCAGTTGCACTCGTCCCAGGCTGTCAAGATGCAGATCCTCGCTCAATCGCAGATCGTCGCCGACTCCCGGCGGCGTTTCGCCTGCAATCTCTTTGATCAGCGCCAGCAGCCAGTCTCCGCTGGGTGAGAAGTTTGCTGCTGCACTCTGCAGATCCCCTGCAGCGGCAGCCTCAACCGAGGCCAGCCATGCCGCCACCGCCTTTCGACGCACCTTGCCCGTCGAAGTGCGCGGCAGATCCGGCTCCGGCCATAGAACCCATCGCCGCACTCGCTGGAACTCCGCCAGCCGCGCATTGGCTCTCTCCACTGCCTGTGCAATGTGCTCGCCCGCGCCTCGTACAGCCAGCACCGCGCATGGCTCCGGCCCGTTCGCCGTCTCTATCGGAACCACGGCACATGCCGCCACCTCCGGCTCCTGCTCGATCGCGGCCTCCAGATCCTCGGGATGCACATTCACCCCCGCCGCAGTCACAATCGTTTCGCTCTTGCGTCCCAGAAAGCGCAGTTCCCCGGTCGCCTGCGTCTCGGCCAGGTCGCCGGTCGCCAGCCACTCGTCTGCGCGAGTCTTCAGTTCTCCATGGCTCCAGGTGGCGTTTGAAATCATCGGCCCACGCACCAGTACTTCGCCATCCGGTCCCAACCTCACTTCGCGTCCCGGCAGCGGCTTCCCAATCGTCCCGCTTGCCACGTGGAAAGGATGGTTGAGGGTGATGAGCGCCGTGGTTTCCGTCATCCCATAGCCCTGCACCACCACAAACCCCAGCGCGTTCCAAAACTGCTCCAGTGGCCCCGCAAGCGCCCCGCCACCTGAAATCAGCGCCCAGAACTTGAATCCGAAAGCATTGTGCACGCCTCGAAAGCGCCACCACCTCTTCCATGCCGAAATTCCTTTTGACGAAGCCAGGCGCTCGGCCAACCCTGGCCGGCTCATCTCAAGATGAGTCTTCAACAGGGCCATCACCCGCGGCACCGCACACAGCACTGAGATCCGCTCCCGCTTGATGGTTTCAATCAGGCGCGGCGCCACCAGCCGGCTCTCGAAGTGCACCTCCGCCGCAAAAATCGCCGGAACCCACAGCCCCATGGTTTGCCCGAATACGTGGCTCAGCGGCAGCGTGTGCAAAAAGCGCAGTGGATGGACGAACTTCTCGTAGCGCATGTAGGGCTGCGCTCCCTGCTCAATTGGCCCCACGCTCGCCAGCACGTTTCCATGGGTGTGCACAATGCCCTTGGGTTCGCCTGTCGTCCCGGAGGTAAACAAAATTTGCAGCGGCGTCTCCCGCGAAAGCCCCGCCACCGGCCCAAGCTCTTCGCTCGGAAGGGACGTATCCCAATCCTCAAAGGCAACGTGCGGCCACTCACCCTGAAGTTGCCTCAGCAAGTGCGCATCGCCCACCGCCAGCTTCGGCCGCACATCCGCCGCAACCCGCGCCGCGAAATCCGCGCTCCCATACGCATCCAGAGGAACCGCCAGCGCCCCACGCAGCATGATTCCGTAGAATGCAGCAATCCACTCCGCGCTGTTCTCTCCCCAAAGCACCACGCGGTCGCCGGGACCAACACCTTGCGCGGCCAGCAACGCCGCAAAACGACCTGCCAGACGCGCGATCTCTCCGTAGGTAGTGACGCGCCGCCGGACCCCGCGCAACTGCACAACTGCAATCCCGCGATCGAACCGCCGAAAGTCGTCCAGCAGCGTAGCCAGATGTTCCCGCAAGACTTATCCCCTGCACGAAATCCTAGCAGTGCTCTATCGCTTCAGCGTCCGCGCCATGTGCAACTTCTGCAAGTGCCACAGTCGGAGGCGCGATTGGAGATTATTTATTACTCGGGCTGAACCGACGCGAGTAGCCTTTCTTAGGGCACGGCTCTCCAATTCCCGTCTTTCTTTCGCTTCCTCTTCGCCGCCACTCGCGTTATTCTCAATTGCAGCATGTCCCCGCGCCTCCCCAATCCCGACGCCGCCCTTGATCCATTCGCCTGCTTCCATCCCGTCACCACGGAGTGGTTCAAGGCCGTCTTCGATGCACCCACGTCTCCCCAGCGTCTCGGCTGGCCGGTCATCGCGCGCGGCGAGAGCGCGCTCATCCTGGCCCCCACAGGAACCGGCAAGACCCTGACCGCTTTCCTCTGGTGCCTCGACCGCCTCATGCTGCATCCGGACCCGGCAGGCAAGAAACCCGGCTGCCGCATCGTCTATATCTCTCCTCTCAAAGCCCTCGCCGTCGACGTGGAGCGCAACCTGCGTTCGCCCCTTGCCGGCATTGCCAACATGGCCCGCCGCATGGGCGTCCCGTTCCATGAGCCGCTCATCAGTGTCCGCACCGGCGACACCCCCCAGCGCGAGCGGGCACGCTTCCGCCGCCAGCCGGCCGAAATCCTCATCACCACGCCCGAGTCGCTCTACCTCCTCCTCACCTCCCAGGCCGCCGACGCACTTCGCACCGTCGACACCGTCATCGTCGATGAAATCCACGCCCTCGTCCCCACCAAACGCGGCGCCCACCTTGCCCTTTCGCTGGAGCGCCTTGAAGCCCTTGTCAAACGTCCGATTCAGCGCATCGGCCTCTCCGCAACGCAGCGCCCGCTGGAGGAAGTGGCGCGCTTTCTGGGGGGTGTGGAAATCTCTGTGGAGCCGCCTTTTAACGAAAAAATAATTCCGCACTCAAGCAATGACGATTCAGCACTATCCAGCACAAACTCTCGCCTAAAGGATGAAGCCCTTACAGTCCCATCGTGCGCTTCGGATTTTCCCGAAATGGCATCTCTCCGCTATCGCAGTGTCACCATCGTCAACGCAAGTGCGCCCAAACAGTTAAGGCTGAAAATTGAAGTTCCAGTTGAAGATATGGCTCGCCTCAATGCCATGGAGGAAATTCCCTCGGGTCCCGCCTCGCAAATGCCCCGCCGCGTCTCCATCTGGAACGCCATCCATCCCCGCCTGCTGGAGCTCATCCGCGAGCGCAATTCCACCATCCTCTTCGTCAACAGCCGCCAGGTGGCCGAGCGCCTTGCCGGAGCTTTGAACGACCTGGCCGGCGAACCGATTGCCCGTGCCCACCACGGCTCGCTGGCAGCCTACCAGCGCTCCGTCATCGAGGAACAGCTCAAGGCCGGCCAAATCAAAGCTCTCTGCGCGACTTCAACCCTCGAGCTTGGCATCGACATGGGCGCCGTCGACCTCGTCATCCAGATCGAGGCCCCGCCCTCTGTCGCCAGCGGCATGCAGCGCATAGGACGCGCCGGCCATCACGTCGATGCAGTCAGCGAGGGCATTCTTTTTCCCAAATACCGTGCCGACCTCGTCGCCTGCGCTGCCGTCACCCGTGCCATGCACGAGGGCCACATCGAATCCACCCGCTTCCCGCGTAACCCACTCGACGTCCTCGCCCAGCAGCTTGTCGCCATCGTCGCTCACCCGCCCAACACCCCCAGGCCGCTCGTCTCGAAGAAGCCCCGTCGCATCGTGCCGGGGACCGAACTACCGCCCGACCCCAAGCCCGAAGTCTCCGTCGACTTCCTCTACGACCTCGTCCGCCGCGCTGCGCCCTTTGGCGCTCTTACCCGTTCCGCCTTTGAAGGTGTGCTCGACCTGCTCAGCGGCCGCTACCCCTCCGACGAATTCGCCGAACTGCGTCCGCGGCTCACATGGGATCGCATCCGCAACGTCGTAACGGCCCGCGACGGCGCTGCCCGCCTCGCCATTCTCAACGCCGGAACCATTCCCGACCGCGGCCTCTATGGCGTATTCCTGGCCCACACCGAGGGCAAATCCGTGCGCGTCGGCGAGCTTGACGAGGAGATGGTCTTCGAGTCTCACCCCAATGAGACTTTCATCCTCGGCGCATCCACCTGGCGCATCGTCGATATCACCCACGACCGGGTTCTTGTCACTCCTGCGCCCGGCGAGCCAGGAAAAATGCCTTTCTGGAAGGGCGACGGCCCCGGCCGCCCGTTGGAGTTTGGCCAGAAGATCGGCGCTCTCGTTCGGGAGCTCCGCGCCCTGCCCAAACCTGCCGCCCTCACGCGCCTCGTTGCGGAACACGACCTTGACCCCGGCGCCGCGGAGAATCTGCTCCAGTTTCTCGCCGACCAGGAAGCCGCCACCGGCGCGGTTCCCGACGACCGCACCATCGTCATCGAGCGTGTGCGCGATGAGCTGGGAGACTGGCGCGTCTGCGTGCTCACGCCCTTTGGCAGCCGCATCCACATTCCCTGGGCCATGGCCGTCAGCGCGCGCATTCGTGCCTCCGGCGGACCTGAAGTCGAAACATTATGGGGCGACGACGGCTTCGTCCTGCGCTTCCCTGACACCGACGAGCCGCCCGATCCCGACTGGTTCCTCGTCGAGTCGGCTGAAGCCATGCAACTGGTCCTGCGCCAGCTTGGCACCACGGCCCTGTTTGCCGGGCGTTTTCGCGAAGCCGCGGGCCGCGCGCTGCTGCTGCCTCGCCGTCGCGCCGACCAGCGCTCACCGCTGTGGCAATTGCGCAAGCGTTCCTACGATCTGCTCAGTGTCGCTTCGCGCTATCCGTCATTTCCGCTGCTTCTCGAGGCCTATCGCGAGTGCCTGCGCGACGTCTTCGATATGCCTGCGTTGATTGAAACTCTCAGTGCCATCGAACAGAGAAAGCTCCGCGTGCACGTGGTGGAAACGCGCACACCGTCGCCCTTTGCCGCCTCGCTGCTCTTCAGCTATGTCGCCAACTTCCTCTATGACGGCGATGCCCCGCTGGCCGAGCGCCGCGCCCAGGCCCTCACCATCGATCAGGATCAGTTGCGCGAGATACTAGGCGAGGCCGACCTGCGCGAGTTGCTGGATGCCGACGCCATCGCTGACGTGGAAGAGGCAGCCCAATGTCTGCCGGAAAACTACCGTGCCCGCACCGCCGACGGCATTCATGACCTTTGCCTGCGCCTGGGCGATCTTTCGCGGGCTGAACTGGCGCTCCGTGCCTCACACCCTTCCGTCCTTGAATCCATCGATCGCCTGGTTCGTTCGCGCCGCCTGCTCGATTTGCGCATCGCCGGCGAACGCCGCTTGATCGCCGCTGAAGATGCCGCGCGCTACCGAGATGCGTTGGGGATTCCGCTCCCTCCAGGCCTGCCCACCGCGCTGCTTGAGCCAGTTGCGCAGCCGGTACTTGAGCTCGTCCGCCGCTTTGCCCGCACCCACGGCCCATTCACCCTGCGCGAGCCCGCCGAACGCTTTGCGCTCGATCCCGCCGTGATTGAGAGTGCGCTCCGCCAGCTTGCCCACGAGGGCCGTATTCTCGAGGGCGGATTCCGTCCCGGAGGCCTTCATCGCGAATGGTGCGACGCAGAAATTCTCCGCCAGATTCGCCGCAAGTCGTTGGCCAAACTCCGCCGCGAGGTCGAGCCGGTGGAGCAGCACACCCTGGCCCGTTTCCTCACCCACTGGCAGGGGTTGCTCTCACCGCGCCGCGGAGGGCACGTCCATCTCGACGCGCTGCTCGATGCAATTGAAAATCTGCAAGGCGCGCCCATCCCGGCGTCGCTTCTCGAGACTTCCATCTTTCCAGCCCGCATTGCAGACTACGATCCTGCAGGCCTTGACACGCTCATTGCCGCGGGTGAAGTGGCCTGGGCCGGCGTCGAACCGCTCGGCGAGCGCGATGGCCGCATCGCCCTTTTCCTCGCCGACAAGCTCCCCTTGCTGGCGCAACAACGGCCCATTACAGAACCCCTCAATGAGCGAGAAGAAAAGCTCCTGGCTGCCCTCGAATCCACCGGCGCCAGCTTCTTTGATCCGCTGCATCAGGCGATAGGCGGCGGCTATCCCGGCGAGTCCATCGATGCCTTGTGGAGCCTGGTTTGGCGGGGCCTCGTCACCAATGATTCCCTTCATGCTCTCCGCGCCTACATCCTCCGCCCTGAAAGCGCCCGCACCCCGCGACGCGTGCAGACTGGTACGGTCTTTCGCTCCCGCCGCACCACGCCGCCCACCGCGCAAGGCCGCTGGTCGCTGCTCCCGATCCGCAACGCGGCGCCTCGTTCCCGCACCACCATGGGTGCCCCAGGTCTCGCTTCTGAGACCTTGGAAAGCAAGAACCCACCGCAGCCGGGTGCCCCATCCTTTCGTCGCTTCTCAGACGAAAGGGTGGGAGACCACAATCCTCCATCAGCCTTCGCCCTCACGACCACCGAAGCCAGTCACGCCCTCGCCCTTCAGCTCCTCAGCCGCTACGGGATCCTCACCCGCGAGTCGGTTGCGGCAGAAAATGTTCCCGGCGGTTTCAGCGCCGTGTACGACGTGCTCAAAGCGCTTGAAGAAAGCGGCCGCATTCGCCGCGGCTACTTTGTTGCCGGCTTGGGCGCCACGCAGTTCGCGCTGCCGGCTGCTGTCGATCTGCTGCGCCAGTTGCGCACCGAGCCGCCTCCGGAGAAGCCAGAATTCGTCCAACTCGCCGCAACCGATCCGGCCAACCCCTATGGCTCGGTCCTCCGCTGGCCCGATCTCCCCGTCATGGACGACGATTCTGAAACCGCTCCTCGACTGTTAAGCCGCGCAGCCTATGCTGAAGTCATCCTGCGCAACGGCCAGCTGGTCGCATGGCTCCGCCGCAACAATCCCAACCTGCTCGTCTTCATTCCCGCTGATGAGCCGGAGCGCTCGCAGGTGGCCGCGGGCCTTGCCCATTTCATCTGCGCCCGTGGTCAGCAACGCATGCATGGCTCGGGACATCAGGGCGTCCTCATCACCACCATCAACGGCCAGCCGGTCTCGGCCCATCCCATGGCCCGCTTTCTCATGGATGCAGGATTCTATTCCGGCCCTCTTGGCATGCACCTGCGCCGCATCCCGATGCCGCTGCCGCATCACGACCCGTTGCCGGAGGAGCTGCAATAGCCAATGCCCGAGGGCGACACCATCTTCCGTACTGCGCGCGCGCTGACACGTGCCCTGGGCGGCAAGCCCATTACCGGCTTCCGTTCCACCTATCCGCTGCTCACGCGCTTCGACGACGACACGCCGCTGGCCGGCCAGATCGTTGACCAGGTGGAATCGCGCGGCAAGTGGCTGCTCATTCATTTCTCCGGCGGGGGAACGCTCGCCACTCATATGCTCATGAGCGGCAGTTGGCACATTTACCGGCCCGGCGATCGATGGCAAAAGCCCGCCAGCCACATGCGCATCGTCATTGAAAACGCGCAGTATCACGCAGTCGGTTTTCACGTGCCCGTCGCGCAGATCCACACTGCCCAATCGCTCGCCCGCGAACGCAGGATTCCGCCCCCTTCCCTCGACGTGCTCAGCGGGGAATTCGATGCGCAAGCCGCTGCGCACCGCCTGCTCGCCTCCGCAACTGAAGAGGTTGCCGACGTGCTCCTTCATCAGGAAGTGCTGGCCGGCGTGGGGAATGTCTTCAAATCCGAAATCTGCTTTCTCACGGGAATCAATCCGTTCTGCCCCGTCGGCCTGCTCTCTCCCGAACAGTCCGCGGACCTCATCGCCACCGCGAAACGACTCATCGCCGCCAACGTCCTTGAGGACTCCGGCGATGCCATCGTCACATTTCGCGGGCTCCATCGCCGCACCACGCACGCATCCGATCCCACTGCCAGCCTCTGGGTCTACGGCCGCGCGGGCGAGCCTTGCCGCCGTTGCGCCGATCCCATTCGCCGCCGCATTCAGGGCCCCGACGCGCGCGTCACCTTCTGGTGCCGGCAGTGCCAGCCAATGCCGGATGGATCTCAGATAGATGGTTGAGCCGCGTTAGTTTCCCGGCTTACCCAGTCCAAAGATTTTCTGCAATATATTGCGATGATCGGCCGCGGGATGGTCGCATGTGTCGGTCGGCGCAGTGCCGGTAAGGAACGCCGCATCATAATCGTCAGGGCACGAGGCATCGGCCAGCAGGTTGGTCGTTTTGTCCAGGCTCACAATTTCCACCCCATCCGGCGGTGTGAAGTCGTGCGTGTCGGAGTATTGCGGCAACTGCACCGCCTTCTTCATAAAATCCGCCCAGATGGGCGCGGCGGCCTGGGCGCCCTCAAGATGAAGGACGGAGTAATCGTCGTTGCCCACCCATACGATACAGAGCAGGTTGCTGGTAAAGCCGGCAAACCATGCATCGTGGCTCGTGCCCGTCTTGCCCGCCGCCGGAGAAACAAACCCCATATTGCGCACCCCGGCGCCCGTTCCCTCGCCGCGCAACACATCCTCCATCATGCTCGTCATCAAAAAGGCTACGCGCGGGTCCAGAACCTGTCTCGAAGATGGCGTGTAGTCCGTAATGATGTCGCCAGTGGGCGTGCGCACGCTGGCCAGCATCCATGGATCCAGATGCAGGCCGTTGTTGGCGAAGACCGTATACGCACCGGCCATCTCCAGCGGCGTGGCGTCGTAGGAACCGATGGCCACCGACGGCGTCCCCCGCGCATTCTTGATGCCCGCATCGCGCGCCAGCGCCGCAACCTGATCAAAGCCCACCAGGCCGGCCAGGCTGATCGTCGCGTTGTTGTCTGACCGCTGCAGCGCGTAGCGTGCCGTTACCTCGCCGTAATATTCGCCGTGATAGTTTCGCGGGGTGTACTCCTGCCCGCCCACGTCGTAGGTGGTCTGCTGATCATTCAGCATGGTCACCGGCGAGAACAGCTTGCTCTGCCCCGGAAGCATGACCCCCTGAACCGCAGTATTAAAGGCCGCGGCATAGACAAACGGCTTGAAGATGGAGCCCGTGGGCCGGCTGGCCACCGCGTGATTCAACTGCGATGCGCCATAGTTGCGGCCTCCGACCAGCGCCAGCACCTGCCCGGTGTGAGGATTGAGCGCAATCAGCGCCACCTGCGGGTAGACGATGGGCGGCACCGATGTCTGGACCCCTTTCTTGTGGCGCGCATACAGCTTGTCCACTTGCTCATCCACCACGTGAACCGTTGAATCCACAGCCTCCGACGCCAGGCGCTGCAGATCAGGATCGAGCGAAGTGTAAATGTGCAGCCCCTCTCGATTGAAGTCGCGATCGCCAAGCTTTTGCACCAGTTCGTCCCGCACCAGATCTACAAAGTACGGCGCCTCGCTCGCATCCACGCTTCCCGGCGAAAGATGCAGCGGCTCCTGCTTGGCCGCCTCCGCCTGCTCCTTGGTGATGGCGCCGGTCTCCACCATCGAATCCAGCACCAGGTTGCGCCGATCAATCGCGCGGTCAGGATGACGGAAGGGGCTCAGCCGATTCGGACTCTGAATGATGCCTGCCAGCAGCGCGCACTCAGCCAGGTCCAGCTGGCGCACATCCTTGCCAAAGTAAGCCTGCGCTGCCTCGCCGAAGCCATCAATTGAAAAGCTGCCGCGCTGGCCAAGGTTGATCTCGTTGGCATACATCTGAAAGATCTTCTTCTTGCTGAAGCGGTGTTCGAGCTGGAAGGTGATCACAATTTCGATCAGCTTGCGCTTGATGCGCCGCTCCGGCGACAGGAAGAATCCCCGCGCCAGTTGCATCGTCAGGGTCGATCCTCCCTCAACAAAGCGATGCCCGGGCGTCAGATCATTGCGTAGCGCGCCCAGTATGCGGATGTAGTCCACGCCCCCATGGTCGAAAAATCGCCGGTCCTCAATTGCAACCACTGCATGAACAAGGTTTGGAGGCAGTTCTTCGTAGGTCACAAGACGGCGCTTCGTGCGGTTTGCATCTTCGCTCAAGCCGGTGATCAGCAGCGGCTCCAGCTCATAGCTGGCCAGTGCCTCGCCATGTTCGCCCGTGACTGAGTCCACCACCGCGCCGTTCACGTGAATGGTCGCGGAGTCTTCAGAGTGAAAGGACTGCGGCCCGGGGTGCACGGTAATGCTTTGCGCCGTTTCGCTGTAGGTGCCCAGCGGAGAAGCCTGCGCTGCGCCGTCCGTCGTGTAGCCGGCTTCCCGCAATTCATTCGCGATGAGTTGAATGCTGAGCTTTTGCCCTGGCCTTACTTCACGCGGTGCGGCATAGATTTGCGCCGTGTCGGCAAATAATGGCTGCTTCAATCGGGCGTCCACAATGCCCTGATATTTGACGTAATAGAATCCGCCAAAGCCGACCACCACCAGGCAAGCCGCCACGAACAGCAGAAGGGCAACGCGCAACAGCATCATCGCCCAGGGATGCTTCCCCGTGGGTTTCGCCAGTTTGACCTTCAGCGCCATCGCCACTCCCTTTGGTGAGCTTTCTGCCGCCGGCCTTAAAGCGCCAACAGCAATCCATCTTCCTCAACACGTTCCTTCAGCATCGCCACCACTGCATCCATCGCCACGTCCACGCTGGCGGCGGTTGCGCGCGTCATCAGCTCCACTTGGCCGCTTGCCACTTTCTTGCCCACGTTGATGCGATAGGGAATTCCCACCAGGTCAGCGTCTTTGAATTTGACTCCCGCTCGCTCGTCTCTGTCATCGAGCAGCACGTCGAGCCCCGCCACTTCTAGCTCCGAGGCCAGCTTTTCTCCAGCCTCGCGCAGCGTCTCATCGCCCACGTTGGTCACCGTTACCACCACCGTGAAAGGCGCAATGGACGCCGGCAGCCAAAACCCGTTCTTGTCGTTCGACTGCTCAATGGCTGCGGTCAGAATGCGCTCGATGCCGATCCCGTAGCAGCCCATGATCGGCATCACTTCCTTGCCGTTTTCGTCCAGCACCCGCGCGCCCATGCTTTCCGTGTACTTATATCCGAGCTTGAAGATGTGCCCGACCTCGACCGCCTTGCCCACCACCAGCTTGCCTGCACAATGATCTACGGGACATCCTTCGCCTTCGTTCACGCTGCGAATATCCGCCGCCAGCGTCCACGTGAAATCGCGCCCCGGCGTCACATTGCGCAGGTGATAATCCAGCTTGTTCGCACCGGCCACCAGGTTCTTGCGGCCTTCGAGGGACTTGTCCACAACCACCGTCAATCCATCTGCCAGCGGCTTGTCATCATGCTGCAGACCCACCGGTCCCAGAAATCCTGCCGGCCCTTTGAAATACTTCTCCAGTTCCTCGCCCTGCATGGTGCGCAACTCCGCCGCGCCCACGGCTCCCAGCAGCTTGGTCTCGTTCACCTGGTGGTCGCCGCGCAAGAAGGCCGCCACGCCGTGCCACGTATCGGGCTTTCCCGCCGCGCCGCGCTTCAACGCCATATACGCCACGCACTTTATATCGCTCGCCGGAGAAATCTTGAAGAACTCCGCCACGTCGGAGATGGCCGCGCAACCCGGCGTCGAAACAAGCTCAGGCATCCCGTCACTCGTCGCTTCCATCTCAACAACCCCATCAAGCCGTGAAGTCGCTTTTTCTAAATTTGCCGCATACCCGCACACCGGGCAGCTTGCAATCAGGTCCTCGCCCGCCTCGGTGTAGACCATGAACTCCTGCGACTGCGATCCGCCCATCGCGCCAGAATCGGCATCGACGGCCACAAACCTTAACCCACAGCGCGTAAAAATCCGGCGATACACGGCATCGTGCAGGTCGTAGCTCCTGTCCAGCCCCGCCTTGTCCATGTCAAAGCTGTAGCTGTCCTTCATCGTGAACTGGCGCACCCGCAACAGCCCCGACTTGGGCCGCGGCTCGTCGCGGAACTTCGCCTGAATCTGGTACCAGATCTGCGGCAATTGCTTGTAGCTGCGCAACTCGCTGCGTGCAATCGAAGTCATGATCTCTTCGTGCGTAAAGCCGAGGCACAGGTCCGCGCCCTTGCGGTCCTTCAGGCGGAACATATTCTCGCCGATGATGCTCCAGCGGCCGCTCTGCTCCCAAAGCTCGCGCGGCAAAATCGCCGGCAGGTAGAACTCCTGCCCGATCGTGTCCATCTCCTCGCGGACAATGCCGATGATCTTGTTCAGCGAGCGCTGCCCCAGAAAGAGATAGTTATAGATGCCGGCCCCGAGCTGACGAATGTATCCGGCCCGCAGCAGGAACTTGTGACTGGCGACCTCGGCGTCCGTCGGGGCCTCGCGAAGTGTGGGAATAAAGAGCTTAGACCAACGTTGCATAGAGATTTGAGAACGAACTTTCCCGCCCGTTTGTGCCGGACGAATGAAAAATGAAGCAGCAACCATTCTAAATGTTCGACTAGCGGGCTCCGTTTTGCGTGCCGCGTTTCTCCGCACCGCAATCCTTAGCGACCTGACTGCAAACTTGTTCACCGCTTCGCGCCTCCCGGCCTTCGACATTGCAAGCCAACGGCCAATAGTCGCCCGCTGGAAACAAAGGAGCTATGCTGATTCCATTCCTGCTGCGCGTGTCAGCGGAGACACGCAGCGTGGAACCGGTGACACGGCCCTGTGCCGCGGCCGGGCAGCTCTGACTCCATTGGAAGAAGGAGTCCGTTCATTCGGAGATCATGTGGCATACTTTCAACCATGAATCTCCACAACATGCCCTGGGAAGCAATTCTTCTAGGAATTTTGAAGCTTCTCAAGGTCTTCGGGCTTATTCCCGGCGCAATCGCGGCGTTCGGCGTGCGCAAGCTCTATCAGAAATGGCGCCAGAACAAGGCTATGGCTGGTTGGCCCGTGACCGATGCCACGATTCTGTCGGGACAAGTTCATCAGGATGGGCCGCGACGCTTCTGGGTCGAGATCACTTATTACTACTTCGTTCAGGAATATCGCTCCGGCACATATGTTCGGCGATTCCGAAAGGAGGAAGATGCCGACAACTTCATCCGCAAGGTCAAAGACAAGCGGCTTCAAGTCCGATACAACGATTCCGAGCCGGATCAATCCGTCATTCTCGATCGCGACCTCGAGATGATCGCCCTGCTCAACCCTCAACTTGGCTGACCGCTGGGATGCCCCAGGTCCCGCCTTTCAGACTTGAGAAACCACAACCGAATACCCGCGCGCCTTTCTGACCCCTGACCCTTGACCCCTGACCCCTGATCCCTGCTCTTAAATCAACTCCACGCCCCACAAATCATGCAGGTGCACGATGCCTTCCACCTTGCCCTCAGCATCCACCACCACCAGCGAAGTGATCTTCCGCTCTTCCAGAATCGCCAGCGCCTTCGCCGCCAATTCCTCGCCGCCAATCGTCCGCGGATGCGCGTTCATTGCCTCGCCCGCTGTCTTGCTGAGCGCCGCGCCCCCCTCGCGCTCCAGCAGCCGCCGCAGATCGCCGTCGCTGATTACGCCGCGCAGCTTCCCCGACTCCTGCACCGTCGTAATCCCCAGCTTCTTCGACGACATCTCATAGATCACATCGGTCATCGGCGTCGCAGGCGCAACCACCGGCACCTCGTCGCCCGCGTGCATCAGGTCTTTCACCTTGGCCAGCCGCTTGCCCAGCTTTCCGCCGGGATGCAGCTCCGCGAAATCCTCCGCCTTGAAGCCCTTCTTCACGCTCACCGCAATGGCCAGCGCATCACCCAGCGCCAGCATCGCTGTAGTCGAGGCCGTAGGCGCCAGGTTCAGCCCGCACGCCTCCCGCGCCACGCCGCAATCCAGCGCCACATCGCTCGCCGTCGCCAAAGTCGAATTCATTTCGCAGCAGAAGCTCACCAGCGCGTCGCCCTTGCGCTTCAACGTAGCGAGCAGGCGCAGAATCTCCTCCGTCTCGCCGCTCGCCGAGAGCGCAATCACCACGTCGCCCGGCATCAGCACGCCTACATCGCCATGCACCGCCTCGGCCGGATGCAGAAACAGCGCCGGCGATCCCGTCGAGCTCAGCGTCGCAGCAATCTTCTGCGCAATAATGCCGCTCTTGCCCATGCCGGTAACCACCACGCGCCCGTTGCCTTCGCCACAGCGCAGGATCAATTCGACCGCCCGGTCGAAGTCCGCAGCCATCGCACCTTCGAGCCGCTCCGCCAGCGCTTCCAGCGCCGCCGCCTCCGTGCGCACCAGTTCCGCCGGCTTCATGCAGTCCCTTTCATTGTTGCGGTTCATCGGTTTCTGATGGTATCACCACGCCGGCGACGAAGACCTGTCGGACGGCTGCCCCTTAAGGCTGATCCCTGACCCCTGTCCACTCACAACTGTTCGAACTCGTACAATAAAACCAAGAGGTCTTTTCCCGTGAAGCGCAATACATTCGTCCTTTTTGCTGTCTTATTCCTTCTCGCAGTCTTCGCCTGGGCGGGCTGGGCTAATTGGGAGTACCGCAAGCAGGCCGCGGAGGCACGCCTGGCCTCCGTCGCGCGAGGCGAACTGGTACCCAGCGGAGCAGGCGACATGTCGCAATACAATTCCCCCCTCATGAATAAGCCGGCCCCCGACTTTACCCTCCAGGACCTGCATGGGAAAGAGGTCTCGCTCGATAGCTACAAAGGCAAGGCCGTGCTGGTCAACTTCTGGGCCACCTGGTGCGGTCCCTGCAAAATTGAAACGCCCTGGCTGATTGAGTTGCGCAACAAGTATGCTTCCCAGGGCTTTGAGATTCTTGGAGTCTCCACCGAGGGCGACGACCTGCAAGAGGGCGACAAGGCCGCGTGGGCAAAGGAGAAGGCAACCATCGCAGCATCCGTCCAGCAGATGCACATGCCCTATCCGGTATTGATCGATGGAGACAGCATCAGCCCCTCCTACGGCGGGCTGGACGCTCTGCCGACTTCATTCTTTGTCGACCGCAGCGGCAAGGTGGTCGCCGTTCAATTGGGCCTCACGTCAAAAGACGATATCGAAGCCAACATCCGCAAGGCATTGGGAGAAGGGAACTAGTTTGGGCCAGTCAACTAACATGGGTGCCCCAGGTCTCGCTTTTGAGACCTGGGAAAGCAAGGACAATGACGAGTTGAAAACACAGATCACACGCGGGGTGCACCACCCTCGCCGCGTCTTTGGTTTTGCGGCCAGGGTGGGTAAGCAGGAACTCCCCGTGATCGCGCTCGCAACCTTTCTGCTCTTCTGTTTTGCCCCGAGCATCGTCAACGCGCAAACCGACTCCCCCAGCCGCTCCATCCTCAATGGTGCTGCGGTCCAATACCTTTATCCCGAACAGGTCACTGTGCCCACGGGCAAATCCAGCCCCGTCGAGATGCACTTTCGCGTCGCCGAGGGCCTGCACATCAACTCCCACACGCCCAGCCAGGACTATCTAATTCCCACCGACCTCCTGATTCCTGCGTCCTCCGGCGTGCGGCTCGAAGGCGCCGCCTACCCCACCGGTTCAGACATCACGTTGCCCCTCGACCCCACGACCAAGCTTAGCGTCTACACCGGTGAGTTCATCATCAACGCGCGCATCGTCGCCACCCGCGGCAATCATCTGGTCGAGGCCAAGCTGCATTTTCAGGCCTGCGACAGAAACGCCTGCATGCCGCCAAAGACCATCACCGTCCCCATCGACGTGATCGGAAAGTAGAGGCCTCCATTCCTTTCGGGATGGTCAGAGCTGTGCCGCACTCCAAGGCAATTCGCATAAGATGTCAGCATGAACTCTGACTAAGGCGCTCAAATGAAATTCTCTCTGGGGCGTTGCCTCTACGGCGCGGCGGCGATTGCTGCCGGTATCTCTGCCTTGGCGCGGCATGACATCGACACGCTTAATATCGTCCCTCACCACGAGATTCTCACCTATATCGTGGGCGCCATCGAAATCGTTGCAGGCATATCCCTTCAATGGCCGCGAGCCGCACGGGCGGCTACTGTCGCACTGCTTGCGATCTACTTCATCTTCGCGTTGCTGGCGGTGCCATTCATCGTTGCGCACCCGCTCGTTTACAACAGCTATGGCAACGTCTTTGAACAACTCTCATTAGCTTCTGGAGCCGCAATTTTGTATGCGTGCTGCGATCAAATCGTTCCGGCCCGAGCAGCAAGATTCGCACAGATCGGGTACTACTCTTTCGCAATTTGTGTGATCTCTTTCGCGCTGGAACAGCTTTTCTATCTCAATGCAACAGCGAGCCTCGTTCCCAAGTGGATTCCGCCTGGCCAGATGTTCTGGGCTGTTGCAACCACTGTTGCTTTTGCCCTTGCCGCGATCGCCCTGCTCACGGGTTTCAAGGCCGGGCTTGCGGCTCGATTGACGGCGGTGATGACCGTGGGTTTCCTGTTGCTGACCTGGTTGCCGTTGCTCTTTGCCAATCCTCATAGTTTTGAGAACTGGTCAGAAAGTGCGGAAACCCTCGCAATCGCCGCGTCCGCGTGGATTGTGGCGGATTATCTGAGCCAGCGTCGCACGGCTAAGCCCGGATCCAGGCAAAAGTAGCTGAAGCGCCAGAACCGCCCCGCACCCCAAGCCCCGCTTTTGAGATCCTGGAAGGCACGGAAGCAAACCACCCGCTGACTCGCTGACTTGCTGACCCGCTGACTAGCTCCCAGCCTTCTTCTCAATCCTCGCCCACGAGTCCTTCAGCGGCAGTGTCCGGTTGAACACCAGCTTCTCCGCCGTCGAGTCGGGATCGACGCAGAAGTAGCCGACGCGCTCGAACTGGAAGCGCTCTCCAACCTTTGCCTGGGCAAGCGAAGGCTCAAGCTTTGCGCCCGTCAAAACTTCGAGCGAGTTGGGATTGAGATTGCTGAGGACGTCCTCGCCTTCTTCCACGTCGTAAGGATTGGCTTTCGCGAAGAGCTTGTCGTAGATGCGAATTTCCGCGGAGATGGCGTGCGTGGCCGACACCCAGTGCATCGTCGACTTCACCTTGCGCCCGTCGGGTGAGGTGCCGCCGCGGCTCGCCGGATCGTAGGTACAGTGCACCTCGACAATGTTGCCGGCCGAGTCTTTCACCACGCTCTGCGCGGTCACGAAGTAGGCGTTCCGCAGCCGAACCTCCTTGCCCGGCGACAACCGGTAGTACTTCGGCGGAGGAACTTCGCGGAAATCATCCTGTTCGATATAAATCTCGCCGGAGAAGGGCACCTGGCGCGTCCCGGCCGAAGCGTCTTCAGGATTGTTGGCTACCTCGACGAACTCCTCCTGACCGGCGGGATAGTTGTCGATGACCAGCTTGAGCGGGCGCAGCACGGCCATGGCGCGCGACGAACGGCGGTTCAGATCGTCGCGCTGAAAATGCTCCAGCATCTCAATGTCCGTTGTACCGTTGGTGCGCGTCGCGCCGATCGAAGCGCAGAAAGTGCGAAGGCCTTCGGCGGTAAAGCCGCGCCGCCGGATGCCGGAGAGAGTCGGCATGCGCGGGTCGTCCCAACCGTTCACGTAATTCTCCTGCACCAGCTGCAGCAGCTTGCGCTTGCTGAGCAGGGTGTAGGTGAGGTTGAGCCGGTCAAATTCAATTTGCTGCGAGGGAAAGATGCCGAGGTTCTCGATATACCAGCGATAGAGCGGCTGATGGTCGGCGAATTCAAGCGTGCACATCGAGTGGGTGACGCGCTCCAGCGAATCCGACTGCCCGTGGGCGTAGTCGTACATCGGATAAATGCACCACTCGTCGCCGGTGCGCTGGTGCGTCGCATGCAGGATGCGGTACATCACCGGATCGCGCAGGTTCAGGTTGGGCGACGCCATGTCGATCTTCGCCCGCAGAACGCGGCTCCCGTCGGGGAACTCGCCCTGTTTCATGCGGACAAACAGGTCGAGGTTTTCCTCGACTGTCCGGTTGCGATAGGGGCTGTCTTTGCCCGGCTCCGTCAATGTGCCGCGATGCTGGCGAATCTCGTCGGCGGTAAGGTCATCCACGTAAGCCTTGCCCGCCTTGATCAGCTGCAAAGCCCACTCATAGAGCTGCCCGAAGTAATCGCTCGCGTAGCAGAGGCGCTCCCAATCGAACCCCAGCCAGCGCACATCCTTCTGGATGGAATCGACGTACTCCTGCTCTTCTTTTTCAGGATTCGTATCGTCGAAGCGCAGGTTGGTTTTGCCGCCGAACTCGTCGGCGAGCCCAAAGTCAAGGCAGATAGCCTTGGCGTGGCCGATGTGGAGATATCCGTTAGGCTCGGGCGGAAAGCGCGTCTGCACCACCGCGTCGCCGTACTTTTTGGTGCGCACGTCCTCGGCGATGATCTCCGCGAGGAAGTTGGAGGGAGCGTGTGCTTCGTGAATTGAAGTGTCCGTGCTTTCCGAATTTGTCTCGGTCATGGCTTTCCTTCATTATCCCATTGGAGGGCTGTCCTCAAGAAGAGCGGCGCGATTGTGCATGGACTGTCTCAGTGCGTCGGCAGTATCGTCTATGGTTGCAGGAAAATAGCGAGACGACCTCTCTTGCGAGATCACCCTGTCAATCCAGGATTCATTGGTTGCGAAGAGTTCGAGTAAGCTGGAAGCGTCAGGGCACGACTTCAGTCGTGCCGTACGCGACAGTGAAAGGTGGAGGGCTTTAGCCCCTGCGATGTCGATACCTGCCCGGCCTTCGGATCCATCAAGCGCCTCATTTTACCCGCGCACGTTTTTTGTAACTACACGAACAGCAGGCGGAAGGTCACTCTTCCAGACGGATCGCATGGCGGCAATCTTTATCGAAGTTCTCCGAACCTATATGCGCTCCGGAAAAATGACCGTTCACGACTTCGTTCTTTTGCCCAATCATGTTCACATTCTGATGACCGTTCCAGGCGGCATGAGTATTGAGAAGGCGATGCAATTGGTCAAAGGCAGCTTTTCCTTTCGCGCCAGGAAGGAACTCGGTTTTCGCGGCGAGGTTTGGCAGCGTGGGTACTCGGATGTACGCGTCCTTGATCAAAGGAGCTTTCAACAGCATCGTGAGTACATTGAAAACAATCCGGTGAAAGCGGGTCTGGCAAACAGTTCAAATGAGTATCCGTTTGGAACGGCATACTTGAAGAAACAGAAGCACGCAGGGGCTAAAGCCCAACCTCAATTGGGATCGTCTGTCGGCACGACTAAAGTCCTGCCCTGACGCTCCCTGCAGATGGTGCATTTCAAGGAGGCTGTCGGGTTTTGAACGTCTGGGCTTTCAGAATTTGCGTTGGTCATCACTGCGGTTCCTTACCTACAGGGCTTCTTTTAATTGTACGTGCGACGACGTGCTCAACCGAGCGACTGCAATTTGACCTCTGCCTGCCGGATCCGCTCGATGCACACCTCGCGGCCCAACACAACCATGGTTTCAAAAAGCGGCGGCGCGTTCTTGCGCCCGCACACGGCAACCCGGATCGGCTGGAACATGGGACCGGCCTTGATTCCCAGCGAAGCGGCTGCAGTGCGCAGCGCCATGTCCAGCGCATCGTGATCGAACGCAGTCGTCGCCAGCACCTCCCCTGCGTGCTGCAACACACGCAGCGCCAGAGCCGCATCGCCCGTCGATTCTCCCTTTTTTAGCGGGAATCAGTTCCGCAGGATCGTACGGCGCCAGTTCCTTCACAAAGAAAAAGTCGGCCGCAGTCACCGCATCGCGCAGCAGCTTGATCCGTTCGCGAATCAGCGGCGTGACCGCGAGCAGCTTTTCCGGCGAAGCATCGAATCCGGCTTGCTCGAAAAATGGCTGCAGGCTCCGGCTGAGCGCGTCGACGGGCAACGCGCGGATATGCTCAGCGTTCAGCCAGACGGCCTTCGCATCAAAGGGGTCATCTTCTGTGAAGTTAATAACGGCGTTAGCCCGGTTGACGCCCTCCAGCGTGAATGCGGCGCGAAGCTCGTCGACAGCGAGAAACTCGCGGTCGTTCTTCGGTGACCAGCCCAGCAGGCAGAGAAAGTTGACAAACGCCTGCGGCAGAAAGCCGGCATCGCGATACGTAGTGACGCTGACAACCGGGCCATGCTTGCGCTTGGAGAGCTTGGCTCCATCGGGCGCCACCAGCAGCGGCAGATGCGCAAACTGCGGCGGCGCAACGCCGAGGCCTTCAAAAATCAGCAGGTGCTTGAAGGTGTTGGTCAGGTGATCCTGCCCGCGGATAATGTGGCTGATGCGCAAATCGGCGTCGTCGACGCACGAGGCAAGGTGATACGTCGGCATCCCATCCGATCGCAGCAGGGCAAAGTCTTCCACCTCGTCGGCCAGCTTTTGCTGCGCACCATACACCCCATCGACAAATTGCAGCGTCCTGTCCACACCGCGCGGCACGCGATAGCGCAGCGCAAACGGCTCGCCCGCAGCGGCGCGGCGGTCGCTCTCTTCCCGTGGCAGTTCGCGCATGCCAGGGTTGCAAAGCCATGCGCCCTGCGCGGAAGAATGATCTTCGCCCGCCGCATGCGCAGGCGTGAAGTCGCGATAGGCCAGGCCCCTCGCAAAGATTTCATCGGCGGCCTCGCGGTGCAGGGCAAGGCGTTCAGACTGCTTGTACTCTTCGTCCCAGTCGAGACCCAGCCAGCGCAATCCCTCAAAAATCGACTGCACGCTGGCCTCGGTGTTGCGCTCGACATCGGTGTCGTCAAGTCGCAACACCATGGTTCCCTGGGTGTGGCGTGCGTAGAGCCAATTGAAGATAAAGGTGCGCGCGCTGCCCACGTGCAGGAAGCCGGTGGGCGAGGGCGCAAATCGGACACGAGGAGTCTTTACTGCAGAGAGAATTGCTTCAGGCATCGTTGAGGTGCGTTCCTCTTCGATGCTATCAGCTTTCTTTCTGGGGCCTGCCCACGTAGGACGAACAGGCTCTTAAGGCCGCGGTGGCGGGGGTGGATAAGGGTAGCCCATCTGCGGCGGAGGCAGCGGCGTTACCTTCCACTCGGCAAAGGCCAGAACATAAATCAGAATCACATTCCCTAACGGAATGATATTCAGCAGCGAGAGCCACGGAGAGAATCCAGCCTTTTTGCAGATAAACCAGAAAGGCAGAATCACAATGGCCAGACCCACAACGATAATGATCGGCATGATCCCCAAGAAGATCATCGCGATCTTCTTCGCCTGTTCGGGATCGACATTATTCTGCAACAGGAAAAGCGCAAAGTTCATGGTGAGTGCTCCAGAATTTGAGATGAAAGCTCCCCGTCACGGTAAGGCCAAACTGCAAAAACTGCAATCAAATTCTTGCCCAGCGTCCATTTGCTGCCGCAACTTGCATTCCGCGAACTATCTCGTCCCGTCAACTACTCGACAGGTATCCCATCCAACGTGAGCAGTCGCCCCACGGGATACTCGCCCACGCGGTTCGCGAGGCCCCACGGCGAGCGGTCGTAGAAGAACTCCAGCCTCGCCTCCGGACTGGCCGCGAAGCGTGGGTCCGTCTCAACCCGCCGCTCAAATTCGGCCTTCGAGTGCAGGATCTTTGGCCATCTCTTCCCGTGCCAGTTTTTCGAGCACGTAGGCCTCGCCATATTCCCGCTGCTCAAAGATCGGATCGAAAAAGCCCCATTTCAGCGCAGAGTCCGGCGCATCCGGCTCCAGCCAGTGGATCGCAACTTTTGACAGCCGCTGGTCTAGCGCGACCACCACTGACCCAGCCGGGAACGTCATGCTCTCCGTGGTCAGCGCGCAGGTGCCGTAGCGGCCCGGCTCCGCGCCCGCTCCCTCGCCGTGAAAGATCGGATGCCGCCCTTCAAACGGCGGGCCCTGCCACACCATCCCCGAGCAGCGGTAGCTTTCCACCTTCCCCGTCCATGCCGCGCTCGTCCGCCGCATCGCCACATCGTGCGCGGCCAGCACATCGATCACGTGCGTCCACTGCGGCGGAACAATATAACCTGCCGGCGGCGTTGTCGAGACGGTCATCTTCGCGCCCGTTGCCAGGGGGAGAGTTTTGTTCCACGGCTCATGGGTATAGCGGATCCACATCGTTCCTGAAACTTCGCTCAAAGCCCGCGTGTACTGGTAGCCGTGAAACACAACTGGCGTTGTCTCGCCGTTCCAGTCCGTCGCCAGCGGAAACTTCTCGCTCCCCAGCGAGTGCGATCCCAGCTTCTCCGCCTCTGCATCGGCTTCGCGATTCAGCGCGATCAGCTTGGCCGCGTCGCGGTTCAGCACCTCCAGCAGCGCCCGCAGCAGCTCATAGTTTCCCGTCACCCGCGTCTTGTAGTCCTTCAACATGTGCAGCTCCACCAGCAAACCCGGCCGGTCTTCCAGAATCATCTGGCCGGTGGAGAAGCGCGGCGGATTGTTGCTGAAGCTCAATCCCTGCGCAGGGTCGGTGTCGTCGTTCAAGTTGATCAGGGCAGGGAAGGACAGGTGCCCCGCGGCATTCACCTGTGCGTTCACCTCGGGAGTCACGGTTTCGCGAAGCCAATTCGCAATCCCCGGCGCCACGTCCGGCCCCGCGTCGGCCGCGAAGGTCACGTCATATTGGTAGTCCATGCCGTCGGTCACGTGGTCGTCCACAAAAAAGTCGGGCAGCCAGCGGTGAAACATCTTCAGAAAGGCGCGCGTCTCCGGCGCGTCCGCCTTCATATAGTCCCGGTTCAGATTGATATTGCTTCCATTCCCGCGCCAGCCTGCCAATCTCAGGCCCGTTCTGATTGATGCGGTTGTAAGCCGAACGCCGCTCATGCCCGTCGATGTTGTAGACCGGGATAAACACGAACACCACATGATCGAGAAGCGCGGCTTTGTTTTTCGTAATCACGATGTCGCGCAGCAGCGCCAAACACGAATCCTTCCCGTCCATCTCGCCCGCGTGAATCGAGTTCTGCACCAGCAGAATCGCCCGTCCTGATGCATGAATCGCGGCTGGGTCGAAGACGCCGTCCTTTGAGGCAATCACGATCTTCAAATCACGCCCTTCGCCCGTCTTGCCGAAGTTCTCAATCTTCACCTGCCCCGGCGCAGCCGCGGCAATGCGCTCCAGATACGCAACCGTATCCGCGTAATTCGGCGTGGTCCGGTAGTCGGCAATCTCTGTCGGCGTGCGCCAGTCTGCCGCATTCTGGGCAGCGAGGCCGAGAGGCAGGAAAGCACAGAGCGCGAAGATAAACAATGCGGTGGCACGGAGGCTCATAGAGTCAAAACTCCAGCTGGATTTTTCAGACGGAACGAATGAATTTGTGAGGAGAACAGCACTATCAAATTCGTGATTCACGACCATCGCGCCGGAACAAACCGGCAACGGCGAACATCCGCATTTGCGGGCTGGGGAACAGCCGGGCACAATTCCCTGACCCCTGACCCCTGACCCCTGACCCCTGACCCCTGACCCCTGACCCCTGACCCCGCTCCTGCCTCTAAGTAATATCTTCCGTGTCGTACACCGGCGCGACCCGCTTCTTCGGCACTCCATGCACCGAGCTCAGCAGGTCCTCCACCACATCTTCGAGCTGGCGCTGCGTTTCAATCACCGCGCTCATCTGCTTCAACTCATCTGGATCCGCGACGCGCTCAATCAGCGCGACTGCCTGGCACTGCGCCACGTGATCCAGGTTCAGCCCTTCCGGGGTCTTGGCTTTAATGCTCACCTGGTCGATATGGATACTCAGCAGGTCGGCGACGCGGGCCCGCATCTCCCCCGCGATTGGCCCAATCTTTGGCGCGGCCAGAATCAGTGTGCTGTCAATATTCACGACACGGTAGCCGGCGTTTTGAAGCTCTTCCATTGCCAGGTTTAGAAAAATGGTCGAGTCGGCATTCTTCCACCGCGGGTCGTCTGGCGGAAAGAAGCTGCCGATATCCCCCGCGGCAACGGCGCCCAGCAGGGCATCGGTAATGGCGTGAAGCAACACGTCGCCGTCGGAGTGGCCGGCCAGCCCTTCGGGATGGTCCAGCGTCAGCCCGCCAATGCGCAGCGGTATGCCTGGCTTGAAAACGTGCGAGTCAAAGCCAAATCCGATCCGTGTGTCCATGCGCTCCGTGCCTGTCTTCAGAAACTCTGCCGGTCTGCATTCCTCAGCCGAAATCAGCGGGCGCGCTGGTGCAGGTAAAACTCGGCCAGCTCCAGGTCGCCCGGCTGGGTAATCTTCAGATTAACCTGAGAACCGGGTACCACGGCTACCGGCAGCCCTGCGCGCTCTACTACCGAGGCCTCATCGGTGCCCACAAAGCCGTCCGCGGTCGCCCCCGCAAGCGCGCGCTGCAGCAGTCCATAGCGGAAGCCCTGTGGCGTCTGCGCCAGCACCACAAACTCGCGCGGAATGGTCGCCGTCACCAGCGCACCGTGCGCTGTCCGCTCCACCTGCTTGATGGTGTCCACCGCCGGCATTCCCACAATTGCCGCGCCATGTTCCAGCACCGCGTGGATGGTCCGCTCAATCGTGGCCGTGTCGATCAGCGGACGAACCGCATCGTGCACCAGCACAACGTCGTCCGGCTCGGCCGGCACCGCGTTCAGCGCATGCACCACGGATTCCTGGCGATTGTCGCCGCCTTCCACCACATGTACCCGGCCTGTAAATCCGTACTCGGTCACCTGCGCTGCCACGCGCTCCATCTCCGTCTTGCGCACGGCCACGTACATTCCCGTCATTCCCTGGACGGCCGCAAAGGCGCGCAGCGAATGAATCAGAATGGGAACTCCGTCGAGTTCGAGGAATTGTTTAGGCGGCGGCCCGGGCGACGGGTCCTTGTCGTTGGGGTGCTTCGCAGCCGGCCCCGCCATCCGCGTGCCCAGCCCCGCTGCTGGAAGAATCGCAAATACCTGCATGACTCGGCGAGTATACATCGAAGCCGCGTTTTTCGGACGTTCGCGTCGCAGACTCGGAGCCTCAGGGCGTTATCATCCTCTGGTGCGCGCTCTGCTTCACCCGGCTCCCACCTTGTTCACGCCAGGTCTGCGCTTGATTGCAACCCAGGATGGTTAACCATGCGGATCTCCCGATTCCTGTTTCCATCAGTCCCTCTGCTGCTTGCCGCGACCCTCTTGCCCGGTCAGGCCGCCACCTCAAACCCGCCGGCCGCTGCGCAGGCCGCCAACGACGCCTGTGCGAGGCTTGCGAGTCTCCAGATTCCCAATGCCGCCATCACTTCAGCCAAGGCGTTTCCGACCGGCACCTACACCGCGCCACCCTCAAATGGCGGCGATCGTTTGGCTTCGTTCGCGAGTAAACTGCCCGGCTTTTGCAGGGTGATGGCGAAGGCCACTCCCAGCGCCGACTCCGATATCGTCATCGAAATCTGGATGCCGCTCGAAGGCTGGAACGGAAGGCTTCAGGGCATCGGCAACGGCGGCTTTGCGGGCTCCTACGACATCCCGGAGTTGGCCGCATTCATGTCAAAGGGCTACGCGTCCGTAGCCACCGATACGGGCCACACCGGCTCGCCGATCGACGCAACCTGGGCCCTCGGCCATCCTGAAAACGTTGCCGACTTTGGATACCGCGCCATCCACGAGATGACCCGCGTTGCCAAGCTTGTTGTCGCGCAGTTCTATGGCTCGGCGGCCAGCCGCTCCTACTTCGCCGCATGCTCCGACGGCGGCCGCGAGGCACTCATGGAAGCTGAGCGTTTTCCCGATGATTACGACGGCATCCTGGCCGGAGCGCCGGCCAATAATTGGACCAGGCTCCTCACCAGCGCAGTCACCGACACCCAGGCGCTCACGGCGACACCTGATAGCTTTATTCCGCAGAAAAAGATCGCCGCCATCGCGCATGCAGTCATCGCCCAATGCGACGCCCTTGACGGTGTCCGGGATGGCATCCTCAACGATCCCCGTGAATGCAAATTCGACCCCGCCGCGATCGAATGCAAGAGCGGCCTGGATACCGACGAGTGCTTGACCGCGGCCCAGATAGCCACTCTCAAGACCATCTATGCGGGCCTCAAAGACGAACATGGCCGAACCATCTTTCCGGGGTATTTGCCCGGCGCTGAAGAAGGAGGGAATGGATGGGGGACCTGGATCACGGGGCCGACTCCCGGACACAGCCTCATGGCGGCGTATGGAGTCGGGTATTACTCCGACATGGTGTACGAAAAGCCCGATTGGGATTTCAAATCATTTCGCATAGAATCCGGCTTGCCATTGGCCGTGCAGAAGACGGCCCACTCGCTCGACTCGGTCGATCCTGACCTCAAGCCGTTCTATTCACGCGGCGGAAAGCTGCTCCTGTATCACGGGTGGAACGATCCCGCGATTCCCGCGTTGAGCACCGTCGATTACTACCAGAGCGTGATCGATAGGCTGGGCAAGGCGCAGACCGAATCATTCGTGCGCCTGTACTTGGTTCCCGGCATGCAGCACTGCGGCGGAGGCCCGGGGCCCGACAACTTTGGACAGTCGCCATTGTGGAACCCCGATCCCAAATACAATGTCCGAACCGCGATCGAGCTCTGGGTAGAGAAGGGAATCGCCCCGGCTGCAATCATTGCCACCAAGACGCACGGCGGCTCCTCCGGGTCAGGCAATGCGCAGAGCGCGCCGGCCATGACCCGCCCGCTCTGCCCCTTCCCGCAAGGGTCGCAGTACAAAGGCAGCGGCGACACCAACGCTTCCGAAAATTTTGTGTGCGCGGTAGCGAAGAAATAGGTTGGAAGCCAGGGCCTTTACAATCCTCTCGTGCCCCCTCCACCCGCACACAAGCCGGCCGCTCTGCTTCCCTCGACACCACGCTGCTCAAGCCCGGTATGCGATTGGCCGTCGGCCTCTCCGGCGGAGCAGATTCCGTGGCGCTCATTCGCGCTCTCGCCGAGCGCCGTGCGGAACTGGGCCTTGTGCTCCACGCCGCCCACCTGCACCACGGCCTGCGCGGAGCCGAAGCGGACGCAGACCTGGCCTTTGCCCGCGATCTGGCCGCCAGTCTGCGCCTCCCCTTCCACGAAGCTACTGTTGACACCGCCGCCGAAGCGCAGCCGAATGTAGATTCCGTCAAACCCGTTGAGACCATTGAAGAAGCCGCCCGCCGCCTGCGATATGCCTGGTTCCGCCAGCTGATTTCCGAAATTCCACTCGATGCAATCGCCACCGCCCACACTCTCGACGATCAGGCCGAGACGGTTCTCGCCAAATTCCTCCGCGGCGCGTGGACGGAGGGCTTGTCGGGCATCCATCCAAAGCTCGAGTCCCCGGACGGCGGCGGCCTGATCCTCCGCCCGCTTCTCGCAACAACCCGTTCCGAAATTGAAGCCTACCTTGTCGCGCTCGGCCAAACCTGGCGCGAGGACTCTTCCAACCGCAACCTCACCTTCACCCGCAACCGCATCCGGCACGAATTGCTGCCATTGCTTGAAACCTGGAACCCCCGCCTCCGTGAGCACTTGGCCCAAATGGCTGAGCTGGCACGCGATGAGGAATCCTGGTGGCAGGCCGAGCTGTTCCGTTTGACTCCTCAATTGATTCTGCCCGGCCGCCCCGTCCGCGGAGGAGGTCGCGCCGCCGCCGAGGGCCTTGCCATCGACGTGATCCGCTTAGACGCGCTCGCCCCGGCCCTGCAGCGGCGGCTCCTGCGCCACGCGGCCGAGCAACTCGGCGCCGCACTCGACTTCCCCTCGACTGAATCACTCCGCGCCCTGGCATTGTCTGGGCGCGCTGGACAAAAGCTCGAGCTCGCCCACGGGCTGCGTGCCGAGCGAACCCATCGCGAATTGCGGATCATCGGCGCGCAGTCTGCATCAGACAGAATCGCCGCCACGGGCGCCCTGCACGAATACACCGTCCCGATACCCGGCGAATCCGCGGCGCCCGCCTTCGGCATTCGTCTCCACATCGCGGATTCCGCTACCGCTGCGCCCCCTGTCGGCGCGCAACAGGGCCCCAAAAGACAGGCGCTGCTGCGCACTTGGAAGCCCGGCGACCGGGTTCGCCTCCGCTACTCTGCCGCCCCGCGCAAGGTGAAGGAAGTGCTCCAGCGCCTTAAGGTTACCGGTGACCGCAGGCAGCTCTGGCCGGTTCTTGAACTGGATGGCCGCATCATCTGGATGCAGGGCGTCGAACTCGAGCCGGAGCCGGGAATCCAGGTGCTCGCGGAACCCTTCGACCCCTAAACCCGGTGCCCCAGGGCCTGTCCTGAGCGTAGTCGAAGGATCTCGATTTTGAGACCTCGAATCGCACGGGCCTCAACCTAGGAATCTACGCGGTGGCAGACCCGCCCCAGAACCCCTCCCAACTACAACTTTAGTGACGGTTGAACCCTTGATTCCTGTTCGCCAACCCAAAGGATTCTTGGGAGTTTTTAAGGGGTTGGAGGTACAATCGAGCCTACTGCTCATCCAGGCGGAATGCTATTTGTGTCTTCCGCGCAAGGAACCTCTATTTTCTGTGACTTCGAAGAGGGTTGGGGCGTCTAAAGGGTGATGCGGGCGGTGTTGGAGGTTCGATAGTCGACTTCTCCCCCGCCGGGAAAGAGGAATCCTGGTGAATTCGACCGTTAAAACGATCATGTTCTGGGTGTTTATACTCATCTGCCTCATGCTGCTTTGGGGCGTTGTGCAGCGTGGCACAAATATGGGTAAGGACACGGAGGTCGCTTACTCCGATCTGCTGGACAAGATCGACGCGCAGCAAGTGCAGGATGTGACCATTCAGGGCACCGAGCTGCACGGCCACCTCAAGGCAAATCCAAAGGACGAATTCCATACCACGATTCCGCAGAACAGCGACACGCTGATCACCAAGCTGCATGCCGCCAAGGTCAACTTCAACCTCAAGGATCCGCAGAACAACATTCTTCTGCCCCTGCTCTTCAACATCGGTCCGTTCGTCCTCCTCGGCGCCATCTGGTTCTTCATGCTCCGCCAGATGCAGTCGGGCGGCAACAAGGCGCTGTCGTTCGGCAAGAGCCGTGCGCGCCTGCTCTCGATGCAGCAAAAGAAGATCACCTTCAAGGATGTGGCCGGCGTGGACGAGGCCAAGGAAGAACTGAAGGAGATCATCGAATACCTGCGCGAGCCGCAGAAGTTCCAAAAGCTGGGCGGCCGCATTCCTAAGGGCGTGCTGCTCGTCGGGCCTCCGGGAACCGGCAAGACCCTGCTGGCGCGTGCCGTAGCCGGCGAAGCCAATGTGCCGTTCTTCTCCATCTCCGGCTCTGACTTTGTTGAGATGTTCGTCGGCGTCGGCGCAAGCCGCGTCCGCGATCTCTTCGAACAGGGAAAGAAGAACGCTCCCTGCATCATCTTCATCGACGAAATCGATGCGGTCGGCCGTCACCGCGGCGCAGGCCTCGGCGGCGGACACGACGAACGTGAGCAGACCCTCAATCAGTTGCTCGTCGAGATGGACGGATTCGAATCGAACGACGGTGTCATCCTCGTTGCAGCCACCAACCGGCCCGACGTGCTTGACCCCGCGCTGCTGCGCCCCGGCCGTTTCGACCGCCGCGTGGTGGTCGGACTGCCCGACGTGCGCGGCCGCGAAGAAATCCTCCGCGTCCACGTCAAGAAGGTGCCCGTTGCTGACGACGTCAACCTGAACATCCTTTCTCGCGGCACTCCGGGCTTTAGCGGAGCCGACCTGGCCAACATGGTCAACGAGGCTGCACTCAACGCCGCGCGCGTCAATCGCAAGCAGGTCGTGATGTACGACTTCGAGCTGGCTAAGGACAAGGTGCTCATGGGCGCCGAGCGCAAGTCCATGCTGCTCACCGACGAAGAGAAGCGAGTGACCGCCTATCACGAGGCCGGGCACGCGCTGGTCTCGTTCCGGCATGTGCACTCCGACCCCATTCACAAGGTCACGATCATTCCTCGCGGCATGGCGCTGGGCGTCACTATCTTCTTGCCCGGCGATCGCCACAACTACACCCGCGAATATCTTGAAGCGCGCTTGGCGACGGCCTACGGCGGCCGCGTGGCGGAGGAGATCTTCCTCAAGCAGATGTCTACCGGCGCGGGCAGCGATATCGAAGTTGCCACCGATCTTGCCCGGCGCATGGTCTGCGAATATGGCATGAGCCGTCTCGGTCCGCTCACCTTCGGCAAGAAGGAAGAGCAGATCTTCCTGGGCCGCGAGATTGCCCAGCATCGCGACTTCAGCGAAGAAACTGCCCGCCAGATCGATCTCGAAGTACGCCGCCTGATCGACGAGGCCTACCAATCAGCGCATTCCATTGTGGAGTCGCATGCCGACGCCATGCATCGCATTGCCGCGGCGCTGCTGGAGCGCGAAACCATCGACGCTGAGGAAGTCAAGATGCTGATCGAGGGCAAGGAACTCCCGCCCATCCGTTCGGTGTTGGCATCGCCCAGCGATACCGGCAGCGGCAACGTGCAGCAGGTGCTCAAGCCCGAAAGCCGCGGCGGCCCCAACTACCCCGAAGGCTCACCCTCCCCGGCTTAGGTCGCTCGACCAGGCTTAACAAAAGGGGCCGCTCCGATTGGAACGGCCCTTTTGCATTCGATAACATTTCCCGGCTAGAATGTTTTGATGTGCTTCATGCTTTATGCGGGCACTTCACGGCCAATACCGCGCAAAAGCTGGGACCAGAATGCGCCGGACATCTCCGTCGAATCCCTGAAAGACGGTGAAGAGGGAATCAAGGCGCATTTCAGTTTGCCAGAAGTACAAAACATCGGTTCAACCTCTTGTTGCGGTTGCGATTTTCCTTTTGCAATCTTGCAAAACGGGGGTTGGCCAGAAACTGAGTGCCGCGAGACAGACGAAGAGGCGGACGCTAGCGACCGCTTCAATCGCGAGGCTCTCGCTGCTCTTCTTCAGACGCTTGACGAGGGAATCATCGAACTCTACGGTATCTGGTCCGGCGATTACGACGCTAAACCAGAAATCCGCGAGCGGATCTCTTTCGAAGAACTACATGACTCAAAGTTTTGCTTCAAGGAGCGAGGCTTCTATACGGTCCGGTTCTGAGAAAGCATTCGGATTGCCGCCGCCTCAGAACACCCTGTAGCTCACGCCCACGCTGCCGCCATAAGGCTTCAGCGTCCCGTTCACCCAGTTCGGCCACTGCTGATATTCAAAGTCGATGGCCCTCAGGCTGATCCGATTCGTCAGCTTCAGGTCCACGCCACCGCCGTAAGCAATATCGGCAAACCTGCCGTAGGCGTAGCTGTATTCGAAGTTCATCTTTCCATAGCCGAACAGCACCTTGCCATACGGGGTGGCGTGCATGAAGTGAAACGTATGAATCGGCACGCGCGGGCCGATCAAGTAGTTATCCTCATTGATGCTCTCGTATGTGTTGAAGCGCAGCCAGCGGCCTTCTCCTTCAAGCTGCACCCAGCGCGTAAACTTCAGGTCCACATACGCGCCCACGCCGTAAAGGTGATTCGGCGCAGTTTCGGCGACGACGTTACCTGCGTAGTCCGGTTGAAAAAGTGAGCCCAGTCCGCCGGCAGTCAACGAGAGTTGACTGCGGGTAGCCGACGGAGCAACTTGTGCTTGGACCGCAGCGGTCCCGGCGCTCAGCACGCAAAGAAGCAAAAAAAATGCAGATTTTCTCATGGGCAAAGCCTCATCCATTTCTGGTAAAGCTCAAGTGCTCTCTGGCTTCGATTTGGAGTTTGCTTGTGGAGAGGCTCAAGCCGTGGTGCGAGGAAATTGGCGCCACGGCTTCAACCATCAAGCGAATTCTACTGCTGGCCCGGTGCGGTCGCCGCGGGTTGCTGCTGCGCCGCCGGAGGCTGATCGCCGCCTGGCTGGGTTGTCTGGGGAGCAGCAGGTTGCGCCGGTGCGCCCGGAGCCGACGGCGGGTTCACATTTGCATCCTCATAGCGTTGCAGCTTGAAGTACACAGGTGTCACTTCCAGCGGCATCTTGTCGCGCGCAGTCATCGGCGCATATTGCTTGGCGTTCAGCATATGAACCCTGTCGTCCCAGGGATCTGTCTTGAGCCAGCTCCCCAAAGGCAGCGCGGGAATCTGAGTCATGTCGTCCCAGTTGATCTTGGGTGCTTCGTGCGCCAGTTCCGCCATCCATGGCGTTCCGTCCGGCTTCAGCAGAGAGTCGCCCAGCTTGGGTGTATTCAGAGCCTTCAGCTCCTTGCCCCGGTCCGCCAACTGCTCCCAGAACAGGCCGGCGCTGGCCAGCTTGTCCTTGTACATCGAGGCCTGCAGATACACCATCGCCTCCTTGGCCGCCGATGCGTCGTCGGCGTCGGAGTGGTTCATGCTGATGCGCTGGAACGTCGACTCGTCCGGAAACATCAGCCGGTCGTTGAACGCATAGCGCGTATCGATGTGGTGTCCCAAAGCGATATGGGCCAGTTCCAGGGCCACCACTGAGGCGATCGATTCTTCGTTGGGCAGGGAATCAAGCAGTCCCTTGCTGATCAGAATCGTGTTCCCCACCGTGGTCGCTTCCACTGTGTCGGTCAGCAACACGCGGCAATGCACCGGTGTCGAGAAGGCAAGATTGTTCGGTACCGCGAGATTGATGACGATCTGGTCCAGCACCTTGGTCTCATAGCCGCCGGGGGTCAGCGGCGCCACAAGGCCTGCTTCTTCCAGGCGGTCGATCACGTTGTCTTCGGCCTGTGTCACCCAGTCGCGCGTTGCCTGCAGCGGGCTCACGTCCTGCGAGTCGTCGCTCTTGTCAACGGCGTCTTCAACCTTCATGCTCACGTTTTCGCTGTCCCGCGTGGGCAACTTCAGGCTGTAGCCCCAGAAGCGCGTCTGAGCTTTCAGGCCCTCTGACTTGTCGCCTTCTCCGCGATTCGTTTCCTCCACATAGATCGCCACCGGCAGCCAGACTCCAGGCTGAACATTCATCCGCCAGCTGTCAAAGTGGAAGTAGTACCGCGAATCGTCCCTGCCTCCGGGGTTGGTATACGTGCCGTTGAAGCGGACTACGTTGCCGTCCTGATCCTCAATCCAGATGCGCCCGTAAAACCTTCCCATTCCCGTCACCTTGGGGTGTACGTCGAATACCCATGTCCGCACCGACCCTAGAAACTCCCGGCGCACGTAATCGAACGTGTAGTGCTGCTGGTCGAACCCCGTGGGGTCGATGAACATCATCTCCATGAAGCCCGTGGAATTGTAGGTATACCGCTTGTCCAGACCCAGCGCCTTGGTCAGCCCGGCGATGGCGCCTATCGAGCCTTTGAAGAAACCCTTCTTTGAAGACCCGCGCGGTTCATACGTCTTGTCGAAGAACCCTTTGCCAAAGTCCACACGGCTCAGAACATATTGGTCGTCGACGGGCACTTCATAAAGCTTCGGATCGGGTCGAGTGTCTTGGATATAGGTTTCTACCAGGGGGGTGCGCTCTTGAATATTCTTGATCAGCACCTTCTCCTGTGCGATGGCCTTCTGCACCAGCGCCTCCTGGTCGGCAGTAAGCTGGTGCGTCTGCTCGTACTTTGGCGCCTTCTTCGCATACGCGCAGGAAACTCCGAGCATCAGACTGAGGAAGGTGAGGGAAATCTTCCGAAACATCATTTCTAGCTCCTAGGTTGGTTCTTCTCGTCGTTCTTCAGATGCTGGTGCCTTGCGGAAAATTCCGGAGCTGAGACCAGCCATCGTCTGTCCAGTTTCGTTGTTAGGCCAATTGAAACGTAATCGTGATGTTGGTCGTCAGATCCACGGCCTGCCCGTTCCGGGTCGCGGGGCGAAAACGAATCTGCTGCGCCACCCGGCGCGCTTCCTCGTCAAGCCCATGACCCAGTCCATGCACAACGCCGTTCACCACCACCCGCCCATCCGCTGTGAATGTCACACGCAGAATCACATCACCTTGTACTTTGAGTTGCCTTGCTTCGCTGGTGTACTGCACCGGAGGCTTGGAAAGCACCTCAAGATTTGTTGAAGCCGGAGCAACCGTCATCGAAGGCGTATTTGCCGCCGCCGCCGTCATCCTCGGAATGCCCGCGGATTCAACCTTGCCCGTCATGCCGCCCGAATGCTCCACTCCGGTTGCGCCGGGAATACCCGCTGAGGCCACGCGTCCCACGACTCCGGAGTTTGATCCGGACTTGGTTCCATTGCCGATGCCCGTCGAGCCCACCACTCCGCGCGGCGCCACTGCCGGACCATTCATCCCCCCATAGGGGTTGCCGATCGCTGCCACAGTGGCGGGCCGGGTGGCATTCGGATTCGGAGTCACGCCGAACGTCTCGCCAAAGTGTACCGGCGCGGTTGAAGGCTTCACCTGCGCAACCTGCGCGGGAGCCGCGGCCCTTAGCGCAGCTTTGGGCTGCGGCGCAAGAATAATTGAGGGCTTGGCTGCCTTCATCGCCGGAACAGTCAGCTTCGCTTCCATCTCGATCGGCTTCAGAGCTGGTTTCGGCTCCGGCCGGGGCATGTGGATCTTCGGCGGCTGGAACTTGATCTCGGCCTGCTTCGGCGGCGGCGGCAACTTGGGCGGCGGAGGTACTTTCACCTTGGGTTGCGGCGGAGGTGTCGTCGGAAATATCAGTTCCGTCTGCTCAAAATGATGCTGCTCGATGACATGCTTGGCCATCATGCCGACATAAAGTGCCACCGCCAGAATCGTCATGTTAATGACCGTGGCTGTGATAAACGATGCAGACCTGCCCTCCGGCTCGGGGAGCAAGCCAAAATTCATCCGTCCTGGGTATTGATTCACCGACATGATTTCTGGTCCTCGGTTATGGCCATGGAAACGGCGGTTTTTCGTATTCCTGGCCCCGCTAAAACCCTGGGAAGCATTATGACTCGAATTAGTGCTCATGAATCGATTTCCATTCGTTCTCAGGATTCGGGGCCCCGGACAGCATTCTCAAACGTCCATGGTCATTGCAACGGACTGGTTTTCAACAGCTCCCGCCGGCCTTCTTTCGCCTGCAGGTAAGATGCGTTAAAAGCCTCTGGAGCAACCGGCTGTTACTCTCGGTCGCTGGATCCTCAGGCCCTGTTGAGGTTGTCCATCGTTTCTGCCGATTTGGGGAGAAGAAGAATCTCTCAATTTCATTGTCATGTTCCATTGCGAAAAACTGCGCCTATCGTGGGTTTTTCCCATCTTTGACGCATTTCGCCCGGAACTGTTGCCCTTCTTCTGCTCCGGACATCCGGATACTGCCGTTCATATCCAAGGCATCGGAACAAAGAAACCGGAAACTCCCGGTTTTAAAGGGAATTGAGCTATTTACCCATTCTATCCTGAATAGCGCTCACTAAACTACTCGCTTTGCGCATGCCGGGCTTTCAGGGTACTTATCGGCAAGCCGCCTCTAATGCGGTCTTTAGGTCGATAGCACCCGCTATCCCAACCCTGCCTACTGTAATAGACTTACGGTAAACCAAAGTGTTCGTGAAAGGACAGTATTTTTGTGAAGATATTGGTTACCGGCGGTGCAGGGTATATCGGTGGTACTGTTGCCGGTCTCTTGGCTGCCCAGGGTCACAACGCCATTGTTATCGATAATTTGAGTCACGGCCGCCTCGACCTGTTGCCTCCGGGCGTTGAGTTCGTTCAATTGGAGTTAGCAGACCGGCCCGCAATTGAACAGCTTTTCATCGACGCAAAAAAACAAGGCCGGCCATTCGACGGCGTTCTCCACTTCGCCGCGCTCATTGAGGCCGGCGAGTCCATGGTCCATCCTGAAGCGTTCTTTCGCAATAACACCGCCTCCACCCTCACCTTGCTTGAAGCCATGCTCGCACACGGCCCCCGCTCCCTCGTCTTCTCCTCCACCGCCGCCGTCTACGGCGAACCGGAGTCAATTCCGATCCAGGAAGATGCGCCCCTGAATCCCACCAACGCCTACGGCGAGTCCAAGCTGCTGGTCGAGCGGATGCTCGCCTGGTTCAACCGCATTCACGGCTTCCGCTATGCCTCGCTGCGTTACTTTAACGTGGCTGGAGCCCCCGAAGGCCCCGATGGCATTACCCGCGGCGAAGCGCACGAGCCCGAGACGCATCTCATTCCCACCATCCTCGATGTCGCTCTCGGCCGTCGCAAGTCCATCCGCATCTACGGCGACGATTACCCCACTCCCGATGGCACCTGCGTCCGCGATTACATCCACGTCTCCGACCTCGCCGATGCTCATCTGCTGGCCCTGCACGCGCTGGCAGTTGCGCCGCAAGACAAAAGCCGCCTCATCTTCAACCTCGGAAACAGCCGCGGGTTCAGCGTGCGCGAAGTCATCGAATCGGCGCGCCGCGTGACGGGCCGCCCCATCCCGGTCGAAATCCACCCTCGTCGCCCCGGCGACCCCGCCTTCCTCGTCGCCAGCTCAGAGAAAGCCATCCGCGAACTCGGCTGGAAGCCCCGCTACACCCAACTCGACGACATCCTCCGCACCGCATGGGCGTGGCACCAGAAGCGCTACATTTCCTAGAGCAGATTGCACAACCCACGCATTTGAGCGGGCACAGCTTCGTTCGCGTCGCCGGGTGGACTACTGAATTATTCCGTAATTACGCGATCGGCCCATTCCACCAGCGAAACAAAGATCGCGGGGTTGCCGAACTTCGCCCCCCATTGGTCCAGGTCTGTTTGGAGAACAGACCGTGCACGGCTGCAGGCGCCGCAGGCATAAATCTGAACATGCCTTTCAACAACTTTCGTGATCGTCTGCTCTAATGGTGGCCAGCCAACCGGCACAACGGCGGCTGCAACTGATTTCCGCATAAGCGAAACCGCTTCGCCAAGCAAGAAAATCTGCACCGAATGGCCCGCCTCCGAAAGTGCGAGGCCGTGAAGAAAAGGGAAAGCTGCCTTGGTCGGATCATCCGATCCCCAGGCGCTTTTCATCATGATATTCAGGGATTTATGCGAAGGTTCTTGACCAAATGAAGACGCTACTCCGGCAAAAGGTAACGCAACTAATTGGCGAAGAAATGAGCGCCGTGCCATAAAGACCTCCCGCGGGGAAGTCGAAGTATAGCATTCGGTGTGTGTGGAAAATCACCAATTGTCCGACTCGGCTTGAGGGCCCCGTAAGAGATTCTTGTGCCGGTCAGAAATGATGGCGGCCAACATTTCCACGAAACTACACCGGCAGCGCCGCCAGGCTCTCGTTCCGGCTCGCATCAATCGCCAGAAAAGTATCCGTCTTCGTCAACTGCAGCACCGACAGGATGCGCGGGGATACTCCGCAAAGGCGAAGCGCTCCGTTTTTCTGGTTGAGCTTGCTGTAGGCATACGCCATCACTCCCAGGCCGGCGCTGTCCACGTAGTCCACGCTCGTCATATCGATGACCATTTTGGTCACGCCTTCTGCAATGGCCGCCTGCACCTGCGTGTCCACAAGCTTCAGCGACATTCCCAGCGTCATCGGGCCCGACAGCGTCACAACCGCCTTCGCTTCAGGCAGTTTCTCGATCGTTGCAGTCAAAAGCATGGCGGGATTGTACTCGAACTACGAAATGAGATGAATCGCGTTTTTCTGCGAATCATCCCCCATGCCTCTCCCCCCAACCTCAAGCCGCGGTCACATACCTTTCGTTCTTGAACGCGATCCGATGGTGGCAAGCCTCGCAATCGAAACTCTGGTCGCTGCGAAGGCTGCTCACCGCGCTGCCGCACCATGGGCACTTCCCTTTGGGCGCGCTGAGTCCAATCATCGGACCCATCAGGGGCGCAAGAATTCCTCCGATAATCATCGGAATTCCAAGGATTGCCCCCAGCCCCGTAAGGCAAAGCATGATGCCGACAATCAGCATCATCGGCGCCAGGATTACCCCGTACAGAAGCCCTGAAAATGCGCTCTCGACCGGCGCCTTTTCATGCTCCGGCGGCTCCACGTGCAAGCGAATTTCATGTGCCGCTGCAGTCCCGCAGTTGGGACAAAACTTCCCCGGCGCAGCAAGTTGCGTTCCGCATTTCCCGCATCGCCCATCCATAGGTCTACCCCCTCTGGCGGTCAATACATAGTCTTCTGCGCACAAAAGAAGCAGTGATGCGAGTCACGCCGACGAACACTGCAGAGCGCCAAAACCTGCTTCCACTCGCTGCTTTACTTCTTGCACTTGCCCCCGGTGCCTCTGTGTCGTTAAAGTGTCTCCCACACGCATTTCCCGCGCGGGCGCAATTCAACGTCTGAGACTCGCCGCGGTTTGCATGGTTTTTTCTTTCCCTGTGAGGGCTTTTTATGTCTTCTGTGAACGTCTCCGTGGTTCCCAACCCCACCTCCTCCGCACCCAATCAGGATCTCGATTCCACCCTCCGTGAACTCCGCGTCTTTCCGCCGCCGGAGGAGTTCAGCCAGAAGGCCTACATCCAGAGCCTCGCGCAATACGAGACCCTCTACAAGCAGTCCATTGAAGATCCTGAAGCCTTCTGGGCCGGGGTCGCCAAAGATCTCCACTGGTTCCGGCCGTGGGACAAGGTGCTTGAGTGGAACCTTCCCTGGGCTAAGTGGTTTGTGGGCGGAAAGCTCAACCTCAGCTTTAACTGTCTCGACCGCCACCTCAGCGGTCCGCGCCGCGACAAAACCGCCCTCATCTGGGAAGGCGAACCGGGAGAAATCCGACGCCTCACCTACGCCGAATTGACCGCCGAAGTGCAGAAGTTCGCCAACGCGCTCAAGGCCCTCGGCATAAAAAAAGGAGACCGCGTCGCCGTCTACATGGGCATGACGCCGGAACTGGCCATCGCCCTCCTTGCCTGCGCCCGCATCGGCGCCGTCCACTCCGTCATCTTTGGCGGATTCGCCGCCAACGCCATCGCCGATCGCGTCAACGACTCCTCCTGCGTGGCCATCCTCACCCAGGACGGAAGCTACCGCCGCGGCAGCGAAATCAAGCTTAAGCAGACGGTTGACGAAGCCATGACCGCCTGCCACTCCGTCAAGCACGTCGTTGTCTATCGCCGCACCGGCAGCCCCGTAAACATGGTCACTGGCCGCGACTGGTGGTGGCACGACCTGGTGGCCAACGCGCCTACCGAATGCCCCGCCGAGCCCCTCGACTCCGAAGATCCGCTCTACATCCTCTATACCTCAGGCACCACCGGCAAGCCCAAGGGCCTCGTCCACACCACCGGCGGATACGCCGTGCAAACCTACATCACCACCAAGTACGTCTTCGACCTTCGCGACGAGGATGTCTACTGGTGCACCGCCGACATCGGCTGGGTCACTGGCCACTCCTACGTCGTCTACGGACCCCTCCAGAACGGCGCAACCGTCCTCATGTACGAGGGCGCGCCCAACTTTCCCAACTTTTCCCGCTTCTGGAAGATCATCGACGACCACAAAGTCACCATCTTCTACACCGCGCCCACCGCCATCCGCGCCTTCATCAAGTGGGGCGACGAGCACGTTGAAAAATTCAAGCTCGACTCGCTCCGCCTCCTCGGCACTGTCGGCGAGCCCATCAACCCCGAAGCGTGGATGTGGTACCGCGAGAAGATCGGCCACAACCGCTGCCCCATCGTCGATACCTGGTGGCAGACTGAAACCGGCGCCATCATGATCGCGCCCATCCCCGGCGCAGTGGCCGCCAAGCCCGGCTCCGCCACCCGCCCCTTCTTCGGCATCCAGCCAGAAGTCGTCACCAAAGAGGGCCATCCCGTTCCCGCCGGCAGCGGCGGCCTGCTCGTCATCCGCAAGCCATGGCCCTCCATGGCCCGCACCGTCTACGGCGACCCCGAGCGCTACCAGCAGACCTACTGGTCCGACGTGCCTGGCTGCTATTTCACCGGCGACGGCGCGCGCATGGATGCCGATGGCTACTTCTGGCTCATGGGCCGCGTCGACGACGTCATCAATGTCAGCGGACACCGCCTCGGCACCATGGAAGTCGAGTCCGCCCTCGTCGCCCATCCCAAAGTTGCCGAAGCTGCCGTGGTCGGCCGTCCCGACGCGCTCAAGGGTCAGGCCATCGCCGCCTTCGTCTCCCTCGAACACGGTAACCAGCCCAGCGAGGCCCTCAAGGACGAGCTCCGCAAGTGGGTCTCAAAAGAAATCGGCTCGCTGGCTCGCCCCGACGACATCCGCTTCACCGAGGCCCTGCCCAAAACCCGCAGCGGGAAAATCATGCGCCGCCTTCTCCGCGAACTGGCCACCCACGGCGAAATCAAGGGCGACACCACCACCCTCGAAGACTTCACCGTAATCGCCAAACTCCGCGAAGCCGAAGAAGGCTAGGCGATTTTTCGTTCGCTTGTCTTCAACGGGCACGGTTCCAGCCTTGCACTCGAGGGAAGCAGGGAACTTCAGGTCACAGTATTGCGACCTGGGGAAGAATGAAGTGTCATCCTGGACGGAGCGGCCCTCTTCAGCGAAGTGAAGGATCTGCTTTCGGTGCAACTTCCGAATCGTCCACCATCCACTCGCAACCACGGAATCGAACCACGTTTCAGGTGATCAGTCTCCCGCTGCGGTTCCGCGAGCGGCTGCTTCGTGACCGCGCCTTACACGAGCTTGTTCCATGTATGTGTTGACGCTTCAAAATCCTCCACTTGCAGTGGTACGCTTGGGCATCGTGTCGACTGAATTGAAATGTGTCAGCGAGGATGCGCCTGCCGGGGCGCTGCCCATGACCGCAAGCGACAAGCGTCTTCGCTGGTTTGAGCTTGCGCTCGTTCTTGTAATTGCATTCGGCGGCTCTTTCCTAAGCAGTCTTTACTTGATGAAGGCCGGCAAAGCTGCGCTCCCGATGGTCTCAGAGTTCAGATGGGCGCGAGGATTCGTTCAGGAAATACCTTGCCTCTTCCTCCTCTGGTATGTTCTGTATCGGCGTCGCCGGAACTTCCGAGATATTGGGCTGCGATGGTCGGTCCGCGACGTAGGCGCTGGGCTCGGCCTCACACTCGTTTCGTACCTTGCTTATGTACTGGGCGGCTTCATCGTTTACTTCGTGCACCACGCCTTTTTCCCACCAGGCGCGAACGGAGTATCTGCTGCCGATCTATCCTCGCATTCATCGTTGCTCGCGATTCCTTTTGTCTTGATTAATCCATTTTTTGAGGAATTGATTGTTCGTGCTTACCTCATGACAGAGGTCAAAGCTCTCACCGGTTCTTGGTTTCTTGCTTCGATATCGAGCGTCGCCATCCAGTGGTCGTACCACCTCTATTACGGATGGGACGGTTCGTTTTCGATTGCTTTTACATTCCTGGCGTTTTCGATTTACTTCGCGCGAACCCAAAAAGCAACACCGCTCGTGGTGGCCCATGGAATGCTGGACATCTGGGCACTCTTGTGGTGGAAGTGATCCCTTATAGGGGGTGGCTCGGGTCCCCATTTGCCCCAGGTCCAGCTTCGCAGCGCCGTGAAGAATGGGACCCGGGGTCGCCTTGCCATAGGTCCCGTAGTTCCACCGCAACGCGCTCCTTGGCTCTGAGCAGGCTGTAAATAACACTTTAGTGATCGCGATGCGCCGGTGGAGTCATTGCCATTTTTTTAGGCAATTCACATACTAGGAGCAGGCTCAGTGTCAGAAAGGCAGTGCATCTTCCATGGGTTCCTTCAAAACAGGCCCGCTCGCCTCACTCCTGCTCATCGTGTTATTGGGCATGATTGTGGCTGTGTTGATCGCGCCTGATGTTGACCTGCCCGATACTGCCTTTCAAAGAAATTCTTCTCCTCTTGCAATCCATGCACAATCGCGCCACATCCCGCAGGGAAATTCGAACAGTAGCGCATCTCACGTCTCGTTCCGATTCGCGAGTGCCTCCTGCCTCGCTCCAAAGGTCGCCTCCTGCGAAAGTGCTGTCGAAGTAAATTCCGTCCCCCACCCAATTCTCCGCTGTTAGAGTGTATTGCCTCTTCGCAAGCCGGAGTCGGCGGAACGCTTGAATCACGCATCGTGATTCACTTGCGTCAACCCCCGCCTCCAACGGCTTGAACGAGATCTCCCGATCCGTAGCCACCGCCTTCATAGTCTCTCGGCTCGTCCTCATCCCTTGCAGGACCAGCCCTTCAGAAGGCCACGCGCGCCGAATCGGAGTCCGGTTGACTGCCAGCCCATGAGCGCCAAAACGCACGATCCGATGCGTCCGTTTTCGGTCAGGATGGGCGGCAGAATACCCCGCGCAGATCTTCAACGATTGCGCAACAACCACTCGATCAAGGAGACGAAATCATGAATACTCTACTGCTTCGCACCTATCTGTTGATGAAACAAATGCTTGAACATGAAGACGGCCAGGATATGGTCGAGTATGCCCTTGTCGTCGCGCTCATCGCTTTTGGCGCGGTGACCGGCATGCAACATCTTTCAAGCGGAATCAATAAGGCTTTCTTAAGCATCTCGAGTTCGCTGACCACCAACGTGTAGCGCGAACCACGCGCCGTAAGCGCTTGCGGCTGCATGATCCCCATCGATTGCCGGGTGCCCCTGGGTCCGGGTCCCCCGCGGACAGGTCATTGTTCGCGGGGTGATTTCTAGGCCCCTGAACGCGATCCCGACCGCCCGGCTTTAGCCGCCGAAAAGTCCCGAACATCTGAGCGGCAGGTTTGAGAGACAGTCGCAGTGGGCGAACCGAGTCATCGGTCCCCCCCCGCGGGCGGGCGGCTCCCGTTCATCCTGTGGCGATTGCTCACCCACCTTCAGCTTAGGGACCGCGGCAGCTCCGACTGATAACCGCTTCGTGCTATGGCGCGGCGTGTCTGAATACCTGCAAAATCGCGTGCAAGGGTCGAATCTGCGCAAAGCGGCGGCCTCAGATGGATCCACTGGTTGAAATGAATCAGCACCATCGAAACACCTTCGACTGATCGGTGTTTGTAAGAGCTGGGCGCGTGCCATTGAAGGGATCGGGAAACCAGATTGGCAAACACGGCACTCCGCTTGAGTGAGACCGAGAAAGGAAAAAGATGTTCCTGCAGGATTCCACTTCGGCAATCAGCGGCACCGTGATTCAGGTTGCGGAAAAAAGCAATCCGGCGCGCAACAAGTCATGGGGAATAGTGGAATTGCTGGTCAGTTATGGATTGATTCTGACCGCCAATTGGACATCGAATCCCGCACAGCAATGGTTCTATTGGGCGGCCGTAGCGTGGATTGGCGGATCGACTGCAGTGGAATTCATCGGGAGCAGATCGATTGAGTTTCAGATGACGGGATTCTGGCGCTCGTTGTGGATTGTGGGCGCAGCCCTGATGCTTGCAGCCCTCGTGATCGCGATCGCGGCCAGGATGCATACACTGCAGCAGCCCTACGGGCCGATGGGTCGTGCGGACGCCTTTGTGGGCTACGCAGTGTGGGCCATCGCGCAGCAGTGGCTGCTACAGGGATACTTTCTGCCACGCCTGGCGCAGGCAACGCCGCAGAAGTGCTGGGCCGCGGTGATCGTGGCCTGCTTGTTTGCAGTCGCGCACCTGCCAAATGCGATTCTTGCAGTGATGGCACTGTTCTGGGGACTCGCAGCCAGCTTCCTGTATTTGCGCTTCCGCAGCATCGTCACGCTGGGCTTTGCCCATGCGATTCTCGGTATTACTGTGGCCATTTCGATTCCGGGACCTGTTCTGCATAACATGCGCGTGGGACTCGCCTATATCCAGTACCAGGCGCCAATAGAGCTGCGCATGGCAAGCGATGATTATCGTGTTTCAAATGCAGCGTGGAATGCGAAACCGCGGACAGACGCAGAAACCTCAGTCCCTACAAAAGCTGCAGATGGATAAGCCCATTCACACGGAAGAAGAACCGGAGTCGATCGATGTGATGGCGCAGTAAGGCGTGTGTCGCAGCTCCCGAGTTGATCGATGAGCAAGAAATCCGGGTTCCCCAGGTCCAGCTTCCAAGTGCAGCGAAGAATAGGAACCTGGGAAAGCACGAACTCAATCCGCCCCTCAAACCCCGCACTCCACCAAAAATCGCCCCGTCCGCCGCACTCCAAATATTGATCCGCCTATTGGCCAATTGGTACCCACCTCCATCTTTCCCCGCCCGCCGCCCGCCAGCACCTGGCCGACGTCCTCGGCCGCTTCGCCCTGCTTTGAGCCAGATTAGCGGGTCGAAATGTGGTTCTGATAGGTGGGGGTCATTTACTGCGGTTTTTTGCGCTTGTGACGAGCCGTTCCCGGTTTTATTGTCTTCACTGTCACCCCGTTATAAACAGATAACAAAATGTTTATAGAGTTTTATGCGAAGAACAAAATTTATTTTCGTCCATGTAAAGAAACGCTGTTGAACGATGGGTCTCGCCCATGCTATATTCGCGTTGGCGCATGTGGGAAAACCCGAATGGGAGTGGTCTGCACGGGCGGGGTTTTTCATTTTCCGCGAATCTTACCCGAAATGAAAATTGGCACTAATTGCGTTTGGTGATTGCATCAATGGGCACACTTTCTCGTACGGCCCGAGAGGGGCCAGCATGAAAATTGGAACGCATCCAAGTTTGCCTTCTACTCTCTTGATCTTGGGAGCAATCTTCGTGATCTTCGAAATAGTGTATGTAATCTATGCCTTCTGGGGTGCTAATGCGAACAAGCCGTAGGAGCGACCTTCCATGGGAGTGATGATTCGACCCATATCGCTTGTTATCGTGATTGTGATCTTGGCAATAGCTCTCTTCGTACATGATGTGCGGAAGAAGCAGAGGTAACCGCACTTTCCCCATTTTGCCCAGATTAACTACGTTGTGCGGCAACGGGCCTCACGACGAGAAGACACCGGGGGCCTGAATGAAAATCATTGTGCTTGCCGAGCGTTTTGAGGTTTGCGCTTGGAAGGATTGGGAACACACCTGTGATGAGGAAGAGGTCGAAGCAGTTATCGACTCAGCAAACGCGAAAGCTGCAGACCGTACGCATCCTCGACCGTCCTATATCGACTATCTGAAGGGGGCTGCCTATGTTTTCGACGTCGCTTTTGGCTCGCGGGAGGATCCCAAGGATGGCGACACGCGAGTCTACGGAGCCATCGTGGACGAAGTGCTGATTGGGATCAAAGACAGGGTCGAGCGCCACTTTCTGCTGAAAGACAGTGCTGCGTGAACGTCGTAGAGAAGACATCGGGAGCGAAGCGACTATCCCTCAGCTTAATTCTTGCCGAGCTTGCGGCGGCTCTTCGGATGCGCCTTGCCCCCGCCCAATTCGATGCTGAGAACTTTGTCCGTTGATCCGGTGATCTTCTTGCGCGAAGAAGATGCTAGGAGGGTACCGAGCCAGTCGGGCCGGGGTATCGCATCGTCTTCTAGGAATGCCACGGCCTCAGTCTTGCATTCGTCCAATCCTCGTTTGCGAGCGTGGTTCAATCCGGCCTTGGGTTCAAGCGTGTAAGCGGCACCGAACTCGCGGGCCACTTTCTCGGTTTCCGCATCTCCCTCGCAGTTATCCACCACAATTACCTGAGTTGGCGCTGGGCGCAGGCGGGCAACAGCTGAGAGGCACCGCGTCAAGAGGACCGGGCGCCTTCTGGTACAAATCACAACGGTGACCTTCAAATTATTTTTCCCCTTACAGCAGGTTGTTATTTCTAAAGTTAATAGGCACAGAGGCACTTCGCAATCGCCAATTGGTAATCGATATGGTCGAGAAATGGGCACCACCACTGATAGCCGTGTTCAGTCCACGCAAGCCGAAAGACTTTGCCTGGAATGATCGGCCCAACTGCTGGAAACGCCACCGCTCGTACGCATTTCTGGATTTATCTTCTTGGTGTTGCTGATTCTCGATGAATTGCGGTCAATCCGCAAGTGTCGGTAGCAAGTAGAAATGTCCGCTTTTCTTAGCAAGTGAAGTGTCCGAATTGGTCAAGTGACAGGAATCATTCAGTAGCAGCCGTAGAGGCGGTGGGAAAGTGCGAATTCCGCGTCGTGTGCGGGATTTGCAAGTTCAGAGGGAAAGTCTGCTTTTGGACTTTTCCTCTGAACGTCTTTTCCACCGCCTTGATTTGTTTTTGGGAAAGCGGTGTCAAGAGCTCTCCTCGCGCGCTGTAGTGTCCGATGGCGGGTGGCCACGGTCTCGGTGATGAGTCCCAACCCAGATGAGGGTGCCACCGGTCCCTCGCATGTGGGGACCGGTGATGACAGTACGATGATGCGGTCTTCAAGGATCGCGGTCGGAAGACAGCACACTCGGACATTAATACTTCATCGATAGGAGTCCACGAATCGAACCCACCGCCGGGCGCCCCAGGTCCAACTTCGAAGCGCAGCGAAGAATGGGGACCTGGGAAAGCGCAAATCCCCAATCCCCCTCGAAGCCCGCACTCCACCAAAAATCGCCCCGTCCCCTTTGCAGATAATTACCGCCCTCCGGCGCACAATCAGATTGAAGCCGTCTCAGCCCCACTCCGCATCCGGCGCTCCAGCCTCGCTCCGGGGAATGAGACACGGCTGTGAAACTGTGAAGCTGTAGAAACTGTGAAGCTGTGAAGCTGTGAAACTGTGAAACTCTACAGCCATCCTCAACAGCATTGATCTCAAACATTCGGCCAACAGGGCTTTACAGGAACACAGAAAATGAACTGCCAAAATCGACCAAAACGAGCCAATAGGGGCCATTTAACGCGTCATTTTGTGCCAGAATCGACCAAACTTCGCACCCCGTCGAATCACCGCACCACCGGGTTCGACCGCTCGCAAGCCCTAAGTCCTTTGTTGCCTAATTTCTGCGGCTAACTCCTTTGGTATCTAATTTTTGCAGCGGAAGACCTTGCCTAACATGCTGAAAATAGAGAACTTCCTTACAGAATAGGGTGGGGGGTACTCCTGTGAAGCATTTGCTCTCCATTGCCCGGATCTTGAGTTCAGTTCCAAAGACGCGCAGAGTTTCGCCCCCAACGCAAAAGAGGCGGAAGCCTGTGCCTCCGCCTCTCCCGCTTGCCTCCGTTGAATCTCTTAGAACTTGTACACCACGCCAATCGAAGCGCGCGCATTGAACCGTGTATGCGCCGAATCGCCCGGCTCAAACGGCACCACTGTAAACGCCGAGCCAATATCGTCGCCATAAAGGCGCAAGGCAAGTCGCTGGCCCAAGCTGTAATCCACGCCCATGCCGATGCCCCCGGCAAACGACTCGCTGGGGGAAATCGAAACACCGCCTGTGTGCACAGCGCCCAGCAACCCATGCACGAACATGCTTGTCCGCCCATAAAGCGGTGCATGAAACTCGGGACCTCCCAGGTACATATCCACCGTCGGGTTGCCGGCGTTGGCCGACGTAATCACCCACTGATAGTGGCCGCCTTGTCCCGTGATCCCGAAGTACTTGCCAAAATTGCGGGTAAACGAGAGGCTCACTCCCTGCAATCCGTTGCGCGACCCGTTCACCTGGTTCAAGCTGGTGTAACCCCATCCCACAAAAGCCTCGTACTTATAGCTGGGCTCTGTCGACTGGGAAACGGGCTTATCCGGGGCAATCTGGCTGCTGGCCACCAGGGGCATAAGCGCGGCCGAAACCACGGCCAAAAGCGAAAACAGCAACTTTCTCGTCAATGCGAACTCTCCTCGATACCGTGCTGCAGCGGCTTGGCCGCTTCTCGCGCCTCCACCTTGAACGGGCGCCCTCATTTGATTCCGGTACACCGATAGACTATCGTCTTACCCCCTGTTCCACGAAGTGCGAACAGGGTCAGCTCAACGCGGCTGCACCGTCACCGGACCTGCCAGATGCACCAGCGCCGCGGAATTGTCATCTACTGTGACGGCTGTCCCGTTGCGAAGATAGCGACCCAGCACTTCGGGCCGCGTCCAGTCCACGTCCCAGCCGTCTTCGATGGCCACCACCGTGTATTGCCCGGGCGCAACATCGCGCAAAGAAAAGCTGCCATCGGAATCCGACTGATCGCGCCGCGTCAGCGCCGGCCACGCGGCCGTGTCCCGCGGCGTCAGCACTACCATCGCACCCGCGAAGCCCTTGCCGTCTTTGCGGGCGAAACCCTCAATCCGCGTGTTGCCCTCGCTCAGCGTCACTTGAAGATTCAGCGCGCGGTCATGCAGGGTAAACTCGCCTCCCGCGCGCGCCGCGCCCCCCGTTGCCATTTGCACAACAGGAAGCACCTTGCCGCCGCCGCTCGCCCACAGCGACCATGTGCCCGGCCTGACACCATCAATCTTGAACCGGCCGTTCTTCGCTGCCACCCCCAGGTCATCTCGACCTCGCGCCCCATTCGTCAGTTCAAGCCGAAGGTTCACATCGTCCGGCGGAGCAGTTCCGTTCGTCATGCGCAGGTTCCCGGCAACAGTAAACGCCGGCGTTCCGCTGTTCGAGTCCACCCGCTGGCTCGCCGTCAGGTCCATGTCCGCCACGCGCGGTGGATCGCCCTGCGCCAACTGGTAGTGCCCCGGCGCGACGCCGGCAAACTCGACTGACCCAGTCTGCAAGGCGTCGAGGAATCCCGCGCTCTCCGCCGAGATCTGCGTTCCAAAAATCACCTGCCGCAGCTCCGGTCGCGCAATCGATCCATCCGCTTTCCGCGGAGTCGCAATCGAAAGACGCAGCGCCGGGGTCGCATGCAGATTGATGTCCGCCTCTTCGCGGCTGCCTCCGGCAAGCACGATCGGCGTAGCCGAGGCCTCATCGGTTGTCGAATCGAAATACGTCACCGGATAGGCCACATCAAGCTCGCTGTTAGCTTCGCCCGCCTGCCTCGCCTGCGAGCGCAACCCGGCACTATGCATCGCATACCACGGCTCCGCAACCACCGCCAGCAGATATTCGCCCGCCGCCAGGTTGCTGAACTCGTACGCTCCCGTATCGTCGGTCGTCGCGGAGTCGGCCTGCTGAATCTGCTCTCCCCGCCTGGAGTGCTGCGGGCGCATAAACAGCATCACCCGCGCCCCTTCCACCGGGTCGCCGCCATCTCCTGAAACCACTCCGTGCAGCACCGCGCCTGGCGTTAGCTGGAATTTCAGATGCGTGGTGTCCTGGTCCAGCCCAGTCACAATTGCCGTGCTGAACTCCTCGTGCTCGTCATAGAATCCCGTCCGGAATCCACGCTTCGACGCCGTCAGTTGATACTTGGCCTCGGTCAAGCCATCCAGCGCAAAATGCCCGTCGTTATCTGAAGCGACAGACTCCACCGTGTGGCTGTCCTGCTCGTCCAGCACGGCCACGGTCGCGCGCCGCAGAGGTTCGCCCGTCACCGCATTCACAACCGTTCCGGCAATGCGATAGGGCCCTTTTCCCGGCGAGGTTCCCGCGCGTAATAGCGTCCTGGTCTGCGCGCCCGCCGCGATCCCTGCAACCACCACCGCAATCGCCGCCAGTTGCAGCAATCTGCGGGAAACCGGATTTTCCCTCGCTCCCGTCATCAATGTTCCGGCGCCTCCACGACCAGGCTGGCCTTGCCTCCAGGCGGCAGCGTCACGGCCTGTCCCGGATTCCCCAGAGCCGCCATCGCTTCGGCGTTGTGGTATGCAAGCTCCACCGGCCTGGTGAACGCATACACGTGGTAGTTGCCCGGAGTCAGACCCTCCAGTGTCACGGTTCCACCGGTCGATGCACGCAGTGTCTGCGGCACCAAATCTCCGGTGGTATCGAAATCCGGAACCGCGTAGACGGTGTAAAAAGGCTCTTCGCCTGCCACTGGAACAGCCATCGTCGCGGGCAACGCGAGCGTCAGGCTGGCGCAGTCAGAGCGAAGCGTCAGGCTCACCGGCGCCGCGGGGCCGGCAAGGCCGATCGTAAGCGGCTCGCGCGCCAGGTTCGCTCCGCCGGCCGTCAGCGAGCCCTCGCAATAAGCCTTGTTTGCGATGCTCGTATGAGCCCAGTAGAAGCCCGGCTGCACCGGCGCCACTTTCAATGGTCCGTAAACCGGTCCTTCCGCGTAGCTGCTCACCATGCCGTCGGAAATCCAGCCTCCGGTTTGGTTCAATGTGATGAATACGCCATCTGAACCTTCCTGGCCGGGGCTTGTGCGCGCCCCCTGCACGCCGCTTCCAATCAGGCTTACCTGCACAGGGCTTGGGCGAATCGGGGAAAGCGGAATGCGCAAATTTGAGACCGCGTGTCCTGCAACAGAAACGTCCACTTGTCCCACCAGGTTCCCCGCAGCCTGCGCGCCAGTGAAAACGCCATTCGCAGCAAACCTGTCCCCAACGCGCATCGTTATGGCTGTAACCAATATTGAGTAGGTGCCGTCCGGCAGGCTTGTCTGCAGCATATGCGTCGATGCATCGTACTGCGCAGCGAACGGTAGCTGGTGGCCCTGGCCGTCGATCACAACCGCCGAAACAGCCATCCCCGGCTGCGCCGGAGATGCATCCGAGATCCGGCGGCCGTCTGCTGAAAGAATTGTCGCAGTCACAACCTGGAACGGCTCCAGCGTCAACGAGAGATTCGCCTCCGCCTGCTCCCCGCCTGCCAGGTGCATCTTCATTGCGCCGGCCAGGTCCCGCGCGTCAGCGTAAAACTGGCTTGTGTAGCCGCTCCGGCTCACGTTGCCGGACCTGCCCGCCTCAACCAGGTTGGTCGCCGCCTCGCTGTCCATGGCGGGATTGGTGTAGATCGCATACATCCCGTCTGCCAGTCCCGCGAATCGGTACACTCCGTCGCTGTTGGCCCTCGCAGTGGACGCCACCTGCCACACCGTCCTTCCGCTCATCACTGTCCGCTGCAGCAGCGTCACCTCAACGCCCTGCGCCGAGTCGCCCGTCGAGAGCTGAATCAGCCCATGAATCGAATTCGTGGGCGCCATCGTAAACACCACATCGGGCATCTCCGCGGCAACCAGGACGTTGTGCACCGTGCCGGGCGACTCCTCTTGATCCTCTCCTGCGTCCGACGCTGTGCCGTCGCGAAAGCCGGGCTTGATCACGATCACTCCCTGTGGCCCGGCAGCTACGTTCGGAATCTCAAATCGTCCCTCGCCGTCCGTCAGGGCGCCCGTATCGGCGTCCCCTTCAATCCGCACCAGCGCTCTCGGCAGCGCCTCGCCCGTTGCCGCATTGCGAACCACGCCATGCAGCGTGACCAAAGGTCCCGTCGGGGCCTGCCCCGCCACCGACAGCGGAGGCGGCTGGTCCAGATCCTGCGCCCTCAGCGCAACCGGAGAAAGCAAACCCGTCCCCAGCAACGCCGCGAGCAGAGTCTGCCACGCGTGGTACAGCAGGCTTGCCGGAGAGCCGTGCCTTCCGCGCGCAGGTCCAAGGATTGTTAGAGGGTCCACTCTCTATTTTGACCGCTCGCGGCCGGGAAGGGAATCAGGCCCTCTCAATTCTCCTCAAGCTGCCCCACGAAAAGAGCCCACACAAGAACTTTGCTTTGTATCAGGGCTCGACTTCAGTCGTGCCGATGTTGGACCTTCCTCTATGAGTCTCATCCTGAGCGGAGCATGCTTGGGGCCCTGTTGACGAAGTCATTGGGGTAAGCGGAGCGAAGGATCTGCTTCTGCCTTTTGCTTTTTTTAACAGGGCTTGACCTCAGTTGTGCCGCCCCCACAGCAACTCATTTCTCTTCGAGATACCACGGAATATTTACCACAATAATGTGGCGATTACCGCGCACCAGCAGAATGAACTTCAGCAGATCCGCGCGCCGGTTGTGGAGCAGGTTCTCCCACCAGTGCTGCACCACCAGTTCCGGGACCAGCACGCAGACGTTGTGGACATCGGACTCCCGTTCCACTTTCAGGATGTATTCCACCACCGGATGCAGCACGTAGCGATAGGGCGACTGCAAAATCTCCAGCTTGGGAACGCACTTGCCTGCCTTGCGCAGCGGCTCGGCGACCTTGCTCTCGAAATCATTGCAGATGTCATCCGGCACATCGGTCGTTTGCACGTGAATGCAGCGAATATCCTTCGACATTGAAAGCGCGAACCTCAACGCCGTTTCTGTAATCCGGCTCCAGCGGTCGATAGGCACCACCACCACCGGCTCTGTAACCTCAGAGGGCACAATCCCACGGCGCAGCGAAGTGGCGCGAGACACACGCACGTAGTGACGCTTCACCGCGCGCATCAGCAGGATCATCACTACAATCAACAGCGCCGTAATCCACGCACCCTCAACAAACTTCGCCACCAGCACAACCAGGGTGGTCACTCCGGTCGCCAGCGCACCCAGCCCGTTGACGCACATGCGCAGCGTCGCGTGGCCCTTGCGCCACCAATGCATCACCATTCCCGCCTGCGAAAGCGTGAACGCCATGAAAGCGCCAATCGCGTACAGCGGAATCAGCCTGTCCGTCACGCCGCCGAAAAGAATCAGCAGCACCCCCGTCAGAAACACCAGCACATAAATGCCCCAGGAATAAAGCAGCCGTCTTCCCCGCAGTAGAAAAACGTGCGGTAGGAAGTTGTTGCTGGCAATGGCCCGCGTCAGCCGCGGAAAATCAGCAAACGCCGTGTTGGCTGAGAGTGCCAGCACCAGCAGCACCGAGCCGATGGTCAGGTAGTAGAACCAGCCGTGGCCCATCACCGCCCGCGTCAGCATCGAAAGTACGCTCTCATAGTGCGCGCCATTCGGGTCGGTCGCGCCCACCCCGTAGGCCCGGCACAGCAGCGCGATGCCCGCCAGCAGAATTGCCAGCAAGACAATAATGATGGTCAGCGTGATCTTGGCGTTCTTGCGCGTATCGTCGCGGAAGGCCATCACCCCATTGCTCACTGCTTCCACGCCCGTCATCGCCGTGCAACCTGATGAGAAGACCTTCAACACCAGCCACAAGCTCAGCGTTGCCGTGGCTGCGGGCAGCGCGGGCAGAGGCGTGACCGCGTGTGGATGGCCGCCGCTGGCCAGCACATGAAACGCCCCTACAACAATCACAATCAGCAGCGTGCCTGTGAACAGATAGGTGGGAATCATGAATACCACGCCCGTGTCATGCACCCCGCGCATGTTGATCATGGTCAGAATCACCAGCACGCCCAGGCACAACTCCAGCGTATGCGGCTGCAAACTCGGAGCTGCCGAAATCAACGCGCCAACTCCCGCCGAGATGCCCACCGCCGCCGTGAGCGTGTAGTCGATCATCAGCGCCGCCGCGGCCAGCAGTCCCGCTCCATCGCCCAGGTTTTCGGTCGCCACGGTGTACGATCCACCGCCCTTGGGATACGCCTCGATCGTCTGCCGGTAGCTGAAGTAGACGATCGCCAGCAGCCCGATGATCGCCGCACTGACCGGCACAATGTATTGCACACCCAGCAGGCCCAGCGGAATCAGCAGCGTCAGCGCGGCCTCAGGGCCGTATGCCGCGGAACTCAGTGCATCGAGGCCGAAGATCGGTATGCCTGCAATGGGCCCGATGTGCTCCGCGCGTTCCTCGCTGGTAGCCAGCGGCCGCCCGAAAAGAAAATCTACGATGTTTGCAGATAAAGCCACAGATTGTTGTCCGTCAATTGGAGAGTAGGGAAGGGCAAGACCAACGGGGGCATTGTCTCACAACGTTGTGAAATGAAACGGCCCTTCTCAGGAGGTTCTATCTTTCAGTTTCTTGCAACGCCAAATCAATTCCCCGTCGCCGGCAGCTTGCAGCAGTCGCCCGCCCCAGCCGGCTCATTCGCGCCCGCATCCAGCACAACCTTCCAGTTGCCGTCGGGTTCCTTACGCCAGATCGTCATATACCGTCCGCTCGTCGTCACAGGATTCCCGTTCGCGTCCTTGCTGCGCCCGTCAAAATGACCCCAGGTGTAGCCCATGTCGCCCGATGGCCCCATCACTGCGTCCGTCGGCGTCCAGGTCAACTGATAATCCTTAGGCGACCAGTTTGCCGATTTGGCAATGGCAACTCTGCCCACCACCGGCGCCTGCCCGTTGCCCAGCGCCACACCGTCCTCGGCAAACCAGTCAGCGAACGCCGCGCCCCCGCGCTCCGCCACATCCTTGGCAAATCGCGCTTCCAGGTCGTAGAGCAGCATCTTTCCCGGCTTCACCGTCGCATCCACCAGCGGGTTGGGCGTGGCAGGTTGCGACCCCGGCTCCGGCAACTGACCATACACCGTTCCCCCGCACCCCATTGCCAGCAAACACAATCCCCACATAGCGGCCTTCAACCCTTTGCGCACGTCAATATCCTCCAGCCTTTCCTCATGGCCATCCTACAACGCCTTCTCCCGCGTCATCGCGACCCCCAACCGTCTGTTTTGACGCAACTTTGCAAGTTGCGTCCCGTCAAAACATTCAAATCCGGGCAATCTTGCCGATTGCTATACTTGGGTGACGCGATTTAGCGGTCCGCGTTGAACATGGCTGTGCCATTCATTCGAATGGTTTCAGCGCCTGGACGGATCGCGAGGTTTTTCTTGGTCCTGCCGGGTCCCGAGGCGCGCTCTTGGATTTCCGGCTTCTTCCGGGGAAGGACGCAAATGGGAACACTGCTGGAATCCATTCATTCGCCTGCCGATGTAAAGCGCCTGAACGAAGCGCAAATGGTCGAACTGGCGGAAGAGATTCGCGCATTCCTGATTCAAACCCTGTCAAAGACCGGCGGCCACCTCGGCCCCAACCTGGGCGTAGTTGAGCTCACCCTCGCCCTGCACACTGTTTTTGATACGCCTGAAGACAAGCTGCTCTTCGATGTCAGCCACCAGGCCTACGTGCACAAAATACTCACCGGCCGGCTTGACCGCTTTGAAACTATCCGCCAGCCCGGCGGCCTCAACGGCTTCATGCTGCGCACTGAAAGCGAGCACGATTGCTACGGCGCGGGACACGCTGGTACCGCCCTCTCGGCAGCGCTCGGCATGGCAGTTGCCCGCGATCTCGCAGGCGGCAAGGAACACGTTATCGCGGTTGCGGGCGATGCAGCATTCACCAACGGCATCTCCTTTGAAGCCCTCAATAACATCGCCGAGCAGACCAAGCGGCTCATCGTTGTCCTCAATGACAATGAGTGGTCTATTGACCGTAACGTCGGCGCCATCGCCCGCTACTTCCACCGCATCGTCACCAACGAGCACTATAGGAACTTCCATGAGTCGGCAGCGCGCCTTGTAGAAAAATTCGGAGGCAAAACCGCCGTCACTGTCGTGCGACGCGCCGAAGAAGCCGCCAAAAGCATGCTCTGGCCCTCCATCATGTTTGAGGAATTCGGCCTGCAATACTTCGGCCCCATCGACGGTCACAATCTCCCCCTTCTCATTGAGACCTTCAAATTCCTCAAGGCGGAAAACCGCCCCGTGCTTTTGCATGTCCTCACCCAGAAGGGCCGCGGCTACCAGCCTGCGCTCGATGGACAAAAGAAGTTTCACGGTCTTGGGCCCTACGACGCCGAAACCGGCAAAACCAAGCCCGCCCCGCAGGCCACCTACTCTGAGGTCTTCGCCAACACCCTGGTGCAACTTGCCGACAACGATTCCCGCGTGGTCGCCATCACCGCCGCCATGCCCAACGGCACCGGCCTCGATCTCTTCCGCCCCCACCATCCCAGCCGCTACTTTGACGTCGGCATCGCCGAGGAACACGCCGTCATCTTCGCTGCAGGCATGGCCACGCGCGGCTTCCGTCCCGTCTGCGCCATCTACTCCACCTTCCTGCAGCGTGCCTTCGATCCCATCGTCCACGACGTCTGCCTGCAAAAACTGCCCGTGCTCTTCTGCATGGACCGTGCCGGCCTTTCCGGCGACGACGGACCCACGCACCACGGTCTCTTCGATATCGCCTATCTCCGCGGCATTCCTGAGATGGTCCTCATGGCGCCCAAGGACGAAGACGAGTTGGCCGACATGATGAAGACCGGGCTCCAGCTTCCCGGCCCCAGCGCCATCCGCTATCCGCGCGGAGCCGTCGCCGGCGTCCCCCGCAAGACTGAACCCGCAGTGCTGCCTATCGGAAAATCAGAGGTCATCTCCGACGGCTCCGATGTCGCCATCCTCGGTCTCGGGCCCATGATCACCCTCGCCCAGGAACTGGGGGCAAGACTCGAGCGCGACGGATTCTCGGCAGCAGTCATCAATCCCCGCTTCGTCAAACCACTCGACCGCGAAATGCTCGAGGCCTACTCGCGCCGCGTCGCCGCCTTCGTCACCTTTGAAGATCACGTCAAAATGGGCGGCTTCGGGTCAGCGGTGGTCGAAGCACTCGAAGAGATGGGCGTTGCCGTTCCCGTGGTGCGCATCGGCTGGCCCGACCGCTTCATCGAACACGGCAAGATTGACGCGCTCCGCGCCAAATATTGCATCACAGTAGAGGACGCACTGGTCCAGGTGTTGCCGCTGCTTGCCCACCGCCAGCGCCGCACGTTGGTGGCCAGTTAAATTCTCGCCTTACCAAAGAGCGATGCGACTGCATGCTTTGCTACCGGTTGTCTGCATCCCCGCAATCGACGCCGATTGCGTTCGCGCCTTTCGCCTCACATCCCGCGCCGAATCCGTGTGCGACAATCCTCAACAGCACAATCCTTATATGCGACCTTATCGTTTGTTTTTGTTGTGGACTGCTGCATGGGCTCTGACCTTCATTCCGGCCTGCCTTCAGGCGCAGGCTCCCGCAAATCCAAATTCCCAGGGATCTTCGTTTCTTGTTCTCGCCGGCGGCACGGTGGTCGACGTCACCAACTGGGGCCGCTCGGCAAAGGACCTCCCGGACGCAGTCGTCATCCTCAGTGAGGGCCGGATCGTCGAAGTGGGCTCCCTTGCCCAAGTTCCCATTCCCAAAAATGCGCGCGTCATCGATTGCACAGGCAAGTACCTCATCCCCGGCCTGGTCGACGGCTTAACCAACATCAACAGCCAGGGGCAGGCAAGCGCCGATCTCTACATGGGCGTCACCACCGTCGTGGCCAGGTCCGATAGCGAGCGTGGCTTCATTGATTTCAACGCCAATCCTCGGCCCCACCTCTACCTGGCAGATTCCATCGGTTCCACCGATGACTGGAGCCTCCTTCAGGGCCACGGTGACTGGTCAGCGAAGCTCAAAGAGGGCGCGCATCCGGTCGAGCTCAACCCTGAAGACACCGCCCGCCAACTCAATGCCACTGCTCGCCTCGGCACCCGCGTTCTTTGGCTTGGCCCCGACCTCACCGCTCCCAACACTCAGTGGATCATCGCCCACGCGCACCAGATGGGGCTCGTCACCTACGGCGAATTTGTCGCCACGCCGTACATCGTTGGCCTTGAGGCCGGTGTTGATGCCCTCGTCCACATGGGCCGCTATGAATTGGGCGTCATTCCCGACGAATTGCAGAGGCCGCTGGTCGACGACCCCTATGGCTCGGCTGCAAATACCGCCTACGACTACGCGCAGCATGTTCCGCCCACTGACCTGCACCTCCGCCTCTATGCGCACATCCTTGCCAGCCACCACGCCGCGCTGATGCCGGCATTCAGCATCTATTTTCAAAATCTGCCGGGGCATCGCAATTTATGGAAAGAGCCTGCCGCTGCGCTCCTCGATCCGGGCCACATGTTCGAACCGCCCAACCGCGCCACCGGCGAAATGGACTATTCTCTCGCCCCGTGGACGCGTCGCCTGCCCGCCTACGCGCAACGCTGGATGGAAGAGAACCTTCGCAAAAAAGCCGATCAGTCCGCCCTGCGTCTCTGGCAGATCAACGAGACAATCTTCGCCGCCGACCCGCACTACCTGGCTGCTTCCGGCGCGCCCGTCCTGGGTGCCATGCCCGGCATCTCCATGCACACTGAGCTCGAAATGCTGGTGCGCCTCGGTCTCTCGCCCCGCGAGGCGCTGGCTGCGGCCACCAACAACTATTCGCTGCAGTTCGGCTGGACCGAACTGGGCCAGATCGCCCCCGGTCGCCGCGCCGATATTCTCGTCATCGATGGTGATCCCACCGTCAGCATCTGGAACGTGCGCCGCATCTCCACCCTCATTCTGGATGGAAACGTCATCGACCGCGAAGCGCTCCTGAATTTCAAAAGGTGACCGGCTTTCCGCGAGGTTGATGTGCTGCTATGCAGACCTTTCGCGGTGGCTCTCGCGTGGTTGCCCGTATGCATGACCTTTGGGGAATTCGGACCCGCCCTCCTTTGGGAGAACCGGCCGCTATCGTTTAACGTATCGACAGGTGCTTGCTTTTCGCGGCGACAAGCCGGCAGAGGATCCCATCGAAAGTCCATCCCAACCAGCCATCAGCCGCCCCCGCCACAACAAGTGGCTGGTGCTGATTGCGGCCTATAAGTTCACCCAGGCACTGCTCATCGCTTCCATCGGCTTCGGCGCAATGCGCCTTCTCCATAAAGATATCGATGACGTGCTCACCCAGGTGGTCCACGCCCTGCGCTTCAATCCTGAGTCCCGCTTCATCGATTTCATCGCGGATAAGGCCTCGCTTCTCAACGATCCGCTCCTGCGCCGCATCGGCGCCGTCGCTTTCAGCTATTCCGCCCTCAGCCTGGCCGAGGGAATCGGCCTCTACCTCGAAAAAGCCTGGGGCGAGATTCTTACCCTCGCCATCACCGCCTCGTTTTTGCCCTGGGAAGTCTTCGAAGTCTTCCGCCGCCTCACCTGGGTCCGCGTTGCTCTGCTCATCGTCAACACCCTGGTATTTATCTATCTCTTGAAGGTCGTCGCCATCCGCAGAAAGCCCCCTGAAGAGTCCGCTGCCAAATAGATTCGCTTTTTGTTCTCCTATAAATCCTTCCTGCCGCCTTGCAAAGTGTCTATCTAACCATAGGAATCATCCGGGTAAACACTACATCTTGTGGTGATTGCCCATAAGAAAGCTATTAGGCAGCCTTCCGCAAAGCGCAAACACCGCACACCCTGCCTATCGGCATTTTTCAGCGCAAATAACACTTTTAGGGGTTGGTGTGGATATTTTTCTGGTCTATTATCGTGTCTTGAGTGGAGCAAAAGGGAGTGAAAGGGAGCAAAACTCCAGATTTCATACCGCTATTCCTTCTACTTTAACGCTCCGCACGTATTCCGAGAAGCCCAGGTGGACTGTGAACCACCTTCGCCAACCGGACTAGGAAGTACCAACCGCGATTTCAACGGGAAACGAAAGCTGTAACGCAGCGAGGCCAGGCAATGTTCAGAGGCAATCATCCGGCGAAAGTCGATGAAAAAGGGCGGTTGAAGCTGCCCTCTGCCTTCAAGCAGCTGGTCGATGCCGCCCATGTCACCCAGTTTTACGTGACCAGCACGGATGGCAAAAGCGCCGAGATCTGGCCCCTCCCCGAATGGGAGAAGCGCGAAGAGCAGTTGGCCGACTCCAGCACTTTGGACGACGCCGTAAGAAAGTACCTCAACCTCACCAGCTACTACGGTCAGCAGGTTGAGATGGACAACCAGGCTCGCTTGCTCCTGCCCCAGATTCTTCGCGGCACGGCAAAGCTGGATGCCGAAGTCACGGTTTTTGGCATGAGGACCTACCTGGAAGTTCACAACCGGGAGGCCTTCGAGCAGGATCTCCCCGCCAATGGGTTGACGGTGGAGGATCGCAAGGCGATGGCCGCAATTCTGAGCCATCGGAGTTAAGCAGGTTGCCCCTCAGGGGGAGCGCATGACGAACCAGAGTGAACGCCATGTGCCGGTTCTTTTAAAAGATGCGATTGATTTTCTCAATCTGCGCGCAGGCGCCACGGTGGCGGATTGCACGCTCGGCATGGCGGGCCACGCGGCAGAGATTGCCCGCAGACTCGGCTGCGAAGGCAACCTGATCGGATTCGACAGGGATCCCGAAGCACTCGAGTTGGCCAAAGCGAAGCTTGCCCAGGTCTCGAACGAACTGGGCAGCGAGGCGCCAAAGATCACGCTGGTCGGTGAAGCATTCAGTTCCATCGCCAGCCATGTTGCACCGGCTTCGCTCGATGGTTTGCTGGCCGACTTCGGCGTCAGCAGCCTGCAGTTGAACGAGGCGCGCAGAGGTTTCAGTTTTATGGCGGACGCCAATCTTGACATGCGTATGGATACGCGTCAGGGGCCGACCGCCGCACAAGTGGTGAATGAGGCGAGTGAGCGAGAGCTGGCAGACCTTATTTACGAATACGGAGACGAAAGGAGGTCGCGGAGAATCGCCAGAGCCATTGTTCGCGGGCGGCCGGTCACAACCACGGGTCAGCTTTCCCGGATTGTTGCCTCAGCCGCCCCGGCAATGAAACAGGACAGGATTCACCCGGCGACGCGGACTTTTCAGGCTCTCCGGATTTATGTGAATCGCGAGCTGGACGAAATTCGAGCCCTCATGGAGGCCGCACCAAGACTGCTTAAGCCCTCCGGACGACTCGTCGTCATCAGCTTCCACAGTTTGGAAGATCGCATCGTGAAAGACAGTCTGCGCGAAGGCGCACATCAGGGAATTTGGCAAGTGCTAACAAAGAAGCCGGTCACGGCCGGCGAAGAAGAAACAGATCGCAACCCGCGCGCACGCAGCGCAAAGTTGAGAGCAGCAGAAAGAACAGCTACTAGCCTCTAGCTTCTAGCTATTAGCTACTAGCTGCCACCTACTAACCGGGCTCAGTTCAGGATTGGCACTTTGTAACAGGGCGCCAACAAGGCTTTGTATCAGGGCACGACTTTAGTCGTGCCAACCAGGACCAAATGAAATCGGGGCTTTAGCCCCTGCAGAAATGCAGCAACAGAAAGTACTTCTTCAAGAATTCGAAGAGGCAAAACCAAGCAACGACCAAGCTAGCGGCTAGAAGCTAGCAGCTAGAAGCAGAGGTGAAACCATGGCGGCATGCACCACAACCTACTTTGATACAGGCAGCGCCCGGACCGCGTCCGTCGCCGAGCATAACGCCCTCTTGCTGGCGCAGCAGCCCACCCGCCGCCGCGGCGTCCGTACGCCCGAGGTCAGCTTTGTCAAGCACTTTGACAACTCGCGCCTCATCAAGGCCGCCGACCCCGTCCGCGTGCATCAGATGCGCATCTTCACTGCCGCCGTCACCCTGCTCTTCTCGCTTGTCATGTTCTACGGCTTGCAGCATTTCAGCGCCATCGAGGGCTCCTATCGCGTGGAGTCTGAAAAGCAGACGCTCGATCAGCTCCGCGAAGAGAATCGCCAGTTGCGCCTTAGCGAAGCAGAAATGTCTCAACCCGGCCGCATTGACAGTCTGGCTCGTCAAATGGGATTCGCCGCGCCGCAGCCGGGGCAGGTGGTTCATGCCACTTCCCGTCCCGACAACAGCGCTCCGATCCTCGCGCAATTCACACCCCCTCCCCCACCCGCCCGATAAACTGGACGAGAGGTCATTCGCTAGCGATTCATCATGCAGGCAACTCTTCGCTCCAGTCGAACCCGCAGCACCACACCGCGCGCCATGCCTCTCAAGCTGGCGCGCTTCTGGCTTGTGTGCCTGTTCTTTCTGCTCTGGGCCTGCGCCATTGCTGTCCGTCTCTTCTGGCTCCAGGTCGTGCGCCATTCAGAATATGTTGAGCGCGCGCAGAGGCAGCAGCAGCGCACCTTTGAGGTGGCCCCGCGCCGCGGCGTCCTTTATGACCGCAACATGCGCGAACTCGCCATGACCGTGCAGGTCGACTCCATCTACGCCGTGCCCACAGAAATCGACGACAAGCACGCTGCAGCAAGTACCCTTGCCGGCCTCGTGCATGTCGATCCTGAAGACAAGCGAACCACCGAGCAGGAAATTGAAGACCGCCTCAACAAAGGCCGCAGCTTTGCCTGGGTTGCGCGCCGCGTCAAACCCGAAGTCTCCGCCCGCGTCAGAGCCCTGAACATGAAGGGCATCTATTTCCAAAAGGAGTTCCAGCGCTTCTATCCTGACAACCAGCTCGCCGCGCAGGTCCTCGGCTATGTGGGCCTTGACGACAATGGTCTCGGCGGTCTCGAGCAGAAATTCGATGCGCAGCTCCACGGTGTGCCGGGCCGCGTCTACACCGCGATGGACGCGCGCCGTCAGGTCCTCGGCTCAACTGAACGTGAGCCAGAGCCAGGCCAGAATCTTGAGCTCACCATCGACAACAACATCCAGTACATGGCCGAGCAGGCGCTGGATCACGCGATGGACAAAACCCACGCCGACAATGGCACCATCGTTGTGCAGGACGTACACACCGGCCAGATTCTCGCTCTCGCCATTCGTCCCACCTTCAACCCCAACGATTTCCGCCACACCACGCCTGCGCTCTTAAAAGACCATGCGGTCAGCGACGTCTACGAACCCGGCTCCGTCTTCAAGCTCGTCACCTATTCCTCGGCGCTCGACTCCAACGTCGCCAAACCCGACGACATGATCGATTGCCAGGGCGGGCAGATCACGCTTGCCGGTCGCGTCATCCACGACGACAAGAGCGACCGCGGGCTGGGCGTCGTCTCCGTCGCCACGGCCCTCGCTCGCTCCAGCGACGTGGCCGCGGTCAAGCTAGCGCTCAAGGTCGGCCCCGACCGCTTCTACAACTACATCCGCGCGTTCGGATTCGGCAACCGCACCGGCGCTGAGCTTCCCGGCGAAACCCGCGGCCTGCTGCGCCCGCCCAGCAAGTGGAACGGTTCCTCCATCGGTTCCCTCGCCATCGGGCAGGAAGTCGGCGTTACGCCGCTGCAACTTGTGTCCATGGTCTCCACCATCGCCAACGGCGGCACCTATCTGCCGCCCCGCGTGCTCATTCCCGGCCAGGTCGGCGCATCACAAGCGCCCCCGCTTCATGCCGACCCTTTCAAGCCCGGCGAGGAGCTGCCCGACCCCCTCCCGCCTGGAGCGCACCGCGTCATCTCCGAAATGACCGCCGCGCAGATGCGCAAGATGATGGAAGGCGTCGTCCTCTACGGCACCGGCAAGCCGGCGCAGCTCGATGGTTACTCCTCTGGTGGCAAGACGGGCACCGCGCAAAAGGTAGACCCCGTCACGCACCTCTATTCGAAGACCATGCACATCGCCTCGTTCGCCGGCATCGCGCCGGTCAACAGTCCCGTCATCGCCATCGCCGTGGTCATCGACAATCCCAAGGGAGGCTCGTACTACGGAACCACCGTCTCCGCGCCTGTCTTTGCTGAAGTCGCGCAACAGGTGCTCGAATACCTTCAGGTCCCGCACGACATCGACCTCCTCCCGCCCAAGGTGGAAGCGAAAAAGGAAGCCCCCGTCGCTGAAGATGACGCCGACGCGGATCAGGAGAACGTAAACGCGCTCTTCGCCGCCGTCAACGACCTGCCAGCTGACGATCCGCTCCGTGCCCCACCGGCACAGCCGACCGCTCCAGCCCAATCCACTTCCTCTTCACCTGTCACGCAGACAAAGCCGGAGTTCGCGCAAACTGCTGCCGTGACAAACGCAGCAGGGTTGAAGTCGTCGCCCGCGCCTGCTACGCCGCAACCTTCCTCGCAAAAAACCTCTGCGCAGGTCACCATCAACGACGGAAAAAAGCTCACCGTCCCATCGCTCGTCGGATTGCCCATGCGCAAGGTGATTGAAGTCGCCGCAGCCGCCGGCCTCGACGTGCAGATCACCGGCAACGGCACCGCCCGCGAACAGGCTCCCTCTCCCGGCACCCAGGTCCCGGTTGGCACAAAAATAGTAGTCCGTTGCGGTCGGTAAGAGCGACTCCGCTCCGATATTTGTTACGCTTCAATCCACACGACGCTGGGTGCCCCATCCTCGCGACGTTGTTGTTTTTGTCGCCAGGGTGGGAAAGCACGAACCCTTGTCTGCTTTGTAACAGGGCACGACTTCAGTCGTGCCGCAAGAGAGCAAGAGCTTCACTGGGCTTTAGCCCCCGAGGGACACTTCTTTTCAAATTGAGTAGAATCGAAACTATCGATTCCGCCAATATTTGTTGTGATGAAAGACCGCGATGACAATTAGGTATTCTCTCACTCGATTCGAAATTGTTAGAACCTTTCTGTTCGTGCTTCCTAGGTCACCTCGAATCCTCGCAGTGGTTCTGATCATTGCCGCGTGGCCGGGGGTTGTGTGGCTATCGAGTATGAGCGCATTCTCGCGAGGGCTGACTCTTCACGAGGTCTTCGTGGCTTTCGCATGGTCAATTGGAGCGTTTTGCTTTCTTCTCTTCTGGGTGTTCCTTCGTGCGAAGACGAAGCAACGAACCTTGAGCATCACAGATCAGGGTATCCACACGGAGATCGGCACAATCAAGGCGGATTCACCGTGGAGCACGGTGAAGGAAGTCAAAGATCTGGGTCACTACATGCTCGTCGTAAATCGGACGGGAAATGCCTTCTTTATCCCATTGCGTGCCTTCAACGATTCAGAACACCGTAATCTTTTCTTTGCTGAAATGATTCGTTATTGCGCTGTGTAATCGAAGGCGCAACCCGGCAATCTACAATCAACCCCAGCATGAACTGGCAAGACCTGAGCTCCGAAATCACCGCTGTCGATGCATCCGGCGCCTCCGACCAATCCATCACCGGCGTTGAATACGACTCCCGCCGCATCCGTCCCGGCGCAGTCTTCGTCGCCATGAAGGGGGGCTCGACCGACGGCAATCGCTACATTGACAAAGCCCTCGCCGCAGGCGCCCTCGGCGTCATCACAGATTCCGCTCCCACTTTCGACCACCTGCTTGTCTATCAGCCAGGTCTCCCATTGCTTCAGGTGGATCACGGCCGACGCGCCCTCGCCGAAGCATCGGCCGCCTTCTACGGCCACCCCGAGCGCAGCCTCGCCGCCACCGGCATCACCGGCACCAATGGAAAAACCACCACCGCATTTCTCACTGAAGCGCTTCTCAACGCCGCTGCCCGCAAAACAATCCTCATCGGCACCATCGAATATCACGTTGCCGGCGAAGTCCGCCCCTCGCTCCACACCACGCCTGAGTCACGCGACCTCTTTGAACTCATGGCCGAGGGCGTCTCCCGCGGCGTCACCGAGCTTGTCACTGAAGTTTCCAGCCACGCGCTCGACCAGGGCCGCGCCGCAGGCATCCAATTTGACGTCGCCGTCTTTACCAACCTCACACGCGACCATCTCGACTATCACGGCACCATGGAAAAGTACTTCGCCGCCAAAAAACTGCTCTTCGACGGCACCATGTATCCCGCCCCGCGCGTCGCCGTGCTCAACGCCCACGATGAGCGCACAAAGCAACTCGCAGCCGCAGCGCGCCGCGCTGGAGCAGAAGTGCGCACCTACGGCATCGGCTGTGGCGACTGGCGCGCAGCAAGCTACACGCTCACCCCCGGCGGCGCCGTCATCGAGATCGAAACCCCGGCAGGCTCCGCGCAAATCACTTCCCGCCTCGCCGGCGAAGTCAACATTCTCAACCTCCTCGCCGCACTCGCAGCGGCTCACGCCCGCGGTGTTCCCTTCGGCGAACTCGTCGAATTCACGCCACAGTCTCAAACCCGTCCCCGGCCGCTTCCAGCCAGTCGATGCCGGCCAGCCCTTCACCGTCATCGTCGACTACGCCCACACTGACGATGCCCTCCGCAACCTCACGGCCCTCGCCCGCCAGATGACCCTGCAGTCGAATGCCCGCGTCATCACCGTCTTCGGCTGCGGCGGCGATCGCGACCGCACCAAGCGCCCTAAAATGGGCCAGGCCGCAGGGGAGGGAAGCGACTTCGTGGTCGCCACCAGCGACAATCCGCGCTCTGAAGACCCGCTCGCCATCCTCGCCGAAATCGAGCCCGCCCTCAAAGCCACCGGAACGCCCTACACCATCGAGCCCGATCGCGCCGCCGCCATTCGGATCGCACTCAATACCGCACGGCTGGCCGACATCGTCCTCATCGCAGGCAAGGGCCACGAGAAGCAACAGATCCTCGCCGATCGCACCATTAGTTTCGACGACTCTGAAATTGCACTTTCCACGCTCGCTCAACTGGGTTACGGTGGAGTGCGATGAAGCTCACCCTCGCAGAAGCGGCCATCGGCGCCGGCGCGGTGCTTGAAGCACCAGCCAGCGTTGCGCAGCCCGGTGTGCTTCAGGTCAGCGGCTATTCCATCGACTCGCGCACCGTCTCTTCCGGCGAGCTTTTCTTCGCCGTGCGCGGCGACCGTCTTGACGGTCACGACTTCATCGCCGCCGCAGTCGAACGCGGCGCAATCGCCGCCGTCGTATCGCGCGCTCGCGTCGCCACCTTGCCGGACTCCGTGCTCTCCCTTCCGCTCCTCATTGCCGAAGACACGCTCGTTGCCCTGCAGTCGCTTGCCGCCCATGTGCGCCGCCGCTGGGGCAGGCGCGTCGTCGCCGTCACCGGCTCGGCCGGCAAAACCACCACCAAGGAAGCCATTGCTGCCGCGCTCGGCGCAAAGTTCAACGTGCTCAAATCCATTGGCAATCTCAACAACGCCTACGGCCTCCCCTTGCAGTTGCTGCGGCTCAAGTCAGAGCACGAATACGCCGTGATCGAGATGGGCATGAATCACAGCGGCGAAATCGCCGCGCTCGCGCGCATCGCCGCGCCCGACTGGGGTGTCGTCACAAATGTCGGCACAGCGCACATTGAGAATTTTGCTGACGGCCAGGCCGGCATTGCGCGCGCCAAATTCGAACTCGTCGCCGCTCTGCCCGCCAACGGCGTGGCCTTCCTCAACTGCTCCGATCCTTACGTCTCGCAGTTCGGACGCGACTTCGCTGGCCGCGTGGTCTACTTTGGCAACGGCCCCTGCGCCGACCCGCAGATCGTCGAGGAAACTGAGGACCTCGACGGCCTCCACGTTCGCTACCGTGCCGGCGAATACGAGGGTGCCTTCACGCTTCACCTGCTCGGAGCGCACAACGCCGCCAATGCCATGGCCGGTCTCGCTGTCGCACTTGAAGCGGGCGTGGATCTTGACACCGCCGTCTCCGCCCTCGAATCCCTCACCGCCGGCGACAAGCGCGGCCAGGTCATCGAAATCAACGGCGCCACCCTGCTCAACGACAGCTACAACTCCAACCCTGAGGCGCTGCGCTCCATGATCCGCACCCTCGCCGCCCGCCCCGCCCGCCGTCGCATTCTCGTTGCCGGCGAAATGCTTGAGCTCGGCGAGCATGGTCCCGCGCTCCACGCAGCATGCGGCAAAGCCGCCGCCGAAGCGGGCCTCGATATCGCCGTCGGCGTCGGCGGCAACGCGGAACATCTCGCCACTGCAGCCTGCGCCGGCGGCGTCGCCTCCGTCTTTCTTCCCGACGCCGAATCCGCGGGCCGATGGCTGCTCCTGAATATGCAGCCCGGCGATGTCGTCCTCGTCAAAGGCTCGCGCGGTGTCCATCTTGAAAAAGCAATCGAGATCGTCAAGAATCACTCCTCGTTCCCGGAGCGCCAGTGAGCCTCGCAAGATACCTCAGCCGCACAGCATTCGCCCTCGCGCTTTTCCCGCAAATTCCAGTCGCCGCGCAAGTCCCCGCCGCATGGACCACACCATTCCCGCCCTTCCGCATCGCCGGGCAGTCTGTATTACGTCGGCAGCCAGGACCTCGCCTCCTACCTCATCGTCACGCCGAAGGGCGACATCCTCATCAACAGCAACCTTGCGTCGTCGCCCGCGCTCATCCGCAAGAGCATCGAGTCTCTTGGATTCAAATTCACTGACATCAAAATCCTGCTCATCAGCCACGCGCACTACGACCACTGCGCCGGCAGCGCCGAAGTCCTTCGCGAGACGCACGCAAAGTATGAAGTCATGGCGCCCGATGTATCCGTCGTCGAGTCCGGCGGCCGCACCGACTTCCAATACGGCGCCGACAAGTCCATGCATTTCCCGCCCACGCACGTCGACCGCGTGCTTCACGACGGCGACAAAGTCTCGCTCGGCGGCGTCGTCCTCACCGCGCACCTCACCGCAGGCCACACCAAAGGGACCACGACATGGACTATGGACGAAGCGAGGTCGGGCCGACCCTTCAATGCAAGTCGCGCGCATGCTGCATGTCGTCATCGTCGGCAGCCCCAACGTCAATCCCGGCTACAAGCTCGTCCGGCAACAAGACCTACCCGCAAATCGCCGCCGACTATCGGCATCAATTCCAGGTCCTGAAAAGCCTGCCCTGCGACATCTTCCTCGGCGCGCACGGCGGCTACTTCGACCTCGCCCAAAAATATCCGCGCTTCAAGGCCGGCGACAAAAACGCCTTCATCGATCCCCAAGGCTACAAAGCCTACATCGCCGATCGCGAGCAGGCATTCGAGGCGGAGTTAAGGCGGCAATCCCGAACAACACCCTAGCGAATCTATCCGCGGTCTCGGCCCCCGGCCCTGTAGAATCAACGTGAATCTCGCCTCAATCCGGCTCTGGAGGCCTCTTGCTCTACTGGCTGCTCTACGAAAAGCTCTTCCCGTTCTTTCACCCCTTCCGCATCTTCCGGTACCTCACCTTTCGCACCGCATTCGCCTCGCTCACCGCACTGCTCATTGCGCTCTTCATCGGTCCTTACGTCATCCAGAAGCTCCGCGAGTTTCAAATCGGCCAGTACATCCGCGAAGACGGCCCGCAGTCTCACCAGAAAAAGTCCGGCACTCCCACCATGGGCGGCGTGCTCATCGTCATCGCCATTCTCCTTCCCACCGTGCTCTGGTCCGACCCCGCCAACCCCTTCGTCTGGATCACCGTCTTCTCCACCCTCGCTTTCGGCGCCATCGGATTTGCCGACGACTACATCAAGGTCGTCCAGCGCCGCTCCCTCGGGCTCACCGCGCGCGCCAAGCTCTTCTGGCAGGGGGTCGCCGCCACCATGGTGGCCATCGCATTGGTCGTGCTGTCGAAATTCAAAATGTTTTCAACCCAGTTGACCGTGCCGTTCATCAAAAGCTGGCATCCTGACCTTCTCTGGCATTGGCTCGGCGGCATTCCGCATCTCGGCTTCCTGGTCTTCCTGCCCTTCGTCGTCTTCATCATCTTTGTGCTCATGGGCTCGTCCAACGCCGTCAACCTCACTGACGGCCTCGACGGACTCGCCATCGGCTGCACCATCATCGCTGCCGGCGCGCTTGCCGTGCTCACCTACGTCAGCGGCCACGTCGTTTTTGCGGACTATCTTGAACTCCAGCGCATGCCCATGGTCGGCGAACTCACCGTCTTTTGCGGAGCCATGGTCGGCGCATCCATCGGCTTCCTCTGGTACAACGCCCACCCCGCTGAAATCTTTATGGGCGACGTCGGCTCGCTCGCCCTCGGCGGCGCCATCGGCACCGTCGCCATCATCATCCGCCAGGAACTGTTGCTGCCCTTCATCGGCGGCATCTTCATCATTGAAGCGCTCTCGGTCGTCCTGCAGGTAGGCAGCTACAAGCTCCGCAACAAAAAGCGCATCTTCAAGATGGCCCCGCTGCATCATCACTTTGAGCAATGCGGCTGGAGCGAATCCAAAATCATCGTCCGCTTTTGGATTGGCGCACTGGTGTTCGCACTCTTCGCTCTCACCACCTTGAAACTGCGTTAGTGTCCTGAGTCTGAAATACGCAACACAAAACTGGCTGTCATTCTGAGCGAACGGGGCCCCGAACGCTTCTCAGTTCGGGGGTGGTGAGTCGAAGAATCTGTGGTTGTTCTTCGACGAACTTCAGGCTCACCACGCTAGGCAATTTCCGCGCCGACGGTCCCGCGGTGCACAATAGAGAGAGTCGCCAAGGCCTGAGGACAGACCCCATGATGGAACTCAAAGGCAAAAAGGTTCTCGTTGTCGGACTCGGAAAATCCGGCCTGGCCGCGGCCTTGTTCCTGCGCCGGCGCGGTGCGCAGGTCACCGTCTCTGACATCCGCAGCGCCGAGGCCCTCGCCAAAGACATTCCCGCCCTGCTCGAAGAGGGCATCATGGTTGAAGCCGGCGGCCACGGCCTGCTCACCTTCCGCCGCCAGGACCTCATCGTCGTCAGCCCCGGAGTCCCGCTCAATACACCAGAATTGGCCCAGGTCAAAAGCTTCGGGCTGCCCGTCATCGGCGAGCTCGAATTGGCCGCCCGCTTCCTCCAGGGCAAATCCGTCGCCATCACCGGCTCCAACGGAAAAACCACAACCACCGCGCTGCTGGGCGAAATCCTCGAGGCCGCTGGCTTTCCCACCCTCGTTGGCGGCAACATTGGCGTGCCCGTCATCGCCCTCATCGACGAAAGCACCCCCGACTCCTGGTCCGTCCTTGAGGTTTCCAGCTTCCAGCTCGAAACCACTGAACAGTTTCACCCCAACGTCGCCGTCATCCTCAACATCACTCCCGACCACCTCGACCGTCACGGAACCTTTGAAAACTACGCCCTTGCCAAGGAGCGAATCTTCGCCGCCCAGACCGCGCAGGACGCAGTCGTGCTCAACGCCGACAACGTCCGCGCCGCCGCGGCCGCTGCGCGTTCCGTGGCCCCGGTCTCCTGGTTTTCACTTGAGCATCCGGTCGCCCGCGGAGCATGGGTCGAAGACGGCTTCGTCGTCTACCGCCCCTCGGAGCACGCCGCAACCGAAAAAGTTATGCCCCTCACCGGTATCCCCCTCAAGGGCGAGCACAACGTTGAAAATGTCCTCGCCGCGGTCTGCGCCGCCATCCTCGCGGGGGCCCCGGTTGAAGCCATCCGTCCCGCTATTGAAAACTTCAAGGCCGTCGAGCATCGCCTTGAATATGTCGCTACCCTCAATGGCGTCGAGTTTTACAACGACTCCAAAGCCACCAACGTCGACGCCACCGCCAAGGCCATCGCGTCCTTCTCCACAGGCATCCATCTCATCCTCGGCGGCAAAGACAAAAACTCCGACTACACCCAGCTTTCGCAGTTACTCCGCGAGCGCGTCCGCGCCGTGTACACCATCGGCTCCGCTGCCGCCAAAATCGAGTCGCACCTTCGCGGAGTCGTCCCACTCCACTCCTGCGAAACCCTCGACAAGGCAGTCAGCGCCGCAGCTACCGCCGCCCATCCCGGCGAAGTCGTGCTGCTCGCCCCAGCCTGCTCCAGCTTCGATCAGTTCGAAAGCTACGAGCACCGCGGCCGCGTCTTCAAGGAATTAGTCAACGAGTGGCGCGGCTGGAAAGTCTGGCAAAACGCCTAGGGAACCTCTGCACAAATTGCTTTGTAACAAGGGCACGACTTGAGTCGGGCCGACAAAGGCTCTAGCATTAACATGGCTTTAGCCACTGCATCGTTTCGCTGATCGAAAATGCGACTTGTGCAGAGATTCCCTAGATGGACCAAGAACTTGGACGCTAGGCAGATTCTGAGTCAGCCCGCGCGCGGTGCCTCACCTGGGCAACAGTCCTTGCTCAAGTGCTTCGCGAACGTCTCCCCATAACGGCTGAGCAGCTCAGCATAGAGGTTGCCGTAATCAATCGCAGACGGCCATCCGGCGATCTCCGATAAATCCTGACGCTACAACGCGCCTGCGCAGGAATGACCGCACCCGCGTCACTTTCCGCACCACATTTGCAGAAAATATCCCTTCGACGGCGCACAATCAAAGCTGAGCGAATAGTCTTTGAGGCTTCGCCGCGTAAACCGGACCTGCCTCGCGGTGCGCTCTGCCTCGGCAGCGAGGCCGGTCCAGGCGACAGAATCGCCTCCAGAATCTGCGTTTTTTCCACAGAATCATTGCGTAGTTTGAGGGCGGCGATTCGACAATACTTCGCCGTTGCACGAGGTCCCTGCGTCGACTGCCTGTCCTCCGCTCCTCAAATAGGTGATTTAAGAAGTCGGCTGTGAAACTGTGAAGCTGTGCAGCCACAGCTAACCGGCACAGAATAAGCAAATTACGCCGCCGCCGCGAACAGGGTCTCATTCCTGTGTTCCTGTGTCCCTGTGTCACTGTGAAGCTGTGTTGCCGACCCTACTGCTCGCCCTTGCCCGGCCGAAGCATCAGGTCCTTGATCGCCTCGCGCGGATCCTTGCCCTCGTCGAGAATAAGCTCCATCTGCTCCGTGATGGGCATCTCGATCCCGTGCCGTCGCGCCAGTCCCAGCGCCGCCCGCGTGGTGCGCACGCCCTCCGCGACCTTGCCGCCCAGGCTCTCCAGAATCTCCGGCAGCCTGCGGCCCTGCCCCAGCGCCTGCCCAACCGTACGATTGCGGCTCAGCGAGCCCGTGCAGGTCAGTACCAGGTCGCCCACGCCCGACAGCCCGGCCAGTGTTTCCCGCCGCCCTCCGCAGGCCACGGCCAGCCGCGTAATCTCCGCAATTCCGCGCGTCATCAACGCGGCAGCGGAGTTGTAGCCCAGCCCGACTCCGGCAGCAATGCCGGCGGCGATCGCAATCACGTTCTTGAGCGCCCCGCCCAACTCCACGCCGATCACATCAGTCGACGTGTAAAGCCGCAGCGTCTCTGAAGAAAACTCTTGCTGCACCAGCGCGGCGATTTGCAAATCGCTGAAGGCCACCGTAACAGCCGTCGGCTGCCCCTGGGCCACTTCAAGCGCAAAGCTGGGCCCCGAAAACGCGCCGATTGAAAGCAGCAGCCCGGCCGGTTCAAGAGTCTGGGAGATCACCTCAGTCATGCGCAAAAACGTGTTGTCTTCCACGCCTTTGGTGAGACTGACGATGAATTGCCCGTTGTGCAGATGCGCACGGACGCGTGTCAGAGTCGGTCGCAGGAACTCCGAAGGAATGACGGAGACGAGAATCTCAGCGTTGACCAGCGGCGCCATTTCGGCGGTCACATGAATATCGCTGGGAAGCGGAAATCCGGGAAGGAACAGCTTGTTTTCTCCCGCGTCGATAATCTGCTGGGCTTCCTGCTGATTGTGCGACCACAAAGTGATCTGGTGCCCGCCGCGCTGATGCAGCGAAAGAGCAATGGCGGTTCCCCACGCGCCGGACCCAAGGATGACGATGCGGCTCATGCGGGTTTCCCCTCTCTTGAATGGGCCCCGAAACGACTTTCGGTGCCAGACAGCAGGCGGCGAATATTCTGATAATGCTTGGCAATGATGAGCAATGCAACAGCGGCTTGCACGGCAATGAAGAAGGCAGGCTTGTCCCCATGAACCAGGAACCATGCAAAGACAGGAAAGCTGGCCGCTCCCAGGATGGAAGCCAGCGACACGAAGCGTGTAATCGCGAGTAACAGGGCGAAAACGGTGATAGCCGAGAGTGCGGCCAGCGGCGCAGCAACAAGAAAGACTCCGAACCCGGTAGCCACGCCTTTGCCGCCCTTGAACCCGAGCCACACCGGAAACATGTGGCCCAGCACAGCACAAAGCGCAGCAAGGGCTTCCACGCTGCGCACGGGAGCAGTGGGCAGAAGAATGCCGGCCAGCACGGCTCCCAGCCAGACTGCGGCGCAGCCCTTGAGCATGTCGAGCAGGAAAGTTGCCGCTCCCAGGCCTTTCGCGCCGGAGCGCAGCACGTTGGTGGCGCCAATGTTGCCGCTGCCAATGGTGCGAATGTCCTGATGGCGGAAGGCGCGCATCAGCAGGTAGCCAGTTGGGATCGATCCGAGCAGGTAGGCTGCGGCAGCGACCAGGAGACTTGCGAGGACCATAACGAGACAGAGTTTAGCAGGTGCCACCTGCGGCGTGAGACGGTGTCTGGCAAAGGGATTGAATGTTCGACGAATGTGCCGGAAGTATTTGACGATCAACGCGCCAACGAAGAGCAGCACGATGTATAGTGAGTAACTCCCCTGGCCACACGGTCGAACTTCACTTGAAAGGCGAAAGTCCATGCCCAGTTATCTCGTACAAGCGTCGTACACGATCGAAGCGTTGCAAGCAATGATGAAGAAACCGCAGGATCGGACTGAAGTCGTCAGCAATGCCATTGAAAAGCTCGGTGGCAAGCTGGTTGGCCTCTGGCTTTCGTTCGGCGATCAGGATGTCGTGGCGATCATGGAAATGCCAAACAACATCAGCGCCGCGGCAATGTCTCTGGCCATCGCGGCCGGCGGCGCGTTGAAAAGCACTAAAACGACACCGCTATTCACAGTCGGCCAGGGCATTTCGGCGATGAAGAAGGCGGCCTCGTCAGGCTATACACCGGTCAAAACAGCCTAAGCGCTTCAGCTTCACTGCACAGCGCTGCTGAAGTCCTGTGGATGGCTGGTACGGTCGGGCCATTCTTGCGTGGGCGTTCGTGGAACGCGATTCAGTCAACCATTAGCTCGCCGGCCACGATGGGGCGGGTGCGTGGCAGCGCGCCGTTGTAGGCGGCCAGGCCCATCGCGAACAGCGTGCCGGCAAAAACAGCCAGCTTCACCAGGCTTCCTGCTCGCGAGTGCGACATCCCCGTCGGCAGCGTCTTCCAAGCCACCAGCAATAGCGTCTGCGCCGTCGTTACCGCCCAGACTGATCCGTAGAAATAGCGGCGCTCCGTGCCTTCGCGCCTGGTGGATGCGCCCACCCGCGGCAGCAGCCCCAAGGCGCCCAGAATCAGGATCGAGGCGCACAAGGGTAAATAGCCGAATTCATAAATCTGCTTCATATACCAGACGCCGGTAATTGAAGCGACAATGAGCCCGGCAAGATTGAGCAACGCAAAGTTCAGCACGGCGTTCCACGCGAAGGTGTAGCAGATCTTGCGGTAGAGGGGATTGGGCTTGTCCTCGTCAAAGCGCAGAATGTAAGGTCGCGGTTCAACTCCGGGCATCTGTCCGTAGATTCCCGCGATTCCAGTTCCAAGAAGCACAACGGCGAGCCAGACGGAGTTGGCCCAGCTGAATCCTCGGGCAAAAAGAGAAAACGTGAGGGGGCCCGGCGTCAGAAAGAAAACCCAGATCCAAATGGGCCAGTGCAGCACTCGATAGTAGCCCTTGTTCCGTTGGCGCATTTTTCGGGCGTCAGCGAACTCCACTTTACCGCTGTATTGCATGGGCCGAGTTTCGCAGGACAGAGGCCGGCGAGTCAACGTGCGGAGCGGCCAGCGGCCCAAGGTCAAGGGATAATTCCGGAACTGTTTCTACCCGCTTTTCGTAAGCCTTTATCAGAATGGAACAACTCTATAGCTGGTCGTCGGTGGAAGAACGAGTTGCGCAGACCATCACTGAATGGAGAGCCTGCGCTGGGCGCCCATGGCTTGGCGGACCGCACTACAGCGTGAATGAGCAGAGGAAGAGAGAGAAGGCATACAACCAAGGGTTTTGCGCGGTCGAGCAGGAGGCTCGCAAAGCTCCGCGTACTCAAGCGGAGCGCCTCGCAGCGAAGCGGCGCATTGTCGCCATATTCCCTCGTTTTGCCGCGGTCGCGCTGGGTCTCCAGGGAGATAGTGTTCATGTCCTGAACCATGGCTTTCTTCCCATCGGCACCCAGCTTGCGCAATGGGGAAAACGCTTCGACCCAACCCTCAGCACGGCCGACCTGATCCAGGCTTGCCGCAATGCCTGGACCGTGTGTGGTCTGCAACCGCTGCTGGGCGAGCCGATGCACCTCACCCCGTCAACAATCGGATACAGCATGCTTTATCCGTACAGTGACAACTTCCTTGACCGCAGCGACATATCAAGAGCCAATAAACTCGACTTCAGCCAACGGTTTCGCAGCCGGCTGGGCGGGTTGAATGTATCGGCTGGAACTCCGCATGAAGCGGCCGTGTGGGCCATGGTTCATCTCATCGAGGACGAATATCCACGCGCCGAATTCCCCGCGGTGTACGAGTGCTTGCTCGCCATTCACCATGCGCAGGAAATGAGTATCGCGCAACTTGGAGGTATGGGACGCTGTAGCGATTCTGAGCTGTTGCGCATCAGCTGCGCCAAGGGTGGTACCTCCGTCCTGGCGGATGCGTGCCTGGTGCGCGGCTGGCTCAACGAGGATGAAAGCCGCCTCGCTTTTGAGTGGGGCGCCTTGCTGCAACTGGGTGACGACCTGCAGGATGTCCGCGAAGATTTAAATCGCGGCTCCATGTCGTTGTTCTCGCGCGCGGCAGCGGCGGACGTTCCGCTGGACGACCTTGTGACGCAGCTTTTGAACTTCAGTGACAGGGTTGCCGACCGGATGAATCGTATGCCGGATGGGTCGACGGCGCTCAAGGAGTTGCTGCGCATGAGTTGGCGCAACCTGATCCTGATGGCTGTGGCCAGCGCACCGGAATTCTTTTCTCCAGCATTCCTGGCCCAGCTTGATTCACATTCGCCGTTCCGTCTCGATTTTCTCCACGCAAAGAACAGGAAGCTGACGAGGCGCAAGGGTCTGTACGCGCTTCTCTTTGAGGCATTTCTTGAAGCCGGCGACGGCGAGATCGGCGAACTGCCGTCAGTGGCTGGTTGCCGCTCACATCAGCTTTCTTCGGATAAGGTCGAGAGCCTGCTGCGTTGCCCAGTGGCGGACTCTGTCGCGGTCCCCTCGGAAAGTCCGATCGAAACTGTCAGTCTTGTGAGTGTCTGAAACGGCGAAGTAAACCAGGCCTACGGGCTTTTCGTCCGTGCCGCCAGTTGGACCGGCGATGCCGGTGACTCCCAGGCCGAGCGTCGCTCCGGTGCGTTTGCGAATGCCTTCTGCGAGCGCCGACGCCACCTCTGCCGATACAGCGCCATGTTTCGCGATCAGCTCGGGCGGGACATTGGCAAAGCTCGTTTTGAGAGGGTCAGAGTAAACAACGGCGCCGCCAAGGAACGATCGCGAACTGCCGGGAACGCCGGTGATGCGCTCGGCAACCATGCCGCCGGTGCAGCTCTCAGCCACGGCGAGTGTTGCCTGCCGGAGCCCGAGATAGTAGAGAACGATCTGCTCCAGCGACTCGCCTTCAGAGGAGTAGAGCCAGTCATCGAGGGCCTCTTCAAGCTTTTCAGCGAGGTCGTCGATGCGCTTTTCGGCGGCTTCCTGGCTCGATTTGCTGCATAGAAGCGTGAGCTGGATGTCGCCGGCGTGGGCCAGGATGGTGGTTTCAACGTCGGCGAAAGAGGTGTAAATCGGAGCCAGCAGCTTGTCAGCCTGCGACTCGGGAATCATGGCTGCCTTGAGAGTGCGGCGGGCGATGTGGCGCGGTGGGATGGCCACGCGCAGGCGCGGCAGGCATTCCGTATCAAACAAGGGCCGGCACTCGTTGGGCGGTCCTGGAACGAGCATGACCAGCTTGCGATAGCCGTCAAAAATGGTGTCGAGCCATTGGCCGGGGGCGCTGCCGTTGGGGTTGGCCAGCACGGTTGCTCCCTGGATTACGTCGGCCTGCTTGAGGTTGTTCTCGGCCATAGGCATCCGCCAGGTGGCGGCACGTGCATGCAGAGCGGCCACTTGCGAGGCCTCGCGGCGCAGGGCCAGCGAAAGCGCCTCCGCGGTGGCTTCGCGCGTGAGGTCGTCTTCAGTGGGGCCCAGCCCGCCCATCAGGATGACGATGTCGGTGCGGCCAAGTGCGGTTCGGATGGCGTTGACAAGGTCTTTGCGGCGGTCGCCGACGATGGTCTTGAAGGCCACGGCGACGCCAATCTCGTTCAGCTTCTCCGTGACATAAAGCGAATTGGTGTCCTGGCGGAAGGGAGTGAGCATCTCGGAGCCGACAGCGATGATTTCGGATTTCATAAATGCAGCTTTCAGCTCCTGGCCATTGACTTCAAGCCGGGGTAGTTCAGATATGGACTGTAGTCGCTTGTTCCCTGGGTTGGCCGCAACCGCAAGCGAAACCAACATTTAAGATAGCGGCTCGAAGCCGGTGGCTCAAAGCTAAAAAAGGTTCATTCCTTCGACACCCAGGTCCACATCAAAAACCGCCTCATTGGTAGTCAGAATAACTGTCCCAAGCGGCGAAAATGCCGCGCCGACGAGGTTGCTTCCGCTCAGGACCACCGAAGCTTCGCCCTTCGGAGTCACGCGCACCAGCCCGCATCGACCACGCAGGCAGGCCGCTACGTAGACGTCGCCGTTTTTTGAGAGCGCAAGACCCTGCGGACGGCCCAGGCCACGAAACCAGGGCCGGGCCTCGCCATGCGTGTCGATGGCCCAGATCGCGTCATTCGAGCAGAGCGTGGGACCGGTCACGAATAGTGTTCCGTCCAAGTCGACGGCAAGGTGATAGGCAGAGATGCTCGGCTCCAGCGTCGCATAGACGAATATTTTGCGCTGGGGATCGATTTTGAAGATTGTGCCGCTGCGGTCGCCAACAAAGAGATTTCCGTGGGAGTCAAAAGCTGCTCCTGTAGCAACGCCCATTCCTTCGGAGTAGAGAGTCGATTCGCCGGCCCCGTCGACGCGGTAGACATTTCCCTCCGCGCGTGAGGTTACGAAGAGGTCGCCCTCAGGGCTGAACGTCAGGCCCGTTGCGTTCAGAATCCCGGTTACGAAAGGCGTTCCCCGTCCGTCTGGACTGACACGGACCACCGATACAGGGGTCTGCTTGCCGCGAGGGCCTGAGATGGTGGCGTAAATCATGCCTGAGCGGCTGACAGCGGGACTGGTGACCGGGTGGAGGCCGCTCGAAAGCTCACGCGCCACGCGCAACGGGGTGGCGTTGCTTACGCCTTCAGGGGAACGAACTTCAACCAGCCCGGTAACGGCCTGATCCGGCACTCGAAACGCCAGGCGGCCGGGACGGCTCATCAGCACATGTGCCGGGTAGCTGCCGACCACCACGGTGGGCGGTCCGGCGGCGTGGGGGCCAAGATGGGCGCCGACCAACTCCACGTCTCCTAGGGGCAGAGCTGCCGCAGGCATGATGTCGTCAATGCGTGGATCGGGAAAGACGTCTTCAGGAACGGATTGGGAGCGGGCGCGAGGCATTTCAGATCCAAAAATGTAACAGCGATGCTACACCCAAAGCATACAGCCCCGCAGCGACATCATCGAAGACGATGCCCCATCCTTCGGGCAGGCTTTCGAGTTGCCGGGCAGGGAAAGGCTTGGTGATGTCGAACACTCGAAAGAGGATCAGGGCCATCAGGGCGTGGCGCCAGTCGGCGCGGCTGCCAAGCAGGGCGATCCACTGGCCCGTAACTTCGTCTATGACCACGAATTGGGGGTCTTTGCGTCCGGATTCGCGAGCGACGATGGTCGCCGCCGGGATGCCAAGGACGATTGATACGACGATGCCTGCCGCAAGGATGAGAAACAGCGTCTGGGCCGAAGGGTGCAATCCCCAAGCCACTGCAGCCCATAGCAGCAAGGCTGCCACCGAGCCCCACGTGCCGGGGCCAGGTTTACCCCGGCCCGCGCCGAAAAAGGTCGCGACGCTCCAGGCCCAGAGTGTTTTTCTCCTGTTAGCTGGCGATGCAGGGGGTGCAGCGGGGCTAGTCATCAATCGAGCCCTTGCTGTGGCCGCCGCTCAGGCCACCGAGGTCTTCAAGCACCTCGGGATCGAGCACGGGCGAGCTGATCTTGTAAACACCCATGGCCCACTTGCCAAGGTCGATCTTGCGGCAGCGGTCGCTGCAGAAAGGGAAGTCCTCGTCTTTGGGGCGAACCAGCATGCCGCAGGTGGGGCAACGGAGAACCTTGACCGATTTCTTCTTTGCGGGCACTTTTCGGCTCCTTCACCTCGAAAACAAAGATAGATTCTCTCACCGCCAATAGGGCGCCAGAGTGCTCCGTTCAATTCTCTCAGCGCCGCGCAAAGCGGTCGAATACATTGATGACGGGCAGAACATTGCCATTGTTGTCAAAGAATCCGCGCTTTACCAGCGGGCCCCGAACTGCCGGCTCCCACCAGAAGATGCCTTTGCCGTGGCCGCCGGGCGCTTCCATTACTACGCGGTTCAGCTCATCGAGAAAATCGCGCTGTCCTTCGGGCGTTTCTGGGAACGGTCCCGGTCGCTGGGTGTAGTTGCCCGGTTCCCAGTTGTAAGCAGTTTCCACCACGTAGACGTCCTTGCCGTACTCGCGGATGGTGGCCTCGAGGTTGGCGCGAAGGTCGTTCAGGCTGCCCTGCCACCATGGATAATATGATTCGCCGATGACGTCGAACCGGACGTTGTATGTGGCTAACTTGTCGAAGAAGTACTTCGTTGCCGCGACGTCTCCGCCCTTATCAATGTGAATCATGATGTCCGGGGAAGGCTGATTTCCGCTGCCCGCTTTCACTCCCTCGATCCCCGCCTCAACCAGTTGCGCGAAGTTATCCCAGTTTTCCGGCAGCTTGCCGTCGGGCCATAACATGCCATTTGAAATCTCATTGCCCACCTGCACCATATCCGGTAGGACGCCCGCGTTTCTGAATGCCGCAATGGTGTCGCGGGTGTAAGAGAAAACCGCGTCGACGAGTTGCTTGTGGGTGAAGCTGACCCACGCAGCCGGTGTGGGTTGGTGGCCGGGGTCGGCCCAGTCGTCGGCGTAGTGAAAGTCGAGAAGGAATCTGAAGCCCATCGCTTTTGCCTGCTTGGCTGCAGCAATTGTGTAGTCAAGACTATTGGGCAACGTGGTGGGAGCTACAAAGATGCGGAGCCGTACCCAGTTGTAACTGTGGTCGTGAAGTATTTGAAGTGCGGGTTTGGCCACTCCGTTTTCCTTGAAGACAGACCCTTGCTGCTCCGCCTGCGGCAGGAAAGAGATGTCTGCACCGATGGCGTACTGGGAGGAGTATCCCTTGATTGGGGAGAACTGCTGCGCGTGGCAAGAGAATTCGGCTGTGAGAGCAAGGAGAACAACACAAACCAGACTGCGGCGATGCACGAGTCACCTCACGGGAGGATGCGTGGCATCCAGTCTACAGCGGACCGGAGACCACGCGTGCCACGACATCGTAATCGTGGGCCTCTGTGATCTTCGCTTTGTAGAACCGGCCGGCCTCCAGGGTTTCACGTTCGCCGAAGTCATTTATGTAGACTTTGCCATCGATCTCCGGTGCGTGAAACTCGGTTCGTCCTTCCCACAGCATCGGCGTCTCTTCGCTTTCGCCTTCGGCCAGCAGGACCAACTCGCGGCCTACCCACTGCTGTTTCGCACGTTTGCTTATCGACTGTTGAAGCTTCATCAGTCGGCGCTTGCGGGCTTCGATGGTGCGTTTAGGCACCTTCGCATTCAGAGAGAATGCACCGGAGCCTTCCTCGTCGGAATAGTTGAAGACGCCTAGCCAGTCGAACCGCGCTTCGCCGATGAACTCCTCCAGAATCTGAAAGTCCGAAGAAGATTCGCCGGGGAAGCCAACGATGAAAGAGGTGCGGAGGGCAATGCCTGGGACGGCAGCCCGGACTTTGTCCAGGGTCCTCAGGAAAATGTCGGCGCCGGCTCCGCGCTTCATCGTTTTGAGAACCTGCGGCGATGCGTGTTGCAGCGGTACGTCGAGATACTTGCAGATGTTGTCGTGGCGCGCGATGGTGTCGAGCAATTTGCCTGTGATGCGGTTGGGATAGGCATAGAGGAAACGCAGCCAGCGCAGGCCCTCAATGCGGGCCAGCGAGTCAAGAAGCGTTGCTAGACCGTCCTTCAAGCCCAGGTCTTCGCCGTAGCAGGTGGTGTCCTGGCCAATCAGAGTGATCTCCTGCACGCCACGGGCTACAAGTTGCCGCGCCTCGACGACCACCGACTCGAATCTTCGCGAGCGGAACTTGCCGCGCAGGTTGGGAATAACGCAGAAACTGCACGGGTGGTCGCAGCCCTCGGCAATCTTGATATAAGCCGACGATTTGGGCGTAGCGAAGAAACGCGGCGTAGTTTCGTCGTAGAGATAGGTGGGCAGCAGGTGAGTCGCGCCTTGCCAATCGTCGCGGCGGAAGCGGCCCTGGCGCTCGCGCGCTTCGCCCTCCTGGCGAAATTGAGTTGACTCCGGCTTATGCGTGCCAGAAAGAGACTCCTGGCCCGAGCGCGTGCCGGCGTGGCCGTTGCCGGTGAGGATGTTGAATGGAGAAGAAGTGGCCAGGGTCGGGGCGGGCGCAATACCAGCAGCTTCGAGAATGGATTCAAGTTCGCCGGTGCCGACTACGGCGTCGACTTCAGGTATGTTCTTGCGGATTTCGTCGCGATAGCGCTCCACAAGGCAGCCGGCGACGATGAGCTTTTTGGCCGTGCCGGAAGTTTTGTGGCGAGCCATTTCGAGGATGGTGTCAACGGATTCCTGCTTGGCTGTGTCGATGAAACTGCAGGTGTTGACTACGAGGATTTCGGCCTCTTCAGGACGGGCGGTCAGGCGCGCACCGGCGCGATCCAGCAGCCCCATCATTACCTCGGAATCGACGAGGTTTTTCGGGCATCCTAACGAAATAAATCCCACGGAGGGAGCCGTGGGTAGGGAAGATTTGCTCACATTCCTATTGTACTGGGGAACGGCTTGCCGTAGGGGAGATCGTGGCCGCCGGGACCTTGTGCTTTGATGGAATGACTCGCTGGCTGCAAGTGCTAAAATCAATCAGTGCCGGGTCCTACGCGACGTAATCCCGCCAACCCCGCCAGGTCCGGAAGGAAGCAACGGTAACGGGCTAGTACGGGCGCAGTAGGTCACCCGGTACTTTTTTGCGCCGTGGGCATTGTTGCGCGCCTGCAGAAGCCAAGGAGAAATGCATTGACCCTCGCCGTTCGTCCCGTGGTGGGCCGGCGCGCCAAGATTACGGCGCTCGGAACCTACGTCCCCCCTGATGTGTTGACCAATAAGGACCTCGAAAAGCTGGTGGATACCAACGATCAGTGGATCGTTGAGCGAACCGGTATCCGTGAGCGTCACGTGCTGGCCAAGGGAAAAGGCACGAGCGACATGTGCGTGGAGGCGGCGAAGAAATGCCTGGCCGCGCGCGGTATCGAACCAAGCGAAGTTGAAGTCATCATCGTGGGCACTGTCACACCGGACATGATGTTTCCTTCGACGGCGTGCCTGGTGCAGGACAAGATCGGAGCCAAAGGCGCATGGGGATTTGACGTTTCCGCAGGCTGCTCGGGTTTTGTTTTCGCATTGCAGGCGGGCGTGAAGCTGGTGGAGAGCGGAGCGCACAAGAAGGTCCTGGTCTGCGGAGCGGACGCCAATACCCGCATGACCGACTACACCGACCGCGCCACCTGCGTGTTGTTTGGAGATGGCGGCGGCGCAGTGCTGATAGAGCCGGCGGAAGAAGGCGAGATTGGATTCATTGACTTCATCAATGAGATTGACGGTTCAGGCGGCGTGGCGCTGAATCTTAAAGGCGGTGGCAGCCTCAATCCGTCGAGCCACGAAACCGTGGACAAGAAGATGCACTACATCTACCAGGATGGGCAGGCGGTATATAAATTTGCAGTGCGAAAGATGGCTGAGGTCACCGCAAAGGTGCTCGAGCGCAACGGCGTGACAGGCGCGGATCTGGGCTGCTTCATTCCCCACCAGGCAAACAAGCGCATTATCACTTCAACTGCGGATCGCCTGGGCATGGATCCGGAGCGCGTGATTATCAACATTGATAAGTATGGGAACACTTCCGCAGGCACGATTCCACTGGCCATGGAAACGGCCATCGAAGAAGGCAAGCTGAAGAAAGGCGACCTGGTGCTGCTGGCCGCTGTGGGCGCGGGTTTCACAGTGGGTGCGGTGTTGCTGAGGTGGGAGATCTGAAAGCGGCACACTGACGCCATTTTTTGTCGATGACGTTCGGCCTTTGCACGATGTCTGGGCAACATCTGAAATTCGCTAGACGGGCAATTCGTTCATTTCCAGATTGTATTTCGGTAAAATGCCGCTCTCTGCAGCCATACGGAAGAAGCTTCTCATGCCTTCGATGCACTCTTCATCGAGAACGTAGTGTATGTTGCTGGTCAGATAGGTGTGAATGGTCTCGGCCGGAAGCGGAAGCTGGCGCGACCACTCCGAGACCAGCGCTTCAATATTCTTCAGGCCGTGATCGCGCGAGCGGACAAGATCCCCGGCAATGCTCTCGTCCAAAGAACTATTGCACGCAACGCCCCAGACTGCGGAGACAAACGGCAGGCCTGTAAGTGCGTGCCACTCTTCTGCCAGGTCGTGGTAGACGAGTCCTTCGCCTGTGCGCTCGAACCGATTAGCGCGCTCTTCAAGGGCCAACAGCGCCGGATCGCCAATGATGATCGCAGCATCGGCGCGGTCCAGCATGGCGTCGAGGTCCGCAGTCATGGGCAAGAACGGGACATCCGGATTGCCCCACCTATGAAAGAGGATGCGCGCATAGGCCAGGGTGGTACGGCTGGCCATGTCGGCGGCCACGTTGCGGACAGTGGCCAACGGCTGGCTGGTGCGGCGCACAAGCAGCAGCGAGCGGACGCGGCCTTTTGAGGCGATGGTGCAGCCGGGCAGGATGCGCAGGCCTGGTGTCGTGGCAAGCGCGGCTGTTGGAACGAGGCCTATGTCCGCTTTCTTTGCTGCCAGTTGATCTGCGCACTCCGAGGGGAGCATCCATTCGATCTGGTAGCGGTCAGCAAGTTCGGAGTTGAGTGGAGGGTGTTCGAAGTCCCACATGAGAGGTGCAGGATTCAGGAAGCGGATTGCGGCGATACGCAGGCGGGGTTGTGAAATCGAACTCACGCACACTTAGACTATCAATTACAGGCCAGAGATGCGCAGGAAACAACAGCGCAGCCAATGCGCCCCCTTGACTTCCTGCGCGAGGCGGATTAGTGTGACCCCAATTACCAATGAAAGCGTTCCAGATTACCTTTTAGAAAGATCGACGTGTGTTTCGGCATGCGTGCGCCCCTGAAATGAAGGCTTTACCTCAAGAAAACGCAAACGCCTCTGTTGCGCGTCTCGATGAAGACCGCCTGGGTTGGTTAGCACTCACGCTGGCACCAGGGTTGGGACCAAAGCGGATTCTTGACGCCGTGAAACAGCTGAGTGCTCCAAGCCAGGTTTTTAGTCTGACACTCACCGAGCTCGAAGGACTCCGAATTCCTGCCGAGTCGGCTCAGTTCATCTTTGACGGGAAAGCGCGTCAGGTTGCAGAAGAGGAATGGGCGCAAGTTCTGGCGCATGGCGCGACACTGCTCACGTATGGGTGCCGGGAGTATCCGGAGCGGCTCAAGGAGATCTACGACCCGCCGCCGGTGCTGTGGGTGCGTGGTTCAATCGCCTTACTGTCGAGACCGGCGATTGCAATTGTCGGCACGCGGCATCCTTCGCCATATGGGGTCGGAGTTGCAGAGATGTTGGCGCGGGATCTCGCGGTGCGGCGGCTCCTGATCGTGAGTGGTATGGCGAGAGGCATCGATACCTGCGCGCACAAGGGGGCTCTGGCGGCGCGTATGCCCACCGTGGCTGTTTGGGGAACGGGCATTGACGTGATTTATCCGAAGGAGAACAAGAAACTGGCTGAGGAGATTCTAGCTGGAGGCGGCACTATCCTCAGCGAAGTGCCAATCGGGACATTTCCTGCACCGCAGAATTTTCCCCGTCGAAACCGCATATTGAGCGGGCTCAGCATTGCGGTGCTCGTGGTTGAGGCAAGCGAAAACTCTGGAACGCGTGTGACCGCCCGCTGCGCCGCCGAACAGGATCGCGACCTCTATGCGGTGCCGGGAAACGTGACGAATAAGAACTCCTGGACCCCCAACACGTTGATAAAGCAGGGTGCAAAGCTTGTCGCGACGTGGGAAGACGTATGGGAAGACCTTCCGTCGGCAGTGCGACTGCTGTTGGAGGGGGAGAGCGGGGGTGAATCAAAAGCGGTTGTAGCTGCATCTCTACTGCCGGACCCGGTGCTGAGGCCGGAGGAGGCCATGGTATTGGAGGTTCTGCGGTCGGATGAGTCGCTGCAGATTGATGAAGTTCTTGAGCTGCTGGAGACGCAACTAACCTCTTCCGAGGTATTTACGGCGCTCTTTGAGCTGGAAATCACAGGTCGTGTGCGGAGCCTGCCGGGAAAGAATTACGTACGCACGCTGTGAGCGCTGATTCTGGCATGGTTGCAGATAGCTACAAAATTTTCGCGCAAAAATTCGGACTGGAATCCGCCTTTGCGCGTAGTGTTTAGGGGACGCAAGGTCCTCAAAGTGCCGTTTGCGAGTGGAAACGGAGCCGCCTTCCGTGATAGCTTCCAGATTTTGTGGCTCGTTTATTCGGGGGATCAGACGATCCGGCGGGGCGGCGAGGGTTTAAACGGTCCGCGTGGAAACGGATTAATCCGGGTTCGAGTCAAATAGTCCGGGCGGTAGCGCTTAATAAGGATGGCAATGAGCAAATCACTGGTGATCGTCGAATCTCCTGCGAAGGCAAAGACGATCGAAAAATATCTGGGCACTGGTTTCGAGGTCCTGGCGTCGGTCGGGCACATCATGGATCTGCCCAAGAGCGACATTGGCGTGGAGCTGGAGAATCGGACCTTCGAGCCGACGCTGGTTGTGTCTCCGGGCAAAGAAAAAGTTGTTGCGCAATTGAAGAAGGCGGCCGCCAAGGCCGATGAGATTTATCTTGCGCCTGACCCGGATCGCGAAGGCGAGGCGATCGCGGCCCATCTGGCGCTGCAATTGGGAACTTCGGCCAAGGAAAGAAAAAAGATTCGCCGAGTGACCTTCAATGAGATTACGAAGAAGGCGGTGCAGGATGCATTCAAGCATGCCCGCGATGTTGACCAGAACCTGGTGGACGCGCAGCAGACGCGCCGAGTGCTGGATCGGCTGGTAGGCTACCAGATTTCTCCACTGCTTTGGGACAAGGTCCGCCGGGGGCTCTCCGCGGGACGCGTACAAACCGTTGCGCTCCGGCTGATCGTCGAGCGCGAGCGCGAAATCGGGGGATTCAAGCCGGTCGAGTATTGGACTCTCGAAGCCCAGCTACACCCTGCGAGTCAGGCAGACAAGAGTTTCAAGGCGAGGTTCGTCGGCATCGAGGGCGAACTTGCCCGCGTCCCCAATGGTAAGGATAAGGACGGGAAAGACCAGTTCATCTCGAACGCTCTGGCCGACAATAAATCGATGGATGCGGCGCTTGCAGCGCTCGAGAAGGCCTCGTGGTCGCTCGCATCGGTGCAGTATCGCGAGCAGCAGCGGCGTCCTCTCGCCCCGTTCATCACCAGCCAGCTTCAGCGCGATGCCGCCGGCAAGCTGGGCTTCAATGTCCGCCGCACCATGGGCGTTGCGCAGCGCCTGTATGAGGGGATCGAAATCGGCGCGGAAGGCACCACCGGCCTGATTACTTACATGCGCACCGACTCACCGCGAGTCTCGCCGGATGCAAAGGAAAGCGCACGCGCCTGGATCGCAAAGGAACTCGGCAAGCAATATCTGCCCGATACTCCGAACTCCTACAAAGGCAAAAAGGATGCGCAGGATGCGCACGAAGCCATCCGCCCTACCGATGCCTCGCGCACGCCGGAATCCATCGCCCGCTACCTGAGCGATGAACAGCTGAAACTCTACACGCTCATCTGGAAGCGGTTTATCGCCTCGCAGATGGTGCCTGCGATTTACGACGTGACCACTGCGAAGATCGAAGCCAAATCCGCGCGCGACGGAAAGACCTATGATTTCCGGTTGTCCGGCTCGGTTCTCCGCTTCGACGGTTTCCTGAAGGTTTACGAGGTCTCAGAGGAAAAGAAGGGCGACGACGAAGAAGACTCACTTGCCAATAAGCTGCCCAACCTCGACGGGGTCAAGGCGCTCGAACTCGAACAGCTTGTGCCGGAAGATCACTTCACCGATCCGCCTCCGCGCTACAACGAAGCCTCGCTGGTGAAGGAGTTGGAAGAGCGGGGCATCGGCCGTCCTTCCACCTACGCGTCGATCATCAATACCATTCAAGATCGCGAATACGTGGTGAAACACGGCGGTTCGCGCGGCCGCTTCTATCCCACCGAAATCGGCGTGGTGGTCTGCGAGTTGCTTGTGGAGAGCTTTCCTTACATTTTCGACACAAAATACACAGCGAAGCTTGAAGAAGAGCTTGACGATATTGAAGAGGGCAAGGAGAAGTGGACCGACCTGCTCAACGGCTTTTACGATCACTTTGAAGACGAGCTGAAAGACGCCGGGAAAAAGATGCGCGACATCAAGCGGATGGAGCAGAAGACCGGCGAAAAGTGCGATGTTTGCGGATCTCCGCTGCTGCTGAAGTGGGGCAAGTTCGGCAGCTTCTACGCGTGCTCGGCCTACAACAAGAAGGACCCGGCGAGCTGCACCTTCACCAAGGAAAACATCGCCGCCAAGCCCGACATGAACACTCCGGAAGCGCAAGAGGCCGGCGACACAGAGGAGTATTGCGATAACTGCGGCAGGGTAATGGTTCTGCGCCGGGGAATATTCGGACCGTACATGGCCTGCCCCGGCTACAGCGACGATCCGCCGTGCAAGACGATCCGCAAGCTGAGCCAGAAGCAACAGCAGAAACAGAATGCTGCGCAACCTACGGGCGAAGATTGCCCGCTATGCGGCAAGCCGCTGGTCCTGCGACAGGGTGCGTATGGCGAGTTTGTGTCCTGCTCCGGCTACCCCAAGTGCAAGTACGTAAAGCAGAACCTGATCGAAGGGATGAAGTGCCCGAAGTGCGGGATCGGCGACATTGCGGAACGCAAGGCGCGTCGCGGGAACACCTTCTGGGGCTGCACGAATTATCCGAAGTGCGACTTCACTTCGAACAACAAGCCGGTGCCGACGAAGTGCCCTGAATGCGGAAGCCCCTACCTGGTAGAGAAGACGTTGAAGTCGGGAATCTACCTTGAATGCCCGAACAAGAAGAAAGTAGCAGAAGAAGAAATTGCGCCCAAGAAGAGAGCCAAACAAAGCGCGGCCGCAGCGGAAAACAAGGTGGTGTGCAGCTACTCCAAGCGAATAGGGGACGCGCCGCCTGCGCCGACGGCCGAGACGCATGGGCCTGTAGTAGAAAAGAAGCGCGGAAAGAAAGAGCTGCAACCAGCCTGATCTGGGACAAAGCGTCTTCTGGTATCGAGAGACCGCCGGCGGGAAGTTGCGTGTTTCACCCTTCTCGCAGGGTGAGAGCGAAGCATGCGCCCGCTCAATCCGTTAGTATGGGGCAGCGGAGAATTCCCAAATGGAACGTATGCTCGCAACCCCTGCGGATGCCGAAATCATTTTAAAGCTTTACCAGTTACGCACCGAAACCGTGATGCGCCAGGCACGCGCATGGATGGCGGGCGAGTTTTGGCCGGCAACCGCGGATGAGTTCTTTGCCGTGGCTTCGAACCCGGCAGATCCGCATAATGCGTGGTTTCGCCAGGTAATTACGTATTGGGAGATGGCGGCAGCCATGGTTCTGCACGGCGCCGTTTCTGCAGAATTATTTGTGGATTGCAACGCGGAAGGGTTCTTCATGCTGGCCAAGTTTTCACACATTCTGGAAGGAATCCGGGAGCGGAACCCGACGTTTATGACCAAGACCTCCGAACTCGTGAACCGGTTCACAGCGGCATCGGCACGGTACGAAGCGGTTTTGAAGAATGTCGAGGCGAGGAGAAAGACGCTGCCAGGGGACAGTAAATAGCGTGGTCCAGTTGTTACGAGGCGAAACAAGAGAAACGTTCGCCTTGTGCAACCGGCTCCCAGTGGGGCATGATGGAGGCCGGTACAATGTCCCTAATCCTCTGGAGGTTCGAATGAAGCGTATCGTCGCATTGCTTGTATTGGCACTTTCAACAGCCGCGATCGCGGCCAATGCCGCTGACTCAACCCAGATTAACGGTTGGATTTCCGATTCGATGTGCGGCGCAAAACACGCCGGAACGGGCGCAGAGTGCGTGAAGAAGTGCATTGAGGGCGGAATGGCTCCGGTTTTTGTGGATGAAGCCAAGAAAGCCGTCTGGACCATCGATAATCCGGCTGCGGTGAAGGGGTTTTATGGCGATCATGTCACGATTACGGCAACCGCAGACACGGCAAAGAAGAGCGTTCACATCGATTCCATCGCCGCTGCCAAGTAGGTTCCACCGGACCGCCAGCCCGGAATCCCACTCGCAAAGCCCGGCAATCTCTGGTAGTGTCGTATCCGTTACCATCTTGCCGGGCAAGCTTTTGCCCGGGCGCGATGGACTAGAGGGATTTATCCGGTAACGCAAATGGCAAGAGCGATTTGGAACGGCAAGGTGATTGCCGAAAGTGATGCAATTGAGACGGTTGAAGGAAATATCTACTTTCCTGAGGGCAGTCTCAAGCGGGAGTATTTTCGCTCCAGCAGCACGACGTCAACCTGCCCGTGGAAGGGTCAGGCGCGTTACATGAGCCTGCTTATCGACGGGCAGGACAATCCCGATGCGGCCTGGTACTACCCCGACCCCAAGCCGGCGGCGCGCAAGATTAAGGGCTATGTGGCCTTCTGGCGGGGCGTGGAAGTGGAAAAGTAGAGCCATCCCAACTTCTGCCGGAGTATCAATGCGCACTGTCCCCGTCATGCTGGTCTCTCTTCTTGGGCTGGCGCTGGCCGGCTGTGGACCTCGGCCAGTTTCATCGACCCTGCCTGCCGCGCCCACTCTCGTTGGCGATTCTGCTCATCCTGGCGAAACCAAGGGATGGGTGGATACGAAGCTCTATTTTGGCTTAGGGCCGGCGGACCACCCGGAGCAGGGAATCAGCGAGGCACAGTGGCGGGACTTCCTTGATACGCAAGTGACGGCGCGGTTTCCGGCCGGCCTGAGCGTGGTGGATGTCTATGGCCAGTGGCAGGGAAAGAAGCAGACTGCGCCCGAACGACTGCGGTCGAAGATGCTGATTATCGACTACCCTGACACGCAGGAAAACAGGGACAAGATCGATGCGATTCGCGCCGCCTGGAAGCAGAAGACCGGCGACCAATCCGTGCTGCGGGTGACGGAGCCCGTGGACGTGTCGTTCTGAGGTTCTGCCCGCGCCAGGAATGGACTTTGAGGAGAGCCCTATAGGGGTTTGCCGATCTCCCAATGGTGGCCGAAGGGATCCTCGATGCGGCCGATGCGCCAGCCGTAGGGTTGATCGGCCACTGGGGAAATCACCTTGGCGCCAGCCGCAACGGCGCGGTCGAACGCGGCGTCAGGATTCTCCACTACCATGACCATGCGCACGGTTCCTCCGCCGAGGGAGTCGGGGCTGAAGTTCATGTGCTCGGGCGACTCGTCAGCGAGCCAGAAATCGGATGCTCCCACGGACAACTGAGCGACTACGGCGCCGTCATCGGCGTCAATGCGAAACAGCTCAGTCGCGGCAAAGGCCGATTTGTAGAACTCGACAGCCTTTGCGCCGTTACGCACGGAGAGCATAGGGGCGATGGTGGTCGCCTTGTTGCCGGGGTCTTTCAAGAGTTCAGCCAATGAGTCCCCTTCTTTCTGGGTGGATTCGGTCGTTGTCGATTCGCAATCAGTATGCCTGCAACTGATCCATGGGCAGGCGGACGCGGAAGCAAGTTGAGCCCGGCTCGGAGCGGACGCTGAGAAGTCCGCGATGCTTGCGGACGATGCGCATGGCGTTGTCAAGTCCCAGGCCGAGCCCCTGGCCTGGCGCTTTAGTGGTGAAAAACGGCTCGAAGATGCGGTCCTGCAACTCGGGAGGAATGCCGGGGCCTGTGTCCCATATTTCGGTCAGCAACATTTCGCCTTCCTGGCGGCAGGTCAGCTTGAGGAGTCCATGATTTCCGAGGGCATCGAGGGCGTTTTCAATCAGTGCGGTCCACACCTGATTCAATTCGCTGCCATAGGCGCTGATGCGGGGCAGATCGGCCTGATAATCACGCTCGACCGTCACATGGCTCATGCGCGACTGGAGCATCTGCACTGTTGCGTCGAGCCCGGCCGGAACGTCCACTTCGAGAATCGGTGCGCGGTCCATGTAAGAGTACGCTTTGACGGCGCTGATGAGATCGAATATGCGGGAGGTGGAGTTGAGCAGGGTATCCACGGAACGCGTGGAGCGCAGGTAGCGGGCAAAGAATTGCAACGCGATGCAGGTCTCACGCGGCCCGAGGATCGCACGCAAAGCATCGAGATCGGCCACGGTGACTGCCTGCTCGGAGAGCTGCGCCGCAACGTCCCATGCTTCCTCACAAGGGAGTTCAGTGAGCCAGTTGCGCAGGGATTCATCGCGGGCAATCAGGTCGCCGGCGTCCTGGGTCGCGGAGGCCGGCGTGCGGCTGAGAACGCGCTGTTCCCAATCTTCAATGCGGCGAATCTGCTCGTCGTCAAGGCAGAGGTTGACGAGTTTGAAGCGATTTTTACGGTTCGCCCGCAGCTCGGTGACGAGGCTTGAAGCGGCGCGCTGGGCGGCTGAGGCCGGGTTGTTGAGCTCATGGGCCAGATTGCCGGCAAGCTTGCCCAGCGCGGACAGCTTTTCTGCCTGCTGCTCGATGCGAGTTACCTCGCGCACGCGGTCGAGGAGCGTGGAGACTACGCGCTGGGCCATCGATGGAATTGCCTGCAACATTTCAGGGAAGAGGGATTTGTGGATGAGCAAAGCCCATGCGGGAGACACGGCGAATCCCTGTCCGCCGTAGCTTTTCATGCGCGAGAAGGGCAGCAATCCGGTCATCTGGCCGGCGCGCCCAATGAAAAGCGCCATGGGGCCGCCATGCTGCCTGCGGACGTGAATCTCCCCTTTGAGGATGAGAATCATCTGGTCCGCGGGGGCGCCCTCTTCGAAGAGAACATCGCCGGCTTGCGCAACTGACTCCCGACCGTGGCGCGCAAGCCAAAGGCGGTCCTCAAGGGGTAGTCCGTGCAGAGGGCCAATGTGATCCAAGGCTTCGGCGATCTCTTCGGCGGGCGTGGGACAGGCGGGGGGATTAAGAGTGAGGGACTGCATCCAGGGACCTCCGGGGTGCAGATACAGGATAGCTGATTTCGGGTCGGAGAAATCCGCAGGTAGTTGCTGAAGGAGGGCGGGTTCATGCTATCTCAACATTCCAGCTATGCGACACATGAAGGCCAATGCCCGAGTGTTATGATGGGGCGGTTTGAAAATGAGGTAGAGGGAACCGCCATGATGAAAACCTTTTCAAGCGTCGTTATTCTTTTGGCTCTCAGCGTGTTCGCATGGGGCGATTCGGCGGCCACATTCGACCCTGCCACCAAAGTCTTCCGGCTGGACGGCGGAAACGTTTCCTATGTTTTCGGCGTGAACGCAAACGGCGAGTTGCAGCAACTGTATTGGGGTGGAAGACTCGCGCCCAGCGATCGGTTTCCCCAAGCCGTGCCGATGCGGGCGGTGGCCTCATTCGATTCTCCTTATACGACAACGCCGCAGGAGTATGCGGGCTGGGGTGAGGGACTTTATGTTGAGCCGGCATTAAAGGTCACTTTTGCCGATGGCAATCGCGATCTTGTTCTTCACTACGACAGCTATCAAGAGACGGAGCATGGCTTTGACGTGGTGTTGAAGGATATCAAGCGCTACATCTTTGTTACGCTGCACTACTCCATCGACCCAGAGAGCGGGATTCTGGCACGGTCGGCGACCATTGAGAATCGCGAGCCGGAGGAAGTGACTGTGGAGCAAGCAGCTGCGGCGGCGTGGGCGCTGCCTCCGGCGCACTACACGCTGAACTATCTGACCGGCCGATGGGCGGGTGAATGGACGCTCACCCAGGAGACGTTGCATCCGGGGGCGCGGGTACTCGAAAGCAGGCGCGGTTCGACTGGGCACCAGGCGAATCCATGGTTTGCGATTCAGGCCGGCGATCCCGATGAGGAGCACGGCGATGTTTGGTTCGGCGCGCTGGCGTGGAGCGGCTCCTGGCGCATCACGGTTGAACAGGACCAACTGGATGCGGTACGCGTGACCGGCGGTTTCAATCCCTTTGATTTTGGGTATGTACTGCACCCCGGCCAGTCGCTGGAGACGCCGGTCTTTTACGGGGGCTACGCAGCCAACGGACTCGGCGGGGCTTCGCGGCTGTTGCACCATTTTGAGATTGCGCATATCCTGCCGCGAAGGATCGGGAGCGGAGAAGCCGCCGCGCCGAGGCCTCGACCGGTGATTTACAACTCGTGGGAAGCGACGGAGTTCAACGTCAACGAAGCCGGGCAGATGGCGCTTGCAGAGAAGGCTGCGGCGCTGGGCGTGGACCGCTTTGTGATGGACGATGGCTGGTTTGGCCAGCGCAAGGACGACCACGCAGGTCTGGGCGACTGGTATGTGAATCCGCAAAAGTTTCCTCACGGACTGAAACCGCTAATCGACAAAGTGCATTCGCTGGGCATGGATTTCGGGTTGTGGGTGGAACCGGAGATGGTGAACCCGGACTCGGATCTCTATCGCAAGCATCCCGAATGGGTGCTGAATTTTCCGGGACGTCCGCGAATGGAGCAGCGCAATCAACTTGTGTTGAACCTTGCCCGGCCCGATGTACGCGCCTACGTATTGGGCTTTCTTGACAAGCTGCTTACGGAGAACGACATTGCGTTCTTGAAGTGGGACTACAACCGCAACTGGAGCGAGCCGGGTTGGGACCAGTTGCCGCCTGCAGAGCAAAAGCGGGTTTATGTTGAGTACACGCGGAGCCTTTACAGCATTCTGGCGGAGCTGGAGCGCAGGCACCCCAAGGTGGAGTTGGAGTCCTGCTCGGGCGGCGGCGGACGAGTGGACCTGGGCATTCTCAAGTATGCAGATGAAGTCTGGCCATCGGACAACACCGATCCGTTCGATCGCCTGACCCAACAGGATGGGTTTACCTATGCTTATACGCCGCAGGTGATGATGGCGTGGGTGACCGACTCGCCGCACTGGCTGAACAAACGGACCACCTCGCTGACTTACCGGATGCTGAGCTCGATGCAGGGTTCGCTGGGCATCGGCGCCAATATTGCGAACTGGACCCCCGATGAGGCCGCGCTGGCAAAGCGGCTTATTGCGGCGTACCACCAGGTGCAGCCAACGATTGTGCAGGGCAGCTTGTACCGGCTGATTTCCCCGCTCAACGGAAGCGAGTTTTCAGCGACGCAGACGGTGAATCGCGACAAGAGCCAATCGGTGGTGTTCCTGTTCATCCATTCCACGCAGGAGGGACGGCTGTTTCCGCGCTTGAAGCTTGAAGGGCTGGACCCGGCTGCGAATTACACGCTGACATCAATCGAAGGCACGGCGCAGAAGGGAACACCGACGATGGCCAGCGGGGCATGGTGGATGAACCATGGGCTTGATATGGGCGAAGACTTCCGCGGAGATTTTCAGGCGGCGGCGTTTCGCCTGGACAAGAAATAATCTGCTCTGGATTCGGGCTCTATGGTTTGATATTGCGTCTGCAAGACCGGTGCTATCATCCTGCAGACGGCGGAATGCTCTAAGCCGGGCGCGGGTTGAGCTTTTGGGCGCAATCCAAGCTCTCTCCGGGGTTACCCCGGGGGAACGCGAATAACTGGCATTTCATCGCGTGACCGGCGCTGCGCGAGTGCGCAGATCAGGTCACGCAGGGTCAGACTCGTTGGAGCATTCTGCTGTTTTGTTCTCATGCTCAACGCATCCTTTTATTCTGCGCTGGCGCGGTCGATTCTCGCTGGGGAACCGGCGGCTGAAGCCATTGCCGCTCGGGTTCGCCGCACACTGGGCAGAAACTGGCGATGGGCGCGCGGGCTGGCAACGCGATATGAGCGGGGATTTGGCTCGCAGGCACGTCCGAAGCGCAGAGATGTTATTGAGTTCCTTCGTGCGGACGACGGACTGCGCTACGCCGAGGCCAAATACAAACGCGAACTGCGGATTGCCGAGTGGGTGACTGGCCCGGCTGTTATGCAGCCGGTGGAAGCGGGGCGTGCGTGGCCGGTTCCGAAGATCGAGACAGAGAGTGAACTGGCAGCGTGGCTCAACGTAACCGTGGGCGAACTGGAGTGGTTTTCCGATTTGAAGCGGCTGAATGCGCGAGTGGGGAGCGGCGACGGGCAGGTAGGGCATTATCATTACCGAATTCTGGCCAAGGAAGGCGGTAATATTCGACTTATCGAGGCGCCGAAGGCAAGGCTTAAAGGGTTACAGCGAGTTATTCTAGCCGAGTTACTGGAGAAAATTCCGAGCCACCTGGCGGCGCACGGGTTTCTCAAGGGCCGATCCATCAAAACATTTGCCGCACCGCATGTGGGAATGCGCGTGGCGCTGCGGATGGATCTGCGCGACTTCTTTCCTTCGATCACCGGGCCACGGGTGCAGGCGTTTTTTCGCACAGCAGGTTATCCCGATCGAGTGGCCGATCTGCTTGGCGGCCTCTGCACCAATGCCGCGCCGCGTCGCATGTGGGCGAAGCTGGGGCGCGAACTGGACCCGTTGAAGATGGCCGAAGCGCGCGCTCTCTATGCGTGGCGCCACCTGCCGCAGGGCGCGCCCACGTCGCCGGCGCTGGCGAATCTTTGCGCCTGGCGCGTGGATTGCCGTCTGAACGGACTTGCTGTCGCAGCCGGAGCCATCTATACGCGTTACGCGGATGATCTTGCATTCTCAGGCGATGCGGAGTTCGAGCGCGGCGTGGAACGCTTTGCAACGCGCGCGGCGGCGATTCTTCTGGAAGAGGGCTTCTCCGTGCACCATCGCAAGACCCGCGTGATGCGGCAGGGGGTTCGCCAGTATCTTGCCGGCCTGGTGATCAATGAACGAGTCAACACGGTGCGCGCGGACTTCGACCGGCTGAAAGCGACGCTGACGAATTGTGTGCGGCATGGCGCGGAGAGCCAGAATCGCGAGGGGCATCCCGCGTTTCGAATTCATCTCGTCGGCAAAATCAGTTTTGTGGAGATGGTGAATCCGGCAAAGGGCGCTCGGTTGCGAAAAATATTCGACCAGATTGATTGGTAGACAAAGCGCGACAATATCGATCGATGGAGCAGCCTCCAGCTAGAGGCCAGGAACTAATAGCTGGAGGCTTTTCTTGGTTACCGTGTTTTTGCGACCTCTTCGACGGTGACGGGATCAAGGAAGGGCATGCTGGCGCGGAGTTCCTTGCCTACGATTTCGATGGGGTGATTGGCTTCGGCTTCGCGGAAGGCCTGGAATTCCTTGCGCCCCGAATTCTGGTCAGCCAGGAAACGTTTGGCAAAACTGCCATCCTGAATTTCGGTCAGGATAGCCTTCATGGCCTTGCGGCTCTCTGCGTTGATGACGCGGGGACCGGAGACGTAGTCGCCCCACTCGGCGGTGTCGGAGATCGAGTATCGCATGTAAGCGAGGCCACCGCGATAGATGAGGTCGACGATGAGCTTGAGTTCGTGAAGGACCTCGAAGTAGGCGCTCTCGGGTTGATAGCCAGCTTCGACCAGGGTTTCATAGCCCGCCTTGATGAGTGAGCTGACGCCACCGCAGAGCACGGCTTGCTCGCCGAAGAGGTCGGTCTCGGTCTCCTCTTTGAATGTGGTTTCGAGAACGCCTGCGCGCGTGCCGCCGATGGCCTTGAGATAGCTGAGATTGAGCGCGTGCGCAGTACCAGTCGCGTCCTGGTGAATGGCGATGAGGCAGGGGACGCCGCCGCCCTCGGTGAATACTTCGCGGACGCGATGACCAGGCGCCTTGGGCGCGGCCATGCCGACGTCGATGCCCGCGGCAGGGAGGATGGTTTTGTAATGGATGTTGAAGCCGTGCGCGAAGAGAAGTAAGGTGCCGGGCTTGATGTTGGGCGCGATTTCATCGGCATACAATTTGGCCGCGGTCTGATCGGGGACGAGGACCATGACCACATCGGCCCACTTTGTGGCTTCAGCGACGGTGGTAACTTCAAGGCCGGCTTTCTGTGCCTTGGCGATGGACTTGGAGTTCGGGGCAAGGCCAACCTTGACCTGCACGCCTGAGTCTTTGAGGTTGAGGGCGTGGGCGTGTCCCTGTGAGCCGTAGCCGATGATGGCGACTTTCTTGGCTTGAATGAGCGTGAGGTCGGCGTCGTTATCGTAGTAAGTCTTGGCCATGATGTTCTCGATTTTTCCTTTGCTTGCGGGGTTGATTGGGAAGTGCGAATCAAAGATGCGCGTGGGCCGTGTTGCTATTCCGGTTCTGCGACAGTGTTTTCTTCGGACTCGGCAGACTGAGTGCCCGGCGCGTTTTTTTCGTCGCCTGCGGCTCCCATGGCTTTCAATACGCTGCTTGTGTGGTGGCCGCGGCGCATGGTCATTTTTCCGCTGCGGCAAATTTCCAGGATGCGGCCATCGTCTTCGCGGAGCACTTCGATGAGTCCCTCGATCTTGCTTTCGACTCCGGTCATTTCGATCATGAGGGACTCCGAAGTGAGGTCGACGATGCGGGCGCGAAACACCTCGACGAGATCGAAGATCTGTGCGCGGTTGCGCGGTGTAGCTGCCACCTTGATGAGCGCGAGCTCGCGGGTGACGGAGGGCGCCTGGGCGATGTCGTCGACGTCGACTACATTTTCAAGTTTAAACAGACTGGCACGGATGCGATGACCGGCATCTGCGGAGGCTTCGCAGGCCAGCGTGAGCCTGGAGAGGCCGGGCCGCTCGCTGCGGCCGACGGTGAGGGAATTGATGTTGATGTTCAAGCGGCGGAAGAGCGAAGCCACGCGGGTGAGCACGCCGGGCAGGTCTTCAACATACGCGACAAATGTGTGCAACATAAAACTAGCTCCTAGCTTTTAGCTTCTAGCTCTTAGCTTTCCTTTGCCATGTGAGGCTTGTTCGGCATTGCCACTCGGCTGCACTGGCAATGAACAAGCTAACCGCTGAAAGCTATCAGCTAGAAGCTGATTTAGACGTCATCGGGCGATTCGAGCAGCGGGTTCTTGCCGGGGCGGCGAATCATTTCGTGCAATGCAGAGCCGGCGGGAATCATCGGGTAAACCGAGTCTTCCTTTTCGACCAGGAAGTTGAGGAGAAATGCGCCGGGCGCGGTGCGGGCCTCTTTGACGGCGCCATCGAGTTCGGCGCGGGTGCGTACGGCGCGTCCGGCGATGCCGTGGGCGTCGGCCAGTTTGACGAAGTCAGGGCTGACCAACGGCGTGGCTTCGTAGTTGCTTTCGTAGAAAAACTCCTGCCACTGGCGGACCATTCCGAGGTAGCCGTTGTTGATGACTGCGATGTTGATCTTGATTTTTTCCTGAACGATGGTGGAGAGCTCGGCCGCAGTCATCTGGAAACCGCCGTCGCCGGCGACGACCCAGACTTCTTTGTCGGGGCAGGCAAATTTCGCGCCGATGGCCGCGGGCAGCGCGAATCCCATGGTTCCCAGACCGCCGGAGGTGATGAGGGTGCGCGGCTTTTCGTGGTGGAAGTACTGAGCCTCCCACATTTGATGCTGCCCTACGTCAGTGACCACAATGGCGTCGCCGCCGGTGATGCGCCAGAGATCGTGCATGACGTGGGCGGCGTAAAGGTGGCCGGAATCGGGCAGGTTCTTGATGTCGCGAACTGCGGCTGCGCCTTTGGAGGATTCGATGGCTTTGAGCCATGCGGAGCCGTCGCGGCCGGGAACGCGGGGTAGAAGCTCTTCCAACACGGCGCGCAAATCGCCGACGAGGGCAACGTCGACCTTGATGTTCTTGTTGATTTCGGCGGGGTCGACCTCGATGTGAATCTTCTTCGACTTGAGCGAGTAGGTGGAGGTGGAACCGGTGACACGGTCGTCAAAGCGCATGCCACAGGCGATGAGCAGGTCGGACTCCTGAATGGCGTGATTGACCCAGGCTTCGCCGTGCATTCCCATCATGCCCATGTTGAGGGGGTGGGAGGCGGGGAATGCGCCGAGTCCGAGGAGCGTGAGGGCGACAGGGATTTGCGCGCGCTCGGCAAGTGTGCGGACCTGCTCCATCGCGCTCGACTCAGCCACGCCATGGCCGGCGAGGAGGATGGGCCGCTTGGCGTTGCGGATGAGTTCGGCTGCCTGCGACAGACTGTGTTCATCGACGCGCAACATGGGGTGGGGGCGGTAGGGGCGCGGCTTGGCGGCGTCAAAATCGAAGATGGCCGTTGCCTGCTGCGCGTCCTTGGTGATGTCGACGAGGACAGGGCCGGGACGGCCGGTTTGGGCAATCTGGAATGCGTGGCGGATTGCGGGGGCAATGTCTTCGGCGCGGCTGACAAGGAAGTTGTGTTTTGTCACGGGCAGGGTGATGCCGGTGATGTCGACTTCTTGAAATGCATCGGTACCGAGCACTTTGCTGGATACGTTGCCGGTGATGCAGACCATTGGAATGGAATCGAGCATGGCGGTGGCAATGCCGGTGACCAGGTTGGTGGCGCCGGGGCCACTGGTTGCGATGGCCACGCCAACCTTGCCAGAAGCGCGCGCATAACCATCGGCCATGTGCGCGGCGCCCTGCTCGTGACGCACCAGGACATGATGAATGGGAAACTTGCGCAAAGCGTCGTATACGGGGAGAATTGCTCCGCCGGGGTAGCCGAATACGTCGGTTACTCCTTCGCCGACCAGCGTGGCCCACACGATTTCAGCGCCGGTGAGGCGCGTGGGCGTGGTGAGGTGGGCGTTGGATGCTTGCGTCGTTGAGTTGCTTCCCATGGATGACTCCTTGATAGCTACTAGCTTGCTTCTCGGTGATACAAACTTGCCGCGGTTCTCGTCTTAGTTACTGGCTCATTACTAGAGGCTGGAAGCTAGTGGCCAGAAGCTGCATTTAAGTTGTTGCGCCTGCGGATGCGGAGGTAACGCGATCGACATATTTGCGGAAGACTCCGGCGGGCCAGCGCAGTTTGGGCGGCGTGAAATTCTTGAGGCGCGCCGCGATTTCTTCTTCGCTGACTTCAAGGGTTAGCTTGCGATTGGGAATGTCGAATTGGATGATGTCGCCTTCGCGGACAGCGGCGATGGGTCCGCCGACAAAGGCTTCGGGAGCGACGTGGCCGGCGGTGAAGCCCCGGGTCGCGCCGGAGAAGCGGCCATCGGTGAGCAGGGCAACGTGCGCGCTGAGTTCGGCGTTGGAGGAGATGGCGGCTGTGACCTGCAGCATCTCTCTCATGCCGGGACCGCCCTTGGGGCCCTCATAACGAATGACGAGCACGTCGCCGGGCTTGATTCTGCCGGCTTGCACTTCGGCGAAGCAGGCCTCTTCCGTATCAAACACGCGCGCTGGGCCGCGATGTTCGAGTAGCGGTCTGCTGCGGCGACTTTCATTACGCAACCTTCGGGGGCGAGGTTGCCCTTTAGAATGACGAGGCCGCCGTTGGGTTTGATGGGATTTTCAAAAGTGTGAATGACGACCTGACCTGGAGTTTCTTTGGCGAGCGCGGCTTCTTCGGCGAGGGTGCGGCCGCTGATGGTGAGCGTGGAGCCGTCGGCATGGCCTGCATCGATGAGGCGCTTGGCAAGCAGACGCGAGCCACCGGCGGCCTGGTAATCGCGAGGCGACGAATTTGCCGGCCGGGGTGAGGTCGCAGATGAAGGGCGTGCGCTTGCTGATGACGTCGAAGTCGTCAATGGAAAGCTCGATGCCCATTTCGCGCGCGATGGCGAGGAGATGGAGGACCGCATTGGTGGAGCCTCCGCTGGCGGCCACGCTGGCGATGGTGTTCTCGATCGATTTGCGGGTGATGATCTGCGAGGGGCGGCGATTGGCGCGGACCGCATCCATGAGGATGCGGCCGGCTTCGCGGGTGGCGGCGTGCTTGTCTTTGGAGGTGGCGGGAACGCCGGAGAGCTGAATGGGCGAGATGCCGAGGATTTCGCCGGACATGGCCATGGTGTTGGCGGTGAACTGGCCGCCGCACGCGCCGGCGCCGGGACAGGCGTTGGCTTCAAGAGCTTCGAGGCCGGCGTCGTCGATGCGTCCGGCGGCGTGCGAGCCGATGCCTTCAAAGACATTTTGAATGGTGATGTCAATCTTCTCGCCGTTGGGGCCGTTCAATTTGCCGGGCGCGATGGAGCCGCCGTAGAGCATCATGCCGGGAATGTCGAGGCGGCAGAGGGCCATGATGATGCCGGGCATGTTCTTGTCGCAGCCGCCGATGCCGACGAGGCCGTCGAAGAGATTGCCGCGGGCGACGAGTTCGATGGAGTCGGCGATGACTTCGCGCGAGACCAGCGAGGCCTTCATGCCCTGCGTGCCCATGGTGATGCCGTCGGAGATGGTGATGGTGTTGAACTCCATCGGGCGTGCCGCCGGCTTCGCGGATGCCTTCTTTGAGAGCTTCGGCTATTTCGCGGAGGTGCACGTTGCAGGTGCCGATTTCGGTCCAGGTGTTGGCGATGCCGATGATGGGCTTGTGCAGGTCGTCCTTGGTGAATCCGGAGCCGCGCAGGTAAGAGCGCGCGGCGGCGCGGCTGGGGCCCTCGGTCAACGGAATGCTTTGGCGCTTGCCTTGTACAGTCATTGAGGTTGTTGAAACCTTTGTGAGCTTCTAGCTCCTAGCTTCTAGCTGCTAGCTTGTTTGTGCTGCGGTTGTCGCTTTCCAAGGTCTCAGAATCGAGACCTATGCCACCCAACGTGGTGCTACATGCCGATTTTTGCTTTCAGCCAGGTTGCTTCGTCGTGCTTGGCTTCGAATGAGTCGAGTGCTGCTTCGTGGCGGAGAGTGAGACCGATGTCGTCGAGTCCTTCGATGAGGCAGAATTTGCGGAAGGGATCGATTTCAAAGGTCGCCGTAAGTCCGCGGCCATCGGTTACGGTCTGGTCCTGAAGCGAGACAGTAAGCCGGTAGTTCGGGATCGTCTTTGCGTTGTTGAGCAGTTCGTCGACTTGCTCTTCACTGAGGCGGACCAGGACGATGCCATTTTTGCCGGCGTTGGAGAAAAAGATGTCGGCGAAAGTGGGCGCAATGACGGCGCGGAAGCCGTAGTCGGAAAGTGCCCATGCAGCGTGCTCACGGCTGGAGCCGCAGGCGAAGTTTTTGCCGGCGATGAGAATCTGCGCGCCCTGATAGCGCGGGTCATTGAGGACGAAGGACGGGTCAGGATCACCCGATGCAGTGCGACGCCAGTCAAAGAAAAGAAAGTCGCCGTAGCCGGTGCGCTCGATGCGCTTGAGAAACTGCTTGGGAATGATCTGGTCGGTGTCGACATTGGTGCGGTCGAGTGGTGCGGCCAGCGAAGTCAAAGTACGAAACGGTTCCATCAGGCCTTAACCTCCTCATGCACGTTCCAGGTGCGTATGTCGACGAAGTGTCCGGCGATTGCGGCGGCAGCGGCCATCTCCGGCGAAACGAGGTGGGTGCGCCCGCCGCGACCCTGGCGGCCTTCAAAGTTGCGATTGCTGGTGGAGGCGCAACGCTCGCCGGGCGCGAGAATGTCTGGGTTCATGCCGAGGCACATGGAACAGCCGGGCTCGCGCCAGTCAAAGCCGGCCTCGCGGAAGACGCGGTCGAGGCCTTCTTTTTCCGCTTGCGCTTTAACCGCTTGCGAGCCGGGGACCACCATGGCGCTGACATGCGTTGAAACCTTGTGCCCGGCGGCGATGCGCGCTGCGGCACGCAGGTCCTCGATGCGGCCGTTGGTGCAGGATCCAATGAACACGCGGTCGATAACGACGTCGGCGAGAGGCGTGCCGGCCTTGAGGTCCATATACTCGAGGGCTCGCTCGAAGGATTTGCGATCGATTTCGGAAGTTGCCGATGCCGGGTCGGGCACAGAGGCTGTAACCGGCGCGACCATGCCGGGACTGGTTCCCCAGCTTACGTAAGGCACCAGCGTGGCGGCATCAATGACCAGTTCGCGATCGAATTTTGCGCCGGGGTCGGTGGGCAGCTTGGACCATTCGCGGACTGCCTCATCCCAGGCCGGGCCTTGCGGTGCGAAACGGCGGCCCTTGAGGTAGGCGAAGGTAGTCTCGTCGGGAGCGATCAAGCCGGCACGCGCGCCAGCCTCGATGCTCATGTTGCAGACAGTCATGCGGCCTTCCATGGAAAGCGCGCGAATGGCGGATCCGGCGTATTCAATGACGCAGCCCGTGGCGCCGTCGGTGCCGATCTGGCCGATGATGGCGAGGATGATGTCCTTGGCCGTGACGCCGGTGGGCAGCGTTCCCTCGACCGCGATGCGGAAGGTTTTGGGTTTGGACTGCGGCAGCGTCTGGGTGGCCAGGACGTGTTCCACTTCGCTGGTGCCGATTCCAAACGCGAGCGCACCGAATGCGCCGTGGGTGCTGGTGTGCGAGTCGCCGCAGACAATGGTCATGCCGGGCTTGGTGATGCCGAGCTCCGGGCCGATGACGTGCACGATACCTTGCTCTCGCGAATTGACGTCGTAGAGCTCGACGCCGAAGTCGGCGCAGTTTTTGCGGAGGGTGGCAATCTGCGTGGCGGCAATGGTGTCGAGAATGTTGAGGCGTCCCTCGATGGTGGTGGGCACATTGTGATCCACAGTTGCGATCGAGCGGTCGGGGCGACGGACCTTGCGGCCTGCGAGGCGGAGGCCTTCAAAGGCCTGCGGCGAAGTGACTTCGTGCAGCAACTGCAGGTCAACGTAGAGCACGGTGGGTTCGCCCTCTGGCGCGACGACCACGTGCTGTTGCCAGACTTTTTCGAAGAGCGTTTTTGGTTCGAGACTCATGAAGCTCCTAAATCAGTGAACAAGTGAACGAGTGAAGAAGTGAATAAGTGAATAAGTGACGAAGTGAAAAAGTGAATCAGTGAACCGGTGATTATGCGTTGACGAGCATTGTCTTTACGGTTTCGCGGACTTTTGCGCCCATTTCGGTTGTGGATAGAACGGTGAATCCTTGCGGATTGGAGCGCGCGAGGTCGGGGGTGCGGAATCCTTGTTCGAGGACCTTGCGGACACTGGACTCGATGGCTGCTGCTTCGGCTTCGAGTCCCGCGGAGTGGCGAAGGATTAACGCACCAGTGAGGATTGCTCCGAGCGGATTGGCCAGGCCTTTGCCCGCGATGTCGGGCGCGGAGCCGTGGACAGGCTCGTAGAGGTTGACCTTGCCGCCGATGGTGGCTGAAGGCAACATGCCGAGGGAGCCGGTGATGACGGCGGACTCGTCGGAGAGGATATCGCCGAAGAGATTCTCAGTGAGGACGACGTCGTAGTTCTTCGGCTGATTCATCAGGTGCATTGACATGGCATCGACATATTGATGCTCGAGGGTGACGTCGGGGAATTCGGCGGCGACTTCAGTGACGGTGGCGCGCCAGAGCTGCGAGACTTCAAGCACGTTGGCCTTGTCGACGCTGGTGACTTTTTTGCGGCGCTTGGTCGCCAACTGGAAGGCGATGCGAGCAACGCGGGCGACTTCACCGCGCGTGTAGCGCATGGTGTTCCAGGCTTCGCCGGTGGTCTTATTCCACTCGCGGGGCTTGCCAAAATAGAGGCCGCCGAGGAGTTCGCGGACGAAGAGGATGTCGGCCCCGTCGATGATTTCGGGACGGAGCGGACTATTGACGGCGAGTTCCTTGAATGCGAAGGCGGGACGCAGGTTGGCAAATCCACCGAGTTCGGCACGAATTTTGAGCAGGCCGGCTTCGGGACGCTTGTCGGGGGAGAGGGAATTGAATTCGTTGCCGCCAACGGCGCCGAGGAGGACGGCATCGGAGTCGAGCGCGGCGGCCAGGGTGTCGGCGGGTAGGGGCGTTCCGTCGGCAACAATGGCGACGCCGCCGATGCGTTTGTGATCGAGCGCGAGCGTGTGGCCGCCAAGTGCGGCAACCTCCTGCAGCACGGCGACTGATTCATTGGTGACTTCGGGGCCGATGCCGTCGCCGGCGGTGACTAGAATCTTGAGGTGCATGTTTCTCCAGAGAGATCAGGGTTCAGAGATCAGAGATCAGATCCAGTTGGTGTTCGCGCCATTCAAGTTCAATCCAACTCAGAGACTGGCTCGGTGCGTCGTTCGCGGATCGCGTCGGGCAGAAGGCCGACGAGGTCCTGGTCGTAGATGTTTTTCTTGCGGTCGGCGAGGGCGACGAAACGGTAGTAGGTCTGCTGCAGTTCCTCGCGGTTGAGTGTAAAGCCGAGCTGCTCGAGGCGATGGCGCAGCGCGGCGCGGCCCGAATGCTTGCCGAGGACGAGATGCGTTTTGGCGACGCCGACCAGCGCCGGCGTCATGATTTCGTAGCAGAGCGGATTGGCCAGCATGCCGTGCTGGTGGATTCCCGACTCGTGGGCAAAAGCGTTGGCGCCGACGATGGCCTTGTTCGGCGAGGGCTTGAAGGTGATGATCTGGCCAAGCACTTCGCTGGTGGCGTAGAGATTGTCGAGCTTGATGCCGGTGGAGACGCCGTAGCGGTCGCCGCGGACAAAGAGGGCAGCGGCGATCTCTTCGAGAGCGGCATTACCGGCGCGCTCGCCGATGCCGTTGATGGTGCACTCGACCTGGCGCGCGCCGGCGGAGATGGCGGCCAGCGAGTTGGCGACGGCGAGGCCGAGGTCGTCGTGGCAGTGCGAGGAGAGGATGATGCCCTGCGCGTCGATTGCCGGAATGCGCTCGCGGACTTCGCGAAACATCTGGCCGTATTCCTCTGGTGTGGAGTAGCCGACGGTGTCGGGCATGTTGATGGTGGTGGCGCCGGCTTCGACGGCGATGCGGACCATTTCAACGAGGAAGTCGCGATCGGAGCGGGTGGCGTCTTCGGGGGAGAATTCGACGTCGTCGACCAGCGAGCGGGCCAGGCGGACGGATTCGCCGCAGAGGTCGAGCGCTTCCTGGCGGCCGAGCTTGAGCTTGTATTCGAGATGCAGGTCGCTCGAGGCGAGGAAGACGTGAATGCGGGCGCGGTCGGCAAAGTGAACAGCGCGTGCTGCCATTTCGATGTCTTCCGTTTTGGCGCGGGCCAGGGAGGCAATGCGGGGCTTGCGGACGGCCTGGGTGATGGTGGCGATGGCCGCGAAGTCGCCTTCGGATGCCATGGCGAAGCCGGCCTCGATGATGTCCACGCCCAGATCCTCAAGGGCATGGGCCATGGTGAGCTTTTCCTGCGTGGTCATGCTGCAGCCCGGGGACTGCTCGCCATCGCGCAGCGTGGTGTCAAAGAAGGCAACGTGATTGGGGTTGTTGGATGTCATGTACTCGCCTGCCGTGGAGAATCCGTTTGCGAACTTTACCAGTTTCTCGTATCGGGGCACTATAACGCAAAGTTATTATTCTTGGGGAGTCGATTAGAATTGCTTATGGGGGGGGAGAGCAGTGAAGGAGTGAAGGAGTGAAGAAGTGAAAGTGTGAACGAGTGAAGGAGTGAAGAAGTGAAGATGGGAAGAAGGGATCAGGGAAAAGTGAATAGGGAACAGTGAACAGAGAACAGGGAACAGAGAACAGGGAACAGGAAGAACAGGGAACAGGGAATAGGGAACAGGGATGAGGGACTAAGGGACTTGGTATTGGAGCGCGGGGGTTGCATGGAACTGAATCAGTTGGAGACGTTTCTGGCGGTTGCGGAGGAGCGAAGCTTTTCGCGGGCGGCGGTGCGGCTGCATCGCACGCAACCGGCTGTGAGCCAGGTGATACGCAAACTGGAAGCGTCGGTGGGCGAAACGCTGTTTGACCGGGCAGCCAGGGACGGCTCGCTGACGGCGGCGGGGGTGCTGCTTCGCGAATATGCATTGAGGTTGCTGGCCCTGCGCCGGGAGGCCGGAAGCGCCCTGGATGAGCTGAAAAGCCTGGAGCGGGGACGCTTGCAGCTGGCCGCCAACGAATACACCTGCATGTATCTTCTACCGGCTATCGATGCCTTCCAGCGCGAGTTTCCACACATCAGTGTCGCGGTGCACCGAATGCTTGCAAGCCGCATTCCCGAGGAATTGAACCTGCGAACGTTTGAGATTGGGGTGGTTTCGTTCCGGCCCGACCCTGCACAATTTCGCACCATCGCCGTTTACGGCGACAGCCTTGCGTTCATCGTTGGACCGCATCATCCGCTGGCAAAGGTGGGGCGGGTCTCGATCAACAAACTGGGGAGTGAGCTTTTTGTGGCACACAATGTGACTTCACCACTGCGCCGAAAGGTAATTGAGACGTTCCAACGTTATCGGACGCCGTTAAACATGGGCATTGAGTTGCCCACCATTGAGGCCATCAAGCGATTCGTGGCCATGGGCAACGGGGTGGCGCTGGTGCCCCACCTGACGGTGGCGCGCGAACTGGAAACGGGCGACCTGGTGCGAGTGAAGGTGGACGAGTTGGAGATGAAGCGGGTGCTGCGGCTGGTGCATCGAAGGCAGGCGACGCTCTCCTATGCCGCCGGCGCCTTTTTGCGAACCGTTCGATCGCTGGCCCAGGCGCAGGGTCCGCCCTTCTTCTACCATGTGGATCGACTGGGATGAAGTGAGCATTCCGGTCTCGGCCGGCGATTCTGAATGGCGATATGGCCGGTGTTTGCGCCCAGTAAGAGGGGCGGAGACACCCCTTTGACATGAGCGGCGTCTAAAGCCTTATATCGTTCCGGCATAAGCTCTTCTGCCGTGAGCCGCTCCGGCCATTTACAATGCTGAGAGCGGGGCCCGGCACGAACCGGCGCACCGGAATCGACAAGCTGGTTGCCAGCCGGACGGTTGCGCAGTCGTGAGGTTCTACACCGAATGAAGAAGATCGCCTTTATTGCATTTCTGCTGGTCGCAGGTGCGGCCATGGCTCGCGCTCAGGAGAGCAGGCAGGACGTCAGCCTCAGTGGTACGGCTCTTATCGAGCCGTTCATCGCCTCATCAACCGACGTCCAGGTTCACTCCAATACCGCTTATGGCGCACTGCTAAGCTACCGGTTCATGCTCACACCCTCGAGCGCCCTCGAGGCCAACTACGGCATTACGTACCAGAACAAGATGAGCTTCCTCATCAGCAATACCAACAACTACCAGGTTTTGATCCGCACCCAGGAGATTTCCGGAGCCTATGTGCGCAGTTTCACTTATCGCAAGTTCAACCCCTTTGTCGAGGCAGGTCCGGGTGCGATGATCTTTCTTCCGATTCGCAACTCGGGAACGACGTCGCTGGACGTAAAGCAGCAGACCAGCGTGGGCGGCATGTACGGAGCGGGCATTGCGTACGAGATCAGCCCCAGCTTCGATATTCGCGCGGAGTATCGCGGGTTTGTGACCAAGGTGCCGACGTTTGGCGATACCCAGTTCAACACCAACAAGTGGTACAACATTTTCAACCCGACGGTCGGCGTAGCGTATCACTTCTAAAAGACAGGGAACAGGGAATAGGGAACAGGGAGTAGAGAATAAAGAGTCCCGGTCTCATTGCTGATTCAAGGTTCGAAACGTGGCTTGAATGAAATCAAAGGGGATGGCTTAAGCCGTCCCCTTTCTCTTTGTTTCAGGATTTGCCACGCGATCACGCTGCTCGCTCTTGCCTAGGCCCCGTTGTCTGCCTTTTCCGCTTCGAGATAGCGTCCCAACTCCTTCACCATTGCGCAATGGGGCTTGAGCGCCTCAATCGCGCGGCTCCCCTCTTCTGGAGAGAGAATCTGGCAATCCACATAGAAGATGTATTCCCAGGGCCTGCCATGCACGGGTCGCGATTCGAGCTTGGTCAAGTTGGTGCCGATTGCGGACAGTTCAGAGAGTGCGGAGACCAGCGAACCGGGGCGGTTCTCCACCGAAAAGGCGAGGCTGACCTTGTTTGACAGCGGATCCGGGACGGTGTCGCTTTTGCGGCGCACGAGAAAGAACCGCGTGAAGTTTTCGGGGTTGTCTTCGATGCCGGATGCGAGAATGTTGGCGCCGTAGTAGTGGGCGGCTGCCTCGCTGGCGATGGCCGCTGCATGGCGGTCGCGCAACTCTACGAGCTGCTTTACGCTGCCAGCAGTGTCATAGAAGGCAAAAGACTCCATCTTCGGATGCTCGGCGAGGAACCGCCGGCACTGTGCCAGGGCAACCGGATGGGAAAAGACGCGATCGATATCCGCGACTGTGGAACCGGATATGGCAATCAGGTTATGGCGAATGCGGAGCAGCGTCTCGCGTTCAACCGAGACATCGTGGGTGAGCAACAGGTCGAAGTGTTCAGAGACCGAGCCGGCGAGACTGTTTTCAATAGGAATGACGGCTGCGTCGACTTTGCCGTTGGTGAGCGCCGCAAAGACGTCGGCGGAGAGGGAAACCGGAACGATTAAGGCCTCCGGATCCAGTTTCATTGCTGCTTCGTGGCTGAATGAGCCGGGTTCTCCCTGGATCGCAACTCTCATTCCGGTGCCTTGCTTTCCTGTTGCACTGTGCGGGCCGAGCATTCTGGGGGCATCCAATAGCGCATGCCTTTTGGCACCATACCATAGCTTTACGGCGGATTCTTTGGGGAATTCCACGGAAGACATCGTACGCTACCTCCGCAGCCAAACGTCCGTGGCGACGAAGCAGAGAAAGACCGTTGCGATGACGCCGTTCATGGTGAAGAATGCGGCATTCAGCCGCCGCAGGTCGCGCGGCGAAACGAGGGAATGTTCATAGGCGAGCAGCAAGCCTGCAGCCGCAATGCCGAGCCAGCCGGAGAGACCAAACGCAAACAGCCAGCCAAACCATACGAGCAATCCCAGCATGGTCAAATGCATGATGCGCGCAGCCCAGAATGCGGCAGGAATTCCGACGGCCTGGGGCAGACTGTGAAGACCTGCAAGGCGGTCGTGGTCGTAGTCCTGGCAGGCGTAGAGCACGTCAAACCCGCCAACCCACAATGTGACGGCAGCAGTGAGCACCACGATGCGAGCGTCAAGGCTGCCTCGGACCGCGATCCAGGCAGCGGAAGGAGCGAGCCCAAGCGCCAGACCGAGCACAAGGTGCGACCAGCGCGTCACTCGCTTCATATAGCTGTAGCCGAGTAGATACGAGCAGCACCAGCGGCGAAAGGTAGAAGGTGAGCCGGTTCAATTCTGCCGATGCGAGCAGGAACCCGAGGGCCATGAGCACTGTGAAGCCGAGGACGAATTGGCGCGAGAGCAAGCCTGCCGGGATCGCCCGGCTCCTTGTTCGAGGATTGGCAGCATCCAGATCGGCGTCGGCCCAGCGGTTGAAGGCCATGGCGCAGGAGCGGGCCGTCATCATCGCCACAAGGATCCAGAAAAGGGTGCGCAAGCTGGGCATGCCGCGTGCTGCAAGCAGCGTTGCAGTGAGCGCAAACGGGAGCGCAAAGACGGAATGCTCCCACTTGATCATCTCCAACGTCGTCTTCGTCTTTGCCAGCAAGCCCATCGCGTCGTCTTCCATCTAACAGCATACTTGACGACGCTAGAGATTACGGCCAACCGCACTCGGTGGTGCGCGAGGCGCTCCCTGATTGGTTTGGAGACAGGTTTTGCAGACGCGGGCTACCCTGCGGCTTCGGCTTCTTCGAGGGTTGCTTTGAGCGGGAGAATCGTGCTGACCTTTGTGACCTCGAACAAGTCCATCACTCGGTTATTGGCTCCGACGACGATCAGCTTGGAGCCTTTCGTCTGGCAATGCACATATTGATTCATGACCAGCCCCATCCCTGCCGAATCCATGTAAGGCACTCCGGTGATATCGAAGATCGTCAGCCGCGGTGTGGGCTTGCCGCGCAACTCCGACTGGAAGTCGAACATATTGCGCAGGGTGAGCGGTCCGGTGAGTGAATAGATAAGCGTATCGGTGGTCGTGCCTGGGCGGCGTTCGATGGTCAGGGGTGCGTCAGAGAGCATGGCGAGATAAGTGTAAGGAATAGAACCCACTTTGTGATTACAATTCTGTGAATGTCATTTAATCCAGGCATAGAAATGCCGGCCAACGGGGTGGGTTGACCGGCATTTCTGACTTGCTCAACAGGGCTGGAGCTGCCCGGTTGTCATTTCTGGGCCTCAGTGGGCTGGTTGGCCACCTGGAGGTAATTCTTGACGCTGAAGACGCCGGATACGCCGTTGGCGCGTAGGAAGGCTGTCTCCTTGTCCGACTGGGAGTCGACCGTGCCAAAGAGCTCCACATGACCGTTCTGCACCGAGATGCGAATTGGCCTTGCGGGGTCAATGGCGTACTTGTTGAGTGAGGGATAGCCGTAAATAGCGCGTGCGACGGCCAGTCGCGTCTGGTCGTCCATCAGGGAGACTGGATCGACTTCAATCTGATTCACAACGTCTTTGACTCCGGGGGTTGTGTTGACGAGGGCCAGAGCGGAATCCCTGTCCATATAAGTGCGTGCGTGGCCGCCAAGTGTCGCCACTCCATCTTCCACATGGACGGTAATGGCGTTGAATGCGTTGCCGTAGCCTACGCGGTCGTAGGCCAGAGCTTCAGACAGCTTTGCCTGGAGTTCACGGTCACTGACTGTGGGGCCAGTGACTTCAATCAGGTTACGAACGGCAGAGACGCCCTTGGCTCTGAGGGCACGCTTTTCCGCGTCGGCCTTGTATTCGTAAAGGCTCACCGTTCCCGTCAAGGTGGCGATGCCATTGTCCACGCTGGCCTTTACATCTTTGAATTGAGACTTGTCGAGGCGTGCCTCGACGGCGCCGGTTGCGGGATCGGTCTGCTGCTGGGCAATCGAGGCGGAGGCCCCACTCAGCGGTTGTGCTGCCGCAAGAGAATTCCGGGGAAGGCTCAGGAGAGCCCCGGCGAGCATCACCGCCAACAGAGCGGCTGGGGAAAAACGCACATTTGCTTTCATATCTGATCCTCCTTTCGGATCCGGACGTTCGCTGTGAGAGGGGCAGAGACGAGTCTGCTGCAATCGATCGTCCACCTCTATAGACACAGAGTTTTGTGAAAAGTCTCAGACTCGCTAGCGATATCGGCGAGTTGCTTTGATGACGATGGAGAAGACGCCCGACTCGTCGCGCGCTATCAGCAGGGAGACATGGCGGTTGATTGCGACTTCGGCCTGAAGCAACTGCTGGGCAGTGGTGTTCACGTCCGTGGCATAGGTAAGTGTCACGTTTCTGCCCAACTGTTCTTCGACGGTGATTCGAGTGGTGGAGTTGCCCAGCACGCCTAGATAATTTGGATCCACCTTCACGGAGCCGGCGCCGAAGAGCCGCTGCACGCGGCTGCTGACAGTCGCGTTAAGCGCTCCGCCGAGGAGCGCGTCTGTGGTGGGGTTTGAGGCGACCTGCTCCTGCTGTTGGGTATAGATACGCTGCTCGTTCTGGGTGCGTCCCAACGCCAGCAAGGCGACTACATCGGCTTCTGGCAGGGGCGGATCGCTGCGGTAAGAAACGCTCAGATTGTCTGGAGATCCATGAAGGCTCAGGGTAATGTCGTAATCCTCCACGTGCGCGGTCGCATTGAGATCGATAGACGGTTGAATGCGGATTGGGTTTGTAAAAGTGATGTCGCCGCGCTGCAGGTCATAGCGCGTTCCTGCGATGGTGGCGCTGCCTTCGATGATGGAAATCCGTCCCAGCAGTGAGGGCGTGGCGAGAGTTCCGCGCAGGCGAAGGTCAACGTCGCCGGCCAATTTGGCGTAGGCGTTCTGAAAATTCAACTGCGGGGAAGAGAGAATGTGCACGTCAAGACGGACATGATTCGAAGGAGCATCGGAAAGTATTATTGGCTGGACTTTGTTGGCCTGAGCGGCGAGGGCCGCGATGTCTAAATCGGGGCTCACGGTGAAACGAGTAATCATCACGCTGCCGCTGAGCAGCAAGCTGTTTTGCGTCCCCTGCAACTGCAAAGTAGCGTCGGCCAGTGAACTCACGCCCTCGGGATAGCGAATTCGAACGCCCTTGCCGGTGAGGGTAAGGTCGGCGAAGAGGCCGTGCTGGTAAGCCAGATAACCTGAGACACTCAGCTGCCCCCCGCCGGTGGTAGCGGTGAGGGATTTTACCTCGAGCCGGTTCTGGTTGAATTCCAGCGTACCGTGCAACTGGCTGAGACTATTGGGCAGGTCTTCGAGGGCCAGAGAGGCGTTCTGAAAATCGATGCGGCCCCGGAGCCCGGGGTTCTGCAAGGTGCCGTGGGCTTCCACCTGGAAGGTTGTTGTGCCGCTCGCCGTGAGGTCGGGGTCCAGCGTCTCGGCAAGCTTCAAATTGATGGTGCCATTTGCGGCAAGGTCCAATTGGCGATTGCCGTTAAGATTCACATTTCCCTGCAGGCGCAGGTCGGTCTCCTCGCCGGTGACGTGCAGCGGGTCAAGAGCGATGCGCCCGTTGGCCAACGTTGCATGGACGGCCCCCTCGCTTTGAAGGTGCACACCAACGAGAGTGACGGCGAGCTCTTGCAGGCGCGCATCGCCGCGTAACCGGTCGGTGTGCGCGAGAGGGCCTTCGATGGTTACAGTTCCGGCCAACTCGGACTCGCCCGTAAGTCCTGGAACGTGAGCCATCTTGAGTAGTGCGGCGATGTTGAAGCGAGAAAAATCGAGCTTGGCCTGGGTGACGTAATCGCCGCCCAAAGCTGTCTGGCCGTGCGCGGAGAGCGAGGCAGACTCGAAATGAGTCGATAGATCATAAATGAGGGTGCGGTTGACGGTGTGCGCTGCGATCTCGACGCTGCCCACCTGCTCGCCGCTCACGGTAAGGCCGGTCAGCGTGCCCTGACCATCCAGGTGCGGGTCATCTATCGCTCCAGAGCCGGAAACCGAGAAGCCCAGCTTGCCTGTGACCGACAGCCCGGCCTGACGCAGGCGCTGGATATGGGCCACGTCGATTCCTGCGCCTCGCGCGTCAATCTGAAACTGATGAGACTTGAGATCGTAGCTGCCAGTTCCGGAGACTTTGCCCGCCTGGTCGTTAACGGTGACTGAGGCTAGTTGCACTACCTGGCCCGAGATTTTACCCTGGGCACGAATTCGAGATACGGGCTCGCCATAGACAGTGCCACCATCCAGTTCCACCCAACCAGATCCGTCCAACGCATGGATGGGGCCATTGGCGTCGATCTGAGCATTGAGCTGTCCGGTCACCGGCAAGCTTGTCCCTAGAAGGGGCAATAGTTCGTCGAGGCCGACTTTGGCGGCGCTCAGGTGCAACCGAAGCAGAGAATTGGAATCAAACGAAGGCACCGGAGTTGCGCGGGGAGCGGTGCCGGCTGCGGTCAGGGTGGCCTGCAAGTCAAATGATGACTGACCATGACGCAATTGGCCGTGGTCGATGGAAATCCTGGCTGCCGAATAGCTGCCCGCCAAGGCCAGGGTGTCCAGGTGCACAAACTGAGGCTTCCCGAATTTGTGGTTGGGAATCGATGGCAATTCGACTGTCAGGTTGGTTGAGTTAAGGCTCCCGGCGATGTGAGGGTCAACCAGCGAACCTGACCATGTGCCATGAAAATCCGCGAGCCCGCCCAGCGATACCGGCAGGGCCGCGGTGCCCGATTTGCCTTCGCGCCGGAATCCCAGGTCGCGCAGGATCGTGTCGAATTCTGTAAGGTCGTGCGAATGAAGATCGACGCTGATCATCGACGGGCTGTTGAGCGGGTATGCGCCGACCTGGCCGTGTGCCTCGATGTGGCTTGCGGGCAAAGTGATATCCAGAGTGCGCAGTGCTACGGCACCGTCGCGCTGGGTGTATGTGCCATCGATTGAGCCACTGGCCGGCACTTCGCGCTTCGCCGACGATTGAGTGTCGTTCGATGGACCAGCGCCCTCTGCAATCGAGCGCTGTGAGGGGCTTACGTTCAGCGTTGCACTTACCGACAAAGTCCGCGTATCCCCATCGGTCCATGTTGCGATTGCGGGACCGTTGAGGAGAGCATCCAGCCCGAGGCGCTGGAATGGCGGGCGGCCGACGATATCGAGAACTGTATCGAGCGCGACGCCATGCAGCTGCGCCGTCACCTTTCCGTCGACCGGAAGTACAACTGGAGCGGGAGCGCGGCGAACCGTGGTCGTGGCGCTTTTAACCTGCACGTGCTTGCGATCGAAGAAGGAGTGTTTGGCGGGCGGCGGAGCAGCCTCGCGCATGGTGTCGCCGGGGATGGGGGGAAGCCAATGGTTCAACGCGACCTCGCCCTCAAGTTGTCCGCCCTGATGCAGGCGCGCGACGATGGACGTGATAATCAACTGCTCCGGGTCGGCGTGGACATGCGCATCCAGCCCGACGCCCCTGGCATTGACTCCGGTTCCTACGTACGCGGCGCCTTCCGTGTGAACAGTGCCGTCGACTCGAAACTGCCCACTCTGTCCCCGGCCGTCAAGATCAACGCGGGCGATGCCCTCTGGCGTGTCCGGGTAGCCGGTGATGGGTTCCATGAGGCTCATGTCCAGTTCGCCTTTTGCCTTGCCTTCCCATTGGGGACGGACGAAGTCTTTAAGCGCCCCGGAGACGTCCAGGGTGCGATTGCCGTTGCGTTTGCTGCGCGACGTGAGGCGCAGGGATCGCAGGTAGACAGCATTTCGCGTCAGATCAAGCGTCGCCTGCATGAAGCCCTCAGCCGTCTCTGCCGAGGGATGCGCGGCCTGGCCTCTCACGATGGTCAGATCGCGAGCGCCAGCCTCGATCCTGTAGCTTTCGGGGTCCTGGTTTTTCGGCGCAACGTAGGACAGGCGCAGAGAGACGTCATTGGCTGCGAAATCAAGCCGAGTGAAGCGATTCTGGAAATCGAAAGACGAAGCGCGGTTCTCGTAGTCCAGCATTCCTTCTTCAACCGCAACATGATCGGCCTTGAGGTCGAAGAACGTATCGAGCGCGGACTTGCCGGACTTGGCGGGATTGCGGGGCTGGGGCTGGTTGGTCGATCCGTCGGGGTAAACAATCAGGTGAAACGAGGGATGGACAATTTCGAGGTTGCGGAGAAGGATGCGGGGGCTCCACAGGCCGAGCACGCTGATACGCACGTGCAGTTGCCCCACTTGCGCATAGGGCGTCTCTCCGGGAGCTTCTCGGCCGTGGATCACGAGGCCATTGGCTTCGGCTTCAAGGTCAAAAGGATGCCAGTGGAAGGAGGCGATTTCGACCCGCCCTCCTGTCATGGTTTCGAGGCGCGCGACGAGCCGCTCGCGAATGAGATTCTCGCACCATGAAGAATTGGCCCAGAAGCAGATGCCCACGACGAGAACAATCAGGATCGTCGCTGTGCCGCCGCCGAGCCAAAGTATCTTGCGCAGGTATGACCGACGAGGTGGCTTTTGCGGGGCAGTCGGCATGGGCTCGTGTTCGCTCATTGGGTTCCTGCCCCCTTCTGCTCAGGCGCATTCACGGATTCGAGTGAGGGATCAAGCACTTCGACCTCGCCTTCCTTGCGCAGGTTGTCGAGCCAACCGGTGAAGAGGATATTCACCTTTTGCTGGAGAAGAATTTCCTCGATGCGCGGCGCGACCGTGTCGAGCGAAGGAACCGTTTCGCCGGCCGGATATTGGGGCAGAAGCGTGTCGTGATAGTAGGATTCAATCTCCTGGTGCGAGATGCTGATGCCCTGGCGGAAGCGGAGTTCAATGAAGCTTAGGATTTCCAGCCGGTGGCGGAGGTAAGTTTCTACCCCCTCCGGTGTCAGGTCATGACCAGCCAGGAACGCTTTCCATCCAGCATCGGTCGCGCAATTCGCACGCACGCAGGCGGGTAGCTCTTTGCGTATCTCGGCCAGGCGGGCCGCCACTTGTGCCGGGGCCGGTTCGGTGGCTTGGAGGTCTTCCTGGCGAATCTGCTGCTCGATGAGCGCACGGCTGATGAGTTGCTGCAAAGCGCGCTGGGGCGTGAGTGTGCCCCGTCCCACTCTTCCGGGGTCGAGCACCGAGAGGCGCATTTCGGTGCTTAGGTCGCTGGACAGGATGGCCTGATTGTTGACCACGGCAACGACGCGGTCCAGGACTACAGGCGGGGCGGGCGCTGGTGTTTGTGCCAATACGGAAGCCATTGTTGTTGCAGCCAGGCAGAGGAACAGTAATCGTGTCCGACCATTGCCGGGGAGGAACGCTGTTCGGGATACGCGGCGCGTTTGCATCAAAAAGTCTGCCCCAGGCTGAAGAAGAAGTTGAAGTGGCTGGCTTCGCCGACATGCGGCAGCGAATCCGGAATCGAAAGTGAGTAGTCGATATTCACCGGGTAAATGGGCGGATTCAGGTTATAGCTGAAGTCGAGGCGAATGGGCCCGACCGGCGTATGGTAGCGCATGCCCAAGCCCAGCGCGTGAGAGAAGTAGTTGAAGCTGCACTGGCCTTGCGTCCCGGTCGATGTGTTGGGGCCTGTAGGAATTGGATTTGGTGTTGGCGGGTTGTTGAGCACCTTGCATGTTTCTCGATCCGGCTGGTGGATGCGAATGGCGCTGGCCCAGGCATCGCCTGCATTCGTGAATACGTTGCCCATGTCATGAAAGAGCACGAAGCTGACGGTATTGCCAAGCCAGGGAAGCGTGGGCGGTGGCAGGCGCAACTCGGTGCTGTTGATCAACGCACCCGCGCCGCCGATGGGGAAACCAGTCTCCGGGTCGCGCGGTCCGGCGGCGTTGATCGAGAAGGCGCGCAAAGACGTTGGTCCTCCAGCGTAGAGACGCTCGGGAAGCGGGATGAGCTCGCCGGAAAGGTCGCCGAATGCGCGTTCCTGTGCATAGCGCGTGTTGCGTGCGAGAACGAAGCGGTCTTTGTCGAAGCCGTAATAGCTGGAGTTCGAAAGGTCGAGGCGATTGAATTGCGCATCCGAGCCGAACACGTGGCCGGAAAGGAACTCCTGGAAGCTGGTATAGGTGCCGCGGTGGGAGTCGAGGGGCGAGTCACGGGTATCGCGAATCCAGGTGACGGAAGGGCCGGCTACGCGCACTGCGGCCGACAGCCCGGGAATTGCATTGGGGTAAACCTGAAGGCTGCTGGCGGCGACCTTTACGCGGCGAAAGTCGTATTCATAGACGATGGTGTTGGCCTTGGAGAGGAGAGATCCGGGCGTATCGAAGTTCTCTGTCCAGCGAATTCCGGCTTCGAGCCTTGAAGCCACGTAGGTGGTAACGTCCTGGCTGTTGGCATAGCCGCCTGAGAAATTGAGCCCGAAGTTGCGATTACCCTCAAAGTGGGGATTCTGGTAGAGGAGATTGATTCTCTGCTCGAGCAGACCGTAGGTGCCCTGAATCGATGCCGACTGCTCGCGTCCGAAGAGATTGTTGCGGGTGAGGTCGGCCAGAACGCGGGGGCTGATGCCAGTCTTGCCGTTGGGGTCGCAGGGAATACCGGCGGCGGTGATGCCCTTGCAATTGTTTTGCGGGGTTCCGGTCTGGGTTTCGAACCCAATGCCGTAGGTGAAGGCCCATCGACGCGCCTCGGTTGTCTGGACCAGCACCGTCTTGTGGGTTTCACCTCCATTCGGATTCTCGACCGCGGTGTTGACTTCGTTGAAGAGCCCGAAATCGTAGAGATTTCGCTGCGTGTCAGAAAGGGCGGTCTGGCTGAGCGGGTCACCTGGGTGCAGAGTGATCGCCTTTGCCACAGTGTCGGTGCGAGTGTAGTGAAGGCCAGTCAACAACACATTGCGTACGAAGAGCTGCGGTCCTTCTGTGATGTGGAACTCGATATTCATTTTGCCGGGGTCGGCAGGTTCCGGCTTCTCCTCAATGTCGACGCGCGCATGGTCGAAGCCCCGGCTCAGGTAGTCAGTTAGCAATTCGTCGCGGTCTCCTGCGAGGTTTTGCGGGGAGAGCAACTGTCCCGGCGCCGTGTTCAGTTGAGGGAGCAGGCTCGAGGTTTCTAAATGGTCATTCCCGTCGAGCGTTACTGTTCCCACCCGTTGTTGCAGGCCTTCGTCAATTTGGTAAGTGACCTCGAGGCCGGCGGGTTTGCGCGATGCGCGAACCGCGTTCTGCGGATTTTCGTCGGGAGTCCCCACGGTGCTAATTTCCGGGTTGATCTTTACCTTGGAAAAGCCGTTGTTTTGATAGACAGCTTCGAGTGCGCTCACGTCCGCGGAAACCAGCGCCTGGCTGTAGACTCCGTGCCTGTCCAAGGTATCGGCGGCGTGTACATCGAGGAGATCTTTCAATGTTCCGGAGTCGAAGTAATGATTGCCGGCAACCGATACGCGCTCGACGCGCCGTCGCTGTCCAAGGGTCACGATAAAGTCAATCTCCACTTCGTCGGGATTCGAGGTCTTCCTCTGGTGCTCCACTTTCACGTCGAAGTAGCCCCGGCGCTGATAGTAGTCGCGCAATCGTCGATTGCCCTCATTCAGTAGATCTTCATCGACCGTTCCTTCCTCAAATACAGGAATGATGTGTCGGACGCGGTCGGCGCTGATGCCTGCGCCATCGACATGCACTTTCACGACCGGTCCTTGAGTGGCGGAGAATTTGAAGTTGGACTTGTCGGTGTCCGGGGCGTAGGTTTGCGATTCGAGTTTGATTTCCGCTTCCAGCCGGTTCTGACTCTTGTAATACCTGAGCACCGCGGCGAGCGCCCGGTTGACGGTGTCGTGATCAACGTGCGAACCGGCCCGCAAATGGGCATGGCGAACAAAAGCCTGCGCACTCATGCCGGGTTCGCCGGTGAGTTGGACCTCGCCGACTCGAGCCTGCGGGCCGGAAACCACGTGAAAAGCGATATCGACGAGCTGATCTGCGGGGTGGGCAGTGAGGATGTGCGTGATTACCGGTTCATGGAATCCGTTGTCTGCCAGGGCCTGCCGCATCTGATCGAGAGCCTGGTTCAGCTTGTCCTGGGTGAATCGCGAACCGGGCGACAAGCGGCTGGCATATTGCAGTTGCGTGTTGATTGTCGCGCCCTTGGCCCCATCCACCGTGACCGTTCCAACAAATGTACGCTGCGTGCCCTTGAAGACAAGGACAATGCCGTCGCCTTCGCGCTGACCCTGGGCCTCCACAGTCTCGAATAGTCCAGTACCAAACAACTGTCGAAGGCTCTTCGCAAGGTTCTCCTGGGTGAGAGGTTCTCCAACCGTCTGGGCTAAATGGTCGGGCAGTGGAGAAAGGCGGTCGGCCTCAACACCCTCGAATACGATACGTCGCACCGGCAGTCCTTCAAAACGCGCAATGCGATCGGGATCGGGCCCGCGATTCGATTGCTGCGATGCTTGAGGACTCTCCGCCGCCTCTGTGTGAGCGCCTCGGACGGCGCTTTGAGACTGCGTCCAACCAGTGGCTCCGCCTGCCAGAATGAGAAGACACGCTATTGGCAGCACGCTTGACCCGCATCGATTACCCTGCCGCCCCAGCTGCATTGCCTTCAAAACCGTATCTCCCCGAAAAACGCCAGAAATAATTCCACGCCGTACGAAAGAACTGCATCTAAACAAGAATTCGCGTGGCTTTGTTTCGGCCGTTGCGCGCCGACGCTGCGCCGTTTCAAGTGCTGCACCTTATACTAACGAGGAAACGAGCCTGGTGCAGCCAAGCCGGGCTGGTTAAGCGACCTTACCCCAGAAGGAAGCGCATGCCACGTTCCAGTTCTGCGAAGCAAACGTCGGTTGACTCATCTTGTGCACCCGCCGCGCGAGGGGATGTCAAGGATTCGGATCTGTCCCCAGCAGCGGGCGCCCAATCCCACGCATTCTCAGACGCCGAAGCGCTGGTGCGAGCGCAGGCTGGAGATCATGCTGCGTTTGCCCATCTGTACTCTCTTCATAAGAGACGCATCTATTCACTATGTTTGCGCATGGTAAGCAATATTGCCGAGGCAGAAGATCTTACCCAGGAGGCTTTTCTCCAGCTGCATCGCAAGATTTCCACTTTTAGGGGCGATTCGGCGTTTTCCACTTGGTTGCATCGGCTGGCAATCAACGTTGTTCTGATGCATCTGCGTAAGAAGGGCCTCCCCCTGATTTCACTGGACGAGGCCATGGAGCCCTCTTACGACGACGGTCCAGGGCGCAGTTTTGGTGCTCCAGACCTTTCGCTGACCGGTTCCATTGACCGCCTGGCACTGGAGCGCGCCGTTGCTGATCTGCCGGCAGGCTATCGCCTCATTTTTGTGCTTCACGACGTGGAAGGCTACGAGCACAACGAAATCGCCACTATGCTCGATTGCTCCATTGGCAATAGCAAATCGCAGTTGCACAAAGCCAGGCTCAAGCTGCGGGACGCGCTGCGCACATCTCTCCGTAGGGAGGGGCTGCGATGACAACCGATCCAAACAACTCGAACTGCCAGGAATTCCAAGACCAGCTGGCGGAACTGATCGGCTCCGGCGAAGATGCCTCCAGCCATCCGCACATGCGGAGCTGCTCGCGCTGCCGCGCCCTGCTCACAGAATTGGAAGCGATTGCGGAGGCGGCCCGCCAGTTGCTTCCTGTCCAACAGCCAAAAGAGGAGCTTTGGGACCGGATTGAGTCTGCCATCAAGGAAGAAGACGAATCCTCGAAGCGAGGCTGACGCGACGGCAAGGTGCGGCCGCGTGATCTGCTTTGGCGCAGACGGTCAGGCGTCACTCAATTTCCCTCTAAATTTGCCGATGAATCATTCACACAGTCGAATTCGTCTTGCCCGGCGGGAGGCGAAGTTTTGTGCTGAGGAGTCCGTGCGCTCCGGGGATGACGGTCTCCGTTAGCCGTAGTGGCTCTGTGAGCAGGTGCCCTCGAATCGAACGATTCTGCAAGCGGAACCCCGATTGGGGAGGAAGCGTATGAAAAGAGACAGCGATGTTGTGAGGGTCGGGAGAAGATCGTGCAGGGCGCGGACTTTCCTGAAACTTTTGGGACTCTGCGTTGTCTAATGTAGATAAGTTGACAAGAGGACACTCAATGGCCAATCAGCCCGCTATTATACCTCCCGCAAACCACTCAGGAGATGAGGGTTCCGGGTTGCGTCGCGTCTCAGTTCTGCCGGTTCGGGACACCGTGTTGTTTCCCCATGCTGTTCTCCCGCTTACAGTTGGCCGCGAAGGCTCTATCCAGTTGATTGAGGCTCTGGGCGAGGAGCGGTCGATCGTGGTGGCCGCTCAGCTTGACCCCCGTTTGGACAGCCCCCAGCCTGCCGACCTGCACACGGTGGGAACGCTGGCTACAGTGCACAAGGTTGTTCGCATGCCGAACCAAAGCCGGTTTGTGTTCACAGAGGGCGTGGAGCGGGTACGGTTGGTCCGGTTCGTCCAGACTGAGCCGTTCATGATGGCCGAAGTTGAGACCCTCCAGGACGTGGAACCAGAGAATACGTCCGGGATAGAGGCGCTGGTTCGCAACGTCATCGGTCAGTTTCAGCAGATTGTGTCGGAGTCGCCCACGTTGTCGGACGAGTTGCGCACCATCGCCGCAAACATTGAGGAACCAGGTCGGCTGGTGGACTTTGTGGCTTCGTCGCTGCCCTTCCTGACCACCGATGATAAGCAGCAATTGCTTGAGACGCCGTCGATTCTGGGCCGTTTGGAGCAGTTGAACAAGCATCTGGCCAAAGAGATTGAAGTGCAGCAGCTGCGCACCAAGATCCAGAGCGAGGTGCAGGACCAGGTGCAGCAATCGCAGCGCGACTACTATCTGCGCGAGCAATTGAAGGCCATTCAGAAAGAGTTGGGCGAGCAGGACGAGGGCCAGCGGGAAGTCGATGATTTGCGCGAGAAGATTGAAGCTGCGGGCATGCCGGAAGACGTGAAGAAAGAGGCGATGAAGGAGTTGGGTCGCCTTGGGCGGATGTCACCGATGGCCGCCGACTACTCTCTCACCCGCAATTACATTGAGTGGCTCGCGGTGCTGCCGTGGGCGAAAAGCTCGGGGTCCAAGATCGATATCGGCAAGGCCAGGGAGATTCTGGACGAGGATCACTACGAGCTGAAGAAGGTAAAGGATCGCATCCTCGACTACCTGAGCGTACTGGAGCTAAAGCCGGATATGAAGGGGCCGATTCTGTGCTTTGTGGGGCCGCCGGGAGTAGGCAAAACCAGCCTCGGGCGGTCGATTGCCCGGGCGCTCGGCCGCAAGTTCCAACGCATTTCGCTGGGGGGCATGCACGACGAGGCCGAGATTCGCGGTCACCGGCGGACCTATATTGGGGCGCTGCCGGGGCAGATTATCCAGAGCATTCGCCGGGCGGAAACCAACGACCCGGTGATCATGCTGGACGAGGTGGACAAGCTGGGCCGCGACTTCCGTGGCGATCCGGCATCGGCGCTGCTTGAGACGCTGGATCCGGAGCAGAACTACACGTTCAGGGATAACTACCTCGACGTGCCGTTCGACTTGTCGAAGGTGCTGTTCATTTGCACAGCGAACATGCTGGATCCCGTTCCGCCGCCGCTATTGGACCGCATGGAACTGATTCCGCTGCAGGGATACAGCGAAGAGGAGAAGCTCCACATCGCCAACCGCTATCTGATTCCGCGCCAGATCAAGGAAAACGGAATCACGGTGGATCAGATCGAGTTTCCGGAGGAGGCGGTGCGCCACATCGTGCGCCATTACACGCGCGAGGCCGGTGTGCGCAAACTGGAACAGGTGATTGGAACGGTCTGCCGCAAGCAGGCGCGCCGCGTGGTTGAGGGCAAGACGGAAAAGCTCGTCGTGACGCGAAGTACGCTCAAGGAATTTCTCGGCGGGATTCAGGTGCGCGTGGAAACCGAAGTGGCGGAGCGCGTGAAGCGGCCCGGCGTTGCTGTTGGACTGGCATGGACACCGGCCGGCGGCGACATCCTGTTCATCGAAGCCAACAAGATGAAGGGCAAGGGCGGCTTTACGATGACCGGCCAGATCGGCGAGGTGATGCAGGAATCCATGCAAGCTGCGCTGACCTGGGTGCGCTCGAATGCATCCTCACTGGGGCTTGCCGAGGACTTTACCAGGGAGATCGATCTGCATATTCACGTGCCGGCGGGTGCGATTCCCAAAGATGGCCCTTCGGCGGGCGTGACCATGGCCACGGTGCTGGCGTCGCTGTTGACCGATACACCGGTGCGGCCGCTGACGGCGATGACGGGGGAGATTACGCTGAGCGGAAACGTGCTGCCGGTGGGCGGCATCAAGGAGAAGTTTCTGGCGGCGCGGAGGGCGGGGGTGGAAACCATCATCCTGCCAGCCGAAAACCGCCAGGACGTAGAAGAGGACCTGACCGCGGAGATGATCGAGGGGGTTACGATTCACTACGCCAGCCGTATCGAAGACGTATTGGCAGTGGCGTTACCGCTGATGAAGGCGCGCCCGGATACTCCGCCAGTCGAGTCTGCGCGGGTTGAAAGCGCGGCTGCTTGAATTGGCAGCTCGCAAAGGTTAAAAGGCCGGCGAACCTGCCGGCCTTTTCCATTGGCGGAGATTGGTGGAAGACGCCCCCGGTTGAGAAAGTCAGCGATTTGGCTCGGTTTCAGCACGAGGTACGCAAGGAGCAAAGCGTCCCTGATGAGGCGGTTCCATCGACCCTTTCCCAGTTGGAACGTCCAAGTCACCACAAGGTATGCTTCTTCTCATGATTCACGTTCGAGTGCTCGCCTTTGGCATGCTGAAAGATTCGCTCGGTTCCGAAGCGGTTTCAGTGGATTTGACTGAAGGCGCAACGGTGGCGGATTTGCTGGCGCAACTCGGCAGGAGTGCTCCCCCGGCGACGCTGCGAGGGATCGCGGTGAGCGTGAATGCGGAATATGCCGCGTCAACCCAAGTTCTGCGCGAGGGCGACGAGATTGGGCTGCTGCCTCCTGTGTCGGGTGGTGCTGGGCGGACAGCGAACGATTCAGACGAATCGGGAGTGGACCAAAAGAGCGGGATTGCCTTGACGCGCGAACGCATCGATGCAGAAAAGCTGGTGGCCGCGGCCAAACGAGGTGAAGACGGCGCGGTGGTGGTATTTGATGGCATTGTGCGGAACAATTCGCGCGGCCGGCAGACGCTCTACCTGGACTACGAGGCTTATGAGGAAATGGCTGCCAAACAAATGGCTGAACTTGCGCGCGATGCGCGCGGCCGGTTTGGGGTGCGGCAGGTGACCATCGTTCATCGGCTGGGGCGGCTGGAAGTGGGCGAAACGAGTGTCTTGATCATCGTGGCATCGGCGCATCGCGCACAGGCCTTCGAGGCCTGCCGCTGGGTCATCGACACGCTCAAGAAGACGGTGCCTATCTGGAAGAAAGAGACCTTTGTGGACGGCGCCGTGTGGGCCGACGGTGAGCCGTTTCCTGCCGAAATTGGCATGGGGGATAGTGATGGCCGGTAAGCGGACAACGGGGCGATTGGCCGGGGCGTGGCTTCCTCTTGGTTTGGCAGTATTTCTGACAACGAACCTTGGTGCGCAGGATGTGACCCTGCGCATGGATGTGAAGCTGGTAAGCCTGTTTGTCAACGTGACGGACCAGTCGGGCGCCATCGTGGGTGGATTGACCCGCGACGACTTTGCCATTACGGAGGATGGACGGCCTCAACAGGTTGCGGTCTTCGAACGCCAATCGGAGCTGCCTCTGAATCTGACCCTGGCGATCGACACAAGCGACAGCGTGTACAAGGATCGGGCGCTTGAACAGAACGCGGGAAAGAGATTTGTTCATGCACTGCTGCGACCGCAAGACCAGATGAGCCTGATCGAGTTTGCCACCGAGGTCAGCGAACTGGTGCCCTTTACCAACAAGGAAGGACAGATTGACCGCGGGCTTGAGCATCTGCACGGAGGCGACGCCACCGCGCTTTACGATGCAATCTACCTCGCCTCGCAGCGGCTGGGCAGGAAAGAAGGACGAAAGGTCCTGGTGCTCCTATCCGATGGCGGAGACACGGCGGAGAGCACAACCTACGCACAGGCGCTGGAGCAGGCATTGCGCAATGAGGTGATGATCTACAGCATCATCGATGTGCCGATCGAAGCCAGCGCTGGTCGCGACCTGGGCGGCGAGCACGCTCTCATCACCCTTGCGGAGCAGACAGGGGGCAAGAGCTTTTACGTCAGTGAAGGTGGCCTGGACAAGGCTTTCGCGCGTGTGAGTGACGACCTGCGCACGCAGTATCTGCTGGGTTACTATCCGCATAACCAGGAGCCGGGCGTGAACTTCCATCGCCTGCGGGTCACTATCCCCAGAGCCGCCGACCAGTCGTTCAATATTCGCTACCGGAGCGGGTATTATGCCGATTCGCCGGTGAAATCCAACTAGTTTCCCAATAACGATTTTAAAAACTTGAATTGTCATCCGGAGCGGAGTATGCCTGATTGGGTATCCGCATCGAATGGGCCGCATTCAGGAAACCGCGGGTCATCGCGGGGTGGGCCGTTTGCTTCGCCGTCAATTCCAAGGAGACTCGATGACAGGGGCTGTATTCACTCGTTGCTTGTCGATCTGCCTTGCGGTATCTACCCTTTTGACCGCAGAGGCCCAGAGTCCGCGGACCTCGGCGACCAACAATCAGGAAATGATCGGCTTGAACTTCATTCGCCCTGACGTGGGCAGGCCGGGCAATTACGAATTCAGGAACGACGGCGTTTGGTTGGCGGGTCAACTGGATGATATGGGTGTGCAATGGACCCGCATCGCATTCTCGTGGGTCTTGATCCAACCGAGCAAGGATGAATTCGATTGGAGCGTCTACGATCGCATCGTCGATGCCTGCGCAGCCCACCATATTCAGATACTGGCAACGCTCGGCGGCCATTTTGACAGGCCACCGGTTCCTGCATGGGCAGGTAAAACGCTGGCCGACGTCGTCGCCAATCACCCGGAGTATCTAGAGAGATTTATCCGGGCGTGGGTAAGCCGCTACAAAGACAGAATCCATTACTGGGAGATTCTCAACGAGCCCTCAGGGCAGCATCTCGATTTGACTCTTCACGCGTATGTAGAAGGAATTCTGAAGCCGAGTTACCGCATTATCAAGTCGGAAGATCCACGAGCGAAGGTTCTGCCGTGTGCGTATAACGAATTACCCGGAGGTAAGTCCGATGCGGTGGGTCCAAAGGGGCGCGAAGCTTTCTGGGACCTGGCTCGCGGGTATTACGATATCGGGAACCTGCATGAATATGCCGATTGGAACATCTTCCGCACCCAGCCCATTGCAGCCCAGGAGGAGCGGTTCCTGCGCGACTACAGAGCCATGATGGACAAACACGGCGAAGGACAAAAGCCGTTTTGGGTGACGGAGATTGGTTGGTGGGGAACCGGCAGTCTGAGCAACAAATACGAGGTGTATCGGCAGGATCCCGAGACGGGTGTGAGTTTCAAACCGGTCTACACCGGCAAGGAGATCCTGGAGAATCCGGTGGTACTGCGTGAAGACGCATTGCGGGTGGAGTGGATGAAGGACTTGATTCCCAGGGTTGCTTCGATCCCCGGCTGCGAAAAGATCTTCTTCTGGGCCTCGATGGATGAGTTCGAGGGGGGATTCAATCCAGAGAAGGAGTATGGCGATCATGGGGCGCAGGCCGACTTGTGGGGTTTTATTGCGGGCGACAAGTCATGGCGGAAAAGCGCTTTCGCACTTCAGCAGATCCTGAAGCAATGAAGGCCGGAGTGGCGGACAAAGTTTATCTGGATTCAGTGAAACCGGACATCGCAGCCTTAAGCCACCGTTTCGCGCCCGATGTTCCCTGTTTTCCGGCCACAGCATCTAAAATGGCAGTATGAATCCTCCCCTGTCGTCCCGCCACCGCCCCAAGGCTCCTCCGCCCGGTGAAACCGGACAGGAGGCGCTCTACCTGCGCTCCCTGAGCGAACGCCAGGTCAACGTTGCGATCAAGCTGCACGATGGCGAGACGGTGCGCGGGTGGATTGAATACTTCGACGACGGCATGTTGCGGCTTACCCGAGAAGGCAAGCCCAATTTGTTCATTTACAAACACCAGATCCAGAGTATTACGGAATCCGGCAAGCGACGCGGTCCGCGAACTGCAGGTGTCACGCCTGCGCGCGAGGCCTCCTCATGAGCGGCGTAGCACCGGCCGCGAACGATTTTGTCTGGGTACCCAAGGCGGCGGAGATTGCACGCGAGGCAGGAGCGCGTCTGCGCGAGTTCTTTGCCGAAGGCGTCGAAACCGAGTACAAGGGCGATGTGGACCTGGTGACGGTGGCAGACCGAACGGTGGAGAAGCTGATTCGCGGACGTCTCGGCGAGGTTTTTCCTGAACACGGTGTCTACGGCGAAGAAGGCACGCGGGAGCGAATGGATCGGGATTTTCGCTGGTATGTGGATCCGCTGGATGGGACTACGAACTTCGCGCACGGATTTCCGCAGTTCTGCGTTTCGCTGGGACTGGAGGAGCGGTCGCCTGGGCAGAAGCCGGACGAAGATGGGACGCTGGTTGCCGGCGTGATCTATGACCCGATGCGTGATGAGTTATTTACCGCCGAGCGGGGAGGCGGCGCATTGTTGAACGGGAAGCGGCTGCATGTTTCAAGCACGCAGGAATTGGCCGAAGCGCTGGTGGCGACGGGGTTTCCCAGCCGGAAGCGGCACTCGAGCCCGAATATTCACTTTTACCAGGAATTCACGATGCGCTCGCATGGGGTGCGGCGGGCTGGATCGGCTGCGCTCGATCTGGCCTATGTGGCAGCGGGACGGATGGAAGCATTCTGGGAGTTCAACCTCAATCCCTGGGATACGGCGGCGGGGATATTGCTGGTGGAAGAAGCCGGCGGGCGGGTGACAGACTTCTCCGGGAACCACTATCTGCTCGACAGCCGGGAGATTCTGGCTTCGAATGGGTTGATTCATCAGGAAATGGTTGGACTGTTCGGTGAGATGTTTGCAGGGCGGGGACTGACACCGATCCCGACAGCCGCGGAGTACGCCGCACACAGGGCTGAGCGGGCCGAGGCGGCAAACAGCGCGAAGTAGAGAGACAGTACGGCCTGCACGAGAGTGATTTTGCATCGATTCCCGCATGGCAAAACGCTTCACGCGTGTGGCGAGTCAGCCGTCGGGGTCGTGTGCTACTATCAGCGTCGAGAGTTCAGCTCCTCGGAGATTCAAGAGATGGCATACATCATTGCAGAACCCTGTATCGGCACCAAGGACACCGCCTGTGTGGACGCCTGTCCCGTCGATTGCATCCACCCCAAGAAGGACGAAGCCGGCCACGCCGAGGCGGATCAATTGTTCATCGACCCGGTCGAGTGCATCGATTGCGGCGCGTGCGTTCCAGCGTGCCCGGTATCTGCCATCTTCGCGCAGGATGACCTGCCGGAGAAGTGGGCACACTTTACGGAGAAGAACGCAGCGCACTTTGGCCGTTGAACTGATTCAGCCTTAACCGCCGCAAGCTTGCTTGCCAACGCGCATCCCGGGCTCCGGGATGCGCGTTTGTGTTTGTGCGATGCGGGTCAACGGGCAGTGGTCTGGATGCGATGATGGAGACGCATGGGCGTGCTTACCTCAGAAGCTGTGGTTCTTCGCACCTGGCCGGTGCATGAAGCCGACCTGATCGTGAGCCTGTTTACGCGGGATTTTGGACGCGTGAAGGGAGTGGCCAAGGCGGCGCTAAAAAGCCGAAGACGGTTTGGCGGGGCGCTGGAGCCAATGACCGAGGCGCGGGCATGGTTTGCCGACCGGCCGGGGCAGGAACTGGTGAGGCTGGACCAGTTGGAAATTGTCCGCTCTCCGTTGTCGGCGCCGGTGGATCACGCGCGGATGGCGGTGCTGAGCTTCTTTGCTGAACTGCTGGACCAGGTGCTGCCAGAGCACGATCCGCAGGAGACAGTTTTCAGGCTACTGGTGACGGTGTTGGAACAGACTACGGTCGAGCATCCGTGGATGCCGCTGACGTATTTTCAACTCTGGATGACGCGGTTGATGGGGTTGCTGCCAGACATTGCGCACTGCACGGCATGCGGGGAGGCGCTGACGGCCGGCGAGACCAGCTTCAACACGCTGGGAGACGGGCTGTTTTGCGCGGTGCATCGCAACGGGAACGCGAGCGAGCTTTCGGCAGACAGCTGGCAACTGGCACAGCGGATGCTGCGTGCGCCGGTGGCGGCTTTTGAGGCGGAGCCGTGGACCCGGCGGCGCGGGCAGGATCTGCGGCGGTTCACGTTGCAAGCGCTGGAGCGGCATCTGGAACGGAGGCTTAAGAGCGCGGAGGCAATTGCAAGGCTTGGCGGGTGATCACGGCGGGACTGATAAAATTGACCTCAGTCCCGACGAGAGAGAATTGCCCGTGTCCTCAACCGAACTTGCGCCAGCTCTGAAACCTTCTGCGCTTACCTTTCAGGAATTGCTCTTCCGCCTGCAAGCATTCTGGGCAGAGCGGGGATGCGTGCTGCAACAGCCCTACGACGTGGAAGTAGGCGCGGGCACCATGGCGCCGGAGACGTTTCTGCGCGTGCTGGGTCCCAAGCCATTCAAGGTTGGCTACGCTCAGCCCTCGCGGCGTCCGGCGGATGGGCGCTATGGGGAGAATCCGAACCGGCTGTTCAAGCACACACAGTTTCAGCTCATTCTGAAGCCGCCGCCGGTGAACGTGCAGGAGCTGTATCTGGAGTCGCTGGAAGCAATCGGGATCGACTTGAGCAAGCACGATTTGAAGTTTGAGGAAGATAACTGGGAGTGGCCGGCGGGCGGCGCGTGGGGCGTGGGCTGGCAGGTGATGCTGGACGGATTGGAGATTACGCAGTTCACTTATTTCCAGCAATGCGGCGGCATGGATCTCGATCCGATCTGCGCGGAGTTGACCTATGGAATGGAGCGCATCGCGGCGTTTCTGCAGGATGTGGATTCCATTTACGACATTGTGTGGTCGCGCGATCCGGAGACGGGTGCGGCGGTAACGTACGGCGATGTGCGGCTGGCCGAGGAGTTGCAGTTCTCGGTGTATAACTTCGAGGTCGCCGACGTGGACAAGCTTTGGGAGCATTTCCGGCTTTATGAGGCGGAGGCGAAATCGCTGCTTGAGCGGGCAGGCGCGCTGTTTGCGAGCGAGTCAGCCAGCGTGTCGGAGAAGAGACGATTTCCGTTGCTGGCCACATATGAGTTGGCGCTGAAGTGTTCCAACTTATTCAACCTGCTGGATGCGCGCGGAGCGATCAGCGTGACTGAACGGGTGGGTGTGATTGGGCGGATTCGCGCGCTGGCGGTGGGCGTGGCAAAGGCGTATGCGCAACAGCAGCCTCTAGCTACTAGCCTCTAGCTCCCAGCTTTTTCGTGATTGTGGAAGCGCCGTGGCTTGAGTGACGAGTTCGTGAGTTAAAGAGAAAGCAATAGGAATATGGCGGATTTTCTGTTGGAGATTGGGCTGGAGGAAGTTCCGGCCCGCATGATTGCCGGGGCAGAGGCCGAACTGGGCAAGCGCGTCCATGATTTGTTGACGCGCGAGCGGCTGCTGTCGTCCGATGCAAAACTGACTACGTATTCGACACCGCGGCGGTTGGCAGTGCGGGTCGAAGGCATGCTGGCGAGCCAGGCGGATACCGAGGAGCAGTTGACTGGGCCGTCCTGGAAAGTGGCATTCAAGGAAGGTGCACCGACGGCTGCGGCTGAGGCTTTTGCGAAGAAGGCGGGCGTGGCCGTGGCGGCTCTCGAAAAAGTGACCAACGCCAAGGGCGATTATGTGGGCGCGACGGTGAAGCGGCCCGGGCGCGCGGCGGCTGAGTTGCTGGCGGCGGAGTTGCCGAAAGAAGTGCTGGCGATTTACTGGGCCAAGAATATGTATTGGCGAGCGGGCAAGCCGGAGCGATTTGTAAGGCCGGTGCGTTGGGTGGTTGCGCTGCTTGATTCAGCGATTGTGCCGGTGGAGATTGCGGGGATCGCGGCGGGGAACACGAGCCGCGGCCATCGGATTTTGCATGGTGATGCGGCGGTGGCGCTGGACCATGCGGCGAAGTATTCAGAGAGGCTGCGCGCTGCGAAGGTTCAAGTGGATGTGGCCGAGCGGCGGCACTCGATTCGCAAGGCGCTGGACAAGGCGACACGCACCGTGGCAGGCGCGCGGTGGCGTGAGGACGAGCCGCTGGTCGAGACGGTGGTGCATCTGACAGAGTGGCCGACGGTCATTCTGGGAGATTTTGAGCGCGAGTATCTGGCGCTGCCTGAAGAAGTGCTGGTGACGGTGATGCGCGACCACCAGAAATATTTTGCAGTGGAAGACGAGAACGGCAAGCTGTCGCCGCACTTTCTGGCGGTGCTGAATACGGAAGCGGACAGCGATGGCGAGGCGATCATTCGCCATGGCAATGCGCGGGTGCTGACGGCGCGGTTCAAAGACGCGCGGTTCTTCTGGGACTTCGACCAGAAGACGCCGCTGGTTGAGCGCGTGGAGAGCCTGAAGAAGTCACCTTCCAGAAAGAAATTGGGCAGCTATCACGCAAAGGTGAGGCGAATCCAAGAATTCTGGCACGCGCTAGTACATCAGCCAGAAGACCAATACCAAAGAGTTCCCGTTATTCCCGACGTTGATGAAGATGCTTTGAGATTGGCAGTGAGCCTATGCAAATCAGATTTGACCTGCGAACTCGTCAAGGAGTTCACAGAGCTTCAAGGCATCATCGGTGGCCTATACTCGGAGGCTCAGGGTCACGGCGAGAAGGTTGGTACCGCCATCTACGACCACTACAAGCCAATTTCATCTGACGACGGAATCCCTAGAACCATTGAAGGATGCCTGCTTGCGATCTGCGACAAGATGGATACTATTGCAGGCATGTTTGCAATTGGGTTGGAACCGACCGGCTCAAAAGACCCATTCGCCCTTCGTCGTGCAGGGAACGGAGTAATCAAGATTCTTGCCGAATGGGTAGTTGAACAAACTCGCGGACTTCAATTCGTTTCGAAGAGAGCTATCTTTCCGTATGGGAGCAGGATCGTCTACTGGGAGAACGATCAGCGGAAGGAAATTCCTGTTGACCAACTTGACATCCAGGGCAAGGTCTATTCATTCCTGCGCGAGCGATTGCATTTCTATCTGAAGGACGTGCGCGGGTTTTCCTACGACGTAGTGAATGCCGTGCTGGCGGCCGGGGCGGACGATGTGCGGGATGCGATTGCGAGGGCTGAGGCGTTGACCGAGGTCCGCGGATCTGACGATTTTGTTGCGGTATCGATGTCTTTTAGACGAATGAGAAACATCCTGACTCAGGCCATAGAAAAAGGGATATTCGATCAGGAATCGAAAACGGTAAACATTGGTCAGTGGCTCAACACCCCAGAGGAGCTACTTCTACTCTTACAGGCGGCCAAAGTGAAGGAGATTGTGGATCAGCTCAGTTCGCAAAGGAAGTATCGAGAAGCGATTCAAATGATCGCTGCGCTTCGTCCGATAATCGACAAGTTCTTCGACAAGGTGATGATCATGGACGAGGATCCGCAGCTAAGGCAGAGCCGCTTGGACTTGATCGCGATGGTGCTCGGGAACTTCTCCACCATCGCCAACTTCAGCGAGATTGTTACGGCGTAGATTCGTCACTCCCATGTTTCGGAGTCGAGGCCCTTCGACTGCGCTCGGAGCAGACTTTCGGGATCCGGTTTTGTTGGGCGGCGAAGGATAAGGGAATCCGAGGCCGATATAATCTGCAAGGATTTTGTGGAAAACAAAAATATTCAAGGGGGGGCGGGTGCTTCCTCCGCTTGCGGGCTTCACAGTTCCACAGCAAACAGGGGGGCAGCTGTTGGCGGTGACAAGGCTGCTCGTCTGCCGCGTGAATGACCTCTGCCGAGAGCGAGTTGGCGTTTCTGCTGTGCATTTCCTTCTATTGTGCGTGCAAAGCGCGTAATTATCTGCAAATGGCTTTGGGGTCGATGGTCGCGCAGGGGATTGGGATGCGCGGAATCGGCAGATTGACCGAACATTCAGGGGCTAAACGGTCTGCGGAAAGAGGCTCAAACTCCGAATTGATCCAATGGCAGCATTTGCAGGGGCTGAAGCCCGACATCAATTTGATTGGCTTTATTGGCCCGACTGAAGTCGTGCCCTGTTACAAAGCCTTCGAGAGTTGATGTCAATGAGTTTTTCGCAGGTTTGTGGGGTTGGAAACTTACTGACTGTGTGGCTAGCGTGTGCATCGGATGGGGTTCTCGCGCGTCTACAATCTATAGAGATGTCAGACACGCTTTATCTGAGCTTGTGGTACCCGAATCTGCGACTTGCGGCGCTGCCCGACAAGCTGGCCGCAGTGCTGGGGGCATTTGCGGCGCATGGGGGTGAGGCACGGGTGTACTCCGCCACGGTGTGGCCGGTGAACTGGAGCGAGTCTCCGGTGTTTCAGCAGGTGTATGGGCGTGGCGAGCGGGGCGCGGAGCCGGCGTTTGCGGTGGAGCAGGCGCTGGAGATTCTGCACGACGACTATGCGTATGAATTCCAGATCGGCTGGAGTCTCTGGGAGTTGGAGATCGGAAGCGCAGGGTCTTCGGCTTCGCTTCGGTCCGTTCAGGACGACAGCGCACCCCTTGAGGGATCGCCGTCTCCCACCCTTGGCGCAAAAACAGAGACGCGCCATAAATGGGGCACCCCTTTTCTTGCTGGGACGGATGCTCAGGATGACAATCTGCTGGGGCGCTGGGTGCGCGAGCCAAGGCTGGTGCGCGTGATTGGCTTTGGGCCGCTTTTCGATGAAGGGGCATTCGAACAGGACGGGCACATCCGCTTGGATTTCGGATCGGACGCGCCGTTTCTTCAAGAAGATGCTGATTTGGAGTCCGTGGGTGCCCGGCATATTGAGCAGAATGTGCGCCAGCTTTTGGAACTGACCGGGGCCGTCGAGAAGGTTTCGGGGGCCACGGCGCGGCTGTTGTGGAGTGAACTGGGCGAGAGCCTTGCGCAACGCCTTTCTGCCCGGCTCGGCGTGGGAAATTAACGCATGCGGCTCACCATTGAGCGGATGCGGACGATGGTGCTGGTGGCAGGAGTACTGCTGGTGGCGGCTCTGGCGGTGTTCCTCGCAATTGGCAAGTGGAAGAATCCCTTCAATCGCCGCGACATTCCCAGACGGCTCGGAATTGACATCCAGCAGGAAGCGAATGGTTTTACGTATACGCAGGCGCACGGCGGGCACACGCTGTTCAAAATCCATGCTTCAAAAGTGGTGCAGTACAAAGAGGGCAACGCGCAGCTGCACGATGTGAAGATCGAACTATATGGCACAGACGGCCGCAGCGTGGACCGCATCGAGGGCAGCGAATTTGACTACGACTCGAAGGCTGGGTTGGCCAAGGCAGCGGGGCCGGTGGAGATCACGCTCATGCGGCCCGGAGATGCTCTGGCAATTGCACCCAAGGCAAGTGTGGGACAGTCCGCAGCGAAGGCGCAAAAGGACGGTACGCTTGCCACGGCTGCTCAATCAGCATCGCGCGGCGCGATTGACTTAAAGACCAGCGGACTGGTCTTTGACGAGAAGAGTGGAGTGGCGAGCACGAGCCAGCGTTTGGAGTTTGCGATGGCGCAGGCCTCGGGGAGCGCCGTCGGCGCCACCTATGATTCGCAAGCGGGGCGATTGGTGCTGGCGAGCGCAGTCGAGCTGAACGCCCATCGAGGCGCGGACCCGGTCCATTTGCAGGCTCAGCATGCGGAGTTCGACCGCGGCGACGAGGTTTGCCGGTTGATTTCGGCGTCCGCCCGCTATCGGGGCGGGGACGCTCGGGCGGCAAAGGCGACGGTTCTGTTTCGCGATGACGGATCGGCTTCCAGGCTAGACGCGACGGAAGGGTTTGTCCTAACGACCGTAACGGGCGGACGTCTTGCGGCGCCTACGGGTACGCTCGATTTTGACCCGCGCAACCAGCCACGGCACGGGCACCTGGAAGGCGGCGTCACCATCGATTCCGACCATAAGGGGCGCAAGGTGCATGGAACCTCGCCGTCTATGGAGTTGGAGTTTGCAGGTGGGGGCGTGTTGCAGAGCGCGCACCTTGAGCGTGGCGTGAGAATCGCCAGCGACGAAGAAGCGGGATTGCCGGGCCGGCTGGTGCGAACGCATCGGGTCTGGGAGTCCCCAGTGGCTGACGTGCATTTCCGAAACAACGGGCGCGGGCAGGTGGGTCTGGATTCGATTCATGGGACCGGCGGGGTCGTGGTGGAGGGTGAAAGCCAGCGCGGATCCGGGTCCGTGATGCCATCCCGGATGACGGCAGACGATGTGACGGGAATGTTCGGCTCTGACTCAGCGCTCACGGCGATCACCGGCGTGGGTCATGCGAGTATTGCGCAGACTACGGCGGCGGGCACCCGGCAAACCACGAGCGGCGACCGGGTGGAGGCTCATTTCGCGGCCGGAATGACGACCGGATCGGCGAGCGCAGGTCATAACGCGGCAGACCAGATTCAATCAGCCACCGTGGAGGGACATGTCGTGCTGGTGCAACAACCTGAGGCAAAGGCAGGTGCGGCCGCGCCATCCACCTTGCGGGCTACCGCGGAGCGGGCGGTCTATGAGGGCGCCGGTGAGTTGTTGCATCTGACCGGGAGCCCTCGAGTGGACGACGAGGGTCTGCAACTTACGGCAGACCGAATCGATGTTTCTCAGGCATCCGGCGACGCGTTCGCGCATGGAGATGTGAAGGCGACATGGCTGGGCGGCGGGGCTGCCAGCGAAGGAAAGGCGGCCCGTTCTCAGGCCGGCCAGGAAAGCATGGTTCTGGGCGGGCAGGGTCCGGCACACGCGATTGCGGATGAGGCACAATTCCGACAGTCAACCGGCGAAGCGATCTTCACAGGGCAAGCGCGCTTGTGGCAGCAGGCAAATTCGATTGCTGCTCCGATGATTGTGCTGGACAGGACGCAGCAGACTCTGGTGGCACATTCCAAGGGTGCCAGGGAACCGGTGAGGGTGGTGCTATTGAGCGCGGCCAGTCCTGCGGCAGGGAAAAGTGGTAAGTCCAGAGCTCCCTCGGTGATTCGAGTGAGTGGAGGCGATCTGAGATACTCTGCCGGCGAGCGCACAGCAGTCATCCGGAGCGGCGCAGCAGGCAGAGTTGTGGCGGAAACGGCTGAGGCAACCACGAGTTCTGCTGAGGTGGTGCTGATTCTTTCGCCTCCGGGCAATCATGCGAGCAGGGATGGGGCGACCGCACAGGTGGACCGCTTGACGGCGCGGGGGCATGTGGAGGTGACCAGCGGGGACCGGCGAGGAACAGGGGAAGAGCTTGTTTACACGGGCAGTACCGATGAGTATGTTCTGACGGGAACCGCAACGGTACCACCCAAGTTGACGGACCTTGCGCGCGGTACGGTGACGGGCGAGGCTTTGATTTTCAATAGCCGCGATGATAGCGTCAGTATCGAAGGCGGCGGACAAAAGACCACGACGGTGACCTCGGTCAAGAAGAAGTGATCCGGGCCGCGGTCGGGGTTGACGGATATGCTCACTGTTTTCTGGACTCTGCGGCAACGAGCTTGAAGCAAGAGTTGAAGAGAGCCGGCGAAGGCTCATGAAGGCTAGATGGAAACACTGATCGCCGAGGGAATCGGCAAGACGTACAAGGGGAGACAGGTTGTCCGCGGGGTCAGTCTGAAGATCTCCAGGGGTGAAGTTGTTGGCCTGCTGGGGCCGAACGGCGCCGGCAAGACGACTATTTTCTATATGATTGTGGGCCTGGTGCCGCCCGAAACCGGCCATGTGCTGGTGGATGACACCGAGATCACCCGGGTACCGATGTATCTGCGAGCGCGTAACTTCGGCATCAGCTATCTGCCGCAGGAGCCATCGGTCTTTCGCAAACTTACGGTGGAGGAGAACATTCTGGCGGTGCTGGAAGCGCAGCCGCTGGGAAGCCGGGAACGCCGCACGCGCACGGAGCGGCTGATCACGCAACTGAATCTGGCCCATATCCGCACCACGAGGGGGTATGCGCTTTCGGGTGGGGAACGGCGCCGGGTCGAGATTGCCAGGGCGCTTTGCATTCAGCCTAACTTTATTCTGCTGGACGAGCCTTTCAGCGGCATCGATCCGATCGCGGTGCTGGAATTGCAGAAGATCATCTTCGATCTGAAGGCCGGCGGGATTGGCGTGTTGATCACCGATCACAATGTGCGGGAGACTCTAAGCGTGACGGACCGGGCGTATATCATTGCGGAAGGGCGGATCTTCCGAGCCGGGACGCCGCATGAGCTTGGCAACGATGTAGAAGTACGGCGCGTCTATCTGGGAGAGGGATTTTCCCTGGGTTGAAGTGGTTCTCCGCAGAGAGGTCCTACGGAGAATGTCTCGCGCGCTTCAGGCTCCGTCAATCCCCCGAAGGTTGAAGCTCCCAAAGGCCGTTTCGGACATAGACTTTCTTTAATGACATTTGCCCAATCCGGGACAGTGGAACCAGCGAGCGGAAGTTTGCCCGCTCGACTTTTTTTGATCGGATTACACTTGGTTCAGGTCCCGACAGGAATCGAGTTCACCTTATGGCGTTGTTGCAGCCCAAATTAAGTCTGAAGGTCTCGCAACGACAGGTCCTCACTCCGGGCCTGATGCAGATGGTGAGCGTTCTTGCGCTTAACAAGCTGGAACTGAAAGAGATGATCGACGCCGAGATGGTGGAGAATCCCGTCCTGGAGGAGATCGACGAGTCGGTTCCGATGCTGGACGAAGTGGCTGGCAAACTTGAGCGTCATGAACGAGAGGACCGGCTGGAGCAAGCGGATCATGGGGTCGTTGAGCCAGCGGCTCCGCCCAAGGATTCCTTTAACGAGATCGATTTTGGCTCGTATTTTCAGGATTATCTGGACCCCGGCTACCGCACTCAACCGGAGTTTGAGGACAGCGAAAAGCCTTCATTTGAGAACTTCCTTTCGCAGCCGACCACCTTGTCGGATCACCTGAGCTGGCAGCTTGGGGCATTGACGCTCGATCTCGGTCTCCGCGAGGCTGCCGAGTTTGTGATTGGCAACCTGGACGAAGACGGATATCTCACGGTTACCGATGACGAGCTGGCAGAGTCTTTCAGGCAGTTTGTTGAAAACAGGAATCTCAATTCGGAATCGGCGGTCAACCTGGTGCGGAGAGGAATCGACCTGGTGCAAAGTCTCGACCCGGCGGGCGTAGCTGCCAGGGATTTGCGCGAATGCCTGATGATTCAGATTTCCGCTCTACAGAATGAGTTTGGGCAGGTCTATTCGAAACATACGTCCAGGCAGACAAACGGATCGGGCGAGGATGTCAGCAGCAGCTTGCCAACCGCCGAAGCAGGACTTGAAGAGCGCAGGCGCAGCATGGAAGTGGCAGCGCTGATTGTGGATCGGCACTTGCACCTGGTGCAGAAGCGGGATCTGAAGGACCTGGCGCGCGCGGCACAGATCAGTCCAGCAGAAGCGAATGCCGGGGTAGATCTGATTCGCACATTGGACCCCCGACCGGGACGCCTTTACAACCGCGAGCAGACGCGGCTGATTGAACCCGACGTGGTCTTTACGAAGCGGGGCGGCGAATGGGTGGTGACAATGAACGAGGAAGACCTGCCCAGCCTGCGCCTGAGCCAGCGATACCGGCGGATGCTGGTGGCCGAAGGCACCGATAAAGAGGTCAAGGAATACGTGAAGGAGCGATTCCGCTCGGCGATGCAGTTGATGCGCAACATTGCCCAGAGAAAGAGCACGATTCTTCGGACCTGCGATGTGATCGTACGCCGCCAGCAGGACTTTCTTGACCAGGGCATCGAAGCGCTGCGGCCCATGATGATTAAGGAAGTGGCTGAGGAGATTGGGGTTCATCCCTCGACCGTAAGTCGCGCGGTGGCTAACAAGTATGCGCATACGCCGCAGGGCGTCATTGAACTGCGTTTCTTCTTTTCGGAGGGATCGAATGGACCCGAAGGCGCCGATACGCCGTTGCTGGTTCTGAAGCGCAAGGTCCGCAAGCTCATCGAGGATGAAGATGCGCGGCACCCGCTGACCGACGACCAGCTTGCCGCAATGTTGCAGTCTCAAGGAATTCAGTTGACCCGGCGCACGGTGGCGAAATATCGCGAGGATATGAATATTCCCTCGACCCACCAGCGACGACGGCGCGAAGGCTAGAGGGCCCAGTTTTTTTGATAGGCATCGCGTGTAAAGGTTGGCAACCCCATCGACTCACGAAGATCCTGACGATTCGGCCGAGGCCCCGTTCTTAATACGGAGATTTGGTCGCGGAGTGGACTGTCGCGTGATTCACCCAACACGCGCGGGCGAAATGCTATAGAATCCAAAGTTCTCCCGCCGAAGTGAGAGACTGGGAGAACGAAGAGCGGAGGCTGACCATGGAAGTGGAGTTCACCGCCAGGCAAGTGAGTGTCCCCAAGGCCCTGCGCACGCAGGCTGAGGAGGGATTGGAACGCATCGCCCGTATTTTGGGCAAGACTGCCCGCGCCAGCATCACATTTCGCGCGCAGAGGCATATACAAATTGCGGAAATCACGTTGAAAGCACGGCTGCAGACCATTGTAGCCGCGGGCAAGGCGGATAACCTTGAAGCGGCCTTGCGCCAGGCTATCGCGCATGCCGAGTTGCAAGCGCAGCGTTACCGCGACCGGAATTTCGAGCGCAAACGGCTTCCCAAGCAGGAAAAGTTGCTCACTGCGCCTCCGGTGACGCGGTCGAAATCCCGCGCTTCGCAGCACGAGGATGGGAATGAGAAACCAACGCGCGCCAAGGTGCGTGCATCGATCGCGGTTCATTCGTTTCCTGCAAACCAGGCAGTTGTCGAGCCGCATATCCTGAGGAGCGGCGAGGCGATTGCGATGAAGCCCATGACCATGGAAGAGGCGGTGAAGGATGCGGAGTTTCGCGACCGCGACCTGCTCATCTTCCGCAATCAGGCAGGGGATTTATACGTGCTGCATCGCCGGCGCGACGGGCAGATGGAACTGGTGGAGATTCCCTAAGACGGCATCTGAGTTTCCGTTCTGAACCCGGAGTGCAGCATGCCCCGCGGCGCGGGTAAGCATGGCGGCGCGGGCGGCCCCTGACTACGTGAGGGCTGGTTGTCTCTGGGTGAATCGCCTCGTTTTCCACGATTTCTCCTCTCGCATCGGGTATCCCACGCCTGCGCGCATCCGGTGTAGGATGGGCCCATGACACCTTCCCGAAAGGCCATGAAGGGACCGGTGGGCCAACCCGCCAAAGCAACCGATAAGCCGGCAAAGGAACTGGTTATTGTGACCGGCATCTCGGGCGCGGGAAAAGCTTCGGCGCTGAAGGCATTTGAGGACCTTGGATATCACGCAGTGGATAATCTTCCGCTGGAATTGCTCACCGAGTTCGCGGTGCTGGTCGGCAATTCGCGTGAGGCTGAGCGTGCCGCGATCGTAGTAGACGTGCGCGAGGGACAAACGCTGGATCGCTTGCCGGACATTCTCAAAAGTGTCCGGCAGATGCTGCCCACGCGGGTTCTATTTCTGGACGCGCAGGATGGAGTGCTGGTGCGCCGGTATTCCGAGACGCGGCGGCCGCATCCGCTGGGCCGTTCGGAGACTGTGGAGCGCTCGATTGTGGAAGAGCGGCAGCTGCTCGACCCCATCCGTGACGTCGCGGATATTCTTGTGGACACTTCGAATTTTAATGTGCACGAATTGCGCGCCCATATTCAGGCGCGCTTCGGCCATGGGGAAAAGTCGCAGCGACTGCTCGTCTCCTGCCTGAGCTTTGGCTTCAAGAATGGTGTTCCGCTGGATGCGGATATGGTGTTCGACGTGCGTTTCCTTCCCAATCCGCATTTTGTGCCGGAGTTTCGAAAGAAGACCGGAAAGGACCCCGAGGTGGCAGCGTATGTGCGGGGATTTCCGCAGACTGAGGAGTTTCTTGGCAAGGTGACGGAACTGATGCTGTATCTGCTTCCGCACTATGTGGAAGAAGGCAAGAGCTACCTGACGGTGGCCTTTGGATGCACCGGCGGACAGCATCGCAGCGTGATGATGGCCGAAGAGATGCGGAAGCGCTTGAAGAAGGCCGGCTACCACGTGAAGGCGCTGCACAGGGATATTCCGCGGTAGGCCGAAATGTTGTGGGCGGCTGGCATAAAGCTAGCGGACATTTTTAGCGGCGTGCGTTTCGTCGTGTAGATCGTCGAGCCAAGCAGTGAGGGTGCTGGTATAGTCCGCGTCGTCTTTGTCGGTTGCTGGGAGCCAGACGAGTACCTTGCGCGCAGGCACTCTCTTGAAAGACTCCGGCAGGACTGACGCCTTTGTAGTCGGCACCTTCGCCGGCCGATAGAACCACAGGGAGGGAATGCGCAGGCTGGTTGCCGGTGCGTTCGAGTCCCATTGTTCGCGGACCAGCCAATGCGCAGGGACCAGGCGGGCGCGTGGATCGCGGAAGATTGCGTCGGTGGGCGCGAGGAGCGGTTCATCGAGTACGACCCCGGCCAACTCGGGATGAGATGCGGCGATTTCAAGGGCAAGGTTGGCGCCGAGGCCATTGCCGACGAGCACGATGGAGCCGGCGGCGACATGACGGGTACCAGTGAGGTACTGGAGCGCCCACTCGGCGTCTTCGCGCCAATGGGCTTCGCTGGGATGGACGGGCCGGCTTTGGCCGTAGCCGCGGTAGTCGAAGGCGAATACGTTGAGGCCTGCGGAGTGAAGACGGGCCAGGGCGTCGACCGTGTCACCGAGGTTGCCGGTTGCGGCGTGCAGGTAGAGCGCGGTGTAGCGGGTATAGCGGGCACCGGGGACCGCGGGAATCCACCAGCCATTCAAGCGGGGAACGCCCGCCTCAGTGACGGCAAAGCCGAGATCGTCGAAGGCCAGTCCGATATTGGCGGGTGTGCGTGCGACAGTGACTTGAGGATGGTAGAGGAGTTGCCAGCTTCCCTGCCAGAAGATGAGACAAAGCGCGCCCCAGGCGCAGAACGCCGCGGCCACCATCACCGCTCCTATTGCGCCGAGCAGCCAACGGCCTGAGACGGTTGGCGGAGAGGATGAGTCGCCGCTTGCCGTCTTTTTCGCCGCGGCGGAGGAACGTGCGGGTTTGGTTCGCGATGTGTGCGAGGGGATTGCCTTGCTCATATCTGCTTGCCTGCATGCTGAGCCACACCTTTATGCTAATTGCACCGACCGATCGGGCGATGACGCCGAACGGTGAGGAGAGGTATCACCATGTCTGAGTTTGTGCGCATCTGTTCGCAGTCTGAATTGCCTCCGGCGGGCGAGGTTCGCGAGGTCACGGCAGCGGGCCGCGTTCTATGCGTTGCCAATATCGATGGGAGAATTAGCGTGCTGAACGGTGAATGTCCGCATGAGGGAGGGCCGCTGGGCGAGGGGATTGTTGAAGGTGGCAAGGTGGTGTGTCCGTGGCATGCGTACGCGTTCGACGTGCGGACTGGCGCCTCGGACCAGGACCCAGAGGTGAACGCGGAAGTGCTGGAGGCGAAGGTAGAGGCGGGCGAGTTGCGCGTGAAGATTTAGAGCTGTCCTCGAGGTGAATCCAAGGCAACGACACGTGAATTCGTGGGATGAGATTCGTGGTGTCCCAGGTCCGAAAAACGAGATCTCGCCCCCAGCGACAAAGACCGGTCGCTGGGGGCATCGGACCTGGGACACCCATTTTCTGGTTGGAACCAGCAGTGCCGAACCGGTCAGACGGATTCCTAATGATTAGTACTTGACGATGGCGGTGAAAGAGTCGGGCTTGAGACTGGCGCCGCCGACTAATGCACCGTCGATCTCTTCCTGGCCGCAGAGAGCGGTTGCGTTGTCAGGCTTGACGCTGCCGCCGTAGAGGATGCGCATGGCATGGGCGACGGCGGGGCCGAGCAGCGTGGCAACTTCCGCGCGGATGATTTTATGGGCGTCGACGGCCATTTCGGGAGTGGCGGTCTTGCCGGTGCCGATGGCCCAGACAGGTTCGTAGGCGATGACGATGGGGGCGGCGGCTTCGGGCGTGATGCCGGCGAAGGCGCCGGTGACCTGAGTCTTGAGCACGGATGCTGTCTTGCCGGCTTCGCGCTCGGCGAGTACTTCGCCGACGCAGACGATGGGAACGATGGAATGGTTCAGCGCGGTGTGGAGCTTCTTGTTAACGATTTCGTCGGTCTCGGCGAAGTACTGGCGGCGCTCGGAGTGGCCAATCAAGGTGTGCGTTCCACCGACGGCGATGAGCTGTCCGACGGAGGTTTCGCCGGTGTAGGCGCCTTCCTCCGCGAAGTGGATGTTCTGGCAGCCGATGAAGACGTTCGAGCCCCTGGCGGCGGCGATCACTGCTGGCAGGAGCACGGGCGAAGGAAAGATGGCGATCTCGTCGCGGGTGTGGCCGGCAACGAGAGGCAAAAAGGTATCGACGAACGCTTTGGCTTCGGCAGGGGTCTTGTACATCTTCCAGTTGGCGGCGATCAGTTTCTTGCGTGACATTGTGTATGAAGTCCTCAGAGAGATTCTATCGGACCGGGTTTGAGCAAACGGGTGACACGGAGCACAGAGGGACACGCCGGGCAGGACGATGTTCCCGCTAGAAGGTTATGCAACCGATTGGTTGCCGGTGTACCCCCCCTCCCCCCCTATTCTGTAAAGAAGCGGCTTGTTTTTCATCGGTTTACCGAGACACCTATCCCTTTACCCCAGAAGTCTGATTCTCAACCTGACGCCACGGCCAAAAGATTCGATGTTGACTGGGGCACCGCAAGTGTCCCCCGATCCAAGTTTTGGCGATTTTGTTCTTCTCTCCTCCGCCGATACCGTCAGTCCACGTTACGACTACTGGCACTCGAAATTCTCTGTCTTCCCCGTCGCATTCGAGCGATAGTAAACGACCCGATTCTCCGGTACGGAAATACATTCCAGTGCGGTCTGTGGGATGACGGTATCGGGAATTTTCAAGAGGAGCGTAGATATTCGCATGTTTGCATGGGTCGCATACAAGAATTACGGGCATCTCATCCGTGGGTTGGACCCATTGACTTGGATTTAGCCCTGTATATGCATCGCAAGGGAGCATTATGGGCACTCCACACTTACGGCAAAGGAACACAAAGCACTCAACAGATTCAGCCATCGGCAAATAATACCTCCGCTACCAGAAAGGACGCGGCTAATCCATCCGCCGATGGTTTGGAAGACTCCACTCTTGAACAAAGTTTAAGAGCAAAGTACGCGGAAACATTCCGCCATGTGCAAGGTGCGTTTCGAGATATGTGTGCCACGTTGCGCGCACTTCTTGAAGTGCGGTCTCGTCTAAGCGAAACCTATCGAGCACAAAACCCAATTCCGCCTCTGCTGTCATGGGATTCTCGCAAACCGAAAGAGCAAACTGACGATACACCATCAATTCCTGAACCGCCTCTGTGAGTGTTTCGTTTACCAGTTCCGCACGTTGTTTTTCATCCATAAAAGGAGCCTACAAAATGAATCTCATGGACGTAAACCGGGAATTCAGGACGGAAGAAGACTGCCTAGAGGAATTAGCAAAGGTTCGCTGGCCGGACGGCGTTAGGTGCCCAACCTGCGGGTGTAATCAAATATCGAAAATCACCCGCAAGCCTACCGCAAAGAATAAACGGACTCGCTCCTTCCAATGCCTTGAGAAAACCTGCAAGGCACAATTCACAGCGACTCATGGGACCATGTTCTACCGTTCCCATATCTCCTTGCGCGTTTGGTTTAATGCCATTGCCTTCGTCATGGACGCCAAGAAGGGCTGCTCCGCCATGCAGCTCCAGCGGCATCTAGGGCTAGGCTCGTATGAGTCAGCATGGTACATGGTTCACAGGATTAGAAAATCGATGGTTGACCCGAATCCCGGCCCGCTCAGGGGGACCGTAGAAATTGACGAGACTTACCTCGGCGGATCTGCCGTGCGGAAATTCCGCAAGAATCCTAAACCGCGTCCGGCAAAGGATATGGTCCTGGCGATGCGCGAACGGAATACAAAGGACCGTGCAGGCAGGGTTCGCTATTTCCATATTCCTGACGGCAAGCTGGCAACCATGAAACCAATTATCGAAGCGAATTTACAGCCATACCCTAAACGCATCATTACCGATCAATCGTCAGTCTATGAGAATATGTTTCGGTCATCGCACAGGGACGCGCACCGTACCGTCAACCATTCAATCGAATGGGTTGTACCGGGCACACGGATTCATACCAATTCGGTAGAATCCTCATTTTCCTTGCTGAAAAGGGGTTTAATCGGGAGTTTTCATCGGGTGAGCGTCAAGCATCTGCACCGCTATTTGACGGAGTTTGAATACAGATTCAATGAGCGGGCGAATTCCGAGCGATCGAGAAGACTTTGAAGGCTATGCTTACCGCTCCACCATGCCGTACAAAGAGCTTATTGCTTCGATGCCCCCTTCGGGGATGGAACTGGACGCGGAGTTTTAGGGGCTGGTCGTTTCTCTGGCGGTGTCGCAGCATCCTGCCGAGAACCTTCTCAAACCCGCTCTATCGACTTTGGGGGCTTTCTCTGGGTTTAATAGATCTATTGATTCTCGATATGACAGCATCGGCGACGGTGAGAAATGTCCCTGTGATTTCTTAGCCAACCTGAGCTTCTACCGCTCGTGAGCAAGCCGATGAAAGCGTTCTGGGACGAAGCGTTCCGCAACTGATGATGGCGAGAGCGAGAATCTGTTTTCTCGGAGAGTAGAAGACGAAGTGGACGACAGGCAACTATCGCAACTTCGCTCCTGTCCGCGTTTGTCTGCCGATGCGAAGAGGTGGCCGGGTGCGGCGGGGGGGGGGGGGTGGCCGCTAGCGGCGCGGCGCAGCGTCGCGGCGGCTGGCGTTCCGTGCAGGGTGACGCAGGCGGTCCTGCGGCCGGGCGCGGCTTTCCGCCACCCGCCACCGGGCCGGGCCGGCGCCGGCGATGGCTGACCCAGAGAGGCCGGAATCTAGCCGGACCGCATAGATGACCCACCGGCCATCTGGGACTGACTGATGCCTGAGGACGGAGGCAGCATCTCTTGGATGGACCACGAAGCAATACGGCATTCTTTGATCCTGCCACGCCTACCCCGCTACGGGCCCCTGCGGTGACGCCCCGCGCATAAAGAAGAAAAAAAAAAAAAAAAAAAAAAAAAAAAAAAAAAAAAAAAAAAAAAAAAAAAAAAAAAAAAAAAAAAAAAAAAAAAAAAAAAAAAAAAAAAAAAAAAAAAAAAAAAAAAAAAAAAAAAAAAAAAAAAAAAAAAAAAAAAAAAAAAAAAAAAAAAAAAAAAAAAAAAAAAAAAAAAAAAAAAAAAAAAAAAAAAAAAAAAAAAAAAAAAAAAAAAAAAAAAAAAAAAAAAAAAAAAAAAAAAAAAAAAAAAAAAAAAAAAAAAAAAAAAAAAAAAAAAAAAAAAAAAAAAAAAAAAAAAAAAAAAAAAAAAAAAAAAAAAAAAAAAAAAAAAAAAAAAAAAAAAAAAAAAAAAAAATACAAGGCGACACGGCTCTCCAGGCATCTGGGGGAAGGGGAACTAATCATTACATAATGCACACTCCAAAGAGAGGAGAATCTATGCAACTACAGACTACATCGACGAAGAGATAGACAAGCAAAACTGCAATAGACAAAAAGGAAAAAAAATGACAAACAGAAGGAGAGGAGAAAGGAGGAAAAAGAGAAGAGAGAAAAAAAAAAAAAGAAAGAGAAAAAAAAGAAAAGGAAAAGAAAAAAAAGAAAAAAAAAAAGAGAAAAAAAAAAAGAAAAAAGAAAAAAAAAGAGAAAAAGAAAAGAAAAAGAGAGAAGAAAAGGAAGAGAAAAAGAAAGGAGAAAGAAAAAGAGAAAGGAAAAAGAAAAAAAAAAAAACACCGTTCTCGGCTATATGGGGGAAGGGGAGTGTTTTACCGAAGGCATTGCGCCGCAAAAATCAGATTACAAAGGGGTTACTTGCAGAATCTAGTCAGGAAATGACTTACGGGACATTTTGGAGAAGCGCGCTCCATTTAAGCCTTCCGGCGGGGACTCATTTGTTACTCGGGAGTAGCGGCAACGCGCTGCGAAGCTCATGAATTGATTGTGCGCTCAGAGGTGGAAATTATCTGCAATGTTGCGGGGTGATTGCGGTGGGGATGGAAGGAAAGAGGAGTGGGAGAGCTTTGGCCAGTGACCGAAAAGCGAATGCAGGTCCTTCAACTCCGCTTACCCCACTGCGGAAAGGACGCGCGCGGGGGCCCCAAATGCGCTCCGCACAGGATGACGGCATCGATTGGGGTGCGAGGACGGCTTTCGGGGAGCGACGCTAGCGCTGGGGATCGGTGACGCGGATGACGGAGAGGTCGGAGGGCATTTCGCCGGCGAGGAAGGCGGCGCGATGGTCGGGGTCGCCCAAGTCCATTTTGAAGTGGTGCCAAGTGTTGTCCTGAAGGATGCCCATGTTCCACGGGCCTGAGACGGAATCGGAAAACTGCCAGACGATGTGGAAGCCTTCCTCGTTGGTGAAGCCTTCGTTGTCGGCCTGGAGGATGGCGTCTCCACGCTCCCAGATTGAGTTGCGCAAGGCATGGAGGGCGTTGCCGCCGTCTTCTGTCTCGGATCCCTGGAGGTGCTGGAAGGCGTAGACGGTTTTGACTTCGGCGAGGAATTCGTTAAGCCATGAGACGCCGGTTTCCGGCTTGCAGTCGCGCAGGTCTTCGAGGAAGTCGGCGACCTCATCCTGACCGACGGAGCCATCGAAGACGGGGTTGCGCTCGAGGACGGCGACCTCGACTTCGTCATTGCCGGAGAGGAGGAGAGATTCCCATTCTTCTTCGGTGCCTTCTTCGAGGGTGAGCTTGTAGTCGGGATGGTTGGTGTGAATGAATTCGGCGAGTTCTTCGAAGGGAGGGAATTCTTCGTCTTTGGATAGGACTCGGGTGTAGTAGGGCACTGCTGGTCTCCTGCGCTATGAGGCTATCTTAGTTTGCGAGGAACAGTCAGATCGTTCAGAGTGACAACGCATAGCTAGACATCTGTGGTGTCCCACCCTAAACGCAATCAGCGCGTTTAGGATGGGGCACCCAGATCCCTCGGAGCTTAGAGGTGGGTTGTCCGCCTAGCGATGATTCATTAAGCTATCGGAGAGTTCTGAAGTCAGCTTGTCGACGAGATCTGCACGAACTCGTAGGCGAACGGTGGATGGACCCGTAATCCGCCCGAAGTTACGGCTTCTTCGGCTGCCGTCTTCAGGTTAGCCAGCGGTACCGGAACTCCATTGAATATGATTTTCACATCTGCCACGGGAATATCGTAACATCGTCTCCAGATTAATTTCAATGAAACACTGCGAGGGAGTGTTGTGAAGCACAGTCCGGGCACGGAAGTTGGTACGGCGATCGCATGTGTTTTGTTAGCGGCGGTTGCGTCGTATTTGTGTCATGCAAGGGCAACGCATCCGGCGATCATCCGGCAGCTGCCGCTCAGGCAACGGGCAGCCCTACTAGCGAGATACAAGAGCAGGTCGAAAAGCAACAAGCGGGAATGAAGGCTTTACTTCGGAAGGCCGTCGGGACTTATGCTGCTAACCCAGATTCCCTGCAATTCAAGGATGAAGTCCTCTACCATCAAGGGGGTCCTGAAATACGGGACGGCCAATTAGCTTGGCCATCTGGATGGGTTTTGTGTGGAAAAGTGAATGGGGAAAGCAGTTCCGGGGTTTACACAGGCTTCCGTGCCTTTGTAGCTATCGTCACTATTAGACCGGACGAGCGGGGCTCCATGAGCTTGTCTTCGCTTCCGATGTATGAGGAGTCGGATGACATGAGCGGTAACCGCCTGAAGCAGTTCTGCCACACGAATGAACAGGTGGAGTGACGAAGTGGGTTTGTTCTTCGCCTCTTTCGGCGCATCCACAACCTTGATCGCGCCTCATACGGGATGCCGAGTTCTTCGGCGATCCCGCGATTGAGGACTGGTGATTCTTGAGATTCTTACTTATCCGTCAGGGCTTCGACGCCGGGGAGTTTTTTGCCTTCTAAAAACTCGAGGCTGGCTCCGCCGCCTGTGGAGATGTGGGTGATCTGATCGGCTACGCCGGCCTGATTGATGGCGGAGACCGAGTCGCCACCGCCAATGATGGAGATGGCTGCCTTGTTGGCCGCGACGGCGTGGGCGATGGCGTTGGTGCCCACGGCAAAGCGCGGGAATTCAAATACCCCCGCGGGGCCGTTCCACACGATGGTGCGGGCGGTGGAGACGACTTCCTCGATGGCCGCGATGGACTTGGGACCGATGTCGAGGCCCTGCCAGTCGGCGGGGAAGTCGACGGATGTGTCCCAGGGCTGGGTTTTGGCGTCGGGCGCGAACTTGTCGGCGAGGATGTTGTCGACCGGTAGCAGAAGATTGACGCCTTTGGACTTTGCTTTTTCGAGCGCGGCTTTGGCCATGTCGATCTTGTCCTCTTCGACCAGCGACTTGCCGGTGGCGACGCCGAGGGCGCGCTGGAAGGTGTAGGCCATGCCGCCGACGATGACGAGGGTGTCGACCTTGTCGAGGAGGTTGTCGATCACGTCGATTTTGCCGGAGATTTTGGAGCCGCCAATGATGGCGACGAAGGGCTTCTCGGGCGATTCGAGAGCTTTGCCGAGGTAGGTGATTTCCTTTTCCATGAGCAGGCCGGCGACGGCGGGCTTGAGGTAGTGCGTAATTCCCTCGGTTGAGGCGTGGGCGCGGTGGGCGCTGCCGAATGCGTCGTTGACATAGACTTCGGCGAGCGAGGCGAGGGCCTTGGAGAAGGCGGGATCGTTGGCTTCTTCTTCAGCGTGGAAGCGAAGGTTCTCAAGCAGCAGGACCTGACCGGATTCAAGCTGGCGGGCGAGCTCTTCTGCGATCTCGCCGATGCAATCGGGCGCGAAGGCCACGTTGACGGAGTCGCCCAGCTTTTTGTCGAGCAGCTCACGCAGGCGGACGACGACGGGACGCAGCGAGTACTTGGGATTCGGCTTGCCCTTGGGACGGCCGAGGTGCGAGGCGAGGATGACCTTGGCGCGGTGGCGGAGAGCATATTCAATGGTGGGTAACGTGGCGATGATGCGCGTGTCGTCTGTGATGGTGGAGCCGTCTTCAGTGAGCGGCACGTTGAAGTCGACGCGGATAAACACACGCTTGTTGGCCAGTTCGATGTCGCGGATGGAGAGCTTTGCCATGGGGTTTTCCTTGAAAACAGTGAAGAAGTGAACGAGTGAACGAGTGAAGAAGTGAAGAAGTGAAAGAGTGAACAAGTGAAAAAGTGAATGAGAGATGGGCGGCGGATGGCTGCCCGTCAGGTTGTATCGGGGGTCTCGGGAACGACGGCGTCCATCTCGATTTCTATGCGCCATGCGGGGTTGAGGAGCGCTGCGACCACGACCATGGTGGCGGCGGGACGGATATTCGCGAAGAACTCGCCGTGGACGCGGCCGATGGTTTCCCAGTCTTCGACGTGGGTGAGAAACATGCGGGTGCGGACTATGTCGTTGAAGGAAGCACCAGCTTCGGCGAGGGCTTTTTCTGCAATGGCGAAGATGCGGCGGGTTTGTCCGGCGGCGTCCTCATTTTCGGCGCCGACGGGACCGGTGCCGGCGAGATGAACGGCGTTTCCGACGCGCACGGCGCGGGAGAAGCCGATGATGGGCTCGTAGGGAGAACCGCCGCTGATGTTCTTTCGCATGGGAATTCAGAGATCAGGGATCAGGGTTCAGGGGTCAGACGGAGTACAAATCACTGACCCCTGATTTCTAACCCCTGAACGCTGCTTTTACAGGCCTTTTGCGGCCAGGAAGCCGACGAGGTCGACGACACGGTTGGAGTAGCCCCATTCGTTGTCGTACCAGCTAAGGACCTTGACGCTGTTGCCGACGACCTTGGTGAGCGGCGCGTCGACGATGGAGCTGCGTTTGTCGCCCTTGAAGTCGGAGCTGACGAGAAGGTTGGAGTCAACGCCGAGGATGCCCTTGAGCTCGCCCTTGGAGGCGGCGACGAAAGCGGCATTCAGTGCTTCGACAGTAGTTGGCTTTTCGGCGATGTAGGTGAGGTCGACGATGGAGACGTTGGGGGTTGGGACGCGGATGGCGAATCCGTCGAGCTTGCCGGCGGTTTCAGGAATAACCAGCTTGAGGGCCTTGGCGGCGCCGGTGGAGCTGGGAATCATGTTGAGTGCGGCGGCACGGGCACGGCGCAGGTCCTTGTGCGGGAAGTCGAGGATGACCTGATCGTTGGTGTAGCTGTGGATGGTGGTCATGATGCCGCTGACGAGGCCAGTGGTCTCAAGGATGACCTTGACGACGGGCGCGAGGCAGTTGGTGGTGCAGCTGGCGTTGGAGATGATGTTGTGCTTGGCGGGATCGTACTTTTTCTCGTTGACGCCGAGCACGAGGGTGATGTCTTCGTTGGTGGCGGGTGCGGAGATGATGACCTTTTTGACTGTCGCGCCGAGGTGGGCCTTGGCTTTTGCGCCGTCAGTAAAGTGGCCGGTGGACTCGATGACAATCTGTGCGCCGACTGAAGCCCAGTCCAGCTTGGCGGGGTCACGCTCGGCCCACACCTTGATCTTTTTTCCATCGACAGAGATGAAGTCGTCGCCGGAGGTGATTTCGTTCTTGAGGTTGCCGAGGATGGAGTCGTACTTGAGCAGGTGCGCGAGGGTCGCGGGGCTTGTCAAGTCGTTGACGGCAACAAAATCAATTTCAGGATTGCCGAGCGCGGCGCGCAAAACATTGCGGCCAATCCGGCCGAAGCCGTTGATGCCAACCTTTACTGCCATGTGAGTTCTCCTTCGTAATTGGATGAGTCTGAGGTTTAAAAAATCGAGGCGTTCGGCAGCGGAAAAATCGCTAAACTACGCAGTTCCACCAAACCCTTGATCGTAACACTGCGGGCAACCTGGACGAAATGAATACTGCTTCAATCCCGTTCCGAGGCAGAAATCGGTCACTCATATTGTGCCTGTTCCGAAACAGGAAGATATGTGACGAATTGCACAGCAGGGTTTTGGCAGGCCGAGGTGCTTTGATTTGTGCCGTTGAGGCGGATTTTGCTGGAGTTGCGGGGAGTGCGGTCTTTGGTACGGCGGCTGCGAATGCAGGCGTTTGGGTGCGCGTGGTATTTGCAGCGCCCGGCGCAAGTATGGTATCCCGGTATCACGACGCAGGTGTTGAAAGACGCATGAGAAGACGTTCGAGACGCGCCCCCAATCTTTCGGAATCCACAGGCAAAATTGGCCAGGAACTTCCTTCGAATCAACCGCGACCACTGGTACCGCTGTATCCGGACGACACGCCGGCGCCGCAGGTGCGCGCGCAGCGTCCGCAGGAACCGGTGAAGCGGCCCGCGGAGGCTGAGCGGCCGGTGAGGCAGGAGCGACCGGCGCGGCCGGAACGGCCAAGGCCGGATTGGAATGAGCCTGCGGGTTCAGGAAGACTGGAGATGGAAACGCAGCCGGAACTGCCCTCTGTACCTCCGCCGGAGGCACAGGCCGCGGACCGTTCGCCGCAGGCTCCCAAGGGCTATGTGGTGCTGGCTATCGGCATGCCCGGGTCGGGCAAGACGACATGGTTTCGCAGGCGCGGAGTGACTCCGCTGTCAAGCGATTTGCTGCGCAATATTCTTTTTGACGATGTGGAGGAACAGCGCTACCAGGGGCTGGTGTTTTCCACGCTGCGTTCGCTGCTGCGGGCGCGGCTGATTGCGCGCATGCCGTGGAATTACGTGGACGCGACGAATCTGTCGGTGCATGAGCGGCGGCAGTGGATCAAGATGGCGAAGAGCTTCGGCTACGAAGTGCAGGCGGTGTTTTTCGATGTGCCGCTGGAGGTCTGCCTGGATCGGAATCGCCAGCGCGACCGCAGCGTGAGCGAGGACGTGATGCGCAAGATGGCTGAGAAGCTGAAACCGCCGATGTTTGAAGAGGGATTCGCGAAGATCACGGTGGTCCGGGTGAAGAGCGCGGACAAATAGATTCGCCGGCACGATTGGAGACTTCCCCATGAGCACTTCTCCCGCTGCAAGTCCTTATATTGAACCGTGGCTGCGCGGAACTCATGCGGATGTGCCCGCGGTGGGACGCGCGGTTTTGCACGCGTTCGATCTGGCGCTGGACGATCTAACGAAGTGGACTGCGGGGCTGACGGATGATGAGGTTCACGCGCAGCCGCTGGGGCTGACCGCGGTTTCGTTCCATTTGAAGCACATTGCGCGGTCGACGGACCGGCTGCTGACCTATGCCGAGGGCGGACAGATTTCTGCTGAACAACTGGCGGCGCTGAAGGCGGAGCAAGGCGGAGACGAGACGCTGGCGGAGTTGCTGGCGGAAGTCGAGGCTTCGTTTTCAAACGCGGGCGATCGGGTTCGGGTGCTGGCGACGGCGGACTTCGATACGTTTCGCGGGGTGGGACGGAAGCAGTTGCCGACGTCGATTGGCGGCGCGCTGGTTCACGTCGCAGACCACACACAGCGACACGTTGGGCAGGTGGTGACGACGGCCAAGGTGTTGAGGGCGCTTCGGACGTAGAAGATAATTTGGTTTCGTCCCGCCCCTTCGGGGCGGGAATTTTCATTTTTGGGGAATCCCAGGATTTCATCCTGGGCTAGTCTCTTTCTGCCCCTACGGGGCAGGCGTTTTGATCGGTCCGGAGCGACGGAGCCGCGGTTCGGAGAGCGCTGCTGTTTCCCATCCTTTCTGTAAGAGCAGAGGCGACGGTGAGTCACCCGGCCTCGGCGGCGAAGCGAACGGAGCAGAGTCTCACACGCATTCGTGCGGAGCGTCACAGCGAACGTTCTTCATCCGCATAGAATCCTGCGCATCCTGAGAATCTGGTGAAAGGGTGCCCATGGAAGTCCAGCAACCTCGCTTTCTGCCGTTGGCGGCCAAGACCGCCGTTTGCCATACGCTCACCTATTTTGTGATGGGTGCGCTTGCCTTTCACTTCCTGCACTACGCAGACTTCATCAACAGGCCGGATTCGGGTATGCACCCGACGACCAGCCCGTTGGTGATGCTCGGGCCAGCGTTGCAGGTATTTCGCGGAGTGCTGTTTGCTGCGGTGTTTTATCCATTTCGCGATCGGCTTTTTGGACGCAGGAACGGCTGGCTGTTGATGAGCTGGATGCTGATTGCGCTAGGGATTCTGGGGACCTTTGCTGCGCCGGCCGGATCGCTGGAGGGATTCATCTACACGACGACTCCGATTGCGTTCCAGTTGCGCGGCTACCTGGAGATCGTGCCGCAGGCGTTGCTGCTCTCAGCGTTGCTTTGCTACTGGGTGAACCATCCAGAGAAGAAGTGGCTGACCTGGACCCTTTCTATTGTGTATGCGATAGCGATCGCATTGCCATTGCTGGGACTGCTGGCGCAACGGAGATAGCGTCAACGGACTTCGGTTCGGAATGGGTTGTAGTTTTCAACGCCGACTGCCCGGCTACGCCCACCGCAAAACTACTCGAGCGGCGAAGACCTTTCGCCGGGGATCTGGACGCGTGGCTTGGATGAGCAAGCTCGAATTGTGCTGACTCACAATTTGTCCATTGCAGATCTTTTACCCCCCGGCTTCGGCACCGTGCGCATGTTGTTCATGGGGATTCCCAGCGCGCCATTCAGGATGAGACGGTTTCTTGATGGGGGGGAATTGCATTCCCAGGTATTTCTCCACGCCACCGGCGGGAGCACGCGAAGAGCAAGGCTGTGGGAGTTCGGCTGTGCCTGCCGAACGTCGTTAGGAATCGGGGCCTGGATTCCTTACTAAGTGAAGAATAAATCGCAAGAACTTTCAAACGTTTTCCCCACTCCAAGTCTGCTGGACCAGTCGCGCTAAATTCAAGGTGCCAAAAGGCTTCTCAAAGCACTCCGCGAGATTCTCGTGGCGGAAAGGTGACGCCTGTCACTGCGTCGTCGTTCTCCAGAGCGCAACCTATTTCGGGCTCGAAGAGCAGGCATTCGCCGTGGCCGGGCAGGTCCGTTTTCGAGGGCGAGGCCGGCACCGAACGCAGGTGGGCCGGAGGCGAACGGAGGCAATTGGGCATGACGTGGACTGTGGAGTACCAAACAAAGTGCATGAGCGCTGCGCAGGTGCTTGAGGCAGTCGGTTCCGGCAACCGTGTCTGGATCCAGTCAGGGTGCGGAACACCTTCCACGTTGGTCAGCGCGCTGGTGGCGCGGGCTCCTGAAGTGCGCGATGTGGAGATTGTGCACATGATGACGCTGGGGAGCGCCGACTACACCAAGCCGGAATACGAGGGCCGATTTCGCCACCGCGGATTGTTTCTGGGCGCGAATGTGCGCGAGGCAGTGGCTGCGGGACGCGCCGATTACACACCGATCTTTCTGAGCGAAATTGAAGGGCTGTTTGAGAGCGGCGCGCTTCCTCTGGATGTGGTGCTGATGCAGGTGTCGCCACCGGATGCGCACGGATTCGTGAGCCTTGGGACGACTGTGGATTGCACGCTGACGGCGGCGCGGTGCGCACCGGTAGTGATCGCCGAAGTGAATGAGCAGATGCCGCGCACGCATGGCGATACATCGTTTCATGTGAGCCACCTTTCCGCCATCGTAGAGACATCGCGGCCTCTGCTGGAACTGTGCAAGGAGCCCATCACGGAGTTGCATTTGCGCGTGGCGCGGAATGTGGCTTCGTTGATTCCCGACGGCGCGACGCTGCAGACGGGGATTGGCGGGATTCCTGAGGCGGTGCTGACCTGCCTGGGCGACAAGCGCGACCTGGGGATTCACACCGAGATGTTTTCGGACGGCGTGATTGAACTGATCGAGTCCGGCATCCTGAACGGTGAGCGGAAGTCGCTGCACCGGGGCAAGGCGGTGGCGGCGTTTGTGCTGGGAACGCGCCGGCTGTTCGATTTTATCCATGAGAATTCGAGCTTTGAGTTCAGGTCGATTTCGTACACCAACGACCCGTTTGTGGTGGCGCAGAACGACAGGATGGTGGCGATCAATTCCGCGCTGCAGGTGGACCTGACGGGACAGGTGTGCGCCGACTCACTGGGGACGAAGCCTTACAGCGGATTTGGCGGGCAACTGGATTTTATTCGCGGCGCGGCGCGATCGAAGGGTGGAGTGCCGATTATTGCGTTGCCCTCGACGGCGTTGCGCGGGAGCGTGTCGCGGATTGTGCCGGTGCTGGAGCCGGGCGCGGGGGTGGTGACGTCGCGCGCGGACGTGCATTACGTGGTGACGGAGCACGGGATTGCCTACCTGCATGGTAAGACGCTGCGCGAACGGGCGGAAGCGCTGATTGCGATTGCCGATCCGCAATTTCAAACGGAGCTGGAGGATTTTGCGGTGCGCGCGCATTATCTGGAGCGTAAGAGAGATGTGGCCTTGTGCTTGTGAGGCATCAAGATTCGACCGAGAGGAGCACTGGATGATGGATGCGGAAAAGCACGACCGGGGCATGGTGCGGGTGGACGTGGATGAGTGCAAGGGGTGCGGGCTCTGCGTGGAAGCGTGTCCGCCGCGGGTGCTGGCGCTGAGCGAGCGGCTGAATCACTCAGGGTATCGGACTGCGATGTATGCGGGCGCCGGTTGCACCGGGTGCGGAATCTGCTTCATGGCGTGTCCCGAGCCGGGAGCGATTACGGTGCTGCGGGCGATGCGACGCGCAGAAAATCCCGGGCTCGGAATGAAGACCGCGATGAACGGAGAGATGCCATGCGTAAGCAATTGATGAAGGGCAACGAAGCCATTTTGAAGAGCGCAATTCTTTCCGGGTGCCGCGCATTTTATGGATATCCCATTACTCCGGCGAGCGAAATAGCGGAGGCCGCGGCGGTGTACATGCCCAAGGCAGGAGGCGTTTTTCTGCAGGCCGAGAGCGAAGTAGCGGCGATCAACATGCTGTACGGGGCATCGTCGGCGGGTGTGCGCTGCATGACGGCGTCGAGCGGACCGGGGATCAGCCTGATGCAGGAAGGCGTGAGCTACATGGCAGGCGCGGAACTGCCGTGCGTGATTGCGGACATCACACGCGGCGGGCCGGGGCTGGGCAATATTGTGGCCGAGCAGAGCGACTATCACCAGGTGGTGAAGGGCGGCGGCCACGGAAATTACAGAACGATCGTGCTGGCTCCGCATTCGGTGCAGGAGATGGCGGACTTGACGGCGCTGGCGTTTGAGTTGGCAGACCGCTATCGGAATCCGGTAGTCGTGCTGGCGGATGGATACATCGGGCAGATGATGGAGCCGGTGGAGTTTCCGCAAACGGCGATTGCGCCGAAGCTGCCGGATTGGGCAGTGGCCGGGACTGCGGAGACGCGCCGGAATTTTGTGACATCGATGCATCTTGAGTGTGACGAGTTGGAAGCGCATGTTCGCCATCTTGAGCAGAAGTACAAGCAGGCCGAGCAGCTTGAGGCGCGCGCTGAAGAATGGCAAACGGAAGACGCGGAGATTGTGCTGGTGGGGTATGGAATCGTCGCGCGGATTTTGAAGGCGGTGACGGAGGAAGCTCGGACTGCAGGGCTGCGCGTGGGGTTGTTGAGGCCGGTGACGCTTTATCCATTTCCGAAGCTGAGTTTTCAGCACGTGGCTGCGAAGGCCCGCGTTTTTATTGTTGTGGAGATGAGCAATGGCCAATTGGTCGAAGACGTGCGGTTGGCTCTGAACGGGCGGCGGCCGGTGGAATTCTACAGCCGCATGGGAGGCAATGTGCCGTCGCATGAAGAGGTTTTGAGGTTTGTACGCGAGCAGGCGCTGCGGTACCTGCCGGCAACGGAGCCGGAAGAGGAGCAGATGGCACATGTCTAGCGAGACGGCAACTGAGTACGCGGTGGTGCATGGCAGGGCGAAGGCCTTCTACGAGACGTTCGAGCGGAAGCACGAGTTGCAACATCAGACGCACTATTGTCCGGGGTGCGGGCACGGCGTGGTGCACAAGATGCTGGCGCGCGCCATCGACGAGCTGGGAATTCAGGACAAGACGATCCTGATCAGCCCGGTGGGATGCTCAGTGTTTGTCTACTACTACTTCGACACGGGCAATGTGCAGGCCGCGCATGGACGAGCGCCGGCGGTGGCGACGGCGGTGAAGCGGAGCCGACCGGAGAGCTTCGTGATTAGCTACCAGGGCGATGGGGATTTGTCGGCGATCGGGTCGGCGGAGATTCTGCACGCCGCGAATCGGGGCGAAAACATCACCGTAATCTTCGTGAACAACGCGATCTACAGCATGACCGGCGGGCAGGCGGCGCCGACGACGCTGCTGGGGCAGAAGAGCACAACAACTCCGGGAGGCCGGCGTGCGGAGACTGAGGGCTATCCGTTGCACGTGAGTGAATTGCTGGCGACGCTGGAGGCCCCGGTCTACATTGAGCGCGTGGGGCTGGGAGACAACAAGCAGATTGTGCAGGCGACACGAGCGATACGCAAGGCTGTGGACAATCAGGTGCGCGGGCTGGGCTTCTCGCTGATTGAAGTGCTGTCACCATGTCCGACGATCTGGAAGATGCAGCCGGTGGACGCGCAACACTGGGTGCGTGATGTGATGGAGAAGACATTTCCACTGGGAGTATTTCGCGATCGCACGAAAGGAGGCGCAACCGCGGAGTGTTGGAGTGGATGGGCCGGCTGTGGAGGAGATTCCGGAGATTCTTGGCGTGGCCGAGGAGGGTCTGCCTGAAGGCAACGCACATGCAAGGGAGGGCGCGACGGAAGAACTGGACCTTCGCGTGCGGGTTGCGGGGTTTGGCGGGCAGGGTGTTTTGCTGCTTGGGCGAAGTGCTGGCTGAGGCAGGACTCGATGCGGGGCTGGAAGTATCGTGGCTGCCGTCGTATGGGCCCGAGATTAGGTCGGGAACTTCAAATTGCCATGTGCGGCTGGCGGGGAAGGCGATTGATTCGCCGCTGGTGACGCAGCCGAATGTGCTGGTGGCGATGAACGAACCATCGCTGCGCAAGTTTTATGCCGGCGTAGCACCCGGTGGATGGATTCTGTACAACGGCGAAATGTTTCCTGAGGACTGCACGCGGGAAGACGTGCATGTACTGGCGTTGCCGTTCACGCACGTTGCCGATGAGCTGGGCGATCAGCGCGCAGCCAACATGGTGATGCTGGGCGCGCTGCTGCAGATTGCGAGGGTCCTTCCGCAGGCAAGCATTGACGCCGCGCTGCGCAGGCTGGTGAAGAATCCCAAATGGGTGGAATTGGATGAACGGCGCGCTGGAGCGGGGACGGGAGCTGTACAACGAGGCGATCGAAAAGGCTTGCCAGGAGGTGTGACATGAAGGCGGACGCGGATCCAAACCTGATTGTGTACTTCGGTGGGCAATACATGCCGCTGCGTGAGGCGCGGGTGGGAATCCTGACCCACGCCCTGCACTACGGCACCGGCGTATTTGAAGGGATTCGCGCGCATTGGGATGAGGCGCAGCAGGAGTTGTTTGTGATGCGGCCGCGGGAGCACTATGAGAGATGGAAGCAGGAACTGCGGCATTCTTCGCATTGAGGTTCCCGCTTCGCCGGAGGAGTTGTGCGCGATTACGGTGGAGTTGATGCGGAGGAATGGTCTTCGGACCAACGTGTATGTGAGGCCGCTGGCGTATAAATGCGCGGAGCGAGTTGGAGTGAGTACCGACGACCAGGACGCGTTTGCGGTGATTGCGCTGCCGTTCGGGGATTATCTTCACTCTGAAAAGGGCCTGCATGCCGGCGTGAGCTCATGGCGTCGGATCGAGGACAATGCGATTCCGGCGCGGGCAAAGATCTGCGGGGCGTACGTGAACAGCGCGCTGGCCAGCGATGAAGCGAAACGCAGCGGATTTGACGAGGCGATCTTCCTGAATGAAAGCGGGCACGTTGCCGAGGGCGCGACGTGCAACATGTTTATGGTGCGCAAGGGCGCACTGATCACGCCGTCGGTGACGGAGAACGTGCTGGAGGGGATCACGCGCAGATGCGGTGATGGAACTGGCGCAAGCGGGAACTCGGCCTGCAGGTTGTGGAGCGGACCATCGACCGCAGCGAGTTGTATGTGTGCGATGAGCTGTTCTTCACGGGAACGGCGGTAGGGATTGCGCCGGTGGTTCGCGTGGATCATCGGCCAGTGAAGGATGGGGTAATAGGCGCGATCACGCGCGAGGTACAACAGCTGTACTTTGACGCGACGCGAGGACACTTGACGAAGTACCGGAGGTGGTTGCTTCCGGTTTACCAGTCACAGCAGGAACCAGAACCGAACGAGGTTTCGCTGGCAGGGATGAGTTGAAGTTGTTCAGATGAAGAAGTGAAACCCGTGCGGCAGCCTGGTTCAGGCCAGGAGGGTACCAGGATGCTCACGACGAAAATCATTGGAAATGCGTATGACGTTGCCCTCGAGAACTTCGATGCGGCGGCAAACGAACTGGAGCTGAACAGCGACACGCGGGAGATGATCAAGTATCCCGAGCGGGTGCTGACAGTGACTGTACCGGTTCGGATGGATGACGGTCACATTCACCGCTTTGAAGCGTATCGCGTGCAACACAGCTCTGTGCGCGGCCCGTCGAAGGGCGGTATCCGTTACCACCCGCAGGTGACGCTGGATGAAGTGAAGGCGCTGGCGACGTGGATGACGTGGAAATGCGCGGTGGTAAATATTCCATTTGGCGGCGGCAAAGGTGGAGTGACCTGCGATCCGAAGCACATGTCGCAGGGAGAGCTGGAGCGGATGACGCGGCGCTACACAAGCGCAATTCTGCCGTTGATCGGACCGCAGCAGGATATTCCGGCGCCGGATGTTTACACAACGCCGCAGACCATGGCGTGGATCATGGATACCTACAGCATGACGAAGGGGTATCCGATTCCCGGTGTAGTGACGGGAAAACCGATTAGCCTGGGCGGGTCGCTGGGGCGCAACGAAGCGACCGGACGAGGCGTGTTCTACACGATTCAGTGTGCTTGCGAGCATCTGCAGAGGGAGTTAGAAGGAGCTACTGTCGCGGTGCAGGGCTTTGGAAATGCGGGCTCGATTGCAGCGCAGTTGCTGCATGAGGCAGGCGCCAAAGTCATTGCCGTGAGCGATTCAACAGGGTGTATCTACAACCCGCGCGGGCTGGATATTCCCAACCTGATTCACCTCAAGGCTCTGACCGGGCGCGTTGAGGGATTCCCGGAAGCGGAGAAAATCAATCCCGACGAGTTGCTGGCGATGGAATGCGACATCCTTGTGCCTGCGGCACTGGAGAACGCGGTTCACGGGGAGAATGCGGACACGGTGCGCGCGCGGATTGTGGCCGAGGCAGCTAACGGACCGCTTACTCCGGCAGCCGACAGGATCCTTCAGAGCAAGGGTGTCTTTATCATTCCGGATATTCTTTGCAATGCGGGCGGGGTGACGGTTTCGTATTTCGAGTGGGTGCAGGATGAGCAGCACCTGTTCTGGGAGGCGCAGGACGTCTACAACCGCCTGGAGCGGGTAATGAAGACGGCATTCCGCGATGTGCTGAAGATTCACGAAGAGCGGAATGTTCCGATGCGTATTGCGGCGAACATGCTGGGCATCGGGCGCGTGGCTGAGGCCGTGCAGATTCGCGGCATCTACCCATAGGAGCGATGTTCAAGAAGCTTCTCATGGAATGCTCGTTGCGCGTCGTCCGCAAAAAGGCGAGCGCAACGAGCATTCTTATTTACGCTGAATTGAACGCAACCTATCGATCTCGTTCATTCCCTAATTGCGCGATCCTGCGAACTTTCCAGGCCCCAAGAGTGCACGGCCTGGGAACACATCCGGAACGATCTTGTCTTCGTCGACGACCAGGGTTCCGCCAACCAGCAGATAGCGCACGCCCGTGCTTGGCGCCATGGGCTGCTTGAATGTGGAGCGGTCGGTGATGGTTGCTGCATCGAACACAACGATGTCGGCGTCGGCTCCTTCCTGCAGCCTGCCTTTCAGCCGTGCTGCCGGAGTTGAATGCTCAAGCATCTCCGCGGGCATCAGGCTCATCTTGCGCAACGCGTCCATCAGCGTGATCGTTCCCTTTTCGCGGACGTATTGGGCCAGTACACGCGAGTAAGTTCCTGCGTTACGGGGATGTCCTTCGAGGCCATCGCTGGCGATCATCACCAGGGGGTTCGGAATGACCTGGTCCAGCACCTCCTGCGGATAGCCGAAGACAAGCACGTAGTGTGTCGCGCTGGAATTATGCAACGCATCGAATCGTTCCTTGGTGAGGTGCTCGCCGGTGTCAGGAAGCACGAGGTTTCCATAGTCGATGCCCATCCTCTCCCGCCAGCCCGGGTCGAATACAGCCGAGTTGATGGCGGTCATGCCGGCGGTGTAGGGATAAGCCTCAGTAGTGACGTCGAGGCCACGGGCGCGCGCGCCTTCGATCATGGAGAGACACTCCATCGAGTCGCGCGAGCAAGTGCTGTTGATATGCACGATGTGTAGCGATGCGCCGGTGATGGCGGCTGCGGCGATTACTTCGCCGACCGCTTCAATGGAAGAGCCGGGTTCGATGCGGCCGCTGCTGCGCACATGCGTGTAGACCGGCAGTCTCCGTTCGGCGGCGAGGCGAAACATGTCGATCACCTCGAGCCGCGTTGCGCCCGGCGTGTACTGGATGCCCATGCCGATGGCCAGGCCGCCGGCGTCCAGTTCCTCGCGCAGGCGTTTCAGGATGTCTTGAATCTGTTCGGGCGTAGCGGGTTGCTGGGTGGCGGGTCCGCTCTTTGGCAGGATGGCTCCCTCGGGCAGTGGGGCACCGAACACCAGCGATCGCGCGGCCACCTGGCTGGCCGAGGTGCCGTAGTTGATCAGCGAGCGGCCTTGTTTCGCTTTCAAAAACTGGGCGACGTCGGGTGCGCCGATTTCCAGTTCCAGTGCGGTGGTGACACCATCGAGCGCCTTGACGCGCTGGCTTGCGATGTCCTGGGCGTGCTGATGCAAATCGATGAACCCTGGAGCAACCACCAGACCGCCGGCGTGGATGACTCGGCGGCCGCTCAGCGTCTCGGAGGTGATGCGGACGATCTTGCCGTCGCGGATGCCGACGTTGCGAACGGCATCGAGACCGGTTTCCGGATCCATGACGCGTCCGCCCTCAATCACGAGGTCGTACTGCTGTGCGTACAGAAGGCCGCTTGAAGACGCCAGGAGAAGGAGAGACAGAATCAGCTTGCGCATGAAGGCTCCGTTTAGAAAAGCGATGATAGCAGGATGAAGGATCATTTGAAGATTGCGTGCGATTGAGGGCGTATGACCGCCACTTGGACGCTAGTGGGCAGCCAGGAAAGACAGTTCACAAACCGCAATGACGAGCTTAAAGGAACATGGCGTGTGCCGGATGGTGGCAATTGCGCATGTCGTAAGCCTTCCTCTGCTGCGATTTCCCAAGGCTGTGTTTTGAATGGATTCTGGAGGTCGCAGTCTATCGGCGACACGTTCCGTCTGTTCCGATGATCTGATTTTCGCTGCGACTCAACGGACTTTGCCGCTTTGATGGATGTTGAGGCTCTTACGAAGGTCGCTTTGGCTCCACTTTGGATCAACCCTGCGGCATCGGGCTGAGCGCCGCGTAAACTCGGTCAAAGTTGTCGCAGACGGGATGACTTGTTTCGCTTTGCCGACCCCATGCAGAGTTGGCAAAGGCTTCAGCAATTCGGACTCATTCTCTAGTAAGTTGTTTATTATCAATAATGTCTGTGATGTGCCCCATCTTCTCCTGCTTGGTGCGGAGGTAGCGCTCGAAGCTTTCCTGAGGCTCGACTTCGGCGGAGATGCGCTCTGTGACGGCGATGCCGGCAGACTCAAGCGCGGCCACTTTTTCAGGATTGTTGGTGATGAGGCGGACCTGCGAGACACCGAGCAGCTTGAGGGATTCGGCGGGGAGTTCGTAGCCGCGGCAGTCGGCGGCGAAACCCAACTCAACATTGGCCTCAACTGTATCCATGCCCTGATCCTGCAATTCGTAGGCCTTGAGCTTGGCCATCAGGCCGATGCCGCGTCCTTCTTGTTGCTCGTAGAGCAGAATGCCTGCGCCTTCTGCGGCGATCATGCCCAGGGCCATCTCAAGCTGGAGGCGGCAATCGCATCGGAGGGAGCCGAAGACGTCGCCGGTGAGGCACTGGGAATGAATACGGACAAGGGGCGGCGCGGCATGAATGTCACCCATCACAAGGGCCACCAGACCTTCGACTTCGCTTTTGACCGCACCGTCTGCCGCGGCTGAGTCGCAGGGGCGCGGCTTGGGCAGCACACCCTCAAATCCGAGGATGCGGAAGTGGCCCCAGCGGGTGGGGAAATCCGCTTCAGCAATCTTCTTCACGCTTTCAAATCCCATGCTTCCATTCTACGTTGCGGTGGGTTGGGGCGCTGCGACTGCTGTCACAATCTGTGGGACGGGCTGCAGCAACTGACAGCAAGCCATTGAGACTTAGATGCATTGGGTCTCGAAACTTAGAAGCATTGCTCTGGGCCGCGATACATTGATGAGGTGACCGACAGGCTCATTCTGATCACGCTGCTGGTGAAGCTGGGGGTGGTTGCCTCAGTAGCCAGCGTGCTGGCGCGGGCCAGCAGCTTCAGGCGGCTGTTTTTTGCGGAACATCGCCGACCGCAGCAGACCCTGGCCTTGCTGGCGTTTTTTCTGGTTCCCCTGACGCTGGGCGTATGGGTGCGGACGGCGGTGCCGAATTTTCTGGCGGCCGATATTTCATTTGAGACGGTGATCCTGTTGGGGCTTTTTCTGGGACCCGGTTGGGCGATGCTGGGCGGGGTGGTGCTATCGGCGCCCGCGGTCTACCACCATGAGTACCTGACACTGCCCTTCAACGCTGCTGTGGGGTTGCTGGCGGGACTCCTGGGCAGGTCGGTGGAGAGCGAAGAGATCTGGTCATTTACGCCGTTCATTGATTTGAGCCTCTACCGCTGGGTGCGCCGAAACCTGAGCAAGCCGCGCATCGATCGCCAATTCTTGATGCTGTTTCTTATCGTGGCGGCGGAGGTTTGCCGCGGCTGGCTGGCACATGAGTTTCCGCACAGGCTGTTTGGACTGCTGGCCAGCCAATGGTGGCTGCAAGTGCTGGTGTGGTTGAGCGCGCCGATCGTAGTTGGTATCGCGATTAAAGTGTGGAATGCGCTGCGCATTGAGATGAAGCTCGAGGAACAGAAGCGGCTGCTGCTGGAGGCGCGCCTCGACGCGCTGCAGAGGCAGATCAATCCGCACTTTCTGTTCAATACGCTGAACTCGATCGCTTCGCTGGTGCGGATGAAGCCGGAACTGGCGCGCGAAATGACGGTGAAGCTGGCCAACATTTTGCGCGCTTTGCTAAAGGATCACGACACCTATGTTCCGTTGAGTGACGAATTGAGTTTCACCGATGACTATCTCGACATTGAAGTGGTGCGCTTCGGCGCGGACAAGCTGCGGGTGGAGAAGGAAATCGATCCGCGCACGCTGGGGGTGCTGGTGCCGAGCATTCTGCTGCAGCCGTTGATTGAGAACAGCATCAAGCATGGTCTGGAGCCGCGCATTCATGGCGGTACGGTGACCTTGCGCAGCCGTCTCGAAGGGGACCGCGTGCTGATTGAGGTGGCGGATGACGGGGTCGGGATGGGCAATCGTCCGATTTCCGCACTGCCGCGCACCGGCGGTGGGATTGGGATGAAGAATGTGCAGGAGCGGCTGGAAGTGCTTTATGGGAACCAGGCGCGATTTAGCGTGGTGAGCAACCCGGGGCGCGGGACGCTGGTGTCGATCGAGATTCCGGCCAACCTGGCAAAGCTGCCGTAGATTGGGTCAGTGTCGCGCTTCAAGCGCAAGAACTGCGTAGCTGGTGGCGGCGTCGCTCATGAACAGGCCGACATTTGATTTGGGATCGCGATTCTTGTTGAGTGACCAGGCTGGCCACGCGCCGGTTGCCTTGTCCTGGTTGGCGACGAGCCAGGCGAGGCCGCGGGCGACATGTGGATTGTGGCGTGTCGCGCCGGTCTCTTCGAGTGCGAGGACAATGAGGCCGGTTGCATATCCATCAGAACGGGTTTCAAGGGGCGTCTTGTCGCGTCGCTGCCAGGCGCCGAGGTTGGTGAGGCTCCAGCCGCCATCTGGACGTTGCAGAGTGTAGAGGAGTTCGAGGAGAGTATTTCGCTGGGAGTCTGTGAGCAGACCGGAATACGCGGCCGCGGCGCGGAGCGCGACGATCTTGTTCAGCAAGCACTGCTCGCCATAGTGCATGCGGAGATACGCGAGCAGGAGGTTCAGATTCGCGGCAATTGCGGGGTCGCTGCGGTAGTTTTCGGGGGCTGTTGCCACAGTGAGAGCCATGAGCGCGGCCCAGTGATATTGCGAGACGGGTGATTCCCACGGATCGTAGTCGAAGTTCTGCCAGACCCAGGCTCCGGCGTCGGGGCCGGTCTTCGACTGCAGCGCCCAGGCATTGTCGAAGGCGGTGCGGGTGGCTTCACTGAGATGGCCCTGGCGCTGATCGTAGCTGGATAAGATGATTGCGTTCAGGACTGATTCCGCGTTGCGGGATTCGATCTCTTTGCCTGTGCCGTAGACGGCATCGCTGTAAAAGGGCTTCATGTCTTTCCAGCCGCGGACGCGTTTTTCGATGCTCGCGAGCATTACCTGCTCGGAGGCCGAGGGACCGGATTCGCTGAGTTCGCCGCGCAGTGCGGGGCGGGCCATGCCGTAAGTGGCCTGGGTGTGGCAGGAGACGCACAGGGTGCCGTGATCCTTTTGCGCACGGTCCCAGGACTGCCACCAGATTTCGCGGCTGTCGAGGTAGCTGGCCGCGGCCTGGCGGTTCCAATCGGCGCCGGAGGTGGGGTTGGGCTTGTTGGCTGCATGCACCTTGGCGATGCGCATGCCTGAAAAAAGAAAGGCCAATCCAGCGGTTGCAGTGGTAGTCAAAGCAATGATGAATGGTCTGCGGAACATGCTTTGAACCTCCGAGAACGAATGCTGGAAAAAACAGCGCGCGCTGCAAGGGGTTGGCGCACCTGGTGTTGCAAGGATAAAGGTGATGGGTGGAATTGGGACATAAATTTGGCATTCGGGCGGGGCAGGTGGACGTGTCACGCTGGTCAACTTCGCATCTGCGCGATGCACAGGTTTGCGCTGTATGCTCGAACCATGGTGCGCTTCACGGTGCTGGCGTCGGGATCCAGGGGCAACAGCACGATTGTCTCTGGTGGGCAGACGCGGATCCTGGTGGATGCGGGGTTGAGCTGCCGTGAGCTGTTCCGGCGCATGCGGCTGGCGGGCGAGGAGCCGGAGACGCTGGACGCGATTATCATCACCCACGAGCACCAGGACCACATCAACGGGCTGGCAGTGACGGCTCGTAAGCTGGGTATTCCTGTCTACTTTACCGAGGGCACGCACCGCGCGTGGATGCGGTGGCTCACGCCGCGGCGGCAGATGACGTATGCGCAGTGGATGGAGCAGTGCCGCCAACAGGCTGCGGCCAGGCAGGCAGAGGCGGACGCGGCTGCTTGTGAGGGCGAAGTAGATGAGGCGGAACTGGTGGGTGCGGCAGAGCCGGATGTGGAGGAAGTGGCGCTGAGCGCGGCGGCACAGGTTGATGCCCCTGAGGTAGAACCCGCAAAGAGTGCGGCGCAGAAGGATCCGACGTGGCTGCCGGCTGTCGAATACTTTCAGGCAGGGCAGCCATTTCAAATTGGAGACATCGCTGTGAGCCCGTTCACCATTCCGCATGACGCGGTGGATCCGGTGGGATTTGTGTTCCAGGCCGAGGGTGTGAGGATTGGGGTTGCGACCGATTTGGGGTACATTCCGCCTAACGTGAAGGCGCAATTGAAGGGGCTCGATCTGCTGCTGCTGGAATCGAACCACGATCTGGAGATGCTGCGCGACGGGCCTTATCCGTGGTCAGTGAAGCAGCGGGTTCTTTCGCGGGTGGGGCATCTTTCCAACGAGGCTGCGGCGGAGTTTCTTGAGACAGAGTACGATGGCCAGGCAGCGTATGTGATTCTGGCACATCTGTCTGAAAGTAATAATCTTCCTGAGCTGGCGCGGGTAACGGCAGAGCGAGCGCTGAACGGACGGGCCAGCCTGTTGGCCAACCGGCTACTGCTTGCGGCGCAGCACGAACCACTCTTGCCTATATATTTCTAAACAAAGTCGTTTATAATGAATTGAGAAGGCTTCACTCTTTACCAAGCAGGCTGGCAGGGATAACGCCGGGACATGGGACCCCGGACCAGGCAGAGTTGATAGAACTCCACTGCATCAAACAATGGCACTGGAGCATCCAATGCGATAGAGCCGCCCGTTGCCGCGTGAACCACGCTGAATTCAAGCGAATGAGCACGTCCTTCTGCAAAGTGAGTCTAACCACTATGGCAAGAACGCAATGTACCGATCGAGTTGTAGGCGCTATCCTGGCAAGCTGGCGCTACGACATCTCTGGGATTTACCCGGAAATGCGCAAGGATTACGAGAGTCATTTAGCCGAGTGCGGCCATTGCCGCGGCCGACAGAAGTTTCATCGCAGTCTTGATGCGACGCTGGCAGTTCTCACTTCGCTGGCTGTTTTCTTTTTTCTTTTCGCGCTGGCGGTTCTGAAGCATATCAAGCCGCTGGACCATGTGGCCTTCAATGTCTTCGGTCTGGACATTTACGACATGTACCACATGCTGTTCTCGGCAGGCATTGCAGGGCTCTGCTTCTCGGTGATTGCACTGGCGCTGGTGCTGACGGCCACGCCTGCACCTTCTTACCTGGGCGGTATCGCGTCGGAGCGAGCGAAGCTGATTGAAGAGCATCTGCCCGCGGCAATCAAGGCGTTGCGACCGCGGTAAGCAAAAGTCCGGCACAAGAATGAAGGGCGTCCCTCGAGGGGACGCCCTTTTTGTTCTAAGTCGCTGAGGGATCTCCTTGAGGTTCTCCTGCTAGAAGGCTGTGGACCTACGCCCTTCGTTCATTTTTCGTATCAGCTTCCACAAGGGCGGCTTGAAGTCTTCGGAAGCAAGCGGCATTCCGTAGTAGTCTGAGCACCGCTTCAACAGTTCGTCAGCTGTGGAAGTGGATAGATCCCAAATCGTTGCTTCATCACTCACGAAGAGAGGCTCTCCGTCGTAGAGGATACTTTCGAAGAACTCTTTTGCTTCGCGCGAGATTTTGCGCATTTCGGCATCGCGGCTGAAATCCATGTGTCGTTCTCCTCCTGGCCCTACATCCCTACTTCAGAATCGGCACGCGGAGATCGCCGCCGGTCATCTGTTTGGGTAGGCCGAGTTTGAGCAGGTTCAACAGCGTGGGCGAGATGTCGCGCAGGGAGCCGTCAGGGCGCAGGCGATAGTGGCTGGCCTCTTCGCTGACGTAGATCATGGGCACGGGGTTGGTGGTGTGTGCAGTGTGCGGTCCGCCGGTGGCAGGATCAACCATGAGTTCGGCATTGCCGTGGTCGGCGGTGATGAGCCAGCTTCCATTCTTTTCTTTGATTGCTTTGTAGATGCGGCCTAACTGGGCGTCGACGGCTTCGCAAGCTTTGATGGTGGGTTCGAGCCTGCCGGAGTGGCCGACCATATCGGCATTGGCAAAGTTGGCGACGACGAGATCAAAGGCTGTGTCGTTGATTGCCTTCACGATGGTGTCGCCGATAGCCTCTGCCTTCATCTCGGGCGCGAGGTCGTAAGTCGCGACTTTCAAAGAGGGAATCAGCGCGCGATCTTCGCCGGGGAACGGCGTCTCGATACCGCCGTTGAAGAAGTACGTGACATGTGCGAACTTCTCTGTTTCGGCCACGCGCAGGTTGCGGAGATTGTGCGCGGACAGAATGTTAGCGAGGATGTTGTCCATTGATTCGGGCAGAATGACGAGCGGCAGCTCGTAGAGCTTGTCGTACTGGGTCATGCACAGGTAGTGCAGGCCTTTGGGAATTTCGGAGCGGGGAATCTGCTCGTCGAGCGCTTCCCATCCTTCGAGGTTGCGGCCACCTTGTTTGTTCAGGCCGCTCTCGCGGGCGAGCACGCGGGTAATCTGGCGGGCGCGGTCGGCGCGGAAGTTGATGTTGATGCAGACGTCTTCATCGCGAATCTGGCCGACAGGCTTACCCGCGGCGTCGACGACGACAAAGGGAATGAGGAACTCGTCGGTGATGCCGTTGTTGTAGTTCTCCTTGATGCGGGCGACGGGATCGGCGTGCGCGCCACCCTCGGCTTTGCCGTTCACCATGGCGTCGAAGGCCTTGCGCTCCCGCTCCCAGCGCTTGTCCCGGTCCATGGCATAGTAGCGGCCGTTGATGCTGGCGACTTTGCCCACGCCGTATTCGCGCATCTTCTGCTCCAGCGCCGCGATGTAGCCCGCGCCGGAGGTGGGCCCCGTGTCGCGGCCATCCATGAATGCATGGACGAAGACGCGCGTCAGGCCATTTTCGCGGGCGATGCGGAGCAGGGCGTAGAGATGCTCCTGGTGGGAGTGGACGCCGCCGTCGGAGACGAGGCCGAAGAGATGAAGCTGCCGGCCGCCCTCGCGCGCGCGCTGCATGGCCTGCACAATGGCCGGGTTCTTTGCGAACTCACCCGAAGCAATCTGCGCGTCGATGCGGGTGATGTCCATCTGCACGATGCGCCCTGCGCCGATGTTGAGGTGGCCGACTTCGCTGTTGCCCATCTGGCCGTCGGGCAGGCCGACGAAGTGCTCGGAGGCGCGAATCAGCGTGTTGGGAAACTCGCGCAGGAGCTTGTCATAGGCGGGCTTGCGGGCCAGTGCAATGGCGTTGTTGGCGGTTTCGGCGCGATAGCCCCATCCGTCGAGGATGGTGAGAACGAGAGGATGCTTGGTGGCAGGCACGGGCGGTTTCTTTGAGCGGGGGTTAGCGGACTTAACGAGCTTGCGGATTCAGGAATGGGCGGAGATCATCTCCCATGTCGGCCTTTCCCCGCGCTGTTGAACAACTCAGTAAATCCTGCAGCCTGAAATATTGCTCCGACGAATTTTTGAAATACCGCGTCGTCCATGTCGCGGAGCATTTGTCTGATTGATTCCTCCGCGAGCTCAGCGAGATCCTCTGTTCCAGAATCTGGAGGAGCAGAGGTTTTGACGCTTGCTTCCAATTCAGCCGTGGTCGGTGGGCTTGAGGACTGCGCCGCTTGGATGACCGAAGAAAAGTCCTTTCCCGGCTTTACGATCGTTTGCCAGACGGTGAATGTGTTTCGAAGTTCAGGGGGAATATTGTCCCACTCCAGCGGATGAAACCATTCGATTACTCGTGTGCGTGGAAGACCTTCGTCGAATGTTGGATCGTATTTGTATTCGCCGACGATCCTTCCGATCAAGACTTTTCGCGAAGTTTTTGCCGGGGTGATTACGAAATCGCCGACCACCATTGAACGAATGAAGCTCCAGAGTTGGCCCGCTGCCGAGCCAACGCGGCGCTCATTGTATTCAGAAGGAAGGCGCTTTTTGACCTCGAAGCGAAAATCATCCCAACTTCCGTCAATCGGGAAATCTCCTAGGGCATGCCACCCGGTCGCGACTTTGCCCTTCGCAAGAAATTTATCCGCGCTCACCCCCTCGTTTCCAGCCTTCACGAGCCAAGTCGTCATTACCCCTCCTGAACCTCAAGGTGTACATGGACAGAATATTTGCCGTCCCAGATTCGGCCTCAATTCGGCTTCTACCAGTTAGTCGTTGTAGTTGAGGCTTTCGAGGCCGAGGAAGACCGCGCCTGCGCCGAGTTCTTCTTCGATGCGGAGGAGCTGGTTGTACTTGGCGATGCGGTCGGTACGGCTGGCGGAGCCGGTCTTGATCTGGCCCACGCCGGTGGCGACTGCCAGGTCGGCGATGAAAGTGTCTTCGGTTTCGCCGGAACGATGCGACATGACCGATGTATAGCCGTAGCGACGGCCCAGTTCGATGCAGTCGAGTGTCTCGGTTACGGTGCCGATCTGGTTGACCTTGATGAGAATCGAGTTGGCTACACCCTCTTCAATGCCGCGCTGGAGGCGCTTGACGTTGGTGACGAAGATATCGTCGCCGACAAGTTGAATGCGGCTGCCGAGCTTGTCGGTCAGGATCTTCCATCCCTCCCAGTCGTCTTCGGCGAGGCCGTCTTCAAGAGAGACGATGGGATATTGCCGCGCCCAGTTGTCGTAGAAGGCGACCATCTCTTCGCTCGACAATTCGCGCTTGTCGCTCTTCTTGAAGACGTACTTTTTCTTATCCTTGTCGTAGAACTCGCTTGACGCGGGATCGAGCGCGATGGCGATCTGCTCGCCGGGTTTATAGCCGGCCTGCTCGATGGCTTCGAGGATAAGCTCGATGGCTTCGCTGTTGGATTTGAGCGACGGAGCGAAGCCGCCCTCATCCCCCACCGCCGTGTTGTAACCCTTCTTCTTGAGCACGCTCTTGAGGGTGTGGAATGTCTCAGCGGCCCAACGCAGGGCCTCGGAGAAGCGCTCGGCGCCAACGGGCATGATCATGAATTCCTGAAAGTCGACGTTGCTGTCGGCATGCGCGCCGCCGTTCAATACATTGAGCATGGGAGTGGGGAGGATGCAGGCGTTGATGCCTCCGAGGTAGCGATAGAGCGGAATTTCCAGCGTTTGAGCCACGGCGCGGGTTGCTGCCATGGAGACGGCGAGGATAGCATTTGCGCCCAACTTGGATTTGTTGGGGGTTCCGTCGAGAGCGATCATGGTCTGGTCGATCATGCGCTGATTGGCGGCATCCATGCCCTCGAGCTCGGGGGCGATGACAGTTTCGACGTTGGCCACGGCCTGCAGAACACCCTTGCCGAGAAAATGGCTCTTGTCGCCATCGCGCAGTTCCACGGCCTCATGCTCGCCGGTGGATGCACCCGAAGGCACGATGGCACGGCCGAGAGCGCCGCTTTCAAGGATTACGTCCGCTTCCACGGTAGGATTTCCGCGCGAGTCAAGAACTTCGCGCGCGCGAATGGCAACAATTTCAGTCATATGAGTCCTCACGATGCGATGCTGCAGCCGGTCATTCAGTTTGGGACGGCGATCAACGGCAACGGCTTCTCCGGCGGCGCTTTGAATCGTTTCCAGAAGCTCATGCACGTTTCGGGATTCCTCTCCGCCCTGCTCTCAAAAGTGTTGTTGTTCCGTACGGATTCTAGCAAATCGGGGGTTGTGGACCTGTGTGGCCGCGGTCACATGAGCCCAAGTGGTTGCAGCGGTTGACGATGGGCTAATGGGTTATCTTTGTTGATTCTTATTGCGAAAGGCACTCCCCGCGGCTTGTCGCGCTCCGCGCAGTGAAGGCCCACGCTAGCATCAAGATGGGTGAACTGCATGCGACTTGTATTTCAGCGTAGTTCGCCCGGAACTTTTCGCCGCAAGCGGGGTCTAAGTAGAGTGGAAAGTACTGCTCGCGAGAAGGAGATGTGGATGAACAGGTCGATTTTTATCGTTGCATTCTTTGCCGCCGCCACTGCCGCTTTGGGAGCGCAACAGGCAAGCCAGTCGAACCCCTATGAGGGAACCTCGACGCCTCCGCCGGACGACACGATCATCACTTCGACCACGCCACAGCCCAAGCCTCCGGCCGCGCATCCTGAGATTGCACCGCAGGCGGCGCCTGCGCAGAGTCCGTCGCAGCAAACACCGGCGATGCGTCCGTCGGATGCGAATCTTGCCCCGGTCGGCAATACCAAGTACGCGGCAATGTCGGGCGACGGCACGGACGACGGCATTGTGCAGGTTGCGCCGCCTTTGCAGAACGTGGCGACGTCGCAGCGCTTATACACTCCCGATCCGGATGGGGATATTGTGCATCCTGCTCCGCTGGGCCCAGGCGAGTTGGGAGAGGGGACGTCAATTCGCGTGGAGTTGATTGGCGATCTTTCGAGCGCGCGCAGCGAGAACGGCCAGCCGTTTCGCAGCCGCGTGGCTTCGGATGTCGTTGAAGGCGGTCAAGTGCTGATTCCGGCAGGCTCTGAGATCGACGGTACAGTGGTTGGCGTATCGACCGGCCATTTTGGCGGCCACGGCTCGCTGATGTTGCGTCCGGAAAAAGTAATTTTGCCGAATGGCTCAAGCTATCGGCTCCATGCAGTCGTGACGGATGCGCCTGACTCCAACACACGGGTCGGCGCAGAGGGAGTGATCGGCCCGGGTTCGCGGCTAAAGCGGGATGGGATTGAATATGGCGGCGTAGTGGGAGGCGGCGCGATCACTGGCGCCTTCCTGGGCGGCCCGGCCGGCGCATTGGCGGGCGGAATCATTGGAGCGGGTGTGGTGACGACACATTTGCTGGTGAGCCATCCGCAGGCCAACCTCGATTCAGGAACGACGTTGATGCTGACGCTAACCGAGCGCATGCATCTGGTTTCTGAAGGGACGAACGGCAACTAGCGCAACCCGCTTCCGCGAAAATACCTCCAGCCTGCTACACTCCCTCTTGCATTGCGAGAGGGAGTGTAGTTGGCAGAAATCATGACAGTCGGCGTAGTGGGCGCAGGGACCATGGGTTCCGGGATTGCGCACGTCTGCGCGCGCGCAGGTCTCAAGGTGCTTCTGTGCGACGTGGAGCAGCGCTTTCTTGATCGCGCCCTCAGGCAGATTCGCGCCAACCTGGGACGCGAGGCTGCCAAAGGCAAGATGCCTGAGACGGAAATTGAACCGACGCTGGCGCGGATTAAGGCGACAGTGGACCGCGAGGCGCTTGCGGGCGCGGAGATGGTGATTGAAGCCGCACCTGAGCGGTTTGACCTGAAGGCTGAAATTTTCAAGGCACTGGACAGAATCCTGCCGGAAAACGCCATTCTGGCGACCAACACGTCGTCCATTTCAATCACAAATCTGGCCGCGCTTACGGGCCGTGCCGATCGGGTGATCGGGATGCACTTTTTCAACCCGGTGCCGGTAATGGTGCTGGTGGAGATTGTGCGCGGTCCGGCTACCAGCGACGCGACCTGCGCTGCTGTTCATGCTCTGGCTGTGAAGCTGGGCAAGACGCCGGTCGAGGTGAATGACGCGCCGGGCTTCGTCTCAAACCGCGTACTGATGCCGCTGATCAATGAGGCGGCTTTCGCAGTGATGGAAGGCGTGGCGACACCGGAAGCTGTGGACCAGATTTTCAAGCTGGGCATGGCACATCCCATGGGCCCGTTGACTCTGGCGGACTTTATCGGCCTCGATGTGTGCGTGGACATCATGCGGGTGCTGGAGGATGGATTCGGCGATCGCAAGTATCGGCCTTGCCCGCTGCTGGTGCAGATGGTGGATGAGGGGTCACTGGGGCGCAAGTCGGGTCGTGGTTTCTACACTTACGAGGAATAGACTTTTCTATCAATTTTTTCGTGCCCTCCTGGCGCAATTCTAAGCGCGACCTGAACGGAACAACCTGGTTCGAACATGCGTATCTGCTTTCAGGCGTTGGTCACATTTGCATTGTTCAATGAGTGGCATTCGCTGGTGAGGCGCGTCGAACATTTATGCAGTCCTTCTCAGACACGCTCGGTCAGGTTTTCCGCGCCATTGGCGCGAACAAGCTGCGCAGCTTCCTGACCATGTTTGGAATTGCCTGGGGTGTGGGCTCGCTGCTGGTCCTGGTGGGACTGGGCGAGGGATTCCGCTCGGGCCAGCACCGGCAACTGGCGACACTGGGAAACGACCTGGTGATGATGTGGAACGGGACCATTCCGGCGGTAGCCAACCAGCACACCGGAATGCGCCCCTATGAGCTGACGGTGGGCGACGAAGCTGCGGTTCGCAAGCTGCCGGAGTTGCGGGCGGTGACCGTTGAACTGCAGCGCTCGGACCTGTACGAAGTGAGCCAGTGGAGCAACACTTCCAGCCATGTGATTGGAACGGAACCGAACTACCCCATCGTTCGCTTCATTCCCATGGCCACGGGACGCTTTCTTGATGACGCAGATTTGACGAATCGCCGCCGCGTGGTGGTGCTGGGATTCAAGGCTGCGGCTCTACTGTTTGCTGGCCGGCCGATGCTGGGCCAGACCATCACCATCAACGGCACGGCGTTTACCGTAGTAGGTGGAGTTGGCAAAATCAGCCGCGGAAATAACGACTTCGACGACCAGAAGGTCTACGTGCCGGTGACCACGATGCTGGAGCTTTTTCCTCTCAAGGGTGACAACATTCCGCAGGATGCGCTCACGTCAATCCAGTACCAGCCGACGACAAAGGGCGAGATTGTCGGCGCAGTTGCAGCGGTGCATCGCGTGATCGCGGAGCGCCACGGCTTTGACCCGTCGATGAAAGACGCATTCAACGAATTCGACACGATACAGGAAGAGAAGCTGATTGGGACGATCTTCACTGCGATGGACATTTTTCTTGGCGGGGTGGGTATTGTGACGCTGGGCCTGGGCGCGGTTGGGATTATCAACATCATGCTGGTGTCGGTGACGGAGCGGACGAGAGAGATTGGATTGCTGAAGGCGTTGGGCGCGACGAAACGAAGCATCCTGTCGCAGTTCTTCTGGGAGGGGCTGTTGCTGACGGGAATCAGCGGGGTCATAGGAATTCTGCTTTCGGCGGGATTCATGTGGCTTCTGCAGCAAGTGCTGACCGGGAAGATGCCGGGATGGGATCCGCCGAGGCTGGTGCCGTGGTCGGCTGCGCTGGCGCTCGGCTGCCTGGTTTTGAGCGGGGTGGCAGCAGGGCTATATCCGGCCAGCAAGGCGGCGCAGATGGACCCGATTGAGGCGTTGCGAAGAGAGTGAAAATGCAGGGAGTAGTGAATAGGGAGTAGGGGATAGAAACCAGGGGCTGAAATATGTTGAGAGACATCTGGGGGCAGGCGTGGGAGGCGATGGTGTACAACCGTCGTCGCACGGCCATCACGATGATCGGAATGGCGTGGGGCATTGCCACGGTTGTGCTGTTGCTGGCCTACGGCGCCGGGTTCAGCCACGCCATTGAGGCCATCTTTGCGCAATGGGGCACCAACGTGATCGGCACTTTTCCGGGCCGCACCAGCGAACAAGCAGGAGGCGATAAGGCGGGGGTGCAGGTGCGGTTCACAGAAGATGATGTGGACCGATTGGCCAATAGCGTGGCAGGCATCGACCACATTTCGCCGCAGGTGCAGAAGGACGTTTCGGTGCAGAATGACCTGCACACCTACACCTGGACGGTGAATGGGGTGCGGCCGTCTTTCCAGGACATCTGGAAGCTGGATACGGACGACGGGCGCTTCTTTAACGGGGAGGAGGACGAGCAGCGGGCGCACGTGTGCGTGATTGGCTCGGAAGCCAAGACGAAGCTCTTCTCAGGCGCGTGGGCGGTGGGGCAGACGATACGCCTGAACGGGGTGCTGTTCACCATCATCGGCGTGCTTGCTCCCAAGATGCAGGAGGGGGAGAACAGCGACCGTAACCGACAGATTTATATACCTTTCAGCACCATGAGCGACATCAAGGACACGAAGTATCTGGACGGCATCTGGTTCAACTACCGGGGCGATTATCAGATGGTGGAAAAGCAGATGCGGGAGACGCTGGGTGCTGCGCATCACTTTCGTCCGACGGATCATAACGCCATCTACGTGGCCAACCTGATGACCGAACTGCACCAGTTCAGCATTTTGTCGCTGGCGCTGCAGGTGCTGCTGTCGATGGTGGGAGCGCTGACGCTGGGGATTGCGGGCATCGGGCTGATGAACATTATGCTGGTGGCGGTGCAGCAGCGGACGCGGGAGATCGGCGTGGAAAAGGCTCTGGGGGCGCAGAAGCGGCACATTCTGCTGCAGTTCCTGGCGGAGGCGTTCGTGATCACCGGGGTGGGCGGGCTGAGCGGGATTGCGCTGGCGTATCTTGTCTCCATCATGGTGGGGCGGATTACGTTTTACAGCGCGCTGGCGAGCCACGCGGAAGCCGCAGACATCTACCTGAGGATTTCACCCTCCTCGGTGATCGTAGCTACGTTGATTCTTGCAGTTACGGGGTTGGTGAGCGGGATGATTCCGGCGATGCGGGCGGCCAATCTGGACCCGATTGAGGCGCTAAGGTATGAGTGAAGCAAAAGCAGGGATCAGGGGTCAGAGGTCAGGGGTCAGGGACTCGGTTAGGGGCGGGGGAATTGTGCTGGCGGTGGGCTGCCGGCGACGCGTGGATCTGAAGAAGAATGACCTCAGTGCGGCGCGGTTGATGGGTGCTGCTTTTGAGGTGAAACCGAGGCCATGGGTTGCCACGGTTGGCGGAAAAGCGTGGCCATGGGTTGCCACGGATTGCGCAAAGTGAGACAGGGTAAAGGCGGTTTTTAGCTTCCAGCTCTCCGCTTCGGCAGTGGCAGGGTGGGAATTGTGGGTTCCCGATCCTCGCCTCAAACAAGTGATGGATGGGCGTCTGACTTTAATTCCTGACCCCGAAGTAGTCGTTTCCGGATTCGGAATCCCGTTCTTTGCCGGTAGAAATAGGCCAACGGCCGAACGCTTCGCTGAAGAGAAATGCGAGCCGCGGCGTCGTAGACGTACCCAGAATTCGAATTGAAGCCATCGCTTGCATCGCATCGATATCCCGCCCCTCCAAGAAACGATTTGGCGGAGTCCCTGCACACCTCCCGCTCATCGCGATAAAGCCGCGATGAACGGGGCACAACCGATTCCGGCTCAGTCCATTTCTTTATGTCCTTTGACCGGGCCACCTGCCTAAGCAGACTTCGATTGTGCCTGCCAGAACTGCCAGTTCGAATTAGAGCGACCGGGTTGAAATAGATTCGGAGAACCAGTCGCTATCGCGTCCAAGAGACTCCGGATGCTACCGCTTTCCGATGGCTTCTCTTTTCCAGACAAATCAGGGTGCTGCCAATTGGTCGTCTGGATAAACTTCGGCATCGCTTGGCACCTTGGAAAATGGTTGAGTATTTCCTGATCCGCCAAGAACATTCTATCGGTGCCCAGTTTGCTTATCGCGAAGCGCAGTAGCTGTATTTCCTTAAGCGAACCGGGTCCAGATTCAGGAGAGACTTCGATCCCGGCTTCGCGATAATCTTCACGCGTAGGCGAAAATAAAAGCGCCTCACCGTGTAAGGTCACCCCCCAAGACTTCCAATCGGCCACGCAGTCATTCGTCTTTGGGTCAAAAAGAGGGTTCTCCCGCGCAGATGAGAACACCGTACTTGATGCAATAAACCCTGCCTTTTCAACGCAAGAACCGTAGGCATAAAGGTCGTCCACGAACTCGCCCTCTTGCGTCGAGTAGCCCAGTACCTCGAAGGCAGCTAGCCAGTGGTCCGACTTTCGGAACGCAGTAAGTCTTGCCGCCGCAAACTCGACATACGCATTGTCGAAGATAGGAAAATTGAACTCCGACGCATGCTTATCTAGGTTCCGAAGAGTTTGATCAGTATTCACGAGACATGCCTTTAGTTCATTGTTGTGTTTGTGGTTTCTGTGGCTGCGGCGGTGGCGGCGGTTGTGGCGTTTGCCCCGCTTTGACCTGAGCCGCAACTTGCCCGCCCTGTGCACGGCTGCAAGCGATACATTGAGGCTTATAAACCTGTTGACCTCCTTGAGGGTTGAGCGCGGTGGGAGGCTGATGATCCCCAACCCAATTGCCACTCTTTGTGCCTGGCGTGGTCGCGCCGCACGTTGAGCAGCCGTGTGCAGCGCCCATGTCGTTAATATCGCCTTGCTGTGCCGCGGTCGGACGGGCGCTGGGGCCTGCAGGGATTGATGTTGGGACAGTCGGAGCATCGGGTGTAGCCGCAGGAGCCGCAGTCGTCGGTGCTGGAGTCGCAGGCAGGTGGCCCGGTCAAGTTTTTCACTTCTGGTGCTCCCTTGATGGATTGTGCCCCATCCAAGCAGCGTCTTTTGCGGCTTGGGTGGGGAAGCACGAGTGTTTGCCCTGCCGCAAGCGTTCTCCCGCAGGCAACTGGCTCCCTCGCCGAAACGCGGTCCACTGCGATTCGATCTCCACCGTGCCCTTCACGCCGGACGCGTGGTGCCGGAAGCTCGACCACGGCCAGTCTTCTGGCATCGCAACCAGTCCGCGCTTGACCGGATTGCGGTGGATATAGCGAATCACTTCGGAGCGCGCGTTCTCTCCGCGAACGTTGCTGTCGTAGTAGCGGCCCTGCCAGAACTTTTCGCGCGGTCCGCGCAGCTTGCGCGAAGTTACCTGCTTAACGGCTTTGAGGAATTGGGCCAGCAGTATCAGCGGCGGTTCATTCACAAGCAGATGTACATGCTCGGGCATCAGAACGTAAGCGTAAACTCGCGCATGATGCTTTGCGCGCGTCTGTTCCAGCACCGCCTCGACCGTCTCCCTCGCTGCCGGCCTCTCAAGCAGGGGCAGACGGTGAAAACAACTGAAGGTAATGAAGTGCAGTGACTCCGCTTCTTGAAACCGCTTCAAGCCGCTGGGCATGGCTCGGTCCTCGTTCGGACATGATCTTAACGCAACGCCCGCTCATCGCAAACAACGCGATGAACGGGGCACAGCCTTTGATGGCTCATGGTAATCCGATGACCGGGCCACCTGCCACATGATCTTTACACAACGCCCGCTCATCGCAAACAGCGCGATGAACGGGGCACAGCCTTTACGGCTCTGCGATCTTCATGACCGGGCCACCTGCCATGGGCAGACGGTGAAAACAACTGAAGGTAATGAAGTGCAGTGACTCCGCTTCTTGAAACCTGCAAGCCGCTGGGCATGGCGGTTGATGAGACATTCGTAACCAACCCCGGTCCGCAAAAACGCGAGGGACCGGGGCACGCCTCAGCTGGGTGGGCGAAGGCTATCGTGAGCCGGGCCACCTGCCATGCGCCTTTCATGCTGTGCGAGGATACTCCAACTGCGAATCCGATGGCGGTGATGAGTCATTCGTCCATCCCCGGTCCCCAAATGCGAGGGACCGGGGGCACCCTCAGCGTGGGTGGGAGAAGGCTATCGGGAGCGGGGTCACCTGCCACTCATCGTGGTTGGAGAATGTCACCGGGACGACCCGGCAGGATACTCCAATAGGAATTCATCAGCGGTGAAGAACGGAGTGTTCCCTCCCCGGTCCTCAAGAGCGAGGGACCGGGGGCACCCTCATCTTGGGTGAGGGAAGGTCACCGGGAGCGGGGCCACCCCAGATTTTGGGATTCGCTTACCGGCTAGACGGGCGGGAGGGCGTCGACTACGGGGACGCCGGGGGGCGGGGTGAAGGTGAAGGCTCCGGCGGGGATGGGGACGTTGGGCTGCTCGGCGGTGAAGGTGAAACGGGTGAGCGCGCCGTCGGATTCTTCGATCTCGATGGCGGTGATGGAGCCGTCGGGAGTGACAGTGAGGGTGAGGCGCTGGACGCGCTTCTCCTGCCCTTTGGGCACGCCGGTGAGGGTGAAGCGGCCGTTGGGGGCGGGGGCGAGTTTGAGTCCTGTCAATTCTTTCTCAAGCTCGGTGTGGCCGAGAAGAAAGCGAAGCGGGGAGCGGAGATCGTCAAGCTGTTTGGCGGGGATGCGCTGTGCCTGGGCGTCGCCGGGGGTGTAGAACCAGGCGAATTTGCCGTCGAGGAGGAAGAGCTTGCCGGGAGGTGCGTTGTACTCCCATTTCATGCGGCCGGGCTTGAGGAGGAGGAGGGTTCCGCTCTCGCTGCGCGACATGCCGAGGCCCTGGTAATCCTCAGTGAAGGCGGCCTTGAGGGAGTGGAGCGTGTTGTAGTGATGATCGACTCGCTGGGCGAGGTCCTGGACGGTTGGGGTCTGGGCGAGGAGGGCGGGTGTGAGCAGGGCTGCGAGGAGAAAAACAGCCCATGGGAGGGTTCGTGATTTCCCATGTCTCAGAAGCGAGACGTGGGGCACCGATGGTTGCGGCGAATTGGAGAAAGGCAACCGCAGGTCCTTCGACTTCACTTCGTTTCTCTGAGGATGACAGTCTTTCGATCGGCGGTCATTGCTCACCAATAAACGCGGAGTGAATCCCGCCAGGGCTAAAGCCCTGAATGTCTCTGTGGGCGTTTTTCGCGGGGCTGAAGCCCCACGCTCCTTCCGACGGTCAAGAGCCGTGCTCGTTCCGGCGTTTTGGAATCCAGGCCTGAGCAAATTGCTGAATTGGAGGAACCGGCTCGGGGTCATTGCACCATCTGGGTGCAGTTGGTGCCGCCGGAGGGGTCGGCTTTCATGGCGCCGCCGGACTCGAGGCAGAAGCCGCGGTCGCCGGTTTTGCCGGGGGTGGCGGGGACGGCGGTGGCGGTGTAGCTGGTGATGCGGTCGCCATTATTGACGTTAACCTTGGTGCAGTTGGTGATGTTGAAGATGTATCCCGACTTGATGCCGGTGGCGAGCTCGCCGTTGATGACGCCGGCCGAGGTGGGGCTGGGCGGTCCGGCATTGGGATCGCCGCCGAGGGATTGCAGGCTGCAGGCATAGCCGCTGGTGGGATAGGTGGACTCGTACATGGATTCGGCTTCCTGAATGGTCTGCAGGGATTTTTGCGCGGAGAGCTCGTTGGCGTGCTTGCGGATTTTACCCGCGGTGGGAATGGCCACCAGCATGAGGATGAGGATGATGGAGATGACGATGAGCAGCTCCATCAGGGTGAAGCCGTTTTTCTGCCTGATCTGCGAATCGTCTGCCGCGCTCGCGGTCTCCCACTCTTTCCGCAAATTGCGCGGAAAGCTTGGGGCACCCGAACTGATCTCTAGAAACTTGCTCTTCATGGGAATCCGATGCCTCGCGTGCGGGCAGACACAGTGCAGCCCACCCGAGAAAATCCTACAACCTATGGACGCGGAAGGGAAATGGGACGCTCGCGCGCCGCGGCGCGCGAGCGTCCCATTTCAGCTTCTAGCTTCTAGCTTCTAGCCTCTAGCCTCTAGCTTCTAGCCTCTAGCCTCTAGCCTCTAGCCTCTAGCCTCTAGCTTCTAGCTCCTAGCTGCGGTGTGCGGTGGCGGGCCTCCTACAAGCTTTTACATGACGTCATAAGGCGGAGAGTCGTTGCAGGCGACCAAATGAGCAATTCCGAAGCTAGAGGCTAGGAGCTAAAAGCTAGGAGCGAAGCTGCTGCTTGTCAGCAGACGAGGCGGGTGCGGGTGAGCTTGATGCCATCGAGGCGGCCGAGGAGGGTGACGGCGACGCGGGTGGGATCGAATAGGCGCTGGGCCATGAGCTGAACCTGCGCGGCCTGGACGGCGTCGATGCGGGCGATGATTTCTTCGACGGTGATGAACTGCTTGAAGTACATTTCCTGGCGGGCGAGGTTGGCCATGCGGGAGTTGGAGCTTTCAAGGCCCATGAGGATGTTGCCCTTGAGCTGGTCCTTGGCGCGGGTGAGTTCCTCTTCGCCGAGCGGGGTCTCTTTGAGCTTGCGGAATTCGGCGAGGATGAGGTCGACGACATCGAGGGCCTTGCCGGCGGAGGTTCCGGCGTAGACGCAGAGAGTGCCGGTGTCGCGGTAGGGGTTGAGATCGGAGTAGATGGAGTAGGCCATGCCGCGCTCTTCGCGAATGGTCTGGAAGAGACGTGAGCTCATGCCGCCGCCGAGGACGGTGTTGAGGATGAGGGTGGCGTAGCGGTTTTCGTCGGTGATGGGCGGGGCGGGCACGCCGAGGCAGATCTGGACCTGCTCGAGGGCTTTTTTATTGCGCAGAAGGATGCGGGCGCTGGCGATGGGCGCCTGCTCCTCCGGCACCGGATCGCCGGTGGTGAGGGATGAAAACTTCTGCGTGACAGCGTCAAGGAACTGGTCGTGGTCGAGGTTGCCGGCGGCGGAGAAGATCATGTTGCTGCCGAGGAAGCGGCCGCCGTGGTAGTCGAGGAGTTTTTGCTGGTCGAGCTTGGCGACGGTGGCGGAGGTGCCGAGGATGGGCTTGCCAAGGGGATGATCTTTCCAGAGGTTCTGGGTGAAGATTTCGTGGACGAGGACGTCGGGATTGTCTTCGTCGATCTTGATCTCCTCGAGAATGACGCCGCGCTCGCGCTCGATGTCAGTGGAGGCGAAGATGGGGTTGAGAACCAGGTCGGCGAGGACGTCGAGGGCGATGGGGACATGTTCGGCGAGGGACTTGACGTTGAAGCAGATGGTTTCCTTGCCGGTGAAGGCGTCGAGGTTGCCGCCGATGGAGTCCATTTCGCGGGCGATGAGCTGTGCGGAGCGGGAGCGGGTTCCCTTGAAGAGCATGTGTTCAACGAAGTGGGAGATGCCGTTGGTCTCGGCGGGTTCGCAGCGGGAGCCGGACTTGATCCACACACCCATGGCGACGGAGCGCAGGTGCTCCATGCGCTCGGTGAGAACGATGAGGCCGTTGGGCAACACGGTGCGGCGAAGATTTCTTTCGGTGCTCATAGTCGTTTAGTTTGATTCGAGCGCAGGGCGATGGGACTCAACCCAGGTTGCGGACTGCCTGACTTCTGAAAATGAGATGCGATGCTGAGCTAGGTGGGCCGGCGCGGGCTGCATTGGGGGGAAGAAATGCACTATGCTTGGCCCAGCCGTGACTGCGCAACACAACCAACTCGTTCGATTAGACACCAACAGCCCTGTGGAGGGAAGCCGGCGGGCGCTTTTCGGGCTGAACGGGGCGGCATTGTCGGCGCTGATGGTGGAGATGGGCGAGCCGAAATGGCGCGGAAAGCAGCTTGAAGAAGCGATTTATCGTAAGCGAGTTAAGGATATTAATGAAATTACTACATTAGGAAAATTGCTGCGGAAAAAGTTGACGGACGAAGGCTGGGAGGTGGGCCGGCCGCGGATTGCACAGGCGTTTGTCTCGACGGATGGGACGGAGCGCTACCTTGTGGAGGGACAGGCGCGGGATGCGGTGACGGTGGAGACGGTGTGGATGCCGGAGGGGGATGGGGGCGAGGCGGGAGACGGGAGCGATTCGGCGCGGCGGGGTCCGGACGAAGGTGAGGGCGAGACGAAGAGCTGGGACCGGGGCACGGTCTGCGTTTCGAGCCAGGTGGGGTGCGCGGTGAATTGCCAGTTCTGCCTGACGGCGAAGCTGGGACTGCAGCGCAATCTGAGCGCAGGGGAGATTGCGGGGCAGGTGGTGGCGGTGCTGGACCGGCACGGCGTGGAGGTGGGCAAGGATCGCGTGAACCTGGTGTTCATGGGGATGGGCGAGCCGTTTTTGAATTACGACAACTTTATGGCGGCGGTGCGGCTGCTGGTGGAGGAGGTTGGGATCAGTCCGCAGCGGATGACGGTGTCGACGTCGGGGATTGTGCCGGGGATTGAGCGCTTTGCGGAGGAGCCGGCGGAGGTGCGGCCGAAGCTGGCAATCAGCCTGAATGCTCCGAACGACGAGATTCGCAGCGAAGTGATGCCGGTGAATCGCAAGTGGCCGATCGAGGCTGTGATGGACGCGGTGCGGCAGGTGAAGCTGCGGTCGCGGGAGCGGGTGACCTTTGAATACGTGCTGCTGGGCGGAGTGACGGACAGGCCGGAACATGCGCGGGCAGTGGCGCGGCTGGTGCGGCGGACGGGATTGCCGGCGAAGGTGAATCTGATTGCGTGGAATCCGGGGCCGGGGATTGCGTATGAGATGCCGAGCGGCGCGGCGGTGGAGGGATTCAAGCGTGCGCTGGCGGCGGAGGGGGTTCCGGTGTATCTGCGAAGGCCGCGGGGGCGGGATATTTTTGCGGCGTGCGGGCAGTTGAAGCGGACGGTGGAGAAAGACAGGGAGTAGGGATTAGGGACTAGGGAATAGGGAATAGGGAATAGGGGTCAGGGATCAGGGGTCAGAGATCAGAGATCAGGGAGTGGGGATCAGGGAATAGCGCGTATGCGGGGAGCGCAGGCCAGTGATGGCGCTGCCATCGGTTTGAAGAACGGACCTTTGATTGAAATTGAGCTAGGCGAGGTCAGTTTTTTTGCCGATTTGGATGGAAAGGTTGAGCGGCTTTTTCGTGAAGACGAGGACGGTTATCAATCCAAAGAAGAGGCCGGCACAGGCCATGAGAATCCACGAGATGACACCTGAGAAGAGCGCCCAGTCATAGACGAATGCCGTTTGGGGCGAGCCGGGATCGTATACGACGGGGACAACTTCGCCGGGATTGAAATCGCGAATCCAGCAAAACGTACTGCGGCCACCGCAGAGCAGGATGTAGTCCTCTTTGAAGAGCTGGGCAACTCCGTCGCGCGACGAGAATTGAATGGTGGGAGTCGATGTGCGGGATGCGTCCTGGACGATGCCGCTGGTGCGTTCCCAAAGGAACCCGGTGAGGGCGTAGCGGGCGAAGCCGATGTTGTACCACAGAAACGAGATCGCGCAGACGACTAAGACCACGCCGCCGAGCGCTGCGCCTGTGCGGCGGTTGGTGGTGCGCGATTCGATTCCAGCCTGGGCGTCGGCAGTCGGCTGCGCGTCATCGAGGGGGCGCGTCTCGACTTTGAAGCTGGCGTTGATATGGGACGGCATTCCGCCTCCTCCGATTCACACCAAGTGTGCATGAAGTCGGAGAACGTTGGAAAGATTACTTGCAGGTGAGCTGTGCGGTGGCGGCGACGAAGCCGGCCTCGGCAGATGTGGTGTGCGCAATGACCAGGTCTTCAAAGGCCTGGTTGGACATTGAGCCGGTGCCGGGCGCAGCGGGGTTCGCCGGGGCGAGGCCGATGACAGTGTATGTGGCGGGCTGAATACCCTGGACCTGAATGCATCGGGTCGGAGCATATTTGCCACTGCTGATGTTGTAGCCCGGACCCGGCGGATCGATGCCGGGGCCCATGATGAACCATGAGACAGGGAGCGGGGTTACGGTGACAGGCGATGCGGTGAATGTGCCGGTGGCAGTGTAGCTCGCGGCACCGCTGCCGGTGGCGGGTGAGATGCTGATCGACGCAAGTTGGCGATTGGCGGAGCCGCCGCACGATGCGATGGCGAGAAGCAGGGGAAAGGCGAGGAAAGGGGCAATCTCTTTTGACATGATCCCTCGGAGAAATGCCGTGCTGAGGCTTAATTTAGCACAGAGAAAAGGAAACCAGCGGCGCGGATAAACGGGAGAAGGATTCCAACAATTCAAAGATGAAACGTGGGTTATCGGATGCTTTCAAGGCACAAATCAGTGTGTCCCAAGCACTCACGGCGCTAGCAATTCTGGTATTTCCAGTTGCGCTGTTTGCCTTCACTGATCCAATCGATGGCAGTGGCGATGCGTTTGTCGCGGGTCTCGGCGCGCTTGGCATCGGCGATCCACTCGATGTATTCACGCTTGCAACTGGGGCTGAAAGCGGCGAACGCCAAGGAGGCTTTTTTATTGGCCTTGAGCGCTTTGGTGAATTCAGGAGGCGCTTCAACCGCCGGCGCGGGAGCTTTGACGACCCGGCTGCGGGCGGCGATGGGGCTGGTGTAGTTGCCGCTGTCAATGAATGCCACGGCCTGGGAAAGGAGGCCGAGCATCTGCTTGTCGGACGGCAGCTCTTGAACGCGCGTGAGGCGGCCGAGGGAACCCATGGCACCGGGCTGCAGGACCTTTGCTTCGCGCAGGACGGCAGATATTTCTTCGCCCCAAAAGCCTAATGTGCAGTGTTCTTTGAAAGCGGACATGTTGCAGAGGATGACACTTTTGTATTCGAAAAACGGACGGCTCCACTTGATGGTTTCGACCGCCGCGGGACAGGCCTTGTGAACCAGTTTGCGGATGTGGGTGAGGATGGGTTGCGCGAAGGGTCTGGCCTTTGCAATGTAGGCATCGATGCGCGGGTCGGATGTGCTGGATGGGGTCACGGTTCGCTCCGGATGGTTTCGAAAATAGTGTAATGGCCTATCTGGAAGTTTGAGCAGGCGATTTGAAATCGAGACTCAGCTTGCTCTGGGCGATGCCCGATTTGCCGCCACATAGCGCACGATGCTGACGACGAGGGGCCTCAGCAGGTAGAGGAGGACGACCAGAAAGATCACTTCGTTGCCCTCGGCAAAGGCCCACATTCCCCCGGAAGCGTCCTGTTGATCCATAATCTGCGCGACGGAAAGTCCCGTGGTGGCGGCCTGATACCTGATCATCAGAATGCGCTTGAGGACCATGCCTTGATAGGCGAGCATCCAGAAAGCGATGAAGATGCAAAGTTCGTATGCGACGCGGACCGGCCAGCGCATGTTGCGGACGAACAGAGAATATTTGTCGGTCTGCAAAGGCTCCCGGTCATTGAGCATCGCCAGGACGGCGAATCCGAAGGGCCCCAGGGCCGCCATAAACAGCCAAAGGTAGGATCGCTTCTTGGAGCGGATGAGGAGAAGGCACACAAGGATCCACAGCACGGACCCAACTGCGAACGAACCCCAGAGACACATGAGCTTCAATTGGTTGAGGCGGTGGTAGTTTTGCACATAGTTCGGATGGCCTGCGGCAATTTCGGGGTTAATGAGGCTGAACAGGATTCCCCCGATCATGAGGACCGCGGGAATTAGCAGGAGCAGGACAAGGGCTACGATCGATTGTTTCTTCACCATTCTTACCGTCCGGGAAGCTCGAATGATTCACGCGAGAGGCACGCTGAATGACATTTTCTGTGCCGGTGCAATTTTCTCCTGTGAAGTTGCTGAATGCAAGGCTGGAACGCGGGTCGACGGGCCGGGGTGGGAGCGTGGCCGCGGCAACGGAAGCGAGAGCGATCACGAGCCAGCGGAGTTCTTTGTGCATGCGACTGAGACTGGAATTTGTCTTTGGTGTGTCGAGTCTATCCGGAAATACTCTGGGACCGCGATTCATTTCCGGTTAGACGGTGATTCGCCAATTGTTGAAAAGGGGCAGTTGAAATTGCAATCGCGGCTCTGGCAAACTCCCTGTGGGTGATCTGGATATGCATGGGCAGAAGAAGAGGCGCAAGCGGACACTGGATGGATTGATTACGGTGGAAGGTATCGGCCTTTGTTGGGAACTTGTTAGTGAGCCGCAATGGTCAACTGAACACGGATATCAAGGTGTCTGTATCTCGGTCCGAACGGAAGACAGATGCCATCGAGAACTCATCTTGGAGTACCCATATCCAAAAGCGAAATCTGGACGTCCACTGCCGCTTCCACAGCGACCAAAAGTGACGGAGCGATTGATCGAAGCTGACGTTCAGCGTGCTATTTCCGCAGGGTGGATGCCAACGTCACGTGGACAGGCATTTTTGTTTTTGACGTTCTGAGTCCTCCAGGCAAGGGCCCATTTGTCATCATCTGGCGAATTGTGGGCACTACGGAAGTAACTGGTGTTTGGGCGTAGATGACGGAAGAATGTGCGGGTCGGGTCAGGGGCGAAGGGGCCGGATGCTGTGTCCGAGGGCGAGCAGGGCGCCGGTGACGCGGGTGGAGGCGTGGCGGACGACGCTTTCTTCGCTGGCGAAGTCGCCGGTGATGCAGTGGACGCCGAGGGCCTGGATGCGTTCGATGTCGGCCTCGATGGGGGCGGCGCGCTCGGCGGCGTAGCGGGCCAGGGTATCGGGCGAGAAGGGCGCGGTGTTGACGATGGCGTAGTCGAAGATGGGAGCGCGGGTGTGCTCGTAGATGCGCTCGATGTGTTCTGAGGCGGTGAGGCCGAGGCTCTCATTGGCCTGGGTCATCAGGTTGCAGACGAAGACGCGGATGCCGCGGGCGTTGGCCAGCGCGGAAGGGATTCCCTGAACCAGCAGGTTGGTGATGAGCGAGGTGTAGAGGGAGCCGGGGCCGACGGTGATGAGGTCGGCGCGCTCGATGGCTTCAAGGGTTTCAGGGAGAGCGGCGGCGTCGGGCGGGTCGAGCATGAGCTCGGCGATGCGGCGGCGGCTGGCGGTGATGTTGGTTTCGCCGCGGACGAGGGAGCCGTCGTCCATGCGCGCAACGAGGGTGGCGTTGGCGGTGGTGGCGGGATAGATGCGGCCACGGGTGGCGAGAATCTTCGACGCGAGCTGAATGGCATGGGCGAAGTCGCCGGTGATCTCAGTGAGTGCGGCGACGAAGAGGTTGCCGAAGCTGTGGCCTTCAAGCCCGTCGCCGGCGCGGAAGCGGTGGGAAAAAAGCTGGACCAGCAGGTCTTCTTCCTCGCTGAGGGCGACCATGCAGTTGCGCAGGTCGCCGGGAGGGAGCATGTTGAAGTCCTTGCGCAGGCGGCCGGAGGAGCCGCCATCGTCAGTGACTGTAACGACGGCGGCGAGGTCGGAGATCTGAGAGCGCTCCGTGCTGGGCAGACCGGGGACGCTGACGTGGCGACGGAGTCCGCGCAACAGGGTGGAGAGGCCTGTGCCGCCGCCGATGGCCACGACGCGGAGGGGCCGCACGGATGCATCGGATGCTTCGGGGGAGTTCAGGGATGGGCTCGGGTTCGAACGGACGGTATTCGTTGGCGCAGAATTCACAGCATTCCTGAGTTTAGGGCTTGGTCCCTATGGAATCTCAGGATACAGCAACTCAGTAAACCGGGGGTCGTCGACCATGCTTTGGAAGTCGTTGTCGGAGCGGGCCTGGAGCCGGTTTTTGGGATTGAGATCGATGGCCTTGGCGAGGTTGTCGAGGCAGCTTTGCGCGCGGCCGGTGATGGAGTCAAGAACCGCGAGGCCATAGTAGGCGTAGTCGGCCTGGGGATGGTCGACGAGGAGGTTCTTGAGCTCGGCGGTGGCCTCATCGAAGTAGCCGGAGTTCAACTGGGAGACGGCGTAGTCATAACGCTCCTCGGGGGTGAGGAACGAGAGGCCGCTTTTCTCCAATTGGCGCTGGCAGGTGTGCATGTACATCTTGCTGCGTTCGACGATTTCGAACGGCGCGGTAGGAAGCAGCTTTTCAAAGGCGACCAGCGCGCGCTCGTATTTGCCCTGCTGCACAAGCTGGACCGCGGCCTGGTAATGCTGGAACACTGGGCCTGTGGCCGTGGAGGAGTGACTGCCGGTTTTGGCAGCGGGCGGCGGGGTTTTCTTGCGGCTTGCAGCCGTGGATCGGGCCTCTTGCGTCATTCGATTTGCCATGGCACGCCTATCGCAAAGCACAAGGCGGAGCTGGATTTTTCTCCAGGAGCCGTGCGCGAGGGAAATGCGCTGCTTAGGCCCTCTTTATACGCATAACCCCGTTTCACGTCAATGGGCAGGTGCGAGACGGAGTCTCAATGGACTGGATCGGCGGCCTGTTTTCGGTAGATTGCGGGGTTGAGTGAAGGGTCGTTATACATCTTCAACTGGCGGTAAAGCTTGAAGCGGCGCTGGCCGGCAAGCGTTTCCCGCCACAGGACATCGAGGCAGTGGGCGAGGTCGGAGCGCTGCTCCTCAAGAACGGCGAGCCGGTCGAGATTGCGGTCGTTGTGGCCGGCGGGCGCGCCGGCGCGGTCTGCTTCTTCGCGGGTGTGGAAGATCTTGAGAGCCAGGATGGACAGGCGATCGATCATCAGGCCGGGCGACTCGGAGTGCAGCGGGGCCTGGGGGTTGGGAAGACTCTGGGGCGCGAGCCAATCGAGGAGGGCGCGGTCGAGGGATTCGGCGAGGTCGTTGCGGAGCTGGTTGGTGGAGTCGATGCGGCGCTTGACCCCGGCGAGTTCGGCGTCGGAAACACCGGGGGTACGGGCTTCGTCTTCAATGTGCCAGAGGTCGAAGTTGGCGCGATGCTGGCGGGCGACGAGGTCGAGCCAGTCATTTTCAGAGTGGGGTGTCGAGTGTGGTTCGCCGCTGCGATTTTCGGCGGCAGGGGGCGGGGTGTCATCGGATTCGAGGTGCCACGCGCGGGTGAGCTGGTCGTGGAGATCGACGATCGCGTGTGCAGAAAGCATGGAGAACGATCCTTGAAGCTGAAGTGCGATGCGGGTCGCCTCTATGGTAGAACTATCGTGACCTTGGGTCCAACCTGGGTTCAGGCTGGAGGGTGAATGCTCGACACGAGCCAGAGGTTCCTCTGCATTTCAAGCTACGAGAAGGGGCAGGATTTTCTGCGCCAGTGCGCGGAGATGGGCGTGAAGCCAACGCTGCTGACGGTGGACAAGCTGCGCAATGCGGACTGGCCCCGCGAGGCGCTGGAGGAACTGACGACGATGCCGGAGGGGCTGACCCGCGAACAGATTCTTAACACCGTGAGCTGGATGGCGCGGAGTCGGCGGTTCGATCGCGTGGTGGCACTGGATGAGTTTGACCAGGAGACGGCGGCGGCGATTCGCGAGCATATGCGGATTGCCGGAATGAGCATCAGCGTGGCGGCGCATTATCGCGACAAGCTGGCCATGCGGACCAGCGCGCGGGAAAAGGGTTTTCTGGTGCCGGAGTTTTGCCGGGTGCTGAATTACGACGAACTGCGGGAGTACATGGGGCGGGTGGCGGCACCGTGGCTGCTGAAGCCGCGCGCGGAAGCCTCGGCGCTGGGCATCCGCAAGATACAGGAGCCGGAGCAGCTGTGGCGCGCGCTGGATGAGCTGGGCGACCGGCAGAGCCACTTTCTGCTGGAGCAGTTTGTTCCGGGCGATATTTTTCACGTGGACTCGATTGTGAGCGAAGGCAAGGTTGCGTTTTCTGTGGCGCACCAGTATGGACGGCCGCCGATGCAGGTGATGCACGAAGGCGGTGTGTTTACGACGCGCACCGTAGACCGCGCAAGCCGCGGACTGGAAGGAGCTGACGGAGCTGAATGCGCGGCTTGCGCCGTCGCTGGGGATGGTGCGTGGGGTGACGCATGCGGAGTACATCAAAGCGCACGCCGATGGGCGGTATTACTTTCTTGAGATTGCGGCGCGCGTGGGTGGTGCATTTATTTCTGACCTGGTGCAGGTGGCGACGGGCGTGAATTTGTGGCGGGAGTGGGCGCGGCTCGAGGTGGCGGATTTACGAAAAGAAAGCTATGCGCTGCCGAAGCTGCACGAGAGCTATGCGGGGAGCGTGCTGTGCCTGGCCAGGACGGCGGAGCCGGACACAACCTGGTTTGATGCGCCGGAGATTGTGGTGCGAATGAAGAAACATCATCACGCAGGGCTGATTGTGCGGTCGGAGAAGCCGGAGCGAGTGCAGGAGTTGCTGGAGCGGTACAGCAGGGAATTTGCGGAGCGGTTTTTGGCGGCGATGCCTCCGCCGGACAAACCAACGGCGTAAAGCGGCGCTGAGTAGAGCCGCGGGATAAGGTTAATAATCAATAGTTTAGGGAGAATACTGAAAGAATTTGAAAAAGATCTTGACAACATACCTACTGGTTGGTATGTTCATTGCAACGGATGGGTGTCCGATGGAAACGATGGTAGTCAAACACGAATCGAAGACAAGGTTTTTGGACGCGGCGCTGCATGTAATCCGAGCCAAGGGCTACTCGGCCACGCGGATTGAAGATATCTGCGAAGAGGCGGGGCTGACCAAGGGGAGCTTTTTTCACCACTTCAGCAGCAAGGAAGAGATGGCCATTGCAGCGGCTGATTATTGGAGCGAGATTACGTCAGCACTTTTTGCGACCGCGACTTATCACGCGCCTGCGGATCCGCTAGAGCGGCTGCTGGCGTACGTGGATTTTCGGAAGGCGATCCTTCAAGGCAGGTTGCCGGAGTTCACATGTCTTGTGGGGACGATGACGCAGGAGGTCTATGATACGCATCCGGCGATTCGCGAGGCTTGCGAAAGGTCGATCAGCGGACACGCGGGAACGCTGGTACCGGATATCGAGGCGGCAATGCGCGAACACGGAATCCGGGGCGACTGGACGGCCGAGAGCCTCGCGCTGTTCACGCAAGCTGCAATCCAGGGGGCATTCATCCTGGCCAAAGCAAAGCATGGGGTGGAGGTTGCGGGGGAGTGCATCGATCACCTGCGGCGGTACCTGGAACTACTTTTCAATCAGCCCAAATCTGGAAAGGAGATGGTATGAATCTGACAGAAGAACCCGAAATCGTTGTCGTGGCCCGAAACCCACTATGTCTTTGTCGAGAAGGTCGGGCCGTTCATGGAGAATGCGCCCCAGGCGTGGCAAGGCGCGCACACGTATGTGCCTGCGCTCGAGTGAGCACAACAAGATCACCGGCTACATGAGCCTCTACAAAGTGGGACCGAAGGTCTATCGGGCAGGTTTTGCGCTGGATGCGCCACCGGTGGATTTGCCGCAGGGTCTGACGTATGAAGGATTCGGCGGCGGGAAATACAGCCGCTTCGTATTGACCGGGCCCTACTCGAATCTTGGCCCGGCTTCAGGGCGGGTGTTTGAGATTGCCGCGGAGAAGAAGATTGCGCAGCGGGACGACTACTGCATTGAGAACTATGTGAACGATCCGCGCGTTACGCCGGAGGATCAACTGATTACGCAGATTCTGATTCCAACGGCTTGACGCAATCGACTGGACCACACGGCGAGATTTTCCGCAAGCCGTGCGGGCTTTGAAGCTAACCCAGATTTACCCCCAAGGAGGTTTCATCATGTCTACTGCAACATTGAGCGAGAAGTCCCTGCATGCGCAGACTTCGACAGACGAGGCCGCGATTCTGGCGGTAATCAATTCATTGCACAAGGCGCACCACGACAAGGACGCCGCGGTGATCGTTGCGCCCTACGCAGAGGATGCGGCGGTTTTCAGCCTGGCGCCGCCGCTTGAGCATCACGGGGTCGATCGCAGGGAGAAGCAAGCGTGGCTCGATTCGTGGGCAACGCCTGTCGACCTGGAAGCGCGCGACTTCAAAATTACCGTGAGCGGCGATTTTGCATTCTGCCATGGTTTTCTTCGCCTGAGCGGGACGAAGAAGGGAGCCGAGGGCGGAGTGAGCTTTTGGATGCGCGAGACATTGTGCCTGGAGCGCACGGCGAGCAGCTGGCGGATTGTGCATGAGCATGCATCGGTACCTTTCTACATGGATGGAAGCTTGCGGCCGGCGTTCGATCTTCAACCTTGAGCGACTGGAATTCGCCCGAAGACCTTACAATCGATGCGGGAGAACGCATGGACAAGAATTGGCAGTTCCCGCATCGACGCTGGAACCCGCTGCGGCAATCGTGGGTGCTGGTTTCTCCGCATCGCACGCAGCGGCCGTGGCAGGGAGAGGTGGCGCAGAAGACCGCGGCCTCAGGGGTGACTTACGATCCGCAGTGCTACCTGTGCCCAGGGAACAAGCGGGCGGGAGGTGCGGAGAATCCGGCGTACGAATCGATCTTCACGTTTGTAAACGATTACGCTGCGCTGCTGCCGGATGAGGTTGCGAAGGCAGAGGCGCCAGATTCGCCGCTGCTGGTGGCCGAGCCGGCGCGCGGATTGTGCAAGGTGCTGTGTTTCCATCCCGATCACAGCCTGACGTTGGCGCGCATGACGCGGGCGGAGATTCGCCGCGTGGTGGATGCGTGGGCGCGCGAGTATGCGAGAACTGGGCGGCCTGGATTGGATCGAGTACGTGCAGATCTTCGAGAATCGCGGGGCGATGATGGGCGCGAGCAATCCCCACCCGCACGGGCAGATCTGGTCGACGGGATTTGTGCCGGACGAGCCGGCGGCGGAGACCGCTGCGCAGAAGGAACACCTGGCAAGGACGGGACATTGCTTGCTGTGCGAATACCTGGCAGCAGAGCGGGCGGCGGGCGAGCGCGTGGTGTTCGAGAACGAATATTTCGCGGCGCTGGTGCCGTGGTGGGCGGTGTGGCCGTTCGAGGTGATGCTGGTGTCGCGGCGTCATCTGGGGGCGATGCCGGAGCTGAGCGGCGACGAGCGCGATGGGCTGGCGGATGCGCTGAAGCGGATCACGACGCGCTTCGACAATCTTTTCGAGACAAGCTTTCCCTACACAATGGGGTTTCATCAGAAGCCGACTGACGGGGTCCCCGGCGACGGGTCGAGCGTCGCTGGGGTGTCGACTGACGGCGCGCATCCGGAGTGGCATTTTCATGCGCACTTCTATCCGCCGCTGCTGCGTTCGGCGACGGTGAGGAAGTTCATGGTGGGATTTGAAATGCTGGGGATGCCGCAGCGGGACATTACGCCGGAGAGCGCGGCGGAACGCCTGCGGGGATGCTCGGAGGAGCACTTCTGGGCGCGGAGTTAGACAGAAAGCCTTGTTGCAGGGCAACTATTCGCCAACGAAATGAATTCGATGGGAGAGTCGAAGATTATGCGCTGATCGCGATCCTGAGGATTTCAAGCTGGGTTAAGCCAGGTCGTCGCGAGTCAGTGCATCGCATTTCCGTCTGCCACGCAATCAAAGGAATTGATACCGGGCATGGGCGCAAGCGGGATTGTTTTTTTCTGTTGACAAACCATAACCGTTTGGTTATGGTTTGTCTATGACGACGGGCAATACCAATTACCGGGTCAATCACGTGTTCCGGGCTCTCGCTGATCCGACGCGGAGGGCAATCTTCGAGGAGCTGACCCGGCAGGGCGAACAGACCGTCCACGCATTGACCGGCTATGCGGGGGTGTCTCAGCCTGCAGTCTCAAAGCACCTGACGGTGCTGAAGCGGGCTAAGCTGGTACGGCATCGCCGCGAGGGGCGCGAAACTCACTATCGCGCACAGCCCGATGCGCTGACACCCATGGTGAATTGGCTGGACGAATACGGCGCCTTCTGGCGCGAACGGTTTGATCAACTCGAAGACCTGCTGAAAAGGATGGACTCGTGAGCAATCCAGCAGAGAGCACGCGCACTCTTGTGATTGAGAGGGTATTCCCGCACCCGCCGGAAAAGCTGTGGCGCGCGCTTACCGAGAGTCCGCTTATCGCGCAATGGCTCTTGAAAAACGACTTTGAACCGGTGGTTGGGCGGAAGTTTCAATTTCGTCGGGAGCCCGTGCCGAACTGGGATGGTGCGATCGACTGTCAGGTGCTTATCGTCGAACCCATCAAACGGCTGTCGTATAGCTGGAATACCCGGGGGCTTGCTTCCGTTGTGCTCTTCACGCTGAGTTCAGCGGAGGGCGGCACTCATCTTCGCATGGAGCATTCCGGCTTCCCGACCGATTATCCGGCAGCGTACGGGGGAGCAAAATACGGCTGGCAAAAATTCTTCGACGGTCTGGAGCAGGCGCTGGAGGGAGTTATGGGATGAGGGCTTCAACCCGGTCGCTGGAGACGTTGTCAACGGCCTCTGGATTACACGAAGCAGCCAAATTGACGAGCTTTTCGACGAGGTATTTTCGAAGCGCATGAATACGCCGTCGTGACAACAGGCATCCATCAACGCGACTCACCGAAGGAAGATAAGGAGAAACCCCATGGAATCGACATTGCACCCCAACAACCAAATATGGGTTGCCGGGGACCCCGGCTTGCAGAATCCGGCCCTCGTGGCCGCCAGGATCAGTCCCAAAGCCAACACCATCTTCTATTGGATCTCCACCGCACTCTTCTGCCTGGAGATGAGCTTCACCGCGTATTACGAGTTGCTGCCGCAGGGGGCGCAAGCCTTCATCCGCCTTGGCTTCGATGCCGGGTCGTTCCGGCTGGAGCTTTCGTTGGCCAAGCTGGTGGGCGCGGCCGTACTGCTGATCTCCCGTCCTCCCCGCGCGGCTGAAGGAGTGGGCCTATGCCGGTTTCGCGATCAACCTCGTCTCGGCGATTATCGCCCATCTCTCGATAAGCGATCAGCCCGCGGCGCTGGCTCCGTCTATGATCACAAGCGTGTTCTGGGGGCTCTCGTACTTCTTCTGGCGCAGGTTGAAGTTGAACGCTTGAGCGCGCATCGCCGGACGGTTACGGCGGAAGCAGAAAAGATTTCCGGAGTGTTGTGCGAGGTTGCGGTTTCCGGCAAAGAGAAGACGACACGGCCTAGGCCATGAATGCGAACCAGGAGAAACGAAATGAAAATCAAAGTGATGAGCGTCTATGTGGACGACCAAGAAAAAGCCTTACGTTTCTATGTCGACGTGCTGGGCTTTGTGAAAAAGACTGACTTCAGCCAGGGGCCATTTCGCTGGCTTACGGTGACCTCGCCAGAAGACCCGAACGGCGCCGAGTTGCAACTGGCGCTCAACAACAACCCGGCGGCCAAAACCTACCAGCAAGCCCTGTTCCAGCAAAACCAGCCCGCGGCGATGTTCTACACCGACGACTTGCAGGCCGATTACGAGCGCATGAAAGCGCACGGCGCGGAGTTCACGATGCCTCCGACGGACGTGACCGCCTCAAAGATCGCCATGCTGAACGATACCTGCGGCAATCTCATTCAGATTGCGCAGCTGATGCGCTGGTAGGGGAACATGAATCCGCTGGGCGGGCGGCGGACCCTGAGTTTTGGAATTGATCACGCCAGAGGATGAGTGGATGCCTCACCCTTCCGCGCACTTTACGGAAGGTGGGAGAGTAGAACTTCCTCAACCATCTCAGCTCTTGGATGTGTTGAGTGCCACGGCGGCGCGAATGAGGGTTTTGAGGGCCTTTTCGTTGATCTTGTCGCCTTCGCGGAAGTCGATGGCTCGCCTCACATTGCCCTCGAGACTGGAATTGAAGAGCCTTGCGGGGTCATCTAAAAAAGCACCTTGGGCGAAGGTCAACTTTACGGCACTCTTATAGGTCTCGCCGGTGCAGATCATCCCGTCGTGGGACCACACCGGCACCCCCCACGGGTTCAAAGGTTTCTTCCACTTGGACTCCTCGACGACTTCAGGGTCGGCTTGCTTGATCAAAGCGCGGAGGCGGGAAAGGATCTCTCCGCGCCAGTCGCCAATCTGCTCTATTCTCGCGTCGACCTGCAGGGACGCAGATTCGCGAGATGCGGGTTCGGTTTTCCGGGGGCCGCTCTTTTTCATGACTCCACCTATCCCTAATCCTGTTTCTCGCAGGGTTCACCTCCCAGGGTCGGGGTGTTCCGACTTCCAACGCCAGAGGGCGGTGTTCGCAGTCTATACGCATTTTGACGGAACAGTACGACTCGCTCCTCCTGCCCCGTCGAACTGCCGAGTGAGTTTGTTGGCTGGCGCGGAGGCGTCGGTTTGCAACCCCAGGCGACAAGGCGCTATGGTGACCGAAGCATGGTGCGCGGCGGTCAACGCGGGAGAGGGTTTCGCACGACGGCATTGCTGTCAGTATTTATGTGCATTACGGCCTTGGCACAGAGCCCGGGCCAAGACGATTTCGAAACACTTCTGAAACAGGGTTTCGAGTTGCATCAGCGGGCGCAGTTTACTGACGCTATTCCGCTACTGGAGCGGGCACGGCGGCTGGAGCCGAATAACTATTTCGCCAATCTTCTGCTTGGCATTGATCTGTTGCGAACGGGGAAGGCGACAGAAGCCTTGCCGCGCCTGGAACTCGCGGCGCGCACCAGGCCCGGAGAGGAGATTCCCGAGGATTATCTGGGCGAGGCCAATGCGAGCCTGGGCCGTTATGCGCAGGCGGCCGAGGACTACCAGCAGGCGGTCAAGCGCGGGCATGATTCCGAGCAGGCATTGGAAGCCTGGGCCGGATTTGCGCTGGAGCGCTTTCGGCAGATCGGAGTGAATCTGCGCGCTACGGAAGCGGGTGTGGCGACGGTGCGCAGGCTTGTGGCGGCAGCGGGGAAGTCGCCTTCCTCGCTGACTTGCGAGAGCCCAATACCTGCGCTGGAGCGGAAGCTGGCTTTCAATCGGCCGAGGGCGCAAATAGACGGGGAGATGGAGACGGCGTACAACTTGTCGATTTGCTACGCGATTGAAGCCGGCAAAGCGGCCGGGGAGTTGCAGAACGATGCAGGCGATGCTGCGGCGGTGCATCGGCTGCGCGGGGATATGCTGCTGCGGCTGAAGGGAGACGCGGTGGGAGCGGAGGCTGAATACCGTGCGGCGCTGGCAGGGAGAGGCAACGATCCGGCACTGCTGGAACGGCTGGCCGAGGCACAGTTGAGCGCGGGGGACGCAGAGGGAGCACGGGCGTCGGCGCAGGCAGCACTGGCGATCGATCCGCACCGCCCCGACGCTTTGCGCACGCTTGCGCAACTGGCCATGAACAATCGAGATTATGCCCAGGCGCTGCCCTGGCTGCGTCAGCTTGACGCTGAAGCGCCGGGTGACCTGGCGGTCCAAGTGCAACTGGGCAAGGCGTTGGAGCAGACGGGCGATGCGGCGGATGCGCTGCAGCATCTGGCGCCGGCGCTGGCCGCAGGATATCCCGATGAGAAAGGCGCGCTGCATGCGCTGGAAGCGCACGTACTGCGCGAGCTGGGTCGCGATGGCGAGGCGGAAAAGGCATCGGCAGAGGCGCGACGGCTTTCGGATGCCTTCCAGGCCAGCAACAAAGACCGACCAGGTGAGAAGCCGGATGAGAATCAGTAGGCGGACTCTACTCGGGGCCGCTCCAGCGCTGGCTGCGGGCGGGTTTGCACCGAGCTGGCTCCGCAGAGCCGCGGCTGAGGTTGTGCACAGCGAGGCGCCAATCCAGATGGTGAACGGCGCGTCTGCCGCTGGGCTCGATTTTGAGTTGCGCAACGATGCCCGAGGCCGTAAGTACCAGGTGGAGACGCTTCCAGGCGGCCTTGGCGTGATTGATTTTGACGGCGACGGCTGGCCCGATCTTTTCTGCACCAACGGTGCGTCGCTGCCCTCGCTGACGAAAAACGGGCCCCAATACTGGAATCGCCTCTACCGAAATAACCGGGACGGCACGTTCAGCGATGTGACGGCGAAAGCCGGGCTGCAGGGCGAAGGCTACTGCATGGGCGTAGCCGTAGGCGACTATAACAACGACGGGGATGAAGACCTGTTCGTCGCGGGGGTTCACGCCAACTATCTATACCGCAACAACGGGGACGGCACGTTTTCCGACGTGACGCGCGCGGCCGGACTGACCGGCCCCGGTTCCCTTGGCAGGCCGGCGTGGTCGGTGGGCGCTTGCTGGATTGACTATGACAACGACGGCCGGCTGGATCTGTTCATTTCGAACTACTGCGACTGGGAGCCGGGAGCAGACCCGATTTGCGGAAGCATGGCGGAGCAGGCACGGGCCTACTGCCATCCCGACCGCTATCGAGCGGAGACGATGCAACTCTATCGGAATAACGGCGATGGCACTTTCACCGAGGTCACGCACAAGCAGGGGTTGCCTGATCTGCTGGGCAAGGGGATGGGACTGGCACTCGCAGATTTTGCAGGCGACGGCCACCCTGGAATCTTTGTGGCAAATGACAATGCACGTAACCTGTTGCTGCGCAATCGCGGCAAAGGTTTCGAAGAGATCGGAATTGATGCCGGCGTTGCATATAACGGCGACGGGCGGAATATCTCCGGCATGGGCGCGGCCTTTGGGGACATCGATGGTGATGGCCGGCCGGACATCGTAATGACAGGCCTCAAAAACGAAACCTACGAAGTGTTCTTGAACGATGGGAGAGGCGTGTTTGAAGACGGCAGTGTTCGGACGGGTTTGCTGAATCTGAGCCGAAGGTGGAGCGGGTGGGGTTGCGGACTGGTGGATCTGGATAACGACGGCTGGCTCGATTTATTTGTGGCCGGTGGAGGTCTAGACGTTGAGGACGCAGGGTCGAACCGCATCTTTCGCAATCTCGGCGGGCGGTTCGAAGACGTTACGGATCGGGTAGGGACTGAGTTTGCGCGGGCCGCACTCCACAGAGGCGTTGTGTTTGCGGACTTTGACCGCGACGGACGGATGGACGCCGCTGTAACGGCGCTTAATGCGCCGATTGAACTGTGGTGGAACCGCTCTGCGAGTGAAAATCCGGCGCGGCACTGGCTTGAACTGCGGCTGACTGGAGTCCGGAGCAACCGATCAGCGATTGGAGCAGAAGTGCGCTGCCATGCCGGGGGCCGGTTGCAGGTGCGGACAGTTTCAGGCAGTGAAGGCTATGGATCGACCAGCGATCTGACGGTCCACTTTGGGTTGGGTGCGGCGACGCGGGCCGTGGTGGAGATTCGATGGCCCTCGGGTGTGGTGCAGAATCTTGGCGAGATGCCGTCTGACCAGCGCCTAAACGTGGCGGAAGCGGTGGCTTGAGCGGAGCAATCCCACCACAAGCGCACGTGCAGCGATGGGGTGAGCGGGGTCTGCGAGCGCGCTATCGCAAAGACGGCATGTTCTCAAGAAAGCCGTAAAACACAAGAAAAATCCTCATCCCGCATAGACTCTCATTTTAAGGGGGGAATATGAATGGTTGGAATGATAAGCCGGTGATGCACAGACGGATTCCCGACGTACCGGCAGTTTTGGAGGCTATTAGGAGCCATGAGTTCATGCTGGAGAAAGAGCGCACTGCGCCTCGGTTCGGTTTTTGGGGTGATCCTGTCGGTGGTGTTTGCGATGCATTGCCCGCAGATGCGGGCACAGACATCGAACGCACAAGTGAGCGGGGTGATCACCGACAGCACTGGCGCGGTAGTAGCCGGCGCCCAGATCAGGGCTGTCAACATAGCCACCAATGTGCCCTATAACTCTGTATCGAATGGCTCGGGTATCTACGTACTGTCAGAGTTGCTGCCAGGGCCGTACAAGATCACGGTGTCCGCGCCGGGATTTGGCACAGTGGCGCGTTCCGGTCTCACGCTCAACACGGGAGACCATCTTGCCCAGAACTTTACGCTCAAGCTGGGCACTGTCGAGGTATCGGTGACGGTGACGGGCGGGCAAACGCTTATCTCCTCAGATGAAGCAAGTTCTGCCGACGTGCTGGACAACAAAATGATCACGGAGCTGCCACAGTTGAATCGCGATTCGCTCGACTTGACTGGGACGGTTCCGTCGGTGCAGGGAGCGGGGCCGCAGGTGGACCAGGTTCAAACGCTCGCCCAACAGAATTCAGCGTATTTGATCGCGAATACCGGAAACAGCTACTCCCTCTCGGGCGGGCAAGTGAATGGGTCGTTCATCACGGTAGACGGCAACCCGGTGCAGGAGGCGGAGTTTAACAACACCAACCGGGCGATTCCTACTCCGGACTCGATCAGCGAATTTCGCGTGGAAAGCGGAGTTTTAACGGCCGACCAGGGAAGGTATGCCGGCGGCATTATCTCAATGCAGACGCAAAGCGGGACCAATTCTTACCATGGCCGCGCTTTTCTGTACTTCCGCAACCAGGACCTGAACAGCAACGATTGGACGGACAACTCGCTGGGGAATCCGCGACAGGATTTTCAGCAGAAGAACTACGGTCTTGCCGGTGGGGGCCCGGTTCGGATTCCTCATCTCTACAATGGAACCGATCGCACCTTCTTTTATGGAGCATGGGAAGGTCAGCGATTCGGGCAGGGGCAGGTGGTGGAGAGCAGTATTCCCACTGCCTTGAATCAGGAAGGAAACTTTTCCCAAACAGTGGTCAACTACAACAACGGCGCGCCGGTATACGCGAATATCTATGATCCGTTCTACGGAACCCTGGACACGAATGAAGCCGACTGCGCGAATACCCCGACCGGGAGCGCTCCCTGCTGGATTCGCCCGCAATTTCCGAACAACACGATTCCGACTAACTACGGTTCGTCAGTCAACTGCGGAACAGGATTGACATGCCCGGTCTCGGGGCAGAGCGCGTTGTTTGCGCACTATATGGCGCTGTGGCCGCAACCGAATCATGCGCCTGCCGCCGACAGCGATCACGTCAACAACCGGTACGATCAAATCCAGCTGCACACGCCAGTCGACAAGTATTTTCTTCGAATCGACGATGCATTGCGCGCCAATCATCATCTGATGGGCAGCATCACCCGGTCGATGATGACGGTTAACGTTCCACCGCCCTTCACGCATGCTGCTGAGTCGACGACCACAGACGAAGACTGGCTTGGAGCCTTCTTGTATACGTGGACGCCGGGTCCGCGCACGGTAGTGAACCTTCGTCTGGGGATAGGCGTGACGGACCTGGTGAGCGATGGTGTTTCTGGAGACGCCTCCTTGCCTGACCCGACTATCGATACTTCGAAATGGGGCTTCGATCCGCTGCTGGCATCGAACAATGAAAAGATGACGAACGAGATTCCTCCGGTGGTCAACATCGGCGCAAATCCCAATTCGAGCGCGGGCGGCTACACGCACGTGGGCGGCGATCAATATGACTCCTTTCTGACGCAAACGGACAACGGTACAGTCTCAGTGACCCGGCTGTTCGGGCGGCATACGCTCAAGGCCGGATATGAGCAGTACTTCACGCGCTTTACCGAACAGGGCGGCGATGGCACGGGCGTCATCAACCTTAATGCGGGCGGCGGTTCGAATCAGTACTGGAATCAGAACGACGGAGAGACCGGCAGCCAGCTTGCCGAATTGATGATGGGTTCATCGAACTTTTACTCGTGGGGCAACTGGGACATTACGCCATTCGGATGGAACCAGGCCGCCTACATCATGGACGACTGGAAGGTAAACACCAAGCTGACGGTGCAACTCGGCTTGCGCTGGGATCATGACGGCGCGCGCCAAGGACGCCACGTTCCAGGCAGTCTGCTATATGACATGAAAGCTAAAAATGTGCTGACTGCCAATAGCAGTTGGAACTGGAGCCAGGTGACCGGCGCCGAGCCGGAACTCGCGAACCTGCCTTCGCCGGCGTGGCTCTCACAAGGCGCGACCGGACGCGTTTCTCTCATAGGCACTCCGGAGTACCCGCAGAAGAACCTTTACACCACAAACCTGGTCAACCTGGAGCCGCGTGTTGGCATCAGCTGGGCGATGGACGATAAGACGGTTCTGCACCTCAGCGCCGGAACTGTAGACCAAGGGCTGAATGGTCTCTCGACCGACTACATGAGCTTCTACTACAACACGAATACCTTCAACCAGATCGATACAACGGACGGGATGCACTGGATCAGCGAGTTGGGCAGCGATCACGGTCTGCGCTCGTTCCCGGCGCAAACTGACGGAAGCAATCTGGGCTGGGTGCCGCCGCTGACGAACAACCAGCAATACTGGAATGCAACCTACGGCGGGGCCGGGAACCTCGATCAGACGGGGACGACCATTGGCCATTACGATACGCCGACCAGCTACATGTGGGGTCTGGGGATTCAGCGTCAAGTGGGCAAGAACTGGGCAGTAACCGCCGAGTATCAGGGAATCCGAGGTATTCATCTGCTGACGAATGTATGGGGCTGGAGCTTGAACAATGTTCCCCCTGCTTACTACCAGTTGGGCACCCATCTCAACGACCAGGTTCCCAACCCGTTTTACGGGCAGTCGCAAATATTCTCTGCCGAGCCGACCGTGTCAGTTAGTCAGTTGCTGGCGCTCTCTCCGCAATACGGGGGCACGAATTCAACATCTCCCGGCGAAACAACCTGGGGAAAATCATTCTCCAACTTTGCCAACTTCCAGATCCAGTCACGCAACTATCATGGACTGGAGCTTCTGGCTTCCTACGCGATCCGGAAAACTCTAACCAACGCTTCCAGCACCGACATTCACGTGTCGAGTCCAGTTTCAGGAGGGCTTCAGAATCCGCACAACCTGATGGAAGGTTACGGACCTGCGCTGTATGAGCTGCCGCAGACGATGAAAGTGAACTACTCCTACGACCTCCCTGTTGGGCAGGGGCGGGAGTGGTTGAGCGCACCGGCGGGAGTTGGCGGTCACATGGTGAACGCAATCATAGGCGGCTGGGCGGTTGCGGGCATCACCACCTGGAATCCGAAAGGAACGCCGGTTTTGGTGCCGGATGTCGATGGTGGAAATACCGCTCCGGGTGCATCGGTTCGCTGGTCACTTTTAAACAACAGCTATAAGCGCTCGGGCGCGAGCTACGGTAATGCGCTTGTGGTGAACGGCGCCTTTGCCAACACTACCGGGCAGGGCGTGCTGAACATGAGTTCCTTCTCGCGCACGCCTGACTACACTTTCGGCAATTCGCCGGTGATGTTCAGGAATTTGCGCAACCCCGGCGGTTTTTATTCAGATGCCAGTATTCTGAAGCAGTTCTACCTGAGCGACGACAAGGTCCGCTATTTTGAGCTACGTCTCGAGGCGGAGAATATCCTTAACCATCCAGTATTCGGCGGCATCATCGCCGATCCGGATAACCCGACGTTTGGCGGCATCAACGGCAAGACCGGCCAGCGCGTGATGCAGGCCGGGGTCCGGTTCTTCTTCTAGGACACGGAGCGCGATCGCTCTGGAAGGTGAGAGTCGGGGCGGCCCTTTCCAACCGAAGAGGCCGTCTCGGCGATCAGCGCCCGGAGCGTTCCGATGCGATTGACCTCTGACGTGGGGCAATGCATGGAAATCCAGCGCAAGTAGCCGATTCCTGCGATTGGACGGAGCTAGAGCGTTTTCGATTCACTTGTTGACATCGCTGGCATCGTGCCAGGTGGCTTTTTCTTAACGGAAAAGCCACTCCGCTTCTCGGTTTCTGTAAAGAGCAAAATCGAAACCGCTGTAGTCTTCGCTGGGGCAGGGAATCGCTGAATCCGCAATGAGACGGTGTGATGATGCTGGAACATTGGAAAAGTTGGCGGGCGCAAAGCTTGGGCGGAGCAATCTTATTCGCGCTTGCCGTGCTCCCATTGTCCGCGCAAGCCACGGGATCGCAACACGCTGCGGCACTCGTCACTGCAGATGTTCGCCTGGAAGTGAGCCCCGGCGAAAGCGCGCCGAAGTTGAACTCCCTGTCAAACCCAGCGGGCCAGATATGGCGCAACCTACAGGAAGAGACACTGCCCACTGCGGTTGAGGTCAACGGCGCCACCGTTCCGGTTATCTGGCGGCTGAAGCCGGAACTGGGCAGTCAGGACTCGCATCATGTGGTCTTTGTCTACGAGTCGGCTCATCCGCATCTGCGCCTTCGATGGCAATGGGAAGCGAGGGCCGGGTTTGGACCTCTGGAACATCGCATCACTATCGAGAACCTGAGCGGGCAGGAAATCTGGCTGCCGATGGTGGATTCGCTGCGCTTGAATTGGCGCACACCCGCAGACGAGGTTCTCCGCAATCTCTACGTCGAGAAGGGCTCGGGCACACCTACGGCGCAGGGCACGCACTTTGACAGCGTCGGCGATGGCTACCGTTGGACGGGCAACTCTTCCACCTATGACCACCCGGTGCCTGGCGAGGATAAGCGAGAGATTATTCCGGCAGAGTTTGTGTACACGGCGGGAAAGAGAGAGAGCGGCTGGTATGCGGGCATTGAATTCAGCGGGCGCACAAGGATTTCGTTGGAGCGCGACGGTGGAAACCTGAAGACGGTGCTGGGCCTTGACCCCGATCCGGGGCCCTTTCGCACCCGCATGGAGCCGGGCGGCAGCTTCGAAACACCCACGGTTTTTCTGGGAGCCTTTGGCGGAGGCCCGGACGGCGCGGGCAATCAGCTTCGCCTGTGGGTACGTGATGTACTGGGCAATCCCCTGACGTGGAAGAATCCGCAGTACCCGTTAACCGTCAACAACAGTTGGGGAAGCGGGATGCAAGTGGATGAACCGCTTGCGTTGCGGATGATTTCCGACTCAAAGGAACTGGGGCTGGAGATGTTCCACATGGATGCGGGTTGGTTTCGCGGCGTGGGGGACTGGTATCCAGACCCGAAGAAGTTTCCGCACGGGCTCGCATTCATCGCGGATGCAGCGCACAAGCAGGGGTCTGCGGTTTGGACTCTGGGTGGACTGGACGCAGGCCGGACTCGACACCGAGCCAGGCGCTTTGAATGTGCGCGACCCCAAGGTGCGCGACTGGATAGTTACCGACCTGCCGGCAGACTGGAAGCCGGGGCAGTTCGGAGGCCAGACCATCGACCTGGGCGTACCCGCGGCCCGCGACTATTGCGCCAAAGAAGTGAAGCGCATCGTCGAAAGCTACCATCTGGACATGCTGGAACATGATGGCTATCTGGTGGCTCAAGGCTGCGTGCGAGACGACCACCCCCATGCTGCGCCCAATCGCAGCACGATGAAAATCGTGAACGACTGGGGCTGGAACTTTGTGCTGGCTTCCAACTCGACCGATGTGAGCTATCACGCGGTCCGCGCCTACTATGCCATCTACGAGAAGCTGCGCCGCGAACACCCTGGACTTCTTTTGGAAATGTGCAATGATGGCGGACGGATGGTGGACTTCGGCTCGGCCGCACACGGGGACTACTTCTCCATCACCGACACGTACGACCCCTTATCGAACCGCCGCGCTTTCTTTGATGCGAGCCACGTGCTGCCGGCGGCGATGCTGGAGAGCTACGTGGAGAAGTGGCCCACGCCCCATCCGGAGAACTTTCTTTACATGCTTCGCAGCGGCATGATGGGCTGGGTAACGATCATGCTCGACACGACAGCATGGACTCCGGAACAGCACGAAGCGGCTCGGAACGCCATCGCGCTCTACAAGGAGAAGCTGCGGCCCCTGATTCGCGATGCCGAGCTTTATCACGTGTCGGCGCGCCCGGATGGGGTGCACTGGGATGGTCTGGAGTACTGGGACCCGAAGCGGGGCGAGGGCGTGGTGTATGCATTTCGCGGCACAACTCCCGAAGAGAACGAGCATCACTTTGTGCTGGCTGGACTGAGCGCGGCAAAGCGTTACCGCCTTCACTTTGAGGACGGAAGCGCGCCGGACCGCGAGGCGACGGGCAGGGAGTTGATGGGGCCGGGACTGGATGTCCACTTGCAAAATCCATTGAGTTCCGAGCTGGTGTTTCTTGAAGATGGAGCTGCAGCGAGGAGCGAAGCTAAGCCCGGTGCGGCAGAGAGAAGCCGGAATGAAAGATGAATTCTCAGGCCTGGTTGCCGTAGTCACCGGGGCAGCACAGGGTATCGGGCGCGCCATCGCCGAGTATCTGCACGCATGTGGCGCAAGTTTGGTGCTTATCGATTGCAATGTGAGCGGGCTTACTACAACGGTGGAGGCAATTCGCAAACGGGGCGCTCCTGAAGTGAATTCCATCGTGGTTGATCTTGCAAATGCCGAAGAGATTGTGGCACTGAGGGACAAGTTGACGGCATTTGAGGCCAAGGTCGATGTCCTCATCAACAATGCAGGGATTGAACTCGATCTCCCCTTTGCGGAGGTCTCTGCCGCGGCCTTCGATCGTGTGATGGCTGTGAACCTTCGTGCTCCGCTGCTGATCGCCCAGGCCCTGTCTCCGCTGTTTCCGCAGCCGGGCGGCGCCATTGTCAACATCAGTTCCATTCACGCGGACCACGCCTTTCCGAATGCCATTCCGTACGCCTGCTCGAAGGCTGGTTTGATGGCGCTGACTCGCAATCTGGCTCTGGAACTGGCTCCCCGGCATATCAGGGTGAATGCGGTCTGTCCGGGCTATATCGATACGCCGATGTGGGATGAATGGCTGCGGACGGCGAGCAATCCTGAAGAACTGGCCAACCAGACTGAAGCACTGCATCCGCTGGGCAGGCGCGGATTGCCGGAGGATGTAGCTTCGGCAGCCGCATATCTGGCCAGCCCGAAGGCGGCCTGGATCACGGGGACAGTACTGGTAGTGGACGGAGGCCTGACGATTCGCGCTCACCCGTAAGAAAGACAGCACGTTTTGATGGTCAAAATTTCATTCACAATCGCAATTAAATGATATTTCGTGCCGGTTTTACGGTATTCAAACGTATATTCCAACGCTTAAGATGGCTCCGCCCACATCTTCCCCGCGGAGGCGACCCAACATGAAAAGACAGAAAGCGGATTTTAGCGAAACGCTCAAGCAGGAGTTCAAGAAGGACCTTGAGCTTTTTGAATACTTTCTGGTCTTGTTGAACAGCTCCAGCCCGATTCGGAATGTCGAACTGATGTGGGCCGACGACCTGGAGCTCTTTGACCCGTCGCAGCGACCTCGCGTCAACACGGGTGATGCTCTGGTGCAATTGCAACCCGCCGGGACTGAGGCGCCGGGCCGCAGCTCTCCAAGCCCGAGCACCCATTTTTGCGACTTGGTGCATGGCTTCGGATCCCATGAAGAAGAGACCTGTGCCCGAAGCGATAAGCCAGCCAAGGAGCGTTGCCGCGCCACGGGGCGCAGCCAGGTTTACCCCTGCCACGTCGGCCTGACTGACATCGCCGTGCCCGTGATCTGCGATGGCCGATATCTTGGCACGCTCTTCAGCGGACAGGTGGTAACCGAGACTCCGACGCCTAAGGGATTTGCGCGGGTGCGGAGTGCGCTGCAGGGCCAGCCGCATATCGACATGGCGCGACTGGAGGAAGCCTACTATCGCGTGCCCGTGGTGACAACGGCGCAATTGGCCGAGATGGTACGCATGATGGAGGTGTTTGCGCGCTACCTTTCCAACGCGTGGAAGCGGCTTGAAATCATGAGCGAGTTTCAACAGATGAGAGAGCGCGAGCTGGCACTGGACCGGCGTGAGCTTGCGGAGAAACTTCTCTCAGGACAAGCCGGCAATGCAGCTTCAGTCAATCTTGAGTCTTTACGTGCGCTGGCTCGAAACGTGGGGCTGGAACGGTTTCCTGATCGAGTGATGGTGCTCCGGTTCCAGGAGGCGATGGGAGAAGGTGCAGAGGCAGTCGAGCAGCCGCGTTCGACGGCTCTGCCGGTGGCACAGGAGATGGCCACGCAGCTCACGCTGGTGCGTGTTGCGCATATGATTGAGGACCGCTGCCGCAACTGGCCCAACACGCTGGCGGCCGTTGTGACAAGCGGTGAGATGTGCATCTTTACCGCGCAGAAGTCGCGCACAGCGAGTCATGAACGACTGCTGCTGGATGAGATGGCACAGGCTCTGCTGCGCACAGCGCGGTCACAGGGACTCATCATGGCTCGGATTGGCATCAGCGGGTTGCACCATGAGCCTGGCGAGCTGCTGCGCGCCTATCACGAGGCGGTCTCCGGACTCGATTCGGGGCACTCCACGCTGAACTGGTTTGAAGCGTTACCGGAACGGCAACAACAGCCAACCCAGGCGCTTGGCCGAGTCCTGAAGGCCTTGCAGTGCGCCGAATCCGCTTCAATCAGCGCATCACTGCGGGAGTTTCTTGCGACAGCTGCTCCGGCAGCGGCCACCGTGGCGCAGATTCAGCAGGCACGAGGGCTGCTTACATGGGCGTGCGAGCATCTGGCGCGGGAACTCGCCACACTGGGCGCCAATCCCGAGCCCGTGAACGCTAACAAGGAGCGGGCGATTCAGATCATTATGAGTTCGCCGAGTTCGTTTGCCATGGCAGACGCCTTTCGTGTCTTTGTCGACCAGTTGCGCGAACAAGTTGTTCAGCTCTTCAGCCAGCGCGAGCAAAAGATTGTGAACGAGACGCACCGACTGGTGCGCGAGACAGGTCCGGATAAAGTGACGATTCAGGGTCTCGCGCAAGACTTGAAACTGTCAGCCGGGCACCTGGGCCGTGTCTACAGCCGTACGACCGGGCACACGCTCGAGGAATATCTCATCCGGCAAAAACTTGAGATGGGCAAGCGCCTGCTGCTCGATCCCAGGCTGCACGTGTCCGAGGTGGCAGACCGGTGCGGCTTCTGCAATCCCGCATATTTCGCTTCGGTCTTTAAAAAGTATATGCACTGCACGCCGCGCGCCTACGCCAGCCAGCCGCAACGTTGGAGTGCCCCAGACTCCGGATCGCTTGATCTGGAGGTTCAGCTTCGCTAAGGCAAGGGAGAGATTGATGCGCGCTCTCGTATACACCGCGCCGCGACAAGTGGCGATGGAAGATCGTCCGCGGCCGCAACCCGCAGCGGGCGAATGCGAAATCGAGGTGGTTGCCGCGGGTATTTGCGGCTCGGATATTTCCGGGTTCCTGGGGCACAGCCGCCGCCGAATTGCGCCCATGGTGCTAGGTCATGAACTTGTGGGACGCATGCGCGATGGACGCCGCGTGGTGGCCAATCCACTGATCAGCTGCGGGCGCTGCAGCGCGTGCCTGAGCGGCAGGCAGAACCTCTGCTCCAGTTGGCGCTTGCTTGGCATGGACCGAACCGCCGGCTGCTATGCGGAGTTTATTTCCATTCCTGAAGGCCAGGTGTATGAGATTCCCGATGAACTGACCGATGCGCGCGCAGTGATGGCGGAGCCCCTGGCGAACATTGTTCACCTTTTCCGCATCGCCGCGCCGCTGCCCTTCTTCCGCATGGGAATCGTGGGCGGGGGAACGATGGGTTCGCTGGCCCTGCTGACGGCGCTACGCCTTGGCGTGCGCGATGTGCTTGTGCAGGACGTGAGCGATGTGCGCCTAAATGTAGCGCGCAGGATGGGCGCAACGCTGGCGGCTAACGGCGCAACCGAAGAAGGACGCGCGGAGGCACGCAGCTTCGCCCAGGAGGGACTCGACCTTGTGCTTGACGCATCCGGTTCAGGGGCGGCGCGACAATCGGCATTTGATCTTTGCCGGCCGGGCGGCTTAGTCATTCTGCTCGGAATGAGCCAGGAGCGGAGCGAGATCGAATTCGTCGCCAGCATCCGCAAGGAGCACCGCGTGGCGATGTCGTTTGCCTATACGCCGGTTGACTTTGAGCGTTCATTGACCCTGCTCAAAGCCGGTGAGATTGACCTGACTCCATGGACAGTTGAAATGCCGCTCGAACAGGGCCAAGAGGCATTCGACCGGATGACTTCGGCTCCCGGAGAGACACTGAAGATGATGTTGCGCGTGAGCTGAGAGCAGGACGGATCACGAAACGAAGCGATAGCGTTGGATCGTCTCCTGGTTGAGGGTAACTCCGAGCCCCGGAGCTTGCGGCACGAGCACGCATCCATCCTCCCCCACGGGAAAGTGCTCGTTGGTCATTTGCCAGCGGAGCGGCGAGCGACTGAGAGAAAACTCGAGGGGCTCGACGTTTGGTTGCGCGGCCAGGAAGTGCAGATTCGCTGCAATTTCGATGTTTGTTTTATAACCGTGGGTGATGACGCGCTTGCGGCGCGCGTAGGCCGCAGCCGCAATCTGCTGGATGCCGGTGAATCCACCCACTTGCGAGATATCGGGCTGGCAGATGCTGGCGCCGCCGTGGTCCATCATTTCGATGAACTCTCGTACATGGGTGAGCCCCAGGTCGCCAACGCCAATGGGCAACCCGTGACGGCTCATCTCCAGGTGCCCTTCGACATCATCCAGCGGCAAGGGAGCTTCGAGAAACCAGATGCCGGCGTCTTGGAAGATGGGCAACAGGCGGAGTCCCTCGGCGGCGGTCTGGTAGGAGAGAGCCGCATCAATAATGATGTGCGCCCTGTCGCCGGCCTGCGCGCGCGCCGCGGCCAGCAGACGTCCGGTGAATGCAATGTCGTCGAGCCACCACGGGTCGGCAGCAAACTTGAAGTTGCGGAGGTTCTTCGCCTGGCCCTCAGCCACTTGCGCGCGCACCTCCTCCGGAGACCTCGCCATGGGGTAGATTGTGCCGTAGGCTGGAAGCCGGTCGCGCTGTGCGCCGCCGAGCAGCTCATGCACCGGCTTGCCCTCGATTTTGCCGCGCAGATCCCAAAGCGCCAGGTCGACGCCGCCGATCGCGTGCATGGCCAGCCCGCGCCGCCCGACGTAGTCGGTGGATTGGTACATGCGATGCCAGAGCGCAACTGGATCGGCCGGATCGGCGCCGACCAGCACGGCGGAGAGCGAGCGCGCGTGATTGTGCGCCGAGGGGCCGCGCACGATGGCCTGGATGGCCGGCGCCAATGACTCCGTCTCGCCTATGCCTGTGAGGCCAGCATCGGTATGCACAACCAGAACGCAGTCGTCGTATGACCCATCGAAGAGTTCGATAAGCGGGTCTTCCGCGCGCAGATGGATGGCTTCAACGGAGGTGATCTTCATCGCGATAGCATGACTCCAACGCGGTGATGATAATGCGGATTCGGCGACCGGGGAAAGCCACAAACAGCCAGAACGAAAGAATGAACCGCAAAACACGAGCCGCACCGCGGAAGAACCATTGCCCCTGCCTCAGAAGAGCCGGTATTCTCGGCCCAGTGAATTGAGGAGGCGGGGCGCTTGAAGGCAGAGAACCAATCAGGAAGGGTGCCGAGGTGGTTGCTCTGGTCGCTTGCGACTATTGTCTTGTGGGGTACGTGGGGGCTGGTGTCGAAGATCGCTTCGGCGGGCGTTGACGCCTATGTCAACCAGTTGCTCTACACCGCAGGGCTGGCGCCCCTGTTGATCTTCGTCGCCTGGACCGTGCACAAGCGCAGGGTGGGAGAAAGGCGCGAGGGCGCGGCCGCGGGCGTTTTCTGGGCGTTTCTGACAGGCATTCTAGGCGGTGTGGGCAATATTGCCTTCTTTGAGGCACTCGTCAAAGGAGGAAAGGCGTCGGTTGTGGCGCCAGTGACAGCACTATTTCCCATGGTTACGGTGCTGCTGGCGTTGATGTTTCTGCGAGAACGGTTAGGCAGAGTGCAATGGGCAGGACTGGCGCTGGCGTTTGTGGCCATTTACCTGCTCAGCGCCTGAGGGAGCTGAAGACATGCATGTCTGGCTTGGATTTGCCGTGCTGGCGCTGGTTCTTTGGGGAATCACCGGGGTTACACAGAAGCTATCGACGAATCGTATCTCGAGCGAGCGCTCGTTTCTGTGGTTCTGCTGGGCCATGATGGCGCTTTCTGCATTGGTGTTGCTGGTGGCGCACCCGCATTGGGGATTGGGCAGGACGGTGGTGGTGTGTTCGGTAGCGGGCGGCGCACTGAATGGTTTTGGAGCGTGGACCAGTTTCCGCGCTCTCGAATCCGGCGGCAAAGCCTCGATCGTCATTTCGCTTATTTCGCTCTACCCGCTGCTGACGGTCGTGCTGGCGGTGATGCTGCTTGGCGAGCGGCTCACCTGGATGCAATTGGGAGGCGCTGTTACGGCGATTGCCGCTGCGATACTGCTTTCGCTGGAGACTGCACCCAAGGCGGAAGCTTGAGCGGAAAGCAGCGCGGTGGAGCCGTCAGTCCATTTCGGCGGGAAGAATCATCCCATTCTCTTCGACGCCTCCAATGGACGTGAGGCCTTCCTGGGCCGAAAAAAGGACCGTGGTTTCAAGGCATTCGCCCGGCGCTAGTGTGCGCGCACGTCCGCCGGCGATCATTTGATGCATTTTGAACGGATAGCCCGTGGCCGGCTCAAGAACCGCGACATTCAAGTCGCGCCAGCCACCGTGTGCTGCGAAGAGCCAGCAACTGGAAAACACTTCAGGGTCAAAGCGCAGAGCGGCAGCCAGGCGGATTGCACAATTTGTTACGCCGCACCAGCCACTTACCAGCCCGGTGCCGTAGAAAAAGTGCAGCGCGCGCGAAGAGATATCGGGAATCTGACGCAGATCCAGCACCTTGTCGCCGACGGGTGCGTTGGGCCAGGGAAAAGCAGGCGGCGCTCCTTCCAACGTGCCAAGAAACTCCGGCTCGAGCAGCACGGCCATGGGCGGAAAATCGATGCGATGGTTTGGGGAAACTGCAAATGCCGGATGGAGCTTGAAAAGATAGGGGACCGCCCCTTCGCCCTGATTGGTCAGTCGATAGCGGACCTCAAAGCACGCACTCTCCGAACGCAAATGCAGGAATTTTTCGACCAGGACCTGGCTGATCGGCGTTCTGAAGCTGAGGTGAACGCCCGCCGAGCCATTTTCCTGAATGCTTGCCACATGCCAGTCGCCGGTCCACAACTCTCCATGGTCCGGCAAAGCGTGGCCTTGCAGAGTGGCCGCTTCGTCATTGGGGAAGAGGTCGTCCCATCCGCCGCTCCACACATCGTCATAGCAGGCGTGCAGCGCTTGCCGCGCAGGCTTCACGCCCGGGTTGTTCCACAGGAGGTCAACATCCAGCGGTTTGTATGTGATTTGCCATATCCGGGCGCCGGCCTCAGGCAGCACCAGCACGCGCAGATAGCGGTTTTCGAGCAGGATAGAACTGAGCCCGTGAGATGTCTGGCCGGCAGGTTGAATGACGTTGTGCATCTGTTTGCCCGAATCAATTCCACAGTAGCGGTGGAAGTGAATGCAGGTGAAGAGGAAACGGTTGAATTATGAAGGATTGCTTTGTTTTTCCGGCCCTTCAACATGAGGATTGTCTGCTCCGGATTGGTATTGGATTCGGCGGGCACTTCAAGGTGCGGCGATGTTCCGGACGGATGGTCACCGAGTCGGATTGTGCCGGTTAGGCGGCCGGTTCGGGTGGATTGATTCATGACTGTCGATGCGGCTCAGGTGTGCTGCTGCGCGGCTGGTTTGCGGGCGCGGATGTGGAGGAAGCGCGGAGCAATGCGGGTAGCGGCGAGGACGGGCGCGGCGATTGTGGCTTGGCAGGAAGTCTGGCGGCCGGAAGGAGTGGTGAGCTCGCTGGGACTTGAACCCAGGACCCACGCCTTAAAAGGGCGTTGCTCTACCAACTGAGCTACGAGCTCTCGTTCACGTGCAAGGCCGGATGGATTTTGCCGGATTCGATTGATGCCGCTCTTTCAAAACTACCACAGCGTTGAATGCAGTGCAGAAGTGCCGGGTTGGCGGACCGCGTGGGCTCTCGCGCGGCCCGTTGGCCTTGAAGCCATGAATCAGGGAGGGTGTTTCGCTTTCTGTTCGAATATTTTAAGAAATAATTAATAAAATGAATATTTACTATTGTAATTATTGAAAAAATTGAGTACTATTCCTCTTGTGATTGAGAAACGAGGTTTCCTTTCAATGGATCGAGATTCCAAAACCGCTTCTGACTGGCAGGATCTTTTGCGCATGGCGCAGGGCGCTTCGCTGGTGGTGGAGCGGGTACGGATTCCAGAGAAGCATATCGCTGTGGAAGGCGAATTCGTGTTGCCGGAGTTGGCCCGGTTGAGCCTGGAGGACCAGATCTTTATCACGGCCTTTTTGCGCTCCCACGGTTCGATCAAGGAGATGGAGCAGGTGTTCGGAGTGAGCTATCCGACCATCAAGGCGCGCCTGAACCGCATTGCCGGGCTACTGGAGTTTGTCGACACGAACCCGTCTCCATCACGCGCGGAGGTGCTGGAGCGGCTGAAGAACGGCGAGATTGACGCCGCCGAAGCGATCCGCGCGCTGGAGGCACTGAAATGATTCCGAATATCGCCATTGTTCGGATTGAAAGCCGTCACCACCGCCGGATCCGGCTTTGGGTTCCGCTGATATTGCTGTGGCTTCCGCTGCTGCTGTTGTCACCGCTAATTCTGCTTGTGCTTTGGGGAGCTTGCATGGCAGGCCGGGTGAGCTTTTGGCGGACGCTCTCGACCTGCTGGGCGATTCTCTGCAGTTTGCCGGGGACCGATGTGCGCGTGAGCACGGACGGGAATCACGTGACGGTCAGGATTTTGTGAGGGAAACGATGAATACCGATCGCCGGGTCATTTTGACGCTGATTGCCATGGGTCGGATTACGCCGCGGGAGGCCGAACGGCTGCTGGCGGTATGGGACGAAGGCCGCGAAGCTGTCTGGATCGCGGGCGCATGCTGCCTGGCAGTTGCGATTCTGGAGCTACCGCACGCCGTAAACCTGCTGCCGGGGCTTGAGCACGCGGTTAAGACTCTGCTGCCTGGCGCGTTTGCAGTGGGTCATCACGCGATTTCGATTTTCACTGAGCATTGGGGAGGGATTGTATGAACGAGAATCGTCGACAGATTTTGGAGATGCTGGCCGCAGGCAAGATTACAGCGGACGAGGCGGAGCGCCTGATCGCGGCTCTGGAACCCGATACGACCAGCGGCAGCAGCTATGCAGGCGGCGGGAGCAATGGCGCCGGGGGAGTTGCGGCAAAGGGGCGCGCGAAGTATCTGCGCGTACTGGTGGAGGCGGACGAGTCGATGACCGGGACGAAGGGGTTGACGACGGTGAATGTGCGGGTGCCGATGCAGTTGCTGCGCGCGGGCGTACGGCTGGCGAGCCTGATACCGGCGCAGGCCCATGACCAATTGGACCAGGCGCTGAGCCGCCACGGCGTGCCTCTGACGCTTTCGCAGATCAAGCCGGAGAATCTTGAGGAGTTGATTGACCACCTGGAAGACCTCACGGTGGACGTGGACGGGAAAGAAGGGAACACGACCAAGGTGCGCGTGTTCTGCGAATAGCCGCCCCAGCGACGAAGACCTATCGCTGGGACTCCGGCGAGTAGAGCGGGCAGATTGATTCGAACCCGCTGAATCAAAACCAAAACAGGGAAGAAGAGACGGAGGAGATGCGATGACAACTCTTGCGATGCCCAAGCCTCGTCGTGACGCAGGCATGGAGGGCATGGTGGCGAAGTGGTACGCGGCCAATACAGCCGAGATGATGAAGGAATACGTTGAACTGGCGAGGCGTATTGCAGACGAACTGCGGCAGGGCAGCGCGGTGCTGGAGGTTGCGCCGGGGCCGGGGTATTTTTCGATTGAACTGGCGAAGTTGGGAGGATACGCAATCACCGGACTTGACCTGAGCCACACCTTTGTGAAGATGGCGGCGAAGAGGGCCGCAGAGGCAGGGGTGAAAGTGGATTTCATGCAAGGGTCGGCATCGAATATGCCTCTGCCGAAGGAGAGCTTCGATTTTCTGCTATGTCGCGCGGCGTTCAAGAACTTTGCCCGGCCGGTGGCGGCGTTGGAGGAGATGTGCCGCGTATTGAAGCCCGGAGGACGCGGCCTGATCATCGATCTGAAAGGCGACGCATCGCCTGCAAGAGATCAGCCAGCAGGTGGATGGGATGGGGCTGTCGCGATTCAACAGGATTCTGACCAAGCTGGCGTTCAAAACGATGCTGTTGAAGCGGGCTTACACGCGCGGGCAGTTTGAGCAGATGCTGGCGCAGACGAAATTCAGCAAGGTGGAGATTGCGGAAGACAAGATGGGGCTGGAGGTGTGGATGACGAAGTAGACAGCGCGGCGGAACGGGTCAGGCTTTGCGGAGCGGTTTTTGCATGGGGACGACCTGCACGGTGACGTCGCGGACTTCGGATAGGAAGCGGTTGAGGACCGAGCCGCGGAGAAGGATGTCCCAGCGCGAGCGGACCGACTGGCCGAAGATCACGTGGGAGATGCTTTCCTGCTGGGCGAAGCGGATGAGCGCGTCGGAGACGTTCTTGTCGACGAGGTTGACGACCTGGGCGCCGAGATCGCGAGCCATGCGCTGATACTCTTCGATGCGGTGAAATGCGTCGGGGTCGCCGTGGCCCTTGTCGTCGTCGGGGCGGGTGACGTAGACGGCGTACCAGTCGGTGGCCAGGCGGCCGGCCACGCGCGCGCCGACGCGCAGCAGCCGCTCGGTGCCGGGCCGGGTGCTGAGGCAGACCATGACCTTTTCTGGAATCGGCGCCTGTTCCAGGCCCTGGGTGCGGCGGTACTCTGAGGCGCGTTTGCCGACCTGTTCGGCGGTGGTGCGCAGGGAGAGCTCGCGGAGCAGGTTCAGATTGCCTTTGCGGAAGAAGTTGGCGAGGGACTGCTCCACCTTTTCCTTCGCGTAGATTTTGCCTTCGCGGAGGCGGGAGCGCAGCTCTTCGACGGTGACGTCGACGTTGACCACTTCGTCGGCGCGCTTGAGGAAGTTGTCGGGGACGGTTTCGCGAATGACGGTGTTGGCGGAGCGGTTGACCGCGTCGTTGAGCGTTTCAAGGTGCTGGATGTTGACGGCGGTCATGACGTTGATGCCGGCTTCGAGCAGCTCCAGCACATCTTCATAGCGCTTGCGATTTTTGCTGCCTGGCACGTTGGTGTGGGCCAGCTCATCGACGACGACGGTGTCAGGGTGGCGGGCGAGGATGGCGTCGACGTCCATCTCTTTGAGCTCGACGCCGCGATAGGGAATGACGCGCTGGGGCACGATTTCGAGATCGCGAATCTGGTCGAGGGTCTCCTGGCGGCCGTGGGTTTCGACAAGGCCGATAACGATGTCGACGCCTTGCTTGCGCTTGAGGTGGGCGTCGTTGAGCATGTGATAGGTTTTGCCCACGCCGGGAGCCGCGCCGATGTAGATTCGGAGCTTGGCGGGTTCCTGCTGGCGTTCGAGCTGTAATTCAGGCATGTGTTAGCCCACCTCAACCGGATGATGGACTACTTCCACGGCAGCCACGGGAAGCGTGAAACGGAATGTGGTTCCGTGGCCGAGGCGGCTTTCGACGGCGATCTGGCCGCCGAGCGACTCGACGAGGCGCCGGACGAGGGCGAGGCCGAGGCCGGTGCCGGAGTCGGAGAAGGCGTTGAGGCGGTCGAAGATGTTGCTGAGGCGTTCGGCCTCGATGCCGCGGCCAGTGTCGCGCACGGTGAATTGCACAAAGTCCTTGATCTCCTCGGCGGCGAGGAGGATTTCGCCTTCGGGGGGCGTGTAGCGGAGCGCGTTGGAGAGGAGGTTATCGAGGATGGAGCGAAGGGCGCGGCGATCGGCATTGACAACGGAGAGGTCGGCGAAGGCCTTGACGTCGACGCGCACGCGCTTCTCGGCAGCCTCTTCGCAGAAGCGGTCGCGGGCCTCGTTCAGCAGCGGCAAGGGCCGCAGGCGCTCCAGGTGAAGCTCGCGTTTGCCGGTGTCGAGTTCCGCCACTTCAATCAGGTCGGACATGAGGTCGTTGAGTTTTTCTGACTCGCTGCTGGCGGCGGCGACCAACTCGGCCTGCAGCGGCTCAAGCGGGCCGCCGAAGCCCTGGCCCAGCGCGTAGAGGCCGCGGCGCAACTGGAGGAGCGGACCGCGCAGCTTGCGGCTGGCCACGGTGATGAACTGGGTTTTGAAGCGATCGGTGTCCTGCAGCGAGGTGACGTCTTCAAGAGTGGTAACGGTGCCCAGCAGGCGGCCGTCGGAGTCGCGCATGGGGGTGGTGCGCAGGCGATAGCTGCGTTCCTGCTTGCCGATGCGCATGGGGAGCATGGCGGCTTCGTCTTCGGCGGCAACGGCCTTTTGCATGGAGACGGCGTCGCGGATGGCACTGAGGATCTTGTCGCCGCCGGGGGTGTTGGCTGAGCGCCATGCGGTCAGTGGCAGCGTCGCCAAGTACTTCTGCGGCGGCCTGGTTGACCTTGAGGACATGACCCTTGCCGTCGGTGACGATGATGGGCTCAAAGATGGATTGGAGGACGGCGTCGGAGAGCTGAAACTCCATCTGCTTGCGGCCGGCTTCGGAATCGCGCAGGTCGCGCATCCTGACGGCGATGCGGTTCAACTCACCGGCGATGATGCCGAAATCGTCATGGCTGGTCCACTCGACACGGTGGTCGAGGTCGCCCTGGGCGATTCTTTTGGTATCGCGCGCCAGCATGCGGATGGGTCTTAAGACGGCGAGACAGGTTCCGAGCGCGACGAGGATTGCGGCCGCCGCAAAGAGGAAGGCGACGGAGGACTCTCCTGCCGCCGCAAGGGCATGGCGGGCGAAGAGCGCGAGACCCAGGGTAAGAGCCGCGAGGGCAGCGCATCCGAGGATCAGGCGATTGGAAAGGTTCAGCATGGACCGGACTCCGCGCCGGAGGATTTTGCCGTGTGCTTTATCCATTCTCGCGGAAAGAGCCCCAAGGCGCAAAATGTGTGGAAAAACGGTGAAGCGGGAGACTGGATGGAATTCCCTGGGGTGGTTTGCGGATCAAGTCTGAGAATCAAGGGCGCGATTTGGGGAAGAACGTGCCGAGCCAGGGAATATTGACGAAGAGGAGGACGACAAAGACCACGATGCAAACGACGAGAACGGCCATGAGGCGCGGCTCACGATAGAGCTTCTCTGGATTTTGCACGGAGCTGTCGTGGTGAAAGGAGAGCCCGAAATAAATTGCCATGAGCCAGGCGACGACAGGGAAGGCAAGAATCAGCTCGATGCGATAGCGCATGATGAAAGCGCCAAAGAAAAGCATGGATGCAGCGGCGTAAAAGACGACCGAGTTGAGAAGGGATTCCTGAGTGTAGTAGTGAAACGACCTGCGGTAGCTTGCGGCGACGGCGGTGTCACCGATCTGACGGTACTCGCTGAAGCGCTTAAGGGCCATGAAGTATGCGCCGAGCATCCAGTAGGAAAGGAGCAGCGAGGCGGGAGGAAGCATGTCGGCGGTGACCATGTACCAGCCGAGGCAAAAGCGAAGGGGATTGTTGACAGATTCGCTGAGGACGTCGATGTAGGGGAGGTCTTTGCTGCGCACAGGAGAGATGTTGTAGATGCAGCCCATGACCCAAAGGGCGAGGGCGCTCAAGAGAAATCCGAGGGAGAGGAAGCGCGCCAGCGCGAGGCCGGCGATCATCATGAGAATCCATTGCGCGTAGCCCCAGCCGATGTGGACGAGGCCGCAGGCGGCGGGGCGGCTTTTCTTGGTGGGGTGAAGGCGATCGAAGGGGGCGTCGAGGATTTCGTTGATGACGTAGTTGCTGCTGGAGATGAGGGTGGCGGAGATTAGCCCGATGAAGATGTTGACCGCCAAAGCAAGGTCCATGTGCCGGCCGGCGAGAGCCATGGCGAGGACGATGCCGGGGAGAATGAAGGCCTGCTTGATGCTGTGGTCGAGGCGCGCTATGTGAAGATGCGCCGCTAGACGCCGGCGCAGGGGAACGAATGCGCCTGCGGCTGGAGCAGTGAGAGGATCTGCCACATTAGGATCCAACGTCATGCAAGAGGCACCTGAGAACTGCTGAATGCGAATGAAGCCTTCACCGATAGTAGTGTCTGGCGCGAAAGATGTGAATAGTCAGGCAGCGGGATTGACAACAAGGTGTGACGGTCGAGCACCTTAGGGAACCTGGCAGACGGAGAGAGTGTTGTTGTGCCATTGGCAGCGGAGCCCTTGCGGCTGCGGATAGTTGACCAGCACCCAGTTCACCCCAAACTGGGCCTTGAGCCGTTCGAAGTCAGCCAGCTTGTAGGAGGGCCAGCCGGCCTGGGCTGCAACCTGCTTCTCCCATTTCGGTCCCAGCGAAGGCTCCTTGGTAACAGAAGCTGTGTCCTTGAGGGCGTCGGCGAGGACGCTTCTTTCTGCGAGAGCGCGGAAGCTGTGGTAGTCCTCGCCGGAAGCGGCCATGTAATTCGGGTCGACCGCGAAGTAGGCGTTGGTGGGAGTGTTGTGGCGTATCCACCGAAACGATTGGAGCCAGGGGTTGGACGAGGTGCGGCCAGGGAGTTCGATGTGCTCAGTGGAGGCGAACAACTGTCGTTGTGCAATGAACATGCCGCCGTTGGCGACGAGGAGGAAGATGGCCCATCGCCAAACGCGCGCCTTGAGAATGTACTTGCCGAGGTAGGCGCCGCCGATCAGGGTGAGGAAGATGTAGACAAGTTGGAGGTAGCGCATTGGTTCCAGCGTGCTGAAGCCGATGGGCGCAGCAGGACTGAGGATGATCATTGCGACGGCTTGCTGGAAGACGCTGTAAATCAGGATGGCCGTGGCAAAACGGGCGAGAGTGCCTTCGCCGTTTTTGCGGGCAATGCGCGCGATGAGCCAGAAGATGACGATCGGTCCAATGGCTCCGAGCCACTCGTACCAGGTCCACTGGTAAAGCTGGTAGAGATGCCGGGTGCTCATCGCTTCTAGCCAGGTTTTCGAGGGCGGACCGAAGATCCAGGCGAAAGGGATGACCGCGTACACGGGCGCGACGGGTTCTGCGACGGCGTGCTCACGAAGGCTGCGCAAGCTGGCATAGAAGGGCTCATAAAGTGTGAGGGCAAGCACGCAGCAAAAAGAGACGCCAAATGCACCCATCAGGGGATGGAGCACGAAAGCGACCACGACCAATGGAACGGCTTGCCAGGCTTTTCGAGCCATGATGCGGGCAATTGCGAAGAGGATGAGGCCGGTGGCCAGGTTGCGCGGGTGCATGTACTGGTCGACGAGATAGAGCGCGGTTCCGGCGACGGGAAGCGTGAACATGGCTACGACCATGGCGACACCCGCCCATCGCGCGGAATCTTCTGGAAACAGCTGACTCACGATGTACCAGCAGGCCAGAACGATGAGGAAGACGGAGATGAACTGCCAGAGCAGTTCGGCCCATGCGACGGGGATATGGGTTTCACGGATGAAGGCGGCCATCCATGTGTCGAAGGTGGAGGTCTTGACCTGCAATTTGAAGAAATCGGAGTCGTAAGGATAGAGGGCGGGATTGAGGTCGGCTTTGACGGCGGTGACGTAAATGATGTCGTCCTCGGCGCCGGGGTGATAGCCCATTACTCCGAAGGCAACGAATGAGAACGCCAGGACGAGAAAGAGATTGCGATTGCGAAAGAATTTCACCGTATTCAGCCCTTCAATTCCACTCTGAATTCGCGCAATGCGGAACAGTCTGCAATTCGCTTCCGTCAAGGGCGGATTGGGGAAACGGGCAACCCTTCGCGTAAAGTGCAAGCCGCACGAGGATTCACGAGGTTGTGCGGACAGATAACTCTGCCCATTTCGTGGGAGACTCGAATGGCTTTTGGCAAACTATGTCTCGCATTGTAGTGCACATGAACATGACCTGTCTGCAAGTTTGAAGCGCCCCGGTGGGACAAAATTGCCGTAACCAGTTGACGAATTTGGAGAGTTAGACTCGCCCCTGGACAAATGGTTGACCAAGGGCGAAAGGAAGAAGGCTTCGGAGCGTGCCGAACTCAAGTATCCGGTCCTATCTCTCGCTGCGCATTCTGTTTGCAATGACAAACGTCCATCGAAGTCTCCCGGCAAAGGGCGGGGATGCGCCGGTGCATTTCTCTTCAAGCCTCTACGAAGAGCGCCGCGATCTAGCCCATTTGGGGCTGCAGCCGGCCGTTCGAGCGGATGGATGGAAGATGGAGGTTGGAAGGCGGCTTTATGGAATCTGTTCGACCGATGGAGATGACGAACCGTAATTCGCTGTCAATTGGGAAACGGGAAAGTCAAAGATGGATTTGCGGTACAGTCCGGCTCGGGCTGCGACGCAATCCACCGTTGTCTTGAGCACGCTGAGCCCATACACCGTGCTGCGGAAAAGATTGATGGATGAAGCTTCAGGGAAATAGCGAGTTGGGCACGATACCTCGCCGATTCGCGCGCCGAGGTAGATGCATTGCGCGAGCAGCTGATTGTCGAAGACGAAGTCCTCAGAGTTGGCCTGGAGGGGCAGGGACAGCAACAGTTCGCGGCTGTAGGCGCGAAGGCCAGTGTGGTATTCCGACAGCTTCGCCTGCAGCGCGAGATTCTGAAAGAGGGTGAGGACGCGGTTGGCAACGTACTTGTAGAGGGGCATTCCACCCTTGAGTGCTCCGCCGCCGAGGATGCGCGAGCCGAGAACGATGTCGTACAAACCATGGGCGATCATACTGGCCATCGGCTCGACGAGGAGAGGTGAGTATTGATAATCCGGATGCAGCATGACGACGATATCTGCGCCGGCATCGAGGGCTGTTGCGTAGCAAGTTTTCTGGTTCCCGCCATACCCCCGGTTCCTCTCATGGACTCGAACCTGCAGGCCCAGGCTCGCGGCCAGTTTCACCGTCCCGTCGGTACTGTGATCGTCGACCAGGATGCAGGAATCCACGAAGCCGGAGATCTCCTGGATGGTCTTGACCAGTGTCTTCTCTGCGTTATAGGCAGGAAGCACGACGACGATTTTCTTCTTATTGATCATTCAGGTACTCAAATCCTTGATTGAATCGCCTGCATAAAGATAGAACAGCGGATGGCAATCGCGGTAACAACGGCTTCGTTGGCGGCCTCCAATCCTCGAAGACAATCTACATCAATACGGCGATGGAATAGCGAGACTTGCGGCATCACGCAGACCAATAGTACTACCCGGTTAGTGGGAGACTCGAAAGGCTTTAGGCAAACTATAATCCGGAATGAATGGATCCAATCCTTCGATCGTTTGAGAACTGCGAAGGGTTCAAGCAAACTATCCAGGACAGATGATCGCGTGCTGCAGTGTTAGACTCGACCCAAAACAGACAGGTGGCAGAGGGCTGATGGAATGAAGCTTCAGACAATGCGGGCCGTGGACTACTGGATTGGCATCCCGTTGTGCTTCTTTTTCACCCAGGTAGTACGCCTGATGGGAACTCCCAGCGGACCGGAAAAGCCGCGGCGGGTGCTATTTATCGAGCTCTCGGAGATGGGGAGCACAGTAATTGCCAACCCGGCCCTGCAAAAGGCAAAGGACGCACTGGGCGCGGAGATTTTCTTCCTCATCTTTCAGCGGAACGTGGAGAGCCTGCGGTTGCTGCCCACGGTCCCCGAGGCGAATATTGTCACGATCCGCGAGACCAGCCTGACGGCGCTGGTGAGCGACACGCTGAAGTTTCTGCGCTGGGTACGCAAGGCGAAGATCGATACCGTGGTGGACATGGAGCTGTTCTCGCGCTACTCGGGCCTGCTGACGGGGCTGTCGGGGGCGCGGCGCAGGGTGGGGTTTCACAAGTTTCATGCGGAAGGGCTTTATCGCGGGGAGATGCTGACGCACCGGGTGGGCCACAACGGCCACATTCACATGGCGAAGAACTTTATCTGCATGGTGAATGCGCTGCTGGCGGACAAGCCTGAAGTGCCCTACTCGAAGACCTACGTTTCGGACGAGGAGATTCGGGTTCCGCTGCAGCCGGTTTCAGACGAGGCCAAGGAGCAGGTACGCGGACTGGTGCGGCAGGTATACCCGGAATACCGGCCTGAATATCACCGCATCGTGCTGATCAATCCCAACAGCTCAGAGATGCTGCCGCAGCGGCGGTGGGCGCGCGACAACTATTCAACCCTGGCCAGGATGGTGGTGGAGGAGTGGGAGGACGTTCTGGTACTGATCACCGGGGCTCCCTCGGAGCGCGAAGAGGCATTGCAGATGCAGGAGAAGGTCGGGCATCCGCGCTTCAGGAGCTTTGCCGGCATGCACAAACTGCATGCGATCACGGCACTCTACAACATTTCTACGGTGCTGGTCTCGAACGACAGCGGCCCGGCGCACTTCTCGGCGATTACGCCGATTCGCTCGATTGTGCTGTTTGGACCGGAGACACCGCGGCTCTACGGGAGCCTGGGAAATACGGAATCGATCACCGCGGAGCTTTCGTGCTCGCCCTGCGTGACGGCAGCGAACCAGAAGAACTCGGCCTGCAACGATGCTGTCTGCATGCGGATGATTACGCCTGAGCGGGTGATGCGGTCGATTCGCGGAGTGCTTGGCGGGGGCAGCTTGAAGGGGAATGTGGTGCAAATCGGCGCGGCTCGCTGATAGATCCCCAACCCGATGGGGCTAAAGCTGCGGCAGCATCATACGCAAGAGCAGGAAGCCGGCAACTCCCAGGAAAAACACCAGCGCCATACGGATGCCGGGTTCGCGGTTGACCTCGGGGACGAGATCGCTGGCGCCCACATAGAGCGCCACTCCGGCGGAGATGGGCAGGCCGTAAAGCATCCAGTGGGGAGCGAGCTCGATGACGAGGACTCCGACTAACGTTGCTGCGGCGAGGGCAACGGCGGAGTAGAAGGCGGCGGTCCGGCTGCGTCCGCTGGCGAGCATGACGGAGGCCATGGTGAATCCTTCAGGCGCTTTGTGCAGGAAGATGGCCAGGAAGATGAGCCAGCCGAGAGCGCTTGATACGACGAAGCCCGAGCCGATAGCCACCCCGTCAAAGAGCGCGTGCACACTGAGGCCGCCGAGGACCGAGTAGCCGGTGCGCTTGGATACGAATTCACCGGGGTGGGTTTCTTCTCCGTAGTGGAAATGGGCGTTGATGGTGTGCTCAAGCAGATGCACGACGCAGTAACCGGCCATGATGAGGATGGGGCCGAGGACCGGGTTGAGACGAAGGCTTTCAGGCGTCATCTCAAGCAGGGCCACGGCCATGAGAAAGCCGGCGCCAAGGGCTACAAAGTAGCGCAGGTAGCGTTCAACGCCGTGGGCACGCACCAGGACCAACCCGCCGGCCACATCGGCCAACGCGGCGAGCAAGCCGAGAAGGATGGAGAGCTTTAACATCGTTGCTTATCCGCTGTGGCGGATGTGCATCACGTCGCCATCGTGGACCACGTATTCCTTGCCTTCAAGTCGCAGCGTGCCGAGTGAGCGTGCCGCGGCTTCTGAACCGGCGGCGAGCAAATTATCCCAGCGGATGGTTTCTGCGCGGATGAAGTGATGCTCGAGGTCAGAGTGAATGGCGCCGGCGGCCTGCGGCGCCTTGGAACCGGCAGGGACCGTCCATGCGCGGCACTCGTCTTCGCCCGCGGTGAAGAAGCTGATGAGGCCGAGGAGTTCGTAGCTCTTGCGGATGAGGCGGACGAGGCCGCTCTCGTGGAGGCCGTAGCTGGAAAGGAACTCGGCGGCCTCAGCTTCATCCATATCGGCCAGTTCGGCCTCGACCTTGCCGCAGATGGCGGTGGCTCCGGCGTTGGGGCGGCGGGCTACTTCGTCGAGCTTGAAGCGGCTGACGGCGGAGTCGAGATCGTCGCCGAGAGTAGCGCTCTCGCCAATATTAACTGCATATAAAACAGGCTTTTGGGAGAGAAACATGAAGCCCTTGATAAGTTTTCTTTCCTCGGGGGTCATCTCCAATTCTCGCAGCGGCAGCTCTTTTTCGAGAGCTTCTTTGGAGCGGAGCAGGAGGGCCTGTTCGCGCTCAAGTTCGCCCGTGCGCCCCTTCTTGAGATCCTTTTCGACTCGCTCGAGGCGCTTTTCGACCTGAGTGAGATCGCTGATCATGAGGTCGAATTCGACGTTCCTGATATCGCGCAAAGGATCGATGGGGCCAACGTGGGGAATGGAGTCGTCTTCGAAAGCGCGCAGGACGTGAATGAGGGCGTCGACGTTGCGGAGGCTGGTGAGGAAGGCGGTTTCTTTGAGCGCCTCCTGGCCGATGGCTGCGACATCAACAAATTCGACCGACGCGAAGGTGGTTTTCTTGGGCGAGTAGAGTGCGGAGAGCTTGTCGAGGCGTTCGTCCGGGACGCGGGCCACGCCGATATGGGCCTCGCGGGGGTTGGAGTAGCCGCGGTCTTCAAGCTTGGCCTTGGTCAGAATTTTGAATAAGGATGTCTTGCCTACCTGGGGCAGGCCGATAATGCCAGTTTTCATGGGCTTTCCATTGTGGTCGGCGCACGGTGTGAAGCGCGCACGAGGGACCTCTTCGATGATACAAGACGGGGTTCAGGGGTCAGGGGTCTGGGGTCAGAGAACAGGGGACGGGAGTCAGGGGAGAGGGGTCAGGGGAATGGTTGTTGGTTAACTTGGGAGTGGCTGGTAGCGCAGGATGACACAGCCATTCGACAATGTACGAGTTTCAAGCAGCTTGAGGGGCAAGCGCGTGAGGTCGCGGCCGAAGAGCGTGGTTCCGCGGCCGATGAAAACCGGTGCGATGGCGATGCGGAACTCGTCGAAGAGGCCTGCCTGGGTGAGAGTGGCGGAGAGATCACCGCTGCCGAAGACGAAGATGTTGCCTTCAATTTCGTGCTTCAGTTTTGCCACTTCGTCGGCGGCGTTGTCGCGAACGAGGCGCGTGTTGTTCCAGTCTGCGTGTTCGAGGGTTCGGGAGACGACGGTCTTGGGAAGGCTATTCATGAATTCTGCGACTTCGCCTGTTGCGGTTTTCCAGTAGGCGGCCATGCCTTCAAAGGTGATGCGACCGAAGAGAAGCATTCCCGCGGTGCACAATTGCTCGATGGAGAATTTTTCAAGTTCGTCGCCCCAGGCGACCGTGTGCCAGTCGAGCTCCCAGGGTTTGGCTCCATTGAAGTAGCCGTCGAGGGTGATCAGGTTCCATTGAATCAGTCTTGCCATGCGAAGCTCCCGTGTGGATTTCGTCTTGCATCAGAGACAGGCGAATTGCAATCAGCCCGATCAGGCGCGCGTGGATTCGGCGCGGGCGACGAGGAGGACGGTGGTGAGACCGAGCAGCAGGATGACCAATTCGACGTGCTCGCTGCGGTTATGGAGGTTGTTGAAATCGATCCGATCGGGATTGTTGGGGGCGGCCGCGTCGATTGCGCCGCCGGCGGCGATGCGGTCGCGCTCCATGGACGGGATGATGATGAACTGGGAGTAGGCGGTACAGATGAGCATGCCGACGATGAGGATCATGGGCGCGAGGACGGCGCGAGGCTTGTAGATATTCCATGCGGGCGCGAGGGCCAGCAGAGCCAGCGCCACAACGCCTGAGACCATGCCCATGCGATGCAGGATGCGGAGCAGCTCGCCTACGATGGTGCCGGCGGTATGCGTGTCGCCCACCAGTGTGCCGAAGGTGATGGCGGCGACGACGGGGAAAAAGATTTCCGCGCCCAGCCAGACGATGAGCGCCAGATAGAGCAATGTGCGAAGGAGAGTTTTCATCTGGGAAAGGATACTACCAGGGGTCAGGGGTCAGGGGTCAGGGATCAGGGATCAGGGATCAGGGATCAGGGAGACAGGCTTTGTTGGAAGGGAGTGCGATTTCCATTTTTGCGGCAGACTGCTGTTCGCTGTTGCCTATTGGAGGTTGCCATAGACGGAGGGGCGGCCGATGAGGCGCTTGATGCGTTCCTGGATGGGCGGGTGGGTGCTGAAGAGGTTGGCCAGGGTTGCGCCGGAGAGCAGCGGGGCAATGATGAACAGATGCGCGGAACTGGGCGAGGCGGCCAACGGAACCTGGCGGCTGACGGCGGAGATTTTCTCAAGAGCGCTGGCCAGTGCGTAGGGATTGCCGGTGAGATGAGCGCCCGAAGCGTCGGCCTCGTATTCGCGGGTGCGGGAGACCCAAAGTTGAATGAGCATGGCTGCGAAAGGCGCGAGCAGGAGCATGAAGAGGCCTCCCAGGCCGCCTTCACGATCGCGCCGGCCACCTCCGCCTCCGTATCCGCCAAAGGCGCCGAACCAGAATGCCATGCGAGCCAGGATGGTGATGGCTCCGGCGAGGGTGGCGGCGATGGAACTGGTGAGGATATCGCGGTTGCGCACGTGGCCGAGTTCGTGGGCGAGGACGCCTTCAAGCTCTTCGTCGTTGAGGAGGCCGAGGATGCCATGGGTGACGGCGACGGAAGCGTGCTGAGGATTGCGGCCGGTGGCGAATGCGTTGGGCGACTCGGTGGGGATCACGTACATTTTGGGCATGGGCAGGCCGGCCCGGGATGTGAGGCGCTCGACAACTTCGTAGGCGCGGGGCAGTTGCTCGCGCGTGACCGGCTGCGCGCCGTACATCGACAGGGCGATTTTGTCGGAGTAGAAGTAGCTGAAGAAGTTGGTGGCTGCCGCGATGAGAAATGCAATGAGCGCGCCGTTGGTTCCGCCGAGGTACTCGCCTGCGAGGACGAGCAGGAGGGTGAGTCCGGTGAGGAGAATCGTAGTTTTGAATGCGTTCATGGTGAGAGATTCCAGGTCCGGCTATTAGACGCGTTTGGGGGTGCAGAGGACCCAAGGTTTTGGTACGGCGCGGTTGAAGGCGTTGCTGCGCTGGGGTGCACAGCTTCACAGTTTCACAGGGTCACAGGCGGCAGCGAGAAGTGACTGAAAATGCTGGTAGTTAGGTATGGTTGCACAGTTTCACAGCCGGAAACAAAACTTCTACAGCGTGGCGGATGGAGGCCACGGTTGTGCCGGGCTCGGGGGTTGTCCGGTTCTTCTCCAACTTCATTGTGCGCCGAAGGGAGGAAATATTCTGCAAAGCGGACGGGACGATTTTTAGTGGAGTACGAGGTCTGAGGGGTGGATCAGGGATTTGCTCTTTCCCAGGGCCCCATTCTTCGCTGCGCATCGAAGCTGGACCTTGGGCACCCAAATCTCCAACTCATCCTTCATCCGGGGACCAGGGCCGACTGTCCTACCTCCCCGGTCCCCAAAAGCGAGGGACCGGGGGCACCCGTTTTCGTGCGCTGCTTGCGCGGGATTAGGAGTTGCGTTTGAGGGCGCGCTTGAGGACGATTTCAAGGGCGGGCTTGATTTGTGCGTAGTCTTCCGCGGAGAGGGTGCCGGAAAGTTTCTCACTTTCCAACGCGAATAATTCCTCTTTCAATGCGTTGAGCAGCGCCGTGTTTTTTGCGGCGGGAGATGATGGGGCTGCATAGGCGGGAGCGGCGGTCACGTTGGGCTCGTAAGTGACGACGGTGCTCGGCGCACCCGCGGGCTTGCGCAAGCAGGAAAGCCGCCGCGGTGGCGAGAAGCAGCGCGAGGCCGCCGAGAATCCACCACTTGTATTTGCTGAGCGGATCGGGGGTATTGATGGGCTGGCCGATGCCGCCGCCGGGCTGGTTGCCGGGAGCGGCCGTTGCGGCCTGCCCTCCGCCATTGTCGGCCTGCGTTTCACGAGGCATGGAGCCGGTTCCGGAGATGGTGAATTCCAGTGCTTTGCCGGGGGTTGCATTCTTGGCGACAAACGTCTGGATGTTGGGATCCTCGGGCACAGACTGGAAGACGGAGCCTGCGCCGGCCGCAAAGGTCATGCTCTTGGGCAGCAGAACGCCGACGCTCTGGGTGGGCAGCGAGACCTGGGGATGGAAGGTGAATTTGCCGTCGCTGTAAGGCAGCGTGTATTCGATCTGGAAGAGCGTGTTCTTGTCGCCCTCGTCGGGCTGGATGGGAAAGTTGAAGGCGTAGTGGCCTTTGGGGCCGTCGGGATCGAGTTTGACGCTGGTGGGCAGACCGGTGGGCCGTTGGGCGGCGACGCCCTGAACGACAGCTTCAGGGGGCAAAGCGATCTCGAAGGTGCGCGGGCTCCACTCGGTGCGGGGCGGCATGCTGGTGTTGTGGACGAAGTAGCGCTCGGTGACATGAAGCTGTCCGTTGTCCCCTTCGAATTCGAGCACGTCGGCTTCAATAAAGACTCCTTCAACCTTGGCGGCCACGTCGTAGACGGGAATATCACCAGGTCCGCCCTGAGGTGCGGCGATGAAGTAGCCCGCGCCCTGGTGGGTGACGCGGATGAGATACGGACCGCTGCCGGGCTCATTGAGCGAGTAGCGCCCCTGAGAATCCGTGGTGGCGTGGGAGACTTCAGCCATGCCGGCCTGCACATCGACGAGAACAATGGGATCGCCGGCGGCAGGTTTGCCGGTGGTTTTGTCAGTGACAGTGCCGGTGACGGATGCGGCCTGGGCGAGAGCGGCGCTCAGGAAAAGGATGGCCGCGGCGGAGTGCAGAATAAACTTGATCGATCTCATGGTCTTGATGAAGTCCTATCGTTTCGTTCGACTGGTGAGGTTTGTGCTTTCCCAGGTCTCAAACGCGAGACCCGGGGCACCCACCATTTGTGGAAGGGGTCGCGCTTACTCAGGCATGCTGGAGGTGCTCGATCTCTGCCATCAACTGCGCCGTTTCGTTTTCAAGCATTGCCCGCTGCGCGACAAAATCCTCTTCAGGATATTTGCCGGCGCGGAATTCAAAGTTCAGGTCGCGCAGGTTTTCGTACAGTTGCTCCTTGCGCTCCAGGAGATAGTCGAGGCGGGTCTTCTGGCGTTGGCTGGCGAAGACGTTCTCGGGCCAGAAGGTGTAAATTCCGAGCGCGATGGCGAGCATGATAGCGGCGACAACTCCCTGCATTTCCGTCATAGGTCAAAAGCCTCCATCATTTTCCGCGCCGGTTTCGCGACGGATTTTTTCGCGCAATGCATCGATCTCAGGGTCGGCAGGCAGCGGAGCGGTTTGAGTTTTGCCGATGGACCACTGGCGCACGAGCAGGATGGTGCCAAGAAGCGCGGCAGCGAAGACGGCGATGGGAGCGATCCAGGCGACGAGATCGAAGCCGTGCGTGGTGGGGGCGGCCAGAACTGTGGCGCCGTATTTTGCCGCGAAGCTGGAGAGAATCTGGTCGTCGGTGGCGCCGGAAGCGATGGCGGCGCTGAGTTCATCGCGCATGTGACCGGAGGCCGGGCAGCCGACGTGATTGCATTCGCCGAGAAGCTGCGCGCATCCACAGGTACACATAAGGCGATGGCCGAGGTCGTTGAAGCGGGAACCTGCGTCAGTGGCTCCGATGGAGAAACAGACGGCGACGGCGAGGAGGAGGGCTTGCGCGGATTTGAGAAAGAAAGTGGAGCGTGGGTTCGTAGCTTTCCCAAGTCTGAGAATCCAGACCTGGGGCACCCATGTTCTTGCTGACTGAAATGCTTTGGGCTGTAAATCTGTCGGCTTCATCAGCGGCCTCCTGTGAGCGCCGGCTCGGTGGGCGTCGTTCGAGTTGCCGGGGCGCGCAATGCGGCGGTGGCGGGCGAAATGCTGGGCACGAGCGCGACAAATGTGCCGAAGACGATGAAGACCACGCCGGCCCAGATCCAACTGACGAGGGGATTGATGATGGCCTTGATGATGGGATTGCCGGTGTCTGGATTTGTGCCCTCGTAGACCACGTACAGATCCCAACTTGGAATGGAGTGAATGGCGACCATGGTCTGCGGCTGGCCGCTGGCGAGGTAGACGCGCTTCTCGGGAGTCATCTCGAACTGCTTCTTGCCGTTCTTGTAGACGTCGAGGACGGCGAATTCAGAATTGTAGTTAAGGTTGGAATCCTGCGTGGCACCGACCTGCACGAGGGTGTAGGGGCCGATGAGCAGTTTGTCGTTGAGGGCCAGTTCTTTTTCCTCGCTGCGGTTGAAGGCTGCACCGGCGAGACCGATGACGACAATCACTACACCGATGTGGATGATGTATCCGCCGTAGCGGCGGGTATTGCGGCGGGTGAGGAGGTACATTGCGGCAAACAGGTTTTTACGAGTCTGGCGGGAGATGACGCCCGCGCCGCGAAGGAATTCAGAAAGGATGGCGGCGAGCACTCCGGCGGAGACTGCGAACGCCACGAGCGCATAGAAGTTTCCATTGTCGAAGGCGCCGTCTTTCCAGGGACGGACGCCGACAGCGAGACAGACGATGACAGTGGACCAGAGGGCGATGGACGGCACGATGAAGTTGCGGCGAATGGCGCGCAGCGAGGTAGCACGCCACGGCAGCAGCGGTCCGACGCCGGTTAGGAAGAGCAGGAAGATTCCGATGGGGATGGCGACGCGGTTATAGAACGGCGGGCCTACGGTGACCTTGGTGCCCTGCACATATTCACTGAGGATGGGGAAGAGCGTTCCCCAGAGGATGACGAAGCAGGCAGCGAGCAGGACGAGGTTATTGAAGAGGAAGCTGGACTCGCGGCTGACGAGCGACTCGAGGTGGTGTTCGCCTTTGAGGTGACTGCGCTGCAGGATGTAAGTGAAGATGCAGACGGCCAGCACGATTCCCATGAAGATGACGAACCAGGTGCCGATGGAGGATTGGGCGAAGGCGTGGACGGAGCTGACGAGGCCTGCGCGGGTGAGGAGCGTGCCGAGAAGAGTGAGGAGGAAGGTGGAGAAGATGAGCCAGACATTCCAGCTCTTCATCATGCCTTTCTTCTCCTGCATCATGACGGAATGAAGGAATGCGGTGCCAGTGAGCCAGGGCATGAAGCTGGCGTTTTCGACCGGGTCCCATCCCCAGTAGCCGCCCCAGCCGAGGACGGCATAGGCCCAGTGCATGCCGAGAAAGATGCCGCAGGTGAGGAAGAGCCAGGTGACCATGGTCCAGCCGCGGGTAATCTTGATCCACTTTTCACCGGGGTAGCGCATCATGAGCGCGCCGAGCGCGAAGGCGAAGGGTACCGAAAAGCCGACGTATCCCAGGTAGAGCATGGGGGGGTGAATCACCATCTCGGGATATTGGAGCAGCGGATTGAGGCCGTTGCCGTCGTCGGGGATTGCGCCTCGCAATAAGGAGAAGGGCGGCGCGGCGAAGTTGACCACTGCGAGGAAAAAGACCTGAATGCCAGCGAGAATGGTGCCTGCGTAGGCGTAGAGCTTGACGTCATTTTTATGGGTGAGGCGGAGGACAAAGCCGTATGCAGCGAGGAGCCAGGCCCAGAGGAGCAGGGAACCTTCCTGTCCGCTCCAGAGCGCTGCGAACTTGTAGGGGGCAGGCAGGGCGCGGTTGGAGTGCTCGAGGATGTAGGTGATTGAAAAATCGTTGGTGAAGACGGACCAAACGAGCGCGAATGCTGCGCCGGTGATGGCGATGAATCCAGCGATACCAGCACGGCGGGCGGTGTCGGCCAATCGTTCCGGGGAGATGCGCGAGGGGTGGCCGGTGGCGATCAGACGCAACGCTATGGTTCCGGCGAGAAGATTGTATGCAGCTAACGCCAATGCAATGAGAAGAGCGAAACTACCAAAGGCTGCCATCAGGACTCCATTATGATTCTCGCACGCAGGCTGGGAGAGATAGAGAGGCGTCCCAGCAAGAGCTATTTTCAATCAATGATATGCCTTTGAAATGTGATTTACCTCACACCAGAGGTGGAGATGGCAAAGTCGGAGGGGAGTGTGCGGGGTGGACTGTTCAGTGTCCGCTGCGTGTGAGCATCTGGGTCGCCATGGAGAGCAGTTCTTCAGAGGCAAAGGGGCGGGAAAGAAAGCGCACACCCTCTGCCGCGTAATCGTCGGCGACTTCACTGGGGGCACCGAGGACGAGAACGGGCACTTTGGGGAGGCGGGAGTGGAGCTCGGCCACGAAGGCGGGACCTCCGATTCCGGGCCTCTGCAGACCTGTAATCACGAGCCCGAGGCCTCCGGCGAACTGCGGCTGTTCAACGAGGCAAAGGGCTTCTGCCGCGTCAGCGACTCGCTCGACGTCATGAAACCGCTTCTCCAGAGTAGATTTACGCACGAACGCCTGGAACGGATCATCGTCCACCAATAAGATTTTTGCCATGTGCCCCTGAGTCCGAGCAGCCCATGGCTGGGCCGGTCGGAACGATTTATCTACGATCTAACCCCTACGATGTCGCAAACTCGCAGGCGGTTGCCTCCGCGGCTGATGATGAAGATGCCTCAGGGGTAAATGGTTTAACCGAAAAGGAACTCCTTGTCGCGCAGTTCCTTGATGCTGTCGCGCAGGCGGGCGGCCTTTTCAAATTCGAACTTGCGGGCGGCATCGCGCATCTCCGTTTCGAGCTTGGCGATGTACTGGTCGACGTCGGCCTGGGAGTTGAAGTCGGGGATGGCAGCTATTTCCTCATCGGCCACATCGCCGTATTCGGCCTTGAGAATCTGTGCGAGACCCATGTCCATTGTGTTGATGATCGACTGCGGGATGATGCCGTTTTCCTCGTTGTAGGCGCGCTGGATGGTTCGGCGGCGATCGGTTTCGTCGATGGCGCGGCGCATGGAGTCGGTGACACGGTCGGCATAGAGGATGGCGCGGCCTTCGATGTGGCGGGCTGCGCGACCCATGGTCTGGATAAGGGATCCTGCGGAGCGGAGGAAGCCTTCCTTGTCTGCATCGAGTATGGCGACGAGGGATACTTCAGGCAGGTCGAGGCCCTCGCGGAGCAGGTTGATTCCGATGAGGGCATCGTATTCACCCTTGCGCAGCCCGGCGAGGAGCTTGACGCGCTCGAGGGTCTCGATTTCAGAGTGCATGTAGCGGCAGCGCACGCCGACCTCGGTGTAGTAGCCGGCCAAGTCTTCTGACATGCGCTTGGTAAGGGTGGTGACGAGGACGCGTTCGCTGCGTTTGGCGCGGTCGCGGATTTCGGCGAGGAGGTCGTCGATCTGGCCTTTGACGGGGCGGATTTCGACTTCGGGATCGACGAGGCCGGTGGGGCGGATGACCTGCTCGACGACGACGCCGGCAGAGCGGGTGAGCTCGTACGGGCCGGGGGTGGCGGAGACGTAGATGGCCTGCTGGACACGATTCTCAAACTCTTCGAATTTGAGGGGGCGGTTGTCCATGGCGGAGGGAAGACGGAATCCATAGTCGACGAGATTCTGTTTGCGGCTGCGGTCGCCGAACCACATGCCATGCACCTGGGGGATGGTGGCGTGGCTCTCGTCGACGAAGAGCAGGAAGTCGCGGGGGAAGTAGTCGAGCAGCGTGGGCGGTGGCTCACCGGGCAGGCGGCCGGAGAAGTGACGCGAGTAATTCTCGATGCCGTGGCAGTAGCCCATGGACTTGATCATTTCGAGATCGAAGCGAGTGCGCTGATGGACTCGCTGGGCTTCGACCATGCGGCCCTGGGATTCAAGCTCGGCGACCCAACTGTTGAGCTCGGTGAGGATGGAGTCGATGGCCTCGGCGCGGCGCTCGGGCTGGACGACGTAATGCGATTTGGGATAGATGGGCAGGCGGGAATACTTCTGCTTGACCACGCCGAAGAGGGGATCGATCTGGGAGAGGGATTCGATCTCGTCGCCGAATAGTTCGATGCGGTAGGCCATTTCGTCGTAGGTGGGAAAGACCTCAATGACGTCCCCGCGGACGCGGAATGTGCCTCGGCGAAAGTCGCTGTCGTTGCGCTCGTAGAGGATTTCGACCAGGCGGCGGGTGATGTCTTTGCGGCTGATCTTCTGTCCTTTTTCGAGGAGGAGCAACATGCCGTAGTAGGCCTCGGGCGAGCCGAGGCCGTAGATGCAACTGACGGAGCTGACGATGATGGCGTCGCGGCGCTCGAAGAGAGAGCGGGTGGCGGAGAGACGGAGCTTGTCGAGCTCCTCGTTGATGGTGGCTTCCTTTTCTATATAGAGGTCGCCGGCGGGAATGTAGGCCTCGGGCTGGTAGTAGTCGTAGTAGCTGACGAAGTATTCGACGGCGTTGCCGGGGAAGAACTGCTTGAACTCGTGATAGAGCTGGGCGGCAAGGGTCTTGTTGTGAGCGAGGATGAGGGCGGGTCGGTTGGACTGCTCGATGACCTTGGCCATGGTGAAGGTTTTGCCGGAGCCGGTGACGCCGAGGAGGACCTGATGCTTTTCTCCTGCGCCGAGGCCCTGCATCAGCTCTTCAATGGCGCGGGGCTGATCGCCGCGGGGTTTGTAGGAGGTGACGAGCTGAAAGTCCATGGGGGGATTATAGCCGAAGAGCGAAGATTGGGCGAAGATTGATGGAGCCTTTTGAGCCGCAGACTTGCTTATGCGGGGGCGCTGTGGCCATTGCACTGGAGTACGCCGAGGAATTTGCTCCAGGGGCCGACGGCTTCGCGGTATTGGTGGGCGAGGATGCGGGAGACCTGGTGGAGGTGGGTCATGTCGTGCGCGGTCCAGGCGGCGAGCAACTGGGAGAGTGTGACGGAACCGAGAGCCGGGTGACGGCCGCGCTTTGCGAGGTCGGCGGGTTGAAGATGCAGGGCGCGCAGGGTGTCGAGGTTGGTTGCGCGGAGGTTGGCGAATTCGTCGAGCAATTCGGGCAGGGACTTCTCGTGAATCATGCGCAGGTGCGCGGAGCGATCGACGGGCTGAAACGCCTGGGCTTCGCCCGAGTCAAGGATGATGCGGGCGCGGACCATCCAGTCAGTGCGCTCGCCGTGCACGAGATGGGCGACGACGCCGGTTGGGGTCCAGGTGCTGTCGCCTTCATCGCAGATTGTCCAGGATTGAGGGAGATCGCGCAAAAGGGCGTTGAGTGTGGACGGCGTGCGAGAGAGAAGTGCGATGGAGTTGGGCAGGTCGAAGTTCATGGAGTTCCCCGATAGTGCGTAGATGTAGTATGCCGGAGCGGGGGAAGATTCGTGGTATCCCACCCTTGGCGCAAAAACAAAGACGCGCCGAGAATGGGGCACCGACAATGGGACGCATTGATAACACGTAAGTTACAGATTATGCAATGTCCTACATCTCCAAGAACTCCATAAAGCCCACAGTAGTAGCGCAAACTAACACAAAATCCTCGGATAGCGAACGGAGCAGGCAGAAGCTCAAGGGCGAGGTTTCTCCAGCAATTCGAAAATAACCGTTTTAGTGCGCAGCCATCGATGAGAAGACGGGTCCATGACCTCCGCGTAGACGGTGTACTTGGCGGGCGCGCTTAAATCGTAGAGGTATTTCAACTGAAACTTCAGAACATAAGATCCATTCGGCGCAATTCTCGGAGGACCAACATTCAGGGTGACTGGCAGCGGAAATTCGCCCGGTCGGAGTGTGTCGGTCATCTCTCGCTGTCTGAGAGTGGTTGGTGGCTCGCCATCCTTTCCGTCAACATGCACCCAACAGCGCTCGATGATCACTGGGACATCGCTCAGGTTCTTCATGGTCAAGTTCGCCCACGGCTCTTGACCTATTGGGACCTGCGCCTTCTGCATTTCAATCGACACGGCAAGTGAACCATTGTTTGGAGTCTCCTGTGCCCCCTTTTCGTTCGCGCTCACAGTTTGCCCGAATGTCGCACAGCAACTCATAGCGCAAAAAACACCGAGACCTGACACTCGTCGAGCCTGACGCAATCCATTCAACGTCATTTACGATTCCTCTGTTGATTATTGATTCTAGGACGCAAAAGAGTGCGCCGTGTTCGTCTCGGTTGGATTTTCGCTTACTCGGCAATTACTTCGTGTTAAACGGAATTGCGTTTGGGGGGTAGCACAAAACTTGCACAAAAACTTAAGCGTGTTTCATAGAACATTCATGCTATGGCACTTAGGGCGCATTCGAAACGCGGGGCACCTGTGATCTTTCAAGAGGTTGTCCATTCGATCAGGACCGGAGAAGCTGTTTGTGACGAGCAAGCAGTAACTCAGGAGACCGAATGGACTACCACAAGAATGCCCCATGGACAGCGATCAGTCGAGAGCGGCTGGCGCGGATGGTGATCAGCGATGGCATAACCCTGAGTTCGGCGGCCGCCCGGTTCAGTGTCAGCGCCAAGACGGCAGCCAAATGGGTGGATCGTTATCGGCAGTTTGGAGCAGCGGGCATGGCCGATCGCAGTTCGCGTCCGCACCACAGTCCGCGGCAGACAAGTTCCTTATTAGTGGAAAAGGTTCTTGCTCTTCGCCGGCTGAGCTACAACGGCTGGCGGATCGGCCGCGAACTGGGCCTGAGCCCGGCCACCGTCAGCCGCATCCTGCGCCGCGCACGACTCAGCCGATGGCGGGACCTGAATCCGCTGCCGCCCGTGGTGCGCTACGAACACCCCGCTCCGGGAGATCTGCTGCATCTGGACATCAAGGGGATGACGCGTTTTGAAGAGGTCTCGGTGCGCGGCGACGGAAGATTGCGCGGCAAGAACAAGCACCCCGGTTTCCTGGCCCTGCATGTGGCCGTCGACGATCACTCGCGCATGGCCTTCACCCGGATGCTGCCCGACCAGAAAGCCGAAACCACCATCGGCTTCCTCGACCAGGCCGTGGAGTTCTTCGCCCGTCACGGCATCGGAGTGCGCGCCCTGCTGACCGACAACGGCAGCAATTACCGCTCACAGCAGTTCCGCCAGGCCTGCCAGAGAATGGACATCAAGCACCGCCGCACAAGGCCTTACACGCCCAGAACCAACGGCAAGGCCGAACGCTTCATCCAGACCGCGCTGCGCGAATGGGCCTACGCAAAACACTGGACCAGCTCCCAGGAAAGAGACCTCCATCTTCAGCCCTGGAACGACTACTACAACCGTGAAAGACCTCATGGTAGCCTCAACTACAAGCCGCCCATCAGCCGCTCCGATCCAGGAACAACCTCTTGACCTTCTACAGGCACCCCTTTCATGAAAATTCTGCGGACAACTTTATGATGAATGCACCGGAGGTTGATTTGTGCTGAAAATCGTTGTAAGGGTGGCTTTGGTTGGACTGGCCGTAGGATGGTTTGGCTGCACTGCAATGCAAGCTGCAGAGACGCGGACGCCGTCGGAAGACGGGATTGTGTATGGCGTGGCGGACGGGCAGACGCTGACCATGGACTACTACGCGGCGAAGGGCAGCGGTGTGCATCCTATCGCCATCATTATTCATGGAGGCGGTTATCACGGCGGCGACAGCAAGAGCGGCAGCGAGGCTTACGTTGCGGATTTTCTTGCGCCGGCAGGGTATGCGGTGTTCTCAGTGAACTATCGGCTGACGCCGAAGTATCCCTATCCGTATATGGTGCTGGATGTTCAGCGGGCGGTTCGCTATATCCGGCACAACGCGAAGAAATGGAACGCAGACCCGGAGAGAATTGCGCTGGTAGGCGGCTCGGCGGGGGGCTTTTTGAGCAACATGGTGGGACTGCTGAATGCGCCGGGAGACCCTGGCGGCGACCGATGCAGTGGACCGAGAAAGCGCAAAGGCGCAAGCGGTGGTGAGCCTGTACGCGCAAAGCAGCTTCGAGTTTGTGCCCATGAATTCGGCGGTTCACATGCTGCTGGATCCGCTGATTGCGGCGAAGGGCGAGAAGGAAGCGATCCGGGAGGCGTCGCCGATTACGTATGTTTCGAAGGACGACCCGCCGTTTCTTGAGATTCTTGGCGACCAGGACGAATACATTCCGTTTTCAGAGGCGACGAACCTGCAGACGGCGCTGCACAACGTGGGCGTGCGCTGCGACATTATCCGCATCCCCGGCGGCAAGCATGGGACGGAGGGTTGGAACAAGCTGCCTGGCGTTCCCGACTGGGAGCGTGAGATGACGGAGTGGCTGAATGCGCGGCTGCGGCACGAGGGGCCGATTGGTGAAGGGATTCGGGCGCGGGTTGCTGCGGCGAATCCGCAGTAGGGCGGAGCATAGGCGAGGCGTTGAGCCAGGTGGCTTGAGCGACGAAGTCTGGATTCTTTAAAGGTGTCTCAAAAAATGGCTGTCCCGAGACCGGGGTACTTCCTCAGGGGTTAAAACCTCTCATTCAATCTGCCTTTTCGGCCCGGCTAAAGCCGTGCCCTTGTTACAAAGCTGATTTTTGAAACACGCAGTAGACAGCTACTTGAACATGGACATCATGTTGGCCTTGATGGATGGGTTGGTCGTGGTTCCGGTGACGGTGATGGGAATGCTGCCGTTTGAGCTGGAAGCGGCGGGCTTGGTTTTGCCATGAAGAAGTCCGCCAATTCCGCCGACTGCGCCACTGACGGCACCGCTGACGGCATTGACGGCTTTGCCGGCAACCATTCCTACGCCGGAGTTGGGACTGAACTTCGCCGTGAGCTTGAAGTCCAACGCGCCTGAGGGCGAGACGGTCCCGTTGCCGTTGGCGGTGCCAATCTGGGGCAGATCCGCATAGATGTTTGTGAGCTGAGTGCCTCGCGGTGAGTTATTCACGCCCGAGCGCAGGGTCTGGATTTTTGTGCCGCCGCCGGTTCCACCAAAGGGGTTGATGCCTCCGATTTTGGAGCCGAGATCGAATCCTGCGAGGAGGGAATTATCGACTTCGACGGGACCGGCGATGGTGGCGGCGGTCGCTGGGCCGGTGACGGCGAGATTGGCGGTGAGAGTACCTCCGTGGAGTGAAGAACCGCTGGGAAGGCGGATGCCGGCGGCGGGCAAGAGCTCTTCAAGTTGATCGACGGGAAGATTGGGCGCGGCGAGGTGGAGATTGAGCACGACGGCTTGCGGAGTGGACTGGAAACTGCCGTTGACGTGGACGGCCACGGAACCGGTGTGGATGGCGAGATCGGAGACCTGCCCGGCGCGGGTGGCGAGATTGTCGGCGACGGTGTAGTCGATGTCGACCGGATGGGGAGCCGGGGAGCCGTTGCGCGCCAACTGCAGGTTGGCCGCCTTGATTTTTCCATTGCTGGAGAGAGTGGTTCCATCGGATGCAAGCTGGGCATCGATATCGATAACCATGGAAATGCCCTGGCTGAGGTCGATGACGCCGGCAGCAACGGGATCAAAATGCTTGAGCTGCAGGGTGGCGTTGAAGGGGGTGTCGGCGGCGTTTTTCTGCGCCAGGGGGCCAGCGTTGCCATTGAGATCAAAGGAGCCTTCGCCGGGAAGTTTGGCAGAAAGCTGGAAGGGAAATGACTTGGCGAAGGAGAGTTGTTGGACGGCGAGGTTGATGCCGGTATAGACGAAGGGCTTGCCGGTCGCAGGGAGCGAGGAGACGGTGGCGCTGCCGTCCTTGATTTTCAATTCGCCCACGGTGAGGTCGGGAATGGTGCTCGACGGCGTGGATGGGGTGCTTGACGCTGCGGCGCCGCCGATGCTGGAGAAGTTCCAGGTGCCGTTCTGGGCGTGGACAAGTTGAATGGTGGGGGACTCGACGGTGAGGGTGGTGATGCGCACCTGGCGATGGAAGATGAGCGGAGTGACTTCGACGCCGATGTGCAGCGATTTGGCTCCAAGAAACGGCGATGTACTGAAGGCTGGGTCATCGGCGATGGAGATGTCGTTGGCGACGAGGCTGCCGCTGAAGAGCGAGAAACTGAGATGTCCGAGCGCGACCTTGCGCCCGAGTGCATTGGAGAGTTGGGCCTCAATTCTGGGGCGGAAGGTATCTGCGTTGACGAGGAAGGGAATGACGAGAACGATGAGGATGAGGACGGCAGCGACTGCAGCGGCGATCTTGACCCAACGTTTTTGCATGGGAGTCTCCTTTTCAAGCCTGCATTCGCTGGAATTGTACCGCCCGGCGGCGGGATGTGAGGCCGCCGCCGCAATTGCTGTCAAGAGATGAGTTGGGATAGACGGTACGGCTCCGCCTGGAAGGAGGCCGCGTGTGGGATCCAGGGTTACCAGGGCAGTGGTTTGCCGAGATGGAAGAAGCCGCCGCTGGGGCCGTTGTCAGGCAAAGTGGCAAGTGCGGCGCTGGTTTTGCCGCCCTCACTGAGTTCCATAGGGGCCTGCTCGCCGCCCATGTCGGTCTTGACCCAGCCCGGATGCGCGGAGTTGACCTTGATGTTGGTGTCGCGCAGTTCATAGGCCAGGTGAACGGTGAAGGCGTTGAGGGCGGTCTTTGAGGCGTCGTAGGCGAAGGACTTGGCGTTGTAGATGGGGGAGTGGGGATCAGCGTGAAGGTTGAGCGACCCTAGAATGCTGGACAGGTTGACGATGCGGCCGGCGGGGCTCTTCCTGATGAGCGGCAAGAGGGCCTTGGTGAGCGCTACCTGGGCGAAGAAGTTTGTCTTGAAGACCTTGTCGAGCACTTCGAGCGGGACATCCGCGGCGGAGTGCTCGGGGCCTGTGCCGGGGAATGTGCCTCCAGCGATGCCGGCATTGTTGACGAGAATGTCGAGGCGGCCGTACTTGGAGTTGAAGTAGTCGTAGGCGGACATGTAGTCGGCGGGGTTGGTGATGTCGAACTGGAGGACGTCGGCGTCGACGCCGGCGGCACGGAGCCTTTCGACAGCCTTCTGGCCCTGCTCGGGATCGCGGGAGCCGATGACGACCTTTGTGTTTGGATCCTTTAGATCGAGTGCGGTCTGGTAGCCGAGGCCGCGGTTTCCACCAGTGATGAATGCTATTTTCTGAGACATTGGGGAAGTTTCTCCTGTGCTGCTTTGGATTCACAAGAGTATGGGGAGGGTGCAGGGAATTGGCGCTGAGGGCCGGGGCAGCATCGACGCACGGTTTGAGCGCAGTTGCGAGATGTGCGCCGTACGGGGTATCGTTCGAGGAAGGTCGAAGCCAATCATGCGCCCATCTGATTCCCCGGATCAGGACGCAGCGGCTGCGCCAAAGCACGAACGGGCCCAGTTCGCTCACTCCGCGTTAGAGAACCTGTTTGATGTTTCTCCGGACGCGATTTTTGTCACGGACGCCGAAGGGGTGATTCGTGGTGCGAACCCGCGTGCGGCGGAGTTGTTTGGTTACACGCAGGTGGAGCTTTTCGGGCAGCCGATCGAGAATCTTGTTCCGGAACGCTTCCGCGGACGTCATCCCGCGCATCGCGAAAACTACAACGCACACCCCAGGGCACGCCAGATGGGTGCGGCGATGAACCTGTTTGGGCTGCGCAAAGATGGCACGGAATTTCCAGTCGATATCATGCTGAAGCCGATGGACACCGCGTCGGGCCCCATTGTGCTGAGTTTTGTGCGTGATGTGACGGAGCAGCGGGCTGCGCTGGAGGCTTTGCGATACAACGACCAGCAGCTTCGCTCGATTGTGGAGAGCGTGCGCGATTATGCCATCTACCTGCTGGACCGCGATGGAAACGTGATGACCTGGAACCAGGGTGCGCAGGGAATCAAGGGCTACACAGCGGAAGAGATCCAGGGGCTGCATTTCTCAAGGTTTTTCACGCAGGAGGATTTGGAGCGAGGCAGGCCTGCGGAGCTAATGCGGGTGGCCGCGGCGAAGGGACGGGTGGAAGAAGAGGGCTGGCGAGTGCGCAAAGACGGCTCGCGATTCTGGGCCGACACGATTCTGACCGCCATTCGTGACAGCAGCGGAGAAGTGACAGGGTACGCGAAGGTGACGCGCGACTTTACCGACCGTAAGCAGGCCGAGGAAGCAGTGATGCTGCAACTGAGCAGTGCGCTGCTGGCCAACATGGATGTGCGCAAACTGCTGGGAGCGATTTCGGCGAGCCTGCGCGAAGTTGTTCCGCACGATTGCGCGACGCTGGGCCTTTATGACCGGAGCCTCGGTTCGCTTTCGGTGCAGTTTTTGGGAACGGAGGAGGGTGAAACGAGCCGCGGAGAGACTCGTTTACCGCTGGACGGTTCACCGGCGGGACGGGCGTTTCGCAATCGCGAGCCGGTTTTGCTGGACCGGATCAAGGATTCCCCTTTTGCAATGGAGACGGTACGCCACCTGACTGGGCTGGGGATGCAGTCAGGCTGCTGGGTTCCCCTGGTTCATCGCGGCGAGGCGATTGGCACCTTGATGGTGGCGAGCAAGCTGGAAGGAGCATTTTCAGCGCATGACGCGGAGATGCTTGCGCAGATTTCGGTCCAGGTGGCCATGGCAGTGAACAACGCGGTGGCGTTTCGCCAGATCGCAGAGTTGCGCGACCGGCTGAGCCAGGAAAAGCAGTACCTGGAAGAAGAAATCAACATCGAAAACCGGTTTGAAGATATTGTGGGCGAGAGCGCGGGACTGCGGCAGGTTTTGAAGGAGATTGAGACGGTGGCGCCCACCGACGCGACAGTACTGATCCAGGGAGAGACGGGAACGGGCAAGGAGTTGCTGGCGCGGGCGCTTCATCGGCTGAGCCCGCGGAGTGAGCGCACTTTTATCAAGCTGAATTGCGCGGCGATTCCGGCGGGGCTGCTGGAGAGCGAACTTTTTGGCCACGAGAAAGGCGCATTTACGGGCGCGATCGCGCGCAAGATGGGACGGCTCGAACTGGCGCATGAAGGGACGCTGTTTCTGGATGAGGTGGGCGAGATGCCGCTTGATCTGCAACCCAAGCTGCTGCGTGCGCTGCAGGAGCGGGAGATTGAACGGCTGGGCGGCAACCGGGCCATCCCAGTGAATGTGCGGCTGATCGCGGCTACAAATCGTGACTTGGCGAAGATGGTTGCGGAGAAGGAGTTTCGCAGCGATCTGTATTACAGGCTGAAAGTGTTTCCCATTTTTGCTCCGCCGCTGCGTCAGCGGGCGAGCGATATTCCAGTGCTGGTGCGGCACTTTGTCTCAGCACATGCCCGGCGCATGGGGAAGACCATCGAGACGATCCCCAACGAGACGATGGATGCGCTGGTGCGATGGCCGTGGCCGGGGAACATCCGTGAGCTGGAAAACTTTCTGGAGCGGGCGGTGATTCTGACACGCGGCACGGTGCTGCATGTTCCGCTGGCAGAGCTGGAGACATCAGCCAGGGCAGAGGAGAAGGCACTGGACGAAAGTCCGACGCTTGAGACGGCAGAGCGGGAACACATTTTGCGGGTGTTGCGCGAGGCCAAGGGACAGATTGGCGGCGAAGACGGTGCGGCCGCGCGACTGGGCCTTAAAAGAACGACGTTAAATTCAAAGATGAAGAAGCTTGGAATCGAGCGAAGTGACTATATGCAGTCCCGGTGACGAGATTTCGTCATCGTCACTTCGTCGTCACTCACGCGAAGCTGGTCACTGCAATTTCCACCTATCTTAACTAAGTCCTTTCACATCAATCGAACGATTGCGACGATCTGCGAGACACCTGGTTTGGCACGAGAAGTGCCTTAGTCCTAGCGTGGCGCAGGACGAGCCAAGATACGTTGCGAATCACAACCAATGAGACCGGGAACGCGATAGCGATCAAGCTGGATGGGCGCGTGGCAGGGCCCTGGGCGGCGGAACTCGACCGCGTCTGGGCAGAAATGGCACCGCGCCTGAGAGCAAGAAAGCTGACGCTCGATCTACGCAACGTGACTTTTGCAGATGTAATTGGAATGCGGGTTCTGAACAACATTTACAGCCAGACGGGAGCGGAACTGATTGCGGGGACGCTGTGGACTCAGTATCTGGCCGACGAAATTTGTGGCAAGGGCTCAAATCGGATGGACGAGGAGGCGGGGAATGCAATCGACGAATAGCGCAGTGAGCAGTTATGGAACGAGCGTTCAACGGACGGGAGAGTTCTTCAGCAAGCTGTCGCCTGAGGCCCTCAGGGATTTGTCGTCATTGGAGCATCCGTCATCTTACGCAGCCAACGTGATTCTTTTTTCAGAGAAGGAACCGGCTCGCGGAATTTTTGTAGTGCTCGAAGGAGAGGTGAAGCTTTCGATCAACTCGACAGAGGGCAAGCGGCTGAGTTTGAGCATTGCGCGGAAGGGCGACATTCTCGGACTTTCATCGGCGCTCACAGGGAGTCCGTATGAAGTGACGGCGGAGACGCTTTATCCGGCGAGAATTGCGCCCATTGGCCGGCAGGAGTTTCTCAAATACCTGATGACTCACCCCGAAGTTTACCAGGCGCTTATGGAAGAGTTGAGCCGCCAGTACAGCATGGCCTGCGAGCAGTTGCGCACGGTCGGGCTGGCTTCGACAGCGCCGGAGAAACTTGCGCGTCTGCTGTTGGAGTGGAGCGAGCATGGCCAGACGACGGAATGCGGAACGCGGGTTCGGTTTTCGCTGACGCATGAAGAGATCGGCGAATTCATTGGAGCGTCGCGTGAAACGGTGACGCGCACGCTGACGGTTTTCAAGCATCGCAGGCTGGTGACGTTCAGTGGCTCGATGCTTACGATACCGAGCCGGGTGGCATTGGAGAGTTTCGCGCACTGCTAGAGATGGAGTTGCAGGCTTTCAAGTCAGATCGGTTTTATTCTTGTGATTTCCTTCATCGCCCACTGTGGTGGAGCGCTCGCCGCAGTCGAACCAAGGCACCAACACAATTTATTCGATCAAATTGCCTCCACGGTACAATGTCAACCAACATTACCGTGGAGGTTTTATGCGTAAGGTGCTTCGCGCTGTTTTTGTCGTCGTATTGGTCGCTGGATTTACCGCACCGATGTGGTCACAAGGTGCGCCGCCGCAGGGCGGGGCCGGCCAGCCCTACACCGTGGAGTACTACTACAAGTGCCAGTGGGGCCACCAGGCCGAATTTCTTCAGCTCTTCCTCAAAAACCATTACCCTCTGCTGCAAAAGATTGTGTCGACGGGGCGGATGCTGTCGGTGAAGATCGAGTCGCCGGCGTATCACACGACCGAAGACGGGCGCTGGGACTACCGGGTGACGATTCGCTTCAAAGATTCGACCGCAGCGACAACGGCAAATCCGGATGAGGAGGGATTCATCAAGGAGCTTTGGCCGGACCAGGCTACCTATCAGAAAGAAGAGCAGCGGAGGTTTGAGATTCTGCTCGCGCATTGGGACTTGCCGGTGACGAATATTACGCCGGGGAAGAAGTGAAGCGGTGAAGAAGTGAAGGAGTGAAAGAGTGAAACAGTGAAAGAGTGAAATAGTGAAATAGTGAAATAGTGAGTAGGGAGTCGATCCAAGGAAGCTTCAATCATTTCTGTGGCGCCATTGCTGGACGAGGTCTTCAGCGGCGTGTGCCCAGTAGGGAAATTCGAACTTGAAGCCGGCGTCGAGGAGCCGCGTGGGAATGACGCGACGGCTCTTGAGGACTAATTCGGTTTCGGTGCGCAGGAAGAATGCGCCGATCTCCATGAGCGGGGATGGAATGAGCAGGCCGTTGGGCATGTTCCAGGCTTCGCGCAGAGTTGCCATAAAGTCGCGATTGGGCTCGGGATTCGGCGAGGCGATATTGACGGGGCCGTCAATCTCGTCGTGCGCGATGAGAAACTCGACGGCGCGGGCGAAATCGGTTTCGTGAATCCACGAAACGAATTGGCGACCGTTGCCCTGTTTGCCGCCTAAACCGACACGGACAAGATTTGAAAAGACAGCGAAAGCGTTGCCGGGCCTGGGGCTGAAGGTAATGGCCGAGCGCATGGCCACTTTGCGGGTGCGCGGCGTTTCCGTTTCAAAGAATGCGCGCTCCCAATCCGTTGCGACGCGTATGGAAAAGTTCCACGTATCGGGAGCGCCGGGTTCGTTGCCGCCCAGTTGGCCGGTGAGTTCATCCATCGGCCGGTCGAGTGCGTGGCGGTAGATGGTTGCGGTGGAAGCGTTAAGCCATACACGCGGCGGGTTCGCGAGGCCGGCGATGACCTGGTTGAGCAGGCGCGTGGTGTGGATGCGGGAGTGGTAGATGGATGCGCGATTGGCGGCGGTGTAGCGGCAGTTGACGCTGCGTCCGGCGAGGTTGATGCAGACGTCTGCGCCTTCAAGGTGCTCGGTCCAGGGACCGATGTGCTCGCCGTCCCAATGCACGGTTTGCCATGGCGGTGTGTAGGGGCCGCGGGTGAGGACGGTGACGTAGTGGCCGCGCTGCTGGAAGTAGCCGGCGAGCATCTGGCCCACCTGCCCGCTGCCGCCGGGGATCACGATGCGCAAGGGGCGAGGGGGCGTCAATGGACCGATATCCATTGACCTAGCGTACAGCGTGGGCTAGGGTCTGCTCACACTACTGGGGTGGTGGCGCCGGGAGCCAATTTTTACGAGTTCCAGGAGCGAGGAGTGACGCATACCGGGTGTCTGCTAGAGCGTTTTCGATTCACTTGTTGACATCTCTGGCATCGTGCAAGGTGGCTTTTTCTTTAAGAAAAAGCCACTCCGCCTCTCGGTTTCTGTAAAGAGCAGAATCGAAACCGCTGTAGCGACGAGCAACAACGAAATCGGGAAAATTGGCCACGGCCCTTCGGGTTGCGGCGCAAATCCGGCCATACTTCATTCTCGCCCTTGACGGTGGGCCCGCCACAGCCTTCGGGCTCCGCTTCGTCTGGCCAGATTTTCGCTCGCAACGCCATCCACCCAGTAGTGTGAACAGACCCTAGGGATGCGGCGGAGGCGGGAAGGGATAGCCCATATACATCTGGCGGCGGCGGAAGTGCTGGATTACGCTCACGATCAAGATGACGATTCCACCGAAGATCATGAGAGGGATGAGGAGAAGCCAGGCAGGCTGGACGACGCGGTTGCCACCGACGGTGGCGGTGTCGGCTGCGTGAATGGCGCCAAACATGGCGACCATATCGTTGCCTACGGAGACATTCTGACCCAGGCGGATGGCGCCAAAGAAGTTGACGACGTCGTGGCCGATGGAGGCGTTGTCGTCGGCGCGGACGTCGCCGAAGAAGTCGACCACATCGTGATCGGAATGGCCTGCGATGTGGACATTGCCGAAGAAGACGACGACGTCGTGATTGATCGAGCCTTCGGCATTGACGTTGCAAAAGAAGCAGACGGCGTCATGCACGGATTCGCCCTGAGGCACGTTGATATCGCTGCCGAACTGGACCGCGTCGCGGTCGGCGTGGGCAAGGGCGGGTGCAAACACAAGTGCGGCAGAGAGCAGGGAACAGGCGACAATGTGGTGGCTCATGAGGCCTCCTGCCACGATTGTACGAGCAATCGCCGGAGAAAGTTCCCGCTTTCTAGAACTCGAAGCGCATACCCATTTGAATGCGGCGGGGCGGATTGACGCCGGTGACATCGCCGAAATCGGGCGAGGACTCGACGGTGTCGATGCTGGAGGGGTTCTCGTGGTTGAGGATGTTGAATGCGCCGGCGGAGAAGCCCAGCTTAGGCGCTTCTTCGTCCTTGCTGGGGGTGATGTGAAAGTCGTGGCCCCAGCGGAGGTCCATGTCCACGTAGGACGGGCTAGTCTCGCTGTCGCGGCCTACGCCGTCTGGGCGGGTATTGAAGAGGGAGTCGCCATACGCATCGGTTCCAGTCAGCACCGTCCAGGGCCTGCCCGTGTTGGCAAAGATGCCGGTGGAGATGTTGAAAACACTCTCGGGGTTGACCATGGCGTAAAGGCCCAGGCGGTGACGGCGGTCGAAGCTGGCATTGGACCATTCATCGTTGGGCGCGTACTGGTTCTGCGGGAACCAGCCGATGCCGCCGGTGTTGGATTCATAGTGTGACCAGGTGTAGCGGCCGAAGCCGGTGAAGTATTTGTTGAGGCGTCCGCGGTAGGAGATGTCGAGTCCGCTGCCCTGGAAGAATGCGGCGGGCTGCATCTGGCGGATGAGGCCAAAGGCAGGATTGGGGCGGGCGGTGTAACCCGAGTCGGGGGTAGGTGCGTTGACGTCGACGGAGCGGAACTCATGGATTCCGCGCGCAGAGTAGACGCTGATGACGCCGGTGGCCCGCTCGCCGAGTTGGCGCTCGATGGAGAGGCCGTACTGCATCTGGTAGGGGATTTGGGCGTTGGGCTGCAAGCTGAGCCAGATTTGGCGGCTGCTCAGTGACGGTTTCGCAGGCGGTGATGGGCACGCAGCCGGTGGGGGGCAGCTGGGAGGGATCTAGAGAGAACTGGATGGAGCGGCGGCGCGCAGTTTCGTAGCGCGCGAGGTCAAGGAGCGGACCGGAGCCGAAACGGTCGTAATAGACGCCTCCGCCGCCGCGGACGACTACTTTGGCGTCGGGGTCGAGGACCCATGCAAAAGAGACGCGGGGTGAGAAGCCGAGGCGCCGGGTGGCAAGAAAGTTTTGCCAGTCGTAGCGGAGTCCGGGAGTGATCGAGAAGCGATCGTTGAGCTTGAACTGGTCCTGGACGAAAGCGCCCATCTCCTGCTGGTGATAGATGAAGTGGACGTCGCCGGTGTTCTGCGAGAAGCCTGAGGGCAGATTGTTGGCGTAATTCTGGAGGGCGGTTTGCAACACGGTGACGCCGTCGGGGGCAAGCGTGGGGCCGAAGGTGTAGGTGCCGAGGGCGTTGGTGTTGTCGTCATAGGCGCGGCGATCGAAGTGGGGGATGCCGATTCCGGCCTTGACGAGATGACGGCCGTGGGTCCATGTGACCCGATCAAACAGGCGCACGTTGTTTTCGGTGCCCAACGAATCATTCTGGGCCGAGCCGCCGGTGAAGTCGCCGGAGACGTTGACTTTGGGGGCTTCAGAGGCATTGACGTGGCTGCTGGAATCATGCTCGCCGACCAAAGAGAACTGATTGAGGAGCACGGCCGAGAGAGTGGAATCCAAGTGGGCTGTTAAATCGTCTTCGCGGTATTGGCTGTTATAGCCGGCCGCGGCAAGGGTTTGACCGCCCACGCCCTGGTTTTGCCCGTTCCAATCCTCGTAGCTGTACTGCACATAGCCGGAGTGGCGATCACTCAACTGGCGGGCGACGCGCATGCTGAACTCGGTGTCGCGGGTGGGCGCGGGCACATTGGCCTGGAAAGCGCCGGTGGGGTTGCCGGGAGTGGGCGCGACGGTCGCGCTGACAACGGAATCGAGATCCTCTTCAGCACGGTTGAAAGAGGCGAGAAAGCTACTCTTGTGCGCAAAGAAGATGGGACCGGTGAGGTGACCCTCGTAGATGCGGCGCTGCTCGAATGGCTTGGAAGGAGCGAGGGCGTTCTGCGCATTGAGGGCTGAGTCGCGGAAGATGAAATTGAACTGGCCGTGGTAGTGGTCTGCAGCGGACTTGGTAATGATTTCCATCTGTCCGCGACCGGGCCAGTAGTACTGGGCGGAGTAGGGATCCTGATTGATGCGGACCTCCTGCACGGCGGAGGCGGAGACGGTGGCGCGGTTGGCCTCGACGCCATCGACGATAAGGCCCGAGCCGCCGGAGCCGCTGGAACTGTCGTCCATAAAGGCGCTCATCGACGTGGCGTAATCGTTGTCGAAGATGGGCATGGACTTCAGATCCTCCGAACTCAATACAGAGGAGTCGTGGTTGTCATCGGGCGCGGTGAGGTCTTCGCTGGCGTCGGCGTTGACGCGCACATTTGTGGACACGGCAGCGATGGGGAGAACGATGTGCAGGGGTGCGGCGAAGGTGCGCGCAGAAGCGGCGCCTGCCAGGGATGCCGCCGGCGCGGCAATGACCACCGGGTTGTGGACGGTCTGAAATCCGGGCTCGGAGACGACGATGGTGTAGTTGCCGGCATGGGGAGCGGTCAACTGGAAACTGCCGTCGTCACCCGAGTGCGCGGTGCCCGCAACGGCGCCGGTGGGATCGACGAGATCCACTTCGGCTCCGGGGACGATGGCGCCGGTGGGGTCGGCGACGACTCCCTGAACGGCCGGCGATGCCGAGGCGGCGGAGGACGAACTACTATTGGCAAATGCGGCTGCAGGCGTGAGAAGAAGAATAGCCAAGATAAGAGTGCGCATGATACAGAATCTCCAAAGCATTCATGAAATGAAACAAGTGAGTCGAAGCAAATCGAACGGAACGAGAATCTGAGAGCTGTTCTTTCATTTGATGCGCATCCGCGGCCAATCGGATATGAAAACGTCTTCACAAATGATGATCTCCGTCTCTTACGCGGAGTTCGTTATCAGGATGGACGCATTCGAGATGAAAAGCGCGCAACGCAATTAAGCAGACGACAGAGGTCGCTGACCTATTCGGGCGCCGGAGTCGCGCTATTTCCCTAAATCGATTTTCGCAGGTGTCAGGGCTTCCGTCCAGTCCGCAGGGGAATCGACCAGGACATCAGGAGGAATGGCTTCGAGGCTACCGGGAGCGAGACCAAAGGTGCAGCCGATGGACCATGCGCCGGCATTGCGGGCGGTCTGCACGTCCACCTGGCTGTCGCCGATCATGACGGTCTCACCAGGGAGGGTTCCGGACTCCTGCATCAAGGCAAGAAGGCCTTCGGGATCGGGCTTCTTGGTGTTGAAGCTGTTGCCTCCGTAGATCTTCAGGAAATAAGGCGCAAGGCCGAGCGCCTCGCAGATGGCCTGTGAGGGGCGAACGGGCTTGTTGGTGAGGACGGCCATGGCCCTGGGGGGTGCACCGGGCTGGTCGTGAACTGTGCGGAGCGCTGCCAGAGCCTCCAGCACTCCGTCGTAGGCGTAGGTGTAGTCGAGCTTGTGCTCGCGATAGTAGTCGAGGAAAAATGGGTAGGCCTTGGCGAGCAAATCCTCGTCGAGGTGCGCGCCGTTGGTGGTGGCGAAGGCACGGCGGACCAGCATCAGGGCGCCGTTGCCGATGTACCCGGCGATGATTTCATCCGGGAGGGGAGGGCGGTCGAAGTGGGCCAGGGTGGCGTTGACGCTGTTGCACAGGTCCTGCGCGGAGTCGATCAATGTGCCATCGAGATCGAAGACGAGGAGCTTGAGCGATTCGACGGGCAGGGGGCGGAAGACGCGGATCATGGATACAGTTTAAGGGCAGGGGGCGGAGGACAGGGAAGGAGTGAAGAAGTGAAAAAGTGAAAAAGTGAAAAAGTGAAACGGTGAAGCAGTGAGAAAGTGAATCAGCGAACAGTGAACCGAGTACGGGGAAGTGGGACGGCGTGCGAGGAGCAATGCCGGTTGCTCGAACTCGTGGTTTAGACTGACCGTTCATCAATCATTGATCTGGAGCATTTCATGTTTGGAAGACGAATCGCATTTTCATTTGTTTTATTGACGTTCATCGCGGGATCCCACGGACTGGCCGGACAGCAGGCCTCGCCGCGGTTCGCGCCGCCGGCTCCGGGTGAGCGGATTCCCAATCTCGACAAATTGAAAGGCGAAGTCGAGCGCTACCACGCCTGCACCTGCACATGCGGCTGCTACGCGAACGATCTGGATATGCAGGCGGATCGGGCGATTGCATTTCTGCGAACGAGGGCTGCGCATGGGCGGCGGAACGAGAAGCCGGCGGTGGTGTTGGACATCGACGAGACTACGCTGACGAACTATGCGGAGATGGTGAAGGCTGGATTTGCGTACGACAGCAAAGTCTTTGGAGCGTGGGTGGATTCGGCTGCCGCACCGGCGATTCCCGGGACGCTGCGCATTTATAAGGAGGCGCGGCGGCTGGGCTTTGCAGTGTTTTTCCTCACGGGCAGAGCGGAGGCGCAACGGGACGCGACGGAGCGGAACCTGCGAAGCCAGGGGTTTGACGGGTGGCAGCAATTGATACTTCGTTCGCCCGCGGAAGCTTCTTCGACCGCGCTCGCATACAAATCAGCGGCGAGAGCGGCGATTGTGGCGCAGGGATACCGGATTGTGTTGAACGTCGGCGACCAGTGGAGCGACTTGCGCGGCAAGCCTGAAGCGGAGTTCTCGGTGAAGTATCCCGATCCTTACTACTTCCTGCCGTAGATGGGTTGCGTCGCGTGGGAGCGGTTGTGGCGCAGAGGCTTGCAGTGCGTGAATTTGACCGAGACTGCGCAGGAGTTTGCTGCGCAGACGGCAGAGCGGACGAGGGGAGTTGGGGGAGGGTAAAAAAGGAGGCGAGGCCTCCCATGGAGCGTTACAGACCTCGCCTGAGGAACAACTTGTAGGCCGGACCGAGTTGCGGTTCGGCTGCATCAGTGGACGCGGATGTCGCCTGAACCGGTTTCGACGCGCACAGTGGGACCGCCGCCGTTCATCTTGCCGGTGATGTGGTGATGATCGGATGAGCCCTGGGTGAGCATTTCGCGGTCAGTGTGAATGCTGCCCGAGCCCGTGGATGCATCGAGGGTGAAGCCGGTGTCGCCGGGCCAGAACTCGACATTTCCGGAGCCGGTTTCGAGATGCCACGGGTCAGAAGGCGCTCCAGCCACTTTGATTTCACCGGAGCCGGTGCCCGCGCGGAGACCGCCGTGCAGGTTGCGCAATTCAATATTGCCGGAGCCTGTCTGGGCCTTCACATCGCCCTGTCCGGTCTGGTCGGCATAGATGTCGCCGGAGCCGGTGTCGACGGTGAATCCGCCGTGCAACCCTGTGGCATGGATGTTGCCAGAGCCGGTGGACAGTTTCGTGCCGTCGCCAATGCCGTCGTCTGTGATGTCGCCAGAGCCGGAGTTGGCGTCGAGAAAGACGTCGGCCGGAGCCTGAATTTCATAATCGATGCTGATGTTGTGCAGGTTTTCGTGGTGGGCGCCGATGCGGATGATGTTGCCGGTCTGCTCGATTGGGGGATTGGCCGCTATCTCGCGGACGCGGTCTTCGTTGGCGCCCCAGCTGGACTTGACGCGGCCGACGATATGCACCTGATTGTCGGAGGTGCGGGTGAGGTGGACGTTGCCTGAGCCGGTTGAGATGGAAAGGTCAACGCGTCCAGTGACTGAAAGGTTGCGTTCGAAGGTAGCCTCGGTGGCGAGCGCGGGGAGCGCCGCCATGGCCAGAGCTGCCACTGCGATCCAAACATGCTTCATTTCGTTCCTCGATTCAACTGCGTAATTCAGGGATCAGGGGTCAGGGATCAGGGGTCAGGTGCCGCGCGACCCACTGGGAGCATCCTTTATGCCAAAGTCGAGCTTGCCGCAAACTCAATGAATCTGGGGCCTCAGGCCTGAAACTGCCTATCCAGCCACGCCATCCGGTGTTCGCTTCTGAACACTTCTGTACGACAGCGGACAGGGTGGGGCGCGAAGGCCGGCAGGTCCGGGGGTGCAGGTGCCGTCATTTCTTCCGCGCCAAGACTCATTCCGGCTACTCCTGCAGGACGACGGGGTCTCCCAACTTCAAGCCGCTTACGATTTCAGTGACCGATCCATTCGACAGGCCGACTTTGACGGGAACCTTGCGCATGCCGTCTTTCTGGCCTTTGTCGGGCAGGTCGACGAAGGCATTTTTCTGATTGTCGTAGGTCACCGCGTTTTCAGGAACGGTCAAAACATTCTTGTGCTCGTCGAGCAGGATTTCTGCGTTGGCTGTCATGTTGGCCTTGAGCTCGCCGCCTGGATTGTCAATGGAGACGCGGACCTCGAAGGTGGTCACGTTGTCCTTTTCAACGCCCAGGGGTGCGATCTTGGTCACCTTGCCGTAGAAAGTGCGGTCGCGGAAGCTCTCCACCTTGATGCGTGCCGCCTGGCCGAGGTAGACGTGAGCAATGTCAGCCTCGTCGACCTTACCCTGCACGTAGACCTGATTCACGTCGCCCTCGGTCATGACCAGAGTGGCCGTGGACCCGAGCACGAGGATGGAGCTGACGGCATCGCCGATTTCAACGTCGCGGGAAAGAATGACACCGTCCATGGGCGCAACGATGGTTGTGTAGCTGAGTTCTTCTTCAAGCTGCTTGAGGCTGGCCTGGTTCTGCAAAACTTCAGCGCGTGCCTGTTTCAGCTTGGCCATGTCCACGCCAATCTGGGCCTTGGCTGAATCGCGCCGGGTGAGTGCGGCCAGGTAATCCTTATTTGCGTCGTCCAGCGTCTGGCGGCTTACGATGCCTTCCTTCTGCATCTCGAGGTTGCGGTCGAGGGTGGCCTTATACATGGGCAGGTCAGGGGCCGCGGCGTTGACCTTGTCTTGCTCGATGTTGGCCTGGAACGTGGAGACGTTAGCCTCAGCGGCAGCCAGTTGCGCGCGCTGCGCTTCAACCTGCGCCTGAATCTCTTCCTGGTCGAGCTGAGCCAGCTCCTGGCCCTTATGGACGCGATTGTTGATGTCGACATAGAGCTTCTCGACGATGCCGGAAGCCTTGGACTTGACCTCAACCTTGGTGATGGGCTGAATTTTGCCGGTTGCCACGACGGAGCGGGCGACATCGCCGCGCTGCACCTTGGCCAGCCTGTTGGGATCGATTTGCGTGCCCTTGACCATGTGCGCCGCCACAGTTCCGAGTACGACGACCACGAGAACGGCGGTGATGCCGAGCCAAATCCAAAATCGTTTGCTTTTCCGCGACGCAGCCACGTAAGCCTCCCTCTGCGTTGAGAGAGCCAAAGCCCCCAAATCATTGTCGAAATGATGAACCCGCGCCTTTGCGACTTCGCGGGTCCAAGAGTCAGACGGCTCCATTTCAACGCCGTCAACCTGGCGGCACGGAAAGATGCAGAATTCGATCCATGAACCGCTGCACCTTCATACGCAAGCGTAGGCATGTTTGTTCCAGATGTCTGTGATGCAGGCGTTGGGAATGAGCGGGGGGCGCGGGCCGAATAATGGCAAAATCGGCTGCATCCGCGAGGAGCCTTGCCGACTCTGCAAGATGCTATGCTCACAGGCGAGATGCACGGATTGCCGCTGCTGCAATTTGTCGCTGTAGCCATGCTGATTCTGGCCAACGCCTTCTTTGTGGCCGCGGAGTTTGCGCTGGTGAGCGTACGCGACACCCGAATTGAGCAGATGATGGCCGCGGGGGTGCCGGGAGCGCGCGCGGTGCGGCGTCTGCAGCTTGAACTGGACGATTTTTTGCCGGCTGTGCAGCTGGGCGTTACCCTTTGCTCACTGGCGCTGGGCTGGATCGGCGAGCCATTGGCCGCCACCGTCTTTCTGGGCTGGATGCAGATGCTTCCGCAGATTCCCGTGCATGCCCAGGTTTATGCGCACCTGGCGGCCGTGGCGCTGAGCTTTGCCTTCATTACTTATATGCAGGTGCTGGTGGGCGAACTGGTGCCCAAGTCGCTTGCCCTGCGACGGGCGGAGGCACTGGCTGTGGCGGTGGCCCCGGCGATGATCTTCTTTATGGCGCTGGCGAGGCCGGCAGTGCGGTTGTTGAGGAACTCCGCCGCCCTGGTATTGCGCGGTTTTGACGTGCCCATGACAGAGCGTTCTGCAGTGCACTCGCCGGAGGAGTTGAAACTGATTGCGACCGCGGCGCGGCGGATGGGGGTTCTGCCCCGATTTCAAGAGACGATCGTTCACCGGGCCTTGGAGCTGGATGACGTGCCCGTTCGCGAGATTATGACGCCACGGCAAAAGATCTTCTCGCTGCCTTCGAACATGCTTGTGGAGGAAGCGAGCGCACAAGTCATCGAACATCAACATTCGCGGGTGCCGGTCTACGATGAAACGCGTGGTCCCGAGCACATAGTAGGAGTGGTCTACTCGAAGGACCTTGCGCGGCTGATTTTCTTTCGGCCCTCGGTGCAGCGGCTTCAAGGAAGGCCGGGCACGCTGGATCGGCCTGCCGCTCCCTTTGTGGAGCTCCGTATAAGCCAGGTGATGCGGGACGTGCTGGTTGTTCCGGAGACCAAGACCGTGCTCGATTTGATCCGCGACTTCCAGCAGCGCCGCCGTCAGATGGCCATCGTGGTGGACGAATACGGATCGACCGTGGGCCTTGTGACCGCCGAGGACGCCATTGAGCAGTTGACGGGCGAACTTGAAGACGAGTTCGATGACCCGGCAAGGCCTGTGCTGACTACATCTTCGGGTGCACTGCTGATGGACGGCGGGGTGAACTTGCGCGATCTGGAGACACAAACCCAGTGGAGCCTGCCTCGCGAGGGCGGCGTGGAGACGCTGGCCGGCTTTCTGCTGATGCGCCTGGGCCACATACCCAAGGACGGCGAGAGCATCACCTATGAAGGCCGCAAGCTGACGGTGGTGGAGATGGAAGGCAGGCGGATCAGCAAAGTGCGAGTGGAACCAGTGGACGAGCCACCGCTCGCCGGCTGATTCGTTCCGTTTACGAGCTGCGACGCTCCTCAATTTGACCGGATGGTGGGTCTGGAGTGCGCAACTCTGGAGCTCGATCCTTTTGGAGCGGTAATCCGGGGCTGGAAATGCAGCGAACCTCGTAACATTACAGGAGTCACCACCTTGCCGGTCGGCGAGGGCGCGGGATCTCGTCAAGTTGCAGGCGCTTTCGCCCCAATAGGAGCGCAAGAAGGGGAAACTAGGCCAGATTGGCAAGGAAGGCTTGGAATTGAGTGATTTTGGTTTTCCGGATGTGGAAATATCCATTACTTTTGTAATTTTTTGAGGTGACCTAATCGTTCTATCGGGTTCCACCTTAGTGCTAGACTTCATCCCTGGAGTGACTATGAGACAAGAGACATATCGTTTCGCATATGAAGAGGCGGTTGTTGAGCTTAAGGATATTGTCGTGCGGTTCGATCAACTTCGCAGCAGAAAAGAGCGGGTAGAAAGAATCGTGGAAGCTCTCAAGCCATTTGCCGATTTGCCGGCAGGATCCACTGTCCCTGACGACCTGGCCGCGACCCAGGCACTCTACCTGATTCCGCAAGTTGCGGAACGTGCGGTGGAGTTGACCCAGCGCGAATTGGAACCCGCGCCTCAGGCGATTCAAGGTGTTGTGGAACCCGCTTTGGAGCCGGTTGTGTTCGCTTTGGAAGAGAGTCCCGAGACGGTTGAGCTGCCTGCTGAGGTTTCCCGTGACCCATTCCAGCGGCGTATCGACAGTGTTTTGTGGGGATGGAGCCAGAAGCGCGAGGGAATGCTCCCGGCTGTTTAGCAGGGGAGCGCTTTCGACGCGGCGTGCATCATCGGAGTAAGTGGCGGTTGGCGACAACCGTGTCTGCAGTTATGGACCCAGGGGGATGGAGCGATGCCTGGCGGGGAGCCGGCGCCGCCCCGATCAGGATGGTATCCGAACGCGCTTGCCATCTACGGAATTCAAGTTGAGTCTGCGGGCGAAGCTTTGCATTGGACGGAGAGCAGATAGCTTCAGCTGCAGAGAAGTGCAATAAGCTTTCTAGGAGCCTATTGCGAAACGAAGATATAACTTGTAATGATTGCCGCCAAGATAGCCGTATTGGCTGCGATATGAGAAGAGAAACAGCAGCGCTTCCCCAGTAGTAACAGGAAAGTTGCAGAAAGTTTTCTCTCTCCAGTATTTGCATCATGCTAGACTACCGGCCTGGAGGGAAGATGAAACAAGATGTTTACCGCTTTGCACACGAAGAGGCAAGCTCAGAACTGAATGAGATTGTCAAAGAGTTCGATAACCTGCGTATCCGCAAAGAGCGGATCGAAAAACTGCTGGATGCGTTGAAGCCGCTTGCCGACCTGGAGACACCAGCGCTGGCAGGCGATCAACCGTCCGCGGATGCCCCGGGTTACACGTTCCAGCCTGCGGCGAGCCCTTCAGCCTATTCTTATTGACAAGCTTCGAATCCGTCACCTGACCCGCTAATATTGCGCGTCGAAAGCGCGTTTGGGTCAGGTGCACTACGGATGTCGGGGCGCTGCGAACTGCAGGCGCGTGGTTCTGGAGATGTAATCTCCTGAGCTAGGTCCTGTGTTGGCGGATGCGGATGGTTGTCAAGGATTAGGCGGGCTTGCGGTTGAAGTCCTTCTAAGAGCGAGCTCTCTCCGACACTGGTTGCGCAATTGACCTCAGCGATCGCAGCAGGCCGCGAAACTGTGGCCACGGCGCACGAAGTTGAGAAGCCCGTGCGCACCCTGGAAATCTTAGATTGTGAATCAGCACGTCAGCCTCTATTAGTCGACGAACGAGCGAAGACAAACCTCGTATAGGTAGATGCCGAGAGCGACGACGCTAAAAGTAAGTTAACTCTGCTTACGCGCACTTAGTCCAGAGTCAATCAGCTTACCCCTCATCTACGCCAGGTCCAAATCGATAAGTGGAATGGGACCGTGATACGGTCATCGCACTAAGTGCGCGGATTCTCTTTGTATCTTCGCAGTGCGAGGCGCAAAACGAGTAAGGATCCGGCGCCAGTTATGATGGATTTGCACGGGCGGAATTGCAGAGAAAACGGCTGTCTTTATGCGGCACATAGCAGGAAAGTTGCAAGAAAATTCTCGCTCGATCATTTTCAATCATGGTAGACTACCGGCCTGGAGTGAGCATGAGACAGGAAGTTTATCGCGTCGCTTACGATGAGGCGAAGTCGGAACTTGGCGAGATTCTTGGCAAGTTCGAAGCCTTGCGTCTTAGGAAAGATCGAATCGAAAAGGTAGTGGAGGCTCTCAAGCCGCTGCTCGGGGCAGACGCCCAGACAGCTTTTGCGGAGAAACAGGCACCAGCTCCGGAGCGGCAGCCCGCCTTCGCGGTACCTGAGCCGATTCACCAGGTTGCGGACCCCGTTCCACAAGCAGTTCCGCAGGCAGTGGATCAGGGAAGCGATCCGTTTCAACGGCGTGTTGACGCTGCCGTTGGGTTGGGATCTGTCGCCCGGGACGTGAAGGAATACAGCCGGCTTTTCAATGGCGGCTCATCGCACTGACCTGCACGAGGACCTGGCATGCCAGGGATTCTGCAGCATCTGGCCCATCTTTTCGGCCTTCTCAGGCAAATGGATGGGCCTCCTACCGGATTTCCCTATCAAATTTGTCCTTTCGTTGACGTGGGTTTCGCCCCCCTTCGCTCTCAATTTCAGAATCGTCCTACCGTCTGATGAGTGATTCACGCATCCGTTGATTTATGGTGGATGCGAGCCATGAAGCAGATCCTCATCCGCCTCGGCCTCACGCTTCCAGTTGTCTGGCTGGTGGTTTCGCTCGTCTTTCTGCTCATACACCTGGTTCCGGGCGACCCAATTCTGCAGATGCTGGGAGAGGGGGCGACCCAGGCGGATATTGGCGCATTGCGCCATCAGTACGGTCTCGACCAGCCGCTCTGGAAGCAGTACGCACACTACTGGAACGGGGTGATTCATGGCGATTTGGGCAGTTCGATCCGGCTGCACGAAACCGTGGCTCACCTGATTGCTGCGCGGTATCCCTACACTCTGGCATTGGCGCTCACGGCGCTTGGGCTGGCCCTGGCGCTGGCCCTGCCGGCTGGAATTCTGGCTGCGGTTCGGAGGGGGCGCTGGTTGGATCAGACGCTTTCAGTGGTGAGCCTTTTCGGCTTGTCGGTTCCCAGCCTGGCTCTTGGACCGGTCCTTATCCTCATATTTTCCATTCTGTTAGGGTGGCTTCCCGTGTCGGGAGCCAACAGCGGCGGTGCGCGCGGAGGCATCAATTGGGAATATCTTGTGCTGCCTTCGGTGGCGATGGGAGCTTCACTGGCGGCGATTCTGACACGCATGGTGCGTACCTCGATGCTGGAAGAACTGGGTCAGGACTACATCCGGACGGCGCGGGCCAAGGGGCTGAGCGAAACGGCCGTCGTGTGCCGGCACGCACTGCCCAATGCGCTTGTTCCAATTCTTACGGTGGTTGGATTGCAGTTTGGCGCGTTGCTGGCCGGGGCTATTGTGACGGAAAAGATCTTCAGCTGGCCGGGGCTGGGACGGCTGGTGGTGGACGCGATCTCGAATCGCGACTATGCCCTGGTGCAGGGCTGCCTGCTATCGATCGGGTTGACTTATGTGCTGGTGAACCTGCTGACGGATGTGGTGTACCGGTGGGTGAATCCTCGGATGCGGGGGTAGCGGGGATCGGGAATTCGGGGAGCACTCAGGCTACATCAAGAGCGAGAATCTTTGCTTCCAACGGGTGGCCGGAGACGGCCGTGAGCATGCCGATGGTGACCGGCAGATCGAACCGTCTTGGGCCGCAGGAGCCGGGGTTGAAGTAGAGCACACCCTTGCGATGTTCAATCGATGATCGATGAGAATGGCCGTAGAGTACGGCGGAGAACTTTGCGGCAGCGGGGTCGAGGTGAAGCGTCGCCGATATTGTGGAGCAGGTAGATGTAGTGGCCCTCGAAGAGCAGGACGTCGGTTTCAGGCAGGCGGCTGCAGGGGCCGGAATTGTCGACGTTGCCGCGCACGGCATGAACGGGAGCAATCTCGGCCAGGGTTTTGAGGATGGTGGAACTCCCGACATCGCCGAGATGGAGGATGTGATCAACACCTGCGAGAGCGGGCAGGACTTCAGGACGGAGCAGGCCATGCGTATCGCTGACAACGCCGATCTTCATCTGCTGAAGCTAAAGATTTGCGTCCAGCTTCTCCGTGCAGTTGTCTCGATGGGATCTTCCTGTTTCCTCACCACGTCGGTTACCTGGCGCAGCTTTCCGGGATTGTGAGGATCTTCGAGCGCCATGCAAAACGTATCGCTCCAGTTTCGTTGCCAGTGCCATCCGCGTGTCGCACCGATTGAGTTGCGCTCGATGTGGTCGGCGGCGAGATCGGCAGAGATGACTGAATTGCAGTAAGTGCAACGGGGCGAAGCTTCTCTGCGGAAGTGTCCGCCGCACGCGCAAGGAAGGATGAAAGGCTCCCAGTCGCGAGGGATCACCTGATGAGTTTCGGAAGATGGCGGCAGAGCAGACATTTCCCTGTTCGAAAACGGGAGGGTGGCTAACATGCCACAAGCATCGCAATAGGCGTAGGAGAAGTCGCCGATTCCAGCGTTCAAAAGCATGTAATGGAAGGCTCGGGAGCAATGTTCACAGTCGCCCTTGTGCATCGTAAACATGGCGACATCATAGCCCTATTTCGAGCTTGGTGCGCGGGTCAAGTTGGTCGCGAAGAGCGTCGCCAAGGAAGTTGAAGCCCAAGACGGCGCCCGCCACGGCTGCTGCGGGGAAGAGGACGAGGCGGGGGGTGTCAAACAAATGGAGGCGGGCGTCGTTGAGCATGGCACCCCAACTGGGCGCCGGGGCGGGAATTCCGAGGCCCAGAAAGGATAGCGTGGCTTCTGCCAAAATGACGCCGGCCATGCCTATAGCTGCTTGAACCAGAATGGGTTGCACGATGTTGGGCAGAATATGCCGAAAGAAGATGCGCATCCCGCCGGCGCCAAGGGCTCGGGCCGCCTCAACGTATTCGCGTTCCCGAACGGCCATGACCTGCGCCCGGACGAGACGGGCGTAGCCTGCCCATCCGCCGATGGCCAAGGCCAGCACCAAGTTAGTAAACCCCGGGCCCAGGAATGCAGCGAAGGCGATGGCGAGCAGAATGCCCGGCAGGGCGAGAAAGGTGTTCATTGCAAACGTGGTGAGCGCAACGTCAACCCAGCCGCCGATGTAGCCGGCCAAGCCGCCCACGGTGAGTCCCAATACAAGCGAGATGGTGACGACGGTGACCGAGACAGCCAGGGAAATGCGGGCCCCCCACAGCAGACGCGAGAGGGTGTCCCGGCCGAGTTCGTCCGTACCGGCAAGATGAGCGGCCGAAGGGCCTTGAAGGCGATGGACGAGGTCGATTGTGGCAGGGTTATCAGGCGCCAGCCACGGAGCCGCCAATCCGCCAAGAACGAAAGCTGTGAACAGGACGACACCTGCAACAGCGAGGGGCTGGCGGCGCATTCGACGGCGGAGCACCTTGGTGTCGGGAAAAAGCATGGGCACAGCAAGAATACCGCGACAGCGAAAGTATAGTGGTGTCTAAATGGATATGGGTATCTCGCGGAAGGGAATGGTTTTGTGTCTTGTGCTTGCAGGAGCTGCAGCAGGGGCGAGCGCGCAGTATGCGCAGGCGCAAGGTGGACAGTCAATGCCCGCAGCGGCCGAACAGCTGTTTGCGCTGGCCAACGAGTCTCGCGCTGCGACAGGAGCGGGGCAGTTGAAGTGGGACGGCGCCCTGGCGGAGGCTGCTCTGCAGCACTGCCAGCGTATGGCTGCGGAAGGGCCGATTTCACATCGCTACGGGGGCGAGCCGGACCTTGCAACTCGTGCCTCACAGGCGGGTGCGCATTTCAGCCTGGTTGAAGAGAACGTCGCGGTTGGACCCACGGCGGCAACAATTCATGACGAATGGATGCATTCGCCGGGACACCGGGCCAATTTGTTGAACCCGGAAGTGGACAGGATTGGAGTGGCGGTTGTGGCCGCTCGCGGTACGCTCTACGCCGTGGAGGATTTCTCGCGAGTTGTGGAGCAACTTTCGCCCTCGCAAGTGGAAGCCCAGGTCGCGGCGTTGATTCGTCCCAGCGGCGTCGCGATTCTAAGTAATCCTGCTGTGGCGCGGGAGGCCTGCGAGATGGATCACGGAGTTCCAGGTACGCATGGTGGACCGGTGCCGCGGTTTATTATGCGCTGGCAGGGAGCCGGCCTGGATCGGCTGCCGGCGCCGCTTGTAGAGAAGCTCTCGTCGGGGGATTACAGACAAGCCGCGATTGGAGGCTGCACGGCACGAGTTGGATCGGGCGAATTTGCGGCCTATCGCGTGGCAGTGCTGCTGTATTGAAGCGCGCTGCCGGTGTCAACCGAAGAGTTCGTGGTCTTTCCAGAAAACGGGCCAGGGCTGGCGTGGCGGTCCGCATACAAGAATGTCGGAATGGTACATGCTTTCTTCATTCTTAACGCCGAGCGAATTGCCGATGTGGCCGGCGACGCGGCAGCCGGTGAAGTTGTGGTCTGCCCATTCGAGGGAAGATCCGGTGACGATAAGCGTGGACGGCTGCGGCGTAGGATATCCGCGGAGCCAGGCGGAGTTGGTCATGCTAATGGGCGGCGGCAAATGATAGGCGGGGCCGAGAATTTCGATTGCGCCCTGCTCGCCGTAATTGCCGACCAGGATACCGACGTTTGCCTGCTGATCGGCGGGCAGGGAATCGCGAACGCCGGCGACAGATTTGACGAGTTCATTCCAGCCGATTTCTTCGCGCAGATCTTCGCTGTGTTTAAGGGCAAAGTCACGTAGCGGGCCGCCGGTCGCCAGAGGGACCCAACCGGCAAAGAAATAGGCGCCCGCAACGGACAGCCCCGTAAAGAAGACAGCTTCGACAGTGACCCGCGCCCACTTGGGGACTTGCACCAGCCAGCGCTCACTCGTCGCGGCGCCCATCGCGATCAGCGCGGGATATGCTTCAGCGACATAGTAGAAGCGGCCCTTGTCGATCCAGAAGACGAGCAGCGGCACAAGGTACATACACGCCATCATGCGATAGCGGCGGTCGCGCACGAATGCGTAGAGTCCGATGAGCCACACGGGAGCGGCGAAGAGATTTGCACAGACCAGAAACTGGTAGCGCAGGTATCCTTCCGCACGGCCCTCACCCACATCGCGCTTGTGAATGTGCTGCAAGAACTGGTAGGAGATGAAGTCGTGGCGGATGAGCCAGATGACATTTGGCAAAAAGATGAGCAGGGCCAGGGCGACGCCAGCCCAGAACCACTTTGACGCGAAGTATCGCCGGGCAGGGGAAAACACCATGCCGACGATGATTCCGGCGATGAAAAAGACAACGGCATACTTGGTCATCAAGCCAAGTCCGATTGCCGCTCCGATGGCCAGCCACCAGCGGGGGTTGTCCGTTTTGAGCAGACGAATTGTGAACCATGCGACCAGCACCCACCACAAAAATGCGAACGATGTGTACTGAAATTCTGTCGCTTCGAAGATTGGAAGCGGGGAGAGCGCGACGGCAAGCGCGGTCGTGAGTTGCGCGAGGCGCCCGCCGCCGAGGTCGCGCAGCCATGAGCCCGCTGACCACGATCACAACTGCTTGTCCGAGGACCGAAAACAGGCGCAGACCAATCAGGGACAGACCGAAGAGGCTGAGACTGATGCGCTCAATGAAGGGAGTGAGTGGGGGGTAGGAGACGAATCCCCAGTCGAGGTGGCGGGCATCGCTGAGGAATTGAAGTTCGTCGCGGTGGAAGCCGTAGCGGCCGTTGGTGGCGACATGGATCAGCGCCACGACACCAGCAATGGCGAGCAGGGGGATGAGGCTGGCACGGTCGCGCGCACCGGTCTTTTGAAGTTGGTGATCTCTCTGGTCGGAAAGCATGTCAATCCTGTGCGCGCTTGCGGTCTGGCAAGATTCTACGCAGACGGGAGAGCGGTGGTTCCTCAGTTTCTTTCAGAAGGTGGCGGGACGCGGACGGAAGCCATTCCTGCGGCGGTTGCGGCTTGAATGCCCAAATCGGTGTCTTCAAAGACGAGGCAATCTGCGGGGGCCACGCCGAGCCTCGAGGCCGCAAGGAGAAACGCATCGGGGGCCGGCTTGCCATTTTTATAGTCTTCGGCACTTACGATGGTTTGGAACTTGTCGAGGAGCTTGAGGGTGGTAAGAGATCCTTCCACCGAATTTCGCCTGCTGCCGGAAACGACCGCAAGGGGAATGCGCCCGTGCTGTGCTTCGATATGCTCGATTACCTCGGGGATGGCCTTGAGTTGCGGGAGCTGCTCGTAGTAGAGATTCTCCTTTCTCTTAGCGACGGCATCCACCGGCATGTTGAGCCCATTTTTCTGGTTGAGCGCGGAAATGATTTCGACGACTGGCCGGCCGCCCCAGGAATAGAAGAGCTGCTCGTCAAATTCGCAATTCCATTCGGCGAGTGCTTTCTTCCAGGCGTTGTAGTGGAGAGGCATTGAATCGACGATGGTGCCGTCGCAGTCGAAGAGGTAGGCGCGAAAGTCGCCGGCGGGAAGTTGCAGTTTCATGCGTGGAATGGGGCTCCTAGTGGGGTAGTTGGAGAGTTGAAGAGCCTTTGAAGGCTCCAATTCTGCGGGCAGTGATCGATCTGAGACATGACTGAGTCGACAGTTTGGCGGCGCAGACCTATCCGAAGACGGGGTCGAACTTATCGGGCCGCAGTCGCTTCGACGGGCGGCGCAACGCATCCACCTTCGCCGGGTTTGGTTGGTTCCATTTGCAGGGCATTATTGAAGCGGTTGAAGTAATTGAAGAGGCCTATGGCGCAAAGCAATTCCACCACTTCGCCTTCGGAGAAAAAGTCTGCGCAGTTCGGCGAACTGCTCGTCGGTGACGGCATGGGGGTCCCGGGTGACGGTCTCGGCCAGCCGGAGGGCGGCCTTTTCAGCGGGCGTGAAATCGTCGCGCTGTGGCCACTGGGCGAGGTGGGCGAGCTGGTCGTCGCTCCAGCCGAGGCCACGGGCGAGGATGGTGTGGCTGGCCAGGCAGTAGGGGGTGATGTTGACCTGGCTGGTACGGACGATGATGAGCTCTTTGAGCTTGGTGGAGACGGTGCCGGTGTTGAGCACAGCGCCGAAATGAGCCTGCATGGTGGAGAAGATTTCAGGCCGATGCGCCATCACGCGGAACATGTTGGGAACATTGCCTCGCTGCGCAAAGGCCTTGTCGTACAGTGCCGCAATATCCGGGGTGACCTGGCTGCGGTCGAGTCGGGAAATTCGGGACATTGTGCCTCCTATTCTGGCTGCTCCTATCCTACCGCCGCGGGGGCAGGGCATTCGCGAAGGGCGTTTTGACGCGACTCGGCGGGTCTGGTAACTTGATAAGGGACAATCCATCGCCAGACACTCCTCAGTAGCTCAATGGCAGAGCATTCGGCTGTTAACCGAAGGGTTGTAGGTTCGAGTCCTACCTGAGGAGCCAATAAAATCAATAACTTAGCAAGAAGAAGACGAGCAGAAATCCCCCCAAAAGTGCCAACTGTGAAGACTTTTGTGCACCTGCTCCTTCAAAATCGAGTGCTAATCCATAGCAATCGAGCTTAGTTGTTGCTCCCCTCCTCAGCCGACTCCCAGCCTCCAATCTGAAGCCTCTCGACCAGGTTCCTCTCTGGCCTCCCGGCGACCTGAATTTGATCGAATTTCGTCCGCGCCTGAATCTTCAGTCGCGCTCCGGTGCACCGGCGCGCCAAACCGAGAGACAGGAGTGGAATATGTCGCTTTTCAAACGAGGAAATGTCTGGTGGTACAGTTTCTTTTTTGCCGGCCAACTGGTCCGGGAATCGTCCAAGTCAACATCCAAAACCATCGCCAAGAGCGCAGAGCAGGAGCGCAGGCGGGAACTCGAAGCCGGATACAACAACGTCAAGGAAGTCCGTCAGAATCGCATTCGGACTGTTGCCGAGATCATCGTCGAATATCTAGTCGGTTACAGGCTGCGGTATCGGTCGGCCAGCTTTGCCGAATATGCGCTCGGTCACGTCTCGCGCCTGCTTGGTTCAAAACTGGTCGTCGATATCAACGAAGCTGCGGTCCTCGGC
>CAWACG010000013.1:0-427727 GCA_963780515.1 uncultured Acidobacteriaceae bacterium
ACCCGACGGGCAAGTGCCACCGGCAGTGCGAAGCGGCACCCGATCCTGTTCCCGGAGTGCCGGGCGCGCTGCTCCATTTCATCTCGCCCGCCGCCGAGATCCGACTCGCTTGCGGCTTACAGTCGCGCTGCTTCGCAGCGGGTGAAAGGTGACACGTCATCCCCAACGGGGTGCTGGCTGCCGTCCCGGGTTTACGTTTGCGAACGCTCGCAATTCCAATCACTTAGCGCGACGTGTTCACCTGCGTAAACAATCCTCCATGCACGGGGAGGTGTCCTGTTCACGAGCGTGAACATCTTTAGATCGAAGGGTTTACATCCGCGAGGTTTGACATTGAAAATGACCAGGCGTAGGTTGCAGATAAGGCGACTTACCTGATGTCTTCCCCCGAGACCAGACCGCCTACCGTGATTCCGCCAGCGGCTCCCGCCGCTCGGGCAGCCGAGAATTTTCGTGCCAAGTCCATAGCCACACGCATCACCGAGGCGGAGTTTGCCGAGGTTGAAGCGGCTGCCGCGCGCACCGGGAAGAAGGTCTCCGAGTGGCTGCGGGATGCGGCCCTTGCCCAGGCTCGAACTTCGCCGGTGGACCGGACCGATCCCGTCTTGCTGGCTGAATTGATGGCGATCCGGACGCTTGTCCTGAACCTCTTTGCGTCCGCATCCAAGGGGACTCTGACCGAAGAGTCGGTCAGGAAGATGTCCGCCTACGCGGATTCAATCAAACAACAAAAGGCCGAGGAATTCCTCGCCAGCCGGCGAGGTGCCAAAAACGGGAAAGTGTCGGAGGTCAAACCATGAGACCAATGCGGTTCCCCCGCCGCTCATTGTGGTTCGTCTTCATCATTCTGGGCATTGTCTTTGGTCTACCCATACTGCCCTTGCTGGTGTCGTTTGTTCTGGTCGAGCCCCCACTCCAGCGATACTACTTGCTGACGTACGTAGTGAGCGGGGAAACCGCAAAGATTCCTGGTGCCACCACCCCGGTCAACTGGCTGTACAAAACGGCTCCCGGACGACAGCGAGCGCTTCTGACGGAGCCAGATGCGGTGTTCGCCCAGAATGGAAAGCTGCCAGTTCGACTGTCGCAAGCAGCCCTGAAAGACGGCTGGACTGGAATCGAGGAGAGTCCGGAACAGCGGGTCAATTCGGCCCAGGTGGAGCAGATCTTACAAAGGAACTTCTACAACGGTGTCGGATACCGTTGGGTTATGGCGAAGCCCGCGCTGGTCTGTCTTCTCGGATTCTCCGTATTGATGGTGGGGGTGATTGCGATCAGGCGAAGAGGGAGAGCCCAGTCGCGGCACGAAGAGCGTCATGGCCGTCGAACCAAGGGGCCGGAATTAGTGACCGCTGCTGAGTGGAATTCAAAATTGCAGCCCGACGGTATCCGCTTTCAATTGCGCGGGGAAAGCAGTCTTCTCGGTTCGTTCAGCAAACTGATTCCGAATCTGGATTCGCCATACCTTGCGATCCGACGAAACCTCGAACCAAACCACATCCTTATTATGGGTGACAGTGGCAGCGGGAAGACCTCGGCCATGCGCCAGATTCTCCGCCAAGTGAGTGAACGGCAAGAAACAGCCATTGTCTACGATCCCGCTCTTGAGTTCACGCCAGAGTTCTACTCGGCCGAACGGGGCGACGTGATTCTCAATCCGCTTGATCGTCGTTGCCCCTACTGGGACATCGCGGACGAGTCGAATTCCGATGACGGGAACACCGCGATGGCTGCGTCACTGTTCCCTGACAAGGATTATGAAAAGGAATATTTTACGGATGCCCCGCGGCGGATATTTACATTTCTGATGCGGCGCCACCCAAGCCCCCAGCAGCTTGTCGAGTGGATGAGCAATCCGGCGGAAATCGAGCGCATGGTGAAAGGGACGCCGTACGCGGCATTTCTGGACCCTGGTGCGCCAGCGCAGCGCGGCGGTGTTCTTTCGTCCTTCAACATGATTGCCGAGAGCTTGGAGCAACTGCCATCGAGGGAAGGGAGCCGGACAGTCTTCTCGTCTGGAGGTTGGAACATCGAGAGACGACAATGGGTCTTTCTCACGTCGAGGCCAGCTTCCCGCCAAAAAGTCCTCCCGTTGCATAGCGCGTGGCTTGACATGCTGATCCTCCGGACAATGGAACCCTCGCTCCATCGGACCAAGCCGGTATGGTTCGTTCTGGACGAGCTCGCAAGTCTCAACAAGTTGCCGCAACTTCATACGGCGGTCACAGAGGCTCGGAAGTCTGGCAACCCTGTTGTGCTCGGTTTCCAGGGCCGTAGCCAGCTTGAGAAGCGCTATGGAAAAGATGCAGAGGCCATGCTGTCCCAGCCGGCAACGAAGATCTTTCTCAAAACCACGGAACCGCATGCCGCGAAGTGGGTTTCAGATGCAATAGGCGAGATCGAGGTCGAGCGTCTCAAAGAGTCGCGGAAGGCCAGCTTGCTCCCCCTGAATAAGCAATACACGATGGAGATTGCAACGAAGCCATTGGTCATGGCATCTGAGATCGCTGGTCTGGAACCGCTTCACGGTTACATTAAACAGGAGAACCGAGTTGCATCCGTTCGATTTCCGTACGTAGCCGTAATCGAGCGAGAACCGGCATTTCTGGAGCGCACACCGACGTCTGCTCCACGCCCCGAACTGGTGAAGGCACCGGGATCACAGCCAACATCCGAATCAGTTGTTGCGACCGAAACCCCCAAGAGGCCTGCTAGAAGGCAAGGCTTATTTCCGGCAGGTTCGCAACCTAAAGTCGTAAATGCCGAACCGACTGTGTGGGATGAATCGGAGTGGATTGATTGAATCTAATCGCCGATTGAACCGGCGGGTAGTAGCGAGATGCTGCCGCGCACAATTTGGAGTTGAAAGCGCATGTTAACCATCTCGAAAGCACTGTCCTCGGGACAGGCACAGACCTATCACTCCCGTGAATTCGCTTCAGAGGAACAGAACTACTGGAGTCGTGACCAGCGGGCGAACAGCGAGTGGCAGGGCAAACTTGCAGAGGAATGGAATCTTATCGGGCCCGTCCGGGCCGATCACTTTGCCCATCTGAGTGAGGGTCGGCACCCAGAGAGCGGTGCACAGCTTGTCAAACATCAGCCTGCTCGAACTTACGAGAATGAATACGGCAAGCAGATCACCAGTGCGGAGCATCGCGCTGGTTGGGACGCTACATTTTCAGCGCCGAAGTCCGTATCACTCACTGCTCTCGTGGGCGGAGATGACCGCGTACGCGATGCCCACCGCGAAAGTGTTCGCGTCGCCTTGAGTGAGTTAGAGCGGTACACGCAAGCCCGCATCGGAAACGTGCACGCGCCGGAGACCACCGGCAGATTTGTTGCAGCGACCTTCGAGCATGACACGGCTCGACCGGTTGAGGGATACGCGGCGCCGCAACTACACACTCATGCTGTCATCTTCAATGTCACTGAGCGTGACAACGGTCAAACGCGCGCTCTCCAGGAGCGCAGCCTGTTCCAGTCCCAGCATTATGTGACGAGTGTGTATCGATCCGAGCTTGCAATTCGGCTTCAAGGGTTGGGATACGAGATACAGACCGGCAAGCACGGACAGCCTGAGATCAAAGGCTATACCCAGGAGTATCTCGACGCATCGAGCCCTCGCCGTGAGCAAATCAAGGAACACTTGCAGGAGATAGGGAGGGATGGCGCTGGCGCTGCTCAGGTCGCAGCGCATCGAACGCGGGACAACAAGGAATTGCACTCGCCTCAGGAGGTATTGCAACGCCATCGGGAACTGGCTGCCCAGTTTGGCCACCAGGCCGACCGCGTAGTGGCGCAGGCAAGAGAGCATAGTCTCCATCGTGCCGAGAACCCCGAAAAGGTGATCCAGCAAGCGGTAACATATGCGCGAAATCACACTTTTGAGCGTTCCGCCGTACAGGACGAGCGAAGCATCCTGCAATCCGTGTTGGATCGCGGTATGGGGAAGTTGAGCTACGGGCAGGCGCGCGAGGAGTTTGAGCGACGTGTGGCGAATGGGGAATTTCGGAAGCTCGAAGATGATGCAGGGCGGGCAGCCCCACAATATACGACCGCTGAAATGATTCGACTCGAAAAGGAAATCATTGGCCGTATGCAAGAGGGTAACGTGCGTGAACCGCGCGACCCGATGCTGGTCTCTCAGGAACTACGCATTGGCATCGAGAACCGTCACCCGGAGTTGAACGTTTCGCAGCGTCAGGCGATCGATGAGGTTTTTCAGTCTCGCGAAAAAATCGTTGGGATCGATGGAGTCGCTGGTGCCGGGAAGACAACGGCTCTGGCGGTCGTCCGTGAAGGTGCCGAAGCGGAGGGATACCGGGTAGAGGGGTTCGCACCCACGTCTCGTGCTGCGCAAAAGCTCGCCGAAGCTGGGATCGAAACATCGACGCTGCAGCGGCACCTTGCGCGAGGAGAACAGCCTGACACCGGCGAACGCAAGCTCTACGTGCTCGATGAATCGTCATTAGCCTCAACCCGCCAGATGCACGAGTTCATTGGGCGGTTACATCCAAATGACCGGGTGCTACTAGTCGGCGACACGCGCCAGCACGAGGCGGTCGAAGCGGGCCGCCCCTTCGCGCAGCTCCAGGAAGCAGGGATGAAGACGGCGAAGCTTGATGAAATCGTTCGGCAGCGAGACCCGGAGTTGAAGCGTGCTGTGGAAGAGTTGGCACGCGGAGATATTGGAGCAGCGTTGTCGAGCCTTGACCGCCAGGGGCGAGTTCATGAGATACCGGGCCGTAGAGAGCGCATCGACGCGATCGCTCGGGAGTACTCTCGCTCGCCCGAAAGCACGCTGGTCGTCTCGCCCGACAACCGGTCTCGTATCGAAATCAATCAACGGATTCATGAAGAGTTGCAATCTCGCGGGGTGGTGAACCGCGCCGAGGACTCTTTGATCACGCTTGTGCCGCGTCAGGAGATGACCGGTGCGGATCGGACTTGGGCCCAGCAATATCAGGTGAATGACATTCTGCGGTACTCGCACGGCTCTCAGGAAACGGGTATCGAGAAGGGTGAATATACTCGCGTATCAAGCATCGACTCGAAAAACAACATGCTGACCGTGATACGCGTAGATGGAACTGAGCAAACGTATGACCCGCGCCGGCAGATGGGAGTTTCGGTTTACCGGGAGCAGGAGCGCGCATTCTCCGTCGGTGACCGTATCCAGTTCACGGCGCCCAACCAGGAGTTGAAGATTGCAAATCGAGAGCTTGGCAGCATCGAACGCATCTCACCGAATGGAGCCATGACTCTCAAGTTGGAAAATGGGCGCGAAATGAGTTTCGACCCGCAGCGTCATCCGCATCTCGATCACGGTTATGCCGTCACGAGCTATTCTGGCCAGGGCCAAACCGCCGACCGTGTTCTCATCCATGTTGACACGGAACTCGGTGCCAAAGATCTGCTCAACAACCGCATGGCCTATGTTTCGGTGTCGCGCGGCCAATGGGATGCACAGATATTCACGAATGATCGCACCTCGCTGAAAGAAGTGCTCAGTCGAGACATCTCGCACGAAAGTGCGCATAAGCCGGAGAAGGCCATTTCTTCCATACAAGAGGATGTCGCGCAATCGACGCAACCTGCGCGCAGCCAAGGGATGGATGTTGGCATTGGCGTTTAGACCCAAGCAGACTGATCTAGGGCCGACGACAAAGGGCTGGCTCCATTTATTCGAACTGCGAAGGCGGGAAGGTCTCGCGAGGAAATCGTGTACTCAAACCCGGGCGTTACTTATCTATTGGGATTCCACGAAATGGGATCCGAATCTGGAAACCACCTGAACCGTATTCTGTACACAGGATTTGCAATAGGCCGATCGAACTTGCGTCAGGAGCGACCCCGTCGAAAGAAAGTTGCAATGGTGTCGGAACGCCATTTGGGAACTCGTGCCATGCGGCACCTTCCTCTCCGTGATCGTTGGCAATCCTAACGGATTTCGCGATATATCCGTTTCCCAAATTGTCAAAGAGCTGCGACTCGGAATCTTCCCTCTTAAAGCCTTGGTAGCTAGTCGAAGCTTCAATCCACAATTTCCGATCATCGCCCTGGTTGGTTACTAAGAGGCGACACACAACCTCACCTTGCTTCTCTTTGCAAGACTGTAGGTCAAATCTGTAATTCCTTTCTGTTATCGGCCTAACGGAGCTCGTGGCCGGCGGCGCGTTTGGGGTAGCTTGGCTAGGGGCTTGAGCGCGAGTACCCGTTGCCGGCAGAGAACCGGAGCACCCCACGCCTCTGGCAAGCAGGTCATTCACGGCCCCGGTCCGCGGGATGTCACCTCGATCAGCAATAATAACGCGAGCCGTGGTTGCGTCGAGTGCTTTCACAGACAGATGAACCGTGTCACCGAGCGGCGTCAAGGTTCCTGAGATCAGAGTGTCAACCCCGGCGATCTGTCCGAGCCTGCGAGCAACGGTCGGATCAATAACACCCGTAGAAGCCAATTTGTTCTCCTGCATAATGACTTGAAGACTGGTCCGGTCCACCACTTGGAAACTGGTATGCTGCGAGGCGAGATCGGTCGAGAGCTCCTCCGCCACGTAACGTCCGAGTTCCGTGACGCAGCCGCTGAGATCAGTAAAGTCGACAACCGCAACACTTTTTCTACCCTCTGAAGTGAGGTTTGTTGTGAGTTTCGCGGAAATCTGCTGAATCTCAGAGTCTTGCCCATACACTCCAATGCAAAAAAGCAGGGCCGGGAAGGCGATCAGTAGCGGCCGTATAGAAGTCATCGTTCCTCCATATTCACTTTAGCGAAATGACGCGGGAAAATGCTGCGATTTGCAAGGTCGCCCTTGTGTAGCTATTTCCAAGAGCGTCTTGTTGACTAAACCCGGCACCATCGCTATTGATCTCGCTTTGCCCGCAACTTGATTGCGTGGCAGTATCGAAGCATTGAAGCTCGATCTGCGTATGCGCGCTCATCACACTATCCAAGTTCGGGGATGAGCTGAACGTCGAGGCCGCGGAACCAATCACCACAAAGTTGACGTGCGCAGCGAGGTTGAGTCCGTCTACGGCGCTCCAATCGCCATGAAACAGCCGTTCTGCCCTGCCATGTTGGAGAAACGCCGGTTTGAAGAAAAACAAAACAGGGCTGACGCCTCTCTGTTTGAGCGCTTCCGCCACTTCGCTTTCGACAGTAGTCACCGAGGATGCATCCCGCGAGAAAATTAAGACTGCTGCCTGCCGCACTCCTGATTGGCGGTGGATGCCCGCATTGATAAGCTCCGCCGCAGCGGCATCTTGTGCGCGTTGCGCGGCTTCCACTTCGCCTTGTGCGTGCTGCTGGCCGGCACTCTGCTGCTGCCGGATCAGATCCTGGCGCACCACCTCGTCGATGGGCTTGAGAGGCTCTCCGGTTGCGGGGTCACTTCCCGGCCGGTCAAAAAGAGCGTAGGAGCCATCCGCGCGTTTGGAGTACCAGACTTTAGGCTGGCCCGTAACGGAGTCGAAGAAGGGATAGTTCCGCGCGTCTGTTACGGATATGGGCCGCGATTCGGGAACGCTCACCTTCTCGCGGCGAAGATCGATGATCTCCTGGGTCGTGCAGGGGTGTGTGGGCAAGCCGTAGATCGGATCTCGTTTCAAATTGGCGTAACTGCGCAGCCCCTCCGGCGTGACGACGCAAACGCCTTGATAAGTCATTCCAGGATGAAACTGGTCTCTTCCTCCGATGAAGAATACGACGCTAATCGCGACGGCAAGAACGATCATCAGAACGGAAACGAAAGCGGGTGCGTTGCCGATGCGGAGCAATACGATCGTGACCAGCACGAGAACGAGGAGTGGAACCAGTCCGCGGTCATTGGAAATCGGCACTAGGGACAGATAGACACCAAAGATGAGGTCTGCCGCTAACGCCAATGACACGGCTCTGATTGCTTTACGGCCAATTTCGGCCGTAGCCGCGAGGGCAACCAGCGTTGGCCTTTTGATAGTCAGGAAGAGAAGTCCCGCGAGCGGGATAAGGGCCAGGATTGGAACGACCGTCACCTGCAGATTCTGCGGCACAAGCATGGCAGCGGCGAACATGGCGAGCAGTACGACAACGGCAAGAACGGCGATGCAACGCAGCCACGCGTCACCAATGCGCCAGATGCTGGCAATCACGCGCCAGATTTCCTGAATCAGGGGCTTCATTTCTTCCTCCCCGGGAGCACCTTCGGATCAGCCGATGCTTCTATTTAGGCTTTCCACCATGCGCTTCCAGCCAATCCGCAACCTTACCGACACCAGGCGCGAGTTTCTGAGCGGATGCTTCAAGTTTGCTCGGAACAGACGTGATCGAGCTGGCAAGTGGCGCAAGTAAGTTATTCGCCGGTTTCGCGGTCCGGTTCCTTTTCGCCTCCCGTTCGGAGGTTTCCTGGGCCCATTTTTTTAGCAGGTGGAGACGAATTCGAGAAGGGGAATTCACCCATTCATTCAACTGACGGTGGGTGAGTCGAGCGACCTCGGCAAGGCTCTCATCTGGCAAATCTTTTACAGCACCTTCGTATTTCGCAAAGAACTCGCCGTTTTTCCGCGCGGCTTGAAAAGTGACCCCGGAGCCATCGTCATCAACTGCACGCTTGATTTCAACCGGCAATCGAGACAATTGCGTATAGATCGTTTCGATCAGAAGATTGCTATCCTGAGGCAATCGCCGAACCGCAGCGGAGGTGACGCGCAGGAGGATTTCAAAAGCCATCTGGTTCGCTTCGGCCCAATTTGCGAACGATTCTCCAGCTGGAGTGCCCCTGAGCTTTTTGAGAGCCTTGCCCATCCAAAGCTGAATATCGACATCGAATGCGTCGACCAGCGTCCGCGCTACTTGGTATAGCGCATCTTGCAACTCCATAGCTCACCTCAACCCTTGGACGAGGATTTCCAGTATGTTTTCTGAACGCAGCAATTCTACCTGCCTTAGCCGCTGGCCGCTGTTCACGGCCGATTCCCAAAACCATCTGGGCGGCAACTTAGGTCCCACAGCAGTATCGGCGCTTTCGAGAGACATGTAAGATCCTTCTCGGGGGAGGACTTGATAATATACGATTTGCCGAACAACTGCCGTCAGTCTGTGTAGGTGGCAGGAGCCGTATTGCACGGAATCTGATTTCCTGGTTTAGCGGGATATCGCCGATTCAAGACACTCTGGAGCGACCTCAAAGGGCAACGGAATTAGAAATTCTGGCAGGAAACTTTCACAATCTCTTTCACATCGCACATGCATTCTGGAGTTATATCATTTATATTAAACGATTTATTGGCAGACGCAGCGGACTTAAAATCCGCAGGCCTTAACCGGCCGTGGGGGTTCAAGTCCCCCTCCGGGCACCAGAAAATCAATCAGTTACAAGAGAAAGACCGCTCCGATTGGAAGTGGCTATTTCAGTCTCGTGGCTGTTGTGGTGGCTGTTGGCTTAGATAGCAGTTGCGTTCCGTCGAACCCCGCTGGAGATACGATCAACGACACCCAGATTATGAGTGGGACTCAGGTGTGAACACTTGGCCGCCATCTGGATCGTTTTATGGCCGGCAGATCCCTTCACCTTTTCAGCACACTTCTTGCACACCGGCCGAGCCATGACATTGCAAATTTCGCAATGACGCGGTCGAGGTCGGCTGATGCCGGATCAGCCTAACCGGAGGTTCAGCGTTACCAATCCTTGGCGATTGAGCAGAACGAGATTCCGCTCGGATTTCAGACAAGAGAAGGCAGGTTTTGAAATGAGGTTCTCGTTCACGCCCCCCTTAGAGGCCGAATGGAAACGGAGACCTCGGTTTCTCGCTTGAATTCTTGAAGCACGGTTTGCCTAAACAATTGCGGATCCTTTCGGCGCCGATTCCGCCCCATGCAACGATGCCACGCGCGTCGGAGGGGAAACGATGATCGGCACGACCGTGGAGACGAGCATGATGATCGCAATGGTGTGCAAGCCGCTAGCGTAAGATCCGCCTGGACCCAGGAATTTCACAAGCAATTGCGGACCGAAGTAGCTCGCGACGCCCCATGCAGTGAGCATCAGGCCATAGATCGGTCCGACATTCTTTGAGCCAAAGTAGTCGGCAGCAAACGCAGGCATGGTTCCAAAGCCTCCCCCGTAGCACATGAGAATCACGAATGAGATCACGGTGATCGTCGCAACGGAAGTCAATGAGGGCAAGAGCCAGAAAAGTCCGAATTGGCATAGATACATTGCAGCAAATGCCCAGCGCCGTGTGATGCCGTCAGATAAAGAGGCCCAGAAGATCCGGCCAACCGAATTGCCGATGCTGACGATTCCTACCATGCCTGCTGCAACGGCCGCGCTTGCGGCTGTCGAGTTTCTGGAAGATCGGCGACTCCTGGGAGATGAGGGAGATTCCAGCCGAAGTATTCAGGAAGAGCAAGAGCCACAGCGCCCACCATTGCCAGGTTGCCAGCGCTGTGCCGAGTGTGTAGTCGGCCTTGGCCCGCTGCGCCGTTTGCGTGGCGTTTGGAGCTCCAGCTTCGTGGGGTCCATCCTGCGGGCGGGTTCTTCATGAACAGCCCCGCCACGACGATCACGATCATGTACGCGATACCGAGATACGCGAAGGTCTTCAGCACTCCGACGCTTTGGATCAGCCGTTGAGCCACTGGTGCCGTGACCAGGGCTCCGGCGCCGAAGCCGCCAACGGCAATGCCGGTGATCAGGCCGCGGCGGTCGGGAAACCATTTGACCAGCACAGCGATGGGAACGATGTAGCCGAATCCGAGCCCGATTCCGCCAATCACTCCATAGCTAAGGTAGAGCCACCAAAGCCTGTCGGCGGCGGAGAAACTCGCCAGAAACACGCCAAGCCCATAGAGCACGCCGGCCGTAAGCGCAACAACGCGAGGTCCCTTCCTGTTAAGCCACAGCCCGCCAAGAAAGGCGGCGACGCCCACGACAAAAATACAAATCGTGAACGTCCAGGTGACCTGTCCGATGGACCAGCCGAATTGCTTTATGAGTGGGTTGCGAAAGACGCTCCACGCGTAGACGGCTCCCAATGCGACTTGCATCAAAAAGCCGGCCAGTGCAATACCCCAGCGATTGGTAGCTGCCATGCAACGCCTCCGAACCTTGCTTTAGAGGTGCTTCAATCAACGGCACTCCCCACGGGTTTTGAGCTCACTCCCAAGGATTTCGAGGAATTTATTGATGAGCGCCATGCTGCGCCGTAGCTCCGGTTGCCGGAATTCAGCAAACAACTTAAACAGTCCGGGCGGTTCCACAATCGGCTTTTGGCAACCGAGAGTCTCGGTCATGGCAACGGCGAATCCCTGCAGCAGGTCAGGGTTGATCGCACCGAGCATCTTGCCGAGGATGATTGCATTCCGCAGTCCGCGAATGCCTTCCTCGGAATCGGCCGCGCCAACCGCGGCATCGATGATCATGCCACCCGAGCTCACCGCTCCGCGCAGCAACCTGAGAACGCCGGAGTCGTGCAACTGCTGCAGCAGTTCATAGGATTCGAGGAGTGCTTCCGCGTGTTGCTCTGGCGCCGTCTTCCAGCCGCTTGCGCAGCTCTTCGCGCGGATCGCGCGGTGCCACTTCCAAGCCAATCGGTCGCGCCATGTTTATTTCTCCTGTCCAGCAGGTGCCGCTGTGCGCGTTTCAATCTGAACCAACCCATTGCCGGGCAACGTGGTAATCGCTGCGCGCCCACTTGCGCTCCACTTCCACACCCATCTGGGGAGTTGGATGTCCGTGGCGCGGATTGGTCCGCGGCAACGGATTGTCGCCTTTTTGACTCAGCACCGTAAGATGTGACCGAGGTCTCCTTGTAGGCCGGCGTGTGCGTAACCTTGTCAGTGCAGCTGCTGGTGAGACGGTTCACCGGTTCAAGAGTGGAGTTCATCGGCATGTAGAGTTCGTTGCCGCTGACGCGCGTGGTGACGACGGCCTGCGCCTTGACTGCACCATACCGCGAAGCAAGCCGCACCCAGGTTCCGGTCTGGATACCACGCGCGGATGCCAGCTCGGGCGACACTTCAACAAATGTGCAGGGCACTTTCTCGCGGATGCCTTCGGTGCGGTAGGTCATGTTGCCTTCGTGGAAGTGCTCAAGCAGGCGTCCGTTGTTCAGGTGCAGGTCGTATTCCTCGTCCGTCTGATTGCTGGGTTCGGTCCACGGCACCGGGAAGAACGTCGCCTTGCCGTCCGGGGTCTTGAACTTTTGCGTGTAGAGCAGAGGCTCGTCGGCTCCATCCGGTCCGACGGGCCACTGCAATGACTTGAAGCCTTCCAGCCGCTCATAGGTAACTCCCGCCATGATCGGTGTGAGCAGCGCGATCTCCTCGTAGATCTCGGACGGATGCTTGTAGCTCCAGTTGGCACCAAGGCGGTTTGCGACATCGATTAAAATCTTCCAGTCGGGACGGCTTTCACCCAGCGGTTCCATGACTTGATAAAGGCGCTGGATACGCCGCTCCGTGCTGGTGAAAGTGCCTTCCTTCTCCAGGCTTGGACTTGCCGGCAGAATCACATTCGCGAAGCGGCAAGTCTCAGAGAAGAAGATCTCCTGCATGACAAAGAAATCGAGCTTCTCCAGCGCAGCCGCGACATAATTTGCGTTGGAGTCGACAAGGCTCATCTCTTCGCCGAAGACATACATGGATTTGAGGCGACCATCGTGGATGGCATCGATCATCAGGTGGTTATCGAGGCCCGGCTTCGGCGGCAAAGTGACGTTCCACGTTTTTTCGAATTTTGCCCGGATGTCCGGATCGTCGACTTTCTGATAACCAGGCAGGAAGTTCGGCATGGCTCCGTGGTCACTGGCGCCCTGCACGTTGTTATGTCCCCGGAGCGGGTATGCTCCCGTGCCCGTCCGCATGTAGTTGCCAGTGGCCAGCAGCAGATTCGAGATGGCCGTCGATGTGTCCGACCCCATCACATGCTGCGTTACGCCCATGGCCCACAAAATGCACACGCCATCGGCCTCGGCGATCATGTGGGCGACCTTGATGAGGACTTCCTGCGGAATGCCACAACGCTCGCTCGCCATTTCGAGAGTGAAAGCCTCGAGACTCTTGCGGTACTCATCCGCCTTGTTCACCCATTTGTCGATAAAGGATTGATTTGCCAGTCCGTGATCAAAGATGTAGCGCGTGACAGCGGAAAGCCAGATGAGATCGGTGCCGGGGCGCGGATGCAGGAAGACATCGGCGCGGCGGGCCATTTCGTGTTCGCGAAGGTCAGAGACAATGAGCTTCTGGCCGCGCAGCTTATGCGCACGCTTGACGCGCGTAGCCAGAACGGGATGGCTCTCGGCCGTATTGCTGCCGATAATGACAACCAGGCCGGCCTGCTCGATATCCTTGATGGAACCCGAATCGCCGCCGTAGCCCACGGTGCGGAAAAGTCCGGTGGTCGCAGGCGCCTGGCAATAGCGCGAACAGTTATCCATGTTGTTGGTCCCGATCACCGCGCGCGCCAGCTTCTGCATCAGGTAGCTTTCCTCGTTCGTGCACTTTGACGAGGAGATGAACGCGAGCGCATCGGGACCATGCGCCGCCTTGATCTCGGAGAAGCGGCGAGCCACCAGGTTGAGTGCCTCATCCCACGTCGCCTCTCTGAACTTGTCGTTTTCACGAATCAGCGGCTTGGTCAGACGGTCGGGACTGTTGGTGTAGTCCCATCCAAACTTGCCCTTAATGCAGGTAGAAACGCCGTTGGCGGGACCCTCAAGCGGCTCGACTTTGAGGATCTGACGTTCTTTGGTCCAGACGTCGAACGCGCAACCCACACCGCAGTAGGTGCACACGGTCTTTGTCCGCTTGATTTGCGATTCGCGCATGTAGGCTTCAACCTCAGAGAGTTGCATGATCGAGCCAAACCCCACTTCCGGCTCTACGCCCTTCACGATGTCGATCATGCCCTTCAGCGCATGGCTCGGCAAGCCGGTAAAGTAGCCGGCCTGGCCGAGCATCGACGTCTCCATAAGCGCATTGCACGGACAGACTGTGACGCAGTGGCCGCAGGAGACACAACTCGACTTGCCGATCGATGCGCCGCCATCCCACAGGACGCGCGGATGCGGATCCTCCCAGCGGATGCTGAGGGTCTCGTTTACCTGGAGGTTCTGGCAGGCTTCCACACAACGCCCGCAGAGAATGCACTGCTGAGGGTCGTAGCGATAAAAGGGATTGCTTGAATCGACCTCGTAGGGCTTGGGTTTGAAGGGCGTGTCCTGATGTTCGATTTCGAGAAGGACCGCTGTGTTGTGGACAGTGCAGTTGCCGTTGTTATTGTCGCAGACCGTGCAGTAGAGCAAGATGATTGCCGAGGATGCGGTCGAAGGCTTCACGCCGCGCTGCCTCCGCCCGCGGCGACCCGGTCTCGACCTGGGCGCCGTCAAGGGCATGGGTTCCGCAGGCTCTCACAAGCTTGCCGTCCATCTCGACCATGCAGGTATCGCAGGTTTGGATGGGACCAAGCTGGGGATGATAGCAGACCTGCGGAATCAGGATTCCGCTACGGTTGAGGGTGTCGATCAGGCGCTCGCCGGGCTTGATCTCCTGAGGTTTGCTGTTCACGATGACCGCCAAGGAAGCGACCTCCCTTCATCGATTGCAGGATGCTAGTACGTGCGACGTGCATACGTAAAGCCCTAATCGCCATAGACTCGCAGTCCATTGTGAATGTTTGATGAAAGGCGACGGCCTGCCGGTGATCTGGCGGGAAATCAAATCTCTAAGACTTTCTGCCAGGAACTGTCGGGAAGACAGCGAAAGCTTCCTGAATAAACAACGAACCGCTGCCCGCGCAGAAAGCCAACCAGGGTCAGGCCTAACTCGCGGGCGAGCTTGACCGCGAGACTGGAGGGAGCGGAGACAGACGCAACGACGGGAACGCCCGCGGCCAGCGCCTTCTGGATGATTTCGAATCCTCCCCTGCCGCTGACGAGCATGATGAAGTTGCTGAGCGGCAGGCGGTCTTCGAGCAAAGCCCATCCGGCCAGCTTGTCGACTGCATTGTGCCGGCCGATGTCCTCGCGGAGGACAATGAGGTTTCCCTGCGCATCAAAGAGCGCGGCAGCGTGCAGGCCGCCGGTACGATCAAAGACCGGTTGATCCGCGCGCAGGATCTCCGGCAACCTGCACAGCACCTCTGGAACCACGCGAAAGTCGCGGTCCGGCGGGCGCAGGCCACGGCGGCGAATCGCTTCAATCGAGGCCTTGCCGCAGATGCCGCAACTCGATGCGGCGAAGAAATTCCGCTGCTGGTCTTCGGCCGTGAATTGCGAGTTCTTTAACTGCACTTCAACGACGTTGCTCTTTAGCGGCGGCCTCAGGCGCGACGGCGCGAATCTTGCCGAGCTGGTCGTGCGACTCGATGATGCCTTCGGTCAACAGGAACCCCGCAGCCAATTCGAGATCATTCCCCGGAGTACGCATTGTTACGGTCAGAGGTGTACCGTCAACGCGAATTTCCAGCGGCTCTTCGGCGGCGAGCGAATCCTCGATTGCCTGAACCGCGCCATCGTTCCATTCTGTCACCTGCGTCAATTCAAGACTGCGCGCTGGCGGACGCATTCGCCCCCCTTACTAAAATCGGAATTTGTGCTCGACCGTAGGCAAACCCATCCTATCCCAACCACCATTCGTATGGCTCCGCCGACTATTGCTACGATTCGTTTTGGGTATGGAGGTTTGTTAGGGGCCGTTGCTTCGATTTCACCCATTCGGAAAATGCTTACACTGCCAGATGTTCGGGCCGCATGCGGGCGTTCCGTTGACGGGATCCGTCCCCTGGTCACTCTCCGCATCTTCAACGTGTTCGATTCCAAGACTGGGGTGCCGCGGCCAGCAACTGCTGGGCAAACCTCTGGAACGTGTCCCTGATACGACTAAGAGAAATGCCTGCCGTGGACCCAGATGCGCGGATGAGGAAAGGCGGCGAGCAGGAACTGAGAGCCAAGCAAGAAAGTTCCCCCTCCGCGATTTCTCGCGAAGGAGGAACGTGTACTGAGGCAAGGTCGAGCCTAAAGTGGCGAAGACGATCCGGTTGCTACCACCTGTTTGGGCCGTGGCAGGTGCCGACGCCCTTGTCGATATAAACACCAGTCGCAGTCGGTGCAGGAAGTGTGGGACCATTGGCTAAACCTGTGGGACCTGCCAGTGCCGACTCGTAATTCCACGCGTAGCCGTCCGGATAAAGCGTCAGGCCCATCACACCCCAGTAGGACCCGCTATACGCCTGAAGATTTTGTGCGTTGAAATTCACGTTGCCGGTAGGGTCCTCCATGTTTGTTTCACTTGCGCCGCTCGTGACAGGGGTTATGACGATGGGATCGAGTGTCTCGCCGCCCGTGCCTACGGTAAATTGCCGTATGCCATTCCTTGGATCGGAATTTCCGTTGGGGTCAAGGGGGCGATAACGGGCGTAGAGGTGGTCGTGTCCGTTCAGCACCAGGTCGGCTCCGTGTTCGTAGAGCAGCTGCCAAAAGGCCTGAGCGGTTTCGCCCTCCTCGGTGATGCCGTTCGTAGCGCTGAACGTGGGCTGATGCCAGTACGCGGCTGTGCAAGCGGAATGATTCGCCTCGAGATCCTTCTTCAGCCATTCGAGCTCGGCGGCAAACCAGGAGCCCGTGGTTGAACAGCCGCCCGGCTGTGTCTCGCACTCGATATTGAGCGAGATGATATGCCAGGAGCCCAGATTATAGGAATACCAGCCATCTCCGACTCCGACTGCGCCCCCCGTCCGGTACGGTGGATCCAACTCCACCCGTCTCCTCGAAGTGCCCCGCCTGTCCATCAGCCCGAGGTATAGGTTGGGGGTTGGGAGTGGTAGCGGCCGGATAGCCGCAACCCGTCATCGATGATGGGCACGGGTCCGCGAGCGTAGCCGTGATCGGTTGCCCTGCGGTATTGATCTGGTAGCCGTTGAAGTAGGAGAAGTAGCCGTAGCCGGCAACGCCGGTCGCGCCATGCTCGTCATAAAACTCGTGATTGCCAGGCGCCGGCCGCGTGATCATTTTGAAAGCGCCATAGGTCAGATCGTAGGAGTTTTCGAAGTCCGAATATTGGCCTACCTGGTATTGAAGATCTCCGAGGATCGCGACGAGGTCAGGCTTCATCGTCTCAATCTGATTTGCAGTGGCCTCCTGGGATTGCCACAGAGAGGTGGCGGTGTAGGGGGCCTTGGGGGCGCCGCAGTTTTCGCCCGCCTTCTCGCCAGTTTCCTCCTCGCCTGGCTGGCAGGCGACGTCGCCGACCACCGCCAGGACAGGGGAGCGTCCGATGGTTGCGTAGGGCCAATTCCCGTCTGGCGCCGGGTAGCCGTAAGGCCACTGATTGTTGTTGGAGTTTTGATTCTGTGCATTGGCCACAGCCGCAAATACCATGACCGAGGCGGCCGCTCCTATAAACACAGCGGCTCGGATCCTTCTCCGGATCGTCTCCATTGAGTTTCTCCTGTTCAGACTTTTGGGGAATGCTTGTTTTTGGGGAATGCTTGCTACCGAGTTGCGATTTTCGCCCTGCAATGTTGCGCGCGCATGACAAATGTGTGAAAAAACCGCAACGCACCCAACGCGCTGAGGTTGCCTCATCCTAAACGCGATTTTGCGTTTTGGGTGGGAAACAAACCCAATCGACCATCCCGCGCGTTACGCCGCACTCACGCATACCGAAACAACGCCATGAAACCAAAGTCCATGTGCTGCTGGATATGGCAGTGAAACAGCGTCAGGCCCGGCTGGTCGGCCACCAGATCCACCGTGGCGCGTCCATATGCGGGAACGATCACCGTATCTTTCTTGATGCCGGCAGTCGGCTTGCCGTTGAGTTCGACCAGTTCGAACAGGTGCCGGTGGAAATGCAGTGGGTGCGAGTCATCGCTGCGGTTGCGAAACACAATCCGGTAGCGGCGTCCGTGGTCGGAACACGAATTCCCCTTCATGCGGATATTCTTTGCCGTTCACGAGCCAGTGGTTGATCCCATTCAGTCCGCCCGGCATTTTTTCAAACACCATGTCGATCGTCTGGTCTGGCGCTGGATGCGGCGCGTTGGTGCCAAATATTGTGTAGTCCCAGCGCCAATTCGGCAGGCGGAGTCCACAGCGCGCGCTGCTTTTTGTTGGCGTACTCCACCACGATGCCCATGCCGGATTGCCGCGCGACATCGCGGATCTCGCCTAGAATCCAGACGCCTGGGTTATTCATCTCCACGATCGCGTCCACGCGCTCGCCTGGAGCAATCTCAATGACATCGGCCGGCTGAGGCGCCGGCACGGGATTGCCATCGAGAGCGATCACCTGAAACTTGTGGCCCGCCAAAGCCACGCGATGAATCTGGGCTGCGCTCGCGTTGAGAAGGTGCATCAGGACGCGCTGACCCGGCTGCACGCGGAGGGGTTCCCCTGCCCCGAGCATTTTGTCGTTAATCGAATAAAGAGGAGCGCTCACTTCGAGTCCGTTCATGCGCAGGTCTGGCTTGGCGGGTTTTTCGGGCATCGGGTCGTCAGGATCCGCCGCCATCTCGTCCGGATCCATCGTAGACAGAAAATATTGCCATTCACGCAGCGCCAGAAAGACTTCCTGGTCGTAGTGTCCGGGGTCATTCGCGGAATCGATCATGAAAAAACCGAACTGGCCCGTGTAGGAGCCCCGATGCAGATCCATCATGGCTGCGGTGTGCGAGTGGTACCATCGCGAACCCGCCGGCTTGGCCACGAATTGGTAGCGCCTCCTGCCGCGGGGTGGGACCGGGGGAGTGCCTTCTTCTTCGACCCCATCCACTTCCGGCGGAACGAACAGGCCATGCCAATGTACGTACTCCGGAACGTCTGTGTTGTTCACAGCGTCGACCGTCACGAGCTGGCCTTCGCGCACGCGCAGGAGGGGGCCGGGGACTTTATTGTTGTAGCCGATTGTGCTGATGACAACCTGCGGGGCCAACTCGACCATCATGGGCGCGATTTGCAGGGTGAAAGGCGCCGCACGCCCGGTGGCATGCTCGGCCGCCTTCGGTTCCAACGGTTCCATCAGATGCTGTGACGGCCCCAGAGCCTGCTGGAGGCATGACGACTTCCCAAACGCAGGCCTCAGCTTACCTGCTCCGGTCGCGATCATGGTGGCACATCCAAGCCGTACAAAATCCCTTCGCTTCACGCGTTCCTCATCTCGGCTGCGAATGCCACCATACAGGCGAGTGCCTCAATGAGCAATGCCGGTATAAAAAGCTCTCCTGATGGATTTCATTTTCATGCCATTCCCTCCCATTGCGGTTGGATGGTTGGGCAAAATCTAAGGTCAAGGTACATGCCCTCACCAGGAGAATGTTTCATTAGATGTAGACAGATAGCTGAGGAGTACACCTGCAAACAATAGACGGCAGAAATTGGCTCACACCAGAATACGCGGTCTTGAGGGCGCGCGAGACCCAGAAGGCACAACAATGGCCGAAAAGCAGAATGGTTCCCCGACGTGGCTCTCCTTTTACATACAATTCTCAAAGGAGTAGCAGACTGAATGGGAAGCGGGGTTCCCGTGGTGGTGCCTGAAATCTGCGTTGACGTGAGGTCGCAAGCCAAGAACTAACGTTTCCTAATACCGCGTACCATTTTAACGATTGCATCTGGTATTCCCGCCACGATCGCGACCGGGATGCTTATAGCGAGCAAGGCAACGACGGCGAGAAATAATAACGCCTCCGCCACTAGAGCCCAATGCGGGTAAGGGGTCAGTTTGATTTCCACAGGGTCGTAAAGGGATCAGTCGCCGTTTTACCATTGAGCCATGGTCAGGAAACTGAAGTTGCCTCGCGATCCGATCCAGCGCGCCAAGTTGATTGGCGACATTGCGACAGGTCAGACGACTACAGCGGCCAAGCCTTCAAAGTGTAGTCAGAAAGCCTCTTCTGGCCGGCGACAATCTCGTCCTTCGTCCACCGACGCTCGCGAGCGACCATCCGAGTAAGCTCATACGGACTGTCTTTGTATGCTGCCTTCTTTGGCTCAAATTTGCTGCTCTTAAGGTCAGAGTTTGTTTTCGCCAGCAGCAGAGCAAGATTCCCTATTCTTCTGCTGTACGTCTTAACGTCATCCTCTGTGAATTGCGGCCAATTGTCACCGGGTTCTTCTGGCAAGATGTGCTCTAAATCGATGATTGTTTGGTCATCATTCGGAATGAACCATGGTGTCGCCTCACCCTTGGCGGCCATCTCTAACGACCTGAGATAGTAACGGGCAAGAGTGCTTTTTGAGTCAGTTGCAATCTCAAACGCTTTATGGAACTCTTCGTCTATTGGGATCATCTCAACTACGTTCTTCTTAATAGCCTGGGCGGTGGTGATGTCGCCCGTGAAGACTGAATGTGCGGCCGCAGCCAGCACTTCATCAATTGAGCCACGGCTGGTATTTGACATAATAATAAAGCGAACGCTCCAGCTAATAAACATCCGAAACGCCTCGGCAGCCTCTTTCTTAGAGAACTGCGCGGCGACGGCCAGCATGAGTGGGCGAAGCCCTTTAATATTTAGTCGATTCAGTGTTTGAATCGCTCGCCTAATGCTGTCTGGATACGCGTTCCAGCGCTCATGCTCTGGATTGAATATCGCAACGTAAATCGCAGAAAGGTTCTCCAGAGAGGTCAGGAATTGCAATGCGGTTGATGAACCCTTGGCTTTGTCTTGAACCGCATCGTAAACTTGGTTCTCGCGCAGATGACCACGAAGCAGCGGCACACCCGTGGCACACGTGGCCACTGCCTAGGATTGGTTTTTGTAGGCGAATCAGGAAAGGGTGGATGACGGGGGTTCAGCACCTGCGTTACCCTGAAGGTCCCAGGGCTGGCCCACACCCCCCACAAACCGACGCGCAAAGACAGACGATAGATGCCATCGCTGACCATGCCTGCAATAACGGCAAAATCCCTTGAGGGACAGGGTTCATGTGGCGCAGTTTTCATGGTATTCCGTAGGTCAGTGAGCGCAGTTTTGGAATCATGTGGCGCAGTTCTGGAGGTGGAGAGCGGGGCCTGACCGTAGCCGGTGCGCAAATCCGGTAAAAGCGGGCAACCACGGCTGCAGAATAAGCAGCGCAAGCAACTCATATATATGGAGATATCTGAGTATTTCCCGGCATAGACGGGAGTGCTTTTCGATGGTTCCCAAACAGGGCACAGGACGGAAATCCCTGGTGTTGTACTCCCTGGAGTAGGGCGCCACGTCGGCCAGGATGGCCATCTTGTGGATGTCGGGATAGTCTTCCGGGTCCATGCCCTTCAGTTCCGGATGCAGGGCTTCGTAGCCGGCGCCGGGCAAGCGGGCATAGCCTTCTGGAACCTTGATGAAGGGATCGCCTTCATGGAAGTTGGTGTAGTAGTCATCCCCTGGTAGCCAGGAGGCTGCGTGGTTGGGGATCTCGTTGGCCTGGGGCGAGAAGGTTTCGTTCTGGACGAAGCGTCGGAAGGGCTCTGTGTATCCGAAGAACTCCTTCATGGAAGGATTAGGTCCTACACCTGCACCTAGTTCCTTTTCGTAATAACGACGTGTAAAGCTGTCTATCTGTCGAGCCTTTGGATCCTGCCTCATGTGAGCACATACTCATCGAGTAGTTCAAATCAGCGCATATCTTGACAAGGGATGCATATGAGGAGTACGGAGTATATGAGTATGACAATCAATAATCAGGAAGGTCTCCACCGGGTCCAGCGCCTGGTCTGGGGCCAGCTGTTCGGCATTTTCATCAAGAAGGGCCGCGAGACCAGGGGGCGTTCGCTTGAAGAGGCGGCCCGCCTGGCCGGGATGGAACCGTCTGCATGGCATGCTGCCGAGGCCGGCCATGTGCCGGAGACAGCCGCGCAGTTGCGTTCGATGGCTGAGGCTCTTGAGTTCAGCAAGGTGCAGCTGGCGACAGCGGTCCAGATCTGCCGGGTGGCCTGGGAAGCATAGAACCCTGCCCTGCCTCCGCCCCGGACCTTCCGGGGCACTGGCGGCGGGTACTCACAACCACATATGCTCATCTCCAGGGAGGAGGTGAGACCCATCAAGACGAAGGAAGGGACAGGGATCAAGCGCTTGAATATCAATATCACCAGAGAGTTACACAACCGTTTCAAGTCCGCGACCGCAGCCCAGGGCCTGGAAATGACCGACGTGCTTCTGGAGTTCATCGAGAAGTATGTCGACAAGAACAGACCGGCGCCGGCCAGAAAGAGCAGGCGCGCATGAAGCGCGCCGCGCTCTAGATGAGGGTCTCCACTGTCGATCAGCACCCGGAGACACAGCTCCTTGATCTGCGCCAGATGGCCGCTCAGCGCGGCTATGAAATCGTCGCGGAGATCACGGACAAAATCTCCAGCACGAAGGCCAGGCGGCCCGGACTGGAGGAACTGTTGCGGGATGCCCGCCGCGGCCGCTTCGATGTCGTCCTGGTCTGGGCCTGCGATCGGATCGCCAGATCGACTCGGCACTTCCTTGAAGTGCTCGACGAATTAAACCGCATCGACGTCGAGTTCGTCAGCTTCCGGGAAAATATCGACACCGCCGGCCCGTTGGGCCGGGCCATCGTGGTGATCATCGGCGCTATCGCCGAGCTCGAACGCAGCCTGATCGTCGAACGGGTGCGCGCCGGCATGCGGCGCGCCCGGCTCGAAGGCCAGCGCATGGGCCGGGCTCCGCTGGTGCTGGACAACCTTGCTATCCAGCAGGACCGTCAGCGCGGCCAGAGTATCCGGCAGATCGCGAAAGGGCATAGCGTTTCGACGGCCACCATCCAGCGCGTCCTTCGAAAGACAGCCTGACAAGGCCTTTTCGCCGTGTGACAAAAGTGTTCCGAAAACCCATCACTCTAAACTCCACAAAACAAACGGCCGGATCTCACCGATCCGGCCGTGTCAAAAACTGTGGGTTAGGTGACACATATCTCAAGAGATAGACCCGAGAGAAAGAATGATGTCGTCGTAGACGATGAAATGTATCCGCCCGATCCCTCCGGGATCGCCTCTTTGAAGGGACAGTCACTCCCTGATTGGGTTGAAGGGAGCACCTGCTGAGAAGCAATCATCTGTGGTGTCAACGGCCCTAATCGGGTGGTAACATCGTGGGGCTTGGAGGAGCACCGTAACGAACCCGCGCAAACAAGAGGAGTGAGTCCCATTGGCGACGATCTGTCCAGCCCCTGCCAATATAGATAGGTTAATTCGATCGGTACCGTGTCATTCTGCATTGGCATTGCGGCTGTGCCTTGTGGGATTGGTGTCTGCACTGCCAGTTGGGTGCCACACCAGACAGTCGGGCAAGAGCGCAGTTTCAGTTTCGCAGCATCTTGACTTTAACCAGGATGTACAGCCGATTCTGGCCAGCAACTGCTTCAGTTGTCATGGGCCGGACCCGGAGATGCGTAAAGCGGGACTGCGGTTGGACCTGGAAGAGTCGGCATTCAAGAAGCGGCCGGGACATCCCGATGCGATTATTCCCGGGCATCCGGACCAGAGCGAACTCATCAAGCGCATCGAATCAAAAGACCCTCACTATCTGATGCCGCAATCGTCGCAGGGCGAAGCCAAGCCGATGAAGGCGGCAGATATCGCCATCCTCAGAGAGTGGATCAGGGAGGGCGCGGTTTATAAGCCGCATTGGGCATTCAGCAAACCGGAGAGGCCTCGGCTTCCGACCATTGCGCAGAATGACGGATGGGTGAAGACCCCGATTGACACGTTTATCCTTGCGAAGCTCAAGAAAGAAGGCTTGCATCCGTCGCCCGAAGCGGACAAGGAAACCCTGATTCGGCGCGTCACGCTGGATTTGACGGGCCTGCTGCCTACGCCGGCTGAAGTGCGCGCGTTTGAGAAAGATAAGTCGCCGCAGGCCTACGAGCACCTGGTGGATGGCTTGCTGGCGAGGCCGAGTTTCGGCGAAGAGCGGGCGCGTTATTGGCTGGATTACGCGCGCTACGCCGACACCTACGGACTCCATTACGACAATAGCCGGGATATCTGGCCGTATCGCGACTATGTCATCCGCTCGTTCAACAGCAATAAGCCGTTCGACCAATTTGCCGTGGAACAGATTGCCGGAGATCTTTTGCCGGCGAAGAATCTCGATCCACTGATTGCGAGCGGGTATGTGCGCCTGGGAGTGAGCAGCAACGAAGGGGGAACGATCCCTGAAGAGCTGCGGGTCAACATCGCGCGAGAGCGCACGGAGGCTTTTGGCGCAACCTTCATGGGCCTGACGGTTGGTTGCGCCGTGTGTCACGATCACAAATACGATCCGACCACGCAGAAGGATTTTTACGCACTGAGCGCGTTCTTCAACAATCTTGAGGAGAAGCCCTTCAACAATGACAGGCCGGTTTGGGAGCCTGTCGCGCGCGTTCCGAAGCCACAGAACCAGGGTGAATACAACCGCGTGTTTGCCGAGAGATCGGCGCTAGCTGAGCGCCTGCGAACGATGCGCCTGCAGCAACGCATGCTGGTGGAGCATTGGCTTTCATCGCGCAAAGATTTGCCTGAGGCCGTGTCCGCGGAGAAGCTCGTGCTTCGCCTTCGTCTGGATGAAGGCGGCGGCGATGTGCTGAAGAACAGCGCGCCGCACGCACAGCCTGCCGTGTTCCCCATTGGCAAGTTCAAGCCGCAGTGGGGCGAGACGACCTGGCTGTGGCCTGATTTTCGCGTCGACACAAACACGCATATCGCGCTGGGCCAGACGGGCGACTTCGAATCGAACCAGGCGTTCTCATCGGGCGGCTGGTTCATGCTGCGGTCGGCACCAAACTACAACATCAACGACAACGCCTCCGGCACGCTGTTATCGAAGATGGATTCAACCAAGCACAATCGAGGTTGGGATATTTCACTGACCAAGGGGATTGTCAATGTTGAGCTTGTAAATGCGGGGCCGAAGGATCTGGTGGTTCATAAGGACGAAAAGGCGAAAGACGAAAAGGCAAAGAAGCCCGCGGACAAGAAGATCAAAGAGGCTTTTCAATTTCCCACGCCATCTGATTTGACGGCCAAGGATCTCGCGCCCAATAAGCCGAAGGCCAAGAAGGAAGAAAAGAAAAAGAAAGAGGCGAAGAAAGAGACGAAGCCTACAGCACCCAAGCCCCAGGAGGACACAACGCCGCTGGTTGCCATCCGCGTTTCAACAAGCGAACCGATTCCGCTGGACGGCCATTGGAGACACATCTTCTTTACCTACGATGGATCTGGCAAAGCTTCGGGCGTAAGGATCTATGTAAATGGAGCACCGGTTAAGACGCAGATCGTCGCGGATACCCTTGCCAAGGCGACGATTCGGACGCAGGCGCCCATGCTGCTCGGCTGGCGCCATCCGGATGCCAACCCTTCACGCGAGACGCGCTACCAGGATATTCGCCTCTACGGACGCGCGCTGACGGCCGAAGAAGTAGAGCGGCTCCCGTTCGAGGATTATGTGGCCGAGGTCACGGCGAAGCCCCCGGACAAATGGAACAGCGACGAAGCTCAGGCAGTGAACGAATTCTACTTCGACCATGTCGATCAGAATGCCAAGGGAATCACCGCGCAGATTGCCCAATTGGATGCGCAGCTGGTCAAGCTCTCTGAAGGCGGCGACCTGACGCTGGTCTCGTGGGAGAGGCCTTCCATTGCCTACGCGAACGTGCTGACGCGCGGCGTGTACACGGCACGCACCGAGCGCGTTGAAGCGAACACGCCGCACTATCTTCCGCCCCTGCCCGCCAACGAACCTCACGACCGGCTGGCTCTGGCCAGGTGGACGGTGAGCGCAGAGAATCCGCTGACAGCGCGAGTGACCGTCAATCGGATGTGGAACGAGATCTTTGGAGCCGGCATCGTTGAGACGACTGAGGATTTCGGAATCATGGGCCAACGGCCCTCGCATCCGGAACTGCTTGACTGGCTGGCGGTGGAATTCCGCGAGAGCGGCTGGAATGTGAAGCACATGTACAAGCTGATGGTGATGTCCGCGGCCTATCGCCAGAGCGCGAAGTCGACGCCGCAACAACTTGCCAGGGATCCGAAGAACCTGCTGCTTGCGCATGGGCCCCGATTCCGCATGGATGCGGAGATGCTGCGGGATGTCGCGCTGCAGTCGAGCGGCCTGCTGGTTAACAAAATCGGCGGCCCAAGCGTGAAGACCTACCAGCCTGCGAATGTATGGGAACAGGTCGGCATCGGTGGGAGCGACACCCTCGTCTATGAGCAAGATCACGGCGATGCGCTTTATCGACGAAGCATGTACACCTATTGGAAGCGCATGGCGATGGAGCCGGACATGGATGCGTTTGATGCGCCGATGCGCGATGTGGTTTGCACGCGCCGGCAGCGCACGGACACGCCACTGCAGGCACTGGTGACGATGAACGATGTGCAATGGGTTGAGGCGGCGCGCGCTTTGGCAGAGCGAGTGATCAAACAAGGTGGCGCACAACCCGAACAGCGCATCCGCTTGATGAGCGAGATTCTGCTATCGCACGATCCGACTGGACCGATGGCGAAGGTTCTTGAAGGCTCGGTGTCGCAGATGGAGAAGCATTATGCAGCGGACCCCAAGGCAGCTCGCGATTTGGTAAGTGTTGGCGAGAAGAAGAGCGACGCGTCGATTCCCGCGCCGGAGTTGGCGGCGTGGACCATGGTCGCGAGCGAGATGCTGAACCTGGATGAGACGGTGACCAAGTAGTTGAGGGAGATGGAATGAAACAACATCCTCTATGTACGGACACGGAGCAAATGCCAGATGCGCTGCATCCCGCGGTCCCCGCGGAATTGAAGCAGGAATGGTCGGCTTTACAAACGCGCAGGCACTTTCTCGGCCGCACCGGAAAGGTTCTGGGGTGGGCGGCGATGGCAAGCCTTCTCGGCGACCGGATGCGCGGAGACGCATACGGCGCGGACGCAGCGGGCAAGGCCGGGACTGGCGCTGGCGAGCCATTGAAGCTGCCGCATTTTGCACCACGGGCAAAGCGCGCGATCTATCTGTTCATGTCCGGCGGTCCATCGCAAGTCGACCTGCTTGATTACAAACCGGGTCTCGCGGCGCTGTATGACAAGGACATTCCGGACTCGGTGCGAGGCGCACAGCAGTTGACAGGCATGACCACCGGACAAGCACGGTTTCCTATCGCACCTTCGCATTGGGAATTCAAGCGCTACGGCGAGAGCGGCACCTGGGTGAGCGAGTTGCTTCCTTACACCGGGCGGATTGTGGATGACCTCGCGATCATCAAATCAACCAACACGGAAGCTATAAATCACGAGCCGGCGATCATGCTGATGAATACCGGCAACATGAACGCAGGGAAGCCTTGCCTGGGCTCCTGGCTGGCCTATGGACTGGGCAGCATGAATGACAACCTGCCTACATTCATGGTGCTGCAGAGCAAGTTGAACACCAAGGAAAACAACCAGCCGGTATCGTCTCGATTGTGGAGCAGCGGATTTCTTTCTTCGGAATACGCTGGGGTGGGATTGCGTTCCGCGGGCGATCCGGTGCTCTTTCTCACCGACCCCAAGGGCGTCGATCGTGAAGTGCGCCGCAAGATGCTTGACGCGGTGAATGAGATCAACCGGCAAACGGCCGAAGAACTAGGGGATCCTGAAACCAATTCGCGCATTGCCCAGTATGAGATGGCTTACCGGATGCAGACCTCGGTTCCGGAACTTGCGGATTTGAGCAAGGAACCGAAATCGACGTGGGATCTGTATGGGCCAGAGGCGAAGGAGCCGGGAACATTTGCCTACAACTGCCTGATGGCGCGACGCATGGCCGAGCGCGGCGTGCGTTTTACGCAGGTGTACAAGCGCGGTTGGGACATGCACGACAACGTGACCGGAATCATGCCGATCATCTGCGGCGAGACAGACCGCGGTTGCTATGCGCTGATTACTGACCTCAAGCAGCGCGGCCTGCTTGACGACACGCTGGTTATCTGGGCGGGTGAATTCGGCCGCACTGTCTACAGCCAGGGTGGCTTGTCCAAAGAAAACTACGGCCGCGACCATCACCCGCGCTGCTTTACGACATGGATGACGGGAGGCGGCGTTCGCACCGGAATCACATACGGCGAGACGGATGAGTACAGCTATAACGTGGTTAAGGATCCGGTTACGGTGCGCGACTTTAACGCGACGATTCTGCATTGCCTTGGCATCGACCACAACAAGTTGACTTACAAGTTTCAAGGTCTCGATCAGAAACTGACTGGGCCGGTGCCGGCCAGTGTTGTGAAGGGCCTGCTTGCGTGAATATTCGTCAGCCGGCGTCGGCGTTTTCCCGAAGATTTCTGCCAACGAGCAGACTGGCACGTATCGAATGGGTCGCGGCTGTTGCGTTAAGCGCGTTCCTGATTCTGCTGCCCTGGTTGCTCAGACTGGATGGCAAGCCGCACGCAGACTGGCAGCAGTTCCTGGGGCGATTTCATCCCCTCTCAGTGCATTTGCCGATAGGCTTCCTGCTGCTGGTTCCGCTGCTTGAGATTGCAGGCGCATTTCGGCCGGCGTTGCGCGAGGCGGCAGCCTTTGTGCTGGGACTCGCATTCGCCAGTTGCCTGCTCACGGTTACGCTGGGAGCCTTGCTCGCGTACGGCAGCGGCGAAGCGGGCCCGGGCGTAACACGGCACATGGCGGGAGGCATCGCCCTGACCATCGCTGTGCTCATTTGTCTGCTGGCGCGCCCGTCATGGTCAGGCGGGAACCTGCCCTATGTTTATCCCGCGCTGCTTACATGCATCATTCCGCTACTTCTATGGACGGCGCACGAAGGAGGCTCGCTCTCGCGCGGCAGCAATTATTTGACCGCCTACATGCCGGTCAGTTTGAAGCGATTGATGCCAACCGGTGCAGCGAAGCCGTTTCCAGGCTCCTTCTACGCAAAGCGGATCGACCCTATTCTCGATTCCAATTGCGTTGAGTGCCATGGCAAGGAAAAAACAAAAGGCGGTCTGCGCATGGATTCGTTTGATGGGTTGATGAAGGGAGGTAAGGACGGCTCTGTCATTGTGGCGGGCGATCCGGACAAGAGCCTGCTGATCGAGCGAGTGACACTTCCTCCCGATCAAAAGCACTTCATGCCCGCCGAGGGTAAGCCGCCGTTGCGCACGGAAGAGATTGCACTGATCAGGGCATGGATTCAGCAAGGTGCTTCGCCGTCGGCCACCACATTGGCGGGAATCTCCTTCCACGAAGATCGTGCGGAGTTGCCACTACAGCCCGTTGGAGACTACACCTCGTTGATGCCGGAGATTCGTCAGATGGAGCAATCCCAGGGCGCGAAGCTGATGCCTCTGTCTGCGAAGCCATCCGATGGGCTGGTCCTTTACACGGTCGATGCGGCCAATAGCTTTGACGATGCAAGGCTCGCTCAGTTCTTGAAATTCGCACCGTACATCGTAGAGGCGGAACTGGGGCGCACCGCGGTGACCAACGCCAGCTTCGATACGCTGAAGCAGTTCACTCATCTGCGTGCACTGCACCTTGAAGAAACACATATCACGGGCGATGGTTTGGCAAAGCTGACTCCGTTGTCGCAGCTAACCTATCTGAATCTGAGCGGGACGCAGGTAACGAGCGAAGCCGTTCGTTCTCTGAGTGCAATGAAGAATCTGCGCCACGTTTATCTCTACAACACGCCTGCACAGCCGGTTACATCCACGCAAGAGGCGCAAACAGCCGTGAGGAGCACGCAATGAAAACGACGAAGAGCCCGCTAGATTCGGGAAACCTTGACCGACGCCGTTTTTGCGCCGTCGCAGGAGTTACGGCCTTGGCAACGATGACCAGCCCACTCGCACTGGCAAACGAATCAAGGCCCAGCGAGAACTCGGGCAAGATAAAGTTGCAGACGGGCAATGGGGAATGGACATACGAAGTTGCATCTGGTTGGGGCCAACTGCCCGCGGGCACTACATTCGGGGGAACGCACGGCGCAATCGCCACAGACAAAGCCGGCAATGTGTATGTGAGTACGCAAAGTGAGACTGGCATCCTGATCTACACGCCGGATGGCGCTCTCAAGTCCAGAATCGCCACCGCCTATCCCGAGGTGCACTCTATCTTTCATGCGGAAGAAGGCGCTGACGAGTTTTTCTACACGACAGTACAGAAAGGAACGCCGCAGGAGAACTGGCTTTTCGTCAAGATGAAGACAGACGGCACGGTGGTGCAGAAGATCACTGCGCCGCCGGAGGCAGGATTCAAGACGCCGAACGAATGGCGACTTACGGCTGCCGTGCCAGGACCGGATGGCAGCATTTTTATCGCCAATGGCTACGGAGACTCACGCATTTTTCGATTCGACAAGAACGGCGCGTATCGTGCCAGTTATGGCGGCAAAGGCACGGCAGAGGGCCTTTTCGACTGCAGTCACGGCCTGGCGGTTGATACTCGCTACGACCAGCCGTTGTTGCTGGTGTGCGATCGCGAGAACCGCCGATTGTGCCATTTCGATTTCGACGGAAAGTTTGTGCGGACCGTAACCCAGCATCTGCGCCGGCCTTGCCAGGTTAGCTTTCATGCGGACTATGCGCTCGTCTCCGAATTGGAGGGGCGCGTCACGATCATTGATCGAGATAACGTGCCAGTTGCCTTTCTGGGAGACAACCCTCACAAAACGCAATGGGCAAATTACCAGCTCCAACCCGGCGACATAGCACCCGCGGTATTCAGCGCTGCCCACGGATGTTACATCGATCAACAGGCCAACATTTATGTTTCTGACTGGAATCACACTGGCCGCGTGACGAAGCTGCTAAGAACCAATGCGTGATACCGTTTGACGACATCATTCTGTCTCTGGGGTCAATCTCTTGAGATATGTGTCACCCAACCCATACCTTTTGACACGGCCGGATCGGTGAGATCCGGCCGTTTGTTTTGTGGAGTTTAGAGAGCGGGTTTTCAGAGCCCTTTTGTCACACGGCGAAGAGGTCCTGTCAGGCTGTCTTCCGAAGGACGCGCTGGATGGTGGCCGTCGAAACGCTATGCCCTTTCGCGATCTGGCGGATGCTCTGGCCACGCTGACGGTCCTGCTGAATAGCAAGGTTGTCCAGCACCAGCGGAGCCCGGCCAATGCGCTGGCCTTCGAGCCGGGCCCGCCGCATGCCGGCACGGACCCGTTCGACGATCAGGCTGCGTTCGAGCTCGGCGATGGCGCCGATGATGACAACGATGGCCCGGCCCAGCGGGCCGGCGGTGTCGATCTGTTCCCGGAACGAGACGAACTCGACTTCGATGCGGTTTAATTCGTCGAGCACTTCAAGGAAGTGACGGGTTGAGCGAGCTATTCTGTCGCAGGCCCAGACCAGGACCGCATCGAAGCGGCCGCTGCGTGCGTCCCGCATCAGTTCCTCCAGTCCGGGCCACCTGGCCTTCGTGCTGGAGATTTTGTCCGTGACCTCCGCGACGATCTCATAGCCGCGCTGAGCGGCCATCTGGCGCAGATCGAGAAGCTGTGTCTCCGGATGCTGATCGACAGTGGAGACCCTCATATAAAGGGCGGCGCGCTTCATGCGCGCCTGCTCTTTCTGGCCGGCGCCGGTCCGTTCTTGTCGACATACTTCTCGATGAACTCCAGAAGCACGTCGGTCATTTCCAGGCCCTGGGCTGCGGTCGCGGACTTGAAACGGTTGTGTAACTCTCTGGTGATATTGATGTTCAAGCGCTTGATCCCCGTTCCTTCCTTCGTCTTAATGGGTCTCACCTCCTCCCTCTGGAGATGAGCATATGTGGTTGTGAGTACCCGCCGCCAGTGCCCCGGAAGGTCCGGGGCGGCGGCAGGGCAGGGTTCTATGCCTCCCAGGCGACCCGGCAGATCTGGACCGCGGTTGCCAGCTGCACCTTGCTGAACTCAAGAGCCTCAGCCATCGGAACCAATCCTTCAAACAGGGCTCAACTCAAGTCAATGACTGCTTTGGACTGTCGGCAGGAGTTAAGCTATGGACCACTTGTCCGGAAAGGCGACTTTTCGCCCAGGTGGATTGCAGCAGCGAAATGCGCGCAATGGCATTCCTGGATCCTGGTGCGTTTTCGGGTGCTAATCCGATAAAGATCCCTGAACAATTGCTGGATGAGTGCTTTGGTCTGTTAGCAACATTTGAGTACGGTTTTTTGATTTTCCGGTCTATTGAGTAACTGCATTGGCGTCTGTGGCACTGCCAATTCGACTCCAAAAATCAATAACTTCGCAGGAGAAGGTCTCTTGCGCTCGCCAGCACTTTCTCTCGCATCTCGGGCTCTGGCAGCATCCGAGCGATCTCAACAGCCCCGACCATGGTTGAAAAGATGGAAAAGAAGGCGCGTTCTTTGTCGGCAGTTCGCCGGCCAGGCATGAAGGGAAGCATTCGACCCCTGTATTTCTTCAAGGCCTCAAAGATCTGAGGCTTCATCGCCCTGTCGACCCTAGCCAACTCGGGGGCGAGGGCCGGCAATGGGCATCCATACTCGACGTGGTCGCAATATTCCAGACTTAGGTAGGTCTTCACGATCGCCTTCCAGGCTGTCTCGGGTTTGGACCGTTCGGCGACGTGAGCAAGGCGGTCGGCTATCTCCTCAAATGCCTCGCTCAACGACTCGGTGAGTAACTCGTCTTTGCTTGCGAAATGCTTGTAAAAGCCTCCGTGGGTCAAGCCAGCATCGCGCATAACGGCTGAGACTGCGGCGCCGGTTATCCCTTCAGCGCGGACTCGCCGCGAGGCGTCTTTCACAATCTTCTGATGGATTTCGGCTTTGTGCTCGGGCTGGTAGCGCATAGGTCATTATAGGATGCTGGCAATCATCTTACGGTGCAATCCATCCGGCCTGGAACCGCTCGCCCTCGGACCCGTCACAAGAGAATCTGAATCCATAGGATGATTTACATAATCCTATGCGAGTAGGAGGCCAAATGTCGCCGCAAATTATCTTCCTGACGCATCTCGTTTTAGGCTATGTCGCGTGCCTACTTTGTTTCGGCACGTATGTATTGCCACGGCTCAAATCAATGGAACGGATTGAAGCGCAACGTGTGATCGCTACTGTGCATAGCTTCCGCTTCTTCGGGCTCGTCTTTCTCCTTCCGGGCGTCGTCGGCCCCAACCTGCCCGCCGGCTTCGCCACGTTCGCCGCATACGGCGACTTTGCAGCCGGAGTTCTGGCCCTATCGGCCCTGCTCACGGTCAGGATACGTCTCCTCTTCTGGTTGTTTGTCGTCGCCTTCAATCTTGTAGGGGCGGTTGACATCCTCCTCGACTATTACCACGCGATCCATGTCGGCCTTCCGGTGCTGGCGGGGCAATTGGGCGCAGCTTATGCGATACCGATCCTCTACGTCCCAATGCTGATGATCACGCATATCGTGGCGTTATATTGGCTGGTGCGTCCACAGCCCAAGGCGGCTCGTGTCCTCATCGGCGATGCGACCGAATCCTGATTTAGATCAACCCTTCCCCCGTTGGTCTTTTTCCGAACCACATTTCACCAAGGAGAATGAAAATGTCTCAGCCTGTACTCGTCACCGGCGCAGCCGGCGGCGCACAAGGTTCCACAGGACGTCAAGTAGCAGCCCTATTGCTCGATAAGGGTATCCAGGTTCGTGCCTTCGTTCATAAGCTGGACGCAAGGTCCGATGCTCTCCGGGAACTCGGTGCGGAAGTTGTGCAAGGGGATCTGTTGGACCGAGACTCTGTCCGTGCTTCTCTCAGCGAGGTAAAACGTGCTTACTTTACCTACTCTGTATCGGATGGGCTGCTGGAGGCTACAACGATCTTTGCCAGGGCTGCACGCGAAGCGGAGACCGAGCTTATCGTCAACAATTCGCAGCTCCAGGGCGCGCGCAAAGCGCCGAGCTTTCGCAATATGCAGCATGGATTGGCAGATTGCATCTTCGACTGGGCAGAGGTAGGAGCGGTTCATCTGCACGCGCCTCCGTACTATGAAAATGTGCGGGCGCTGGTAAAAAAGAGTGTCGCCGAACAGAGCACGGTGTTCTTGCCATGGGGTGACGGCAGCGCCACAATCCCGCTGGTGGGCGCAGCGGACGTCTCTCGCGTGGCCGCCGCGTTGCTGGCTGATCCGCGGACGCCCTCCGCAAGCGCGTATGATTTGATCGCTGCAACACCCACAGTGAAGGAGATCATCGACACGCTGAGCGGCGTGCTTCAGCGGCCAATACGGTATGTCGACATCACGGATGAGCAGTGGGCTGATGCCGTGAGAGGGTACCTCAATCCTCACGCGCTCGATCATCTGTCACATCTTTGGCGATACTTTCGATCCACGGAAAGGCGCAGCGAAGAGGTTCGCGGCGTTACCGGTAGCATCCGCACAGTCACAGGAAGTCCTGCGCAGACCCTGGAGAACTTCTTCAGGGCGAACTTGGCAGAATTCTGTGGCGTTCCGGCTGCGACATGAATCGGCCAGCACCTATGTTCGCCCCCGACGATCGGATGATTGGTTGCCGACCTGAAGGCGTAGATGAGCCACGCACGGGTGGCCGAATGTATCGCTAACGGGATTGCGCACAGTCGCGAGCCTCCGTTCCTGGAGAAACTCTCATTTCGGTTTATGTCAAATCGCCGAGGCACCGTTCCAGTGAAGGACCCGTCGAGTCGCGCCTCGGCCTGTTCTCGCCAGTCGTGGCTCGCCGGGCTTGCCCCAATGGACGCCAAGCGACTTGAAAGACCGAACTGGGATGCAGCCAAGAAAACGCATCGTTACAGCAGAGTCTTTCATCTTCAGCTCAAGGCCGATGGAGAAACCTTTAACCGCTCGAATGGACCTGGCCGCCCAACCTGGAGAATCCCTGTGCCCGAACTGATTGCTGGATTGATCGATGTCTTCGCCGACGAGCCCATGACGGGCAACCCGCTCGCCGTGGTTCAAGTCGCTGATGAACTGAGCGAAGAGCAGATGCGGAAGATTGCAGGCGAGTTCAATCAGGCCGAGACCACGTTCATCCTTGAGAGCACGCGTGCGGACCGAAAGTTGCGGTCGTTTACGGCAAGCGGTGCGGAGGTCTTCGGCGCCGGGCACAACGCCCTTGGGGCGTGGCTCTGGCTGGGCGAACATGGAGAACTTGGCCCTTTGACAACCCCGCAGACGTTCTACCAGGAGATTGGTACCGATATTCTGCCTATTGAGCTTGAGAAAATCGGCGCCCGGGTTCACGGTCGCATGCGGCAGGCCCCTTTGCGCCTGTTGGACCCGCTGGGCAATGTGGATCCGCTGGCGAAGGCGCTTGGGCTCGATCCGCGCGAAATCCTGTCTCAGCCAACACCGCGCCCGGCGTATACCGGTGCCGCTCATCTTTTGGTGCGGATTGTGAATCCCGAGACCGTAGACAAAGCAAACCCGACGGCGAAAGAACTCCTTGGCGTATTGAAAGCGACAGGGGCAGAAGGTTGTTATATCTACGCGTTCGATGCGAATCGGCCGCAAACAGCCTACGCACGGTTCTTCAACCCTACAGTCGGACTCTGGGAAGATGCGGCCACCGGAACGGCGGCGGGGCCGCTGGCGGCGTATCTCGCCAGCGAAGGTCTGGTTGCGAACAACGAGTTGGCGATCGAGCAGGGCACAAAGATGGGACGCCGGAGCATCCTACGAATTCGAGTCGGTCTCGAACCGGAATTGTCCGGCACTGGGATCGTTGTCCTGCGTGGCATACTCCGGCTCTGAACGGCTGTGCGGCCATTGCGAGAGCGCCGATTAAGGCTATTTGAGGATCTCGATGGGCGCATTATCGCCGACGCACTCATCGAGCCGTTTGAGCTGGAATCCTGGGTTCCGAGCGGATTACCGCCAACTTGGAAGTAACACAAAGCAGGGTTATGTCCGAGTTGCCCACAAACCGACCGGGACTCGAAAGCACCGATGGATAACTCCCCTCAGTGAGCAACACAGCTGCTTGCGGCAACTGACGACCGAATTCAGAACAATTCCGTGAAACCGAACACCGTTTGATGTGCCTCATGGCGAAACCAGGGTAGGCGTGCCCTATTGAGTTCGATGGAGGGTCCTACAGCCATCAAGAGCGCGAGCCGTCCTAATTGATCCCATAGATAGCGAAGCCAAACGGGGGCAGAACCAAGTTGAAGCCTGTGGGTTCGCTCTTGTCGCCGAAGAGGAACGTCAGCTTCGAACAGCCTTGCAGAGCGTTCCCCTCGGTGGAGACATGAAGGGTATTGGTGCTGGGAGCGCGATTGATTGCCACCAGCAAAGATTGCCCTTCGTTGGACGGACTGCATGCGGACTCAGGAATAACTGCGGACGGTCTTGCGGCGGGGATGCGGACAAATGCGAAGAGGTCATTTTCAACCACAAGATCCTGTTGTCCCCCGCCTTTGAGAGCTGCTGAATGGGCGCGGAACTGCCCGAGGGCCGCGGTGAAGTCATGAAGTTTCGCTTGGTCGGGAGTGCGGCCCTCGGGCAGAAACGCGTTGGCAGCATCACCGGGAAAACCGCCGGGAAAATCGCGCCGGTTGTCGGGATCTCCTCCGCCCTGCATGAGGATTTCGTCGCCAATATAGAGTTGGGGCGTGCCGCGCACGGTCATGGTGATTCCGGTGGCCAGGCGCATGAGTTCCGGGCTGGAATTCCTCTCGGAGATGAACCGCGGTTGGTCGTGGTTGCTGAGGATGGGGACAAGAAGTTCGGGGTGAGGATAGAGCCAATCCTGACGGAAGACCGTTTCCAACGCCGAGAAGGGCTTGCCATTCAGCAGAACATCGCGGAGGGCAAAGAAATAGGGGTAATCGAATGGCGTAGTGAGGTGGGTGTCGATACCTGACAGAGTGCGGCCACCGGCAAAAAATGCGTCGATTGTGGCATCTCCGTTATCCACTTCGCCGACTGAGTCCAGGTGTGGGTAAAGCTTTTGGAGCGTTGAAAGATAGGTCTGCCAAAAGGTGCGCTGAACGAACGGAAAGGTATCGATTCGCAAGGCGTCGAGGCCAGTTTGCTCGATCCACCAGATCATGTTCTGCAACTCATACTGGGCGACGACGGGATTTTCCTGGTTCATGTCTGGCAGGGAGTTGGCGAACCAGCCATTCAGTTCCGAGTGGGCGGCAGGCGCGGGCAGGTGCGGATCCGTGATCTTGCCGAAGTCATAGGTGGCTTCAATGTGCTCAGCTGCGGTGCCGTGGAACCAGTCCGGCAGGGGCGAGTCCGCGACCCACGGATGCGCTCCGCCGACGTGATTGGGAACATCGTCGAACACCAGCTTCATGTGCCGCCGGTGCAACTCTGAAGCTAGACGCTGATAATCCGCCAACGTGCCAAGACGCGGATCGACGGCATACATATCCGTGGCGCCATAGCCGTGGTAGTCTCGGCCTTCGGGATTGTTGGCCAGGATCGGAGTCAGCCAGACAGCGGTGACGCCCAGTTCCTGAAGATAGTCGAGATGATCGATGACGCCCTTGAGGTCGCCGCCGTGGTAGGCGCGGGGAAGTTTGCGGTCCGCTGGAGGGAAGCCGGGAAGGTTGTCGTTTGAAAGATCGCCATCGGCAAAGCGATCAGGCATGATGCAAATCATCACATCAGCGGGAGAGAATCCGGCCATGCCGTCGGTGGAGACGCGGCGAGGGAGAAGCTTGTACTCGAAGTCTGCGTTGCCCCCCGCGGTATGTGCAGTGAGGTGAAGCGTCGAAGCGGGCTTGCCGGTCGTGTCCAGCCAGAGAATCACCCAGTGGCCATTCGGTGAGGTGACGGTGCGGCGAATGGGTGCGCCAGAAAAGCTGGCATTGGCGAGGCCCTTGCCGTGAATGAGCAGCATAGGCGACGGCAGCGAGACAAACCAATTCGGCGGATCAATTTTATCGATACTCGGCTTCTTGGTTGTGGCCATATGGGTCGCGGGCTTGTTGTTGCGTTCGCCGGTATTTGGTTGCTGGGCGGGGAGCGGAAGTGCAAATGCCAGAAGAGCACCGAGAGTCAGGCGGAGGAGAGAAAGCATGGTTGCCTCCTTGAAAAGTCTCATCTCTGGAAACGAATTTCGCCTGAGAGTTGAGGTGTTGGATTTGCGGGTGGACGTGCCGTACAGATTCCACTGCAAGAATACCGCAGCGTCATACAGACAACCCAACTGGCACAAAACGTCGCGCCGATCACGACCGGCTCCCTCATCGCGTCGAACCCCGGACTTTGAGCTGAAAGGTGGAGTTCTGTCCGGATAGCAGTTCATCTTGTCCATAAAACATTATGACCGTTTGTGTGCTCATCTACTCATTGCATTTGATAGACGCGCCCCTTCAAGTAAATCCAAGCTATGTTGATTTGAATTCCACGATGAGTATGGGCGAAGGACCATCGCCTCACTTATCCCTGCGCCTGCTCCAGGCGGGGTATTGCGGGCGTGATTGTAGCCGAGGCTCGACCGTAGCCTGCGTTTCTTCGTTCACATCTAAGGCTCAGCGATTTATTCCTCAGCTTCTAATCGTCAGGACTGGACATGCGGCATCCACTATGATCCGAAAGGCCCCGGATGTTCTCAAGTCCATCTTTAGATGTGAGGTTTCCCGATCGATGCGATCGAAGAGCGCAATCTGGACGCTCCCTGGCAGTGACCGGGTTTGTGCCGATACAGTGGGCTGGGTGAGATGAACTGTGCCGGCTGCGTGCGATGCATCAGCGATTCTGCGACGACATGAAACACGGTCAACTTGAAACTTTCAATCATGGCGTGGCTCCGATCTGATAGTTGAGCGTGGCAAGGGCCAGGCGGTACTGGTATTGCGCATCGGTGTTGCCGATTGCCGCATCGGTCTGTTGGAATTGCGCCTGGCTGAGTTCCACGATCGAGCTGAGTCCAAGTTTGTAGCGTGTCTCCGCCAGCTTGAGCGCCAGGTTTGCCTCGCTCAGAAGCTCAGCCGTCACAGCGACACGTTGATAGGCCGTGTTGGATGCCAACCACGCTGTGCGAACATCCCGGGCAATCCGATCGCGCAGATCGCGGCTCTGCTCTGAAGTCGCCTGTGCACGGATGGATGCTTCTTTTGCCTGGGCAGAATAGAGAAAGCCGTTGAAAACCGGAATGTTCATATTGACGCCAATTCCACCCCACCAATTGTTCTGGTAGGACGTTGCGGGGCGAATGGGGGTGATACCGGCCGTTCCTGCGGCACTGATGCTGGGCAGCATCTGATCGCGCTCGGCATGACTGAACTTGATTGCGGCCTGCCGGCTATAGTTCAGGGCCTGCAGATCCGGTCGCTGCTGGAATGCGAGCTGCAGAAGCTGATCGGCGTCTGCCGGAGGAGCGCTCAATGGAGCACTGTCCTCTACAAGGTCGTAGGTTACCCGGCGCTCAAGACCCAACACCGCGTCCAATTCCATCATCGTCGAGTCGACGTTGTTTTGTGCATCGAGCAATAACAACTTCGCTTGCGACAGGTTTACGTCTGCGAAGCTCAGATCGAGGGTTGATTTGAGTTTGTTCGCTGTCAACTCGCTGATCTGCTTTTCGGTAGTCTGACGGGTGGAGACGTTTTGTTCCGCCACTCTAAGCAGAGCCTGGGCCTGAAGAGTATTGAAGAACGCCTGGTCGGCGGCAAGAACGATATCCTCGGTCGTGGCGAGCGCATTCGCATTTTGAGCTCGTTCCTGCAGCTTTGACGAAGCCACAAGATTGCTTGTCCTTCCAAAATCCGTGATCAGCTGCGTGAAGCCTCCTCCAGCGCCGGCGTGTTCAAAGAGACTCGAAGCTGTGAGTGAGCCTGCCGAGATACGGCTGGCATCCTCAGCCTCCTCGGCAGTCATGCTGGCGACTCCAGTCGGCAATTCGGCGGATCTGGTTTCACGAACAACCTGATGCTGTGCCAGCGCGAGCAGGTGGGCAACACTGACTCGCGGATTGTTCTTGATGGCCAACTGCTCAGCTTCAACGAGAGTGAGGCGCGGATTATTGGCCGCAGGCTGAGCGCTTGAAGGAGCGGGCGGAGTCTGGATCGCCGGGGCGGCCATCGCCTGTGCCATGAGTCCCGCACGCGGAACGCCTGGCGCGGCGGCGGAAGGAGCATCGGGCAGATTTTGCTTCGGGCTATGGGCCTGCGCCGACGCCACTTCACGCGTTGAAGGGGTGGAAGCAACCTGTTTCGCAGGGAGGGCGGCGCATGCAGCCGCGAGCGCAAGCCCAGCGGCCGACATTGCGGTCATTTTACTCATGCGTTTTCTCCTTCTGCATGGTGGGTGCGCTTGCGGTGCACGATGAGGAAGGCTGCCGGCACAATGAAAATGGTGAGGATTACCGATACGCCGAGGCCGCCGATTACGGCGCGCGCGAGGGGTGCATAGAATTCGCTGCCCTCCTCGAGTGTGAAGGCCATGGGCAGCATTCCCAGAATGGTGGCGAGCGACGTCATCAAGATGGGACGAAGCCGCAGGCGGCAAGCCATGGACACAGCTTCATCGGTCGGCATTCCTTCCTTGAGAAGGATGCGCGTGACGTCGACGATCAGAATCGAGTTCGACACCACGATGCCGGTCATCATAATGACTCCCATCAGCGACATCACGTTCAATGTTGTGTTCGTGAGAAGCAGCGTGAGGATAACGCCCATGATGCCGGGCGGAATGGCCAGCAGGATGATGAGAGGATCTTTGAACGAAGCGAACTGCGCCATCAGGATGAGATAAACCAGGATCACCGAGAGAATGAGTCCGATACCAAAACTGGCGAACGACTTTCTCATGCCGTTCACCGATCCGCGCAAGGTGACGCGGAGATTCTCGGGGATCTTGGTGTTGGCGATAACACGGTCTACCCGTTTCGCCAAACCGCCCAGGTCTTCGCTCGAGGGCGAGACATATACGTCGATAACTCGTTCGATCTGGTAATGGTCGACCTCGGTGGGTGTATTGATTGGGCGGATATTGGTGACGGCGCCCAGGTTGGTCACCAGTTTCCCATCGGGAGAGTGCAGCGGAATCTGTTTGAAGTCGGTGAGGGATTGGATGTCGGCCATGGGGAACTGAACGGTCTCAAGATAATTGTTTCCTGTCTTCGGGTCGACGTAGTAGCTGGGAGCGATCATGCCGTTCGAGTCCAGAGCGGTAATGACGTTGTCCACAATTTCGTTCGAATCCAGCCCCAGCCGGCCAGCCATCTCGCGATTCACATTCACCTGGAGACCGGGGTAATCCAGGTCCTGCGGAATCAGAACGTCGCTCACGCCTTTCACCTTGCGTAACTGCGCGGCAAGATTGCTGGCGGTGGCGTAGGCCTCTCTCAGGCTGCTGCCTTCCACCTGGAGATCGATGGGCGCGGGTAGGCCGAGGTTGACCACTGCGTCCACCAGGCTGCCGCTCTGGAAGTAAGTGGAGAGCTCGGGAAGATCGCTGTGGAGCTTTGCGCGCACCAGGTTCATGTAAGCGAAGCTGCTCTTGCCATGCCCCTTGTTCAGAGCGACGTTCACAAAGGCCGTGTTCTCACCGGAGTTGCTGGTGTAGATCGACTCGAAACCGGAGGTGATGCCGATATTGGAGACGATCATGTGCAGGTCTTTGGCCGGAATGACGGAGCGAACATCCTGCTCAACTCGCGCGATGTATTGATCAGTGACTTCAAGCCGCGTGCCGCTGGGAGCCCTCACGTTGATAACAAATTGTCCTGCATCCGTACGCGGGAAAAAGGAGGTTCCGAGCAGCGGGAACAGGCAGAGGCTGAGCAGAAATGCCCCAGTAATTCCAACCACTGTCGACACGGGCCTCAGCAGGCTTTTGCGCACCGCGATGTCGTAGTGCATCAGGGCTTTGTCGTAGCGGCGGTTGAACCAGCGCACAAATACCTGGAACGGGTTGCCGCCCTTGTGGTGGCCGGCCTGGTGATGGATGTTACGAATGAAGCGCGCGCAAAAGAGGGGAACCACGGTCATTGCCACGGCATAGGAGGCAAACAGCGAAAGCACGACAGCGAGCGCCATGGCCGTGAACAAAAACCGGCTGACTCCGTAGAGAAAGACGACGGGGAAAAATACGATGGCGGTGGTGAATGTTGCGGCCAGGACGGGGAGGGCCATTTCGCGGCCGCCCTTTTCCGCGGCATCCTCAGGCGGCTCGCCCATCTCAAGATGGCGGAAGATGTTTTCAAGCACCACCACCGAGTTGTCGATCAAGCGCGAGAAGGCCAGCGCCAGGCCACCCAGCACCATCGCATTAATGGTTTCGCCCATTGCATTCAGGATGATGAAAGCCGCCAGCGCGGAGAGTGGAATGGACAACATGACGGCAATCGTTGCGCGCATGCTGCCGAGGAAGACGAGGATCATGACCGCAGTGAGAAGCACGCCTATTCCGCCCTCGCTGCCAAGATTGGCAATGGCCGTCTTGACAAAGACGGACTGGTCGAAGATGACCGAAGCAACCAGCGACTTGGGAACGTCAAAGAGATGTTTGAGGTCCTCGCGGATTCCGTTGACCACGGCGATCGTGTTGCTGCCGCCGCCCTGCTTGAGAATGGGGAGATAGACGGAGTGCTGGCCGTCGACGCGAACGATGTTGGTCTGAATCGCGGAGTCATCTTTGGCATAACCGATGTCGGAGACCAGAAGCTGCCCGTTGCCCACGCTTTTAAGGGGCAGCCGATCGATGTCGCCTACGCTGGGCATCTGCGAATCGGCATAGATGTTGTAATCCCGTGGGCCGATGCGCACGTCGCCGGAGGGCAGGATTTGATTGGCCTTGTTTAATACCCGCACCACATCCATTGGGCTTAGCTCATGAGCCTCCAGCTTCACGGGGTCAACGTAAACCTGAATCTGGCGGTACTTGCCGCCGAATGGCGGCGGGATCGATGCTCCCGGCACATTGGCAATCTGCTCGCGCACCGAATACTGGCCCAGATCGTGCAGTTGTGTCTCATTCAGGCCCCGGCCCTTGAGAGTGACAAAGCACACCGGCAGGCTGGAGGCATCGAACCGGAGCACGACGGGCGGCAGCGTGCCGGGGGGCAGGCGCCGCAACTGTGCCATGGCCAGATTGGAGATGGACGTGACCGCTGCGTTGGGATCGGTGCCGGGCTGGAAGTAGACCTTGATCAGGCTCACGCCGGTCATCGACCGGGACTCGATGTGGTCGATGTTGCTGCCCAGCGTGAAGAACCGCTCGAAGGGGTCAGTGATGTGAGTTTCAATCTGCTCCGGCGGCATGCCGCTGTAAAACGTCGCGACGACGACAACAGGAATCCTGATCTCAGGAAACAGATCGACGGGCATTCGCGCCGTCGTTACCGTGCCGACTACGGCGATGATCAGGCACATCATGAGAATGAAAAACGGATAGCGGAGGGCGAATTTCGACATGCTTATTCCACCTCGCTTCCGCTGTTCGGCTTGAACTGGGGTAGCTCCACTGTTTGCGCGCGCACTTCTTCGCCGGGCGAGAACGAACCCATGTTGGCTGCGACTACGCGGTCATTGTCCGTAAGCCCTGAGAGCACTTCCACCCTGCTGGGGCTTTCGAGGCCCAGTGTAAGCACGCGCCTTTCGATTCGGCCCCGGGCATCCACGACCAATGCCGCAGGTTGCCCTCCGCTGCGATCCACGGCCTGGATCGGTACCGTGAGAGCGGTGCCGGTGCGCTGCACATTCAGCGTAACGTCGGCGTACATGCCGGGGTCGAGCTTGCCGTCGGCATTGTTGAGATCGATCTCCACCTGGAGCGTGCGCGTCGCGAGATCGAGTTCGCCTGTTGTGCGCACAACCTTGCCGGTAAGATGTTGGCCGGTGGACTGAATGGTGATTTGCGCAGGGTCACCGATTCGCACGTAGCCGGCGAGGGCCGCCGGAACAGGCAGGCGCAGGCGCAGGATATCGGTCTGAGCCACCTTGACTACAGGCTGCGCTCCCGCGCTGGAGGTGCCGGCCTGCACCAGCGAGCCGGTATCGGAATAGCGCCACGTGACCACGCCATTGTAGGGCGCGATGATATGCGCGTAGTCGGCCAGAGAAGAGTAATGGAGATGATTGGCCTTGGCGACGCCAAGAGCCTGTTGCATGGCCGAAAGCTCAGCTTTAGCCACGTCAATTTGCGCCTCGGACGAGGCATCCTTGGACTGGGCGTCATCCAGTTCCTGCTGGGCGATGAGACCGGGCTGCGCCGCCGCGGCCTGCTGCAAGCGAACATATGCCGCATGCAAGGCGGAGTGATCAGCCTCTGCCCGCACCACTGTGCTCTTGGCCCGCAGTACGTCTTGCTCGCTGCGAAGAATGCCGGACTGTGCCTCGTCTACCTCCGCGGACAGTTCGGGGATGTCGAGTTCAGCCAATACCTGGCCTTGGCGGACCCGGTCGCCGATGTCGACATAAATCTTTCGGATGTAGCCTGAGACCTTGGCATGAAGTTCGACCTCCTGATAGGGCAGAAGTTCTCCTGCAACTTCAAGATGATTTGAAAGCTGCGCCCTCTGCGGCATGACAACCGGCGCAACCGGCAACTGGGATGCAGGATCGCTCGACGATGCAGAATGCTGGCAACCACTGACCGCTGCCACCGAAATGGCAAGCAGGCAAAGCGGCCGGCATCGCGCAACAGCATGAACCAAAGACATATTTGCTCCTCGTGGTAATTGAATCATCCCTGTCCGGATAGCGATTTGAAAAACGGAAGAGTTTGTTCTCCTAAGTGCAGACTGCGTTACAGGCGAGCCCATGGGCCGGAGAGGGACCTGTCTGTCTTGAAGAGAAAGCCGGGGTTAGGACAGAGGAGGAGGGGGTCGAACGAAAAAAGCAGAAGGCATTCCCCGATAGAGATGCCGACAATGATCCGCACATTGCTCCATTGAAGCCAATGCCGAGAGACTCACCACGGACAGGCAGGTCGGCATGACCACAAGGGCGAAGCCACCATGCCGCGTGAGTTTTACCGTGGGCGCGATGCTCATCGATCGAACGATCCCGGGCGTTCTGGATGGTTCCTCATTCGCCAGGAGCTTCGCGCTTGGGACCTGATGGGAGATGGCCTGAGGCGGGTCGTACAGGGAAAGCTTGTATTGCAGGCCCCACGCAAAGAGGCAAAACGCCAGAGCGATGCACGCAAGTGTGGCCATGCGACCGAATGGCGGATTTTCGCTCCAACGATGCATAGAAGCCAGGACTTTTATTCAGCCCTCCGGGCAGTAATTTTCGCAGCAAACTTCCGTGGCGGGGTAAGAGACCTCATGTTCTTTGATATCAGAACGACACAAGAAGGTTGCTCCACCATTGTATATCCCGCACATTCGTAAGCAGAAGCGTCGAATTCGCGCTTGGCCGCGGGAATCGTCATGGCCGGGCGCTCGGTTGCTCCGTGCCGCGCTCCTGCACTTGCGTCCGTCGTGCCGTAGACCGGATGGCCCGCAGGCTCCGTTGAAGATGCTGCGCGGTGAGTTTCGTGGGGTCAGCGAGATCAAGATGATGGAATGCCCTGTGCGGCTCGGGTGCGAGGTGAAGATTGTGGTGGGGCCCGAAGGGAAGCATTCGGCCGGGCGGCTGGAAGTGGTGGCGGCTTGAGGGGTGCGCGTCGGGCGAAACGCCCAGGTCTCAAAGGCGAGACTTGGGGACCATTTTTGTGCTGGGCCAACCTCAATGGAGATAAGTGCCAGCCACCGGCGATAACAAGGATTGACAAATCCTGTTATCAAGTCCAGCATCGAGAAAGCAGGAGGATTGAGCCATGAATGTTTCTCTGACATCGGAGTTGGACAAGTTTGTTGCCGCCAAAGTCGAGTCGGGGCGCTACACCTCGGCCAGCGAAGTAGTGCGCGAAGCCTTGCGCCTGCTTGAGGAGCGCGATCGCACGCGGACGGCCCAATTTGCCGCCTTCAATCGAGAGCTTGGTACAAGGCTGGCCGCACTGGAACGTGGCGAGTTTGTTGAACCGACAGCAGCGCGGGATCGTCTGCGGCAAAAATCGCGCGAGCGGAGAAAGCGCGTGGCGTGAAGAAATATGTTCTCGGCACCGGTGCCGAGCGGGACCTGAACGAGATTTGGGAATATATCTCAGAAGACAGTATTGACGCTGCTGACCGCTGGATCGCGAGACTCTTTACCGCCTTCGCGGCACTTGCTCGCAATCCGGGAATGGGGCACAAGCGATTGGACCTGACCAGCTTTCCGGTTCGATTCTGGCCCGTAGGCGCCTACATGATCGTCTATCGCTCCAAAAGCAGCCGTGTGGAAATCATTGCCGTAATCCAGGGCGCGCGGGATATCCCATCATTCCTGCAGCAGCGCAATCAATGATATCCAGACAATTCACGGAACCCCGCCGCGTGCCAACCGACTGAAGCGCGAGCTATGTGTCGGCGTCTAAAATCAGTTTAGCCATGGCTGAATTTACTCATCTGCATCTTCATACGGAATACTCGCTCCTCGATGGGGCGTGCGACGTGCACAAGCTCGTGGACCGGGTGGCGGCGCTGGGGCAGAAGTCTGTCGCCATGACGGACCACGGGAACATCTACGGGGCCGTCCACTTTTTTAATGCGGCCAAGGAGAAGGGCATCAAGCCGATCCTGGGGTGCGAGCTCTACGTGTGCAAGGCCGAAGACCATCGCGCAGATACTCCCAATGACCAGTACAACCACCTGCTGGTGCTGGCGGAGAACGAAGAGGGCTACCGCAACCTGATTCGGCTGACGAGCGAGGCGAGCCTGCACGGGTTCTATCGCAAGCCGCGGGTGAGCAAGAAATACCTGGCGGAGAACGCGAAGGGGCTGATTGGGTTCAGCGGCTGCCTGAGTGGCGAGCTGTGCGAAGAGCTGATGGCGGGCCACTACGAGAAGGCCAAGGGCACGGCGCTTGAGTACCAGGACATTTTCGGGCGCGGGAATTTCTATCTCGAAATTCAGGACCAGGGGCTGGAGCAGGAGCGGAAGATTCAGGCAGACCTTTTCCGGCTGGAAAAGGAACTGGCGATTCCGATGGTGCTGACCAACGATTCGCACTACCTGTGCGGCGAAGACAGCCATGCGCACGATGTGATGCTGTGCGTGCAGACGGGCTCGAAGGTGCATGATGCGGAGCGGTTCCGCTTTGACTCGGACCAGTTTTTTGTGAAGAGCGCGGACGAGATGGCGCGGCTGTTTCCTGATGCGCCGGGCGTGGCCGAGCGGACGATGGAGATTGCGGAGCGCTGCAACTTCCAACTGCGCGCTGTGGACAATCCGTTTCCGGAATTTGCCGTGCCGCCCGGGCACACCATCGACAGCTACTTTGAGCAGGTGTGTCGCGAGGGCTATAAGAAGCGGCTGGAGACTTCGATTGCGCAGCTTGGGGCGCGCGGAATGCAGAGGGCGGCGGCGCATGAGTACGAGGCGCGGCTGGAGTTTGAGATTGGCATCATCAAGCAAATGAAGTATTCGGGATACTTCCTGATTGTGTGGGACTTCATTAAATATGCCCGTGATCATGGGATTCCGGTGGGGCCGGGGCGCGGATCGGCGACGGGGTCGCTGGTGGCGTACGTGATGGAGATAACGAATATCGATCCGCTGCAGAGCGTGCTGCTGTTTGAGCGGTTTCTGAATCCGGAGCGCGTGTCGATGCCGGATATCGACGTGGACTTCTGCATGAACCGGCGCGGCGAAGTGATTGATTATGTGACGCGCAAGTACGGGCGCGAACAGGTGGCGCAGATTATCACCTTCAACACCATGGCGGCGAAGGCATCGATCAAGGACTGCGGGCGCGCGATGGACATGCCGTATGGCGATGTGGATCGCATTGCCAAGCTGGTGCCGCCCACGGTGGGGATGACGCTGGAAAGGGCACTGGAGGAGTCGCCGGACCTGCGGAAGGCGTATGACAACGACAAGCAGGTTCGCGAATTGATTGACACGGCGAAGAAGCTGGAGGGGCTGGTGCGCGGCGCGGGGGTTCATGCGTCGGCGGTGGTGATTGCGCCGCGTCCGCTGACAGAATTGGTTCCGCTGAACCGGACCAAGAACGACGAAATTGTGACCGCCTACGACATGAAGGCGGTGGAGAAGATGGGCCTGTTGAAGATGGACTTCCTGGGCCTGGCCACACTGACCGTGATCGACGATTGCGTGAAGCTGATTGAAAAGAGCCGCGGAGAAAAGCTGGATATCGAGATGATTCCGCTGGACGATGCGGAGACCTTTCAGAAGGTGTTTCACACGGCGCTGACGTCGGGAATCTTTCAGTTTGAATCGAGCGGGATGCGGGACATTCTGCGGCGCTACAAGCCGGACAGCGTGGAGGAATTGACGGCTCTGAATGCGCTTTACCGGCCGGGTCCGATGAGCATGATCGACGACTTTGTCGAGCGCAAATGGGGGCGGCGCAAGGTGGAGTACCTGCTGCCGGAGCTTGAAGGGATACTGAAGGACTCGCTGGGAGTGATCGTCTACCAGGAGCAGGTGATGCGGATTGCGAACGTGCTGGCGAGCTATTCGCTGGGCGAGGCGGACTTGCTGCGAAGGGCGATGGGAAAGAAGGATCCCGAGGCCATGGCGAAACAGCACGATCGCTTTATGAACGGCGCGGCTGCGCTGGGTCATCGTAAGGCGGCTGTCGAAGAGATTTTTGAGCAGATGGCGAAATTTTCAGGATACGGCTTCAACAAGTCGCACTCGGCGGCCTACGCGCTGGTGGCCTACCAGACGGCATATCTGAAGACGCATTACCCGGTGGAGTTTATGGCGGCGCTGCTGACGAGTGAAACGTCGAAGCCGGAGAATGTCGTCAAGTACATCAGCGAGTGCCGGGAGATTGGGATTCCGGTGGAACCGCCGGATGTGCAAGTGAGCGGGGCGCAGTTTACGCCGCATGGAGACGCGATTCGGTTTGGCCTGGCAGCGGTGAAGAACGTGGGCGGGAATGCGATCGAGTCGATCCTGAAGGCGCGTGAAGAGGCGGGCGGACGCTTCACGAGCTTTTGGGAGTTCTGCGAAAAAGTCGATCTGCGGGTGATGAACAAGCGCGTGATTGAGTCGCTAATCAAGGCCGGGGCGCTGGATTCTCTGGGCACGCGCGGACAGTTGTTCAACGCCGTGGACAAGGCAATGGAGCGGGCGCAGAAAGCACAACGCGATGCGGCACAGGGACAGACGGGGCTGTTCGGATTGTTCAATGAGGCACCTGCGCATGGTCGCGACGGGGGACGCAACGGCGACGATTTGCCGCGCGTGGCGGACTGGGAAGAAGGCGAGCGGCTGGCCAATGAAAAAGAGGTGCTGGGCTTCTTTGTCTCAGGGCATCCGCTGGACAAGTATGCGGAAAAGATACGGAATTTGACGGGCGTGATTCCGGTGGCAGAAGCGCTGGAACGGAAGCCTCCGGAAAAGCGATGGGGATCGCAGGCAGACCCCGCCGATGAGATTCTTGTGGCGGGCATCATTCACGGATTGCGGGTGCAAAAGAGCAGGCGCGACCAGAAGCTCTACGCGCAGGCGTCGCTTGAGGATGCGAGCGGAAAGATAGAGCTGATCTGCTTTTCGCGTGACTACGAGCGGCTGTCAGGGCAATTGAAAATGGAAGCGCCGGTGCTGATTCGCGGGGTGTTGATGGGCGAAGAAGATGCGGCGCCGAAGATTTCGATCAGCTCGATTCAGGCGCTGGAAGATGTGCAGGTGAAGTTGCCGACAGGCGTGCGCATCCGGGTGAATCTCGACCGGGCAACGGAAGATATGCTGGCCGCGCTGAAGAGTGCGGCCGATGCCGCGCCGGGACCGGGCAAAGTGATGCTGCATCTGGAAAAGAAGGGCGAGTACGCGGTGATTCTTGAACCGGAGCAGATGAGCGTGGCCGCGGATCGCGGCTGGGTAGAGCGCGTGGAGGAACTGGTGGGTAAGGGAACTGTGCAGGCGCTGAGCTAAGGAGCACGAGTGCAATATCGTCGCCTTGGGCGTGGCCCCCTTGAAGTGAGCGAGCTGAGCTTTGGCACATGGCTTACCGTGGCTGGCGGGATTCCGCATGGAGAGGCCATCGGATGCATTCATGCGGCTGTGGATCACGGAATTACGCTCTTCGATACAGCCAATCAATATGGCGCTGGTGAGGCGGAGCGTGTGCTGGGCGAGGCATTGCGGACCTATCCGCGCGACCGCTACCTGATTGCGACGAAGCTCTACTTTCCCGTGGGTGATGAGCAGGATCATGGACTTTCGGCAGGGCAGATTGAAAAGCAATTGAACAGGTCGCTGGAGCGGATGGGCCTGGATTGCATCGACCTCTATCAGTGTCATCGCTTCGACAAAGAGACTCCGCTGGAGGAGACGCTGACCGCGCTGGATCGTGCGGTGCGTGCCGGAAAAGTGCGTGCGATAGGGTTCAGCGAGTGGACGGCGGAGCAAATCGACGCAGCCGCGCAAATTGCAGGAGCCGGCGGGTTGACCGCTTTTTCGTCGAGCCAACCGCAGTACTCGATCGTGTGGCGCAAGCCTGAGGCAAAGGTGTTCGCAGCTTGTGCAGAGCATGGAATTGGCAACCTCGCATTTTCTCCATTGGCACATGGGGTGCTGACGGGAAAGTATGCTCCGGGTGCGCCGCCTCCATCCGGGAGCCGCGCCGCGAGCGAGGAGATGAACATCTTCATGGAGACAGCAGGACGGCATTATCGTTCGGATTTTCTGTTGGAAGCAGTCGCGCAACTGAAGCCGATTGCCGCAGACCTTGGGCTGACGATGGCGCAGATGTCGCTGGCGTGGGTGTTGCGGCGACCGGAGGTAGCCTCTGCGATTATCGGCGCGTCGCGGCCCGAACAGATTGCGGACAATGTGCGCGCAGTAGGGGTGAAACTGCCTGCGGATGCGCTGGAGAAGATTGACCAGGTTGTGAGCGCGGTTGCGGTGTGGGAATAAAGGCCGTGATTATTTTGGGCAAAGTTGCGCTGCCCAATGGCGAATGGCGTGGGCGGTTAGCGGTTTGCCGTTGGTTTCAGCGGCGGCCAACTGCACAGCAAAATTGCCGATCGTGGAGCTTTCGGATTCGCCGGCTTCGACGGGAAGGCCGGTGCGTTCTGCGGTGAGTGCGAGCAAGAGCTTGTTGCGGCTGCCTCCACCGAGCACATGAATGCGATTGAGCTTGCGGCCCAGCATCGTTTCAAGGTTCGTGAGCGCGGTGGCGTAGCGGCTGGCGAGGCTTTCGAAGATTACGCGCGCAACGACGGGTTCATTGCCGGCAACATCGGGAATAGGCGCGAAACCCCGCAAGCGTAATTCATCGTTGATGCGCGCGGGCATATTGCCGTCGAGGAGGAGTGGTTCGGCGTCCACGTCGATGATGCCGGGCATATCGGTGCAGACGGCCGCTTCCCGGACTAGGTCTTCGATTGTCCAGCGGCGGCCCTGGGTGCCCCAACTGTCGATGCATTGCTTCACCAGCCACATGCCGTTCACGTTGGAGTGAAAGCAAAATCCGCCCGAAGCCGCTCCCTGGTTGGTATAGCGTGCCTGCATCGCTTCGGGGCGGGTGATCGGATTCTGAATCAGAGTGCCGACCAGCGACCATGTGCCGCAACAGATGTAAGCGGCCGATTCGAGACTAACGGGAATGCCTGCAATGGCCGAGGCGGTGTCGTGGCAGGCGGGTGCAATCAGTGCCGTTTCTTTGAATGCGCTGAAGGCGGCGAGCGGGCCCTGCAAGCGGCCGACGATGGTTCCTGCGGGCACGATTTGAGGCGCGGTCTCGATTGGAATTTTCAGCGAATCAAACAGCTCGCGCGACCAGTCGCCGGTCTCGATGTCGACGAGCCCGGTGTGGGTTGCGTTGGTGTATTCCGCGACGCGCAGGCCGCCAAGCCAATGGAGCACGTACTCCGGGAGGCAGAGCCACGGCGCGTGGATGTCGATTCCGGAAGCGGAATCGGCCATCAATTGATAAAGGGTGTTGATGCGGAGGGGCTGCGCGCCGGTGCGGCGAAAGAGGACTTCAGGGGGGATGCTGGCGTCGGCGATTTGCTTCGCCAGGATTGTGCGTTCATCGCGATAACAGAAAGGCTCGCCGAGCGGCTGACCGTTTGCGCTGAGGCGAACGTAATCCACGGCCCAGCCGTCGACGGCAATTGACGCAATGCCTTCCGGCGCGGCCTGCGCCGCATTGCAGAGGCCGTCGTAGAGGCCGGAAAGTATCGCGTTGAGCGGCCAGTGGAGCGAAGATCCGCGATGGACCGGGCCGTTGGGAAAGCGATGGAGCAGGTCGACTGTTGCGCAGCCGTCCCGCCAGCGAAGCAGAGAGACGCGGCAGCTTTCTGCGCCGAGATCGATGGCGACTCGTGCGCGCTCATCGACTGGTCGAACCGGTGGAGAATTCACCGCAAGAACGCCTCTGTGAGTCCGCCATCCACCGGAAAGATGTGGCCCGAGGTGCAGCGCGCGCGAGGCCCGGCGAGAAAGAGAATGGCTTCGGCGCAATCGACAGGGTCGATGGGTTGATGAGTGAGTGTGCGCTTGGCATAGAACGCGGCGAGCAGGCTGCGAAGCTCTTCGTCACTCAATGACTCATCAAAGGGGATGCTGTATTTGGCGAGCGAGGCACGTACTCGTTCTCGGGGAAACATCGTCGAGCCTTTCACCACAGTGGCGGGACTGACGGCGTTGACGCGAACGCGCGGCGAGAGAGTCACGGCCAACTCCCGGACGAGGTGCGAGAGCGCGGCTTTGCTCACGTCATAGGCTTCGCTGCCGCGCTTGGCGACAACGGCGTTGGCAGAACTTGTGAGCACAATGGAACCGTCGAGGTTCTGTTCGGCGAAGATTTTGGCGGTTTCATCGGCGAGAACGTAGTTGGCGGTTACGTTGACTTGGAGTGTCGTGGACCACATTGCGTCGCTTACGACGCCGTCGGGTGAAGATGGAAACATCGCGGCGGTGTTGATGAGAATGTCGACGCCGCCGAATGTGGCGACGGTGGCCTTGAGCGCGTTTGCTATAGCGGCGCGATCGCGGATATCGACGAGTGTCGAGGCAACGAATTCTTTCGATGTGACGGATTTCAATTCATCGGCAACGCGGGCGGCGGCGGCTTCGTCGCGGTCAGCGACCATCACGTGGGCTCCGCGCGCGGCGGCCAATAGAGCGACTTCGCGGCCGATGCCGCTGCCTCCGCCGACCACGAGCGCGATGCGGCGGCTGAGTTCTTTCTCCGGCGGCTGCCGGCGCAGCTTGGCCTCTTCCATGGCCCAGTATTCGATGCGAAAGGCTTCAATCGGCGGCAAGGCTACGTAGTTCGAGAAAACCTTGAAGCTGGCCGGGTCCATGCCCTGGCCGCATTGCGGGAGTGTGCCTGTAACTTCACCTTCAGCAAGCAGGCTTGCTCCCTCGATCACGTGAATCGCATTGGTGTAGAACTCGCCAACAATACGCGCTTCGGTTTTGTTTTTGCCGAAGCTGAACATGCCGAGGCCGGGGATGAGCACGACGGTGGGACTGGTGTCGCGAAGGGCAGGCGAGTCCGGCGTGGCGAACTGGTGATAGTAGTCGCGATATTGTTCGCGATACTCGGCGAGAGACGCGTCGATTTGAGATTTCAGAACGTCGAGCGAGGCGTCTGCGGCCCAGGGGATAAACAGCGGCCGAATCTTGGTACGGATGAAGTGATCGGGGCAGCTGGTGCCCTGGAAGGCGAGCTCTTTGGCATACTTCGCGTTGACAAACTGGAGGACGTCGCCGGAGTCACTGAAGCTTGAGATCCAGCGATTCTGTGTGCTGACACGGCCGCGCAGGTAGGGTGCAATCTGAATCGCGAGGTCTCTACGATTAGTGCGCGGCGGAATGATTTCGCCGCCAAACCGGACCGAGGTTTTTGCGTGGTGCTGGATAAACTGGCCAATCTGATCGATCACGGTGATGGTGTTCATGTAGCATTCGCGCTGGGTTTGGCCCCAGGTGAAGAGGCCATGCGCGCCAAGCACGATGCCGTCGCAGTCGGGATTCTCGCGGACCGCCTTGCGCATGATCAGGCCCAGTTCAAAGCCGGGTCGCAGCCAGGGAAGCCATACCATGCGGTGATTGAACTCGCGATTGAACTCCTCCATCTTGGTCTTGCCGTTGGCTGCGGCGGCGAGCGCGATGCCCCAATCGGGATGTAGATGATCGACGTGCGGGAAGGGAAGAAAGCCATGCAGCGGCGTGTCGATGGATGCAGCCACAGGATTATTGCGGAAGGCGCACATGGGATACATGGCCACCATGTCGTCTTCGAAATCAACTCCCTTGTAACTGCGTTCGAGCGCGAGAAATTTTTCCATGTAGAGCGCGGCCAGGCCGGAGCGCTTCATGCTGCCGAGGTCGCCACCGGAGCCTTTAACCCATAGCACTTCGACTTTTTCACCGGTGAGAGGGTCGATTTCAATGACCTTTGAACTGGTGTTGCCGCCGGCAAAGTTGGTAATGCGCAGGTCTGAACCGAGAAGGTTAGAGCGATAGCGGAGTAGTTCAGGCTCGTCAAGCGAGGCAGCAACGCTGGCATCCCAGCGGTCTTCAAGAAATTTGAGCGTGGGAGACGCGAGCGTTGACTGGGTCATAGAATCCACCGGGCGGAGAAATGAAAAAGCCTCATGAACAATACCATACTGCAATCAATAGAAAACCTATTTCATATTCGAAAACTTCCAGGGATCGAGGTTGGTAGGGCATTATCTCGAATCAGCTTTACTAAATTATCTATAAATAATACTTATCGTGATACTTCTGCTGTGCCAGAGACGGTTTCGCCAAGGCTTTCCGGGGTGACCGCACGGTGCCGCACGTAGTTGTACGGTGGAACCGTGTAGCCCCGCAAAAGCGCGATGCCGAGTTGAATGAGTCGGGGGCCGTAGCTTTCCGCTTCGTGGGACACGGAGCCAATGAGGGCGCTCCTGTTCTTACGCATTTCCTCCAGCACCTCCGGAATGCAATCCTGCCCTGCGATGGCGAAGTCTTCTTCGCGGCCGGTTTGGCGCACGGCATCGAGCACACCCAGTGCACTGGAGTCTGTGGCTGCAGCGACGAGGATGTGCTGGCCTTTGCGACGGCTGCGCAAAAACTCCGTGACCGCGATGCGGCTGGGCTCGCGCATGCCGCGTCCTTCGAGGCACACATAACGGTCCGCGCCGAGATCTTTGACGCGCTCGCGAATCCCCTCAAACGCGCCGGTCATACGGCTTTGCACAAAGCTTCCGGCTTCTGAGAATCCCAGGCCGAGCACCCAGTCGACTTTACCCTTCCACTTGCGCTGCGCGTATTGTCCGAGCAGAGAGCCGGCCTCAAATCCAACCTCAAAATTATCGACGCCGAAATAGGTGGCGTTGGGATGGGGCACGTCAATGGCGACGAGGGGAATGTCGGCTTTCTTGAAGATGTGTGCGACGTGGGGGGCCACGTGCTCTTCCACCTGGAACTCAAGCACGAGGTCAACCCGTTTGCTGACGAATTCCTCTGCGTTGCGGATGGCGACGTCGGCGTCCTGGCGATTGTCGAGGATGATCAGTTCGACGCCGGCGGCGGCCGCCGCCTGTGTGACGCTGTGGGCTACGGCCATTGAAAAGGGCATTTCGCCGCTCTGTGCGGCAAATCCGAAACGCAGGCGGCGCGGGCGAGAGACAAGCCTGTATTGGCCGCTTTGCGACTGCGCAACATATCCGCGATGGACCAATGTTTTGAGGATGCGATAGACGCTGGTCTTGGAGATGTGAGTCTTCTGGAAGACATCCTCGAGCGTGAGCGGGGCATTGTTCTGCTCGAGCAACTCGATGACGTCGAGCGCCTTGGAGAGAATGGGAATCAGGTACAGCCGCTTGATTCTTGCTTTAGGCAACTGGTCTTCTCCCTCGCCGGCGTTTCATTGGAGAAACGCCGCACACAAGAATAGCCTGTTCAGGCGTAACTGCTGACTGCAGAGGAGCGACTGCCGCGCTCACGGCTGATGCGGTCGACATAACCGCCTTCACGCAGTGCTGCGAGGGGGTCCGCGGGCAGGCCGCGCGCCTTGCGCCACTCTGCGGTAATGGGGCGCACGTCGTGCCAGAAGGCACCCCGGAAAACTTCTTCCGCCGCCACGATGTCGCAGGATTGCTGCAGGCGGGCGAGTTCGTCCCGATCGACGAGTGCAGCCTTGAGCCACAGTTCCTGCGCGGTCACTACGGTCTGGACGGTGGCCTCGATTTTTCCTTTCAGGTTGTGGCTCTGATCGATCATGAACCCCACCGCTCCGCGGTCTGGCTTTTCGGATTGGGAGGAGTGCAGCTCGTGAAAGATTCTGAAAATCTGGTAGGGGTCGATGGAGCCGAGGGTGAGGTCGTCGTCGGCGTAGCGGCGATCGTTGAAGTGAAATCCGCCAAGCAGGCCGGTGTGGAGCAGCCAGGCTACGATCTGCTCAATGTTCTGCGAGCCGTAGTGGTGACCCGTGTCGACGAGCACGCGCGCCTGCGGACCTGCTTGGCGCGCAAGATGCGACGCCATGCCCCAGTCTGCGATGTCGGTGTGATAGAAGGCGGGTTCGAACGGTTTGTACTCGATGAGCAATCGCTGGTGCGGCGCGAGATGACTATGGGCCGTACGAAGCGCATCTTCAAGCCAGCCGATGCGTTTGCGCACGCTTTGGGTGCCAGGATAGTTTGAGCCGTCGGGAAGCCAGAGGGAAAGATCGCGCGAGTTGAGCCGTTTGGCAATCTCGATTGAATCGAGCACGTGCGCCTGGGCCTGCTCGCGAATGGCCGCCGATGGATTGCAGAGCGAACCGAATTTGTATTGCTGATCCTGGAAGAGGTTGGGATTGATGGAGCCGGCGCGGACGCCGAATCGGCGCTCGAGTTCCTGCACCTCAGGCACGTCGCGCGCGCCGTTGGGCAGGTCCCACAAAACGTGCAGAGCCATGGTTGGCGTTGCGCCGGTGAGGCGATTCACTTCTGCGGCGTCGGAGAATTTCTCTTCCAGCGTGGAGGCCGCAGCAGGCTGCACAAACTTGCCGAAGCGCGTGCCGGTGTTGGCGAATCCCCAGGATGGAATCTCAATCTGGAACGAATCCAGAACCTGAACTGCATACTCGAAGAGTGCGGAGTCAGAGTGCTTCATAGGTTCCCGCCTTGGTGTTGCCGGTTCCGTTCAATCCTTCATCGCGGACCACGATGACGTGGAGAAAGCGCGGCCCGTGGACGCCCTTGATGCGCGTCATCTCAATGTCTGCCGTGGCGCTGGGGCCTGAAATATAGGTAGCCAGCAAGGGTGGAGTTGGGCAGCGATCGAAGTATTCAGGTAGCGTTTCGACCACCTGGCTGGCGCGCAGAATGCAGAGGTGCCAGTCGGGCAAGAGAGAAATGACGCGCCGCCCCTCGCTGGCGGAGTGATGCAGCACAATAGTTCCCGAATCGGCCACGCCGGCGAACGCGGCGGTGACGACGCCTTCGCATGGTTCGATTTCGGCGTGTTCGAGGCCATGGTCGATCTTCCAGTCGAAACCAGCGGCGAGCCACTCGGCGGGTAGGCCGGGAGGAGCAACGAATCTGTGTTTGCCGCTGGAATGCAGTTGATCTGCGATACACGCGGCAGTGTGCTGCGGCGCGCACTCAACCACTTCGGCGTCGTACTCGCGGAGGCGCTCGACCATCAATGCGATGCAATCTGCAGGGCTGAGGCTGCCGGTGCGAATGTAGGCGCGCGGCAGCTCTGCATAGGGCGCAAGCACCGAACCCTGAGTCGCGTTGCGGATGCGCTCAAGAATCTGCATGCGGGATGAAGCGGCCGCGCTCATTGTCTCTCCTTGCGGTGCGCAGCCCACCACTCGCGAAAGGTTTGGCTGGGAATACCGCGCAGGTCACGGGTGGCTGTCCATCGTGCGCCGAGGTTGGGGAGGGAGCGAATCCAGCCGTCCTTGCCGGTGAACGGGCGGAGAGCCATGCGCCCGGTACGCTGCGCGGCGCGGAAACGGCGCGCGCTGGAAAAGATTCCGCTGGCAACCCTCATTCCGAGAAACATGGGGTCAAAAAGGCGGGCGGCGTGATGGCGTTCCTGGTTAACGACCTGTGCGCGCAGTTCAATCAATACTTCGGGAATATTGATCTTGACCGGGCAAACTTCATAGCACGCACCGCAGAGGGACGACGCAAAAGGCAGCGATTGCGCATGCTGCATGCGCATAAGCTGTGGTGTCAGGATTGCGCCGATGGGACCGCCATAGACCGAGCCGTAGGCGTGACCGCCGGTCTGGCGGTAGACGGGGCAGGTGTTCAGGCAAGCGGCACATCGAATGCACTTGAGAGTCTGCCGTTCAGTCTCGCGTGCCAGAATGGACGAGCGGCCGTTATCGAGCAGGACCACGTGGAAGCGTTGCGGGCCATCGCCGGGAGTGACCCCGGTCCAGATCGAAGTATAGGGATTCATGCGCTCGCCGGTGGCGGAGCGCGCCAGCACCTGCAGCATCACTTCGAGATCGCGGAAGCGTGGTAGAACCTTTTCGATTCCGGCAATTGAAATCATGGTGCGCGGCAGGGTGAGGCACATGCGGCCGTTGCCTTCCGACTCGACAATGGCGACAGAGCCGGTTTCCGCGACGAGAAAATTGACCCCGCTGATGGCCGTGGGCACGCTGAGAAACTTCTTGCGCAGATAGGCGCGGGCAGCAGCAGTCAGCGCCTGCGGATCGTCGGAGAGATTCTCGAGTCCCATGCGGCGGGCAAAGATTTCGCGCACCTGGCCACGGCTTACGTGCAATGCAGGCGCGACGATGTGAGAAGGCTCATCGTCGCCGAGTTGCAGAATCAGCTCGGCGAGGTCAGTTTCAAAAACGCTCACACCGGCGGCTTCGAGCGCTGGATTCAACTCAATCTCAGCGGAGGTCATGGTCTTGATCTTGATGACTTCGCTGGCGTTTTCCTGGCGCAAAATATCGAGGATGACTGCGCGGGCTTCGGCCGCATCTCGCGCCCAGTGGACGATGCCGCCGGCGGCGGTGCAGCGCGCCTCAAACTGCTCGAGGTAGGCGCCGAGGTTTTCAAGAGCATGAGCGCGAATGGCTGAGGCTGCGGACCGCAACTGCTGCCAGTCAGTCTTCTCATCCACGAGGCGGGCGCGCTTGGCCTGAATCACATCGGTAGCATGGGCAACGTTTTTGCGCAGTTGCGCATTGCGCAGCACGGGCAAGGCCGCCTTGGGAAATGGAAGCGCACGGAGCGGATCAAGGACTGGACGGGTCGTCTCGACGGAGGTCATGGTGTCTCCTCTGCCGGAGAGCTTTCGGTGCTGGCCAGAATCTGCGCCATGTGAATGGTGCGCATTCCTGCATGCTGGCGGTGCATTGCACCGCTCAGATGCATGAGGCAACTGTTGTCGAGGGCAGTGCAATACTCGGCGCGGGTTGAGAACACGTCGCGCAGCTTGGTATCAAGCATGGCCGAGGAGACTTCAGAGTTCTTGATGGAGAAGGTTCCGCCAAAGCCGCAGCATCGGTCGAGATTCTCAAGCGGCGCCAACTGCAGTCCGCGCACTTTTGCGAGTAGACGAAAGGGGCGGTCGGCAAGATGGAGAGCGCGCAGTCCATGACAACTGGCGTGATACGTTACCCGATGCGGAAAGTATGCGCCGACGTCATCGACGCCAAGCCGGTCTATGAGGAACTCGCTCAATTCGAAGACGCGGGGCAGCAGCGCTGTGAACTGCCTGCGCAAATCCTCGTTGCCTAGCTCATCAAAGAGGCCGGGGTATTGATCGCGAATCATGGCCACGCAGGACGAGGAGGGAATCACGACCGTTTCCGCGTCCTGGTAGAGGCGGACAAAACGCTTGGCCTGCGAGAAAGCTTCGGCGCGAAAACCGGTATTCGCGTGCATCTGTCCGCAGCAGGTCTGCTCGGGGTGAAAGTCTATTTCCACTCCGAGCCGCTCAAGCAGGCGCACCACCGCTCGGCCCGTCTCAGGAAAGAGAGTGTCGTTATAGCAAGTGATAAAGAGAGACGCGCGCATGGATGGCAACCATTGTTGAAGAGTGCCCTGGAAGGAAAATGGTATTCGATAGGGAGATGAGTTGTCTATTGCAACTCAAGGAGGAAAAAAAGAGAGGGAGGGTAGCAGCCCCTCCCCCATGTCCAGGGGAAACTTGCCGCAGGTCTATTTCGCCAATTTGTCGAGATCGAGGTTCAAGTCGAGCACGTTGACACGCGGTTCGCCCAGGAGGCCGAAGGTGCGGCCAGTGATGTGCTGTGCGATCAGTTGGCGCACGCGATCTTCGCCGAGTCCGCGGGCCTTGGCAATGCGGGGAGCCTGGAAGTAGGCGTTGTCCGGCGTGATGTCGGGGTCGAGGCCGGAACCGGAGGTGGTGACCATGTCGATTGGCACCGGCTTGCCGGGATTCTCCGCGCTGAGTTTGTCGATGTCGCCCTGAATGCGCTGCACGAGCTTTGCATTGGATTGAGCCAGATTGGTTCCGCCGGAAGACGTGGCGTCATAACCATTGCCCGCAGCGGAGGGGCGGGGGTGGAAGTATTTGTCTGAGACAAAGCTCTGTGCCAGCAACTCGGAGCCGATGACCTGGCCGTCTTTGAGAATCAGGCTGCCTGCGGCCTTGTGCGGAAACAGGACGCTGGCGATGCCGGTGACCAGAAGCGGATAGCCCAGTCCAAACAGAACAGTGGCGATGAGTGTAAAGCGAATTGAAGTTCCCCAAATGGAATGCTTGGCCGCTGCGGTTTGCACAACCGATGTAGTGGGTAGAGTGGATACGGAATGCATGGTCAATCTCCTATTTATGCCAGGTGCATTGCAACGAGCAGCATGTCAATGGCCTTGATGCCTGCGAAGGGAACGAGCACGCCGCCTACGCCATAGATCAGCAGGTTGTTGCGCAACAGGATTTCAGCGGCCTTGGGCTCGTACTTCACGCCCTTGAGCGCCAGCGGAATCAATGCCACGATGACGATGGCATTAAAGATTACCGCAGACAAAATGGCCGAATGGGGCGAGTGCAGGTCCATGATGTTGAGCGCGTTCAGAACCGGGAATACGCCGGCGAACATGGCGGGAATGATTGCGAAATACTTGGCGACATCGTTGGCGATGGAAAAGGTGGTGAGTGCGCCGCGGGTCATCAGCAGCTGCTTGCCGATCTCAACAATCTCAATGAGCTTGGTGGGATTCGAGTCGAGATCCACCATGTTGCCGGCTTCCTTCGCAGCCTGCGTGCCGGAGTTCATGGCAACGCCTACGTCAGCCTGAGCCAGCGCCGGCGCGTCGTTGGTGCCATCGCCGGTCATCGCGACCAGCTTGCCCTTGCCCTGCTCGCGCTTGATCAGGTCCATCTTGTCTTTAGGCTTGGCCTCGGCGAGAAAGTCGTCGACCCCGGCCTCGCGTGCGATGACGGCGGCGGTGAGCGGGTTGTCGCCGGTGATCATGATGGTGCGAATGCCCATGGCGCGGAGGCGTGCGAGGCGATCTTTGAGGCCACCTTTCACAATGTCCTTGAGATAGATGACGCCGAGGGCGGTGGAGTTCTCGGCAACCACCAAAGGAGTTCCGCCGAGCCGTGCGATTTCTTCCACGTTGTCGCGTACTTTTTTGGGCAGCGACGATCCCTGCTCTTCAAGGAATCGTGAGATGGCATCCACTGAACCCTTGCGAATGCGTATGCCGGGCAGGTTGACGCCGCTCATGCGAGTCTGCGCAGTAAAGGGCACAAACTCGACATGCGCGCCGCTGAGGTCGCGGCCGCGCAGGTTGTATTCCGTCTTGGCCAGCACCACAATGGAGCGGCCTTCCGGCGTTTCGTCGGAGAGCGAGGAAAGTTGAGCTGCGTCAGCCAACCGCTCCGGGCTCACGTCTGGCGCGGGACGGAACTCCGTGGCCTGGCGATTGCCCAGGGTGATGGTGCCCGTCTTGTCGAGCAAAAGCGTGTTCACATCGCCGGCGGCTTCAACGGCGCGACCACTCATGGCCAGCACGTTGTATTGGACGAGCCGGTCCATGCCCGCGATGCCGATGGCAGAGAGCAGACCGCCGATGGTGGTTGGAATCAGGCAAACAAGCAGCGAGACCAGCACGAAGACCGTCTGCGGAGCTTTGGAATACATCGCGAAGGGCTGCAGCGTAACCACGGCGAGCAGAAAGACGATGGTGAGTCCCGAGAGCAGAATGCTGAGCGCGATTTCGTTGGGCGTCTTTTGCCGCGTTGCGCCTTCGACCAGCGCGATCATTCGATCAAGGAACGTTTCGCCGGGGTTGGAGGTGATCTTGACCCTGATCCAGTCAGACAGAACCTTGGTGCCGCCGGTAACGGCCGAACGGTCGCCGCCTGCTTCGCGAATGACCGGCGCGGACTCACCGGTGATGGCCGACTCGTCGACTGAGGCTACGCCTTCAATGACTTCGCCGTCTCCTGCGATGTAGTGGTTGGCTTCAACATAAATGATGTCGCCCGCGCGCAACAGGCCGCTGGCAACATCTTCAAAGCCGCCGTCGGCGGTATAGCGCTTGGCAATGGTCTCGCCTTTGGCCTTGCGCAGCGTGTCAGCCTGGGCCTTGCCTCGGCCCTCTGCCATAGCCTCAGCGAAGTTTGCGAAAAGCACCGTGAACCAGAGCCAAAGCGTGATCTGCAGATTGAAGCCGAAACCGGCGCGATGATGCATTGTGTTGTCGATGAGCAGGAGCGACGTGAGCACGCTGCCCACCTCGACCACAAACATCACGGGGTTCTTGACCATCCAGCGCGGGTCCAGCTTGCGCACTGAATCGATCAGCGCCTGGCCCATGATTTGCGTATTCCAAAGACTCTTTTTTTCAGCCATGACAGTGTGTCTCGTCTCTCAATTGCGCGGTATGGGTTAGAAAAGCTGACCAGCCTTCAGTTGCAGGTGCTCGAGGATCGGTCCCAGGCTCAGTGCAGGGAAGAATGTGAGAGCGCCCATAATCAAGACCACGCCGACCAGCAGCACGGTGAACAACGCTGTGTTCACGGGGAAGGTTCCTGGCGAGGGCGGGACACTCTTTTTCATCGCAAGGTTGCCGGCCAGGGCGAGCACCGGAAGCATCATGAGGAATCGCCCGATGAGCATGTCCCAGCCCATCGAGACGTTGTACCACCAGTTGGTGCCGAGGCCGGCGAAGGCGGAGCCGTTGTTGCCCGCGCCCGAGGTGAAGGCGTAGATAATCTCGGAGAATCCGTGCGGGCCGGGGTTGGTTGATCGCTGAAAGCCCTACGTTGGGCAAGAGCACAAAGACGGCAGCGAAGGTGAGGATGATGAGCGGAAAGATGAGCACGTAGAGCATGGCCATCTTGATGTCGTAGGACTCGATCTTCTTGCCGAGGTACTCGGGGGTGCGGCCCACCATGAGTCCGGCGATGAAGACCGCCTGCACAACGAAGATCAACATCCCGTAGAGGCCGGCACCGACGCCGCCAAAGATGACTTCGCCGAGCATGATGTTGGTGAGAGGCACCATGCCGCCCAGCGGAGTGAAGCTGTCGTGCATCCCGTTGACAGCGCCGCAACTGGCATCGGTGGTGATGGTGGCGAAGAGCGCAGTCTCGGCAATACCGTTGCGGACTTCCTTGCCCTCCATGTTGCCGCCTGGCGCGGTTGCAGTGCGAGCCTGTTGAGCGCCGTGAATCATGGGATGCGGCTGCGATTCAGCCCAGTAGGCTACGGTGAATCCTGCGGCAAACAGAACGAACATGGCCGCAAACACGGCCCATCCGTGCCCCGGTGAGCCAGTCATACGCCCCAGCATGTAGGTGAGACCGGCGGGAATGATGAAGATGGAAAGAATCTGAAGATAGTTTGAAAGCGGCGTTGGGTTCTCGTAGGGGTGCGAGCTGTTGGCGTTGAAGAATCCGCCGCCGTTGGTGCCCAGCATCTTGATGGCTTCCTGCGAGGCGACCGGACCCTGACCGATAGTCTGCGTCTGACTTGGTTGTTCAAGAGGATGCGCCACGGTATAGGCGTGCAGATTCTGCGGAACACCTTGCGCGACCAGCAACAGCGCATAGATCAGCGAGGCCGGCAGCAGGATGTACAGCATGGTGCGCGTGGTATCCACCCAGAAGTTGCCGATGGTGCCGGAACTGGTGCGCTTGATGCCGCGCACGAAAGCCAGCGCCACCACGATGCCCACGGCGGCGGAGAAAAAGTTGTGGGTGGCGAGGCCAGCCATCTCAGTGAGATAGCTCATGGTGGATTCGGGCGTATAGAACTGCCAGTTGGTGTTGGTGGTAAAGCTGGCGGCGGTGTTCCATGCCAGATCGGGGCCAACGTTGGCGAGATGCTGCGGGTTCCACGGCAGGTAGGCTTGCAGCCGCTCGATGCCGTAGGTGACGAGCAAACTGATGGCCGAGAAGCCGAGCATGGCGAAGGCGTACTCGCGCCAGTTCATCTCGCGGTCCGCGTTTACGCCGCTGAGCTTGTAGATCAGCCGCTCAAAGGGGCGCAATACGGGATCGAGCCAGGTGCCCTCGCCTTCAAGCACACGGGTGAGGTAGATGCCTACCGGCTTAACGGTCAGCAGGAGAATGATGCTGTAAATCGCAAATTGCAACCAGCCATTGGCGGACATGTCAGAATTTCTCCGGGAAAAGCAGGGCAACGGTGAGATAGCCCAACAGCAGGATGGAAAGGATGAGCGCGATCCAGGTAATAAGGTCCATGGTCTACCTCAACTTCTGGCACGCCTTGACGTAGAGAAACGCCAGGCCGAAGAAAACTGCCGTGAAAAAAAGCATCGTCACATCTTGCATTGCAGGTCCCTCAGTTCCGAGACTCGGCGCCGGTGAGCGCGAATGTGGGTCCACCGAAACCGATGCCCAAGACCGATTCTTCATGGGGATGCATTGTGACGCCGGAAGGGATTTCTAAGGAAAAGATAAAGAAGGGGGCAGCGTTGGGGTGATGCCATCAATGGGGAGACGGCGCGGGAAGTGAGTTGTTCGAGTCGCTGCTATTCTTCGCTGCCTGTCCAGCCCTCGGGAATAAACCGGTAACCGACCCACGGTTCGGTCTGAATGTAGCGCTTGCCGGTTTCGCTTTCGAGCTTCTTGCGCAATTGGCCGACAAAGACGCGGAGGTACTCCGGCTGATGGACCGACTGCGCGCCCCACACCGCCGTCAGCAGGGCGCGATGCGTCATCACCTTTCCGGCATGGCGTGCCAGGTGGACCAGCAGTTCAAACTCCTTGGGCGTCATGCGAACGGGCCGGCCCAGCACGGTGATGGTGTGAGCAGTTTCGTCCACGACAAAATCGCCAGTCTCGATCGCCGCCGTGGTCCGCTCCGGAGCGCGGCGGATGTGGGCGCGCACGCGAGCCAGCAGTTCTTGAATGCCAAAGGGCTTGGTCACGTAATCGTCGGCGCCGGCATCGAGGGCTTCGACTTTGGATCGCTCCTGGTCGCGGACGGAGAGAACCAGCACCGGGGTCGAGGATGTAGCACGAACGGCGCGGCAGACCTCAACACCTGTCATGCCGGGCATCATCAGGTCCGTGATCAGCAGGTCCGGCGGCCACTCGCGGAAGAGGCGCACGCCCTCTTCGGGGTCGTTGGCCGTGCGCACGTCGAAACCCTGCGCGGAGAGTGCGGCGCGCAGCACGCGCGTAATCTGCGGTTCATCGTCGATCACCAGAATTCTGCCGGGCATCGTTCCCTCTTTCATCGGAAGATTACAGCATCAGGCTTGGCGGGTATGATTCCGGAAGGACAGGAAGATGAACGTGCTCTCCGAATCACGGCGGGCTTTCCACTGGATCATGGCCACGCTGACCGCGGTGGGGGCCACAATTCTGCTGGTTTGGACGGGCGCCAACCCGACCACTGCCGGCATGGTCTTCCTGGTGCTGGTGGTTTGGGCCGCGGCGCAGGCTGGACTATGGCCGTCGCTGTATGTCGCGATTCTGTGCGCTGTGTGTTTCGATTTCTTCTTTCTGCTTCCCCTGCATACGTTCAGGATTGTTGGCATTCAGCAGTGGGTGGCTATGATCTCGTTCCTGGCCAGTTGCGTGGTTGCGGGGCGTCTGGCCGAGCGCGCGCGCCGACAGGCAAGCCAGGCCGAGCAGCGGCGCGAAGACGTGGAGCGCCTCTACACGCTGAGCCAGGAGATGATGCTTTATGAGGATGCCGCCGGCCTCATCCGCGAGTTGCCGCGGATGATTGACCGCATCTTCGCGCTGGATGGCGTTGTGCTTTACGTCCGCGACCAGGACCAGTTTCATGCGTCGACGGATGAACTGCCGATGAGTATTCGAGCCAGCCTTTCTGCCATGGCCCAGGGACAGAACATGGTGCAGATGGTGCCCGGCGAAATCACCGCGATGGCGCTGATGATGGGCATGCGGCCAGTGGGCGCGCTGGGCTGGAGGCCTGCGATTCTTTCTCACGAAGTGGCGACCGCCGTCAGCGCGCAGGTGGCCATTGCGCTTACGCGGGCGCTGGCCGTTGAGGCTTCAGCGCGGCTTGAGGCTTCGCGCGAGGGCGAGAGGCTGCGCACCGCGCTCGTCGACTCGCTTACCCATGAGCTGCGCACGCCTCTTACTTCCATCCGGGCCGCCGCCACAACCCTGATGCACGGCGAAGGGCTGGACGATGCTGTGCGGCTCGACCTGGCCACGATTGTGGATGAAGAGAGTTCTCGACTGGACGCGCTGATCGGTGAGGCGGTGGAGATGGCCGAGATCGACGCGAACGTAGTGCAAGTGCGCACCGTCCAGCAACACACGCGCACACTGCTCGATCATGCGGTGCAAAAGTCACATGCTTCGCTGGCTGCACATCGCGTGATCATCGATGTCGAGGAGCCGGACAATCCGGCGTGGTTCGATCCGGACCTGTTGGGGCGCGTGTTTCGTCATCTGCTCGAGAATGCCGCGCGCTATTCTCCGTCGGGCAGTCGCATTGTGCTGCGCAGCCGTCGCAACGGAGGCAAGCTGGAATTCTGCGTGGAAGATGACGGCCCCGGCATTGACTCCGCCGATTTGCCGCTGATCTTCGAGAAGTTCTATCGCGGCAAGAAGGGCGCCGTCGGCGGCAAAGGATCGGGGATGGGATTGGCAATTGCGCGCGCCATTCTGCAGGCGCATGGGGGAAACATCGAGGTCGCCAGTGCACCCGGGCAGGGAACCACGTTTCGATTCTGGGTGCCGCTGGTGGAGAAGGAAGCAGGGAACTCTCGCTAATCAGCCCGGGCGGAGCAATCACTCGGGCTCTTCGCTCCAGTCGCACTCGATGTCGCGATGTTTCTGCGCGCTTTCGATGGCCCACTCCAGCACACGCGCTACTCGCCATGCCGCCACGGATTCCACCGGCGCAGGCGCCGTGCCGAGAATCGCATCGCGGACGCCCGCGTAAAAGAGGCGGTAGTCGCCGGGCACAGGTGTCGACGGGCCGCGTCACCATGCCGCCGTCATCATCCAATGTGAGACGTGCCCCATGCGGCGGCAGGCTCCTTGCCCCAATTCGGATCGGTGATGCGGGTGATCTTGTCGAGCGCTTCCTCCTGCGGATCGACGCCCCACTTCACGAAGTTTCCTTTGGAACCACGCAGGTGGAAGCGGGGCCGGGGCAGAGAAGAAAGCAGGTTGGAGCTGAGGGTAACCGCGAATCCTGTGAAGTAGTGCAGCCGCAGCGTGAAGGAATCGTTTGCGCCCTCGCCGTCGCGCTCTCGCAACACCTCTGCACCGACGGATTCAGGCAAACCGAATTGGGCCAGGGCTTGATCCACAAGGTGTGTACCCAGGTCGAGCAGGATACCTCCGCCCTCGGCCGGGTCGTCTTTCCACGACCGCCGCGTGGCGCCGGGACGCCACCGGTCAAGGCAAGAATCAAAATGTATAAGGTGTCCGAGCGTTCCCTCAAGTAATAGTTTCTGAATTGTCTGGAAGTCACTGTCAAAGCGGCGGCTATGGAACGGGACAAGGTGAAGGCCGAGGCCTCCGGCGAGCTCCATCATCTGCGCGATTTCGGCCGATGAGACGCCGACGGGCTTATCGACGACGACGTTACGGGCAGCTTGCAATGCTTCCATCGCGAAGGTGCAATGGGTGTCGTTCGGCGTGGCCACAACCACCAGCTTGATGGACGAGTCAGCCAGCATGTCTGTGAGCGAGCGGTACGTCGTGATGCCGGGGTAGCGCGCGGCAGCGTTGTCTGAGTTACGCTCGACGACGGCAGCCAGTTCAAGACCCTCGACTGAAGAGATGAGCGGCGCGTGAAAGACGCGGCCCGCCAGTCCGAAACCTACCAGTCCCACGCGAATCATATGCATCTCCTGAATGCCGGTCTAGATTGCACCAGGCCCGATTAGCCTTCGAGTTTATACCGGGTTTCTGCGAGGCGGTAGAGTTTACGCCACACAAGGCGATTCATGGTAACCACCATAAGTGAGATGAGGATGGTGGCGAGGAGGAGGATGGGGAAGCGTCCGCTTGCCGTGGCAGCGTCGATTTGTGCGCCCAGGCCAATGGTCTGCAATGTGTGGCCGGGCATTTGGGAATATTCCGCAAAGACTGAGGCGTTCCAGGCACCGCCCGAAGCAGTGACCATGCCGGTGATGAGGTAGGGGAAGATGCCGGGAAGAATCAGCCGGGTCCAACGCTGCCATCGGGTGAAGCGAAAGAGCGAGGAGACTTCGCGCAGGTCAGAGGGGATGGACATGGCGCCGGCGATGACGTTGAAAAGGATGTACCATTGCGTGCCGAGCAGCATCAGGGCGATGGATCCAATGCCCAGGCCGCCTCCGATTTTGACCAGTCCGATGAGCAGGATGGGAAAGAAGGCTGTGGCCGGGATGGAAGCCAGGACCTGGGCGACTGGCTGCACGAACCGGGCGAGCCGGGGGCTGAATCCGATGGCAACGCCCACCGGGACGGTCCACGCGGCAGAGATGAGCAGGGCAGCGTTGACGCGGAGAAACGTAGCGCCTGCGCCTTCGAGAAGCAGTTGCAGGTCAGGCCAGGTGATGGTTCTCAGCATGAGGATCGCCTGGATGGCTCCGCTGCCGACCACAATAATCACCGTGACAGCCAGGACCCAGATCAAAGGCGATGGATTGCGGCGGGTTGCAACTTCGTCGAGGGGATGGACGACACGGCAGTCTTTTGTGGCCGCCATGCGGCGGTAGATGGGCTCTTCGACGCGCGCAAAGACGCGGCCGGGGAGTTCGCTAAGGAGCCTTGAGCGCCGGATCAGTTCGAGGACGGGGGAAGTGACGCGGTCGGCCGATTCAACCTGCTCGAATTTGAATTTGTCGCTCCATGCGATGAGCGGACGCCACGCCAATTGGTCGGTGGCCACGACGATGAGGATGACAGTGGCAAATCCGGCCACAAGCGCGCGGATGTCGCCGGAGTCGGCGGCCGTCTGCAGGTAGCTGCCGAGGCCGGGCAACTGGAAGTTGCGTGTACCCATGGTGAACATCTCGCAGGCCATCAGGGCGAACCATCCGCCGGCGACGGAGACGATGGAATTCCAGACCAGCCCGATGGCGGAGTAGGGCATTTCAAGCTGCCAGAATCGCTGCCACGCGGAGTAGCGATAGATGCGCGACGCCTCAAGCATCTCGCGCGGAATGCTCTTGAGCGAAGAGTAGAAACTGAAGGCGAGGTTCCACACCTGCCCGGTGAAGATGAGCAGGATGACGCCCAACTCAATCCCCATCTGGTGGGTGGGAATCAGCGCGACCATCGCCAGCACCACGGGAGGCAGAAAGCTGAGCACGGGAATGGATTGCAGGATGTCGAGGACCGCGATCATCCATGCCTCGATGCGCGGATTGTAGGCAGCGGTGTAGCCGTAGGTGACGGCGAAGGTAAGGCTGAGCAGGTAAGCGATGCCGATGCGCACAATGGAGTAGAACGCGTAAGCCGGCAGCGCATCGAGAGAGTGCGAGATGGGGACTACGGGGACGGGCCTGCTCAGCCAGTACGCCCCGGTGCTGACGACGGAGAAGAACACCGCGAGCGCGCAGGCGGCCACCCCCATATCGATGAGAAAGGGCCAGGGGCGTGCGGTGACGAGGGTCCGCGCCAGAGGATGGAGCTTCACTTGGCATCCTCGTCGGCGGGAATCTCCTCTTCCTGTGCGTCGGGCATTACAAAGCGGCGGCGGCCGGCGTCAAAGTCGAAAAGCTCGGCATAACGGCCCCAGGTGATGGCTGTCTCCATCTGGCGCAGGGACTCTTCTCCGCTGAACTGCTCGTCGAGCATGTCGAGGAAGAACTCCTCCGGCACGGTGTGGTCGCTCTTGCTTTCGAGAGCGCGGCGAATCTGGCGCAGCAGCAGCACGTTCTGTATTGCCGCGTCGCGGAATAGCTCTTTCTGGCGGAGAATCTCAGAGTTGGCAAACTCCGTGCCGCTCTCGGTGATGGCTGCGTCGCCTTCTTCGATCTTGAGAAAGCCCAGCAGTTGCGCGGCATCCACAATGGGCAGCAAATCGTCGATCTCAAAGGCGAGGTCGTTGGCCAGGCGGTAGATGTCGTCGCGGCCCCCTTTGTCCAGCAGCAACTCCAGCAGTCCAGCCATGCCGCCGGGCCGGGCATGGGGCAGCATCTGGTATTTCATCAGGCGCTGGTCGCGGGGTCGAGGTCCTGCCTGCTGATCGGGCGCCTCAGCGGGAGCCACATCGGGCTTTGTGAGCACCTTGTAGATGTAGTCCACCAGCTGAGTAAACTGCTCGGACTTGCGGTCGCGCGGCTGCGGCAATAGCACTTTGAAGTCGGTGCGGATGTGGCCTGGATTGCGCCCCAGCACGATGATGCGATCGGCCAGCAGCACCGCTTCTTCGATGTTGTGGGTCACAATGAAAACCGCTTTCGTAGGCATGGTTTTCTTGGCCCACAGCTCAAGCAGTTCGCTGCGCAGGTTTTCGGCGGTTAGCACGTCGAGAGCGGAGAAGGGCTCGTCCATGAAGAGCACTTCTGGCTCGACCACAAGTGCCCGCGCAAAGCCGACGCGCTGGCGCATGCCGCCGGAAAGCTCCTTGGGATAGGCTGCCTCGAAGCCGTCGAGCCCCACCGTGTCGAGCATCTTCATGCTGCGGTCGTGGCGTTCTGCAGGGGAGACGCCGCGGGCCTGCAACGGAGCCTCAACGTTTTCAAGCACGGTGAGCCAGGGGAAGAGCGCAAAGCTCTGAAACACGATGGAGACGTTGATCTCCGCGTCGGCGATGGGCTTTTCGTGCCAGTAGACCTGACCGGCCGTGGGGCGAGAGAGGCCCGTCAACATGCGCAGCATGGTCGACTTGCCGGAGCCTGAGGGACCCAGGAGCGCGACGATCTCGCCCGGCACGATACTCAGGTCGGTGGCCGAGATGACCTGGATGCGATTTTCGCTGGGCTGGGAATAGTACTTTTCGATTTTTTCAGCGCGAATGATCGCGTCGGTGCTTTGGCCCGGTGGGTTGGTCTGGATCGCCGCTTCCTGCATGGCATGGTTCTCCGGTTCGGGGTCCGCCAGCGGGTCAGGGCGGCCGGGTGTTTTTCAAGTTTATGATTGCCGGATTGCTCTCAGATGAATTGGCAACTGTTGCGGGGAGCAGCGCTTCCCGGCCAGAACGGGTTTCCGAAACAAGCTGCCTTGTTCCGGGTTTCTGAAGGAATAAGGAAAATGACCCATGCAGAGCGTATCATTCTAAGAATGAGTTCCGCGAGAGAGGCGAATTGCCGCGGATACGTCCCCGTTCGCTCGGCTGAATTTTGATAGGTGTTCTTGGTACGCCGTTCGATCAAGCGTCTAGGAGAGTATGCCCGAAAATCAGATCAAACCCAAGATTCTCGTTGTCGACGACGAACGAGTGATTGCCGACACGTTGGCCATGATCCTGAACCAGAGCGGTTTTGAAGCTCAGGCCGTTTATTCAGGCGAAAAAGCCGTCGAACTGGCTTCAACATTTGCGCCGGATATGCTCATCACGGATGTGATCATGGCCGACCTGAACGGAATTGACGCGGCGATCAGGATTCGCTCCCTGCTGCCGCAGATCAAGATCCTGCTGTTCTCAGGGCAGGCAGCGACGGCCGACCTGCTTGAAAAAGCGCGCTCCCAGGGCTACGAATTCGAGATACTGGTCAAACCGGTCCATCCCCACGACCTGCTGACCAAGCTGCGCGGGTAAGGTTGCTCTCCGCTTCGTTGAGTCATCAGGATTTCAGCTCGTGCCGGCCCTCCATTGCCCGCGACATCGTCACCTCGTCGGCATATTCGATGTCGCTTCCGGCCGGGACGCCGGTAGCAATGCGCGTAATCCGGACTGGGAGGTCCCGCAGTTTTCCGGCCAGCCAACTGGCGGTGGCTTCGCCTTCAAGCGTGGGACTTGTGGCCACAATCACTTCGTCCACCTCGCCACGTTCCACGCGCGCAATGAGAGTGGAGACGCGCAACTGCTCGGGCCCCACGCCATGCAACGGCGAGAGGGTACCATGCAGCACATGGTAGACCCCGTTGTATCCCCGTGACCGCTCGACTGCGCCGATGTTGGTTGCTTCTTCCACCACGCATACCAAACGCTGATTGCGCGTCGGACTGGCGCAGTAGGCGCAGGGGTCCACGTCGGTGACGTTGTTGCAAATGGAGCACAGGCGCAGACTGGCCTTCAGCCCCTGCACCGCCTCGGCCAGCGCGGCGGCATCGTCGTCTGTGGAGCGCAGAATATGAAACGCGAATCGCTGAGCGCTCTTCGTTCCCACGCCGGGAAGCTTTTTCAGTTCTTCAATGAGCCGCGCCATTGGCTCGGCATAACGTGCCACTGAGTGTGCCTCCCTATGCTTTCTATTGACGGCGGTTCGGTTCGCCGGTCGCCGCGCCCTGGATCGCGCGGTTGACCTTTCATCCCAGCCCCGGCAGCTTGAGTCCGCCGAGCATGCCCTGAACGCTCGATTGGATGGCCTCGTCGGCCTTATGGCCTGCATCGTTGACCGCGGACACGACCAGGTCCTCGAGCATCTCGACGTCCGGTTGTCCACCGCTGAGGCCGACCACTGCCGAGGGGTCAATATGAATCTTAAGCAACTGCTTCTTCCCGTTCATGGTTGCTGTCACTGCGCCGCCGCCGCTGGCGCCTTCCACGACGGTCTGGCCCAGCTTGCGCTGGACCTCCTCCTGCATCTGGGTGGCCTGGGAAAGCATCTCCCCGATTTTGAGAGGGTTGATCATCGCTCCGCTGCTCCTTGGCCATCCCGTCTTGCCGGCTATCTACTTTCTATTTGACTCGCAGGTCAAGGACGCTGCGCACTTCCGCATTGAATATTTCCTTTGCCCGTTGCACCATTGGATGCGCCAGGGCGGCCTGTTGCACGCTGCCTGACAGGATTGCGGGAGCCGTTTCGGCCACCCCTCCTGTTGCGGCGCCGGGAACGACCAGGAACCGGGTTGGCGCACCCAGCCGTTGCAGCTCCTGGCGAATGATCTTCTCCGCCCCGGCATTCACTGTCAAGCTCAACATTTTCTTGCCCATAGCGGCAACTTCAATGCGCAGGCCGGCACCGTCCGTGACCCATGTGCCCGCCCCCAGAAGCTGGGAAGCGGAAGCGTGTCCCGCGGCGGCGAGGGCCGCAACGACCGCCTGCCGCAGCACATCTGTCGTGGGAGCCGAATCCGAAATGGGAGCTTTGGCGAGCGAGCCCTCGGTGATGGTTTCGGCAAAGCCCGCCGCCGGGGTGGCTGCGGCAGGGAATGGGGTTGCCGCGCGAAGGGGCTGAGACTCGGCCTCAAAGTCAGGCGCAGGCGAAGCGGCCGGACGAGGCATTTCGGCGACGGTGCCCATGGTGGCGACCGGCCTGGAGCCGGACTCCATTTTTGGCGCGGCGCTCCAACCACCCGGAGCAGGTGAAAACGGTGAAAGCGAAGAAGCAGCGGTCGGAGCATGCGACGCGGCATGCGCCGTATGCGTTGCGGTGGCCGTTGCGCGGGGGCCGGACGCCTGCGTACTGCCGCGGACAGTGGCGCCTCCTGCCGCGCCGCTCAACAGCTCTTCCAAAGGCAGCAGCCGCTGAGCGTGAATCAGCTTCAACAGGCCAAGCTCCAGATGGAAGCGCTGCTCCTGGCGATAATTCAAATCGTCGAAGGTGCGGAGCACGATCTGCAGATTGCGCGTCAGCTCCTCCTCGGTAAACAGCAGGGCTGTGCGTGCCGCACGCGCACGCTCGTCGCCGGAGATTTGCAGCAGCTCAGTCTGCTCGCCGCCCAGCTTTGCCATCAGCGCATTGCGAAGGTAGCGGACCATTTGGCGAGCCAGCGACGACGGACTGTGACCGGCATTGACCAGGACATTCAACTGTTCCATTAACTCGGCACTCTGGCCCTGGGCTACGGCTTCAAGCAGGCGCTCGAAGATCGCGTTGGGCACCGAGCCCATCAGCTCCCGAATCTGCGCCGCGGCCAGCACTGGACGGCCCGCTTCGACCGGCGCGGATGCGATGGCCTGATCCATGATGGAGAGCGCATCGCGCATGGACCCATCGCCCGCTTCGGCCAGAAGCGCCAGAGCGCCTTCTTCGGCTTCAACCTCTTCGCGGCCGGCAATCATTTTCAGCTGGGCCAGAATGTCGTCGAACTTGACGGCGTGAAAGCTGAAGTGCTGGCATCGCGAGCGAATGGTCTGCGGAATGTTTTCAGGCTCGGTGGTCGCCATCATGAAGATGACGTGCGCAGGCGGCTCTTCAAGGGTCTTCAGCAGCGCGTTGAATGCGGCCTCGGTGATCTGGTGCGCCTCGTCGAGGATGTAAATCTTGTAGCGATCGCGGGCCGGAGCATAGCGCGCCGCATCACGCAGTTCGCGAATCTCATCGATGCCGCGGTTGGTGGCCGCGTCGATCTCGATGACGTCGACGGCGTTACCCTGGCGAACCTCAATGCAGGAGTCGCATACGCCGCACGGCTCAGGCGTGGGCCGGGCCGCGGAGCCCACTTCATTGCGGCAGTTCAATGCCATGGCCACGATGCGCGCGATGGTGGTTTTGCCAATGCCGCGATGCCCGCTGAAGATGTACCCGTGCGCAATGCGGTTCTGGCTGAGTGCATTCAGCAGGGTCCGCGTCACGTGGTCTTGCCCGGCCACGTCGGCAAAGCGCTGCGGACGATATTTCCTGGCCAGAACCTGATAACCCATGCGTCGACCCGCTCCTTCGGCTTCGGCTTTTTTCAGTGAGCCTAGGTGGGATTGTATCGTTGTGTCGCGATGGTTGAACAGGCCGGTTGCGGTATCAGCTTGTCAACCCATACGATTGGCAAGTCCTTCGACGCGAGCAATGTCTCCTGGTCAAGTTCACTGCATCCATTGACACGGTGCAAACTCCACGAACCGGGGTCTCTGTGATCCGCAGTAGTCGTAGCAGCAGCTTCGACAGGGAACCAGGAACGGCGCCATCTACCCAGGAGTCCATTCGCATGCCCACGAAAACCATCATCGAGCCTTTCCGCATCAAGAGTGTCGAACCCATCCGCTGGACAACACGCGAACGGCGCGAGGACCTGCTTCGAGCCGCACATTACAACCTTTTCCTCCTTGAAGCGGACGACGTCTTGATCGACTTGCTGACCGACTCCGGAACCGGCGCAATGTCCACACACCAATGGGCGGGAATGATGGAGGGCGACGAAAGCTATGCCGGCAGCAGGAGCTTCGACCACTTCAAGCGTTCTATTCAGGACATCTTTGGCTATACGCACGTGATCCCGACTCATCAAGGCCGGGCGGCAGAACGCATCTTGTTTAACGTGATGTGCAGGAAGGGCGACCTGGTTCCAAACAACACTCATTTCGACACCACGCGCGCCAACGTGGAGTTTGTCGGAGCCGAGGCGATCGATCTGCCCGTTCCCGAAGCGCGACAGCCCGAGAAGCAGCTCCCGTTCAAAGGGAACATGGATGTTGCTGCCCTGAAGGAGTTGATTACGCGGGTGGGACGCGAACGCATCCCTCTCGTCATGCTGACGGTGACCAATAACTCCGGCGGCGGGCAGCCTGTGTCCATGGAGAATGCGCGGGCCGTTGCTGCGGTTTGTCGGGAACACAGGATGCCGCTCTACTTCGATGCGTGCCGGTTCGCTGAGAACGCCTATTTCATCAAGCTTCGCGAGCCGGGCTATGCAGACAAGACCCCCAAACAGATTGCTCAGGAAATGTTCTCCCTGGGCGACGGCTGCACCATGTCGGCGAAGAAAGATGGGATGGCGAACATCGGTGGCTTTCTGTGCACGAACGACGACATCCTTGCGCGGCAGGAGAAGGACCTCCTGATTCTCACCGAGGGCTATCCCACCTACGGCGGATTGGCGGGGCGCGATCTGGAAGCGGTTGCCATCGGGCTGCAGGAATCACTCGAAGAAGACTACCTGCGCTATCGCATCGCATCCACGGCTTACCTCGGCAACAAAGTCGCTGAGCAAGGCGTTCCCATTGTTCAACCGCCCGGAGGCCACGCAATCTATCTGGACGCAAAGGCGTTTCTGCCGCACATTCCGGTCGAACAGTTTCCAGGTGTCGCGCTTGCCGCGGAGTTGTATCTCGAAGGCGGCATCCGGTCGGTAGAGATCGGCAGCCTCATGTTTGCCGGGGCGGCGAAGATGGAACTGGTGCGGCTGGCCATCCCGCGCCGTGTCTATACGCAGAGCCATATCGACTATGTTGTTGAGATCATTCTGAGGGTGTGGGAGAGGCGCACGCAGATCAAAGGCTTGCGGCTCACGTACGAAGCTCCGTTCCTGCGGCACTTTACCGCACACCTGGAGCCGCTCATTTGAGAATTGGTGCGAAGGGAGTGGGGATTCCCGCGGCGCCGGGGTGGGATTGCGTTCTTCTACCAGTCGACTGGTCAGGGTCAACCGGCGTCGAGATGCAGGCTGATGTCGTTGAGCCATTCTGAGATGAGGTCTTCGTCCTTGGGATCGAGAACATAGGCGTCGTTAAGCAGGAGCAACGTGGCCCAATGCACCAGGTCGCGCTCTGTGATTAAGCCGAGACGCTTTCTTTCCAGAGCATTCGAAATGTGTTCACGGGTAATGACGATGCCGGGTTCGGGCACCCTGAAGTGCGTGCTCGCGGTGTTGCCATCCGGCTGAAAATCAAACTCGAAGACTCCGATCAGGGCGTTTCGGAGTTCTTCAATCCCGTCCTCAAAAAGCGCATAGCGGCGGAGAGCCTCCATCTGGTTCAACGTCAGGGAGGGGAGTGCCGATTCGTCCGTCACGGCAGTTTCGCTTTCATTTCCTGACCACTATCTTCTCACTGCGATTGGCTTTGCCGCGTTTACTCTTTGCAGTCTTCTTGCGGGCCCTGGCTGCGGATTTTTTCGCAACTGCTTTGCGGCGCCGGATTTCTTCACGGGAGTACATCGTCCCCCGGCACTTTTTTGCGCCGCAGTTGCATACCGCCTCATCGTCGCCGCCGTCATAAAGGCAGTAGTCGTAGGTAATCTCGTCGCCGGGCGCGATGTTCTTGATGGCCTTGATCCAGACCCGGCCATTTTCTTCGTGGGTTTCGCAGTTGGGGTCGCAGCTATGGTTGATAAACATGGCCATGGAGTGGCCGTCGATGACGATCGAGCCGTCTCCGAGTCCAAAAAGGTAGGTGATGGGCGACTCCTCGTAGGCGGTGTCAGCTTCCGCTTTGGTGAGACGCGGCCCGTCGTATTCGGCCACGCGCGCGCCTTTGCGAATCGCCGTTGTGGTGTAGCAGCCGGCAGCGTGAATGGCGGATGAGCGAATGATGAGTCCCATAAGATGAGGCAAAGTTCTTCCCGGAAGATTGGATGCCGTATGCATCGCATCGTAACATTAGGAGGGCCATTGAATCGGCGATTGGAAGTGGGGCAATGAGACGGGTCTTTTGGATTGCGGTGGTGCTGGCGGGCGGCGGGTGGGCTGTGTCGCAGGCCCGGGCGCAAACGCCTGCGAACAGCGATTCGCCCAGTTCAGCCCAAAATCAGCCTGCTCCAAAGCAAACCGGGAGCGCCAAGCCCGCCGCAAAAGCTCCGGCTGAATCCAATCCATTCCCTGAGGACACGAGCACGGTGCCGGTGATGCCGACAGCCTCATCGCCGGGCGCTCCTATACCGCTTCCTGATGCCGCCGATTACGGCAACGTTCCTGTGCCGGGGGAGGACGCCGACCCGGTGCACAGTCCGGACGATGCCAACACAAGCTCGGCCAGTTCCTCCGACTCCAGCGACAGTGCCACGGGACTGGACCAGCTGCTGAAGCCGCCGCCGGAAACGCGCAAGGAAAAGGGCAAAGACGCGGACGCCGTGCCCGTGGATGGTCCCAAGGAAGACGAGAATGTGGGCAGCTACTACATTGAGACGAAGAATTGGAAGGCGGCGCTCTCCCGTTTCGACTCCGCGCTGGTGCTCGACCCTGAAAACCCTGAAGTCTATTGGGGGCTGGCGGAGGCGCAGCGCAACCTCGGTGACTATGCGAATGCCAAGGCAAATTATTTAAAGGTGATGGAGTACGACCCGGACAGCAAGCACGCCAAGGAAGCGAAGAAGATTCTGAAGCAGCCGGAGATGGTGAGCGCACCCGCGGTCTCATCGAACTCGGCCCCGGCAAAGACGCAGTAGCAGGGAAGTGCGCCCGGCGGAGTTCGCCGTTTCTCAGGTTACAGTTTGGTCAGAATCCCGCCCAGCGCATGTAGGCCGCAAGGATGGGCTGACCCCACAGCGCGCTGACGATGCCGCCAATGCAGAGGAATGTGCCGAGGGGCAGCTTGGTCAGCGCCAGAGGTTCTTCGGAATTGCTTCGCATGGCCGGCACGACAAACATCAGCAGCGCCATCGCAGCGCCCAGCACCACGCCGATTCCAAAAGCCAGCAAAGCGCCCGGCAGACCGAGCCATGCAGCCAGCATGGCCATGAGTTTTGCGTCTCCGAGGCCGATGCCTTCGCGGCGGCGGATGAGCCAGTAGAGCCAGCGGATGAGGAGGATGAGGCCGGCGGCGGCGAGGATGGCGAGAAGGGATGCGAGCGCTGCTCTTACCGGAACGGACTCTCCCCAGCGGAATAAGGCGAATGCGCCGTCATATGAAATCGGAATGGGAATCACGCTGTAGAGAAATCCCAGCGCAATCCCTGGAACCGTAAGCCAATTTGGAAGCCAAAAGTTCTCGGAGTCCAGCACGGCGAGTGCCACCAATAGCCAGCAAAGAACGATTCGGCCAAGAAGCATCGCAATTCCTTTTAGGACTGCAAGCGCAGGCACTCCCGGCACCAATGCCCAGTCGAGGAATCGCCATGCCACAACGGCCCAAAGGGCCCCCACTGCCAACTCCACCAGCGGATAGCGCCAGCCAATCCAAACACCGCAGGTCCGGCAGCGGCCGCGCAGCGCCAGCCAACTCAGCAGCGGCACATTTTCCCACCAGGCCAGCGTGCGCCCGCATGCGCGGCAGTGCGAACGAGGCGCGACGACGCTTTCGCCTTCCGGCCAACGGCTGAGGCACACGTTGAGAAAGCTGCCGAAGGCCAGCCCCAGCAGCGCCGCGAAAACCGTTCCCAGAATTCGAATCATGCGAGAGGTTGAGTATACGAGTTCAGCAGGTGGAAGGAGCAGGGGCCTTTAGGCCCCTGAACTGTGGCGATGGTCACGCTGGCTTTAGCCACGGGCCTCCTAATCTGTGCATGTGACCCGCGCGCCCCAAGAGCTACGCACCTACTTTGTCACAACTGCGACCATGAACCGCCGCCGCCTCTTCCAAGTGGAAGCAACCGCGCATCTCATGCTTGACATACTTCAGAGCTACCGTGCCGAGGGTCGGTTCGCCTTGCACGCGTTTGTCATCATGCCTGATCACCTGCACGTTCTTCTGACGCCGTCGCCGGAGGTATCGCTCGAAAAGGCGGTGCAATATATAAAAGGCGGGTTCTCCTTCCGGTTCAAAAGCAAGACCGGCGTTTGGGAGCGGAGCTTTAACCAAACGCAGGTTCTGGACCTTGAGAAATTTGACGCATGCGAACGTTACATTGAGCAGAATCCTGTCAAAGCCGGAGTGGTGGAATCTGGGCCCAATTACCTGTTCTCCTCTGCGCATCCGGCGGCAATTGTTGATCCGATGCCGGAACATTTTCTTCGAAGGACCCGGGGCTGAAGCCGCACACTTGCCGCCGATGAATTCAGGGGCCTGAAGGCCCTTGCTCCTTCCGTTTTCCTTCCCGACTTTGCGCCATCTTCGGCAACGTTTTGCTCCGTTTGAACCGCAAGTCATCGCGCTCTGCGAATTCCGCAGCCACCGAAGCGGTACACTGGAGCCGATGGACGTTGCACGCGACGCAGACAGTCCAAAACCTGCATCCTCCGCTCCAAGCCGCGCAGTCACCACCGATCCGGCGCGGGCGTCGGCTCTCTTTGAGCAATCCGCCGCGATCATGGCGCGGTTGCGCGCACCCGGCGGTTGCCCCTGGGACCGCGAACAATCCTTTGACACCATCCGCAAATACACCCTGGAAGAAGTCTACGAAGTCTTCGACGCCATTGAGCGTCGCGACTTTCTGCACCTTGCCGAGGAGCTTGGCGACCTGCTGCTGCAGGTGCTGTTCTATGCGGAGATGGCCGCGAATGAAGGCCACTTCACGATCGCCGATGTGCTCGACCACCTGAACCGCAAGCTGATCCGCCGCCATCCGCACGTTTTTGGCGATGAGGCCTCGCGCGCCGCCGGCAACCAGGCCCATGTCGACGCCGCAGTTGAAGGTTCGTCCGCCGCAGTGCTACGGAACTGGGAAGAGATCAAGGCCGCCGAGCGGCCGGGGGCCGATTCGAGCTCCAAAGATTCGAAGCCCACGTCAAGGCTCGACACCGTGCAGCGTTCCATGCCCGCCCTCGCTGAGGCTGCGAAGCTGGGGTCCAAGGCAGCGAAGGCGGGTTTCGATTGGCCCGATTGGCGCGACCTGCTGCCCAAGCTGGCAGAAGAGACTGCGGAACTCGAGCAAGAAGCCGCCGCGGTCGAGCAGGATCCGGGCAACGCTGCGCACAAGGCTGCCGTCGAGGCCGAGTTGGGCGATCTGCTGTTTACTGTGGTGAACCTGGGCCGGCATCTGGGCGTCGATGCGGAGATGGCTCTGCGCGGATGCAATCTGCGTTTCCGGCAGCGCTTCCGGTTGATGGAACTGGACTCGACGCGTCCGCTCGAAGAGCTGCCGCCGAACGAACTTGAAGCGCTCTGGATCGAAGCCAAGCGCAAACTGGCCGAAGCAAATTCCTCGCTTGCCACACCGAACGCCCTGGCCTCGAAGCCGGAGACGCAGCCATGATCGTGATCCGCTCCTGCTCCGGCTTCGACGAGATGGAAGCCTGCGTCCAACTGCAGATCGAAGTGTGGGGCTACGACGACAGCGACGTGATCCCGCGCAAAGCGTTTCTTGTGGCGCAGAAGATCGGCGGTCAGGTCATTGGGGCCTTCGATACAAGCCTTCCCGGCGCACCCGCCGAGGGAAGCCCTGAATCCATGATCGGTTTCGCCATGTCTTTGCCCGGCGTGAAAACGGGAAATGGCGAGCCCAAATCTTATCTGCATTCCCACATGCTGGCCGTGCGCGACGCCTATCGGAACCGCGGCCTCGGCGCGCAACTCAAGCTGGAGCAACGACGTGAGGCGCTATCCCGCAAGATCCAGTTGATGGAGTGGACCTTTGACCCGGTCGAAATCAGGAACGCACATTTAAATATCCACAAGCTGGGAGCAATCGCTTCGCGGTACCACGTGAATTTCTATGGTGTATCCTCATCTCGATTGCAAGGTGGGCTGCCCACGGACCGCCTGGTGGCTGAATGGCATCTCAGTTCTAGCAGGGTAGAGGCAGTTCTTGAAGGCCGACCAGGAGCCGCGTATAAGATTGAAGAGCGCATCCTTGTTCCGGCTTCCATCTACCAATGGAAGGCCTCAGAGACGGATCGAGAGCGCGCCGTCGCCGTACAACTTGAAAATCGCCGCAAGTTTCAGCAAGCATTTTCCCAGGGCTTAGCGGTTCTTGGCTTTGTTCGGGACAAGCAAGGCAACGGAGTCTTCGAACTGGGATCCCTCACCCAGGCCGAGTTGGATTGAAGAGCACTCAACAGAATTCAGGCGCTGCACAGGAATGAAGCAAATGCTCTGCACATGCTCATCACCCAAGGAACGCACACTTTATGAAAATTGATGGAATCATTCTGCGCGAATTGCACCTTCCCCTCGTCCGCCCGTTTGAAACCAGCTTCGGCGTCACCCGTGACCGAAGAATTCTGCTGGCCGAGATCCGCTCTGAGGGACTGATCGGATGGGGCGAGTGCACAGCAGGCGAACGGCCTCATTTTTCCGGCGAGTCGACCGACTCCGCATGGCAGGTTATTGTCAACGAGCTGGGCCCGTTGCTGGCCGTGGAGACGCCCGAGCACGGCGGAGAGTGCCCGCGCATCTTTCGCCAGGTCCGCGGGAACCCCATGGCCAAGGCCACGCTTGAAAACGCTATCTGGGACCTGGAGGCGCAGCGCGAGGGAGTTTCACTTTCTTATCTGATCGGCGGTGTGCGCGAGAGCATTCCCTGCGGCGTTTCGCTGGGCATCCAGTCTTCCATTCCTGAGTTGATGGGCATTATTGAGAAGGAACTGGCGGCCGGGTATCAGCGCATCAAGCTGAAGTGCAAGCCGGGGTGGGACGTCGATGTGTTTGAGCACGTCCGCAACCGTTGGCCCGGTATCACGCTAAGTTGCGACGCCAACTCCGCCTACCGCCTGCGCGACGCGGATCATCTGGTTAGCTTCGACGCCTTCGATCTGCTCATGATCGAGCAGCCCTTGTGGCACGACGATTTCTATTACCACTCCATGCTGCAAAAGCGTCTTGAAACGCCCATCTGTCTCGACGAATCCATTCGCAACCGGCGCGATGCGCTGGCCGCCATCGAGATGGAGTCCTGCAAGATCATCAACATCAAGCTGGGCCGCGTCGGCGGATTCTCAGAGGCCATCGCGGTGCACAATGCGGCGCAGGAGCGCGGCATCCCGGTCTGGTGCGGCGGCATGCTGGAGTCCGGCATCGGCCGCTCCCACAACATCGCGCTCTCGACGCTGGAGAACTTCTCGCTCCCCGGCGACGTTTCCGCTTCGGCCCGCTACTGGCGCGAAGACATCATCGAGCCGGAAGTGAGGGTGACTCAAGAAGGCGAGATTCTGATTCCCGACACACCGGGGCGCGGCTACGAAGTCCGCACCGATTTGATTGAGAAGTTGACCGTGCGCAAGGAAGCGATTCGAGCATTTGAATTAGTGGGGTAAAGGCACCCTGAGAGTCGTAGTTGACCGGGCGCGGCTTCGGCTGCGCCCCTTATTTTTTCCGGCTCGGCCAATCGAATCGCCGTCCGAGGATGCCCTTGATGATCCAGTGGTCGGTCGCTGCTGTCGGGCCGACGCCCACGCCAAAGTTGATTTCCCACTTGGGCGAAACGTTCAGGTCCACTGCAGGGAAGATCTGCTGCTGCTGATAATGCAGGCTGGCGATGTTCGTGATGCTGCCGTAGTCGGCGTAGTACTCCACGCCCCCGGCAATGACCTTGGTGAAGTTGTAGCTGACCTTGACCGCCGGCGAGAAATCCAGACCCAGGTTCACGTCCGGACCGTGCCAGGTGCGCTCCAGCGCCGGGTTCACGGCGAAATACCACGGTCCCGCCTGCTTATCCACGATGGGCCGAATCTCCCACGTCCAGGTATCGCGCGAGAAGAATGCCCGCTGGTAGCCCACCTCCATGGAAAGGCTGGCGCCCACCGGCCAGTGCCAGCTATCGGGCACGCGCACCCGCGGGCGGATGTGATCGCCGACCCACTGCACGCCGCTGCCGCTCTGCTCGCTGGTAAAGATGTAGAAGCCCAGCTCCGACCACTTGTTGATGCCTTGCGTAATCTCGATGGTCTCGTGTTCCGCGCGGTAGGTGGGGTCGACGCCGTTGATGAACTGGCGCTGCCCGTCGGCCGTAAAGTTCGAGTGCAGCTCGACCATCGTGGTGCGCGGCGCCACTGTGTCCGCGCCATAGACCTGAATCTCGTAGTTGCCCTGGGCATGGGCTGTGGCAGCACAGGCAATCAAGGCTGGAAAGAGGACAGAAAGAAGGCGCTTCAAGCATGCTCCTTAAGGGTTTGGGGTCTTTGGGAAGTGAGCTTACCGGCGTTCTTTTCTGTTGGATGCGATTTTTCCCGGAATGGAAGCGATGCCTGGCCGGCTTGAATGTCTGACCAGTTCTCAATCCTGGCTGCAGGCCTTTGTCTTCAATCTATACGCCGCATCACGCCGTATTCGCCGTACCTTCCCGGTGGTATACTCACAAGGTCAGGCGCGGGTCCGCGCCGGCATTTTCATCACCACTGAGGTTCTCATGTCCGGCCATTCGAAATGGGCCACAATCAAGCACAAGAAGGGCGCGCTGGATGCTAAGCGCGGCAAGATATTCACCCGTCTGCTGAAGGAAATCGCAGTCGCTGCCAAGGGCGGCGGCAACCCTGACAGCAATGCCCGCCTTCGAACGGCCGTTGCCGCCGCCAAGGCTGAAAATATGCCGCAGGAAAACATCAAGCGCGCCATCCAGCGCGGCACCGGCGAGTTGGAAGGCGTCAACTACGAAGAAATCACCTTCGAGGGCTACGGTCCCGGCGGCGTGGCCATCATCGTTGAAGTCACAACCGACAACCGCAACCGTTCGGTAAGCGAAATCCGCCACGCCTTTTCAAAGAATGGCGGCAACCTCGGCTCAACCGGTTCGGTCCTGCACATGTTCTCAAAAAAGGGCGTGATTGGGATTGAAAAATCCAAGGCAACTGAAGAGCAGTTGATGGATATCGTGCTTGAGCATGGCGGCGATGACCTCCGCGACGAAGGCGAGAACTGGGAGATTATCACCGACCCCGGCGCCTATGAGGGAGTTCATGCGGCGATCAAGGCGGCGGGCATTCCTACTGTCATGAGCGAGGTAACCATGGTCGCTTCCACCTACACCAAGCTCGAAGGCACGGCTGCCAGCCAGATGATCCGCCTGCTCGAGGCGCTGGAAGATTTCGACGACACCCAGAACGTCTATTCGAACTTCGACATGGACGCCGAGCAAATGGAACAAGTCGCCGGCTGAGCTGCTTTCGAACGGGCACGAAAAAGGCCGCCCTGAATGGCGGCTTTTTTGTGGGACCTTGAATTCTTGCATCCCGGAAGGGGAGAACGTTGACCCAGACTGCAAAGTTTTTATTCCTCACGATCGTTGTCCTGGCTGCGGGCACGCTTGCGCCGGGGCAGACATCGAGTAACCCGGGAGCCGGAACGGAGTCAACCGGAGTCGCCACGAAGACGATGAACGGCGCAGGAATCCGCGACAGTGATAATCCGGTGGCCCAGGTTAGAAATGCAAGAAGCTGGGAGCTTGGCCCATTTGTTAATTGGGGCACGGGCGTGGGCGATCGTTCCGATTTCAAGTTCTTCTCCGCAGGATTCCAACTTGGCAAGCCGCTGAGCCCGGTTCTGCACGCCGGCATTCTCACGGGTCAGTTTGAACTTGGCGGAAACATCATGCCGCTTTGGCAGGCCTATACCCCGGCTCCGCACCAGCAGCTTTACGACTGCAACGGACAGCCCTGCGAGCTCCCGATAGGCGGCGGAACGTTTACTGGCGCCAGTCTTACTCCGGTCATCTTCCGGTGGAACTTTCTCACCCATTCACGGCGTTTTCAGCCCTGGTTCCAGGGCGCGGGCGGCCTTATCTACACGTCGCACAAGTTTCCGCCGGACGTGCTTGTTCCGCACGGCACTCCGGGCGGGACGTCGGTCTGGAATTTTTCGCCGCAGGGCGGAATCGGCCTGCACTATTTCACGCGTTCGAAGCGGTCAATCGATCTGGGCGTGAATGCCGTTCATATTTCGTCGGCCTCGCTGGGCGACCGCAACCCCGGCGTCAATGCCAGCATCCAGGTACAGGTCGGCTACACATTCTGGAAATAAGATGAAAGACCAGATCGTCGAGTGCGTTCCCAACTTCTCAGAGGGCAGAGATGCCCGGCGAGTCGAGTCCATTGTGTCCGCGATGCGCGTGGAGGGGGTGCGCCTGCTCGATTGGTCGATGGACGCCGACCACAACCGCTCGGTCGTCACCGTTGCGGGGCCGCCTTCCGCAGTTCTTGAGTCTGCAGTCAGGGGAGCAGGGAAGGCAGCCGAGCTGATTGATCTGACCCGCCAGCAGGGCGCGCACCCCCGCATCGGCGCGGCAGACGTGATTCCGTTCGTGCCCATTTCCGGCGTCAAGCTTGAGCATTGCGTCATGCTGGCGCGCCAGGCCGGCCAGGAAATCTGGCAACGCTTCGGCGTGCCGGTTTATTTCTACGAAGCGGCGGCTGCGCGGCCCGATCGAGCCAATCTCGACGATGTGCGGCGGGGCCAGTTCGAGGGGCTTCGTGACACCGTGCGCAAGGAGGCGGCGCGCCGCCCCGATCTCGGGGGGCCCGGCCTTCACCCCACTGCCGGAGCCTGTGCAGTCGGCGCGCGCAAGTTCCTCGTCACCTACAACATCTACTTCGACTCCACTGACGTGGCCATGGTGCGCGCTATCGCCCGCGAAACCCGCGCCGCATTCAGCGGCCTCAAGGGCGTGAAGGCCATGGGCCTCCTGGCGCATGGGCGGGCTCAGCTTGCCATGAACATCACGGACTTTGAAGCGACGCCCATCTCGCAGGTCTACGACACCGTCTGCCGGCTCGCCCTCAACCACAAGTCGGCGCCCGTTGAAGGCGAGGTCATCGGGCTTGTTCCCGAGGCGGCCTGTGAGCGGGAAAGCGAATGGATGCGTCAGTTAGTAGGGTTCGATTCGCAGACCAAGATCCTGGAGCAGCGGCTTGCCGCCCCTCTTGACTGGCCCGGAGAAAAGTAACCTACCTCGCGCATTGACAATGCTCTCGGGCAAATTGATGCGGAGTAAAATGAAGATGCAGGGATAAGAGCGATTTCTCGAGTCAAGGTGCAGGCAATCACGCGGCACTTTTCTCGAGAAAGCGTCTAAATCCCGGAGGATGAACTTGTTTAGAAATCTTGCCATGTTTTCGATTTTCGCGGCATCGCTGGTTCTGGTGCTGCCGGCCCCGGCGGCGCAGTTGACCGGTGACGCGCGCGCGGCCATTCCGCACGATGTGCAGCAGTTGGTGGCGATTGACTACCGTGCCATGCAGAACTCCGATTCAGCCATGAGACTGCGTGACAAGGTGATGCCGCCGGACCTGAAGCAATTTGACGACGCGTTGCGCAAGTCCGGACTCAATGACAACCACGATGTGGACGATCTGGTCTTTGCGCTCTTCCGGACCAAGAATTCAGCCGACGATTTGGAGACCGTGGGAATAGCCCAGGGCCAGTTCGCGACCGACGACATCCTGGCGAACTTCCGCAAACTCAAGGTGCACGCGACTGTCATCCGCACCAACCACGTCTATCCCATGGGTAAAACAGGCATGGTGCTTTGCTTTGTCGATCCCTCCACCATGGTCTTCGGCAGCAGTGAAGCCGTGAAGGCTGCCCTGGACGCGCGCGACGGATTCGCTCCCAGCCTGCTGACCAACGGAACCATGATGGACGCCATGCGCTCCATCGACTCTGAATCGCTGTGGAGCATTCTCGACCAGACCGGCACACAAACCATGATGAAGCAGATTCTGGGCGAGGCAGGCGCCGGATCGGTAACCGATTTTGAGTCGGTGCGCAAGCGCTTGCAGGCGTCATGGTACGGGATGGATTTTCAGCACGGGGTCAAATTCGACATGACCATCGCGACAGGCGATACCTTTGCTGCCGCCACCATTTCTTCGCTGCTGAATGCGGCTGTGGTTTATCGCAGGATGAGCGGCTCGGACGATGAGAAGGCGGCCCTGGCCGCGACGGACATCTCCTCCGGCGCCGGGCAGCTCTCCGTGCACTTTGCCGCATCCGATTCCGAATTCGATACGCTGCTCAAATCACCGCTCTTTCACAGCATGGTGCGCTGAGCGGATTGCAGGCCATTCCGGCGTCCACTCGTGACGCCGGCCATTCCCAGCTTCAGTGATGCGGGTTCAGTTCGGGTTGGAACTCGGCCTTTCCATCGGGGAGAAGCACGATCTGCAACTGGCCCTCCTGACCTTCAAACAAATCAGGACCAGTCATCTGGCGCACCTTGTGACTCGCGCTTTCTGTGTACTGCACTTTAACCGGGCCGCTGAGGCGCACCTGAAAGCGATAGTGGTAATCGGCCCCCGCCGCAAGTGCGTCGTCGCCAAAGCTGGCGCTCGGATAATCCACTTCCAGCAGTTCGATGGGAGCCCCGGTCCGGTTCTCCACGGTCGCATCAATCTGGGCGGAGTGGCAACCGCACATCAAGCCCATCACCGGCAAGAGAATCGCCGCAAATCTCCACGCAGACTGCTTCATTCCTTCTCCTCACCGGCGCCAGGCGCGTCTTGAGCCGCGAGCTTCTTTTCCAGCCGGTCCAACCGTTTCAGAATCTCCGGCAAGCGCTGAAAGATGGTTACAGCCCGCAGCCATACGCGGTTGTCGAATCCCGGCGAGCCGGAGATCATCTTTCCCGGGGGCACGTCGTGCGAAACCGCCGATTGCGCCGTCAGAATCACTCCGTCGCCGACGGTGCAGTGTCCGGCGATGCCGGTCTGGCCGGCGAGAATGACATTGTTGCCGACCACCGAGGACCCTGCCAGACCCGTCTGCGCGCAGACCAGCGTGTTCTTGCCGACGTGCGAGCCGTGACCGACCTGCACAAGATTGTCGACCTTGGTCCCGTCGCCGATTTCGGTCATGCCCACTGTGGCACGGTCAATGCAGGCGTTGGCCTGAACGTCAACCCGGTCGCCCAGCCGCACCGGTCCGGACTGCGGGATTTTTTCCCACTCACCCGCGTCGTTTTTGCTGAAGCCGAAGCCATCCGCGCCGACAATCGCGCCGTTTTCCAGGGTCACGTGGTCGCCCAGAATGCAGCCCTCGCGCACCACGGCATGAGCATGTGCAAAGAGGTGGTCGCCCGCCGTGACGCCAGGATAAAGCACGACGTGGGGCAGCAAAGTGGCATGGGAACCAAGCTTCACGCCGGGTCCAACCACAACATATGCGCCAATGTGCGCTGCGTCTCCGATCTGCGCGGTGGGGTCGATGACAGCGGTGGGGTGAATGCCGGACGGGTAAACAGGAGGCTGATAAAACATGCCCAGCGCGCGCGAGAAGGCGTGGTAGGGGTTCTTGATGCGCAGAGTTGCCGCCGTTATCTCCTGAAACTCCGGCTCGACGAGCACGGCTGCCGCCTGCGTCTGGCGGGCGAGGACCGTATAGCGGGGATTGGCCACGAAGGTGATTTCGGTTGGACCGGCCTCTTCAATTCCTTTTACACCAGTAATTTCCACATTCGCGTCGCCGCGCAGCTCCGCGCCAAGTCTGGTTGCCAACTCGCCTAGCTTCATCGATGAAATTGTACCGGAATGGGCGCGCCTGGCAGCGCGCACCAACTGTCAACCTGTGGGCATTGCCCGATGCGCAGCCGAAACTATTGATGGCGATGGAAATTCAAGGAGTGGGATTGCCCTAATCCCTGGAGTATGTCAGAGTCTCACTATGGATCAAGGCCGCGTAATCGTGATTTTGCGGAACCACGCCTCGGAGTTGAAAGCCGCAGGTGTCGTTCACCTGCGCGTATTCGGCTCCGTTGCCCGTGGTGAAGATTCACCCGGCTCCGACGTCGATCTTCTCGCCGACTTCGACAGATCAAGGCAGATTACTCTCGTCAGCGCAGGGCGGATTCAAAGCAGACTGACTCAGTTGTTGGGCGTCAATGTCGACCTTTCTTCTCCTGATTGGTTGCGTGAACCGGTTCGTAAGCGGGTGCTTCGGGAGGCCGTCCTTGCCTTTTAGGGACAATCAAACCCACTTCCGCGATATTTTGGAGAGCATTGAACATATCGAGATGTTTCTTGAAGAAATGGATTTCGAAGCGTATCAAGCGGATGCCAAAACCAAATCCGCTGTCGAACGACAAATGCAAATCATTACAGAAGCCGCGTACCGATTGGGTGATGAGGCGGTGTCACTGTGTCCGGGACCTGACTGGGAAGGCCTCCGTGGGATGGGCAATATTTTGCGCCACGCTTATCACAGAGTGGACGATAAGATCGTCTGGGATACGGTGAGGGACGAGCTACCTCCGATTAAGGATGCTGTTCTCAAAGTGCTGAACGAGCCGCTTCACTGATTTCAGATTTCCCTCATAGGTCTCGATTCGGCGCGTCCGGAGCGCCCTGCGAACATCATTGAATTGATTGGTCAGTTTGATTCGATGTCGCCGGGAAACAGCTCCGGCTGCTCCACCGCCGCGCCCCTCTTGCGGGCACCAACCCCGATCAGGCCCACAACCTGCAACGTCTGAATGGCCCGTCGTGGCACGTAAATCCGCTGGGTATTTGAACGCGTGTCCGGGGGTGTAAGCAGGAGTCCTGCGCCTTCCACAAGCGACCGGTCGTTGGCCGCCAGACCCTCGAGTTCCTCCCCGTCGCGGAGGGTCATGCGCAGCCAGAGCCCCGACGCCCTCGGTCTCACGGCGAAGCGTCTTTGGAGCAGCCGCTCCGGGTTGGCCTGGTCGCCGGCGGCGGAAGGGAAGTCGCGGACATAGCAGACCCACTTCACCGTGTCCCAGTCGATGGTAAGGACCTTGCCGCCCTGGTCCAGAATCTCCAGGGCCGTCGCCTCCTGGCCAAAAGCAGCGGAGGAATAGCCAGCCACCCAGTCCCGCGAGAACTTACGCACAATCACGGGTTTACGAAGAGAGGCCATCGTTCTGGATTGTCGCATGCGCAAGCCCGCGCGCGCTGGCTAAAAGTAGCAACTTCAGTGCAACCCGCCCTAGCCAACCGGGGCGAGTTGTGTTAATGTACTGGTTTGCAACCTCTGCTTCGATGTGCCCTAAGCGTAACTGCATCAGGAACTTGGCTCAGGTAGAGGATCGCGGAAGCAGGGAACTGAATGCCCGACTACATTTACCTTCTTGAGAATCGGTTATCAGCCGATCAGCGAAATGGACTGCGCCAGTTGCGCGAAGCGGCACGCGATGCCGGAATGATTCTCTTTCTTACCGGAGACGCCGTCAGGGACTTGACCAGCGGCCATGCCGTCCGCGACCTTCAAGTCGCAGTCCACGGAAATGCCCTCAAACTCAAGAAGCCGATCGAGAAACTCGGTGGCAAGGTCTGGGGCGAGGATGAGGCCTCCCGCACTCTCTATCTCTGTTTTCCCGGCACCGTGCGCGTGGACGTTGTCAGTACGCATCGCGTGGAGTATCCCAAGCCTGGCAAGCCTGTTTTTCACCCTGCGTCCATTCAAGAGGACCTGCGCCGCCGCGACTTTACCGTGAATGCCATGGCCATCTCGCTCAACGAGGGCTCGTTTGGCCTTCTGATGGATCCGCTGAACGGGGCTGCCGACATTGAAGCGCGTTCCCTGCGCCTGGTTTCAAACTACGGCTTTCTTGAAGAGCCCTCATTGCTGATTCGCGCTACGCGCTATCGCGCCCGCCTCGGCTGGGAGCTGGAGCCCCGCACCCAAACCCGGTATGACAATGCAAGGGAGGAGGGTGTGATCGAATACCTTTCCGCTCACGCGCGAAGCGAAGAGCTGGAGCAGATCGGTCACGAGGATGACGGACTCAAAGTGCTGCGGGCACTTGAAGCCGAGGGCTGGATGAAGGTGCTTTTTCCGGCGTGGACCTCCGCCAAAGCCGATGAAGACAAGCTCAAGACGCTGCACGAGCTTGCCGTGGCGCTGCTGCTGCAGGGCGTACACCCTGACATGTCTGCCGCGCAGATGCAGTTGCTGACCGCCAAACTCGCCACCAAGGATTTGAACGCCCTCAAGAAACTCATGCTGCGCCCCGGCTTTGTTGCGGAGTGGAACAGCCTGGACTCGCTGGCTGCCGGCTTTGCCAAAGTGCTGCTGGCCAAAGATCATGTCGCTCCGTCGGCAAGCTTCAAGCTCTTCACGAGCTATGACCCGGAAGCAGTTCTCTGGCTGGGATTCACCAGTAACAACGCGGCGGTAAAGGAGCGCTATGAGCAGTTCCTCAGGGTCTGGCCTGAAGCACGTCAGCGCATCCCCCACCTCCTCATGCAGGAGATGCGGATTACTCCCGAATTGCCCGCATACTCTGAGATCATCCACAAAGTTTTCCTGGAACTGATCGATGGGCGCCTTGCGACGCCTGAGGAGGCACGCGCATTTCTCGAGCCGCATTCGCCCCCGGCTCCACCGCCTCAAGTCACAATCAAGCGAACGCGCGCCAAGCGCGGTGCAGAAGCCAAGGTCAAGGAGCGCTCCTTCGACGATGAGGACGAGGCAGCGGATGCTCTTGAAGAGGAGGATCTGGATGACATCGGCGGAGACGACGATGAGATTGACATGAGCCTCGTGATTCCGAAGCGCGACCTGGAAGGCGAGACCGGCGATGAAGGCGAGTCGGACGAGGAAGATGCCGACGATGGGGAAGCAGAAGAAGCTCCTGTGAAGCCTGGAAAAAAGCAGACAGCGGCTCAAAAGAAAATCGCCGCACAAGCCTCCGTCAAACCAGGAAAAGCGCCCGCTGCCAAACCCGCCGAAACGAAATCCGCGAAGCCGGAGAGGCCCGCGGCAAAGCCGATTCCCGCAGCGCCGGCCGCCAAGACAAAGCCTGCGCCGGTTCCGGCTGCAAAAAATGCCGCACCCGCCAAAGCTGCAAAGGCTGTGAAGGCGGGAGCCAAAGCCCCCGCGAAAGCACCAGTGAAGGTCGCAGCCAAGGCATTACCCAAAGCGATGCCAGCGAAGAAGGCGGTCAAGGCCGCATCGAAGCCAGCCGCCAAGCCGGCAGCGAAGGCTGCACCGGCAAAGAAGAAGCCGGCCGTGCCAGCGAAGTCGAGCAAGCATTCAAAGCCTGCAGCCAAAAAGCCCGCTCCAAAGCCAGCCAAGAAGAAGTAGGGCTGTGGTGCGCACTTAAACGTTCTGAGCGGGAGGAATCTTCCCTGCGCAGTAGCCTGCGCAAAACTTCGCAACGCCGCAAAATCTCGCAACACTTCGAGCCGGACGATCCTTCGTGTTATTGTCAAGCCATTCCGGAGGAAACTGGATGCCTGGCTTGCTTCCCCGCGCCCACTGTGTATTCGTTCTCTCAATCCTCGCCTTGGCTGCTGTTCCCGGACAAGCGGCAGTGCCCACATCCGGCCTCGACTCGACTGCCACCGTGGCGCCCGGCTATCGCTTCGATCGCGGCGGCTGGACCTATGTCCATCTCCAGGGGACTCCTGCAGAAATCGGCTATCAGCATGGCCGCCTGCTCTCGTCCGAGATCGCAGATATGGTTCGCGTAAGTCAGCTTGAAAGCACCCACTCCACCCATCGCAACTGGGAGTTCTTTCGCCAGGCAGGCCGCAAGATGCTCTGGCCGCACATCGAGACCGAATATCAGCAGGAGTTGGAAGGCATCGCCAAAGGCGTCGAGTCGAAAGGCGTCAAGCTGGATGTGTGGGATATCGTCGCGCTCAACGGCGACATTGAGCTGCCGGAGTATTACGTCCCATGGCTCAACAAGCGTGAGAAGGCCGACAACGCGCCGCCGATTCGTCCCCAGGGCCGCTGTTCAGCTTTCATCGCCACCGGCAGCTACACCAAAGACGGCAAGATTGTGATTGCCCATAACAACTGGTCAGGGTATGCGGACGGCGAACGATGGACCATAATTTTTGACATCCAGCCGGCACACGGCCATCGAATCCTAATGGATGGCGAACCGGGCGTCATCACCAGCCAGGACGACTTCGGCGTCAATGATGCGGGCCTGATGATTACTGAGACCACAATCACGCAGTTCGTGGGCTGGAATCCCGACGGGATTCCGGAGTTCGTGCGCTCGCGCAAAGCGATGCAATACGCCGGCTCTATCGATCAATATGTCTCAATCATGAAACAAGGAGACAATGGCGGCTACGCCAACGACTGGCTTATCGGCGACCGCAAGACCGGCGAAATCGCCTATCTCGAGCTGGGACTCAAGAACACGCCGCTCTGGCGCAGCAAAGATGGATACTTCGTCAGTTCCAACTTTGCCCGCGATCCGCAACTCATCAAGAACGAGACCGAGGGCTTTGATCCGAAGAATCTGGCCAGCTCACCGAATGCGCGCCGAGTCACATGGAATAAGAAGATGGCCGACTTCAAGGGCCGCATCGATGTCGAAATGGCCGAGAAGTTCATGGCCGACCACGACGATAGTTACACCGGCAAGGAGGATGCCGACCAACGCTCCCTTTGTGGCCATGTGGACACCGTGAAGGCCGGTGTTCCCGAGTGGGACTGGGGCCCGTACTACCCCGGCGGCGCCGTCACCGGGAAGGTAATGGACTCCGAGATGGCAGCAAAGCTTTCCTTCATCGCCCGCGCCGGGCATCCCTGCGGCGAAGATTTCATTGCGGCGCCGTTTTTCGCAGCGCATCCGGAATACGACTACCTCAAACCTATCCTCAAAGACATGAAGGCGGGTCCGTGGACCGCCTTTGCCGCCGGTGAGAAGGAGTAATTTCCTATTTGTAAATGATGTGAATGTCGGTTTGCGTCACGGGGCATGTCACGTGGACCACGGCCTCTTTGAAAGGCGGCGCCGATAACGCAACATGCGGATTGTTGGCGAAGCCGAAACCTTCTTTTGGCCAACCGAAGATATTCCTGTCCAGCTTGTGATTCCTGTTTTCATCGTGGATGGCAACCACACCGTAATCGCCTGGTGGAAGATTCTCCCATACTGCGGTAGCCTGCCGTTCGCCGGGAGCGATCGGAGTGGGACCGTGCCGGAAGGATTTGCTCAAATCTTCAGGCCAGCCTTCAGGTGACGTGTAGATCGCGATTCCCACCACGCCGATGGAGTTGCGCAGTCCGTCCACGTGAATACGCAGTGTGCATCCCTGTTGCGCAGGCGCTGCCTGCGGGTTCGAGGGCGTCGAAGGCAGCGCCAGAACCAGCACCGCCAAATGCAACGGAATCCTGCGAAGAATGTTCATGGAGAGGAATGAAAACAGGCGGAGAACCCGCCCCCCAAGATACGCGAATGGCAAACTGTGCCAGTTTATGCGTCGCATTGAGCTGAAGCTATTCCTGCCTGATAGAAACAAATATCCGGTGCTATGCGAAAGCACCGGATATTTGTTGAACCTAGTAGCGACCGCGACCGCGTGAACTGCCGCCGCCGGCGCCGCCGCTGCCTTTGCGCGCCTGGTAGCAATCCCGGCAGAACACCGGGCGATCGCCACGCGGCTCAAAAGGCACTGTTGTAGGCTGGCCGCATCCCGAGCAGATCACAGGCGTTCCCTGTGCTGGAGCCGAACGGTAGCCGGAACCTCCACCCCCCTGGTCATTCTTCTTTGCCATGCGGCAAGGCTTGCAACGCTTTGGGGTCGAATAACCGCGTTCCTGAAAGAACGCCTGATCCGCAGCGGTGAAGGTAAAGTCCTGCCCGCAGTCGCTGCACGTTAACTGAATATCTCCGGCCATGGTTCTCCTCGTGATGTTTGTAAAGCCCAACATAACTTTAGCCTATAAGTTATCCATTTTGATGAAAAAAACTTATCGCTCCGGTTTGGAAGCCCTGCCAAAGCGACCCGGTGCCCCCGAACCGCCCGCGCTATAGTGGGTGTGAAAGGTCCGGGCCCGTCCCAGACGGCGCCTCAGCCTGTTCCCAACCCAGCCACGATGAAGGCACCTAATCCCGAATTCGAGGCCGAGTGCATCCGCCGGATTCTAGCCGGTGAAAAACACCTGTTTCACGACCTCATCCGCCCCTGCGAACGAGCTATCTTCTTTCTATTGCTTTCTCTGCTCAAGAATGAAACAGAGGCTGAGGACGTCGCCCAGGAAACGGTCATCAAGGTTTATCTCAACCTCCATCTTTTCCGCGGTGACTCTCAGTTCCGAACCTGGGTCCTTTCGATAGCGCGCAACGAGGGGTTGGGTCGCCTGCGCAAGCTGGGAACCCGGCGGGAAGACTCCCTCGACGCCGATACCGACGAGCAAACCGGCGACTATACCCCTGCCATTCTTACCAGTTGGCGCGAGATTCCCGCCGAGGCCCTGGAACGCAAGGAGCTAGGCGCCATTCTGCGCAAGGCCATCGACAATCTGCCGGAGATTTACCGTAACATTGTGCTTCTTCGGGACATCCAAGAGATGGACATCCGCGAGACAGCAGTGGCGCTGGGCATCAGCGAAGGGTCGGTCAAGGTTCGGTTGCACCGGGCCAGGGCCATGCTGCAGCGGGAACTGGCCCCTCAATTAAAAGGGTTTGCGCCCAAACGCAAGGGCTGGTTTGGAGGGCGCGCATGAGGCTGGATTGCAAACACGTCTGGCAGCACATCTCCGCCTACATCGACGGCGAGGTGGACGCGGCCTTGCGCGCCGACATCGACAAGCATCTGGAAACATGCGAAATCTGCTCTGCCGTCCTCGACTCCACACGCAATGTGGTGATTCTTGTAGCTGACGACCGAGTCTTTGAACTTCCCGCCGGCTTCAGTCAGCGTCTCCACGCCCGCCTCGATAAAGAACTCGAGTTAGCCAGTGGTTGAAATGCACTGCTTCAGGTGCAATTGCCTGTAATCCTGCACGGAGGCGGCGGTCCGGTGCGATGCACCATGGGATGCGTCCAGGTTTCCAGCCCAACCAGTATCAGCGTTACGATTGCGAGAACAACCTGCAGCCGTTCTGACCGCTTCTCCTTCGCGCTGAGTTCGCGCCTGCGCCACTTTGCCGAGTCCCGGTTGCGCAGATGCCAGATCCACCCCAGAACCGCAAGGTTCACAAGCGCGCCCAGCGTTGCGATCCAGAGCATGGGAATGCGGATCGCGTCCTGATGCCATCCGCGCGCCGGTGCATAAATTCCGCTCGCCGCCGCCAGCGCCGACAGTCCAATAGCTACACGGATGCCGCTGATGGTCAAAACAGCGGTGCAAAGGCTCTGAGCCAAAGCCACAACAAGACTGACTCCGCCCAATCCGCGGAGCCAATTCAACATTCCTGGGGGTTGAGCGATGGTGGATGTCTCACTGTTTTCCTGCACAATGACCTCAGATTATCGCACCGGACGGGCCAGGCCAATCCGATTGCCGTCCTGGACCGTTCCTATGCTGAAAGGACCGGCACAAAGAAATTCATTTTCATTGGCGCCCCTTTCCTTGTAACCTTTGGCCCGTGCGGGCACTCTTAAGGTGCGTCACACGGTGTGTGCGGGATTGACCCAGACGTTAATCCTGCGTCGTCACAACCGGCGGACCCCATTCCGCCCCAACCACCCCAAGCGAGGTCAATCACATGAAGAACCAATTCAATGCAATGCTGCTGACTGCTGCTCTCACTGGTCTGATGGGCGGAACCACCGTTGCTGCTCACGCAGCCACGACCAACTCGGCCAATGGCCCCATGGTCAAGATGGCCAAGGTCGGTCTGCGCTACACCAGCGCCGACAAGCCCGCCAAGCACTCTTGTAAAGGCAAAAACGATTGCAAGGGTCAGGGCGGCTGCAAGTCCAGCGACAACGGCTGCAAGGGCAAGAACAGCTGCAAGGGCAAGGGCGGCTGCGCAACGGACGGCTCCAAGATGCCGAAATTCGCCTAGAGCCAATCGGGATCGGCAGCTGGTTGGTTCGCCGACACAACTCACGGCCAACCGCCGGCCGCCGATCCCACAATTCGTTCAGAGCCGTTGTTTCAGCCCCCACTCCCTGTTCGCTATTCCCTGTCTCTCTTATGCCCGGCAATCGCTTCAATGCGTTTCAAGATCACGGCGTCGGAATCGGCCTCCGCATTCCGCACTACCAGCACATCTTTGCGCGCAAGCCGGTGGTGGACTGGTTCGAGATCATCTCTGAGAATTACATGATCGACGCAGGCCGCCCGCTGGCCATGCTCGATCAAATCCTCGAGCGCTACCGCGTCGTGCAGCACGGCGTCTCAATGTACTTCGGCTCCGTGACCGCGCCCGACCCCGAGCACCTGCGCCGCTTGAAGCAGCTCGTCCGCCGCACCAATACTCCGTGGTTGAGCGACCATCTTTGCTGGGGTTCAGTCGACGGCACCTACACCCACGACCTGCTGCCGCTGCCCTACACATGGGAGGCCGTCGAGCGCACCGTCGAGCGCGTCCGCATGGTGCAGGATTTCCTCGAGATTCCCGTCGCCGTCGAAAATGTTTCGAGTTACGCGGCCTTCACCGGCTCGCAGATGACCGAGTGGGAGTTCCTGACTGAAGTGGTCGAGCGCGCCGATTGCGGCATCCTGCTCGACGTAAACAACATCTATGTTTCCTCAGTGAATCACGAATTCGCACCCATGGACTACGTGAACGCCGTGCCCGCGCATCGCGTGGCGCAAATTCATATCGCCGGCCACTCGCGGTACGAGAAATACATCCTCGATACCCACGATCACCCCGTCATCGACCCGGTGTGGGAACTTTATGCGCGCGCAATCGAGCGCTGCGGGCCTACCCCGACGCTGCTCGAATGGGACGACCACATCCCCAGCTTCGAAGAGGTCCACGCCGAAGCGAAAAAAGCCGAGCGCTATCTGCACCGTCATGCAGGAGAACTTGCAGAGGCGGCGAAATGAGCGCGCCTGAAATGAATCTCGCCGAATTGCAGCGCCAGATGGCTGCCGCCGTCATGCAGCCGTTGACTCGCGATGAGGACATGCGCGCGACTGCTCCAGACGGCCGCCCCATGAGCGAAGTGGCGGATTCGTTCATCGCGCCCAACAGCAAGTTGACTTCCTTCGAGCGCCTTGAAATCTACAATCGCCAATACTGGTATCGCGTGCTCGGTGCGTTGGCAGAGGACTTCCCGGCGCTGCGCACAGTTGTGGGCGGCCGCGCCTTTGAGGCCCTGTCCATCGCCTATCTCACGGCGCATCCCAGCCGCTCCTTTTCGCTACGCAATCTTGGATCAAAACTCGCTGACTGGCTGGCCGCCAATCCGCAAGCCGCGGGACGTCGCCATCGACTGGCTCTCGACGTCGCCCGCATCGAGTGGGCGTTTGTTGAAACCTTCGACAGCGGCGAGCGTACCCCGCTCACGCTCGACCAGATCGCCACGCTTGATGGCGGTTCGCGCCTCGCACTGCAGCCGCACCTGCAACTCATCCCACTCAGCTATCCCGCCGACGACCTTGTCCTCGGCCTCCACAATCGCGACAAGCGCCAGACGAGCGAAGCCGGCGTGAAGCATGACGAAACGCACGAAGCACCCGCAAAGCTGCCCAAACTGCGCCGCCGCTCCACTTGGCTCGCCTCGCATCGCGTGGATTTTTCAGTCTTTTACTTGCGGCTCAAGCGCGAAGAGTTTCTCACTCTCGCCGCCATTCGCCAGGGCCTTGCCCTCGCCGATGCGCTCGAGACCGGGTTCATCGGCTCGCGCATCCCTCCGGCGCGCCGCCCCAGACTCGTCCGCCAGTGGTTTGCGAACTGGGCCGAACTTGGCTGGATCTGCGCCCCCGATCTGGAAACACTCATCAAGGACTAAGACAAAAGGAACGAAGAAATGCAAAAGCTCGTCGACCTCGTCCGGTCCCTGTATCAGGGATTCGTTGCGCTTCTCAACCGCCTGCAAAGCCCGCTGCTGCTGGCTATCCGCCTCTACTGGGGTTGGCAGTTCATGCAGGATGGATGGGGCAAGCTTACGCATCTCGACAAAGTCACGGACTTCTTTACCAGCCTGAATTTGCCCGCGCCGCACATGACCGCGCTCGCATGGTTGCATCGGTCGAACTCTTCGGCGGAATCTTGTTCACCCTCGGCATCGCCTCGCGCCTTACGTCTCTGATTCTCTTCGTGAATATGACGATGGCATACCTCAGCGTGCCCGACGATAGAGTCAACTTCAGCCACATTCTTTCCAATCCCAGCGATTTCTACGGCGCAACCCCGTACGTCTACTGGTTCGCTGCTTTGTTGATCATGATTCTCGGCCCCGGAGCCATCGCGGTCGACACGCTCATTGGCCGTTGGTTCCCGCCAAAAGCCAGCGCCTGACCTGCGCGCGTATCATCGTTCCATTGCTGTATTGGATGGAGCGCCGGGCCCAATGCGAATCGCCTACATGCTCACGTCGTTGGGAATCGGCGGTGCAGAGAGGCAGGTTGTTGCGTTGGCGGAACGCATGGCCACACGCGGTCACGCTGTCGTTCTCGTGGTGCTCAAGCCGCGCGCTCTCAAGGAGTGGCCGACAAATCTCCAGGTCATTCATCTCGACATGCGCAAGACGTCTGCCAGCATCTTCGGCGCCCTGATGCGCGTCCGTCGCTCATTGCGCGAGTTTCAGCCTGACCTCCTGCACAGCCACACCTACCCTGCAAACATGGCCGCGCGCATGCTCAAGCTGCTCGGTGCCACACCCGCCGTTCTGTCCACGATTCACAACGTCTACGAGGGCGGCGGCTTGCGCATGTTCGCGTATCGCCTAACCGACGGACTGAGCATTCACACAACTGCCGTTTGCGAGACTGCAGCAGATCGCTATATGCGGAAGAAGGCCGTTCCGCAACGCAAGTGCACAGTCATCGCAAACGCGATCGACACGGCGGAGTTCGCTCCCAGAGCCGTCCACCGCGCGACGTCGAGAGCCGAACAGGGAGTAACCGACCAATTTGTCTGGCTCGCGGCGGGGCGCATCGTCCCCGCGAAAGACTATGAAAATCTGCTCTGCGCCTTCGCCGCCGTGCGCACTTCCCATCATGATGCTCAATTATGGATTGCCGCTGAAACAGTGGGCGAGGAGTATCAACGAGTAACCTCCCTTGCCGCGAAGCTCGAACTCCGGGGCGCAATTCATTGGCTCGGCATTCGCCGCGACATGCCGGGACTCCTCGATGCTGCGGATGGATTCGTGCTCGCCTCTGCCTGGGAAGGGATGCCGCTCGCCGTTGGAGAGGCCATGGCGATGGAAAAATTCGTTGTGGCGACAGACGTGGGCGGTGTGCGTGAACTCGTCGGCGAAGCAGGCATGCTCGTTCCCGCAAAGAACTCCGGTGCGTTGGCCGACGCAATGATTGCGATGATGAATGAGTCGCCCGAATCCCGCCGCGCCATGGGCCATGCCGCGCGCGAGCGCATCCTATCCGGGTTCAGCATGGACGCGCGCGCCGATCAGTGGGAGTCGCTCTACCGCGATCTTCTTGCCCCGTGACCCTCACTGAGGCCGGGAACTCAAGCATGGTAACCTTATCATCGCAATTTTATATAAGGCTTTGCGCGTTATGAATTCATCTGCGCCAAAGGTCCTGGAGGAAGTGGGATGCGAAGGGAAAATGCCACGGTGATAGCGTGCTGCGCGCTGGCGTTGTGCGTTGCCGGTTTGGGAAGCTGGTCGATGCAGGCGCAGTCGAATCGGGCACAAAATGCGGCACTCAATCTCGATCATGGATGGCAGTTTCGCCAGGTGACGCCCGGTGCACAGGATGCTGAGAGCGGGTGGCTTCCGGCGACCGTCCCAGGCGACGTCCATCTGGACCTGCTTGCCAACAACAAGATTCCCGATCCATTCGCCCGCGATAACGAATCCCGCCTGCAGTGGATTGAGAACGAGAGCTTCGAGTATCGCCTCAGCTTCGATGTCACTGCGTCCATGCTCGCCCGTTCTAATGTCGACATGGTTTTCGACGGCCTCGACGGGCCATCGGAGGTTTATCTCAACGGCAACCAGGTTCTCAATGGCATCAACAGCTTCCGCATCTGGAGGGTGCCGGTCAAGACCCATCTGCATGTCGGAAAAAATCAGTTGCTCGTTGTCTTTCTTTCGCCGGTGAAAGCAGCGGCTGCTATTGCGGCTACTGACCCGTGGCAGCCAAAGACGAAGACCGATCCCAAGACATACCTGCGCAAGCCCGCCTACGAATACGGATGGGATTGGGGCCCGCGCTTTGTCACCAGCGGCATCTGGCGTCCCATACGCATCGAGGCGTGGGACAAGGTCCGCATTGCCGACTTCGCCATTCGCCAGCGCGATGTAAGCAGGGAAGTGGCGCATCTCGACGCCCAGGTCGAAGTCGAAGCATCGAGCGCCGGTCCCGCCAAAGTCACGGTGCAATATTCGATTGCAGGCAAGCCCGCGACACTCAACACGAGTGTCGATTTGCACCAGGGCAACAACCTCATTGATATTCCCGTGGAGATACGCGAGCCGAGACTCTGGTGGCCCGCCGGCTACGGCGACCAGCCGCTCTACGATTTCACTGCCAAGTTGAGTGCCGGCATCGCAGTCGCCGACCAGCGTGAGACAAAAACCGGCTTGCGTTCCATCGTACTTCGCCGCCAGCTCGACAAATGGGGCCGCTCGTTTGAATTTCATGTGAACGGGGTTCCTGTTTTCGCCAAGGGAGCGGACGTCATCCCTTTTGACAGCTTTCCCAATCGTGTCACCACTGCAGATTACCGGCGCATTCTTGAATCCGCGCGCGACGCCAACATGAACATGATCCGCCACTGGGGCGGAGGCTACTACGAGACCGACGAGTTCTATCAGATTTGCGATGAGCTCGGCATCATGGTCTGGCAGGACTTCATGTTCGGCAACGACTGGCAACCGGGAACCTACGCATTCAAGCAGAACATTGAAGCAGAAGCCGATGACCAGGTGCGCCGCCTGCGCAATCACCCCAGCATCGTTCTCTGGTCCGGCAACAACGAAACCGAGGAGGCCCTTAGCTGGGCGCCCAGAGACAAGCTGACGCTGGATGTGAAGTTCCAGATGTGGCAGGACTACCTGACCGAATTCAGCGGCATCCTCAACCGCGTGGTGGCTCGCCTTGAGCCTGAGATTCCCTATTGGCCCAGTTCTCCCAGCTCCGATTATGAGGAGCTCAGCAACTCCTATCAGAGCGGTGACGCGCATATCTGGGATGTGTGGCACGGGCGGGTTCCGTTTTCAACCTACGAGACTCATCATCCGCGCTTCGTCACCGAATACGGATTCCAGTCCTTCCCTGAGATGCGAACCATCGAAGCATTCACTCAGCCGGAAGATCGCAAAAACATCTTTACGCCAGTGATGCTCGCGCACCAGAAGAACAATGAAGGCAACTCGATCATCCATGACTATCTCCTCAGGGACTATCCCGAGCCGAAGGACTTTGCGAGCTTTCTCTACGTGAGCCAGGTTCTGCAGGCCGAGGGGATAAAAATCGGCGCAGAGCATTTCCGGCGCTCGCGCCCTGAGACCATGGGCTCAATCTATTGGCAATTGAACGACTGCTGGCCCGTTGCGTCATGGTCTTCCATCGATTACTACGGCAGATGGAAAGCGCTGCAATACTATGCGCGCCGCTTCTACGCGCCCATCCTCGTTTCGCCGCACGTCGAAGATGGTTCGGTCCGCGTCTATATCGTCTCTGACAAGACCGCGGCGCAACCTGCTACATTGCGTGTGCGTCTGATGGACTTTGAAGGCAAGGTGCTCCTTGAGGACTCGCGCGATGTAAGTGTCGACCCGCTGGCGAGCAAGGTGTATCTGGACTGGCCTCTGGCAAAGCTCACCCAGGCCGGCGCGGCAGACACATCGCGCGTCTTCGTCGTTGCCGATCTTACCCAGGGTAAGAATCAAATCTCGCGCAACCTCACCTACCTCGCGCCTACAAAAGAGATTCATCTGATTCCGGCTCAACTCGCCGTTGAAAGCTCCGGCGCAAATGGCAGCTATGCAATCCGCATCAGCTCGCCGGTGCTGGCGCGCGATGTCTATCTCTCCTTCGGCGATCTTGACGTGCAGGTCTCGGACAACTACTTCAACCTGCTGCCGGGTGAAACACGGGAGATTACGGTGAAGAGTGCGGCAGCGCTTGATTCTCTCAAGGAGCAGATGCACGTCATCTCATTGACCGATGCGTTTGCGGCGACACCGCAGCCTGCCACAGTGTCGGCAGCTCATTAGCCAAAGTGAAAAGGCCGGAGCGATAACTCCGGCCCTTTCCCGTTTATGCTCGGTTCCACCTAGAACGAGAATGTAGCCTGAATGAAGATGCGCCGTGACGCAGTGCCGGAGGAAAAGATCTGGCCCGCAAGCCCGCGGGACTGACCGAAGAGGTTCCCTGGGCTGTATCCGGTGATGGTTCCGTTCGAGTCTTTGATTGCCGTTGAGCCAACCGTGCCCGTCGGCGTTCCGTAGTTGATGTTGTTGAACAGGTTCAAGGCTTGCGCGCTGAAGGTGAGATTGTATTTGCGCGCGTTGGCCTGGGAACCGAACATGCCCCGCGGGCCACCGCCTCCGCCACCAAATCCTCCAGGGCCAAAGCCGCCGCCCGGGCCTCCGCCACCTCTATGACCTCCGCCTCCCGGCCCTCCGCCCGGAGGTGGTCCGCCGTCTCCGCCACTCGCTTCCAGCTTGGGACCGATTCCAAACGCGCGCGTGAGTCGCAGATTGAATGCCACCGACGCCGGACTGGTGCCGAGATTCATGGGCAGGAGATTCTCTCCGTTCGTTGGTTGCGTGTCCAGGCAGCCATATTGGGTCGTGGATACGTATTGCCCGCCGTCGGTGCTGGGATCGCACATCGACGGATCCGCATACGCGGGCCTGTCGTTGAGAAAGTTGTCACCTGTGAGATCGAGCCCCGATACAATGTTGTACGGTCTGCCGGAATGGGCGATCAGAAATGGATTGAAGCGAATGCCCCATGGACCTGTATAGTTGCCCATCAAAAAGACCATGTTGCGCGATACGAAGCCGGCGCGGCCATAATCCTGGCTAAGGTTGTAGGAGTTCGATGCTGTACCGCCCGCGTCGTCACTGTTGGCGAAGGAGAGATTGTAAAAGCCAAAGACGCTGAACTTCGGCGAGATGCGCGCGTTGACATTGACGATCATCTGATTCTGCTTGAAGACCGCCTCGGAATCGTACTCATTGATAATTCCCAGAGACGGATTCGGTCGCTGGTTGGGTTGGACTGTGGCGCCAACGACATATTGGCCCGGCTCATAAGCATTCGCGTCGATGGTCGCGATCTGATGCACGCCAAACGAGTGCAGATAGGTGAGCGTCGCCGTCGTGGTCTTCGTCACCTGCCGCTCCAGACTGGCGCCAAATTGATGCGTGTAGGGCGAGTGAAAGTTCGGAGCAATCTGCACCGTTGTCGTAAGCGGAGTGGCCGTGTAGGGCTGCGGCGGAAGGCAAGCGGAAAAGTCGATGCTCGTAAGGCTGGTTCCGTTGAGGCAAGTGGGCGAAGAACTCGTTACCTGCACGCGGCCGGAGTTGGGATTCTGCTGGGTCGCGGCCAGCACGTTGCTGACGCCCAGACGATCGTAGAAAATTCCATATCCGGCCCGGAGGACTGTCTTTGCCGGCTTCTTGTCTTTCGCATCCAGCGCATAGGCCATGGCTACGCGCGGAGCCCAATCGTTGTGATCGGCAATGTGATTCTGCGTCTCCCAGCGAATCCCTCCAGAAAGAGTGAGCCGGGGACTCGCCTTCCAGTCATCCTGAAAGAACAATGCGCCGTCGAACACATTGGCCACATAGTCAGTCCGGCCCGCGGAAATGTTCAAATTCACAAGGTCGCTGCCAATTGAATTCAGATTCTGCCCATTTGCCAGCTTGGTCAGCGCGTCGGCATAGCCGTTCTCGGTGAACGTCAGCGTGCCGTTGCGATTTGAATAAGAAGAGTTGGCGTCGCGATTGTCTCTGAGCCATGCCCCAAACTTGATAGCCTGCGCTCCCACACTCATGGTGGTAAAGTTCTGCAATTCGAGGTGGTCCTGATGATCGTGCGACGACTGGCCGGAATTGCCTCCGCCGGTGAAATCGCCGCTCACATTGATGGTTGGCAAAGTGCTGACGGGGGTGTCCGAATCGATCGCCCGACGGTATTCCAGGCGCGTCTCATTCACGATGTGGTCGTTGATAATCTGCGAATCGCTCAGTTGAAAGGTGTGCTCGGTTGACTTTGAGGTCATCGATTGCGAAGGCAAGTCCGTGTTGCCGATGTCTCCCGATTCTGAGTTGTAATAGAACTGGTAGCGTAACGTCAGCGTGTTCTTCTCGCCAAGTTGAACGTCGATCCGCGGCGAAACGTTGATGTGATTGTGAGGGTTGGATTCCGCCCCTGACACACTCGTGGTCGAAGGCACGTAAAGGCCGGTGGTCGGATCCAGCACAGCAGGGTAGTAGTTGTATACCTGCTCGTCGTGGTTGTCTCGCTGCTCTACGCTCAGAAAGAACGACGTCTTCTTGTTTAGCGAGCCATTGATGGTCGCGTTGTACTGAATCCGGTTGTAGGGCGGAATGCTCTTTACAAATGGGTCGCCGGTGTTGAACACATTGTCGTTCCCCTGCACAAAGAACTGTCCGTGCAACTTATCGGTGCCGGGCTTGGTCAGGATCTCGATACGCCCGTATCCCAGCCGGTCAAACTCCGCCGAAAATGGATTCTGGTTGATGCGAATCTCGCGGATAGCCGACTTCGGCGGCAACTGCCCGCCCGTGAATCCATCAATATAAATCTGTCCGCCGTTCGGTCCTGCCGAGGGTCCGGCGAGCGCCGTCAATTCATTCGACAATTCGTCCGGATCGTCGGAGAGCGCGTCCAGATCCTTGCCCTTGATGACGATCGCATTGGCGTTGCCGCCGGCTTCAACGTTTACAGTAGGAGTCTCGTCAGTCACCACCACATTTTGCTGCGCCACCTGGATGGCCATAGACACATCCACGCGCTTCACCTGGCCGGCCGCCAGCGTAATGGTCGGCGATTGAAATGGCGCAAATCCCTGATAAGCGACGTTCACAATGTAGCCGCCGGGCGTCAATCCTTTCACCTGGTAGGACCCGCTTGCATCCGCGGTCACGCTGGTTGCGCCGGTCCCGGCTGAGGTAGTGATGGTGACTTGCGCGCCTGGAATCAGGGCGCCGGTCTGGTCCGTCACGCTGCCATGCAATGTGGCCGTCGCCGGGCTTGCCGCCGTTGCCTGAGTTTCCGTCGCGGCCGGCGGCGCAGTCTGCGCGCTCGCCTTTCCTACCGCGGCCAGTCCCAGCATCAGCAAAATCAAGAAATGAAAAAAGCAATGAAATCGCAAGTACACTTATCCCTCACTTGTTGTCGATCGAATCTCGCGTTTGCCTACTGAGTGTCTGCTTCGGCCGCGCCGCCTGAGCCCATGCTCCAATTCGAGAGCAGGTTCTGGCTGGCCTCGGGCGCTTCAAGCAGAGGTTCCACGCCGGTCAACAGCGTGATTGCAGTAACGTCCGTCGTGCCCGCCGTAGAAACCAGCATCACTGCCTGGCCCTTCTTGAGATCGGCAAACTGAATGGTCGGGGCGCGGCTAAGAACCTGTTGCATGTCACCGCCGCCCTGGGCGCGGCCTGCCCACTGTCCATTACCGCCGGCCTGCCCGCTCCAGGCGTGATGCTGCTCCCCTCCCTGCTGCGCCGGCTGCTGGCGTCGTGCCTTTCAATCGCGCAGCGATCATGCGTGCCATCATGTCTGGCAGTGCGCGCATCTGCGCATCCGGAGTGATGTGGATGGTCACCTGTTTTTTGGTCGTGAGATCTTTCACAGTGATTGTTGAGGCTGATGCATCCAGCGAAGTAATCGTTCCTGCGATGTTGCGGAAACTGCCCGACACCACGGCCGCCGCATCAAGCTCCGTGCCGTCTGCATTCTTTGTGCCTCGCGCGCGCAGTTGATCGCCCTCATGGATTTCGCTGATAGGAGCCGGCTGGGCAAGGTCGAACCGGACAGATGCCGGGGCATATCTCTTCAGCACCGTCGTCGGGCTCACATGGATCGTCACCGTCTTAAGCGTCGGCCCCGCGCCGGTGGTCAGCACAATGACGCCGCTTGCTGCATCAACGCTCTTAACCAGCCCGCCCACCCCGCTCTTTTGCCACTCCTCGCGCTCCTGTTCCTGCTTCTGCGCAACGTCGGCCTGCTTGATGGTGACAATCTGTGCCGCCTGCGCCGTGGCCCCAGTGGCTTCCGGATCGAGCCTCACCAAAACACGGTCCCCGGTGGCCAGATCGTTTAACTGGATGGTCACTGCCGCGCTGAGATCCTTTTGTCCCGGTTCAACCCGCTTCAGAATCGCGGCAGAGGGAACTTCAACCTGCCGAATGTCTCCGGCATCGGTCTTCACCGTCAGCATGTCGCCGCTGATCGCCGTAATCGTACCCAGAAAACGCCCCGGCGCCTGCGCTTTCAGCCCTGGTGCGGCAAGCGCCAAGGCCACCAGAACGACCAGTTGCGGAATCCGAAACGGAACTCGGATCAAGTCCTTGCTGTTCATTCGTTCAATCTCCAGGCTAAGCACCGCGGACATCCGGAATGCAAACGTTATCCATTCGGGTAGACGAGCCAGCACCGCAAAAGGTTGAGGAACTCGGGCCAAAGTGTGCCCGGACCGCGAACAATACCTGATATTGGTACAAATGCGCAGAATTCATCAGGTTGCGAGGGCCGCAACCTTAAGGGAAGCTGAAGATTCGAGCGCGTTCAGCGCGCCAGTTCGGCGGTCTCAAGAAATGTGAAACTTCCCGAGGGAGTGGGTGCCACGTGGGTCAGGCGCCGGTTGTGCACCACTACCGTGTCCTTGTACCAGAGGTTGAATGCGGGTAGATCGCGCGCCAGTATCTGTTGGGCTTCCACGTAGTCTGCGCGGCGTCGCGCATTGTCCGTGCTCGTCGTTGCGTCGTCAAGCAGCGCGTCGAGCCGTGCGTTCGAGTAGTGTGCCCGATTGCCTCCCTTGGGAGAGAAATTCTTCGTCTCGAAGACGTAGTTGAAGATATCCGGCTGTTCGTTTCCACCAATCCAGCGCAGCGAATACATCTGAAACGCGCCGCGGGTCACATCTGAATAAAATGTTGCAAATTCGTAGCTGCGCAGGTCGAGCGCAATGCCCACTTTCGCCAACTGCTGCTGCAACACCGCGGCCAGAAGCCGTGTATCCTCCTCGGTGCTTGTCTTCATCGCCACGTGAAAGCGGACTCCGTCAACGCCGCGCGGATAACCGGCTTCATCCAGCAGCCGTTCCGACCGGGCCGGATCGTAGTCGTAGTGCGTCACGTTGTCGGTCCACGCCCAGTGGTTGGCGGGCAAAAGGCTCGACGCGATGCGCGCATGATCTCCCAACAAAGTTCCAATGATGAGATTGCGGTTGATGGCGTACGCAATAGCCTGCCGCACGCGCACATCTTTCAGGATGGGGTCGCGCAAGTTAAACGCCAGGTACTGAATCTGCGTTCCCGCCGTGTCGTCTACCTTAAGATTCGGACGCTGCGCAAGAACCGCGAGAGAATCCATCGGCAGGGAATTCACGGCCACATCGCCTGAGCCTTTTTCCAGTTCAAGCGACTCGGTGATGGCGTCGGGAACCACGGCAAAGCGCACCCGCGCAATCCTCGGTGCGGTGGACCAGCTCAGAGGGTTGCGCTCGATTACAACATCCTGGTCGATCTGCTGACTCACAAATCGGAACGGTCCCGTGCCTACCGGATGTTGCCAAAAATCGCGTCCGCTGCCCTCCGGCACAATGCCGATTGCGCCTGTTGCAAGATTCCGCAGCAGAAAATTGTCGGCGTACTTGAGATGGAAAACCACAGTCTGCGCGTCCCGGGCTTCAACAGAACTTACTGAGGCATAGGAATTGGCCTTGGGCGAAATCACCGTGCCGTCGCGCATGGAATTCACGGTCCACACAACATCCCGCGCCGTAAGCGCACGGCCATCTGCAAAGCGCACTCCGCTGCGCAAATGGAATACGAGTGTCAGAGGGTCAGGTTGCTGCCAGCTCTCAGCCAGCGCTGGAGTGAAATTGAATTGCGCATCGTGCGCCACCAGCCCATCGAAGAGCAACTCGTCGATGTGCTCCGATTGCCCATCCGTTCCCACCCGCGGGTCGAGACTCGAAGGGCTGCTCTCAATCAGAAACACCACCGTATTCGGATCGCGCGGAGCTGCATGGCAACCGGCCAGCGCAACCAGCAGAGCCAACGCCAGCAGCCTACGCATACGTCACCTGGCCAAGGATTACCGGTCTCGCCGCTCCCGTGGCCGCAGGCACATTGCCCGGTAAGTGATGCCAGGTTTGCCAGGCAAGCAAAGCAAAAGCCGCGGCCTCCTTGGCCTCCGCAGGCATGCCGAACTCCTCACTCGCCACTAGTTCGCACCCCAGTGGCCCCAGCCTCTGAGCCAGCATGGCCATCAAAGTGGCATTGCGCGCGCCGCCGCCAGAGACGATGTAGTCCACGCGGCGATTCTTCATTTTCGGCACGACGAATAGCTCGTAGCTCAGCGCAACCGTCTCCGCAGTCAGTGCGGTCGCGGTGGCCAGAGCGTCTTCCGGCCGGTTGCTTTGTGTCCTGCATGCGCGAAGAAACTCCGCTGCATATTCGCGCCCGAATTGTTCGCGCCCCGCAGTACGCGGCGGCTTCAGGTGAAAATACGAATTGCGCAGCATCCTCCGCAGTACCGGTTGCAATGCTGTCCCACGCGCGGCGAGGGCTCCATTGCGGTCGAATTCCTTGCCGAATAGCCGCTGCGCCAACGCGTCCATCACCATGTTGCCGGGCCCTGTATCGAAAGCGATCACCGCATCCGGTCCGCCCCCTGCGGGAATTGCAGTCAGGTTCGCGATGCCACCGATGTTCTGCAGCACGCGACCGCGCTTCGCATCGGCAAACAGCACATAGTCGAGCAGCGGAACCAGAGGCGCGCCCTGTCCGCCTGCAAACATATCGGCGGGCCGAAAATTTGAAACCACAGGTACGCCCAGCGCCGCCGCAATTGCGGCCGCCTCTCCCGCCTGCCAGGTGCAGGCAAATCTCCGGCCCGCGTAGGCCGCCGCGCCGCGGCTGATGATAGAGCGTCTGCCCATGACATCCAATCAGGTCAAGCTTTGCGCGATGCCTCTTCACCGTCGCTTGCACCGCTTCTGCATACGCCAGGCCCAGCCGCCAGTTCAGCCGCGCTAATTCCGCTGTCGAAGTCTCTGCCGCATTCATGGCCGCGAGAACGGCCCGCCTCAGCGCGGCAGGGTAGGGAAATCCTTCATGCGCCAGCAACGCAATTTTCGGCCGCAGCTTTCCAGGAGCGATCCCCACTACGGCCACATCGATGCCATCGGCCGAAGTGCCGCTCATGACCCCGGCCACGGTCATTGGGTGCGAAGTCATGATGTCTCCGCTGGCGATTGCGCTCTTGCATTCGTCGCCGCATCCGCAGCGCTTACTTGCTCCGCCACCACGTCGCTGAATCCCTTGATGCGCCCGCGCAATGCATCGAACTGCTTGGCCGTCATGGCCCTCGCCGCGCCGTGTGAATAAAGCGCAGCACGCATCCGGACCGTCCGAATCGCCCTCGCAAGCAGCAACCGGCGAAATGCAGTCGACCGCTCGCCTTCCGCGATCAGTGCTTCGTACGTACGCAGAATCAGCTCCGGGCTGTGACAGATCAGCAGCATATCCGAGCCCGCGCGAATCGCTTCAATCGCCGCCTCATCTACCGGCAGAAACTTGAGAATGCCGCCCATTTCCAGATCGTCAGAAAGCACAAGGCCGCGATAGCCGATCCGCTTCCGCAACACGGTCGAGGTCCAGAACGTCGAGGCGCTCGCCGGTCTCTGCTTACCCGGCGTCGCTGGATAAGCCGCGTGATTCATCATCACCATGGGCATTTCAGCGTGCAGGGTGCGATAGGGGAGCAGGTCTTCCTGCCAAATATCCTTCCATCGGCGGCCAATTTCCGGGGTCAAGAAATGCGTATCGCTCGCCGCGCCGCCGAGGCCCGGAAAATGCTTTCCGCACCCCGCCACGCCTTGTGCAGACAGCCCCGCCAGAAATTCCCGCGCGTACGCAACCACCTCTGCCGCGCTCGTACCGGGTACACGCGTCCCCATCACTTCGGCGGACTCCGGCAGCGCCAGATCGACCACCGGTGCCAGCGTTGTATTAAAGCCGAACGCCTTCACTCCTCGTGCGATCAGCTCTCCGTGTGTGTACGCCAATCCAGGCTTGCGCACTTGCCGCATTGCCCTCCCCACGGCTTGCGCGGACGGCAGCGGAGCCAGCGCATCTCTCAGGCGATTGACCGTCCCGCCCTCGACATCGACGCAGCGCACACCATGGGCCGCACTCAACCCAGTCGCCTCGTCGAGCAATGCCCTCGTCTGTTGCGCATCCACTATGTTGCGCTTGAAGAGAATGATTCCACCGGGCCTTACCAGGCTGAGCCACGCGCGCTCCAGTCCTGTCAGTTCCGGGGCGCCAAGTCCTACCACCAGAAGGCTCCCGGCGGCCTGTCGCAGATTGATCGTCATCCTTTTTCCTTCAGTTCAGTTTGCAGCTCTTCCAGCAGATTCAGCGCTTGCAGCGGGGTCAGCGCATTCACATCCACAGCTTCGATGCGATCCACAATTCGCTGCGACAACGGCGTAAAAATCGTCATCTGCAGCGGCTCTGGAGTTGTTTCCACTTGCACACTCTGTCGTTCCTGCTTCTCGTGCTGCCGCAGCACATGCTTTGCCCGCTCAATCACCGCCGCAGGCAGTCCTGCCAGCCGGGCCACTTCAATGCCATAACTCTTGCTCGCGGCTCCCGGTTCAATGTTGTGCAGAAACACGATTCCGCCCGCAGCCTCTTTCACGCCCACGCGCAGGTTGCGCATATGCTTTAGCTTCTCCGCCAGCATCGTCAGCTCGTGGTAGTGGGTCGCAAACAGCGTGCGTGCGCCTGTCTCGGCATGCAGATACTCCACGGTTGCCCACGCCAGTGAAAGCCCATCAAAGGTCGCGGTGCCGCGTCCCATCTCATCTAGAAGAATCAGCGAACGGCGCGTGGCAGTGTTGAGAATGGTCGCGGTCTCCGTCATCTCCACCATGAACGTTGAACGTCCGCGCGCCACGTTGTCGCTGGCTCCAATGCGCGTATAAATGCGGTCCACTAACCCCAGCCGCAAACTATCTGCCGGAACAAAGCTGCCCATTTGCGCCATTAGCACTAACATCGCCGCCTGCCGCAGATAAGTGCTCTTGCCTCCCATGTTAGGCCCGGTAATAAGTAGCAAACTCGGTCCGTCATCTCCCGCGCTGAGGTAGACATCGTTGGCGATGAACCGCCCTTCGCGTGTCTCCTCCATCCATTGCTCAATCACCGGATGCCGCGCCGCAACTGCCTCCAGCACGGCTTCGTCTGCCAACTTCGGTCTCACGTAGCGCCTCAACGCGGCCAGATGCGCAAAATCGGCCAGCAGGTCCGCCTCCGCCACCACGGAGGACGAGCGCCGAATCCGCCCCGCGGCTTCAAGCACAGACCGTCGCAGCTCCGCAAAGATTCGCTTCTCAATCTCAATCGAACGGTCGTGCGCTGTGAGGATCTTGCGCTCGTACTCCTTTAACTCCGGTGTCGTAAACCGTTCCGCGTTGACCAGCGTTTGCTTGCGTTCATAGTCTGCAGGCGCCAGTGACTTATTTGCTTTGGTGATCTCAATGTAATAACCAAACACGGAGTTATAGCGGACCTTCAGCGAACCTATCCCGGTCCGCTCACGCTCCCGCTCTTCGATGGCCGCAATCTGCTGTCGTCCAGTCGTCGAAATCGCTCGCAGCTCGTCCAGTTCCGCGTCCACACCGGCTGCAATCACGCCGCCGTCGACCAGCGTCAGCGGAGGCTCCGCCACCAGCATGGTCGCAATCCGCTCTGTCACGTCGTAAAGCGGGTCCAGCCCGCCGGCCAGGTCGCGCCACAAAGATGCTGTCATTGCCTCCAGCGCTGCCTTCAGCCCCGGCAGCCGCGCCAGACTCGCGGCCAGTGCTCGCACATCCCTGGGGCCGGCGGAATCAAGCGAAAGACGCGCCAGCAGCCGCTCCAAATCCAGAATCCCCCCGAACGCACGCCGAATCTCTTCCCGCTTCACCAGGTCGCGGTGCGCCTCCGCCACAGCCTCATAGCGCGCCTCCAGAATGGCTGCGTCCAACAGCGGCCGCAGAATCGTCGCACGCAGCAGCCGTTTGCCCATCGGCGTTTGACACGCGTCGAGAGTGTGAAACAGAGTCGCTCGGCTGTCCTGTCCCGCGAAAAGCGGCTCCACTAATTCAAGGTTGCGCACCGTCACCTGGTCCAGCTCGAGGGCGGTCGAGTGCTGCTCAAACTTCAACGTGTCAATGTGCAGAGCCTCATTGCGCTGCGTGGTCCGCACATAATGGAGCACCGCACCCGCCGCGATCGCCGCCGCATCGTGTCCAACCAGGCCAAATCCTTCCAGCGAGCGCACATTCAATTGCCGTTCCACCAGGGGCACTGCGAAGTCGCGCGTCCAGACCCAGTCTTCCACCCGCGTTCGCGCCGGAATCTGTTCCAGCTGCGCGGGTAACTCCGCACTCGCGGCCAGCAACACCTCGCTCGCGCCCGCCAGCAGAATCTCGTCCACCGCTTGCTGCCGAGCCGCCGAGCCGTGAAACTCCGCGGTCCGAAACTCCCCCGTCGAAACATCCAACAGAGCCACTGCACACACCCGCCCGACGTCGCGTCCCGTCTCAAGAAGTGCCGCCAGAAAATTATTCTGCTCCTGGCCCAGCGTCGTATCCAGCGCCGTTCCCGGCGAGAGCACCCGCGTCACCTCGCGCCGGACAATTTTCTTGGTGAGCTTGGGGTCCTCCATCTGGTCGCAGATTGCAATGCGGTAGCCCTTGCGCAGCAACCGCGCCAGGTAGTTTTCGACGGCATGATAGGGAACGCCGCACATGGGCTGGTTGCGCTCGCGGTCGCGTGCCGTCAGCGTCAACTGCAGCTCCCGGCTCACCACCACCGCGTCGTCGTAGAACAGCTCGTAGAAATCCCCCATCCTGAAAAACAGAAGGGCGTCGGGATTCTCGCGCTTCGCCGCGGTCCACTGCCGCATAAAGGGCGTCAGCTCCGCGGAAGCCTTGTCTGCCGGCTGCGCTGCCGCCATCGGCTCTGCTGCGCCATTTGCCAGAGGGCGCAGCGTCGGAGTCGCACCGGGTTGTTCGTCTTGCTTGATCACGTTGGCTCTAAGAGTACCGTGAGGAGATGGTCGAGGGGTAGCCTTGCTAGGCCGGAAAAGGCTGCTTGCAAGTCATGGCCCAATGAGTGCTTGGCATCCGGCAAGCGTCATTTCGCATCACACCATCGGTTGGAAACCGGCGAACCACCCGCGGCGGGGACTACAATCGGTGCGGCCTTCGAGCCAGGATGTAGATTGCAGCCAATTCTCCCCACCAGGTCCAAAGCGCCAAATTTCAATTCCCCAAGGAGATTCCAGGTGAAAAAAGTTGAACGATCCATTTTCTGCTCGACGTTTCTCGTGTTGGCACTGTTGGTTCCTGCGTTCTCGCTTGCGCAGAGCCCGTTTGACGGCACATGGCGTGTGAACATGAACGAGTCAAAGCTGTCGCCCAAGCCAATCGGGTTCTATCTCAGCGAGGGTTGGTATCACTGCACCAGTTGCAACCCGCAGCTCGACGTACAGGCTGATGGCCAGGACCATGCGGTCACCGGCGAGCCCTATGACACGCTCAGCGTGAAGGAAGTCGATTCAAAAAGCATCGCGCTGACAACAAAGAAAGGCGGCGCCATCGACTCCGAGCAGACCCGGACCGTCTCGGCCAACGGAAAGCTCCTCACAGTCAGCATCACAGCACATCCCAAGGATGGCGGGGCGCCGGTTGTCACTGAGGTCACGGCCACTCGGGTGGGAATCGCGCCTTCCGGAGTGCAGGCCACCTCGGGCAACTGGAAGATCGAAAAGGTAAAGCAGAGCGATAACGGCCTTACCACCACCTACAAGTCCAGCGGCGATGAACTGACCATGACCACACCCACAGGCGAGAGCTACACAGCAAAGCTCGACGGTACCGACGCTCCTGTCAAGGGAGCCTACGGTTTCGATACGGTTTCGCTGAAAAAAATCGATGCGCGCACTATTGAAGAGACAGACAAAAGAGACGGCAAGGTCGTCGACGTGTCGAAGATGACGGTTTCGCCCGATGGAAAGAAAATGACCATTGTCGATACAAGCAAGGTGACCGATCGCACATCGACCTACGTCGCTCTCAAGCAGAAGTAGAGCAGGGAATTCAGGGCCCACGCAGTGCAGAGCCGGCATCCACTTGCGGCTCTGCGCTGCCCCAGCCACTCGCGGGGAAACCATCCGCGCCAACTTGCTCGCTGCTTGAAATCAGCTTGCCAGCCGTTTCAAACCTGCCCCGACTGAATCCCACCGTGCTCCAACCATGAAGAGTCATGCGCGCAAATCGTTCCTCCCGGCGCGAGAGGGCCCTCTTGGCGACGTGAAGGCCACATTTTGCGTGGTTTACCCCTCATCGAACACGGTCCGCATCTCGCATTTGGTGATTTAGGTCACAGTATACTGATCACTAAAGCTTTAAGGTGATCTTCGAGATGCATCTCCTCTGGCTCCGAGTCGCGGCAATCCTCTACGCGGCGGCAAGTGTCGCTGTCTTTCCGGCTGTGCTCTATGGAATCGACCGCTGGCGCCGGTGGTGCGTTCATCTGGCCGGGATGGCCTTCTTTTTCCACTTCGTTTCGGTGGTCGAAATGCTCGTCCAGGCCCATCGCTGGGTGCCCGTCGGGGCCCGCGAAGCGGAATCGCTTGCTGGGCCTTCTGGTGGCCGGGCTTTTCTTCCTCGCCTGGTGGATGTACGGCGCCATCTCTCTTGGAATCTTTGCTTTACCCGTCACCTTCTTCCTTGTCTTCGTTCCCTCCTTGGGACTGGTTCGCTATACCTTCCCGTCTGAGGGAGTGCGCACCAGTTGGCTTATCGCCCACATTGCGGCGCTGCTGGCAGCCTACGCTGGGCTGGGCTTCAGTCTGCTCGCCTCCATCCTCTATCTGGTGCAGGAGCGCCGCCTCAAAAGCAAGATGAAGCCGGGCGAAGACTCCTGGTGGGCGCCGCTCGATTGGCTGCCTCCGCTCGACACACTGGAGCGCATCGCCCACGCCATGCTGCTCTTCGGATTCCCCTGCATGACCGTCGGCCTGGTCATCGGCGCGGTGCTGGTGCAGGAGACACCGCTGGGGGCCGCGTATTTCCTCGACCCCAAGGTGCTTGCCTCCTTCGCCATGTGGGCCGTGTATGTCCTGCTCATCTTCCTTCGCCACAACTCGGGATGGCGTGGCCGCAAGGCAGCCTATCTTTCCGGCGCAGTCTTTGTGGTGATGCTCGCCGTCTGGGCCGCAAACCTAGTCAGCCACGTGCACAGGTTCGGTGCCCCATGACGCTGGCGCTCATCGGAGTCAACCACAAAACCGCGCCCATCGAGCTGCGCGAGCGCATCGCCATCTCCCGCGACGAGCTGCCCGAAACCACCCGCGCCCTTGCGGCCGTGCCCGGCGTGGCGGAATGCATGATCGTCTCCACCTGCAACCGCGTCGAAATACTTGCCGCGGTGGACGGACAAGGCGCCGATCTGGTCGGCTTCCTGCATCGCCAGTTCGGCCTCGACCCCACCCTGCTTTCGCCGCACATCTATCAGCACCACGACCAGGAAGCCGTGCTCCATCTCTTCCGTGTCGCCGCCAGCCTGGATTCCATGGTGGTGGGCGAGCCGCAGATTCTAGGCCAGGTCAAGGAAGCCTTTGCCGTGGCCCGCGCCAGCGGCACGGTGGGTGGCCAGCTCGAGCACCTGCTGCAAAGCACCTTTGCCGCAGCCAAGCGCGTCCGCTCTGAGACCGCTATCGGCTCCAACTCCGTCTCCATCGCTTCCGTTGCCGTCGAACTGGCGCAAAAAATCTTCGGCTCGCTGAACGGACGCACAGTCTTTCTCGTCGGCGCAGGCAAAATGAGCGAACTGGCCGCTCGTCACCTTGTCCAGCAGGGCGCGGGAGCGATCCTCGTCACCAATCGCACCATGGAGCGCGCGCGCCAACTCGCCGAGCCGTTCAATGGCCGTGTCATTCCCTTCGAGCAGCTTTACGACGCCGCCAGCGAGGCCGACATCGTCATCAGCTCCACCGGCGCGCCGCACCCCATCTTCCGCACCGAACATTGCCAGAACTTCATGCACCGCCGCCGCAACCGGCCTATGTTTTTCATCGACATTGCCGTGCCGCGCGACGTGGACCCCGCAGTCAACAAGCTTGAAGGCGTCTTCGTCTACGACATCGACGACCTGCAGCAGGTGGCTGCGGCGCATATGGCTGAGCGCAACCTCCAGGCGGGCGACGCCGAAGCGCTCATCGCCGCCGAGGTCGCCCGATTCCATGAGCGTGAACGCACCGTCAACGTTGCGCCGGCTATCGTCTCATTGCAGCGCCAGGCGGAGGAGATTCGACAGGCCGAGTTGCACCGCATGCATGCCAAATTCGGTTCGTTGAACGCCGAGCAGATCGCGGCCGTCGAAGCCCTCACGCGCGGTTTGGTCAATAAGTTTCTTCACCCGCAGATGCAGGCGCTCAAGCAGGCAGCCCGCGAAAATGACTCCGTGCGCGTCGAGGCCCTCTGCGACATGTGGTCGCTTCCTGTCGCGCCGGATAGGGAACCGGAACCCAAGTCGCAGACAACTGAAGCCGCTCAGCCCGCGCCCCAGCCCGCCAAGCCGGACAGCATCCGCGCCAGCGAAACCAGCGGGGTTGCCGGTCGATGAACCTGCGCATCGGAAGCCGCGGCTCGCAGCTCGCCCTTTGGCAGGCCCACCATATCGCTGCGCTCTTGCGCGGCCAGGGCCACACCGTCGAAATTGAAATCATCAAGACTACCGGCGACCGCCTGCAGGCTGTCACCTTCGCCCAGGTCGCGGCTCAATCCGGCACCGTCAAGGGCATGTTCACCAAGGAGATTGAAGAGGCTCTTGCCGACGGGCGTGTCGATCTGGCCGTGCACTCGCTCAAGGATTTGCCCACTGAGTTACCCGATCCCTTTGCATTGGCCGCGACCCCGCCCCGCGTTGACCCAAGAGACGCATTCGTGTCCGTCCACTTCGAAAGCCTCGTCTCGCTGCCGCAGGGCGCGAAGGTAGGCACCAGCAGCCAGCGACGTCGCGCGCAGTTAAAGACCCTCCGGCCCGACATCGAGGCAATCGAATTTCGCGGCAATGTCGACACCCGCCTGCGCAAGCTCGCCGAGGGCCAGGTGGATGCCATTCTGCTCGCCGCCGCCGGACTCGACAGGCTCGAAAAAACAGAATGGGTGCGCGAGCGCCTGGAGCCAAATCATTTTTGCCCCGCCGCCGGCCAGGGCTCTCTCGGCATCGAAACTCGCAAGGGTGATGCAGCCACCATCGCGGCCGTTGCCTTCCTCGACGACGCCGGCCACGCGCTTTGCCATTACCGTCGAACGCGCCGCGCTTGGCGGCACTCGGCGGGGGCTGCCAGGTGCCCATCGGCGTTTTCTGCCGTCCCATGCCGGCTGAATATGCACGACCAGCGCGAGAGTGAGTCAGTAGAAATCTTTGCCGTCGTCGCCGCACCTGAAACCGGCTCGGCGGTCCGGATTTTTCACAACGCCACGCGCACTGGTTCCGACCCCGTTATCCTCGGACAGTTGGTCGCGCAAATGCTCCTCGACGCCGGCGCCGGACCCTTGCTCGAAGCAGTTGGCGGGGTCAAGCTTTGAAAGGGCATGGCTTCAGCCGTGCCGATCACGTCTCATAAACGAGGCGGGGCTTTAGCCCCTGAAGCACGATGAACGTCGATTGCAACGCAGGCCCCGACCGAATGACCGCCCAACCACTCGCCGGTCGCCGCATTCTTGTCACTCGCGCTGCCAACCAGGCGGGCAAGCTCAGCGAAGGCCTTCGCGCCCTCGGTGCAACACCGGTTGAAGTCCCCATCCTCGAAATTCGCCCTCCTGAGAACTACGCATTGTTCGACACCGCGCTCTGCCGCCTCGACCAATATGACTGGCTCGTCCTCACCAGCGTGAATAGCGTGCGCGCCATTGTCGAGCGGGCCGGTGACCTGGGACTCGACCTCCACAAGTTGTCCGCCATGGAGGTTGCCGCCGTCGGCCGCGCCACCGCAGCGGAGGCAACAGCAGCCGGACTTGCAGTCACCGTCGTGCCTGAAATGTACGTTGCAGAAAGTCTCGTTTCTGCTCTCCGCACGCAGGTCTCCGGCAAGCGGGTGCTGCTCGCCCGTGCCGCCAGCGCGCGCGATGTCATTCCCAATGCGCTCCGCGAATGGGGAGCCACGGTCGATGTTGTCGATGCCTATCGAAACACCTTGCCTGAAGCCGCGCCAGGACAGTTGCGCCATGCTCTCGCGCAGCGTATCGACGCCGCGACCTTCACAAGCTCTTCCAGCGCAACCCACCTGGCCGAAGCGGCAAGCCGCGCCGGAATTCTGTGGCCTTTCGCCGGCGTTCCCGCCATCTCCATCGGCCCCATTACCAGCGAGACACTGCGCGAACTCGGCTGGCCCTCCGCCGCCGAAGCCAATCCGCATGACATCCCCGGCCTAATCGCCGCCGTCGCCAAAGCGCTCTGCTGACTCGCTGACCGGCTGACTTGATGAATCGTCTGACTTGCAGACCTGGGAAAGCACGCGACTTGCTGACTGGCTGACTTGCTACGACGACCACGTCTTATCCTTCGAATGGCACAACTGTTCCAGATTGCACTTGTCGCACTTCGGCTTCCGCGCATCGCATACCTGCCGCCCGTGTTGGATGATCTGGTGTGAAAAGCTGATCCAGCGATCCTGCGGCAGAACCTTCATCAACTCCTGTTCCACTTTTTCTGCGGTGTCGCCCTTGGCCAGCCCCAGCCGGTGCGCGATGCGAAACACGTGCGTATCCACCACCACGCCTTCCGCCAGCCCGAATGAAACCCCGAGCACCACGTTGGCCGTCTTCCGCGCCGCGCCGGGAACAGTGATCAACTCCGCCAGCGTCTGCGGAACCTTGCCGCCAAACTCGTTTGATGATTTTCTTTGCCGCGCCCTGAATCGACTTCGCCTTGTTGCGAAAGAATCCCGTCGTGCGAATCAGCTCTTCCAAGTTCCGGCAACGTCGCCTTGGCCATCGCCGCCGGGGTAGGGAAGCGCCGGAACAACTCCGGCGTCACCATGTTCACGCGCACATCCGTACACTGCGCCGAAAGAATCGTCGCCACCAACAGCTCCCACGGCGTGCGATGCGTCAGCGCGCAGACCGCCTCGGGATACGCCTCATCCAGCTTCTGCAGAATCTCCGCCACCCGCTCCGGCGCAAGCGGGCCAACGGCAGGTTTCCTCGCAGCTCCAGATTTTGCAGTTTTAGAAGCGGGCTTTGGCGTGGACATTCGATGCCTTCCTTAAGGAGACAATGCTATCCCACGCGGGGTGAAGTTCCTTCAGCCCATTGCAGCAGTAAACAAAAATGTGTACCATTGAACTGTGAAGAGCTCCGAGTTCAAGCGGTGGCTGGCGAAACAGGGTGTCACGTTCGGAACGCAGAAAGGCTCTCATCTCAAGCTCTTTCTCAATGGCCGCCACTCCGTTCTACCCGTCCACCCAAAAGAACTCGGCAAAGGCCTTGTCGAAACCATCAAGAAGCAGCTCGGTCTCAAGGATCAGGAGAATTAGTATGCGCGGATACCCCGTGAACCTCCGTAAAGACGGCAAATTCATCCTCGTCACCTTTCCCGACATTCCCGAGGCGATTACGCAGGGCAGAAACCGCACCGAAGCGCTTGCCATGGCCAGAGAAGCTCTTGAAGTCTCCATGGACTTCTACTTCGAAGATCAACGCCCGGTCCCGATGCCGTCGAAACCCAAGCGGGGTCAGGCAGTTGTCGAGCTTCCGCTGAGCGTCGCGGCCAAGGTTCTGCTGTTGAACGAAATGCTCCGCCAGAAGGTGAGGCCCATCGATCTGGCCCGCCGCATCGGAACCACCAAGCAGGAAGTCAACCGGCTCACCGATCTCAAACACGCCACCAAGATTGACCGTATCGATGCCGCTTTGCGGGCGCTCGGAAAGCGACTGATCCTGGACGCAGCCTGACGAGGGCTCGGTAACGGAGTTGGGCCTCCTTACAGCCTTCCCCCCAACCACCCTTCCAGCCTCTCCACCGGCAGCCGCACCCCAAGAAAGAACTGCCCGAACAGCGCATACACCGCGCTGACCTCGTCAAATCTCATTTCGTAAATCAGCTTCTTGAACACCACCGGGTCCTCGGCAAATAGATCCACGCCCCACTCCCAGTCATCCATCCCAATCGACCCGGAGATAATCTGCTTCACCACATCCCCATACCGCCGCCCGATCATCCCGTGCAGGTGCATCATCCGCTGGCGCTCAGCAAACGGCACCGAGTACCAGTTCACTCCCTCGCCGCGCTTGCGGTCCATGGGATAGAAGCACATGTACTTCGCCTCCGGCACAGCAGGGAAGAGCCGCGACTTCATGGCCTCCGCGCCGCGCTCGAGCGATGCATTCACCTCCGCCTGCCACTCCGGCGAAAATGTGGCCGCACCCTTGGCCGCAGCCGCCTCATACGTCTTGCGGCTCGACTCATACAGTCCCAGTTCGACGACAGACACATAAGAGTGCTTCAGTTCCAGGAAATCGAAGAGGGAAGTTTGCGCCAGGTCCAGCTCGACTTGGTTCAGCGCCTCAAACGACTCCCTAAAATGCACCAGAATCAGATCGCCTTTATGTCCAAGCTGCGAATACACCGCGGTCCGCACGGGAGCATCAACACCCGTCCGCTCCAGCTTCTTCAGCGCCGCGACAGCTTCGCCCGCGATCCGCGCGCGTTCGCCCTCCGTGCAGGCCCGCCACTTCGTCCAGTCAAAGCGAAAGAACTGGTGCAGCAGCGCGGAGCCTTCAAGAGTCAATGGAACAGGAGGAAAAGCAGCAGAAGAATCGGCCAACTCAGACACCTCAAACCTTCCTAGCAACACCCCTCATCCTAACAAAGGGGCCGCAGGCCGTTCCTGCGTCCACCGCAACACTCTGCGCCACCACTGTCATCCCCGGACGCTCGCCCCCAACCACTCCCGACCCCGCCCTATATACTGAACGAGGCGCATGAGCGAAAGAATCCTAGCTGTTTTAGTGCAGTTCGTAACGCACGTCATCGATTTGGGCGGATATGCCGGCGTCGCCGCACTCATGGGCATCGAGTCAGCCTGCATCCCACTTCCCTCTGAAATCATCATGCCCTTCGCCGGCTACCTGGTTTACCTGGGCCGCTTCAACCTCGTCTGGGTTGCGACGGCAGGTGCACTGGGCTGCAACCTCGGCTCGCTTGTGGCTTATTGGATCGGCGCAAAAGGCGGCCGTCCGCTGGTCGAGCGCTACGGCAAATGGGTCCTGATGAGCCACCACGATCTCGACCGCATGACGCACTTTTTCGACAAGTACGGCTCGATCACCGTTTTGCTCGCTCGCCTTCTGCCCGTCGTCCGCACCTTCATCGCGTTTCCGGCGGGCATCGCAAAAATGCCTCAGCTTCGCTTTCACATCTACACATTCCTGGGTTCGTGGCCATGGTGTTTCGGCCTGGCCTACGCCGGAATGAAGTTGGGTGAAAAGTGGCACACCGACCCCCGCTTCGAGCAGGCATTTCACCGCTTTCATCTCGCAGTTGAAATTGCGCTGGTCGCCGCCATCATCTGGTTTGTCTGGTCTCACCTCAACCGCAACAGGCAGGTGGATGCCGGGCTTGACCCGCAGGAAGATTAACGCGCCTTCGAGGGCGTAAACTGTTTCGTCCCTGGAAATACGAATTTGGATCGGTTGAATTCAGCAATCAAAGGAAGGTTAGGAAAAACAATGGGAAATGAATCGCAAGGCGGCTCAGAGACCGCCGCTGTCGCAAAGATCGCGCCCGCCACGGGCAAATTGGGAGTGATGGTGGTCGGCCTGGGCGCCGTTGCCACCACGTTTATCGCCGGGGTTGAGGCCGTCCGTCGCGGCATCGCCAAGCCCATCGGCTCGCTCACGCAGATGGGTACCATCCGCCTCGGCAAGCGCACGGATAGCAACTCGCCCCTGCTCAAGGAATTCTTGCCGCTTGCCAATCTCAACGACGTGGTCTTCACCGGCTGGGACATCTTCGAGGACAACGTCTACGAGTCCGCCGCCCACGCCAAAGTGCTCGACAAGGACCTCATCGAGCAGCTGAAACCCTTCCTTGAGACCATCAAGCCTTTGCCCGCGGTCTTCGACCAGTACTATGTCAAGCGCCTGCACGGCACCCACGTCAAGAAGGGCAAGAACAAGCGCGACCTTGCCAATCAGGTCGTTGAAGACATCCGCAATTTTAAAAAGACCGTCGACCGCGTCGTGATGATCTGGTGCGCGTCAACCGAAATCTTCATCGAGCCCGCCGCGGTCCATCAAAGCATCGAGGCATTTGAGAAAGGCCTCGACTCGGACGATATCGCCATCGCGCCGTCGCAAATCTATGCCTACGCGGCACTCTCTGAGGGCGTGCCCTTCGCCAACGGAGCGCCGAATCTCACCGTCGACTTTCCCGCTATGGTCGAGCTGTCGAAGAAGAACGCGGCGCCCATCTGCGGCAAGGATTTCAAAACCGGTCAGACCTTCATGAAGACCGTTCTAGCCCCGGCCTTTAAGGCGCGCCTGCTGGGCGTCTCAGGCTGGTACTCCACCAACATTCTGGGCAACCGCGACGGCGAAGTGCTCGACGATCCAGAGTCCTTCAAGACCAAGGAGGAGTCCAAACTCGGCTCGCTCGAATACATTTTTCAACCCGAGCTCTATCCGGACCTTTACAAGAACATCTTTCACAAGGTCCGCATCAACTACTACCCGCCCCGCGGCGACAACAAAGAAGGCTGGGACAACATCGACATCTTCGGCTGGCTCGGCTACCCGATGCAGATCAAAGTGGATTTTCTCTGCCGCGATTCCATCCTTGCCGCACCCATTGCGCTCGACCTCGTCATGTTTCTCGACCTCGCCAAGCGCACCCCGTCGCTCCGCTCCATCGGCATACAGGAGTGGCTGAGCTTCTATCTCAAGTCGCCGCAGACCGCTCCTGGTTTGTACCCCGAGCACGATCTGTTCATCCAGTCGATGAAGCTCAAGAACACCCTGCGCCACATCATGGGCGAAGGTCTCATCACCCACCTCGGCCTGGAATACTACGACTAACCACCTGCGGCGGGGCCAACTGCCTCCCGTTGGTCGGCAAGCGCAAAAACAAAAGCCCCATCCGCAAGGATGGGGCTTTTTCGTGCGCATACCGCCGCCCTCAACTCACTTCTTCGCCCCAGCAATCGGATAACCCCGCCACACATACTCCAGCGCTTCGGGTAGGGTTTGTTCTTTCACCGCATGGTCCACGTGCCCCGCATTCTGCGCGAACACAAACTGATAGTGATAGCCCTTGGCCGCCAGCACCTTGGCCATCTGCTCATTGGCGAGCACCCAGTCGTGCATCCCGTCGCGCATGGCATTCGGATTGTAGAGATCCCGGTCGCCCACTTCCATCCAGATGCGCAGCGGCTTGCGCGGGCTGTTCGGGATGAGGTGCTCATGAAACTCCCACGCGCCATGCGGAGTCTCAGGGTTATACGGCCATTGCTGGTTAATGTATGTGCCGGAGTAAGTCAGAACGCGGTGGTACCACTCCGGGTGATACCACGCCATGATCAAGGCGCACGACCCACCTGAACTGCCGCCCATTGTCGCCCGCCCGTCGGGATCCTTCGTCAGCCTCACATGCGCTTCCGCTTCCACGCGAGGCAGCACCTCTGTTTCGACAAACTCCGCATACCGGCCCGACATCGTGTCATACTCCAGGCCGCGCTCGCTGCCCTGCGCATCGCCTCCGCCGTTGCTGATTGAAATCGCAATCATCGCCGGCACCTTGTGCTCGGCGATCAAATTGTCCAACGCCGTGAACAATTCCCGGTCGGGCCCATCCGCGCCCACAATGAAAGGCGCCTCCGTACCTGCGACATATTCCTTCGGCACATAGACCGTCACCTTGCGCATATAAGGCGCAGGGTGGCTCGTCGTCACCACCATCTTGGCGGGGTCGGTCGGATCCGCCGTCCCATAGGTGTTTGCGTCGCGCGCAATGCCGGGGTAGAGCTTGCTGTCCGCCGAATTCATCGTGAACTCGATCACCGTTCCATGCGGCACGCCGTCCTGCACCGTCATCTCCGGGGCAGGGTTGTGTGTGGGACCAAGGATGAAGTTTCCATCCGCGTCCGCGGGAGCATTCGTGCCGTCCGGCAACTCTTTCGCCTCCACATAACCCGGCGTGTGCGGATCGCGCGTCGGCGGTGTGGGACGCACAGGCCGCGGCGCAACAGCACCAGGCGCGGGCGGCGCAGCAGGTGTCTGGCTCATTGTCAGTCCCGCACCAGTCAGCAAACTCAAAACCATCGCGATGCGCAAAACGCGATGCATGTGCAACTCCCCAGCCAATTGAATCGTCTTCATTTTCGACATTCAAAACCTCACATCCGCAAGCGGTCATTCCCGACTCGCCCGCATCTTCCCAATCCGGTCGCTGAATCATAGCAACGAGGCCGCCGGCGACGAAAGGCCCACTCAGCATCCTCGGTGGCAACCGGGACACGCGCCGAAAGCGATTTTGTATAGCCCGCCCGCAACTCCATGTGCTACCTTACGGTGGTTTACAGCCTTGAAGGTCTCTGCGCGTTTTCCCCAAAATGAAGCGAGCCGATTCAATGACGGAGAGCTGAATGCCGGCGACAATTGCCAGAGATATCCACGAGGTCAAACAGCCGCCTCTTGCGCGGTCAACTGCGGCTGCAACGCCCCCGCGCAACGTCGCCGTCGACGCCTATCGGGGCCTCGTCATGCTTCTCATGATGGGCGAAGTCATGAGCTTCGCCAAGGTCGCGCGCGCCTTTCCCAACAGTCTTTTCTGGCACATACTCGCCTACAACCAGACCCATGTGGAATGGGCTGGAATGGGCCTCCACGACACCATTCAGCCCGGCTTCACATTCCTCGTCGGCGTCGCCCTTCCTTACTCCATTCACAGCCGTACAAAGAAAGGTGAAAGCTTCGGCCATCAACTCGCCCATACCCTCTGGCGCAGCCTCGTGCTCATCGCTCTCGGCATCTTTCTCCGCTCCACCGGCAGCACCCAGACCTATTTCACTTTTGAAGACACCCTCACGCAAATCGGCCTGGGATACACCTTCGCCTTTCTGCTTGCGCACTGCCGCCCCTCGTGGCAGTGGACCGCGCTGGGGGCCATCCTCTTCGGCTACTGGCTCGCCTGGGCGCTCTATCCGGCTCCGGGACCGAACTTCAACTACGCGGCCGTGGGCGTTCCTGCCGGCTGGCACTACAACTTCACCGGCTTTGCTTCGCATTGGAACAAGAACAGCAACCTTGGCCAGGCCTTCGATGTCTGGTTCCTCAATCTTTTCCCGCGCGCCTCGCGTTTTGTCTACAACGACGGCGGCTATCTCACGCTCAGTTTCATTCCCACGCTCGGCACCATGCTGCTGGGCCTGCGCGCGGGCGAGTGGTTCCGCTCCGCCGCGCCCAAGATTCCCGTCAAGCGCTTCATCATTGCCGGCAGTGTTCTTATCGCCGCCGGCGTGCTTCTGCACTTCACCGGCATCTGCCCCATCGTCAAGCGCATCTGGACGCCAAGCTGGACGCTCTTCAGCGGAGGAGTCTGCTTCTTCTTCCTTGCCGCGTTTTCCTGGGTCATCGACGTGAAGCAATATCGCCGCTGGGCCTTCCCGCTGGTGGTCGTAGGAATGAATTCGATCGCGGCTTACCTCATCGCGCATCTATGGGAAGACTTCATCATCAACAACCTGCACATCAATCTCGGCTACAACATATTCCGTGTATTCGGGACCGGTCTTGAACCGTTGATGCTGGGCATCACCGTGATGATGATCTACTGGCTCATCCTTTATTGGATGTACCGCAGGCGTCTCTTTCTCCGCATCTGAACGGGCACAGATCGCATTGACTCCGCGCGTTTACGCCGCCATTGCCGCCGCAAGGCGCTGCACCGTCAGCACCGTGATGTCGTCTTCCTGCCCAAACTCCTTGGCCGCATCGGCAATATAAAACGCCGACTGATTGCTCAGGTTGTGCACCCGCTCAAAGCCAAACAGCTCGCCGGTGGGCCGCCTCGCCTCCACCACGCCGTCTGACAGCAGCAGCAGCCGGTCGCCCGGATGCAGGTAGAGGCTCACTTCGTCGTAGCTCACTTCGGGTATCGCGCCCAGCGGCAGGCCGCCCGGCAACACAATCTCCTGGCTGTTCAAATACGGTGGCAGGTGGCCCGCGTTGGCCACCACCAGCTCTCCATTGGCGCCGAACCAGATCGCCTGGCAAGTCGTCAGTCCCTCGCCCCCGGTCAGCACGCGATTCAGCGACTCGAGTATCCTTCCGGGGCTCTTCTCCGGAATCCGCCGCAGCGCGCCCATCAGCATCGACACCGTCATGGCAGCCTGCAGTCCTTTTCCGGCCACATCCCCAATCACCACCAGCATGCCTCCGTCGCTTGACGGCTGCACATGGAAGAAGTCTCCGCCCACCTCGTTCGCCGGCGTATACACTGAGTCCACCTCGTAGCCCGGTGTGTCCAGCTTCTCCTGGGGAATCATCAATTCCTGCACGCTGCGCGCCGCCGCCAACTCGCTATTGGCATGTTCCTGGTCGTGCTGGATGCGCAGGAAGCGCACAAAAATAATCAGCACAATCGTCAGCAGTCCGGCAAAGTCCGCGATCGACGCAAAGTGAATGGGAATCATCCCCGCCTGAATTGTGAGCGGAGACCTGTAGGGATGCCCGCTTAAACCGCTCATGCCGCCGGTCAGCATAGGCTCGACGATTCCCACAATCGTCAGCATCAGCGGAATGAGCAGAAGGCCAGCCTCAAAGTTGCGCCGCAGCGTAGCCCTGATCAGGGTGAGGAAGGTGAAAAGAGTCCATCCAATCATCCACAATGCGGTGCCCAGAAAAACCAGGCCCATCGTTACCACGGCCGATAGGCTGTGGCTGCCAATCAGCAGCAACGCCGGTCCCACTCCAGCCAGAACAGGCGCAGTAACGCGAAGCAGAATAATGTACCAGCGATTTTTCAACGCCAGAAACGCAATCAGAAATTCGAAATAGAGATATGCCGAAATCATCACCAGTTGCATCACGGCCGCTGCGTACCAGAGCTGGTCGAGCCGCGCAAAGGTGCCCGCCAGGTCGATAAACCCAATCGGCGCCTGGATAAACTCATGCAGCGCCAGCCACAGATACTCCACGTGCCCCTTCTGGGTGAAATAGAGCGCCAGCAGAAAAAGAGAGAGCACAATAAACAGGATTGCGTTCACCAGCCTCGGCAGCCGTTCAAACAGACTATGCACAGTCCAGAGTTCCAACGCGCGCTGCAGGTCGGTGGGGCTGCCCAGGCGCAGCGTGCCGGTTGCAAAAAAGCTGGTGTAGGCCGAAAGCCCAAATGGAATATAGATCGTTCGCGCCACCAGCACCAGGTCGGTGTCCGTGGGCGACACATTCAGATTGTAGAGACGTGAAATCTCCTGATATCTGTTCGGCGCGTCCCCATGAGGTCCTTCCGGGTGAATCTGCTTTCCGTTGGCAAACACATCCACACCGGGACCGATAGCATTGATCGATATGGTGCTGTTTGACGTGACGGGCAGGTCAATCAGCAGCGCCAGCGGCCCATGATTCGGCGCCAGCTTCACATGCATCCGAAACCACACGTAGGGCCGTCCATGGCCAATGGGCGGCGGACCCTGTGGCTGGTCCACGGGATTGCCTCCGGTCGGGTGGTCCAGATCGTCCAGACCGTCCAGCGAGTCGCCCACACTCCGTATCACCCAGGTCGAATCGTCAAAATCAGGATTGGCTGCGTTAAGATTCGCGGTCACCCCGACTCTCCAGCCCTTGTCGAGGGTTAAAGGGGAGCCAAGCCGCGTCGCATCAAACGGAGCCACAGTGGTTGCCGGGGCATTGGCCGGGGCCGGCGGCAGATGTTTCGGCTTGCCCAGCACTCCAGCCAGAGGCAGCACAGGATGTGTCTGCTGGGCAGGGAGTTGCGTCCCGGCGCACAGCGCCATGGCTGTTGCCGCAAGCACCGTTTTCATCACGAACGTACGTTGCAAGAATCCTCCAGCTGCCGCGTGTTCACCACTTTAATTCACGCGACTCGGTGCTCCAAGTGCAGCGCGCCGTTTGCCGGCGGTTGTTCCAGCAGCCATCTCACCGCCCGTCTTGAGTTGCCCCAGCCGGCTTCCCAATCAACGGGGTGAATTTTCTTTCTCTTCGCTACCTCATGGGAGGATACTAGCGTCTAACGATTGAAGCGAAGCGGGGTCTTCCCGTGATGTGCCTGCTGAGGTCGGAGGTAAAGTCATGAGGGCAGCTTTTTACGTGTCGAAAGCAGGCACGCTGGCAGTATGCGCGCTGGCGTTGGCCGCCACCGCGGTGTGGGCCCAAACCGGTGCCCAACCCGTTTCCCAACCGGCCCCGCAGGACTCCCAGACTCCTCCCGCTGCCCAGACAACCGCCCCCGCCACTCCTCAGGCAACCCCGGCAAACACGCCGGCGGCCACCGCCCCTGCGGCGCAGCCCGCGCCCGGTAGCGCCCCCGTTGCTGGCGACACCCCCGCAGCTCCGCCCAAGTCGGCGGATGACACCAAAGACTCTTCGAAAGACAATCCTGCATCCGACAAGCCCGCGCCCGGCACCACGCCGGTAAAGGGCGACGTCGCGGCCAAGGATGTCGATCCCGACAAGGTGATTCCCGTCGGCGGCGACATGCAGAAAATCAAGCCGGGCAGCATTGAAGACGTAAACGCAGTGGGCAACCGCGACATCGGCGGCCGTGGCATGGGCAACTGGTACTCCACCGACACCGAGATCAAGATGGGTAAGTCGTATGCCGACCAGGTCGACAAAAGCAGCCACTTCATCACCGACCCCGTGGTCACGGAGTACATCAACCGCATCGGCCAGAACATCGTCAAGAACTCCGATTGCAAGGTGCCCTTCACTATCAAGGTCATCGATTCCGATGAAATCAACGCCTTCGCGCTTCCCGGCGGATTCTTCTACGTCAATTCAGGATTGATTCTCAACGCCGACGAGGAAGCCGAACTCGCCGGAGTCATGGCCCATGAGACGGCCCACGTCTGCGCTCATCACGCGGTTCGCGAGCAGACTCGCCTCAACTACGCGCAGCTGGGCACCATACCGCTCATCTTCATGGGTGGCTGGACAGGCTACGGCCTCTACGAGGCGTCTGGATTGGCCGTGCCCATGACATTCCTCATGTTCTCCCGCGAGTTCGAGGCCCAGGCCGACTACCTCGGCGTGCAATACATGTACCGCGCCGGCTACGATCCGCAGGCTTTCATCAGCTTCTTTGAGAAGATTCAGGCGCTCGAAAAGCGCAAGCCCGGCCTGGTCGCAAAGGCCTTCTCCGATCACCCCCAGACCCCCGACCGCATCCTTCATACGCAGGAAGAAATCTCCCACATCCTGCCCCCTAAGGATGAATACCTGGTCACGACATCGGAGTTCAACGATGTCAAGGCTCGTCTTGCCCGGATCGAAAACAAGCGCCGCCTCACCGACTCCAAGGACGGCAAGAGGCCGTCTCTGCGCCGGGCCAGCACTGGAACGGACGACGGTACGCAATCCGGAGACAGTTCTGCCGACGACAAGCCAACCCTGCATCGCCGCGAAGACCAGAACTAGAGCCGGACAATGAATGTTTAACTTCGGAAGACCGAAAACGCCTGTTCAATGGGTCGGCCACCTCGTCCTGGGTGTCGTTGCCATCTTCCTTGTCTGGTGGATGCTGAAGATGTACGCATCCTGATTCGCGTCCCATACACGCTGAGCCGCGATCGGCACTGGGCCAATTGGGCAAGCCAAACCTGCCCCTCACCATCAATCCGCACGAAAACAGGTGCCCCATCCTTCGCGTACTTTGCGAAGGGTGGGAAAGCACAAACCTCTTTCTGCGCCATCAATCCGCACGAAAATGGGTGCCCCGGGTCTCGCTTCTGAGACCTGGGAAAGCACGAACCATCGTCAGCTACGCGTCAGGGCACGCCTTCAGCCTCTGCACACACGCCTGAGACCAACCCCCGAAAGCCCCTTCGAGACCTAACTCATTCATCCCGCACCATCTCCACCACCTACCCAACCGATTGGGCTCCGTCCCACCGCTGGCCCAACCGGCTGGGCCAGGCCCTGAAGGCCCCGTTTTGCCGCCTCCGCACGCGTGACCCAAAGCCGGTTAATTTCCTTTAACTCTCTGAAAAACCTTGAAGCGATGGGTGAAATCGCGGTATACACAGGAGTACCGGCATCCTCCGCCGGAATCCAGTCTGCCCAACCGCAGGGGGAATCATGCGCAGCTCCGCCGTCCGCTCTAATCTTCTCGTTCCTGAGATTCGCGAGGTTATGGACATTCGCCAGGCCTCGGATTACCTTGGCATCTCGCCCGACACGCTCTACAAATACGCTTCCGAGGGATTCGTCCCCGCTTTCAAGCTGGGCAATCGCTGGCGCTTCAAGCGCTCCCGCCTCGACGAGTGGATGGACCGTCAATCCGAACTCCAGGCCGCCGAATCAGAAATCGATCCCCACCAGAAAAAATCCGTCCGCCCCGCGATGTGAAAGCTGCAGTCCCCCGCTCTCACTCAATCCGCAGCGCCTGCATCGGATCAATCGAGGCAGCACGCTTTGCGGGAATGATCCCCGCAATCGCTGCCGCCACAGCCAGGGTCACAATTGCTCCCGCCATCACCGTGAAATTGACACTCGTGATCTCGTAGAGCTGCGACTTCACATAGCGCACGCAGAGCATCGCCACCGGCGCACCAAGCGCAAGCCCGATGCCTGCGCGTTCTCTATAAGGTAACCTCTGATCCCTGACCCCTACTCCCTGACCCCTGATTTATCCTTACCCGGTGGACCACCTACGCCGCATCGGCCAGCTTCGCCGCAAAATGACCCGCGCCGGCCTTCCCGGCCTGCTCGTCACCCATCTCCCCGACCTCCGTTATCTCTCCGGGTTCACCGGCTCCAGCGCCGCGCTCGCCGTCACCCGCCGAGCAGCCTGCCTCTTCACCGATGGCCGCTACACTGCGCAGGCCGCCGAAGAAGTCAAAGGCGCGCGCGTCCAGATCGTCTCCAGTTCGCCCGCGGTGAATGCAGTGCAGTGGCTGGCCGCACAGCCTGGCGTCGACTGCGCCGGCTTCGATCCCGCGTGGACCACTGTGGCCGACCTCACCCGCTGGCGTGCCGCGCTGCCGTCCCATCTTCGCCGCGCATTTCTTTCCGCACTCGCTGCGCCTCTGGTCGAGCCGCTGCGCATGGTCAAAGACGAAGACGAACTGGTCATCATGATTGAAGCGGCCTTCCTCGGCTGCAGGCTTTTCGAGCACATTCTCGGTTTCATCCGCCCCGGCCTCGCCGAATTTGAAGTAGCCGCCGAGCTCGAGCACCAGGCGCGCCTCCTCGGTGCCGAGGGTATGTCGTTTGAAACCATCGTGGCTTCCGGAATCCGCTCCGCCCTGCCGCACGGCCGGGCCACAAGGGCTCCGCTCCCCCGCAGAGGGTTCCTGACACTCGACTTCGGTATAATCCGTGAGGGTTACTGTTCAGACATGACGCGTACCGTGCACCTTGGAAAACCGTCCGCAAAAGAGCGTGACACGTATGAATCGGTCCTTCAGGCGCAGGAGTCCGCCGTGGCCGCGGTCACGGCAGGCGCAAGTTGCGCAGAGGTCGACGAGGCTGCCAGAAGCGTGTTGCGCAAAGCGGGCTTGGCTGAAGCATTTTCCCACTCCACCGGTCACGGGGTCGGGTTGGAGATTCACGAGCCGCCGCGTATCGGCGCAGGACAGGCAACCAGGCTGCTCCCCGGCATGGTCATCACCATCGAGCCCGGGGCGTACTTGCCGGGTCAGTTTGGTATTCGCATCGAAGATATGGTGGCCGTAACCCGAACCGGGGGACAGGTGCTGACGCCTGCACCCAAAGCCCTCATCGAGCTTTGATCGATGCAAAAGAGCGAGTCCCACAGGCGAGTGGGAGAGACAGGGAACGAATGAAACCACAGGATATGCAGGATCTGAAAGTACTGGTCGAATTCCTCAAGCAGCATCAGGTTGCCGAATTCGATCTGGACCGCGGCGACTTGAAGATTCGGCTTAAGTTCAGCCAGCCTGAAGCGCCCGCCGCCGGCATGTCCGATCTGGCCCGTTTGCTTGCCAATGCGCAAGTGGCGCCGGCAGCATCGGCGCAGCCTCTGCCCGCCGCGCCCGTGATATCCGCCGAGGCCCGTGTCGAAACTCCCACCGAGGACACTGCAACGGGCCTTCACGTCGTCAAGTCACCCATTGTCGGCACATTTTACGGCTCTCCATCCCCCGGCGCGGGCGCCTTCGTTGCGCCCGGCGATCACGTCGAAAAGGGCCAGGTAATCTGCATCGTCGAGGCCATGAAGCTCATGAACGAGATTGAATCGGATGCTTCAGGAGAAATTATCAAATGCCTCGTTTCCAACGGCCAGCCCATCGAGTTTGGGCAACCGCTCTTTTCCATCCGGCTGGGTTAATCGTGCCAGCGCAGTATGCTAATCCAGCTCTCAAAGGGTCATGAATGTTTAGTAAGGTTTTGGTTGCCAATCGCGGCGAGATTGCGCTGCGCGTATTAAACGCCTGCCGGGAACTCGGCATTCGAACCGTCGCGGTCTACAGTGAAGCCGACCGCAACTCGCTCCACGTCCGCTTTGCCGACGAGGCCATCTGCATTGGCCCGCCGCGTCCCGCCGACAGCTACCTCAACGTGCCCGCCGTCATCTCCGCCGCTGAAATCGCCAACGTCGACGCCATCCATCCCGGCTACGGCCTGCTCAGCGAGAACGCCAACTTCGCTGAGGTTTGCCGTGCTTCCAACATCAAGTTCATCGGCCCGCCGCCCGAGGTCACTCGCCTGATGGGCGAAAAAGAAAAAGCTCGCCAGACCATGAAGAAGGCCAAGGTGCCCATCCTGCCCGGTTCTGACGGCGTGCTCGCCACCGCCGAAGAAGCGCAGGATTGGGCGGCCACCGTCGGCTACCCCGTCATCCTCAAGGCCAAGGCAGGCGGTGGCGGACGCGGAATGCGCATCGTGCGCTCCGCAGAGGAGCTGCCCAACCTTTTCAGCGCCGCTTACACTGAGGCCGCCAACGCATTCGGCAACGGCGAGCTCTACATGGAAAAGTTCATCGAGCAGCCGCGCCACATCGAGTTTCAGGTGCTGGCAGACGAGCACGGCAGCGTGGTTTCGCTCTACGAGCGCGAGTGCTCCATCCAGCGCCGCCACCAGAAACTGATTGAGGAGGCCCCGTCCCTCCAAATCACTCCCAAGATGCGCGAAGAGATTGGCCGCACTCTCATCCGATGCCTCTCCGATATTGGTTATCAGAACGCCGGCACCGTCGAGTTCCTCATGGACGAGGACCGCCAGCTCTACTTCATCGAGATGAACACGCGCATCCAGGTGGAACACCCGGTCACCGAGGCCATCACGGGCGTCGACCTCGTCAAAGCTCAGTTGCGCATTGCTGCGGGCGAGCGGCTTAGTGCCATCCTGCCGCGCAAGCTTGAGATTCGCGGCCACGCCATCGAGTGCCGCATCAACGCCGAGCATCCGCAAAAATTCACCCCCTCGGCGGGAAAGATTACCGTCTTCAACGTGCCCGGCGGCAACGGCGTGCGCGTCGACACCGCTCAATACGCCGAGGGCGTCGTCCCACCCTACTACGATTCGCTCATCGCCAAGCTCATAACCCACGGAGTCGATCGCGCCGAGGCCATGGCCCGCATGGAGCGCGCGCTTTCGCAGTTCGTGGTGCAGGGAATCGACACCTCCGTCACGCTGCATCAGGCCATCTTCCAAGACCCCGACTTCCGAGCCGGCGACTTCGACACCAAATTCATGGAGCGCTTCCTCGCCAAATCCGCTGAGTAGCGGGTCCCACCCTCCATACAAGTTGCTTTTCGCAGCTTCAATCCGCACGAAAATGGGTGCCCTGGGTCCGGGGTCCCCAGCGACAGGTCTTCGTCGCTTGGGTGGAGATCTCGATTCTGAGACCAGGGAAAGCACAACCCCAACCCCGCCGCAACAATCCTCAGCAGGCTCGTCTTGCGAACGCAACCCTCATCCGCCGCATCCAATCAAAGAGGGAGACCCACCATGACCGAAAAGCTCAAGCCCGTCGACACCCGTCCGGGCAAATTGAACGACGCGAATTCAAAACCCGACGACGGCGTCGTCAACGATTCCCTGGGCACCATCGATACAGCCGATTCCACGGGCAGCGATGAGTGCAAAGAAACAGGGGACGCAAAGAAGGGAAACAAGAACACGCGAGAAGATTGAGCGGATTTTGCAGAATAATTCCCATTCTCTGTTTCAATCGAACTGAGGCGTGAGCAAACCGGCCCCCGCTTTGCCGCCGGCTCCCGCATTCAGATTTCCAGGAAGGGTGGAGCTCGACCCCCCGTCCCCTTCGAATATTTTCGTTCTCCACAAAAACCTTGCAGATGATTTCGCAGGACTGTGAAACACCCCGACCCGCCGCCCTTCACCATCATCGCCGCGCCATGTAACAATCGCTTCTTCGCAGACACAACAGCGGAGGCCGCGACCTGAATGCTCCACCGATCGTTCCCTTGCTCCGTCACGCTCGTAGCAATCGCCACACTCTCCGCCTTTGCCTTCTGCCAAACCCCTCGCAACGCCGACTGGTCCGTCTACAACGGCGGCCTTGACGGCGATCACTACTCCCGTCTCACCCAGATCAATCGCGCCAATGTCCATCGCCTCCAGCAGACCTGGCGCTTTGACACCGGCGAAATCGGCGGCATTCAGTCCAATCCGCTCATCGTCAATGGCACGCTCTACGCCTACACGCCCACGCAAAAAGTCATCGCGCTCGACGCAGCCACCGGCAAGCTCAAATGGAAATTCGACTCCGGCATTCCCGGCACCCAGCCCGTACGCGGCGTCACCTACTGGTCCGAAACCAAAAACGGCATCACGCACGGTCGCATCTTTGCCGGTGTCATGAATTTCCTCTATTGCCTCGACGCCGCGACTGGCCAGCCCATCGCGTCATTCGGTGAGCAAGGCCGCGTCGATCTGCGCAAGAATCTCGGCCGCGACTACGAGACCCAATCCATCTCCCTCACCACGCCCGGCATTCTTTATCGCGACCTCATCATTGTCGGCGGCCGCAACCCCGAGTCCCACCCCGCGCCGCCCGGCTACATCCGTGCCTATGATGTCCGCACCGGCGCCCTGCGCTGGAGCTTCCACACCATCCCGCTCCCCGGCGAGCCCGGTTACGAAACCTGGCCGAAAGATGCCTACAAAACCGCCGGCGCCGCCAACAACTGGGCGGGCATGGCGGTCGATGCGGAGCGCGGCATCGTCTATGCGCCCACCGGCTCCGCGGTCATGGATTTCTACGGCGGCGACCGCGTCGGCAACGACCTCTACGCCAACTGTCTTCTGGCTCTCGACGCCAACACCGGCAAGCTACTCTGGCATTTTCAGGGTGTGCACCACGACATCTGGGATCGCGATTTTCCCTCCCCGCCCGCGCTCTTCACCGTCACGCGCGATGGCAAAACCATCCCCGCGCTTGCCCAGACCACCAAGCAGGGCTACCTCTATCTCTTCAACCGCCTCACCGGCCAGTCGCTCTTTCCCATCCACGAGCATCCATATCCGCCCAGCGATGTGCCCGGTGAAGTCACTTCACCCACCCAGCCTCTGCCCGATTGGCCCGCACCCTACGCACGCCAGCGCCTGACTGAAGATATGCTCACCACCCGCACGCCCGAAGCCCACGCCTGGGCCGTCAAAACCTTCCGCACCTTTCGCAGTGACGGCCAATTCATCCCCTTCACCATCGGCAAACAGACCATCATCTTTCCCGGCTTCGACGGCGGCGCAGAGTGGGGCGGCCCGGCCATCGATCCCGTCGCGCACGTTCTCTTCGTCAACGAAACTGAAATGGCGTGGACCGGCGGCCTCGTCCCGGCGGCACAAGGAGCCAGTCCCGGCGAGCAGCTCTATCGCAGCCAGTGCGCTATGTGTCACGGCGTCGATCGTGCCGGATCTCCGCCCGCGTTCCCGTCGCTCATCGACATCGACAAGCGCCTCACTCCCGAGAAAATCACCGCCGCCGTTCGACAGGGAACCGGCAGAATGCCGTCCTTCCCCAACATCGATGCAACCGGCCTGGCAGCCCTCCTCGACTACCTCCGCACCGCCAGCACCGCATCCCCGAACAAAGAGCTAACCGCAATTCCCGCGGAAACTCAACCCGCCCAGCCCGCAGCCGGCAGCGCCGGAGCCGCCGTCTATCACGACAACTGCGCCGTCTGTCACGGTGACCACCAAGAGGGCGTGGCGCCTTTTCCCATGCTCCTCGGCGTCGGCTCCCGCCTCACTGCGGCGCAGGCCATCGAAATCATCCGCAACGGAAAGGGCAACATGCCTGCCGTTCCCGACCTCCAAGGCGAAAATCTCGACGCGCTTCTGCGCTTTCTTCAAATCGGCGACGCCGCGCAAAATCCTGCCCATGCCGCCGGTGCAGACCGGTACGACTTCACCGGCTATCGCAAATTCCTCGACCCCGACGGCTACCCAGCCATCGCGCCTCCATGGGGAACGCTCAACGCCATCGACCTCGCAACCGGAAAGTATCTCTGGAAGATTCCCTTCGGCGAGTATCCCGACCTCGCCCGCCAGGGCATGAAGAACACCGGCAGCGAAAGCTACGGCGGCCCCATCGTCACCGCCGGCGGCGTCCTCTTCATCGGCGCCACTGTCTATGACCGCAAGTTCCGCGCCTTCGACACTCGCACCGGCAAGCTCCTCTGGGAGACTCAGCTTCCATTCGCCGGAGTCGCCACCCCTTCCACATACATGGTCAACGGACGCCAGTATGTGGTCATTGCATCGAGCGGCGGCCGCGACCCCAGATCCCCCACCGGCGGAGCGTACATCGCCTTCGCCTTGCCTCGCTAAGCCGCTACTTTTCGGGTAGGCGACATCCACTCAGAGCGCGCGACTCGATTTTCGCCAGACTGGATGAGCGCCTTGGACTGAAGTCATCAGTCGAGAACACTTGGCACGCTGCTCGTATCCGCAGTTGACAATGCACTCCGGTTTTCAGCTACCTTGTTCGGAGCTTTGTCCGCAAAATAAGTCATCTCAATGGCCATTAGGCGGCCCATTCATCGAATCGGCGCATGATCTCCATGAGCCAACATCCCAACAGGATGACAGAGCCCCACAATATGAAGGGAACGCCGTAGAGTATGAGATGCTTGCGCGAACGGGCCAACTCAAACACTCGTACCTTCACAATGGCGTACACGTTCGCTGCGAGATAAGCAGCCACCAAACAGCTCACTACCAGGTTGTGCATGTTCATACTCCTCCTTTTACCGGCCTGCATCTCCGCGCCGATACTCATCGGTCAGCTCATCAAGCGAGGTCCACAGCCTTAGAGTTGAGACCATCCTCCGTCGACCGGAAGTTCGGCGCCGGTCGTGAAGGTCGCATCGAACGCAAGGAAGAGGACGGCCTTCGCGATTTCCTCCGACGTCCCCCAGCGCTTCATCGGGACCATACCAATCATCTTTTCCCTAATCTGAGCGGCTGCGTCAGCGGGAAACGCTTTGCCGATGATCGGCGTGTCGATGGGACCGGGCGTCACCGCGTTGACGCGAATCTCGCGAGGAACCAACTCAGCAGCGAGCGTCCGAGCGAATGATCGCAGCGCGGCCTTGGCGGCTCCGTATGTGGCGTTGCCGGCCATTCCCTTGACGTTGGCGATCGAGGTCGTGAGGACGACAGAGCCTCCCCGGTTTATGAGCGGCGCGAACTTCTGCACCGCGAAAAGCGGTCCCTTGGCGTTCAGGTTGAACATCTCGTCGTAGATGGCCTCGGTGATGCTCTCCAGAGGCGCTCGGGTGCTGAACCCGGCGTTGACGAACAGCAGGTCGAGGGTGTCGAACTCGGCCTTCACTCGAGAGGCGAGTGCGTCGAGGTCCGTCAACGACCGCGCGTCGCTCGAAACCACGATGGCCTCATTCCCAAGCTCTTTCTGCGCCGATTCCAGTCCTTCCTTCGAGCGACCCGTCACCAGAACGCGCGCGCCTCCATCAAGGAGCATCTTCGCCGTAGCGAGCCCCATGCCGCTCGTGCCGCCGATGATTACCACCTTTTTACCTTCGTACCGTTTCATATGAATTCTCCTTGAGAATGGTTGTTGTTCGTTCTGTCGCCGTGATTCCAAGTTAGGGAAGTGGCGATGTTGTTTTGCATCCAGTGACGCGCCGATCAGCGCTCCTTCAGGACCTAGCGTTCAAGGATGCTGGGTTAAGACAAGTCCACGCCGGAGACCTTGACGACGGCCTGCCACGCGGCTTCCTGGCTGGCGCGATCGTGGAGGTGTGGGTGGCGCTGCGCCTCAATTGGGCCTGAGAACTTCCCTTGAGCCGAGGCGAAGAATTGCCCTGAGACGTCGGTTCCGAACTCCGACGCCTGGAGGTACCGACGGGCCGCGGTCTCCGGCGTCTGATTCATGCCGGGAATGAGGTTCACGATTGGGATAAACAGATACTTCAACAACGGGCCAGCGTTTCGCACCACCTTGGTGTCGGTCGCCCCACCGGGCGATACGGCGTACACGGCCATGCCGGCGGGCAGCCGGCGCGCCAGCGCCGCGGTCCACCAAGCGATGATGAGCTTCGCGTCAGCATACGCATTGTTGGGCACGTACTTCACGTTCGGCCCGTTGCGAATCAGGGCTTCAACAGCCGCGGTTCGGTCGCCCCGGTAGTATTTGGCCGCGAAGGCTGGCACGTCGGTGTACTTGAACATGGGTACGCCCCCGCGGGCAGGCTCCGCGCCGGCGATAACAATCCGCGCGTTGGGGCTAAGAAGGTTGGCGCGAAGCAACCCGACAGTCAGTTGATGATGGCCGATCAGCGGGGCCTGAGAAGCCTCAACGCCCGCCGCAGTGATCACGCGCTTCTTGGTTGGGACCAATCCGGCATTGAGCAGTAGGAAATCGATCGGCCGACCTCGCTTGACGAGCGAGGCGAGGGCGGCCTGAACGCTGGCTGGCGCGTTCAGATCCAACTCCAGCGGCGTGAAGATCTTCGTTTTGGTCTCCGCCGCGAGCTGAGCGACTGTTTCCTGGATCCGGGCCAGGCTGCGCCCGGTGACGATGATCTCGCGCCAGCCCTCTGGCGGCGAGCAAGCGGGCTGCCGCATAACCGAGCCCGGAGGTGGCGCCGGTGACGAGTGCGATCGAATGTTCCAATGGGCGTCTCCTGTATTTATCTTTCTTGCAGCATTACATACGCGAGAGTACGATACCAACAGATGCAATGCAAGGAGTTTCGTACGCGATGGTAACTAATATTGCGAAGCGCCCCCCAGGACGTCCAAAAGGCTTTATCCCCGACGAAGCACTCGACCGTGCCGTTGAGATGTTTTGGGAGCATGGGTATGAAGGAGTCGACGTGGATCGGATCGCGCGCGCCGTGAACGTCACCAAACCCGCGCTATACCGAGCCTTCGGAGACAAGTCCACCCTGCTGCTCAGGGCGGTCGAGCGCTATGCGCTGATCTATGGAGCTCCCAAAATGGCAGCATTTCAAGCGGAGCCGGACATCCACAAGGCCGTGACCACCTTTTGCGAGGCTACCGTCAACACCGCTACCGGCGACGCTCGCAGCGGCTGCATGTTGGCCGCCGCTGCGCTGGGACATTCGGAGCGGGTAACGGAGATCCGTTCCTGGCTCGCGAAGGGCCTTACCGCATCCGCTGATATTTTCGCGAAACGTTTCGAGCAGGAGATAAAGGCGGGGCGCCTGACTCGCACACCCTCTGCCAAGGTGCGAGGCCGTTTGCTCGTTGACTTGCTGCAGGGTGTGCAGCTTCGCGCCAAGGTTGGTATCACTCGCGAGGAATTGCTGGAAGATGTCCGAAGCTATGTGCCCCTGATTCTTGGCAAGCAAATCTAACGCACTTCTCGGGGACGATGCGTCTGGAAGAGCGGGAAATCCCAACTCACTCATGCACGCGAAGAGGCACTCGAAATCTTGGTTCTGCGCGAATCCTCGCCATCCAAACAAGCCGGCCGCTACCCCGACCCGCATTCGACCTGTCCTTTCCAACTCAACCCGCTCCAAATCTCTCCGAATTCCCCGATTCGCGGCGGGTTGGCAAGTGACTCGGCGCCTCAATACTGCCCGCGGCCCTGTGGAAAACTCCGAAATATTATCGCTTTTTCTTCGCCCTTTCATCCGGAAATCGGATATGCTTGCTTCGCAACATGGAGGTTGCACGCATGGACATTCAAAAAGAACTCATTGCTGAGTACGATCGAGAATCTGCCACCACCCGCAAAATCATCGAGGCGATCCCTGACGGCGCAGACTTCACCTGGAAACCCCACGAAAAATCAATGGCGCTCGGAAAACTTGCCGGCCATGTCTCTGACACCAACGGCGACTGGGCGCTGCACACCCTGGTCAAGGACCGGCTTGACTGGAATCCTGAGATGAACGCCAAAGAGCCTGCCACAAAAGCGGAGTTGCTTCAGCGTTTCGACAAACAGGTTGCCGAGTCGAAAGCCGCACTGGCAAACCTGCCGATGGAGAAATGGGATTCCAATTGGAAGTTTGTCGCCGGCGATCAGACATGGATTGATGATTCGAAATACGGTGTCTGGCGCACATGGGTCATCAACCACATGGTCCACCACCGCGCGCAGTTGGGTTGCTACGTACGCATGCTTGGCGGCAAGTTGCCCGGCGCCTACGGCCCTTCAGCCGACGAAATGTAGCAGCAGGGAACTCGTGAACGGCCGTCTCCCTGCCTCACATTCATCCAACCGAGGCGATCCATTGCCACGCTTTTTGAGCGACCGTGGCAACCCGTTGCCTCGGTTTCAAGTGAAAAGCGCGGAAGGTTCAACCGTGGCCTGCGTCTGCCACGGTTGAACGGCTGGCGAGGGCCGGTCACTGACAACCGGCGGCCTCATCGCCTAGGCTGAATGCATGCCGTTCGCGTTCCCCCTCGTCTATCCGATTCTCGATTCTTCTGTCATCCCGGCAACCGGCCGCGCCTTGTTTCTACAACACTTGGCGGCCTCCCTGGCCGACGCCGGCGTGACCCTTCTGGAGTATCGCAACAAATCCGGCGCCGATGCTGAATTGCTGTCGGACGCAATGATTCTTCGTGCCGCTCTCCCCGCCCAGAATACAAAGTTGATTCTCGATGACCGCGCCGATCTGGTTGAACAGGCAGGATTTGATGGGGTCCATGTCGATGCCGGAGATGTGTCGCCATCCCTGGCACGCCGTCTCCTCGGGCCTGATCGCATCATCGGCACATTCGGCGGAAGCGACGCACTTCTCCCCGGAATTCTAAGCCAGCCGGCGGACTATCTGGCCATCGGCCCGGTCTTTCCAACCACAACAAAGCAAACCGGCAAGCTCCCCATCGGCGTTGAAGGTGTGCGCAAACTGCGCGCCCAGGCCGGCCCCAAAGCCGTCCTGATAGCTGCCGCAGGTATCACGCTGGCAACGGCCCCCGCGGTTCTCGCCGCGGGCGCAAATACCGTGGCCGTTTCTGCCGCCATCTTTCGCACCCCCGACCCGGCCGCCGAGTTTCGCCGCTGGATGCAGCATCTGCGCTGAAGGCGATGCAATCGACATCGTCCGTCGCCGGTGAAAAAAGGGGAGACAATCCCACTCAATTCAAGTAAAACGAAGCAAGGTGACGACCCTAAACCCTACTCCTGCCGCAGAATCCACCTCCGCACCCCAACCGACCGGGCTGGTGCAAACCCTCGGCCTGTTCAGTTCCACCGCCATCGTCGCCGGGTCCATGATTGGGTCCGGCATTTTTCTTGTGGATGCCGATATCGCCCGCGGCACCAACTCTCCGGCCCTCTTTCTGGCCGCCTGGGTGGTCACCGCCATCATGACCATGATCGGTGCGCTCAGCTACGGCGAACTCGCCGCCATGATGCCCAAAGCCGGTGGCCAATACATCTATTTGCGTGACTCACTGGGGCCACTGTGGGGCTTCCTTTACGGCTGGACTCTTTTCACAGTCATTCAAACCGGCACCATCGCCGCGGTATGTGTCGCGTTTGGAAAATTTCTCGGCGTCTTTTTCCCGACTATTTCAACGACTCATTGGCTTTGGCACATTGCCCACGTACCGGCAATTCCAATCGGGCCCATGGTCCTTGGCAACATGGAAATCGGTGTCAACACGGCAAACCTGACCGCCATTTTCATCGTCATTTTTCTTGCAATCGTCAATGTCTTCGGATTGAAGCTCGGAGCAGCAATTCAGAATGTGTTTACCTCAGCGAAGGCGCTCTCACTGGCGGCGCTGATACTGCTCACATTCACAGTGGGACGCAATGCGACCGCATGGAACGCCAACTTTGGCGAGGGCTGGAGCGAATTCTGGAAGAACTCCGGTTGGGGCTCGATGCACGCGGTGCAGGTTGGTATTGGCGGACCGATGGTGCTGGTGAATGTGTTTGTCATTCTTGCCGTGGTACAGGTGGGGTCACTGTTTTCTGCCGATGCATGGAACAACATCACCTTCACCGCAGGCGAAGTAAAGAATCCGCGGCGCAACATTCCTCTTTCGCTTGTCATGGGAACAGGATTCGTGCTGACGGCCTATCTTCTGGCTTCGCTGGGCTACCTGCTCGTACTGCCCATGCACGGTGATCCGCACGGAGCTACTGCTCTTGCGCGCGGAGTGCAATATGCGTCAGAGGACCGCGTCGCCACAGCGGCGCTGGGTGTGATCTTTCACTCCGGTGGCGCGCAACTAATGGCCGCGGCGATTCTCATTTCCACGTTTGGGTGCGCGAATGGGTTGTCGCTCGCGGGGGCGCGCGTCTACTACGCGATGAGCCGCGACGGCCTGTTCTTCAAGTCTGTCGGCAAGCTGAATGCGCGCTATCATACGCCGGCCGCGGGGCTGTTTGTGCAGGCGTGCTGGACTGTGCTGCTCTGCGTCTCCGGCTCTTACAGCCAATTGCTCGACTACATCATCTTTGCCGTTCTCGTGTTCTACATCCTTACCATTTCCGGACTGTTTGTGTTGCGCTTCAAACAGCCGGATGCGCCGCGCCCCTACAAGGCTCTTGGCTATCCCGTGCTGCCCGCGCTTTACATTGTGATGGCGACGTGGATATGTATCGTATTATTGCGATACAAGCCCCAGTACACTTGGCCGGGCCTTGTGCTCGTCTTGCTCGGCATTCCCGTTTATCTTTTCTGGTCGCGGCACTCCGCGCGTCAACTGCACCCAGTTACCGATTCCAATCGCTGAAGAGGAAGTCCTCATTCATGTCAAGACTGCTTCGTATCAAACCCATGTCGATGCTCTCGCTTGAGGCCGGTGAACAGGGCGAACACACGCTTAAGCGCTCGCTCGGGGCGCTCAATCTCGTCACTCTCGGCATTGGCGCGGTCATCGGCGCAGGCATCTTCACGCTTACAGGCCAGGCCGCGGCACTTCGGGCCGGCCCGGCTGTGGCCCTCAGCTTTGTTGTTGCGGGAATCACGTGCGCCTTTGCCGGTCTCTGCTATGCGGAGTTCGCCTCCATCATTCCCATTGCCGGTTCGGCTTACACATATGGGTACGCCACTTTGGGTGAACTCGTTGCATGGATCATCGGCTGGGACCTCTGCCTCGAATACGCCTTCGGCGCCTCCACTGTCGCCTCCGGTTGGGCGGGCTACTTCAACAGCCTCCTGCAGCAGTTTCATATCTATCTACCGCCGCAGATCACCGCCACCACCGGCACGCCACTGGTCTTTTACCACGATCAATGGCTGCAGCTGATGTCTCTTCCTCCAGGCGTCAGCGATGTTGGCCTGCCCCACGCAACCGGCGTGGTCAACCTGATTGCCGTGGCGATCGTCATGGTCATCACCACCATCCTCGTCATCGGCATCAAGGAATCGGCTAACTTTAACTCTGCTGTCGTGATTATCAAGGTGTCGATCGTTTGCGTTTTTCTCGTTGTCGGTGGATGGTATCTCTTCAAGCATCCTGAAGTGGCGAAGTTGAACTGGCATCCCTTCGTTCCGCCTCCCGACGGTCACGGCAACTTCGGCTGGGGCGGCATCCCCACCGCTGCAGCGTCGATCTTTTTCGCCTACATAGGATTTGACGCCGTCTCGACTGCGGCGCAGGAGGCGAAGAATCCTAAGCGAGACATGCCGATCGGCATCCTTGGCTCGCTGGTCGTCTGCACTATCCTCTATATCCTGGTCTCGCTTGTCCTCACCGGGCTGGTCAGCTACAAGACTCTCAACGTCTCAGCCCCCGTCGCGTTGGCAATCGACGCAACTGGCGTGAGTTGGGGAGCGCTTCTGGTGAAGATCGGCGCGGTCTTCGGCCTTGCCACCGTGATGCTGGTCATGCTCCTTGGTCAGACCCGCGTCTTCTATTCCATGTCGCGCGACGGACTTTTGCCCAAGTGGGCTTCGGCGATTCATCCAAAATTCCGCACGCCCTGGATTACCACCATCGTCTTTGGCAGTTTTGCCGCCATCATGCCGGCCTTCTTCAACATCGATGTCCTCTCAGAACTCGTCAATATCGGGACTCTGCTCGCCTTCACCATCGTTTCAGCTGGCGTCTGGGTCCTGCGCGTGCGCCACCCGGAGATGGAGCGCCCCTTCAGAACTCCGCTCGTGCCCTTGGTGCCGATCCTCGGCATCCTCTCCGCGGTTTACCTCATGACGCGCTTGATGCTGTTTACGTGGGAAGTCATGATCGGCTGGCTGATCATCGGGCTGGTGATTTATTTCAGCTACTCGATCAAACACAGCAAGGTGCAGGCAATGGTAGCCGACGCGGAAGCTGACTGATTCCAGGCTGCGCGTTGCAGGAATGAAAAACGGCCTCCCGCGGGAGGCCGTTCTATTTGCACCAAGCTGCAGGACAATGCTTAGGCAGTAGTCTTCGCGCAGTGTTCGTCGAAGGCGCGAATCAACTCTTCCGCGATCTGCGGGGCGGTTGACTGCTCGATGACGTAGCGCTGCATCAGGTAGACCAGCTTGCCGTCGCGGAGGATGGCAATGGCAGGAGAAGTGGGTGGGTTGCCCTCAAAGTAACTGCGGGCACGCTCAGTGGCCTCGCGATCCTGACCGGCAAATACGGTAATCTTCTGGTCCGGCTGGTTAGCAGAATTGGTGAGCGCAAGCCTCACGCCGGGGCGCATCTTTCCCGCCGCGCAACCGCAAATCGAATTGACTACCAGCATGGTTGTGCCGGCCTGGGCCAGCGCCGCTTCCACCTCTTCGGCAGTGCGGGTTTCCTTGATTCCGGCGCGGACCAACTCCTCGCGCATGGGAATGACCATCAGTTCTGGATACATTGTTGCCTCCGGCTGGGAAAGTTGCCTGTACCTATTCTACCGGCAAATGGCCCGTCGCGGTTTTTACATTTGCAGACAGAGTAAACCAGAGGCATTGTGCCCCGCCGCGCCCTGAAGGCGCCAAAGGCGCAACCATGTCAGCGTGTGAATTAAGGAACGGCATTGGTGTAGCCTTGATGCGATGCTCCTTGAAGAAAACAAGTCTCTTGCTCCGCTCACGACCTTCGGCATCGGCGGGCCGGCACGCTGGTTTGTGAAAGCCTCGAGCGAAGACGAGGTCGCTGAGGCTGCCGAGTGGGCAAAGGCGCGCGGGACAACCATATTTGTGCTTGGCGGCGGAAGCAATTTGCTCGTTTCAGATGCCGGGTTCAATGGGCTTGTGCTGCATGTGGGCTTGCGCGGAATCGTCGTAAATGGACTTCCAGGCCAGACGAACTATCGTGTTGCAGCGGGCGAAGATTGGGACAGCTTCGTGGAGCGCGCCGTGAACGGCAACTGCGCAGGGGTCGAATGTCTCGCGGGAATTCCGGGAACCGTGGGTGGAACACCGGTGCAAAATGTGGGCGCCTACGGACAAGAAGTCGCTTCCGTCATCGAACGCGTGCGCGCCTTCGACCTCGACGCGCGCACCTTCGTTGAGTTCACCGCCGCGGAGTGCGGCTTTGCGTATCGCTGCAGCCGATTCAACACCGTGGATCGCGGACGCTTTATTGTGACGCAGGTGGACTATCGCCTGATCCCTGGCGGCGCGCCCACGCTCCGCTATGCCGATCTGCAGCGGGAGTTCCCAAGCGGTTCCAATGCGAGCCTCGCGGAGGTAGCGGCGGCGGTTCGCCGGGTGCGCCAATCGAAGGGCATGCTGCTTGTGGAGGGTGATCCGGACTGCCGCAGCGCGGGAAGCTTCTTCAAGAATCCGATGATTGCTGAGGAGCAGGTGAGGCAGATTGCAGAGGCTTGCGGAAAAGAGCCGCCGCGCTTTCCTGCAGGGCCGGGGCCTGAAAATGCGGAACGCGTGAAAGTGCCCGCTGCCTGGCTCATCGAGCAGGCAGGTATCACCAAGGGCCATGCAATGGGGGCTGCTGCTGTCTCGTCGCGGCACACGCTGGCGCTGGTCAACCGTGGCGGGGCTTCGGCCGCAGACATTCTGGCTCTCGCGCAACAGATCAGCACGGCGGTGGAGGTTCGCTTCGGCATCAGATTGCAGATGGAGCCGGTGCTGGTAGGATTTTGAGCACTGACTTTCAGCAAAACTACCCACCGCAAGCAAGACTCTCACATTCGGAGTAAGATTTTCTCGTATCCCCGCGAGGTTGTGAAAGCGTGTCAGCATGCGGGGAGCCCTTTCGTCATTGACCAGTTTCCTCAGACAGCAAATTGTCTATATCGCGATTTCCGCAATTGCCGGAGCTGTCTTCTGGGCAATTGGGCAGAGAATCAACCCGCTTACCATTCTTGTGTATTCAATTGCGATTGGAAATATGGTTGTGCCTGGTGACGAGAAGATTGCACGGACTTTATATCCAAAAGCCTTTTCCTTATAACTGGCTGTTCTTTCTTCCTATACTGCTGGCTCTTCTTATCCCTGTGTACATTACTTCGTCAGCGGTGGTTTGGCTTATTGCGCCACCCACTCCGCAAACACTGGAGCACCTGCTCAGAACCGGGTGGAAATTCCCTGTGCTGATCACATTTGTTGCGAGCTCGCTGATCTTCCTCTACCAGACGACAAAGGACAAGCTCGAACAGCGCAATGTCGAACTGCAGCGCTCAGTTGAACTCGGTTCTGCGCAACTTGAATTGCAGGTGCAGGAACTGCAGCGCGCGCGGGAGATGCAGCAATCACTTTTGCCGAAGGAGATTCCGCAATTACCTGGATTTGAAGTTTCGGGAATCTGGCGTCCTGCCCAGGCAGTGAGCGGTGACTATTATGACGTCTTTAAGCTCGGCGAACACAGACTTGGCATCTGCATCGCGGACGTCGTGGGCAAAGGAGTTTCGGCGGCCTTGCTGATGGCCAACGTGCAAGCCGCCGTTCATGCATTCGCGAGCGAGACTGAGAGCGCGGCCTGGCTTTGCCGCAGAGTCAACACGCTGCTCTGCGAGAACATCGCGGCAGGCAAGTTCGTCACATTCTTCTATGGCATTCTCGATAGCGATTCCCGCACCTTTCAATACTGCAATGGCGGGCATCCTTATCCGATTTATGTCTCTCGCGGCCAGTCACGGATGCTTGAAGAAGGTGGCGCTGTTCTGGGTGTGTTTCCGGAGTGGAAGTATGAAGACGAAACTATCGAGATGCAGCCCGGCGACCGTATGCTGCTCTTCACGGATGGAATCACGGAAGCTTCTGACTCGAATGAGGAGGAATTCGGCGAAGGGAACATTACGGCGTTCGCTTTGGCCAATTCCGCATGCTCAGCGGGTGAACTCACAAGCAAGCTGCTCGCAGTGGTCACTGGGTTTTGTGATTCTCATTTTCAGGATGACGCGACAGTCCTGGCGATCGCCGCAAAATAGTGCACTGCGCGAGAGGTTTCTATTCCTGGCAATCCCTTCAGCGGAAGTTTTATGGTTTAGCTCCACCCAACCGTTCGACAATCCGTTCGCGTTCCGAAGCCAATGCATTCGCCGCCGGGCCAAGTGCTGCCAGGCGGCCTTCGCGAAGCAGTGCAACCTCAGCGCCCGTAGCGTAGGCATCGGTGGCATCATGCGTAATGAGCACGGTCAGTACGCGATGCTCGCGAAGCCACAACTGTAGTCGCGAAAGCAGCACGTCGCTGGCGGCGCCATCGAGCGCTGAAAAAGGCTCGTCGAGCAAAAGCAGTCGGGGCAGGGGAGCGAGTGCACGTGCCAGCGCTACCCGCTGAGCCTCGCCGCCGGAAAGATTTCGCGGTCGCCGATCGGCCAGGTCATTTGCGCCAACCAGTTGAAGCATTTCTTCTACGCGCGCGTTACGCGCGGTGCCGTCGAGCCCGGCCAGCCCGTAAGCGACATTTGCAGTCACGCTCAGATGAGGGAAGAGTGCGGCCTGTTGGGCAACAAGCGCTGTCTGGCGCCTGCCGGGCTTCAAAAAGAGGCGGCGTTCCGAGTCGGTCAACGTGTGTCCATCCAGCGCAACGCGCCCGCGATCCGGCCTGTCCAATCCTGCCAGCAGGCGGAGCAGCGTACTCTTGCCCGCGCCGGAGGGTCCAAAAATCACAGTCCATTCCGACGCGAATCGGCACTCCAGTTGAAGATGGAAGGCACCGCGTCGCGCATCGAGAGCGAGTTCAAGCACGGTGGCCTCCGCGCGGACGCGTGCCAATATAGACAGCCGCCAACGCCACGACGCTCAGGACGAGGAGGATGGCCGCAGTTCGATCGGCGGCGGCGTAGTCAAAGTTCTCCACCTGGTTGTAGAGAAGGATGGAAAGCGTGCGCGTGGCGCCGGGGATGTCGCCCCCCAACATGAGCACGACTCCGAATTCGCCGACGGTGTGAAGAAAGCTCAGCACTGCGGCGGCCAGCAGCGAGCGGCGGGCAAGGGGAATGAGCAGAGTGAAAACGATCCGCGCAGAACCTGCACCGAGAAGACGCGCTGCGTCGAGCAACGCCGGCTCAACCGCGGCGAACCCGGCGACCAGCGGCTGCACTGCGAAAGGCAGGCTGTAAATCACCGAGCCCACAACAAGGCCATCAAAAGAGAAGGCCAATGGATGCCCAAGCAGCGCAGTTATTCCTCGACCGAAAGCGGTACGAGGTCCAAGCAGGACAAGCAGAAAGAATCCCAACACCGTGGGCGGTAGCACGAGAGGAAGCGCGGCTAGAGCTTCAAGACCCGCAAGCCAGCGTCCGCGACCCAGTACAAGCAGCGCCGCAAGCGGGACAGCGACGGATAGCAAAATGGCTGTGGTCACTGATGCCAGGCGGAGAGTAAGGGCGAACGCTTGCCAATCCATCATGGTTAGCGAACCGGGGTGAGACCGCTTTTTGCGAGTTGTGCCTGCACCGGCGCTGAGAGCAGGAAATCGAGAAACTTGCGCGCTGCGGCGCGTTGCGTGGTGCGGCTGATGATCACCGCTCCCTGTTCAATCGGCGGATAAAGGTTCCGCGGAATCACGAAGTAGGTTCCACTCGATGCGAGTCGGGCGGTCAGCGCAGAGGTCATCGAAATAAGCCCCGCGTCGGCGTTTCCTGAGTCGACAAACTGCGCAGTCTGGGCGATGTTTTCCGCGGTGACGATGCGCGGCTTGAGGTCGTCATAAAGCTTCAGACTAGTCAGCGCCGCAACAGCGGCCCGCCCGTAAGGAGCGCGATCGGGGTTCGCGATCGCCAGGCGTTTGAGGAGCGGATTGTGCAGCAATTCCAGAGAAGGCGGCGGTAGATGAGAATCTTTGCGTTCCCAAAGCACCAAGGTGCCTCTCGCGTAGGTGATGGGCGCAGACGGTTCCGAAGATCCCGCCGCGTCGGCCAGGCCTGCATCGATCAGGCGCTTCGGATAGCCCGTATCGGCAGAGAGGAAGATGTCAAATGGAGCGCCATTCTGGATCTGCGTGGTCAGCATCGCCGAAGCCTGGTAAGTCGCTTCCGCCTGAATGCCGGTAGCCTTTTGAAACTGCTCAAGGATGGGCGGCAGCACGGGCTCCAGATCGGCTGCGGCGGCAATGCGCAGCGGTGCCTGCGCCAGTGCCGTAGGCGCCGCCAACAATCCAAGCAACGCGGCGAGCATTCCGCTCGGTGTCATGGGTTTTCCGGCCTCCAAGGCGAGCAAAACTCGCCCTACGCTGGTAGGCTAACACCAAGGATGAACGACAATCTGCACCAGTTACGCTGTTTCGGATGCGGCGATCGCATTTCAGGGCCTGAGGCACGGCCTGATTTTCGTTGTGCCAAATGCGGAGACCTTTTTGAGGTTGAATATGCGGGCTGGAGCCAGCGACAGGGGCATGATCGGCCCAACCCCGGTGCGCTCAAATGGCTTTGGCGTGAACGCCGCTGCTCGTCTGAGGCGCTGGACCAGTCTGGCGTGTGGCGATTTCGCGAGTTGCTGCCCATCCTTGACAGCTTTGGCAACGCTGTCACATTGCGCGAAGGCAACACTCCCCTCTATCCGTTATTGCGCGCGGCCAAAGCGCTCGGCATCGATCAGCTCTTTGCCAAACATCAAGGCATGAATCCCAGCGGCTCCTTCAAAGACACAGGCATGACCGCGGCACTCAGCGTGGCCAGGGAGCGAAAATTCGAGTGGGTAGCCTGCGCTTCCACCGGGAATACATCGGCCGCGATGGCTGCGTATGCAGCGCGTGCCGGGCTGCGCAGCCTGGTCTTGATTCCCGAAGGAAAAATTGCTTGGGGAAAGCTGTCGCAGGCCATGGATTACGGCGCCGTAACCTGCCAGTTAAAGACCGACTTTGACGGCTGCGTTCGCGTGCTGACGGAGATTGTGCACCAGGCGCCGATTTACCTCCTCAACTCTGTGAACCCCTATCGGCTGGAGGGGCAAAAGACACCGGCTTTTGAAATTGCCGAAGCCTTTGATTGGAATGTGCCCGACCATCTGATCGTGCCCGGTGGAAACCTGGCGAACAGTTCCGCTCTGGGCAAGGGATTTCGTGAACTGCGCGAACTGGGTCTTGTGGCGAGAATGCCGCGCATCTCCGTCATTCAGGCAGAGGGCGCCAACCCGCTGGTTCAAAGCTTCGTTAGAAATCAGGGTAAAGAGCTTGAACCGGTAGAAGCCCACACCCGCGCCACCGCGATCCGCATTGGGAATCCGGCTTCATGGCGCAAAGCTGCGCGCATTATCCAGGACACGGGCGGCTGGTGCCTCGATGTGACCGAGGCGGAGATTGCCATCGCCAAAGCAGAGCTGGGTGCCGAGGGTCTTGGCTGCGAGCCCGCATCGGCCGTCACACTCGCTGGGCTGAAAAAGCTGCGCGCAAATGGCAAAGTGGCTTCGAGCGAGACGGTGGTTCTGGTGCTCACCGGGCACACGCTCAAAGATGCCGACTACACCATCGATTTTCATCGGGGAACGCTGCTGAACGAACATGAGAAGGCGGGGCACGAAGCGGAGATCGAGCGGCTAAGGCGCAATGCTCTCGTAGTGGATGCAACCCCGTCTGCCGTGCTGGCCACACTAAAGGGCAGCGCCGGATGAGTGCACTCTCGCAGGGAAACAAAAGTGGCATTCGCCTTCGATTGCCCGCTACATCGGCCAATCTTGGTCCGGGCTTCGATGCAGCTGCGGTGGCGCTGGACTTCTTCCTCGACATTGAAGCCGAGACTGCTGAGAAGTTTTCAATCGCAGCGACCGGACGCGACGCCGAACGCTGTTCCCGGATTGAGAACAACCTCATCCTGGAGAACTATCAAAGGCTCCTCACTGAGAACGGCAAGCCAGTTACACCGCTTGCGATTCGCATGAAAAACGGCATTCCACTAGGAATGGGATGTGGCTCGTCGGCGGCGGGCAGGCTGGCGGCGATTGCGCTGGCGGTTCACTTCGGCTCCCTCGACTGGAGTTCCGAACAGATACTTGAAGAGGCCTCTGCGCTCGAAGGGCATCCGGACAATGCTTCCGCGTGCTGGCTGGGCGGGTTCGTTGCGGCCGCCTGCGAGGGAAGAGCAGTCCATGCCGCACGGGTTGTGCCCCCGGCGGAGTGGCGGGCTATCGTTGTTCTTCCGCCGGCCCCGCTGGCCACCAGCAAGGCGCGCGAAGTCTTGCCCGCCACCTATTCACGAGCCGATGCCGTTGCGAATATTCAGGCGGTTTCGCTTCTGGGATTGGCGTTCGCGCAGGCGCGGGGAGACCTTTTGCGCGTTGCAATGAACGACCGGATCCACCAGCCCTATCGCGCACCCATATGCCCAATGCTTCCACGCCTTCTGCCTTTGGCGGGTAGTTACGGCATTCTGGGCGCAGCGCTCAGCGGAGCCGGCCCCGCGGTCCTCGTCGTTCTGAGCGATGAACAGAGCATCATTCCGGCTTCAGCCGCAATTTCCAATGCAATCAAAGGTTTGCCCGCCCCAGAGCTCATCGTTTGCCGCTTTCAAGCGGACGGGGCAAAAGGGTCGATTCGGCCGATCCAACCCTGATTTCGCCCTTGCGTTCTGCCGCTTCAACCGAATCCAAAATGCGTTTTAGTGAAGTTAACGGTAGAGTAATGTCGGGACGTGAATGAGGTGTCATTCTTGTTAATCACCTACATTTGATTACCGTCCGGATTACCTAAGATTGCTTGCTATTCGCCTGTTGAACCCCTAAATTCGCTGCGTGGGCAGTTCTGGGGGAGGGCTGCTCTAGCGCCCGAGATCCTAATCGGATCCGGGCGCTTCTTATTGCAATTGAGCTACTTCTGTGATGCTCGGCTGGCTCCAGGGATTGAGTGTTGAGTGAGTCCGTGAGAGCTTCTGGCCAGTTCGGGATTTCTGTGCCTGGGCACCGATCTGCGACCAGAATTACGGTTGCCGCATCTCATGAGAGGCCCGTTCCAATTACACTGGAATCTGGCAAGCGCCGCGAGGAGGATCATGGCAGGATTGGGAGTTCTGGAAGTTAGCGATGCAACGTTTGACCAGGAGGTGCTGCGCAGCGAGCAGCCCGTGCTGGTCGATTTTTGGGCTGTATGGTGCGGCCCATGTAAGGCAATTTCGCCGGTGGTCGATAGCCTGGCGGCGACATATGCCGGCAAGTTGAAGGTGGCCAAAGTGAATGTGGATGAAAATGGGGCCACGCCCTCGCGCTACGGCGTTCGTGGGATTCCCACGCTGTTGCTTTTCAAAGGCGGCAAAGTCGCCGATCAGATCGTCGGCTATGTTCCCGAAAGCGTGATTGACGAGAAGATCCAGCGCCTTCTTGCTTAAGTATGTGTTGAAGTGTGCTTCGCAGCAGTCGAAAAGGCCCGGCATCGCGCCGGGCCTTTTCCATGTATTCGCGCAGGAGCGAGAGCTTATCGATACTTGCGCAACACGCCCAGCACACGACCCTGAATTGCCACCTGCGCGGCGGGAACGTAAATCGGGTCCATCTCAGTATTGGCGGGCTGCAGACGAACGACCTGGCCTTCGGAATAGAAGCGCTTCAAGGTAGTTTCCGCGCCGTTGACAAGAGCCACCACAATCTCGCCTTGGCGCGCCGTGCGTGTGCGCTCCACCAACACATAGTCGCCGTTGATAATGTGCTCCTCGCGCATGGAGTCCCCCCGCACTTCGAGGGCAAAGACATCCCGGTTGCCGACGACATCGTGAAGGGAGATGCTTTCAGACGTTTCCGAGGCTTCCACAGGCAATCCCGCCGCGATTCTCCCCGCCAGCGGGAGCCGATCGCTGGACCGGGTGCGTGCACCGGGGGGCAGCAAGTCGATTGACCGGCTTCGATTGTGCACCCGGTCCAACATGCCCTTCTTTTCAAGATTGGTGATGTGCTTGTGAACGGTGGCCAGGCTCTTCAACCCCATGCCGCGCGCAATCTCTTCAAATGAAGGCGAATAGCCGTTGCGGGCTACAAACGACTCAAGGAAATCGAGAATTTCTTTCTGCCTGCGGGTAACTGCCATGGGCGCATTATAGCGAATAAAAAGCGAATTGCAACATGCATTTCTGACTCTCACGATCGCAGAGTTGCCGAATCGGGTTCCCGGGCCGGAAGAATCTTTTCGGGCTGGGTGCGCAGTCGTGGGACGCCTAGAGCAAACCTCAAGCTCTGCCGATAAACAGCATGATCTGCTCCTCAATGGAAGTTCTCTCTCTGAAGGAGGGATCGATAGGTACATGATGATTTCTCTTAAGAGATATCTCGATAGCGCCCCTGACCTGCCCTGGGATGATGGCAGCGCGGGAGCAAAAGAAATCCTCCCCGCAATGATGGATGCCTATCGGTCGGCGATTGTGGAGATGGAAAACTGCAGCGTGGACGCTTGTCCTGTGCTGGGCAGGGAATTGAAAGAGAGCCTTGCCTTGGTGTTGGGAGGGCTTTCGGCGAGGCTCACTTCACAGGAGATCGCCGATCTCGAAAGCCGCGTTCGAGAGTTGCTGCGGGACTGGGGCCGGCGCACAGCCCGCCACTACCAGGAAAAGACAGGAGAAGTGAGGGAATTGCTCCTTGTCATGGCTCGCACTGCCGAGTCCGTTGGCGAGCGGGATCAGAGATGCGCGCAGCAGATTTGCGAGGTTACGACGCGCTTAAAGACCATCGCGAATCTGGATGATCTGACCCAGATTCGTGCATCCATCGAAACCAGTGCATCCGAACTGAAATCCTCCATCGACAGAATGGCGGCGGAGGGAAAAGCCGCGATCGATCAGCTTCGAATAGAAGTCTCCAGCTATCAGGTCAAGTTGGAGGAGGCCGAATACATCGCCTCGTTCGATGCACTGACCGGCATCGGCAGCAGGCTCTGGGTTGAAGGCCAACTAAAGCGCAAAATCGAAGCCGGCAGCATCTTTTGCGCGGTAATGATCGATATCGACGGGTTCAAGCGAGTAAACGACGGACATGGACATTTGGCGGGCGACGAGCTTCTGAGACAATTTGCAGTCGAACTTCGATCGGCCTGCCGCTCGACCGACATCATCGGACGCTGGGGCGGAGATGAGTTCATCGTCGTGCTGGATTGCGGTCTGCAGGAGGCGCAGGCGCAGACCGACCGCCTACGGAATTGGGTCTGCGGCAACTACGCGGTTCAAGGCAGGTCCGGGCGCCAGAAAATCAGCGTCAAGGCCTCAATCGGCCTGGCGGAATATAAGCGGGGCGAAACACTGGAAGCGCTTCTCGATCGCGCGGATAAGCAGATGTACCTGCAGAAGAACGCTTCGCGAGAATAGAGAGATTGCTCCAATGGCCCGAGGGCGTCCCATCCTTCTAGCCGTCCGAATCGACTGAGGTCGGGCTCTCAATGGACACAGACGATCCTTTCTCCTGTGTCACACATCACGGGCCGATGTTCACTTGTCGCTTTAGGGACGGTCTTCAGGAAACGGCTCTCTTTCGGCAATGCCCATTCCCTTTTTCTCAATTCAATCTTGAGTTCCTTTTCACAAAGCGCGAAGGTGAAAGGGAGCCGCAGGTTAGCGCACGCTAAGCCGGACGGCCGCAAGTGGATTGGAAGGCGGACAAGCAATGCGCAGAAGCCGCCGGGAAAGGCAGCCATGAGGTTGTTGATCGCAGAAGACGATAAGGCGTTGGTGTTGTTCCTGAGGCGCGGATTGGAAGCCGATGGTCACAGCGTCCGCATGGCATATGACGGCGCGGCCGCGGTAGCGGCGTTCCGCGAAGACATGCCTGACCTGACGATTCTCGATTTGAATTTGCCCGTCAAGGATGGAGAACAAGTGCTCGACGAGATGCGCGCGATGGATCCCGATCTGCCGGTGCTTGTCCTGACCGCACGGCAAGAGGTAGACACGCGCGTGCGCTGTCTCGACCACGGGGCCGACGATCTGATGTTGAAGCCCTTCAGCCTGTATGAACTGCGAGCCCGCTGCCGGGCACTTCTGCGGCGCAAGCGCGAGGCGCGGTTGTTGCTGCGTGCGGGCGATCTTGAGGTGAGCCGCCTGGACCATACGGCGACTCGCACTGGGCAGCAAATCGAACTGACCAACAAGGAATTCGCGCTCCTGGAGTTCTTGATGCTCAACAGAGGCCACTGCGTCTCGCGCGTTCAACTTTTGGACTCCGTCTGGAAGATGGAGCCTGTGCAGACCACAAACATTGTGGACGTATATGTGAATTACCTGCGCCGCAAACTCAAGGACCCGCCGCCGGGAAGACTCATTCGCACGGTGCGGGGGCAGGGCTACGTGATTCCCTCGGAAGTCGAGCTCAGTCTAGAAAGCGAGCCGTCATTTGCGGCACTCGCAGGTATGCCGATCGCAACGGGCTCGCTTGTCGAAACACGGTAGGCATTGCGCGGTTGAATCATTCCGATTAAAGGAGAATTCGAATGCAGGCTTGTTCAGTTCCCGTTCTTCCCATAGCGCCCCGCGTCCGCCCCCGCACGGCACTTGTGGCCAGTATCGACGGCAGCTTTCGACAGCGGATAAGCGAGATTCTCTCCGGTTTGCGCTGGCAGGTGCGCGAAGCCGCCAGTGGCGCCGAGGCGTGGACCAAATCTCAGCAAACCATACCTGAAGCTCTCATCGTCGATGGATGGTTCCCTGATCTTGATATTGTCGAGTTTCTTAAAGACTTTCGCACGTATTTTCCCGAAGTGGACCTGGTGACTGCGCATGCGACGGCTTCACATCAGGGCCCGCGCAGCCCCCATCACCAGGAGCTTCTCTACGCGCTGCGTCGATATCAGGACACCGATGGAGCGGCTTCGAATACTGCGCCCATACAGTCCCAGGAGACTCGCCGGGCGGCAGGCTTGCCTAATGGTAAGCCGGCCCTTCCCACTATCGTTCATCTGGTGCCGTCAAGCGGGAAGACCGGGAAACGGAATATCCCCTCGACTTTTGCTGCGGCGGAATCGCACGCGGCGCCAGGCCCCGAGCAGGGCAGAGTCTCGGGCGAAACTGTACTGCCGGCGGTCGAGCGATTGCCGGAGCTTGTCGGCAACGCGCCCTCCATGCTCGAAGTTAGCCGGCGCATCCGGCTGGTCGCGCCGCGCTCGACTCCGGTGCTGATTGAAGGGCCGACGGGTTCGGGCAAGGAGATTGTTGCGGAAGGACTGCATCGGCTCTCGATGCGCAGCCGGAAGCCCTTCGTAGCCATCAATTGTGCTGCCATTCCTGAAGCGCTTCTCGAAGCGGAGTTATTCGGCCATACGCGCGGAGCCTTTACGGGCGCGGTGCAGGGCCGCGTCGGGCGCATCGAGTCCGCAGATGGCGGGACGCTCTTCCTGGACGAGATTGGCGAGATGCCCCTGGCATTGCAGTCCAAGCTGCTCCGCTTTGTCGAGAGCGGAGAACTGCAGCGCGTCGGCGACAACGAAACTGTCAAGGTAGACGTGCGCATTGTGGCGGCTACTCATCGGCCGCTGGCCCAGGACGCCCAGACAGGCGCCTTCCGTGCCGATCTTTACTACCGCCTGGCAGTCTTTCTTATTCGCACGCCATCGCTGGCGGAGCATGCGGAAGATCTACGCTTGCTCGTGGATCATTTCCTCAAAAAGATGGGCCGCGTCACACCGCTGAAGCGGATTGATGATGGCGCTCTGGCCAAACTGGCTGCACATCCCTGGCCGGGAAATGTGCGCGAACTCGAACACGTTCTGGAGAGAGCGGAGATTCTGGCCGGTGATGCTCCGTTGCTGACCTCGCGGGAGATCGATTTCGGGTTGACAGTCAACTGACCTTCTGGAGAATCGATTTCTAAAGGCTGCGCGTGAGGTGAAAGGGAGGGATATCGATGCAGATAGACACTCGACTAAGCGAGCAGATCGTGCGGTACCTTGACCTGGCCACGACCGAGGCCAAACTCACCGCAGCCAACATGGCCAACATCGACACGCCCGGCTACCAGGCTCTGGGAATGAACTTCGAGGCCGAGATGCGCGAGGCTCTTGTCGGCGTGGACCACGGGCGCGGAGGACGTCCAGTGCGCGTGAAAGCAGTCGACGGATTGATCGCGCGGCCCGACGGAAACGATGTCTCCATGGATCGCGAAGGACTGAATCTGGCCGAGGCGCAGCTCAAATTCAAAACCGGCGTCGCGCTGCTGCGCCAGGAGTATCAGCGCGTGATGGACGCAATTCACGCCGACAGCAAGTGAAGACTTGAAGAAAGGAACGGACCACCACGATGAACCTCTTTGGGTTGATGGAGACTTCGGGCTCGGCCATGCAGGCGGAACGGATGCGCGCGGAAGTGGTTGCGGCAAATATGGCCAACGCGGAAACAACGCGCACTGAGTCGGGCGGCCCCTATCGCAGGCAGATGGTGGTTTTTGCAGCCAATCAGAGTGATTCGGGATTTGGGAATCTTTTGAAGGATGCGTCCGCCATAGATGCTTCAACCAACGCGATCCCTTTGCCGACGCTATCTAGTGCTGCGCAAGAAGGCGGATCGCCTGGTGTGCATATCGCGCAAGTTGTGGAAGACACCGCCCCTCCACTCAAGCGCTACGATCCGGGACATCCCGATGCGGGCCCGGATGGTTACGTGTCCTATCCCGACATTAACCCGCTCACAGAGATGGTGGATTTGATGGGGGCGACACGTGCCTACGGTTTAAACGGCTCCGCCGTGCAGGCGGAGAAGAGCATGATCGCTTCGGCACTGGAGATCGCCAAGTCCTAGTTGGCGTTGAAGGGCATTTGTCGACAGAACGGAGCAAGGCGACCCCAGGGCGTCGGAGCGCGTGACGCAACGAGCGGCAACTCAGGGACGCAAGAGCGAGGAAATGATATGCAAACCGGAATAAGCGCGATGACCGCGGTGACCTCATCCGTGGCTGGTCTTGGGAGAGATCCGAAGGGGGCTGAGTCGGAAGGCATTGCGGGCGCCTCCCCGTCTCCGTTCAGCAACCTGTTGACTGATGCGGTTGGGCAGGTGAACTCGCTTGAGAATTCGGCCCGGGCCGCAGTAGAAGGATTGATGACCGGATCAGGCGTGGACGTGCATCAGGCGATGATTGCCACTCAGAAGGCCGACATGGGCTTTGAACTGGCGCTGGCGGTGCGCAACAAGGCGGTGCAGGCCTACCAGAGCGTGATGGGAATGCAGTTTTAGGGCAGATGGGCAGCGGGAATCATGGCCACACCAGGAACACAGATGCAGAGGAGCATGACGGGCGCGAGCGGGCAGGCGCAGCTGACCGCCGGCCTATCAACGCTGTGGACCCGGGCGCGGGTGCAGTGGGCTTCAATGCAAAGCGCGCAGCGCGGCTGGTCGGTGGCAGCTTTGCTGATGCTCGCGGCTCTGGCTGGTGGACTCGCTTGGTACGGTCTGCGCACTGATTGGCGCACCCTGTATGCGGGGCTCGACCCGGATGACGCTCGACAGACGGGATCGACTCTCACCCAGGCGCAAATTCCTTTTGATGTTGGTTCCAACGGCACGGCCATCCTGGTTCCCGCGGCGCAACTGGACAAGGCCCGCCTGGCGACCGCTGCCAAGGGCGGCGTCAAGAGCGGACGAATGGGTTTTGAGCTGTTCGACAAGCCCAACTGGGTAGGGTCGGAGTTCGATGAACAGGTCAACTATCAGCGCGCGCTGGAAGGCGAGCTTGAACACACCGTCGGTACGCTCTCCGATGTTGAATCGGCGCGCGTGCATCTGGTGCTGACTCATGACTCGCTGTTTCGCGAAGACGAGCGCCCAGCCAAGGCCTCTGTGGTACTCAAGCTTCGACATGCTTCGCTTGCCGAAGGCGAGGCCGATGCGATTCGAAACCTGGTGTCTTCGGCGGTCGACGGCCTGAATCCTGACCGCGTGGTGCTCGTCGACGCCTCCGGACGTCTCCCTTTGGGGCCGCGGACTCCGGAAGCAATGCGGCTCTCTTCAGAGCAGGCGCTCGAAGAAAAGGTCGTCTCCACCTTGGAACCGATTACCGGCGCCGGCAACGTGCGCGCCTCGGTGACGCTCGATTATGACCAGGCCGCTACCGAGGAAACCCAGGAGACCTACGATCCCAATCAGACGGCAACCCTCTCGATGCAGCGCACCGAGCAGTCGACGGGCAGCCAGCCGGTGGCTGCGGGCGTCCCCGGCACCGCCTCCAATGCACCCAACTCGCAGGCGTTGCCAGTCTATCCAAAGCAATCCGCCCCGCCTGAAACGGCCAAGTCTGAATCCGGAACCTATGGCGTTTCGAAGACTGAGCGCCATGTGGTGCAGAATCCGGGGAAGATGCGGCGCATGACCGTGGCCGTGGTTGTGAACGACAGGTTGATACGGCCTGCCGCGAAGAATTCGGCAGCCCAGTGGCAGCCGTGGCCCCCGGTGGAGATGCACAGCCTGACCGCGCTGGCCCAGGCGGCGGTCGGGTTCGATTCGACACGCGGCGATGTGCTGACCGTGGAAGACCTGGCCTTCGACGACAACCGTGCACAGCCTATCGTATCGGTCCCCCGGCAATTGCTCGATACGGCAGAGAATTCGCCGGTGCTGGTGAAGTACGTTGCTCTGCTGATGGGGTTGATGGTGGTGTTGGCGTTTGGTGTCCGTCCTGCCATTTCGCTGGCCAAAAATGGCTCCGGTGAAGCAGGCAGGGCTGCCGCGCGTGAATTGCCGCGGCAGACAAGCGCGGCGCCGGCGCTGATTCCACCGGAGCCCGCGAGCCCGGATCCGGAAAGAATCAAGGCGCAGGAGATATTCGAACAGGTCAGCAGCCACTTGAAGCAGGAGCCCGCGCAAAGCTCCCGCTTGTTGCAAAGCTGGATACACTCCGACTAAACGCCCCGAGCCAGACTCCGCCAAGGGAAGAGTTAAGCCAGCGAGAGGACAACGACGTTGGAAGAGCAGGGAAGCGAACTCGAAGTTCGGAAAGGTAGCCGATCGGGCGGCATGAGCGGCGTGCGCAAAGCCGCAGTCCTGCTGGTTGCGGTGGGCGGAGACCTGGCCAAGGAGATTCTGCGCGTGCTTCCGGAGGCGGACGTTCAACGCCTGACCGAAGAATTGGCCGAACTACGCGGCGTGACCCCGGAGCTTTCTGCAGATGTTTTGGAGGAGTTCTGGCAGCTTCTTGAGACGCAGAATTTCATGGTGCACGGTGGCCTGGACTATGCCAGCAAGCTGCTTGAGGAGACCTTTGGCAAGCAGCGCGCCGGTGACCTGCTGATGCTGGTGCGCCGTTCGCAGGAGGCCGCTCATGGCAACCTGGCCAAGCTGCAACGCACGGATCCGCAGCAGCTTGGGAAGCTGTTGGACGTAGAGCATCCCCAGACGATTGCGCTGGTGCTGGCGCATCTTGATCCCAAGCGCGCGTCGATGGTTCTGGAGAACCTGAGCGAGGAGCACAAGGTTCTGTCCGTCAAGCGGCTGGCCGAGATGCGTCAATTCTCCCCGGAGATGGCGCAGAAGGTTGCGCACATCTTGCATCGTCGCCTGGAAAGCGTCGGTGACACGGCGCGCAAGAGTTACTCGGGGTTCAAAGCCGTCGCCGACCTGCTGAACCGCCTTCCAGCTGAGGAGTCGAAGAAGATCATTGAATCCATCGAGGAGGGGCAGCCGGAACTGGCCTTGAGCATTCGCAATCTCATGTTCACGTTTGAAGACCTCGTCACGGTGCCGCCGGCAACCATTCGCGAGATCGTCTCCGGGGTCGACAAACGGCAGTTGGCGATGGCGCTGCGGGGGGCCAACGAAGAGTTGCGCGCGCAAATTTTCAAAGCGATGAGCTCCCGCGCCGTGGAGATGCTTAAGGAAGACATGGAAGTACTCGGCCCGGTGCGTTCGCGCGAAGTGGCGCAGGCTCAGCAGGAGATTCTCAATCTGGCCCGGCGTCTCGAGGCAGAGGGCAAAGTGATTCTCAAGCTCGAAACGGGTGACGAAATGCTTGCATAAACATTGCCTGTGCGTCACGCAGAAGGGATCACCGAAGTAAAACGGCTTGGCAAAGCGCGCCAAAAGGTGCGGAGACAGCAGGCGCAGGGGTGTCCAGCCAGGAAGGAGCTGGCATGAATGGCGCGAGTTCAAACATCGGTTGAAGTCTTTCAATATCCAGCCGGCCCTGAGCCGCGCTTCCCATGCTGGGACGGCTTGACCATCGATCCAGGCGCGGGCGATCTGACGTTTGCCGCGACAGGCAGCGAATTCCATGAAGTCTCACCTGCAGAATCGGTCGAAGAGATGCGGCGCGGCTTCGAGCACGGACGGGAACAGGGCCTGCTCGAAGGCCGCCAGTTGGAGCGCGCTGCGCAATCTTCGCTGCGCGCGGAAGGGGAACATAAACGCATTTGTGAAGTTGCTGATCTTTTGCAGAGCTTTGCCGAAGAGCGTGGCCGATATTTTCAGGCTGTCGAGCACGAGGTAGTGGAGCTTGCTCTCGCCATCGCCGCGCGCATTTTGCGACGCGAAGCGCAAATGGATCCTCTTCTGTTGACCGGCGCAGTGCGCGTGGCGCTGGGCCAGTTGGCAAGTTCAACTGAGGTGCGCTTGCGCGTGCCCGCGACGGAGCTTGCGTTGTGGACCGAGTCAATGGCCCATGTCCCGAACCTCGCGCCAAAACCGGCGGTCCTGGCGGGCACTGAAATGCACCTCGGCGAATGCATCATTGAGACTGAACTGGGCTCGGTCAATCTTGGGATTCGCGCGCAGCTGGGAGAGATCGAACGCGGGTTCTTCGATCGCGCCGCTTCGAAAGTGCCGGAAGAATCTGTGCGCTCTCCAATTCGAACAAGTGTGGGCAGCGAATTGGAGAACGAGCTGTGACTCCACTGCTGGGTGGGTATCTTGGCCAATTGCAGCGCCGGCACCCCTGGCGCTGGCGCGGCAAGGTGGTGGAGTCAGTGGGCCAGACGGTAGAATCGGCCGGCCCTTTAGCGTCGGTAGGGGAGTGCTGCGAAATCCTCGACCGCATGGGTCGCGCGCACCCCGCAGAAGTGATTGGCTTTCGCGGTCCGCATGTACTTTCAATGCCTGTTGGAAGCACGGAGGGGGTGCGGTTTGGAGATACCGTCGAGGCGCTGGGTGTGCACCCGGAGATTGAGGTGGGCGCTGAACTTATAGGGAGAGTGCTGAATGCCATGGGAGAGCCCATCGACGGCGGGCGCTCCAACGTAAACACCAGGCCAATGCCTCTCGATGGTGCAGTTCGCTCGCCGCTCGACCGGGTTGCCATTCGCACTCCGCTGGGCACCGGGATCCGCGTTCTCGACGGTTTGTTGACCGTGGGCCGGGGTCAGCGCGTGGGAATCTTTGGCGGATCGGGCGTGGGCAAAAGCACGCTGATCGGCATGATGACCCGCAACACCGAGGCGGATGTGACCGTTGTCGGGCTCGTGGGAGAGCGCGGTCGCGAAGTCGGAGAGTTCCTTGAAGATTCGCTGGGCAGGGAGGGCCGGGCGCGTTCTGTGGTCATCGTTTCAACCTCTGACCAGTCTCCGTTAATGCGCATGCGCGCACCGCTGACCGCAACCACAATCGCAGAATACTTTGCAGCACAAGGCAAGCACGTGCTGCTGGTTCTCGATTCGCTCACCCGGTTTGCCATGGCTGCGCGGGAGATCGGCCTGGCTGCCGGAGAGCCGCCTACGGCCAAAGGCTACACTCCCTCCGTCTTTGCCCGGTTGGCTAAGCTGGTGGAACGCGCAGGGCAGTTCCGCGTGGGCTCAATTACTGCGTTCTACACCGTGCTGATGGAAGGCGACGACCAGCAGGATCCGTTGGTGGACGCAGCGCGTGCCCTTCTCGACGGACATGTGATGCTTTCGCGGGCCTTGGCCGCGGAAGGGTGGTATCCACCGGTCGAGGTGCTGGATTCGATCAGCAGGCTGATGCCGGTTGTGACTGAATCAGAGCATCGCGAACAGGCCGCGCTGGTGCGCCGGCTGATTGCCGTGTATGCGCGCTCTGAAGATTTGGTGCGAATCGGCGCCTACAAACCAGGCTCGGACCCTGATCTCGACCGTGCCTTGCGAGCCCGCACCTCGATGCGCGCGTTCATGACGCAGGCCTCCAGCGAACGAGCCTCGCTGGCTGAGAGCCGAAACCAGTTGGCGGCTCTCACCGGAGAGATATAGCCGTGCCCGTTTCACGTGCCTTGTTCCGGCTTCTCCGCATCCGCGAGCTTGAAGAAGAACAGAGCCAGCATGCGCTCGAGTCCGCCATGGGAGAACTGATTCAACTTGAAAAAGCCCTGGCTGCGACAGTGGAGAGAGAGCGGCGCGGCAGGCGACTGGTTTCCGCAAGCGTGCTCACCGGCGAACTGCCGGACCGCCTGGCAGGCCTCGAGGAGGCGCGAGTTGCTCTTCGCCACGCCGCTGCGTTGTCGGACCGGGTCGAGTCTGTCGAAGGCGATGTCGAAGCGCTCCGGCGAAGCTTTCTCGTCCGGCGCGTGGAGCGGCGCCAGGCCGAAACACTGATCCGGGAAACCCAGGCCCGGGACGCCGTTGAAGCACACCGGCGTGACCAGCGAATGCTGGACGAGTGGCACGGATCACGCCTGTTTCGTGCCCAAGCGGGGAGGACGCGCGCCATGATTGCCTCCGGGGCTCGGGCACAATCGGGATGTGAGACTCGCCAGGTCGAACCGGATGCGAGCCAGACTTTACAAGGAATCCGTGCGGAAGACAGCGCTTCTTCCGGAATCCGGAAAGATGAACAGGATTCCTGATAAGGCCTTAACCTGTTTCGCCGTCACATGGCATCCAATCTGCTCTCACTTACCGCATGATCGCGGCAGCCGGACTTGAAACAGGAAGCGGAAGGATCAGCCCAGGGCAGGGCGGGGCACTGGGATCGGTGCATGATCCTGGCCGGGGAAAGTCCGGAGTCATCCCGAGTTTCTCGCAAACAGTTACACAGAGTCTTCTCGCGAACTGGAAGTCGAGTCCACCAATTGAGGGAATGAAAGAGGGAATCGATTCCAGTCGAGAATTGATCGCGATGCTCCCTGATTCCTCGCCAGGCGCTTTGCCCGCGACGTCTCCTGGCATCTCTTCGAATCACTTCAAGTCAGCGACAGTCAATGCTCAGCAGCCAGGTCATGAACTGCCGGCGATTGCGTCGAAGCGGCCATCCCCCGGGGTAAAGCAGAATCCGCCCGCCATTGCAAAGGCAACGGCCCAAACACGGCCCCTGGTTCCGCCGAGTCCCCTTTCAGCAATTGAGAGTAAAGAGGATTCCAGGGCCAACCGGGCCGCAGGCGAGTCGGGCAGCAACGGGTCAGCAAGAAGCCGAATGCAGGGTCGGATCGCGGCAGGCGGAATTGCCCGAACCGTTGCGGAAGCGGGGGTGATCACGGTTGCGATTGCACCGGTTTCAGAGCCAATCGCTGCGCAGCAGCCGCTTGTTTCTTCGCCTCAACACGCGCTCCTTGCTTCGCAGATCGAAAGAGAGACACAACCCGCATCCAGGATTCTGAGCAATGCGCCAGGTGATCGGAGCTTTCAGACAGCGGGAGCCGCCTCGTACCCGTCGCAAACGTTCATTCGATCCCCCTTGGGGTAAAAGGTGCGCCGCCTTTCCAGGCACAGGGTTTCCAGGCACAGGATTTCCCCGCGCCTGCTGGCAGAGCCCTGGCAGCGCTCCAAACCCGATCGGACGAAGGCTCAGGCGTCAACAGCCCTTCGCCTCAAGCGGTTCACAATGAGACCGGCCCGGCTCTGGGTCAACCCTCAAATCAGGGGGCTCCCATGGGAGAGAACCCGGCACCGCAGCTAAATGATGCAAGCCCCGCGGCAAGCCTGGCCGCCATCGCTCCAAGCCACAGCCAGATCGCTGCAGCTGAAAATACGCTCACCGCAACGGGCTCGATGAGGGAGTCTCGAAGTGTGCCAGCGACCGCGGAACCTGTTCCGCGTCCCGGACACATTGGCACGAGCCAACCATCGGCGCATTCGGCTCACCAAGCCACGGAGGATGCCAATCATCCCGTGCAGGCTCATCCGGGTTTGAGTCCGGCGCAGAGCCCGTCGCCGGCGCTTGGGACGCAGGCTTCGATTCCAGGAATCGGAAGCGCCAAACCGGGCGGGGGCGCGTCGCAACCGGCAACTCAACAGTGGACGCCCATGATCCGTTTTCCACTATGGATTCAGAGAGCGGCTCTCTTGCTCCGATGTGGATACACGCTGGCGCGCGCCAGGCGGAAGCCGGCTTTCAAGATCCGGCGCTTGGCTGGGTTGGGGTGCGCGCGCAAGCCGATACGAGCGGAATTCATGCTGTCCTGGTGCCCGGTTCGGCGGACTCGGCACAGACCTTGAGCAGCCATCTTGCGGGGTTGAACGACTATCTGCAACATCATGAAGCATCGGTGCAGACAGTGACGATGGGTTCGCCGGAAAGCCATCAGACCGGCTTCGGAATGGACCAGGGCGCAGGGCAGAGCGCGGGCCACGGAACTTACGGCGGAGAGTCTTCCGGCGGGCATACGGATTCAGAATCCGGCACCTCATCCAGTGCCACGATGGCAAACCAAGAGACCGTACCCACAATCGGGGAGTTCGACACCTTGCCCCTGGGCGGTTTGCCCGGTGGCGTTTATATCTCGGTGATGGCCTGAGTTGGCGTCGTCGGTTTGCGTCAATGGCAGGGAAGCAGGCGAACAGAAGAGGGAACTGAAAGAGAGACAAGGAGAAGACATGGCAGCGGCAGCAGGAATCTGGAATCATCTATCGGCGGCGGGACCGGCTCTTCCAAAGTCCACCGCGATGGACAGTTCGACAACCGGTACCGACAGCAGCGACTCGGCAACCATATCGGCCAACGACTTTCTCAGCTTGCTGGTGACCGAGATGCAGAATCAGGATCCGACTGCGGATACCGACCCCAATGAGTACATCAATCAACTCGTCAACGTAAACAGCCTGGAGCAACTGATTTCGATAAATCAAACCCTTTCCACTGCGATGGGCAGTACAGGCACTACAACTCCCACCGGAGGCGTGACCGCGCCGGGCTCTTCAGTCGCAAGCGCAAGCAGCAACCAGACAAGCTCAATCCCGTCTTCGGTTTCACGAACCGCGGTCGCAACGAGGGCGCACACTGCAGCCAACCTCCTGAACGGCGATGTGCGGCGCGCTCCGGGCAACCTGGGGATTCCTGAAGCAAATCCGGCAGCCGAGCGTGTGGCGCAATCTCTCGGCGGAAAGGCCCGCGCTCACAGGCCGGTCAGCGGGCTGCAATAGGTCTTGAGAGTTCTTTTAATGCGGGCGTGAAAACCCCGCTCTCACGTATGCATTCAAGAGGAGTCACCCCATGGCAAGTTTCTCAATTCCGCTGACCGGACTCAACGCAGATTCGACGGCGTTGAACACCATCGCCAACGATCTATCCAACATGAACACCACCGCGTTCAAATCGCAATCAACCAACTTTTCCGATCTCTTCTACCAGCAAATCGGATCCACCGGATCAGGGGACCCTATTCAGGTTGGCGCCGGCGTGCAGGTCTCTGCGAACGAGACGGACTACGCACAGGGCTCGATCAACTCGACCGGAAATTCCACCGACGTGGCGCTGAACGGGAGTGGCTTTTTCGTAGTTGCCAATGGAAGCGGCGGGAATGAATACAGCCGCGCCGGCAATTTCTCGCTTACTTCAAACGGCGACCTGGTCACTGCGAACGGCTTGAGCGTGATGGGCTATCCCGCCGCGAACGGTGTGGTGAACACCAATTCGCCCTTGACGGCGATCAACATTCCCGTGGGAGAAGTACAGCAGCCGCGGGCCACGACGACGCTCAACATGACGGCCAATCTGGATGCAACCGCCGCGCAAAACACGACGTTTCCTGCCCAGGCTACAATCTATGATTCGCTGGGTACGCCGCACATTGCCACGGTGACCTACACGCAGCAAGGGAATAACTCCTGGAGCTATTCTGCCGCGCTGCCGGCTGCCGACTTTGCATCAGGCGTCTCTGTACCGGTCACGGGAACGTTGACCTTTGACGCCAATGGCAACCTGAACACTGTAACGCAGACAACCCCGGTCGCCTCGGGCCCGACCCTCGTGGGCACGGCAGCTGGAGACATCTCCACAATCCCGTTGGGATTTGCCGGGTTGGCCGATAACGCCGCCGACCTTAACATGAGTTGGAATCTTCTTGGCTCAGGCGGCACTCCCTCGATCGGCCAGGTGGACGCAACGTCTGCGGTCAGCGCGACCCTGCAAAACGGTTACGCGCCCGGCCAATATCAGAGCTTCACCATCGGCTCCGATGGCACGGTTACGGTCACTTATTCAAATTTCCAAAAAGAGAATGTGGGGCAGGTCGCCCTCGCCAGCGTGACCAATGAGCAGGGGTTGCAAATGCTGGGGAACGGGGACTATGCAACCACCCTTGCCAGTGGAACGGCATCGATCTCCACGTCGGGCACAGCAGGTCTTGGAACATTGCAGGATGGCGCTCTTGAGGGTTCAAACGTCAACATCTCCGCCGAGTTTTCCAACCTGATCATCGCCCAGCGCGCCTTTGAAGCCAACTCCAAAGCCGTGACGACATTCGACACAGTCACTCAGGAAACTATCAACATGATTCACTAACGCGGGTGCAGCCATGGAAGCTGCGCTAGAAGCGAAAGACCAATCCGGTGGAGAATCGTGCGAAGTAGTTCGGCAAGCTATGAATCTGGTTGCTCGCTGCGGTGAAGTTTGAATGGAGCATACCGCCCTCAACACGCCATGCGAGGCGCCGCTTGATGGGAATATCCAGCCCGGCGCCTGCGTCTGCGGCAAACGAGAAGTTCGACGACGGGCCCTCACCTCCAAGTGTGAGAGCCTGATCGTTGATATGGCCAATGCCGGCCAATCCGTGAACAAACGCGGATTCCTTGCCGATGCGCTTTGTATACTGCCCGCCCGCAAGGACGAAGTGCGCTGCCTGCGAATCTCCGAGGGAGTTACCGTAGAAGCCGAACGCCGCCACTTTTACCCCCAATCCATGAGACATGGGGAAACTTGCGGCGGCATCCCAGCCATTCAGCCCCCCGCCAGAAAAACCTGCATGGCTGTTGAATGAGTTGGAGAGGTAGGAGTAGCCGCCGTAAAGCTCACTCCCTCGAATGGGATTTGTACCCGGTTCAATCTGTGCAACAAGGCAGTGCGGCAGGCCAAGGGCCGTCAAAAGGAGGACCTGGAAAATGAAACATCTGAGTCGCATGCGTTTCTCTCCGGCAGGGAAGGGGTTCCTGCTTGGACGCTCCCAGACGGATTGGGTTACTCGAAATTCTAAGTTTATTTGGTCACTGCAATGGATCTGACAGGAAAGGTCCTTACTGAAGAAGAAGTCCATCTACTTTGGCGGTCGGCCTCTTTGCACTTCGATGAATAGCCCGGTGCCCTCAGCCAACACGGTTCCCACGGCGTTCATGATCCTCGCTTCGGTCCAACGCTTCCGCCCCTCGATGCGCAGGACACGGCCCTCCAGACGAATGGGTTTGCCGGAAGGCACTGGTCGGCGGTAGTCAACTTCCAGTCGGCGGGTCATCGAGGTCACATTCTGCGCGCGAACCGCCTTGCTCATGGTCTCATCCAGCAAGGTTGCGATGATTCCGCCGTGCAGATAACCAGTCGGTCCCTCAAACGATTCCGGTATCGTCGCAGGACATACCACCGAGCCATCTTCAGCCAGCAGGAATTGAAGGCGAAGTCCATTTGGATTGGCGGGGCCGCAGCCGAAACACCGATTCTGGGCCATGTGGGCAAATGGTGTCAGATGTTCGTGCTCAACTCTTTTCATTTATCGTGCCCCCCGCAAGGACTTCCGCATACATCGAAGCATCGACATTCGAACCGGTCAAGACGATTGCAATTCGAGCGCACTTCGGTTTCTCTTTGAGCGCTCCAGCCAGCGCGGCGGCTCCCGCACCTTCGGCCAGATTGTGTGTGTCTCGGTAGTAGGCGCGCATGGCCTCAGCGATCTGGGCATCGGAGACCTCGACGATGCGGGCAACATTGTCCCATATCGTCTGCATTGCCTCTGCGTTGGGCTTTCGGCATGCCAGGCCGTCGGCAATCAAAGTGCGTGACGGCGCCTCCACCACCTTGCGCTGCTTGAAGCTAAGCGCATAGGAAGGAGATTCAGCCGCGACAACTCCCACAATCTCAGCCTTCAGCCCCAGTGCATTGCGGGCTGCGGCAACACCACTGATGGACGAGCCGAGTCCGATGGGTACATACACCACATCGAGAGGCGGCGTGGCCTCAAACAATTCGAGCGCATAGGTCGCCGTGCCCATGACCAGCCGTTCATTGAAGGAGTCGACCATTGCATAGCCGCGCTTCTCCGCAAGCGTGCGCGCGAATTCCAGCGATTCCTGAAAGTCGTGGCCCTCTTCCACCAATTCAACGCCCTGGGCCAACATAGCCTGATTCTTCTCTTTGCTGTTGCCGTGAGGAACAACGATGACTGCCTTGAGCCCAAACAGCCGTGCCGCCATTCCCACGCCCTGACCATGGTTGCCGCGTGTGGCTGCAACAACACCTTCCATCTCAGGATGAGATTGCTTGAGCCAATCGACATACACCAGCGCACCGCGCAGTTTGAAGGCGCCGACGGGCGTGTGATTCTCATGCTTGATCCACGCTTCAGTTCCCAGCCGCTGGTTGATAAGGGGCCAGCTATGCTGCGGCGTGGGACGCATGTAGCGATAAATAAGCGCTTGTGCTTCTCGGATCTGAGCCAGGTCAGGAAGATGCATGGGTTCAGAATACCGAAGGTCACGGGCGCCGATGCGGCTCAGTTAAGATGAAGATTGATGACTCATAGATTCTCTTCCGCAGCCTGGTTTACTGTTCTTATTCTTTTTGCGGGTCTCATCGGGGTTGCAACTTTTGCTCTGAGCGGATGCCACCGCGAACCCTCCCTTACCGATCAGGAGTTGGCAGGGAAGCACCTCTACACCGTCCGCTGCGCTCACTGCCACCAGGACAATGACCTGGCATTGAAGAAAGTCCCTCCAGACTTGCACGGCGTCTTTACACACGCCACCCTCCCCAGCGGCGCTCCGGCCACCGACGCCGGCGTAATGCGGGTGGTGTTGTCGGGCAAGGGAATGATGCCATCCTTTGCAGGCCGATTCACCCAACCACAGATGGCCGCATTGCTCGCTTACCTTCACACGGGACTGCGATGAAGCGTCGCAGTTTGGACTTTCCGCGGGACTTCAGGCCTCATTCATAGCGAATGGCTGTCATCGGGTCGACCTCGGCCGCGCGCCGCGCCGGCAACGCGCAGGCAACGGAGGCAACAAGCAGCAGCGTCACCATGGCGGCGGCCAGCAGCAGGGGATCGCGCGAGCTGGCCTGGCTCTCCTGAGACCAATGCGCCATCACCTTGCTCAACAGGAGGCAGAGAATCAGACCTGCGGCAATGCCGCCTCCAACGCTCCCCACAGTCGATGCAAAGACGATGCGCAGAACGTGGCCGCGCGGTGCGCCCAGGGCCATGCGAATGCCAAACTCGTTTGTCCGCTGCACAACGGTGTAGGAAACCACGCTGTAGAGGCCCGCGGCGGCCAGTGCCAGCGCCAATGCAGCGAATGCGCCAAAGAGCCATGCCACCAACTGCCCGCGCGCCCATTCAGGTTCCTCACTGACCCAGTGCTCAAGGTCGCGGACATTTCCGTTGGTCTGCTGATCATGATCAACAGAATTCACTTTGGCGCGAATGGCGTGAAGCAGCGTCAGGGGTGGAACTTGCGAACGCACCAGAAGCTGCGTATACATCCCCATCGCCGCGGTGTAGGGAACAAAAGCCTCCGGCAGAATCGGTTTTGCAAGTCCATCGTCCCGCTTGTCCCCAACCACACCAACAATCAAAAACGGCCCCTGGTCGGCGCCGGGCGCAGTGAGCAAATAAGGCGGACGCGCCGTCACTTCCGGAGTTTTGAGCGAATGGCCGATTGCATCGCCGTTGGGAAAATATTTCTTTGCCAATGTTTCATTGATCACCATCAGGGCAGCACCGCGATGGTCTTCAGCCGCGTTCCAGATGCGTCCCTGCACCAGCGGGACATGGAGCAATGGAAAGTACTCTGAGCTCACCATGTTGAAACGGAACGACTGATCTTCGGAGGCGGGCTTGCCAATGATCTCGAACTTGGTGTCGAACCCATTGGACGGCGGCGTTGCGTTGCTCGACACAGCCGCCATTGTGACCCCTGGAACTTCCGCAACCTTCGCCTGAAGCTGTTCAAAATAGGGAGCGCGCTCGGCCCAGGTTTTATAGGTCCCGTCATGAATCGGAATCCCGACCGACATGATATTGTGCGGATCGTAACCCAGCGGCGTGTGCATCAAGCGCACAAATCCCTCGATGGCCGCACCGGCTCCTGCGAGCATCAGGAGCGTCAGAGCAATCTGTCCCGCGATTAATCCGTTGTGTAGCCTGCGCCCGCTCACGCCCTTCGTTGTCTTGCGCGTGTTCGATTGCATCACCTGGCTCACTTCCGGGCGGGAAAGCTGGAGTGCGGGCCACAATCCAAACAGAATTCCTGTGCTCACTGCAATTGCCATGCAGAACAACAGCACGGGAAGGTTGATGTGGATGGCTGCCTCATGCGGGAACGAATATTCGGGAAGATTTTCAACAATCAAGTGCAGCAGTTTGTAGGCCAGCAACAGCCCTAATCCAGCGCCGGTGAGAGAAACCAGCAGCGCTTCGGTTAATAGTTGGCGGATGATGCGGCTCCGGCTGGCGCCAATCGCCGCGCGAACGGCGAATTCGTGGGTCCGCGCCGTCGCCCGCGCAAGCTGCAGAATCGAGACGTTGCCGCAGCCGATGGCCAGCAGCAACGCCACTGCGCCGAACAGCAGGTAGAGCGTCCCGCCCAATTGCTTGATGAAATCTTCGTTCATCCCCACTACGTGCAGTTTCACCGCTCCGGGTGGGAAGTGCCTTGGCGTATCTTTCGCAAACTGCGCGATCAGCGGTTGCAGGGCGGCGTCCGCGTCGCGTGGCTTACGCCCGGCTTCAGGCGAATGCCAACGTAATAGCCCAGCGTCGTGTCCTGCGGTGATCTTCATTGGGCAGATAGACATCGCCGTCGCCCCACGTAAAGCGCGAGGCGGCTACGCCGACGACGGTGTAGTTCTTGCGTACCAGTTGAATCGTCTTGCCCAGCACCGCCGGGTCGGAGTTGAAGTGCCGCTGCCAGAACTTGTAGCCCAGCACCACCACCGGTTGCGGATCCTGGCCGTCGATCGCGTCGGAGGGCTGCAGTCCGCGGCCCAAGGAAAGCCGGAACGCCGAGAAAATTGAACCCATTGGAACTCAAGTAGACGGCCTGCACATCTTCGGGCAGATCGCTCCCTGTGACGGTGAGGCTCCAGTCGTCCTCCAGAAATGCATCTTCCACCACAGGAGACTTGCGAATCTGCTCCCATTGCGGGCCAGTCAATCCAAAGCCCCGCAAGTCGCCCGTTGGAGTCAAAAGGCGCATGTGGGCCATCCTGTCGGAGGCAGCGTAAGGGTACGGATCCATCAGAATGGCGTAAACCACACTGAAAACAGCCGTGGTCGCTCCGATGCCGAGCGCGAGCGAAACGATGGCTGTCAATGAGAACCCCGGCATCTTGATGAGTTGCCGGATGCCATAGCGAAAATCCTGAAGCAGCGTCTGCATTCGAGTTCACCTCTGGCTGTGACGAACGGTCGGGGGAGGGCCGGACCTAACCCAAAGGAGGTTTGCATGTCTCCTGCCAATCACTTCGCCACTTAAGTCTGCTGAATCGATTGAACTGCCGAAATTCCATCATGTGCGAGCGCCTGTCCGTTTTCAGGGCCAACTGTTCAGCAAGTGAACGATAAGGCAAAGGCGCGGACAGCGCATCTGGCTGCCAGCAGGTGCGGTCAATCGCCAGGACTCGTTTCCGATTCAATTCAACGCAAGGTATACTCGGGATTGTTATGGCAACCGAAAAAACCTTCTACCTTGAAACCTTCGGCTGCCAGATGAATGCCCATGACTCTGAAAAGGTGATTGGCACACTCCTGCAGCAGGGTTACAGCCAGGTTGAATCGGAAGAGGCGGCCGGCCTCATCCTCTATAACACCTGCTCCATTCGCGACAAGGCTGAGCAAAAGGTCTTCAACCGTCTCAACGACTACAAAAAACTGCATAAGGCAGGGAAGCGCTTTGGCGTCCTGGGGTGCGTCGCTCAGCAGGAAGGCGAGAAGATTTTCGATCGCGCGCCCTACGTGTCGCTCGTATCCGGATCGGCTTCGTATCGCAAGCTTCCCGAAATGCTGGCGCGCCTTCAAGCCGGCGAAACTCGAATTACGGGCCTCGACGACCGTCAGACGGATGAGACCTTCGAAACAGAGTTTACGGCTCGCCAGAATCCGTACCGCGGCTACATCACCATCATCGAAGGTTGCGACAAGTTTTGCGCCTACTGCGTGGTGCCTTACACCCGCGGCAAAGAGCGCAGCCGCACTTCTTCTTCAGTGCTCAATGAAGCGCGGCGCATTGCGGATCTGGGTTATACCGAGATTCAGCTGCTCGGCCAAAATGTAAACAGCTACCACGACTCGGAAGGGAAGTTGAGCTTCGCGGAATTGCTGGCGGCCGTAGGACAGGTGGAGGGAATTCGCCGTGTGCGTTTCACCACCAGCCACCCGCGCGACTTTACCCGCGACATTGTTGAGGCCATCGACGCCGTTCCCACACTCTGCGATCATGTGCACCTGCCTGTCCAGTCTGGTTCGTCGCGGGTCTTGCGGATGATGGCCAGGGAATACACGCGGGAATGGTATCTGGAGCGGATCAGTTGGGTCCGTGCGGCCAGGAGGCCGATTTCGCTTTCCACCGACATCATCGTCGGGTTTCCCGGCGAGACTTCGGACGACTTTATCCAGACCATGGACCTGCTCAAGGAAGTCGAGTACGATTGCGTCTTCGGATTCAAGTACTCCCCCCGGCCCAACACTCCGGCGCTGACCATGATCGATTCAATCCCGGAGACCGAAAAGGCACAACGGCTCCAGGTCCTGCTCGACCGGCAGCGCGAGATTCAGAGGATTAATTATTCGAAGCATTTAGGGCAAATCATGGAGGTCATGGTTGAGGGAATGAACCCTGCTCGGGGCCAGGTTTGCGGACGCAGCAGCCAGAACAAGCCGGTGAATTTCACAACGAGGCACCCCATTGCGCCGGCGCCCGGTAGCTACGCGCAAGTAAAAATAACGGCTGCGTTTCCTAACAGCCTGGTGGGCGAAGCAGTCTAAACCTGGGTCACAGGAGGGACGTTCATGGATATAGAAGTTCGGATCCGCGGTCTGATGATGGACCCAGCCACCAACATGCCCATTATTGTCCTGAAGGACGTCGCTTCTGACACGGTGATGCCAATCTGGGTAGGGTTCTTCGAGGCCAAAGCGATATCCGATGAGATTGAGAAAATGGCCGCTGCGCGCCCCATGACGCACGATCTGGCTCGAAACCTGATCCATCACCTGAACTGCCGCCTTGAAAAGGTAGTGATTACAGAACTTAGAGATGACACATTCTTCGCAACGCTGTGGTTAAGGCAACAGGATGAACCGATTACGATGGACGCCCGTCCTTCAGATGCGATCGCGTTGGCGCTGCGTGCGGACTGCCCGATCTATGTTGCCGAGCAAGTCATGCAGCAGGCGAAGCTGAGCACGTCGGGTCCGCCCGAAGGTCCCACCGCAGAGCAGTTGCGCGGCTGGCTCGAAGGCCTGAACGACGAGGATCTCGGCCGCTACAAGATGTAGCAAACCAACAGAAAACAAAGGGGAAGAGGATGGGACGACCATGTCTTCCATTGGCAGAGGTTATTGACCCTTGCAGGGGTTCAGTATACAGAATATCTGTTATCGGACATGATAAGTAGGGCAAGAAACCTCATCGCCCTCGCTTCCAGGGCCATTCAGTTCCTGATTCCCACGAGTAGGGCTTCTATCTCAGCCTTCTCCTCTGCAGTTGCCCGCAACTGGGGCAAGCGTGCATTTCCGCCGTAATACCCGTTGAAGTCGCAGCCGAACTTCACTCCTCTGATTCCCAGATCTCCAACGATGCGCTGGCTCGGTCCAGCAATCCGCTGCTGCTTTTCTTGAGCCAGCTTCAGATCATGATCCTTCCACGCCAGATAGACCTCCTGGCACGCCTGCGGAGCACATGCCGCAAACCCCAGGATGGCGCCAGCCACGCCTGCCTCCAGCGACTCCAGCATCGTCGAGGCCGAGCCTGTGAGTACTTGAAAGCCGACGTCTTTCGTGCGTGTCTTGATCGGTGTAGTGGGCGGTGCAGTCGCCAAAGCAACTCCGCCCGCAAGATCGCTGGCCGATACGTATGTGGACGGTTCGGCTTCATGCGCAACCGGCTTAAGCATGCGCGCCGTAACCGCCTCAAACACGGGTGTGACAGTCACTTGCCGCTGACGCGCGTTGCGGGTAGCTTCAATCAGAGCCTTGATTCGATCCATGCTGCCGCTGGACTCTTTGATGCCGATGATGTTCGAGTGCTGGGCCAGTTCGGCGACCAGATCGACGGGAATCTGATACGGAACGCACCGCGGTATGTTGTAGAGCAGCACGGGCAACGGAGAGCGGTCTGCGACGCTGCGGAAGAAATTGAGCACGGCCCCAGCCGACATTTGGCTCGAGTAATAGGTTGGCGTGCGGACGAGAACTGCATCGTATTGAAAGCGCGCTGCCATCTCCGCGCGTTCGACGGTGGACTTCACGCTTTCCTGCCCCACGCCTGCAATCAGCACCTTCTCAGGCGCTGCTGCCTGTGCGGCCACCCGCAGCACATCGCGCGTCTCCTCGTCATTCAGGGTGACGGCCTCGCCCGTTGATCCCAGAACCACCATGCCCGCAAGCAGGCCGCGGGAATAGCGAGCGATATTCGCTTCAAGCTTACGCAAGTACACCCTCTCATCCGAGTAAAAGGGTGTGGTTGTCGCCGCAAAGACGCCTTCAATCAACATAGCTTTATTGTAGGGCTAAGCAGTCCGCAGAGTTCCCTGCTCCACTCATGCGACGGTCGCCAGACATCTCACGAGGCACACATGACAACTTTCAAACGTTCAGGCGCCATTCGCAGCGTGAAGGTTCTGCAACGCGTAGACTGTGGTTCGCCGCCGCTGCATCGCGGCAATCCCCTCGACGGCAGCCTGTGCCGCCGCGATTGTGGTAATCGTCGGCACACGCGCCAGCACAGCAGCCCGTCGAATCGCCTTCTCGTCGAAAAACGTATCCTGGCCGCGCGGCGTATTGACGATCAGTTGAATGCGCTCACCTTTAATCAAATCCACCACGTTGGGCCGGCCCTCTTTGACTTTGAAAACCCGTTCAACCGTAAGGCCCGCGTGCTCCAGCACGTTAGCCGTACCCTCGGTGGCCACAAGATGAAAGCCCAGTTGGACGTATCGGCGCGCCAGCTCAATTGCTGCCGCCTTGTCGTGGTCGTTCACACTGAAGAAGACCGTGCCGCTCGTGGGGAGCACCTGTCCGGCGGAAAGCTGCGCCTTGGCAAACGCCTCGCCAAAACTCGCTGCCACGCCCATCACCTCGCCCGTCGATTTCATCTCCGGACCAAGAACCGTATCGACGCCTGAGAATTTTGACCACGGAAAGACCGGCGACTTCACGTAATAATACGTTCCCGTTCCAAGGTCCTTGCCGCGTGCAAGTTGCGTGGGCAGCAACTCACGCAGTTTCCTGCCCGTCATCAACCGCGCAGCAATTTTGGCCAGAGGGATGCCGGTTGCCTTCGAGACATAAGGAACCGTCCGGGAAGCGCGTGGATTCACCTCGATCACATACACGTGGTCCTGGCCTGCGCCGTCACGCTGAATTGCAAATTGCAGATTCACGAGGCCAACCACCTTCAAAGCGCGAGCCAGCTTGCGGGTGTAGGTACGCAGAACTTCCAGCGTCTCTTCGCGGATGTCGACGGCCGGTAGCACGCAGGAAGAATCGCCGGAGTGGATGCCGGCCTCCTCGATGTGCTGCATGATCCCGGCAATGAGGACGTCCTCAGAGTCGCACAGCGCATCCACATCAACTTCAACTGCGTTCTCAAGAAAGTGGTCCACCAGCACCGGCCGTTCCTGCGAGTATTCCACCGCCTGTTTCATGTATTGAGCCACGGCGTCCGCATCGTATGCGATGACCATCGCTCGACCGCCGAGCACGTAGCTGGGCCGCACCAGCACTGGATAGCCGATGCGCTCACCCACAGCCAAAGCTTCTTCAACGCTGGTCGCCGTGCCGCCCGCGGGTTGAGGTATGTCAAGTTCTTCAAGCAACTTTCCGAACCGCTTGCGATCCTCAGCCAGGTCGATGGATTCGGGTGACGTGCCGATAATCGGCACGCCGGCTGCGCGCAACCGCTGCGCAAGGTTGAGCGGCGTCTGTCCGCCAAACTGTACAATCATGCCGATTTCCGCGCCCGACTGCGCCTCGTGGTTGTACACCGCCAGCACGTCTTCCAGCGTCAGCGGTTCAAAGTAAAGCCGGTCGCTGGTGTCGTAGTCGGTCGAGACGGTTTCAGGGTTGCAGTTGACCATGATGGTCTCGTAGCCGTCGTCTTTCAGCGCGAAAGCTGCGTGGCAGCAACAGTAATCAAACTCGATTCCCTGTCCAATTCTGTTCGGGCCCGAGCCGAGAATGATGATCTTCGGCGTTTTGGTCGGTGGCGCCTCATCCTCTTCGTCGTAGGTTGAATAGAGGTAGGGCGTCATCGATTCGAACTCTGCGGCGCATGTGTCCACCAGCTTGAAGACCGGCTTGATCCCCTTCCCTTCGCGCAGTTCCCTTACCTGCTGCGTCCCTGCGTGACCTTCAAGTTTCCACTCTGTCGCAATGCGTTCGTCGCTGAGGCCGAAACGCTTAAGCTTGCGCAGTTCTTCTGTGCCGATCGTCTCCGGCGTAGTTTGCGCAATGCCCATCTGTGCCAGTGTGATCTCGCGCATCTGGTGCAGAAACCACGGGTCCATCCCGGTAAGGCGCGCTACTTCGCGCACACTCATCCCGCGTTCGAAGGCAAATCGGATATAGCCCAGCCGCTCGGGCCGCGGCGTCACAAGCATCTGCGTCAGCCGGCGAGGCTCAAGGATTTCCGCGCCGGTCTTCTTGCCTGTTTCGAGCGCGCGCCAGGCCTTCATCAGCGCTTCCTTGAAGGTACGGCCCATGGCCATCACTTCGCCCACCGATTTCATCTGTGGGCCCAGCGTATCGTCCGCGCCGGGGAACTTTTCGAATTGCCATTTGGGAATCTTCACCACAACATAATCGATGGTCGGTTCGAAGCACGCCGGGGTCTTGCGCGTAATGTCGTTAGGAATCTCGTCCAGCGTGTAGCCCACGGCCAGCTTGGCGGCAATCTTGGCAATTGGAAAACCGGTGGCCTTAGAAGCCAGCGCCGATGACCGTGACACGCGCGGGTTCATCTCGATCACCGTCATCCGGCCGTCCACTGGATTCACAGCGAACTGAACATTCGAACCACCCGTCTCGACTCCGATCTCGCGCATGACAGCAATCGCCGCGTCGCGCATCTTTTGATATTCGCGGTCTGTGAGTGTCTGCGCCGGGGCAACGGTGATGGAGTCGCCGGTGTGCACTCCCATTGGATCGAAGTTCTCAATCGAGCAAATGATGATGACGTTGTCGGCAAGATCCCTCATCACCTCGAGTTCGTATTCCTTCCATCCCAGCACGCTTTCTTCAACCAGGCACTCGTGAACCGGCGAGAGGTCCAGGCCGCGCGCCAGAATCTCCATCAGCTCTTCACGGTTATAGGCGATTCCTCCTCCTGAGCCGCCCAGCGTAAAGCTCGGCCGGATCAGCACCGGAAAGCCCAGCTTGGTGGCAAAATCCAGCCCGTCGCGCAGGTTGTTCACCAAGGCAGATTTTGAGACATCGAGCCCAATGCGAAGCATCGCATCCTTGAACAGCAGCCGATCCTCAGCCTTCTTGATCGCCTCAAGTTTGGCGCCGATCAACTCCACGTTGTAGCGGTCAAGAATCCCCGCATCCGCCAGATCCACGGCCAGGTTCAGTGCCGTCTGCCCGCCCACAGTTGGCAGCAGCGCGAAAATGCCGGAATTGGGCTCCTTGGCCAACATCTCCGCTTCAATGCGGATGATCTCCTCGACATACTCGCGCGTGAGCGGCTCAATATACGTGCGGTCGGCCAGGTCGGGATCGGTCATGATGGTGGCCGGGTTCGAATTCACCAGCACCACCTCGTAGCCCTCCTGCCTGAGAGCCTTGCAGGCCTGCGTGCCGCTGTAGTCGAACTCCGCCGACTGCCCAATCACAATCGGCCCCGAGCCGATCACTAAAATCTTCTGTATGTCATTTCTGCGTGGCATATTTCTCGACGATTCCCTGATCTAGTGTCTGCTCAGTTTCCGAATTGCCTGGTCGAACTCATGCTTGCTCGTAGTAACCGACGAGCAAGCATCCATACATGCGCCGGGCCCCACAATTACGTAAAGCTTCTTCCGCTGCAAAAGAGTCGCAATCTCGTCTGTGACGTCGACTTCCCTGGCTGCCGGCGCGCTATTCGTCCTCGCTACCCGAAACCAGAATCTTCCCGAAACGTGTTCGAAATTGAAGTTGAAGGCGCCGGTACGATCAGTTCGAGTTCTGAATGCAACCGTTTCGTCCCGAACCAGCGTAACCTCCGCGTTCACTAACGGCCTTCCGTGGCTATCAAAAACGTACCCTTCGACATGTGTCAGGTGTATCGGCTTTTCAACATAAATCTGTGCGTTCAATGATCCGCACAACGCAAAACTCAACAAAGGGAGCAGCAACGCCGAGCCCAAAAAACAGCGGAGCCGAAAGCCCCGCTGCCGTTGAATGATTGTCCTCTCAAGCACTGCAAACATCATCCCTTCCACTCCTCCATCATCCGCCGGAAATCGCGAAACAGGTAATGCGAATCATGCGGTCCCGGCGCTGCTTCAGGATGGTATTGCACGCTGAATAGAGGCAGCGCCTTATGCCGCAGCCCTTCGAGCGTCTGGTCGTTCAGGTCCACATGGGTCAGTTCCACTTCGTTCCCATTGATGGAGTCCGGGTCAACGGCGAAATTGTGGTTGTGCGCAGTAATCTCCACCTTGCCTGTCGCGTTGTTTCGCACCGGGTGATTACCGCCGTGGTGTCCAAACTTGAGTTTGTAAGTCTTGCCGCCCAGTGCCAGTCCGCAAAGTTGATGCCCCAGGCAAATTCCAAAAATCGGTACCCGCCCCATCATGCGGCGAATGGCGGCGACCGCATATTCCACCGGTTCGGGATCGCCCGGTCCGTTCGACAGAAATACTCCGTCCGGATTGAGCGCAAGCACGTCTTCCGCCGTTGTCTCCGCCGGAACCACCGTCACCCGGCAGCCTTCGCGCGTCAGCATGCGCAGAATGTTGTGCTTGATGCCGAAGTCATACGCCACCACATGATGGCGTCTCCGTGCTTCCTCGTTTTGCAAAAGAGCATCGGGCAGTAAGCTGTCTCCCGACTGATTGCGGCTATCAGTGGAATCAAATTGGTAAATAGACTTGGTCGACACCACCCGTGCCAGGTCGGTCCCGTCCATCTTGCGAATACTTCTCGCTCGCTCAACCAGGACGTCCGTGTTCCGCTCAACGGTCGAAATCACCCCGCGCATCACGCCGTGATTGCGCAGATGACGCACCAGGGCGCGGGTATCAATCTCCGCCAGCACCGGCACGGCATACCGCTCCATGTATTCGTCGGTAACCTGCTCAGAACGCCAGTTGGAGCTGACCGCCGAGAACTCCCGGACGATCAAGCCCTCAATGAATGGCTTGGCCGATTCGTTGTCCGCCTGGTTGGTGCCGTAATTCCCGATTTGAGGGTTGGTGAGAACGACAATTTGTCCGGAATAGGAGGGATCGGTGGCGATTTCCTGATATCCGGTAAGAGAAGTATTAAAAACAACTTCGCCCTGGCATTCGCCTGGGTGCCCATAGCCTTGGCCACGGAAGATGCGCCCGTCTTCGAGCGCTAGGATCGCCTGCATCGCCTCTCCGAGGAGTGGATTCAATCGATTCTAGCAGGTTTGGCCGAGTGAGGCTTGCGTGGAAAACTTGACCTCTATCGCACCACTCCCGCATCCTTCGCCGGCCAGTAGACGAAGACCGCTTTGCCGTAGATCAAATCCCGCTCAACCGGGCCAAACTCGCGGCTATCGGACGAGATCGACCGGTGGTCGCCCATCATGAAGTAAGTGTCATCGGGGACAATCATTTCCGCCATCGAGCGATTGTCGCGGTAGCGTCTTGGGACGTAACCCTCATCGAGAGGTTTCCCGTTAAGCCAGACCTCGCCGCGATCAATCCAAAGCCGATCGCCCGGCAATGCGATTACGCGTTTGATGTAGCTCTTCGCTGGGTCGCGAGGGTAGTGGAAGACCACCACGTCGCCGCGCTGGATCGACTCAATGTGGTAGACAAACTTGTTGATAAAGAGGCGATCATGGTCCTCCAACCGCGGCAACATGCTCGTGCCTTCTACGCGGACAGGCTGGTAGAGGAACGTAATAATCAGCACCGAAATGGCGGCGGAAACCACGAGATCACGCAGCCAGAGGAAGATGCCGCCCGTCGACTTTTGCGACGAATCGGGCGCGTTGGCAATGACTGGTGAACCTTCAGGTCCGGGGGAATTTGAAGCCGATTTCAGGGGTTCAGGTGGTTGAATCTGTGTTTCCATCTCTAATCTCATTTTACGCTGCGCAGTAGGCTACTCGCAGCCGAGACCTCCAGGCGGGCAAAGAACATGAACCCGATTGGGCTTTTCAAGCGGCCTTGGCTGATTTGCAGCAGGCACAAGCGCAGGAGCATTTCCGGAACTCGCAGCCCCGGCAAGGTTCTCTTCCTCCAGCATCAGCGGCCGCTGCAGCACCATCTCAACCTGTGTTCCGCTTTCGATGTTCACATCGGCGCCTCGCGTAAACAACGAAACAAGGCCGGCTGTCGCCAGACCTGCTCCAATCCCCGCGATTCCGCCTGCGATCGGATGACCGGAGCCAAGTCCGCCAATCGAACCGATTGTTCCCCCGGTTGGGACGGCGACCTCTGCCACCTTGCCTGCATTCCGCCCTTTATCGCTGTCCTGCTCAATAGTTCCCTCTCCGTCGTCTTTCACTTCCTGTTTTCTCGCGCCCGGCAGGCTGTTCACCATGCCCGGAATCTCCACCACTGAGCCATTGGGAAAGATGATCGAAGTAAAGTGCATGTCGAGCTGTGCTTTCCCTCTCACGCGGCCCGCGCGCTCAACTCGATCAACCACGCCCTGCACATAAACCCCCGCCGGAATCATCACACGATTGCCAACGACAACGGGAAATGTCGAAGCCAGGTAAACCCCGTCGCCCGCTCGCGCGCTCTTGGTATTGATCGAGCTGCGCAATTGCAGCAGGACCTTCGTACCCGCAGGAACAATGTAAGTCTTCTTCTGAGTCGCAGGTGGAGTTGCTTCTGTGGCTTGTGACGCTACGGCGGGCGAAGTGGCAGCAGTGGAAGTTGGGATTGCCGTCGTCTGCGTCGGTGCTGCAGAGGCAGATTGAGGCTCCGCCGGCGGTTGCGCAGACGCGCAGGCTGCCCCGGCCAGGGTCAGCACGACTGCCGCAATCAATCTTCCATCCGGCACACGCATCTTGTCCTCCAGGGCGCCTTCATCCAGATAGACGCATGGTTGATACCCAAGGGTAGCCCAGGCGAGTAAAGGATGCCAAAATGGTTGTCTCATCCCCGCGGTTCCGCTGTTCGCGTTACGATTCAAGACAGCGATGATGCCTGAAACCAGTTCGCCCACCGATGCTGTCCATGATTTGAACGGCGCATTCGCGCCTGTCTATAAGGTGCTCGCCGACGCGATCGCGGCGCATGCATTTCCCGGCTGTGCGTTTGGAGTGCTCGCGGGCGGCAAGGTCGTGCTGCAAGACGCATTGGGAAGATTCACCTACGAAGACAATGCGCCCGCTGTCACGCCGGCAACGGTATATGACGTCGCAAGCATCACCAAAGTGGCCGCCACAACCGCTGCTGCCATGCTGCTCTACCAGCGGGGCCAGCTCGACCTCGACACCCCGTTGGGTGAGTTGCTTCCGGGATTCGTGGTTGGCCGTTCCCGTGGGGAACTCGCCCACCAAGTCAGGGTGCGCCATCTCCTGGCCCACAGTTCCGGATTGCCCGGCTACGCTGAGTTGTTCCGCACTGTCAGCACGCCCACTGCCCTCCTTCGCGCTTGCCTGCAGTTGCCTCTTGAGGCCGCGCCGGGAACGCGAACTGAATACTCCGATATTGGATTCATTCTGTTGGGCAAGGCGTTGGAGGTTTTGACCCGCGAGTATCTTGCGCGGTGGGTTCGAATGGAAGTCTTTGAGCCCCTCGGCTTCACGGCTACCGGGTACTGCCCCACTGCGGTCCTAAGACCGCTCATTCCTCCGACTGAGGAGGACACCACATTGCGTCATCGCATCATTCAAGGCGAAGTGCAGGATGAGCACGCCTGGCTCCTGCAAGGCGCGGGCGGCCACGCCGGATTGTTTTCAAACGTTCCGGATCTGCTGCGCTTTGCCGCGGAAATTCTTGCCGCCGCAGGGCCGGCCACTGATCCCCAAAAGCAGCGCCTCTTCAACCCCGAGACGATTGCTACCTTCGCCGCGCGCCAACTCCCTGAAGGTAGCTCGCGCGCGCTGGGCTGGGACACTCCATCACCGGAATCCTCGGCCGGCCGATACTTTTCGCCCCATTCCATTGGACATCTTGGCTACAGCGGATGCTCGCTGTGGATTGACCTGGAAGCCGCGGTCTCCGTTGTACTTTTAACCAATCGCACCTGGCCGGATCGGCAAAGCCAGCTGATCCGAACGGTGCGCCCCGCCTTTCATGATGCCGTCAGAGAAGCCTTGACGGCGTATGACAAATTGGTAATCAATTAGGCGATTCGTTCGTTCAGAATTCTCTTCGAGCTTGCGGACTTTACAGCTACAATTAGAGGCTGGGGGCAGACTCGATGCTTAGCAGTACGACTACGCAGGAAGTGGCCGACGCACCAGGGAGAGATGATCCAAAAAGAGATCAAGCCTCCTTGCTTCAGCAACTTACAACAGAGAGCCAAAACGAGGCTTCTCAAGGCTTTGACACCAAGTCCGCACTGGAAATCGCTCGCATTATCAACCACGAGGATGCCAAGGTTGCGGCAGCGGTCAAGAAAGCGATTCCGGAGATCGCTCAAGTGATCGATCAAGTCGCTCGCTGTCTGCGAGACGGTGGACGCCTGATCTACGTGGGCGCAGGTTCCAGCGGGCGCATCGCGGCGCTCGACTCTTCAGAGTGCCCGCCAACCTATTCCACCGCTCCGGGGCAGGTCCAATACATCATGGCCGGCGGCCCTAAGGCGCTGGCGTCAGCCGTCGAAGTCAATGAGGACTCAGAAGAGCTGGGTCAGCGGGACATCGCCCGTCGGCGCCCCACACGCAAAGACATAGTAGTCGGGCTTTCAGCGTCAGGTCGCACTCCTTATGTAGTCGCAGCCGTGGCCTACGCCCGCGCCCGCGGTGCACACACCGCCGCAGTCACGTGCAACAATGACACGCCCATCGCTGCCGCAGCCGATATCGTCATCGTGGCCGAAGTGGGTCCCGAAGTGATCTCCGGCTCCACGCGCATGAAAGCCGGCACGGCTCAGAAAATGGTTCTCAACATGATCACCACCGGAGCCATGACTCGCCTCGGCTATGTGTACGAAAACCTTATGGTCAACGTACACATGCAAAATTCCAAGCTTGTCGAGCGCGGCATACGCATCCTCATGTGTGCCTGCAAAATCGACCGTGCCACTGCCGTTGATACCATCAAGAGCGCCGGGCGCAGCGTGCCCGTTGCACTGGTCATGCTCAAGGCAAGAGTCGACAAGCCCGAAGCGGTTCGCCGCCTCGCAAAATCCGATGGCAATGTGAGGCTCGCCATTGAGGACAACGTGCTGGAATTGTGAGTTTGAAGCGTTCGCTGACACGGTGGCTTCAGAACGTTGTCAGGGTCACCTTGAGCAGCACGTTTTCGTCCGATTTCAAATTGAGGCCGTAATCGGTCTGATCGCCGTTCCAGATGCGCGCCATCTTCCAGTTCCCTGCTGCATCGAAACTGCCTTCCTCCACCTTGAGCCAAAGCCGCTTCTTGCCGGGTGCAAACGTCGGCGTAAAGTCCACGCGTACGTGGTGGCCGGCAACCAGAAACTCATCCGGCCCCAGCTCCAGAATCACCACTCCTCCATCGGGCGGCGTATTGCCCTTCGGCTCCATCCAGTTGCCGAATGACGGCATACCGTACTTGACCACCGCCTGCCAGCGTTCGAAGTCGAGCTTCTGCGTATGGTTGTCCGGATCTTCGCTTGTACCCCTGACCTTCCCCTCCAGATTCTCTTTGGCCAGCATCCGGGCGATGGGAGCCAGCAGCGCATATTGTTGCGCAACCGGCTTAAGAGCACTTGCCTCCATTGCCTCAGGGCCTTCAGTCTGATTGCTATAACGGCTGTAATCGAGTCCGAACGGCGCCCAGCCCAATGCCCCCTGTCCGATTGCGGCAAACACATAGCGCGCAAACGTGGCAGAGTTTCCGGTCTCGGGAATCAGCAGCGGATTATCCTTCCGCTTGTAGAGCTCCATGACCTTCATGTATTTCGAGTACTCAGGAAGATAGATATCCGGGGCAACCACGCTGATCGACGGCGCTGCAATCTTCCACAAATCGATATTGTTGTCGGTGGGCGCGCCGGATTCATAGCTGGGCGCCTTGCCGGGGTGGAAAGGGTCGCGCAGCGCGGCATTCACATACATCGGCAGCGGATACTCATTCTTGCCCGCGTCGGCCACCTGTTCGATGTAGGTCGCGGTATACCAGGCCTCGAAGGTCTCGTCGGCGTCGTCGCCGAATACCTGTCGCCAGGTGCCGGGCTGCTTGCCCAGCCCCGCAACCAGCTTTCCGGGGACTGCACTGGCAAAAGCCTTCTGTGCCTCAGGCCCGTAGTCCCGCACTCCTCCCCACACCCCCGATTCATTTTCCACCTGCACCATCAGCACGGTGCGCTCGGCATCAGTCTCTCTGATGTGCCGCATCAATGCGCGAAAGGCATCCTTGTCGGCCTTTAGGAACGCCGTCGAGAACGGCGATGGCGAGTCCACCGTCTCGCCCTTTTCATTCACCAGGAACGGATACTTCTCCTGGTTGAGCTTGATCCACTCCGGCGTGTAGTGGGAGCTTCCGTTCTTCCATGTGCCGAACCAAAGCAGCACCAGCCGCACATGATGCTCTCTCGCTTCCTTCAGAATCAAATCCACGACACTGAAGTCGAACTTGCCCTCGGCTGGCTCAAGCTGCTCCCAATAAATCGGAAGCTCGACAGTGTTGGCATGGAGCGCTTCGGCCGCCGGCCACACCTTGTCAAGATATGCCGGCCATGCGCTTGAATTATTGGCCTGCACACCCAGCATCAGGTATGGCTCCCCGTCAACGAGAAGCGCGTAATGGCCGTTCTTCTCAACAATCGTCGGCAACGGTTTCCCGGCCCTGTCCCCGGCAGACACCTCCCGCGGCTTACCCGATTGAGCGGAGGCAATTGCCCCCAGAACAAGAAACATCGTCCCCAGCCAAATTCGCCTGCGCAACATCCAACCAGTCAGCTTCATTGCTTTCTTTCTCAACGCGGACCAGTCCGCGGCTTCTCAAGCATCGCAGTAAGTATAACTGCCTCATTGCCCACCAACGCTGTGTCCGGAATTACACTGGAGAGTTAGGGAGCCGTTGATTCTTCATGGATAAATTTGTCATTCGAGGCGGGAATCCATTGGTGGGCACCATCCGCGTGTCGGGCGCAAAAAACTCAGCGCTTCCATGCATGGCAGCGGCCATTCTTACCGAGGACGAAATCACTCTCGAAAACATCCCCAAAGTACGGGACATTGAAACCGAGCGGCGATTGTTGGCCTCTATGGGCGCCGAAACTGAAATTGTCGAGGGCAGTGGCGGCCATCGAATCAAGCTCAGTTGCCGCACGCTCTCCGACCCGGTTGCAAAATACGAAATTGTGAAAACCATGCGCGCCAGCTCCCTGGTGCTTGGCCCGCTCGTTGCGCGTACAGGGATGGCGCGCGTGGCGATGCCGGGCGGTTGTGCCATTGGAGGACGCCCGATTGATCTGCACATCAAGGGCTTGGAAAAGATGGGCGCAACCATCGTGCAGGAGCACGGATACCTTGAAGCGCGTGCCTCACGCCTCATTGGGGCACACCTGGTTTTCGACAAGATCACCGTCACCGGAACCGAAGATTTGCTCATGGCCGCGGTGCTGGCCGAGGGCGAAACCCTGATGGAGAATTGTGCCCGCGAACCCGAGGTATCCGACCTGGCCGCATTGCTCACTGCCATGGGCGCCAGAATAGAGGGCGCCGGCACTTCTACGATCCGTGTTCAAGGGGTCAGCATCTTGCATGGCGCCCATTACCGCATCAATCCAGACCGCATCGAGGCCGGCACATTCCTCGTCGCGGGAGCAATCACCAACGGCGACCTCACCGTGGCAGACTGCAATCCCGCGCATCTGCGCGCTCTCATTGGCAAGCTTGAAGAGGCCGGTGTCAACATCGAAGTCCTCGGCCCGGACTCAGTGCGCGTGCGTTCCGGCGGACGTCTCACCGCCGCTGACATATCAACAGAGGAGTACCCCGGCTTCCCTACCGACATGCAGGCGCAGTATATGGCTCTCACCACACAGGCCGAAGGCGTGAGCCTGGTCAAGGAGAACATCTTTGAAAACCGCTTCATGCATGTGCAGGAGTTGGTCAGAATGGGTGCCAACATCAAGGTGGATGGCCGTACTGCAACAGTACGCGGTCCTGCGAAGCTCTCCGCCGCGGCGGTTATGTGTTCCGATCTCAGAGCTTCCGCGTCCTTGGTGCTGGCGGCCTTGGTTGCCGACGGGGAATCCATCCTCGACCGCGTCTACCACATGGATCGCGGCTATGAACGCATCGAGGAAAAACTGCAAGGAGTGGGCGCCCAGATTCAGCGCATGGGGAACATCTTCCCTTCCCGCGAAAATGAAGCGGCAGCAGATTGACTCCATGAATTCAATGTCTGGTGTGGAAAGCTCGCGCCTTAACGCCAGCTTGCAGCAAGGTGCCAGCGAAGTCCTCGATCGGCCGTCTTCTGCAACACGCGCTCATACTCCCTGAGTTCAAGCAGGACAGGAAATGTTTCAGAGCCAATCGCGGCCGGTGAGGAGGTTAGAAACTCCATGACCGTACGCACAGTTCGCAGTCCCACTGCGGCGTCGAACCATTGCGGCTGCGGCAAATTGCGAGCCCATTCGGGATTGCCTGTACCCTGTTCCAGCAACAGCGCCATCGAGTTTTCGTCAGCCGAGAAAAACTCCAGCAACGGAGTCACCTGTAATGTCGCCGCCAAACGCTCCAGGGCCTCTTCGTTGCGGGCCAGCGCGTGTCCGTTGACAAAGATGTCGAACCCCGGATCCTCGCCTTCAACGACAATGTAAAGACTGGCTGCCATCGGATTGAGTTTAGTGTAGATAATAAAAACAGTCACAGGAAATTACGAAGCGGTCATCCAATCAATTACGAGGCAGTGTGAATGAACTCACGTTCCCTCTTGAGAACCTTTCTACCAGTGAATTCGTCGCCACCTTCATTCGAGAATCAACTAACCAAGTTGAGCGCGAACCCTTGCGAACGCAGCACGCCCGGCTTTCCCCCGAGACGCCTGAACGGTTGAAGTACAAGGCAAGCGAGGCCCGGACCTTACGTCCGAGCCTCTCCGTTTTTGCTTCGTTGAATGCGGTGAGCTAGCCTTGGCCCCCGCCGGGACGAGGCCCACGTCCGCCGCGCCGCCGCTTGCGCCTGCGATCATTGTTATTCGCCGGAGGACGGCTGCCCGCTGCGACCGGCTGACCAACCGTCACTGGTGCGCCTTCCACGCGGTTGAAGTTCGGCTCGTTTTCTTCGTCGAACTCTTCGCCCTCTTCTTCGTCGAAGTCCTCTCCGCCCTCAATCAGAATCGTGCTCTGGTTCGATTTCGGCTGACGTTCGTCGAATTCGTTGCGAGGCCTGGCGGGCGTCAAAACCTCAGTCGACTCACTCTCCACTTCTCCCGCATCAACAGGAGCGGACTGGGCCAGCTTGGCCTTCTGCTCCTTGATCAGCGCCTTACGGCTGAGCTTGATGCGATTGCCCTCGATGGCCAGTACTTTCACCATCACCTGGTCGCCTTCGCGCAACTCGTCCTTTACTTCTTTCACGCGATGTTCTGCAATTTCGGAGATGTGCAGCAGGCCGTCAGTGCCTGGGAAAAGCTCGACGAATGCGCCGAACTCTGCCAGCCGTACGACCTTGCCCAGGTAAACCTTGCCCACTTCGGGCACGGCAGTGATGTTGCTGATGATTTCGAGCGCCTTCTTCAGACCTTCAGCGTCCGATGAGGCCACGCTGACACGGCCCGTGTCGTCCACATCAATCTTCGCGCCAGTCTGCTCAATGATGCCGCGAATCGTCGCGCCACCCTTGCCGATCAAATCACGAATCTTGTCCGTCGGAATCATCACGGTTTCAATACGAGGCGCATAGGCTGAGCGCTCCGTGCGCGGTCCGTCGAGCGCGGCGTCCATCTTGTCCAGCAGAAAGAGACGGCCCTTGCGCGCCTGTTCCATGGCCTGCTGAAGAATCTCGCGCGTCAATCCGCCGATCTTGATATCCATCTGCAGGGCGGTGATTCCCTTGCGGGTACCGGCCACCTTGAAGTCCATGTCGCCGTAGTGATCTTCTGCGCCGGCAATGTCGGTGAGGATGGCGTAGTCGTCGCCCTCCTTTACCAGGCCCATCGCAACGCCGGCTACCGAGCCCTTCAGGGCAATGCCGGAGTCGTAAAGTGCCAGGCTCGCGCCGCACACTGAGGCCATCGACGAGGAGCCGTTGGACTCAAGAATGTCCGACACGATGCGGATCGAATACGGAGACTCTTCTGCACTCGGCAGCACTGCCGTAATGGCGCGCTCTGCCAATGCTCCGTGACCGATTTCGCGCCGGCCAGTGCCGCCCATACGTCCCGTCTCACCAACGCTGAACGGCGGAAAGTTATAGTGCAGCATGAAATTCTTCCGCTGCTCGCCTTCATAACTCTCCAGGCGCTGCCCGTCGTCCGCGGTACCCAGAGTGGCCGTAACCAGTGCCTGCGTTTCTCCACGCGTAAACAGCGCCGAGCCATGCGTGCGCGGCAGAACCCCGGTCTCAATGCTGATGGGGCGAATCTCGTCAAAGGCGCGGCGGTCAGGCCGGATGCGGTCCTTGGTCACCTGCTCGCGGAAGATTCGTTCACGCAGTTTCTCATAGTAGTGGGCCAGTTTCTTCTTTGCCGCTGCATCGTCTGCAGGCAGTTCAGCCGCCAACTCGTCCTTGATCTGCTTGACCAGGGCGTAGCTCTCAGTCTTGCCATGAGTCTTCGTGTCCAGGGCATCCTTCAGTCGCCCTTCGACCTTCGACTCCAACTCGCCAAAGTACGTTGCGTCGAACTCTGGCGCGGTAAATGCCCGCTTGGGCTTCCCCGCCTTTGCAACCAACTCGTCGATCGCGGCAACAATCTTCTTGATTTCCGTGTGTGCGAATTCGATGGCCGCCAGGATGACCTCTTCGGTCTCTTCCTTGGCGCCCGACTCGATCATCACGATGCCGTCTTTGTGACCCACAACCATGATGTTCACGGTGGTGGCGGCGCGCTCGGCATAGGTGGGATTGATCACAAACTCGCCACCCACGCGGCCAACGCGAACTGCGCCCACGGTGGCGCTGAATGGAATATCTGACAGCGCCAGCGCGGCTGCGGCGGCGTTGATGCCGACCACGTCCGGATCGTTCTCTTTATCCGCGGAGAAGACCAGCGCAATCACCTGGGTCTCGTTGCGAAATCCGTCAGGGAATAGCGGACGGATGGGGCGGTCAATCTGCCGGCAGGTCAGGACTTCTTTTTCGCTGGGCCGGCCTTCGCGCTTGATGAATCCTCCGGGAATGCGTCCCCCGGCATAGGTGTATTCACGGTAATCGACCGTGAGCGGGAAGAAGTCGATGCCTTCCCTGGGATCGGGAGACGCCACAGCAGTTGCAAGAACCACGGTCTCGCCCGTAGTCACCAGTGCGGCGCCAGATGCTTGCTTGGCCATGCGGCCGGTCTCAAAGACCAGACGCTTGCCGCCGGCAAGCTCGACGGCTACTTCATGCTTCGTAGACATAGAGTCCTCGTTTCATTTTTTTCGCTTGGGAAATTTGATTGCGCAGTGCGATTGAAAGTGCGGGTATACCGCCAATGAGCCGGCCAGCCGCAGGGCGCGCGCAAGATGGATGTAGGTTGGTTTGCAGGAGAGCAGGCTTTCCCGCTTTGCAGGCCAGTCTGCAATTCAAACCCTGCGTCCAGGGCCGCGTTCAGCCGATAGCTGTGCGCGGGCCCTGGCAGCGGGTTCGGTTCGCCAGGTACACCATGGCCCCAGGTCCTAGGTAGAACGGGGGCCGTGACCAATCTTCGGTCTGGGCGCTTCCGGGTCAAGGTTTGCTTTCTGATTACTTGCGGATACCGAGTTTGCCGATCACGTCGCGATAGCGATCGGAATCGTGCGCCTTCAGGTAATCCAGCAGGCGGCGGCGCTTGCTGACCAGCATCAAAAGACCCCGCCGGGAAGCGTGATCCTTCTTGTGCGTCTTGAAATGCTCGGTCAGTTCGCCAATCCGCTCACTCAGAATCGCGATCTGAACCTCCGGCGAGCCGGTGTCCGTATCGTGGGTGCGGAAGCGTTCAATCAGTGTGGTTTTCTTAGCAGTCGCCAGCACGGCGTGTGTTACCCCTCTTTTTTCTCGTGTCCACTCTTAAGTGTCTATTGAGAGATTACCATGAATGCGCCCCCTACGTCATTGGCAGTGCACCGGTTCACTCCTCCTGCTGCACCCAGTAATTCGACCTCGCCACGATGCGCGCGCCATAATCCTGCGTGGTTCTAACTCGAATCGTATGAAGCCCCGGGCTGGGGTCCGACGGGCTGAACGTGATCAGGTAGCGGTTACGCACATGCTTGGCCGCATCCACCACCTTCTGCTCAAATCGCTTATCGCCGGTAAACGTCGTGTATTCGCCTCCGCTCATCGACGCCACCTCCTTGGCGACATTCTTCTTGAACGCCTTCACCGCCATCACCAGCGCAGACACCATATTCATGGTGCGGTCCTCGCCGGAATCCTGCACGTCATGCAGCAACTCAGCACGAGAGGGTGAAAACGAAACGCTCAGTACCAGAACGTCCGACTGGCCAATCTTTCGAATCAACGCCACCGGTTTCGTGTGCTTGCTGCCATGATCCCGCTCCTCGCTGATCAACAGCAGCACCCGCCGAAAATCCTTTGGCTGCGTCTCCAGCAAATCGACGGCGGAACTCACCGTATCCAGAATCGCCGCGCCGCCGTCGCCAGGCTGAAGATGCTGCAAGGCATCGGTCAGCACCTGCGTCGAATGCGTATAGTCGCGGATCAAATGCGGCTTGGAGTCGAACCCCAGCAACGCCGCCTGGCTGCGCGGGTCCTCAAGAAACAAATCGAGCAGAGGCCCCATCTTCGCCAGCTTGCCAAACTCCAGCACGCTGGCGCCTCCCTCTTCAACGGCGACAACGAGAGCAACAGGTGCCGTGTCCATCTCCTCCTGCACGCGAATCTTTTGCGGCACGCCGTTGTCTTCCAGCACAAAATCCGCTTGCTTTAGGCCATAGATCACATCGCCATCCCGCTTCTCTACCAGCGTCGGAACCAGCACCTCATTCGTGGTGATGCGCAGCGTGGGTGCATCGGAATGAGGACTGGGCAGCGGCTGCGGAGGCTCCGCAGGAGGCAGTTGCTGCGCACCTGCAATCCTCCCTGCGCACAGCAAAGAACCAAGCACAAAGCCGCACACACCAAACCATCCGGAGTTCATGCCTGACCCGGCTCTGCTTTGCATCAAAGCCCGGCGTGAACGGAAGCAGCCGCGCCCTCTAAACACGCTTGCGTGCCTCGCGGTCAAGATCTCCCGTCCAGGCCAGAAAGCTCAGCAGCTCCCATCGCGAACTCCACATGAATCCAAAAATGTCTCTGGCTTTCAGTGTATCCGCGGGCTTGCCGGAATAGGTCTCCACCCGCCAGCGCAAAAACTCGCTCCGCCACGGAGCCAGCCGGTGGCCACGCGTTGCATTCCAGATAAATCGCAATGCAGCGAACAAAGTAAGGTCCTCCCTCTGAGCATAGCAAGTTCGCGCGCATCCTCGCGCACTTTGGTCGCGGCCGAGTTTGAAGCTGTTTTGAAATGGCACGAGTTCGCGGGGTCCCGGCGAGAGGTCCTCGTCGCTGGGGTGGTTGAGACCTCGAAATCCAAGCCCGGCTCTCCGCCACTCAACCCCGCAGCTTATCAAACAAGCTTCCCGAGCCTAATTGCGATATGACATCCTCCAGCGCCGTCTGCTGCGTCTCAGAGAGCGAGAGTTGCGTTGAAATCTTTGCCACGTCGGCCTGCATCAGGTTGGTCTGCGCGCTGGTCAACTGGGTCTGTTCGTTGCTCACCGCGCTTGAGGATGCACTCACCTGGGTAATGGAGTTGTCGATCGTCACGCGCTGCTGCGAAACATAATTCAACGCCGTCGTCAGTGCCTGTGTGTCGCTTGCGGCCTGTGCGGCGTTCACGGTGCCGCTCGAATAATCCGCCACCAGATTGTTCAGAGCAGTGAACACGCCATTCGCCCCCGCTCCTGCAAAAATCTGGTCCCCCGGAACATTCAACTGAATCTTCTGCCCATTCGGAGTCAGCAGATAATTGATGTCTTCATCGCCGCTATAAGTTGTCACCGCCGGCGATGTCGCATTCGAAGTGCTGAATGGAAGCGTTGAAGTCTGCCCCCCGGCAAAGATGAACTGGCCCTGGTAGTTCGTGTTCGCCAGCGACTGCACCTCGCCAAGAATCCCGGAGATCTGGCTTCCGATCGACTTCACGTCGTTTGCGTTCATCGTGCCGTTATTCGCGCTCGTGGCAAGGGAGATGGCCTGCGTCAACTGTGAGACCACGCTGCCCAGGGCCGAATCGGCAACCTGCAACTGTCCCGTCACCAGGCTCGAGTTCTGCGTGAACGTGTCATCCTGCTGCATCTGATTCAGCAGCAGCACGTTTTCTCCCGATGCCACCGGGTCCTGGCTCAGCGAGGTGACGCGCACCCCGCTCGACAGCTCGCTCGTAAGCTGCTGCAGAGTCGACTGCGTCTGATCCAAAGAACCGACAAGATTCGAAACATAATAAGGATCAACGCGCATCGAATTCCTCCTCAAGTTCCTTCGTTGCGAAATTCACCAAACGCGCCAGCCAGCCGTCAGGCACCCTTAGGAGACTGCCGTCTCAACGCCAAGATTCAGCACTGAAGTTATTAGGGTGTTCAAGATGTTGAATACCTGGGAAGCTGCCTGGTAACTGGTCTCCAATTTCTGCATTGCAGAGGCCTCATCGTTCAGGTTCACGCTTGAAAGTGAATCGCTCTGCGTCTGCAACTGCGTCACTGAAGCGTTCTGCGCCGTATTCTCGGCCTGCACGTTGGAGACCGTTGAACCAAGCTGACTCACAAACTGCGAATAGAAGTTGGTCGGCGTCCGGCCATTCACGATTGCCTGCCCGGCCAGCGCCGCCAGGGCCGTTGCGTTGGAGTTGTCGCCGGTTCCCTGCCCCGATCCTGCGGCCGCAATCTGGCTCGGATCGGTCATCACCATGCTCATATTGGCCGCGCTGCCTGCCACAGCACTCGGTTCATTAAAAATGTTAAGTGGATTCGCCAGCCGTTCCGGTTGCTCCGTTCATATCGGTTCCAGCGTTGTTCAGCGCGTTCACGCTTGTCGAGACGCTAAAGGCCAGTTGGTCCAGCGCCGCAAGTGCATTGGGAATGTCCGTGTCGCGCGCCGTCAGATAGCCGCCCAGTTCTCCTCCGCCGTCGGTCAGTTGCTTCGTCACATCCGTTGCCCCGACAAAGAAATGTGTCGATCCGCTCACAGTGCCCGTCGTCATATCAAAACTGGCGCCCTCAGAGACCAGCAACTGTCCTGCCGTCGTCGTGATCGATAGCCCGTTGCCTTCCGTCGTCACCTGGTTGATGCCGATCAGCTGCGAAAGCTGCGAGATATCCTGCTGACGCTGGTCTTCCAGCGTGCCCGCATCACCGCCGGTCGAAGTAGACTGAATCTCCAGATTCAGCTGGGCGATCGCGCCCGTCAGTCCATTCACCTGGCTGGTGATCCCCGCAGCCTCCTGATCCAGCCCGGACTGCTGCGAACCGAGGCTGGCCGCTGCATTGGAAACATCCCCAGCCAGCGTCGAAGCGGCTGAAAGCACCTGCTGGCGCAGCGAATTGTTGGTTGGATTCACCTCCAGTGACGAAAAAGAATTGAAGAAGCTCGTGACATCGCTGCTGATGTCTCCGGCAGTCGAACTGGCCGAGCCCGAATCCGGCGCAAACAAAGCCTGCAGCGCATTCAAGGCCGTCAGCCGCGTGCCCGAGGCCGATGCCAGTTGCTGCTGCTGCGCCAGCCGTTGCTCCAGCACACTGTCCCGCACCGACGTCGCTCCGGTCTCTGAAACACCGGAACCATACGAGACGCCGTTGATCTGAACGGGGGAATTCTCCTGCCAGTTGGGAACCTCGCGCGTATAGCCTGTCGTGTTGGCATTAGCCACGTTATTCGCAACCGTGCTCAAGGCCGACTGGTCCGCTTCCAGGGCCTGCGACATGATGTTGAAGGCGGAATTAATCGTCGCCATGGCTGGCCTTGGCCGGCATCCATTGCCGACCCGTCTGCGGTGAATATTCCAGCCGGGCGGCCCGCAATTCCTGCAGGAAATTCATCACTTCGACGTTGGCCCGTGTCGCGGTCAACACCCGCGAGAAGACCGCCATCTCCTTGACCGCCTCACTGGCACCTTTTGCAAGCGCCCTATGCCCAGCCGCACCCGCCGCATTCATCTCTCGGTTGAGCGCCTCGCAGGACGACGCCAACTCCTCCAGCCGGCCGGCATCCAGATGAGCGAGCGCGCGCGAGGCCTCAGCGATAATCTCCTTCAGTTCCGGCTGCACGCCGATCTCCACAGTCTCGATCATTTGCCGTCCACCAGTCTCTTCCCGCCGGGAACCAGCCTCCGCTGCAGGCAGAGTCCTAATCCCATTGAATATCCGCCGCTCGCAAAGCCGGCATCGTTGCACTCTCCGCAGAATCTCTCGGCATCTAGTTCCCCAAGGTCTGTCCGCCGCCCAGCATTGCATCCACCATCTTGCCGGCGACTGCCGATGCCGGCACCTCGTAAGTCCCCGCCGCGAGTGCCGCCTGCACAGCCATAACTCTATCCGTGCGTACGTCCGCGTCAGAAGCCGTCTGGGAGACTTCAGTCCCCGCGTTGCTCAACGTGGCGTGGTCGCCCGCGAGCGGCGCGGCTCCCGCAGTCTGCCCGCTTTTCACCTGCTGTGTCTGCGTGGATGGAACGCCCAGGAGCGTCTTCAATCCTTCCATGCTGTTGCGAATGTCCATACGAATCTCTCCTTGGATGGCTTATCGGCGAATCTGCCCATCACTCTAGTCATTCAGAGTTCCTGATGCCAGTATTTCCGTGCTGATTTCCGGTTACTTGCGAGGAATGGGAAACATTCCCTGAATGGGAAAGATCGCGCAGGATGCTCTTCGCGATTCCCAGGCCGCCCTGCTCGCTTAGCGCGCGGCCCAGCGCTTCCGATGCGAAATCTTGCAACGCTCCGCACGATCCCGAATCGTCATCCTCCCCGGTAAGCCCGCTGTCGGCTGTCATGGGCTTCAGCAACTCTTTCATCATTTGCGCTTCAAACTCGTGCGCTGCCCTCACCAGCCGCGGCTGCGGGGTCATCGTGCTTTGAACCGCGAGAGGCAATGTGGCGACTCCGCTCAAGTGCATCACAACACCTCCAGGTCGGCTTCCAGTGCGCCGGCTTCCTTCATCGCTTGCAGAATCGAGATCACATCGCGGGCGCCCGCCCCGGTGCGCTGCAACTCCAGCACCAGGTCCTCTACGGTTGCGCCTTCTTTCAGTTCGATGCGGTTGACGGGCTTGTCCTGCGCCTGCACACTCGTCTGTTGCACAACTTGAGTTGTCCCGGAGGAAAGCGGGCCGGGCTGCGACACCATCGTCTGTGAGATCACATTCACCGACAGTCCTCCGTGCAGAATGGAAACCGGCTGCAGGCGGACCGTGCCGCCAATCACCACCGTCCCCGTGCGCTCGTTCACCACCACGCGCGCTCGGGGGTAGACCTGAATCTCGACGGCTTCCACGTGGTCGAGCAGGGCTGGGACATCCTCATTCGGCGTGGTCGCAATCTCCACCCGGCGGCTGTCGACCGCATGAGCTCTTGCCGATCCCAGTGCTTTGTCAATGGCCGCCGCCATCCGTTCCGCAGTATGAAAGTCCGCGTCATTCAACACCACGCTGACGGTGCGCATCTGCGAAAGATCAAAGGGCACGGCACGCTCGACCAACCCTCCCCCCGGGATGCGCGCCGTGGTGGGATGATTCATCTGCCGCGAATTGCCGCCGGAAGTGGCCATGTAGCCGCCCAGGACAAGCGCTCCCTGCGCCTGCGCGTAAATCTGTCCGTCGGGTCCGTAGAGCGGGGTCATCAGCAGAATGCCGCCGTCGAGCGAGCGAGCATCGCCGGCCGAAGAGGCGGTGATATCGATTCTGTAACCGGGGCGGCTGAATGGCGGCAGGGTCGCCACCACAAAGACTGCGGCCATGTTTTTTACCTGCATGTTGCTGGCGCTATTTGAGCCGGTCTGAGGGACAGTAATTCCCATCCGCTCGAGCGCCGATAACAGCGTCTGCGCCGGAAACACCGTCTGCGAGCTGTCTCCCGTGCCGTGCAGTCCCACCACCAGCCCGTAGCCCACCAGCTGATTGTCGCGAATGCCCTCAATCGTGGCCACGTCCTTTACCCGCGCCAGTTCAGGCCCGGTCGCGGCAGGCGCCGGGCGGGTTGCCAGGACGAGAATCGTCGCGCAGATGACAGCAACCCAGGATGAGGAACCCGTTCTCAGGTCTTCCCCAGGTCTCAGTATTCGCTGCGCATTTTCAGGCGTCATGGCTGCTTCCTTTGTTCCTGTCTCCCGCGCTCAAAAAACCAGCAACTTCTCCAGCATCCGCACCAGCGGATTCTGGCGATAGGTCGAGTCGTTCACAATGCCTTTTCCAGTAACTTCCAATTCCAGATCGGTCATAGCCGTCGAAAGTACCTGGTTCTCCGCGCTCACATCCTCGGGGCGCACCAGCCCGCGTAGCTTGATCAACTGCGTTTGCTGCGAAAAAGTAAGCTGTCGCGTGGCCTGCACCACCAACATCCCATTCGGCAGTACGTCGACCACCTCGGCGCCGAAGGTCGTCGCCAGGCTCGAATTGGTGGTGCTCTCTCCCTGCGCCGTAAGGCCGGACGACGACGTCTGGCCGAGAAGATTCTGCATGGCATTGGAGGCCTTCAGAGCGCCGAAGAGCGCGGTCAGGCTGGAACTGGCGTTCGAGGCGCGGGTATTCTTTACCTGGCCGTCAGTCGAAGCCGCGAGGCTTTCGGTGACTACAATCGAGACCACATCATGAATCCTCATCGCCTTCGCGTCGGTGCCCAGGCGCACCAGCCGTCCTTCGGGGCTCCATATGGAGCCCGGCGTTTTGACCTCCGCTGCCTGTTGTGCCCGAACCTGTTCGATATAGGTGCGGAGCGCCATCTCCGGAGGCGCGGACTTCGCTGCCGCATCCTGCGGTTTCGGCCTGCGTATCCCGGCGTGTGAAGTCAATGCCGCCATCCCTACCGCGAAGAGGAACACTGCAATCCGGTTTGAACGGCGCGTCATGGCCAGACCTCGATCTCCGGAGCCAGCGCTGCGCGGCCCGCACCCAATGCCACAACATTGACTAGCTTCCCGCCGATCTTCAATCTCGCCTGGATTTCGTCTCCTCGCGCCGCTGCTCCCATCGCGATCGCTTCGAGCCTCGCCTCAATCGTTGCGGTGTTCTCCTCCACAATCAACCGGTCGCCCCGGTGAACGATCAGAGGGCGCGGAGCCTCTGAAGCCGGGATTCGCTGCACATCCGGACTGCGGGCTCCACCCATTTGGTTCTCACTCTTGCCGGTCTCCACAAGTGCCACATGGGCCGGACCTGCGGGGTAGACAGGGTTTCGAAGCAGCACCCAGCGCATTCCCGTATGCGGGTCGTCAATCTCGCGGATGACAGTGGGGACAGTTCTCGAAACCTTGCAATTCACAAGCGGCGCCTGAGCAGCAGTGCGTACCGCGAGCGTAACGAGCACCGCAATCGTCACAATCAACGTTGGCTTGAGCAAGCGCGAGAATGGCGTTTCAACCGGACGAGACCAGGCTCTCATGGAATCTCCTTCGTCTACCGCGTCATGTTGTTGACCTGCGAATACATGTCGTCCGCGGCCTTGATTACTTTGGAATTCGACTCGTAGGCCCGTTGCGCCAGGACCATCTGCACGAATTCGGTCACCACATCGACATTGGAGTTTTCAAGGTAGCCCTGTTGCAACGTTCCCAGGCCCTCCGCGCCGCCGGGGTTCCCAAGCACCGGGTCGCCGGAACTGAGCGTGGCCTGCAACAGATTCGAGCCCATGCTCTCCAATCCGCCTGGGTTAGGGAACGTTGCCAGTTGAAGCTGGCCAAGCTGGGATGGATTCTGCTGACCCGAAAGCGTCGCATTCACGACTCCATATTGTGTGATGGTGACGGCGGTTGCATTCGAGGGGATGGTGATATTGGGCAGAACCGGATCGCCGTCCGTGGTCACGATGGTTCCCTGATTGTTCAGATGAAACTGGCCCGCGCGCGTATAAGCGACGGTTCCATCGGGCCGCTGGACCTGAAAGAATCCAGAGCCTTCGATGGCCACATCCAGCGGGTTTGACGTCTGGTTCAGCGACCCCTGCGTCATGATGACTTCGGTGGCCGCCGACTTCGTTCCCAGGCCAATCTGCAGACCCGCCGATACAGTGGACTGGCTCTGCGCCGCGCCCGGTGTAATCAGATTCTGATAGACCATGTCCTGAAACTGAAGACGCAGCTGGCGAAACCCGGTGGTCGACGAGTTGGCCAGATTATTCGCAATCGTGTCCAGGTTCATCTGTTGCGCGCTCATGCCGCTGGCGGCCGTGTACAGTGCTCGAATCATGGTTCTCCTCTCATTCGACCCGCGCCGTGCCGCTAAACCTTGGGCAGGTCCTCGCTGGCGAACTTATTGAATTCCGTGTGAAAAATGGTGAGCGCCTTCTGCATCATCTCGGCCTGGCGCTGCATCATGATCAGGTCCATCGTGCCTTGAATGACATCCTGGTTGGCTCCTTCAATGGCTCCCTGGTGCACGGTCGCATCCTTTGCAACGACGGCGATGGTTCCCGCAGGCGCGGCGTACCGGTTGGCGCCTTCCGGCGTCAGATTGACTCCGGCTGGAAATGTGAAAACGCCGACGTTGGCGACCGCACCGCCGGCCACCGAAAGCACTCCATCCGCGCCTACCGAGACTTCGCCCGGAGGCACGGAAATCTCCTTGCCGCTTGCCGAAAGTACAGGCTCGCCGGCCGACGTCACCAGCAATCCCTTCGGTGAACGATGAAAGTTTCCGTCGCGGGTGTAGCGCAGGCCGTTGGGAGCCTGGACCTGAAAAAATCCCTGCCCCTCGATCGCCAGATCAAGAGGATTGCCTGTCTCCTGCAGCGCGCCCTGCGCATCGCTGAGCTTGTCTCCGCCCAGCAATCCATAGTTGTTGACCGTCTGTCCCAGCTGCGAATCTTCTGCGCCTGGTCCCAACAATACGGAGCGGAAGAACTCGCGCTCCGCGCGATAACCCGGTGTCTGTGCATTCGCCAGGTTCGCTGCTGCGGTATCCATCGCCTGGCTGCGCGCCACCAGTCCGGTCATCGCCGCATAATATCCGCTGTCCATCGGGCTCTTCCTCGCACGCAGAGATAGAGAGCAGATGGGGGTCCAGAAAGGATGGAAAAGGATTAGAAGAGGTTAAGTGTCCAGTCACATGCAGAAATCGGATACCGCGAGAACTGCTATCCGGCAGCAGCCCTGCTGTATGGTGGGCCAGTCATCCGCGCGCCGGCGGCTCAGCGGGACAGATCTGTCCCGCCGCAGCGCATCTGAACGGAAAGATCCAGTTTTCAATTGCGCCTCTGCGCATCTTGTCTATTGCAACCCGTCGCACACAATCGTGACGGCAAAACAGGAGTCCTCAAACCAGTAAATATGCTGCAGCTGAAACTCCGGCGCCTGCACGTGCAGCTTGTAGTCACGGCCCGTGATAACCGCAGGAACTGACAGCCCGCAATTCGCGGCAAGATCCGGCACCTTGCCCTTCCAGGCTCCGGCCAGCATATTGCAGAGTTCTCCGATGCCGTCCTTCACTGTGTCGTCAATCTCATGAAAATCCATGCCCGTCATGTGCGCCGCCATCTTCATGGCCGCAGAGGCTCCGCATTTGAAGACGCAGGCTCCGCTCAGCAAGCCGCCGAATCCAACTACTGCGGTCACCGATTCAAGCTCACAATCCATTGCATCGACCCCCACGCTCGCTCTCCGCTCGCAATGCACGCCTAACATCAGCCCAAAGACCTCTTCGACGCTCTCCTCAAGATTCTTCGGATCGGAAACGAGATCCACGGATTTCCGCAACGACAGCGCCATCGCACTCTCCATTCCATTGATGCCGAAACCACGTCTCCCCTGGGTCACGGCCGTCCGTACTCCGATTAAAGGCACCTTCGATCCTCCTCTGTCAGGCGACCTTGACCAGCGGCAGCACTCGTTCCTTCACCTGCTCCGCCGTGAAGGGTTTGCGAATGTAGCCGCGTGCTCCGGCTTCGATGGCCTGCTTCACGTGTTCCTCGCTTGACTCGGTGGTGATCATCACTACCGGCACACCCGGCGCCAGGTTCTGTGCCCGAATCTGCCGCAGGAACTCCAGCCCGTCCATCGAGGGCATGTTGATGTCGGAGAGGATCAGGTCCACCTGCCTGGCCTTTAACAGTTCCAGTCCCTCGGTGCCGCTTGAGGCCTCGTGCACAAACAATGCATCGAAACCTGCCTGGCGCAGCGAGCGCTCCACGATCTTGCGCATTACCGAGGAATCATCGACGATTAAAGCCCGCACTTCTCTCATGCCCATCGACCTCTGCTATCCCATCTATCGGCGCTTTCACCCCGGCCTTGAGCCGGTTCCCCTCGGGATCCATGCCCGTCGCCCGCAATCGAGGACAACTAGAAACCGCCGATCGAGCAGACTAGATCCTGCACCGAACCAATCTCCGGCAACGCGCCTTGCTGTGGGCGCTTCCACATCCGAAGCCACAGGCAGTCGTGCACCCGTACCAGCCGTGACGCAATCGGCCGTGCCTGCTCCACCGACTTTGCCATCGCGTGCGCGGCTGCCGCCTCGCTTACAGCCTCGACCAGCTCCAACGGCGGAAACCGCGCATCGAGCGCGTGCGCGTGCGCCGGCATAAACAATGACCCCTGCACCACGCCGCTCTCGACGCGCAGTCCGGTCATGCGTTCGACCGCCAGTGCCAGCACCGCATCGAGACTCTCTTCAAACCCCAGATACAAGACCCTTCCCGCGGCGATTCGAAGCGGTAGAGCACCATATGCGTCCACAAAGAGCCGCGGCATCACAGAAGCGAGCCCATCGGAGTTGTGAAAATCCAGCGGCAACACAGGACAGCTCCATTGCAGGCCTAGAGCCCGGGTCACCGTCTGCTCGCTCACCGCACCCTGCCGCACCAGCCATTGGCCCAGGCGGCCGCTTGCGGCCGATTTCTGCGCATCCAGCGCCCGGCGCAACTGGCCTTGCGTAATCCAGCCCTGCTCCAGCATCAGGAGACCCAGCGGTATGCGATGGCGATGGCTTTCTCCCACCGCTCCCCGTCCGTCCAACTCGCGCCGCACCGCGCCCTGCAAGCGCGCCGCAGTGCACTCGGCCGAACAGCTCCAACCGCCTTCAAACACCGGTACTGTGCGGTTTCGCCATAGGTGCAGCCATCCGCTGCGGCAAGCGGGATTGGCGCAGGTTTCAAACAGGCTGGCGCGAGGACGTGTACCCGCTTCTTCGGCTCCAAACCGAGACCAGCCATCTTCGGCCCGCAACCGGCCGGGCTCGACAAGGCCCGTTGCTTCGCTGGCCGCGGTCCTCCGGCTTAGAAGAGGCATCGAATGCTCTCCAGGCGCTTGCGCGGCGCGGCGACCTCCGTGACCCGGAGCCCGAAATTGCCGTTCACCAGCACCACCTCGCCGCGAGCGACGATCTTGTCGCCCACGATGAGGTCCACCGGATCGGCTGCATGGCGATCCAGTTCGACGACGTCGCCGGGCCCCATGTCCAGAATCTCGCCCAGCTGCAGTTCGCGGCAGCCGAAGCGTAGTGTGGCCTCGAGTTCCACGTCCAGCAGCAAATCGATTCCGCAGCTGATTCCAGAAGGAGGTGCGGAACAGGCCGTTGAAGCGGGCGACAATACTTCCTCGGGCCGGGGATCGTTCAATTTCTCGGGTTCATGCAATTCGTCGCGCACCAGAATCGTCCACCTGCCGCTGGTGGACTTCAATTGAAAGGCATTTGTGAATGCCGTCTCACCAGAATTCGTTCCGAAACTCTCGATACGACTTTCCCTGCCGGTCTTGGCCAGCAATTCTCCGGCCGCTGCGTCGGCCACCTCACGCAGGAGTTCGCCCCATCCCTCTCGTTGATCCACTCCCTCGCCCAGCAAAGGCGCGTCGAGAAGCGAAGCATCGAGCGCAATCGAAAAGCGGCCTTCCTCCTCACCGGTTAGAACGGCGGTGAAGACAAAGGATTCCCCCGCCGCCGCCTCAAGCTCCGACTCTGCAAGCTCGGGCTCGCCGGCCAGCGCCTGAGAGAAGAGAGCCTTGGCCACCGATGCCCAACAATCGAGGTAGCGCATCAAAGATTTCCTCCCTGCGTTGCGCTCAGAATGCGAGCGGCGCGGTGCGGACCCTGGCGAACGGGCTGTGCCGCGTGAATTCGCTGCCCGCCTACCTGCCACTCCGCCATCGTTGTGGCGGAGAGGTCGAAGCGCAGAATCGATCCCGGCTCCAGATTCTCAATCGAACTGGCAGGCAGGCGCACCGAGGGCAACTGCAGCGTGGCGCCGAACCGGATGCGCCGCGCCGCCGCTTCCATGCGCGCCCTTGCTTCCGGGGCGTGCCGCCGCTTCCTGCCCCAGTCCGACGTCAGGCGGCGCAGAATGGTGTTCGATACCACCGCCGGGAATGCCAGGTTGAAAAGCCCGGAACCGTGCGGCATGCGGATCTCGAAACTCAGGCAGAGCGTCTTTTCCGTGACCGACATGATGCGCGCCACCTGGGTCTGCATCTGGCGGCGTTCGTAGTTGAAGCTGAGGCCGACCGGCTGCCACGCCGCGGTCAGCTCCCTGCAGACGATCTCAACCACGCTGGCCAATATGGATTCTTCAATATCCGTCAGCTCGCGCAGCGGCCCGTCGTTGCCCTCGCCCCCCAGCAGGAGATCGATGATGGGCGGAGCAAGCGCCAGATCCAGTTGCAGAACTGAAAGCGCTCCCAGCGGCTCCAGGCGCACGGATGCGACATAGCTTATCTCAGGAATGCGGAGCAGAAAGTCATTGAAGGGAATCTGTTCCGCCGAAACCAGGTTGACCTGCAGGCGGGTGCGCAGCCAGGCGGAAAGATTATGGGTAAGGTTGCGGGCAAACAGATCGTTCAGCATGCTGATGGCGCGCAACTGTTCGTTTGAAATCTGGCCGGCCGAGGAGAAGTTGTACGGCGTCACGCGGGCTCGCGTCTCGGTGCGAGCGGCCTCCGGCATGACCGTGTGCGCAGCCTCAAAGAGCGCATCGATCTCGTGCTGCTTGAGCATCTTTTCCATCGCTACTCACTTCCTTGCGTCGTCGCTCTTCAGCCTCTTCAGCGCGTTCGGCTCAGCATCCGGTGATCCGGTATCAGCGCCGCCGGGCTTCAATGTTCTGCGTCTTTGCCCGGTCAAATGCGCCTGAGGCGGCCAGGTCCTTCAGCGCCGCTCTCAGATGCACCACAGCCGAGGCGTGAACCTGCGAGATCCGCGATTCGACCACCCCCATGGCAAGACCAATCTCCCGCATGGTCATCTCTTCAAAGTAGTAGAGGGTCATCACCAGCTTCTCCCGTTCCGGCAATTGGGAGATAGCCTCCGCCAGCCGCCCTTCGAGTTCCCCGCGCAGGCAGCGAAAGAGGGGATCATCCTCGGGACGCCCCGGCAAATACGCCAGCTCTTCTTCGCCGGAATCCTCGTTGCGCTCAATGTGCAGGGTGCCTATTTCGAGTCCCTTCAAATCGCCCAGCAGCTGCTGATACTCATCGAGTCTCAGACCCATTTCGGCGGCAACTTCGGATTCTTCCGGCGCATTCCCCACTCGTGCCGTCAGCACCCGGATGGCTTCCTCCACCGCCCTGCCCTTGCGCCGCAGCTCGCGCGGACTCCAGTCGAGCGTGCGCAGGCTGTCAAGAATTGCGCCCCGGATGCGGAACTGCGCGTAGCTGCGAAACTGCACCTTCTTGGCCGGATCAAACTTTGAAAACGCATCCATCAGCCCCACCACGCCGGCCGAGACAAGGTCTTCGATGTCCACATGCTGGGGGAGTCTTTCGTGAATGCGGCGGGCCAGGAAGCGAACAATGGGCAGATGCTCCAGCAGCAGCCTCTCCTGCTCGTCGTTGAGCGCCTGTGGGCCGGCGGCGCCGGGCGGATAACCCGCACCAGCCATTCCCCGCCCCCTTGACCTGGGATTCCCCCCTATCCTCACTGCTTCGGTCCCCATCTCCAGCCCCCTTTTCCCACACTGAATGCCCGGTTCGCCAATTCCTTCACCCGCTCATCGCACCGTTCCCATCGGGCGCAAGCGAATCTCTGCAGGTATCTCCCCGGCCGCCACGACTGTCAGCCGCGGCAATACCGGCTCCAGCCACCGCTTGACGTGATAACGTGCCGGACTTGGACAAAGAAGCACGGGCAGGGCCGCAGAAGAGGAGGAGCCAATGAGTTGTCTCAAAGAATCGGACAGGCGCCGGACCACCGGGGTGCCCGGAGCTGCAACGGCAGACAGAAGTCTCTGGCCGGTTTCCGGCGCCAGGGTGGAGAGAATCTCTTCCTCGAGCGACGGATCGAGCAACAGCACCGGCAGTTGTCCCTCCGCGTCCAGCAACGGCTGCACCAGCCGCCTGCCCAGACTCTGGCGCGAAGCCTCCACCAGGGCCACCAGGCCCTTGTTCAGAGGTGCGGTCTCCAGCAGCGATTCAAGGATCGTGCCCAGGTCGCGAATTGAAACGCGCTCCCGCAGCAACTGCTCCAGCACCCGGCCCACTTCTCCAAGCGAAAGCAGCTTGGGCACCAGCTCCTCAATCAGCTTGGGATGGCTCTCGTTGAGCGAATCCATCAGCCGCTTCGTCTCCGCACGTCCCAGCAGCTCGCTGGCATGGCGGCGGATCAGCTCTCCGAGGTGGGTGGTAATCACCGTCACGGCGTCCACGACGGAATAGCCCGCTGCGATCGCCTGGTCTTCGAGCGCAGGAGCAATCCAGACCGCAGGAACTCCGAACGCAGGCTCGCGCGCTTCCTTCCCGGCCAGCGGTCGCCGCTCCGGATCTCCCGACACCGCCAGTAATTGCGTTCCCTCGGTCTGCCAGCGTCCAATCTCCATCCCCCGCAGAGAGAACACGTATTCCCGCGGCCGCAGGCGCAGGTTGTCGGAGATATGCACCGGAGGCACCAGAAACCCCATCTCGGCCGAGAGATGGCGGCGCAGCGACCGCACCCGGTTGAGCAGGCGGCAGCCCTGTTTCTCATCCACCAGGGGAATCAGCTGAAAGCCGATCTCCAGGGTCAGCTCCTCCAGCCGCAACAGGCTCGCCAGGTCAGAACCCTGCGCCTGCTCGGCCTTCTTCTTCTCCCCTGGAGCCGCCTCCGTCGTTGAGCCTTCGTGGCCCTTCGCGGCAACCTGGCGTCCCGCCCACCACAGTCCCGCGGATACAAGAAGAAACGGGATCTTGGGCAGTCCCGGAATGAGGCACATGATTCCCGAAACCAGGCTGGCAAGATAAAGCGTGGCCGGCTTGGCCAGCAGCTGCTGGTGGATCTCCGCGCCCAGCATCCCGGCGGAGTTGGCGCGCGTCAGGGTGATGCCGCCGGCCACGGAGACCAGCAGCGATGGGATCAGCGTAACGAGGCCGTCTCCCACCGTGAGCACGGTATAGGTACGCACCGCCTCACTCAGATCGATGCCCTGCTGCAGGGTTCCGATCAACAGTCCGGCAATGATGTTGATCGCGGTGATCAGAATGGTGGCCAGGGAGTCCCTCTGGTTGAAGCGCGCCGCGCCGTCCATGGCGCCGTAGAACTCCGCCTCCCGCGCAATCGCCTGACGCCGCCGCCGGGCTTCCGGTTCATCGATCAGTCCGGCGTTCATATCGGCGTCGATTGCCATCTGTTTGCCCGGCAATGCGTCCAGAGTGAACCGGGCCGTGACCTCCGCGGTCCGCACCGCCCCGTGCGACACCACTAAAAACTGAATCGCGATCAAAGCCAGAAAGAGGACGAAGCCCACCACATAGTTGCCGCCCACAACGAACTGTCCGAAGGCCTCGATCACCTTGCCCGCCGCTCCGGTACCCTCGGAGCCGTGCAGCAGGATGCGCCGGCTCGAGGCAATATTCAGCGACAGGCGAAACAGTGTCAGCAACAACAGCAGGGTTGGAAACACGCTCAGTTCAACCGCCCGGCGAATCTGCACGGCGGAGAGAAAGACGATGATCGACGCCGCCATCGAGACAGCCAGCAGAAAGTCGAGCCCTGCGGCAGGCAGAGGAACCAGCATGACGAAAATTACGCTGATCGCGGCCAGGGGTAGAACGTACTCCCGCAGCCGATGCAACATCGAGCGGGGGCCGAGAGCGGCGATCGGTAGTGCGGTTGCGCTCATCGCGCACTCCCTTCAAATGGCGGAATGATGGAGTTGGGGATCGGCGAACGAGCTCTTGTGTCCCCTCGCCCGCTTGCCGCTGCTTCCCTGCTGCGGCGCGCGCGCATCTCAGCCTCCACGCGCTGGCGGTAGAGATAGGCGAGAATTGCGGCCACCGCCGCATACAAATCGACCGGAATTGCATGCCCCACTTCGACGAAGCGATAAATCGAGCGGGCCAGCGGCGGGTTCTCGATGATTGGAACTCCGGCCCACCGGGCTTCTGCCTTGATCTCTTCGGCCAACAGGTTGCGGCCCTTGGCCAGCACTTTCGGAGCGTCCATGGTGCCGAAGTCGAAGCTCAGTGCTACGGCGTAGTGGGTCGGATTGGTCAACACCACCGCCGCCCTCGACACGTCCGCCTTCACGCGGCGGCGGCGCATCTGCCGCTGCAGTCCGCGAATGCGGCTGCGAATCTGCGGGCTGCCTTCGGTCTCCTTGAACTCATCGCGCATGTCGTCGCGGCTCATCTTCAGGCGCGACTCGCGGCTGCGCCACTCGACCATGTAATCGATGGCGGCCCAGCCAAACAAGAGCCATGCGGCAGCCAGCAACAGGCTGTACACGTCGCGGCCAAGCAACTCCAGGCGCGCGGTCGAGAACGGAGGCACGGTCAACTGCCGCGCAATCCTTTGCACGGCAAACACGGCCAGCAGCGCCGCCGGAAGCAGCGACTTGCCCATCCGCGCGGCTGCGCGCAGCGAAAACAGGTTCTTGATATTGCTCAGCGGGTTGATCCGGTCCAGCTTGAATCCGACCGCGCCGGCATAGTAGGTGACGCCGCCCGTTTGCAGAATCCCAATGCTCAGCGCGGCCGTAGCCACGGCGGCCAGGACGATCCCGATCGGCCCCAGCACAGTCAGAGTGAGTCGGCGCAACGCGTATACAGTGGGCAGAAGTTCCGCGGATTCCCAATGCGCGGGCGCACCCAGGTCGAGAAATTGAGCGAAACTCGTGCGCCAGGCTTCCATCGCACGTCCGCTCATCACTCCCAGCGCCATCACTCCCGCCAGCGTGCCGGCCGCGGCGGAGAACTCGCGGCTGTGCAGCACGTCTCCTTCCTTGCGGGCCTTCTCGCGGCGATGCGATGTAGCCTGTTCGGTGCGCTCTCCCGGCATCGGCTATCCTCCCGCCCCGGTTGCGGGCGCAGCAATCAACCGCTGAGCCAGATCGAGCAGCCCGTCAAAACGAGCCTCGATGAACCGCGGCCACAAGGCCAGCGAGCCAATCAGCACCGCAAAGCCGGTCAACGTCTTCAAGGGCACCGTAAGCGACATGACCGGCAACTGCGGACTCAGCTTTCCCAGAAGCGCAACCGCAACTTCCACCAGCAGAGTGGCTGCCAATACCGGTGCGGCCAATTCCACAGCCGCCAGAAAGATGCCCCCGGCAGCGCGCACAATTGCCAGCGTGGTCGTGGGAGCCATGGCGAAGCTGCCCAGGGGCGCCGCGCGAAAGCTGCGCACCATCGAAGACAAAAGGATGCGATCCAGACCTGCCCCAAGAATCACCAGTGTGCCCATCAGTTGAAAAAGCTCGCCCAGCAGCGGCGTCTGGATGGGCGAAGCGGGGTCCATCAAATTCACCAGGGAGAAGCTGAATTGAAGTCCCGCAATTTGCCCGGCAAACAGCAGCATCTCGTTCAGCAGCGCAAGCGTCAGTCCGTAGACCAGGCCTACCGCTACTTCGCCAAGAAGCGCGGAGAAAGTGATCTCCACATGAGCGTTGGGCAGCGCCGCTACAAGCGGGGCCAGCAGGTAGGCAACGGTGAGGCAAAAGACCGCCTTCGCGCGCATCGGAAGCGCAGTCGAAGAGAAAAACGGAGCGAACGCAACCATTCCGCTCACCCGTACCAGGGCCAGGGTCATCGCGCTTAGAAAGTGGTTCCAATCGCCCATTTCAGCCTCTAGCTCCTGCAGCTCCCCAGGGTTCGGTCCCTTCGCTGCCGGTATTTGCAGTTCGCAGCTAGAAGCTGGAAGCTAGAAGCTGATAGCTGTTCTTCTCACCCCAGGTAACGATGCAGATCCGAGAGCAGGACCCGGGTATACGTTGCCATGCGGGTCAGAAACCACGGCATCCCCACCAGCAGAATCATTCCTACGGCAGCCAGCCGGGGCACACTGGTCAGCGATTGCTCCTGCAGGCTGGTCAGGGTCTGGACGAGGCTCAGGACAAAGCTGATCAAGACCGTGGCAATCAGCACCGGCGCGGCAAGAATCATGGACTCCTTCATCAACTGGCGCAGCAGTTCGGCAACCATGTCGGGTGTCATAGGCAATTCCTCAAAAGCTCTTCATCAGTGAACCAGCCAGCAGGTTCCAGCCATCCACCATCACAAACAGCAGAATCTTCAGCGGCGTCGAAACCACCACCGGCGGCAGTTGAAACATGCCGATGGAGGTGGTGATGGCCGCCGTCACCATGTCGATAAGAAGGAAAGGCAGAAACAGCACCGCGCCAATGGCGAACCCTGCCTTCAACTCGGAGAGGATGTAAGCCGGAACGACCACGCGCATCGGCAGGTCGTCGGGCGTGTTCGGCCGCGGAATCTGTCCGGCCGCAATAAACAGCGCCAGGTCCTTCTCGCGCGCATAGCGCAACAGAAAATGCTTGACCGGCTGCGCGCCGCGGTCGATAGCTTCCATTCCCGTAATCTGACCGCTGCGATACGGCTCGACGGCCTGCTGGTCCACCTGGTTGAGCACCGGGGTCATCAGAAACCAGGTCATCATCAGCGCCAGCCCCAGCAGCGTCGGATTCGACGGCGCGGTCTGCGTGCCCAGCGCCTGGCGCAGAAAGTGAAAGACCACCAGCAGCCGAACCAGCGGCGTCATGCACATCAAAATCGCAGGCAGCAGCGTCACCAGCGTCAGAACAAAAACGATCGTCCAGGGCGTCGAATCGGACGGGTGCAGGCGGGCATTCAGGTCTGGCAGCAGCGGCACAGTAGCGGCGGTCGCTGCCTTCGCCGCGGCCAATGCGGCTACCACGAAACTCTCCTCGCTCCACTTGCCGCAGTCGACCGTGCATTTGCCTTAGGCCATGGCTGCCCATCAAGGGCATAGAAAGTGGGCGCGCCCTCCGGCGAGGTAGCAACCAGCAGGCGTCGGCCTTCGGCCTCAACCAGAGCCAAGGACTGCCGCGGCGCCAGCGTGATTCGCTCCAGCAACGCCAGGCGCGGCGTGACACGCGGCGCGCGGCGCAGCCGTTCGAGCACCCACGCGGCCAGACCGGCTGCCGGCCGCACAGCTGCCCCGCGTTCTTTATGCTCTCCGCTTTCCATCTCTTCGTTTCCCCTCATGCAGCAATCGATATTCAGGTTTCCCGCCCTCAAACCAGTCGGGTCACTCGCACCGCCAACTGCGTATCCACCACTTCAAACTCGCTCCATGCCAGTTGCACGTCGCCTGCGGACAATGGCATGTCGTCTCCCTGCACCCATTGCGTCTCAATCACCTGCCCCGGCTCAAGGGCCAGCAGGCTGCGCACCCTGAACTCCCTCACCGGTATCGCCACCTCGACTTCAACCGGGAGGCGGGCCAGCGGCGGGCTTAGTTCAATCGGCTCGGCGGTGAATTCGTGCCCTGAAGCAACCATCGCCGCGTCCGGCGCAACCTCAGCCCTCTCGGCGTTCGGATTCCCACCCGCCACCTGCGCTGGCAATGTGTGTGCAGCCGCCATGTCCCTGGAATGAAGCAGAAAGATGACCAACTTGAATTCAGAACGATTAGAACGGACTCATAAATGCGCAACACCCAAACCCAACCACCTATCCCCAGTTACCGCGCGCTCACATCGCTGCTACACTGGTAGAGAATTGATTGAGCTGTTGCTGCGCGCCTCCGGTGGTTGTCCGCAGTCCTGAATCGAGGTCGGAAGTATGCCTGAAATGAATGGAAACAAGAATCTTACGAGCACCAGCCTTCGCCTCAAGATTGGCCTGGCAGAGATGCTCAAGGGCGGCGTCATCATGGATGTGATGAACGTGGAACAGGCCCGCATCGCCGAAGAAGCCGGTGCAGTTTCCGTGATGGCGCTGGAGCGCGTGCCCGCCATGATTCGCGCCGAAGGCGGCGTAGCCCGCATGGCCAAGCCGAGCCTCATCAAGCAGATCATTCAGGCGGTTTCAATCCCCGTCATGGCCAAGGCGCGCATCGGACACTTCGCCGAGGCCCAGATTCTGCAGGAATTGGGCGTCGACTTCATCGACGAGAGCGAAGTCCTCACCCCCGCCGACGAGGCCCATCACATCGACAAGCACGCCTTCACCACCCCGTTCGTCTGCGGCGCGCGCAACCTCGGAGAGGCCCTGCGGCGCATCGCCGAGGGTGCAGCCATGATTCGCACCAAGGGCGAAGCCGGCACCGGCGACGTCGTCCATGCCGTGCAGCACATGCGCCAGATCGTCAAGGAGATGAAGGCCCTCACCGTCCTCTCCGAGCAGGAACTCTACGCCGCGGCCAAGGAGCACCAGGCGCCCTACGAACTCATCCGCATGGTGGCGCAGAAAGGCAAGCTCCCGGTGCCCAACTTCTCCGCCGGCGGCATCGCGACGCCTGCCGATGCGGCCCTCATGATGCAGCTAGGCGCGGAGGCCATCTTCGTCGGCTCCGGCATCTTCATGAAGGAACGGGCCACGCCGCTCGATGTCGAGAATGACCCCAAGGAGCGCGCAGAGGCCGTCTCCCGCGCCAAGGCCATCGTCATCGCGACCACCCATTACAACGATCCCAAGATTCTCACCGAGGCCAGCGAACAGGTCACCGGAACCATGAAAGGCCTCGCCGCCGCCGGGTTAGAAGAATCACAACTCCTCCAAACCCGCGGCTGGTAGCCACCTGCGGTGGGGCCAACTGCTCGCTGTCCGCTCGCACCGGCTTCTTGTAGTTCCTATCCTTGCGCTAGAAAAAAGCGCAAGGGTGGAGTGACCGGCTTTGGATCTGGCGTCTGCCTACACATCGGTACGCTGTCTGCATTTTGGCATTGAGGAGGACAAGTGTTATTTGATTACGGCGGTGATGAACCGGGAGGCCAGATTCTCCAGTGGTTCAAAAAGCAGTTGAAGGCGATTGGGACGCTTTGGGATGCAGAGCTACCCGAAGCACTGCTGATCGTTGTCTATTCAGGAATTGATACCTTCGGTTTGCTAGACGCACAGCCAACTGTTCTTGATGCGGACCGATCTACTTTCAAACAATGGTGTGAAAAGTACATTCTTCCGCGGTTACAGACTGTTGAAGGAATCGCGATCACACCTGTTGACCTCTATGCTGCTCGATGTGGCGTACTGCACACTTCGACGCCGCTATCCAGCTTAGAGCGCAAAGGCAATGCCTGTCAGTTGTTCTACGAATTCAAAGACAAGACAGGAATCAACATGATTTTGAACACGCAACAAAAGCCCGTTCGTATCGACATCGAAAAACTGGCTATGGCCTTCAAAGAGGGAGGCATTGCATTTCTCACGGATTTGAAAAGTGACGTGAACAGGTTTAAGGTGGCAGACGACCGAGCGCAGCACTTTCTGAGATGGGTAACAGTCGTACTATAGAGAACAGCATTTTGGGGATAGACCGCCTATGCCTACATTGGGAGAGGTTTACTGCAAGTTCGGATTCGCAGCGGAAGCGGCGCAGTTGCTAGAAACTCAGCTTGGCAACATGCTCTTATTTCATCGCGCAATAGAAAATGATCTGATAGGCGGCAACGACCCTGAAAGAGCAAGAATTGTTTGGGATTCCGTCAATCGCCAAACACTCGGCCAGCTACTAAAGAGCCTCAACAACCGCGCCGAGTCACTTGAGAGGCTGAATGATTTGCTATTGACGGCTCTTAAGGGACGTAATCGGCTCTTTCACTCGTTCTACCCGTCACACAATTTTCGGAGAAACAGTGAAGAAGGCAGACTCATCATGTTTCAAGACCTCGAAGACATCCACACTGCGCTGCTAGACGCTTATAAGGCCGTTCTTTTACTTGACGGCATCGATCTCGATGCAATGACAGAGTTGGGAAACTTGCCCAAAGGTCATCTTCCGATCTGAATGCATTACCGTCGCTATGGTAGCCAACAGCCGGGTGCCCCATCCTTCGCGCAGTTTGCGAAGGGCCGGAAGCTAGGAATCTTCTGCGAGCGAACAGCGAGCATCCGCCCCACGGCAGGGGCTGCCGCACCGCAGGTGCTCACAGCAAGTCGACAATGTCCTGGATGGAAATAGACTGGGCCTGCGCCACTTCGGCAAGAATTCCGTGAAAAGTGCCGATCTTGAGCGGATCGTGCAGCGGAACCGAGATCGAATGGACAGGCGCCGCTTCGTGAAAAAGCCTGATGTGGCTTCCCTTCTGGCGAACGACTACATAGCCAAGCCGTTCCAGGGCGCGAATCAGCCGCTGGGCCGATACTCCTCGCGGGAGTTTCAGGCCGCCTCGACCGCGATCAGTTCATCCTTCACAAAATGAAGTTGGATGAGCTTGGGCTTCTCCACCGCATCCTCAAAGTGAAGGCTCGCCGCTTCACGCACGTTCGCGCGCAATTCCTCCCAGGTCTCGGCTTCGGTAAAGATCGACTGCCCCAGCGCCCGGGCCACGTAGCCGCCCTCTTCCGCCTCGCGCACCTCGAAGATCAGTTCCATGCTGATAGCATAACCGAAGGAAGATGGCGGACAAGAGGGATGTGATGGAGAAAAAGAGTGCACTGCCGCCCGTTCATCCGGGCGAGATTCTGAAAGAAGACGTTTTGCCCTCTACCGGGCTGTCCGTAACCCAAGCGGCGAAGGCTCTCGGCGTCTCCCGCCAGATGCTTCACGACATTCTCTCGGAGCGCAAGCCCCTTTCCGCCGTCATGTGCCTCAAGGTTGCACGTTTGCTGGGAGGCTCGCCGGCGGTGTGGATGCGATTGCAGGCAGCTTACGACCTGAAGATGGCGGAACAGGATAAGAAGGTCATGGAGCGCGTCGTGCGGATCATACCTCTGGAGCGAGCCGAAGAACTTCGAGCCTGATCCTTTTGCTTGGCCAATATTGTGGAAGCTGCATGTGGAAGCTGCACGCGCTCAAGGGTGCCCCATCCTTCGCTTTTTGCTAGCCAAAGGCGGGAAAACAACGCCCTTCGCTCTCCGCGCCAAAGGCCGCTCCCCGCACCGCAGGCGCCCTCCGAACCTTGCAGATTATTTCCCTCCAATCGCGCACAATGAAGGCATGAGACCGCACTCAAACTGCCCTGAGCCACAAATCTGCGCGCTCGCGCCGCCTCGGCCTTTACCCGAAGCCCGCCCCATCCCCCCCTCCAATATTTCTGTCTTTCCACAAAATCCGTGCAGATTAATTCATTGCGCAATTCGGCGATTCTTCGCCTCGCGAGGAAGAGCTCGCTCCCGCAAGCCTGCCCAGAGCTGCCATGAGGGGCGAATTAGAAAGGCGGCTGTGAAACTGTGAAGCTGTGCACCCACTTCTAACCCACACAAATTCAGCACGTTCCGCGGCCATCCCGCACCGCACCGCGGTTCCTGTGAAGCTGTGAAGCTGTGAGGCTGTGCAAGTCAGGGCGCATTGCAACTCCATCCAGCGGATAAAATTCCAGTTAGCAGCGCAGTTTTCGACCTCGATCACGATCGACTTAAACCTGCCCCGGCGGAGCGTCTAATTGACAAAAACACAGAAGGAGCACGGGCCTGGCAAGCGCCCCTTGATCGGCGTCCTGGCCATTCAAGGGGATTACGCCGCGCACGCCGTGGCTTTATCCGATGCGGGCGCTACTCCGGCGGAAGTGCGCAAGCCGGAGGAGTTAGAGTCCCTCGACGGACTCATTCTGCCCGGCGGCGAATCCACCACCATGCTCAAGTTTCTTGAGAAGCGGCACTTCTTTGATGCCCTGCAGAAGTTCTGCCAGGCCAAACCCGTCTTCGGTACCTGCGCAGGCGCCATCCTGCTGGCCCGCGAGGTGCGCAACCCTGCGCAGCGCAGCCTTGGAATTCTCGACGCCGTGGTGGAACGCAACGCCTACGGTCGCCAGATCGACTCCTCCATCCTCACTGCGGAAACGTCCCTGCCCGGTGGCCCGCTGGAAATGGTCTTCATCCGCGCGCCGCGCATCGTAGCAACAGGCGACGGCGTGGAGGTGTTGGCGCAACGCGAGGGCTTTCCCGTGCTGGTGCGGCAAGGAATCACCATGGCAGCCACTTTTCATCCCGAACTCTCCGCCGACCGCCGTGTGCACAAGGCATTTGTCGACACAGTCACCCAAGCTGTTCATAAATGAGAAATTTCTTATGATTCGATGAGCCAGGCTTTCATCCTATAAAGCCCATCCGCATCGAATCCACGTGCGTCCAATCGAAAGTGAGTGTAATCTCATCCTCACAGAGGCCTGTCATGCCCTCCACCTTTACGCATTCCCCTGCGGAAACGGAACGGAAAGAGCCGGGTTTCGGCGGCAAACCACCCGTCGACCGGCGCCCGACCGGTGGCGGCGGCGGCGGTGGCGATGACGACTGGAGGCATGAGCGCCGCGGCCCGCGCGAACTGCTCAACCGCATTCGATTCTTCATCTTCTTCGGCCTCGCCGGCGACATGATGTTTTTTGCCATGCTGGTCGTCCTGTTTTTTGCCCGGCAGGCTGGCGCCCACCTCGATCTGCGCACCCACGAGCTTATCGGCGACTGGCACCCGGTGATGCTCCCGCCCATCCTCTACCTCAACACCGCGGTACTAATCCTCAGCAGCGTGACAATGGAACTGGCGCGGCACAACATCTTTCGCGAAATCGATGTGCTCGAAGAATGGCTGGGCCTCGGCCGGCCCGCGCTACGCCGCACCTTGCCCTGGGTCGGCGCCACCCTTGCGCTGGGCGCTTTGTTTCTTGTTGGACAATGGACCGCGTGGAAGCAGTTGACAGCGCAGGGATTCGCGTTTGACCGCTGGTCCACGCCGGCAAGCTACTTCTTCTATGTCATCACCGGCCTGCACGCCGCGCACTTGATCCTCGGCCTGCTGGCGCTTCTGGTTTGCCTTTGCGGGATGGGAATGTTCAAGCGCGTTGAACTCCGCCAGATTGCAGTGGACTCAACCGCGTGGTATTGGCACGCGATGGGTCTTGCATGGCTGATCCTGCTCACGGTGCTCGCCGTCGGCCAGTGAACCGGAACGCGCGCCTTTGCACTTCTGTCAAAGCCAGAAATTCAATCCGGGGGTGGCTGAGTTTTCGTCCGTGGCAGTGCTCTCGGGCTTGTCCTTCGAAGGGGAGCGGCCAGGGTGAACTTGTCCTTTGCCTCAACGCTTAAATTAGCCGCCTCAGGATTGACCACTTTCCACATCACAGCGTGCAACTCACGATTACGAACCTCGAGAGTGAGGTAGTGATAGACGGGAAACCCGGTATCCCTGTAAAGATCGCCACGTCCGCGGAACAACAATGGATAAGGCTCCGCGCCTCCGCCTCCTGTAACCACATACTCCACTCCGTTGCGTTCAAAGCGTTCGTAGTTATGGATGTGGCCATTGAACACAATCACCCTGGCACGAATCTTGGTCAGATGGTCTTCAAGAATAGCGCGAAGGTTGAGTGCGTCTTTGTCGGGCAGGTTGGCAAATACCTGCGACTGGCGGTCTGCAACCCAAGGTACGTGATAGAGAATGAAGAGGAACTGCACTTGTTTCGGGATATGACCAAGTTGCCTCGAAAACCAGTCGGCCTGCGGGCTTGCCTTCCCGGTGCCGGACGTGCAATCAAGCGAGATCACCTCAACGGTCCCCAGCAACGCTGAATAGTATCTGTGACCGGTAATTGTAGGAAAATTCTCAAAGTAATTGGCTAAACCCAGCTTAGAGCCGCCGTATATTTCGTGATTGCCAATCGTAGGCAAAACCAGAATCGAATTGGTACGCCAGCTCTCGGTCTCATCCTGAAAATCCTTCCAATCAACGGCGCTCGCACCGGTAAACGGCGTGTCTCCTGTGAGCAACAGAACCGCGGGGTGTTCCTGGGCAACACGCTCGGCCAGCCATTTGCGAACGTGAGGGTCAGTCCCCCGCGTGACTGCGGGATTCGTAAATCGCGTGTCGCCATAGGCCACGAAACGAATCGGATCACCGGCTTGAAACTGCGAGAAAGTGAATGTGGGGTTGGCGTCCGTCGGAACTGGGTCGGGTGTGACCGCCGCGCCGAGCGGCAGTCCGCTCAACAGCAACACAATTGCACTGCAGCATGTCCGCTTAAAGAGGTATATAGAACCTGAACAGGTCACAGTCCCAGAGTAACATTCGGCACATTCTGAGCGCTCTTCAAGTCTCGGCTTTCCAGCATTCCTAAAGGACGTTCGCTGAGCCGACTCGATTCATCACCCTCTCGCATCTCCGATGGACGAGCCAGGCGCCGCCTGCCTCCGAGAGATCAAAGAGCGTTGGAACCGTTCTGCAGGTGAAGTGATCCTCCTCACAACTGATATCGGCTGCGCTCGCTTATACCTTTCGAGGAGAGATGTCGGTATCGACCATGACCAGTCTGGCGAACTCAACTGGCCTGGATCTTCAGTTGCTGCCAGTATCTCGCCATGTGAATCTCAAGAACAGTTGCGGGTGATCGCCTTGACGGGATGAGGCTGAAAACCTAAGCTCAAACCAGCGGCCTGTCGCACCGGGGTGAACCTGCCCGGCGTGTCGGTCACAACTTTTGCGGATTTTTTGCGGACAGGGCTGCAATGATTCCCTATCACTGGCAATACCTTCCACTGTTCCTGCAAATCCTCGTTGCATTTGCACTTGCCGGCTTTATGGTGCTGGCCTCGTGGTTTGTCGGGCGCCATCGGAACTCCGCGGTCAAGCTGGCCGCCTATGAGTGCGGCATCGAGGCCGTGGGAGACGCCCGCGGTCGTTTTAGCGTGCGCTTTTACATGGTGGCGATGCTCTTCATCCTGTTCGACGTGGAAGCAGTTTTCATGATGCCGTGGGCGGTCATCTATCGCAAGCTCCCCGCCATTACCGGCAACCGGTTATTCGGCTTTTGGGAGATGGTGGTTTATCTCGGCTTTGTGGCCGTAGGCCTTTACTATATTGTGCGCAAAGGCATCCTGAACTGGAGCCAGGACAAGGCGGATCTTTAAGGATGAGCGAGGAAATCAAGAAGACGCTCCCAGACAAGGCGGCGGTCCTGGAAGGACTACCGGAACATCCAGCCGTGAGGGCGATTCTGGCCTGGAATTCCGCCGCGCTGGTCGACGCAAAGTTCGACCGGGGCGAATTGACCTTGAGCGTCGCGCCCGAAACGATTCAAGGCGCTGCCGCAACTGTCCAGGCAGCCGGCTACAACTTTCTTGAGGACATCACTGCGGTCGATTGGTTTCCTTCGGTCCCGCGCTTTCAGTTGAGCTATCACATCCTCTCGCACTCCTATAAGGAGTACATTCGCCTTCGTGTCATGCTTGACGCTGAAGATCCCACCGTCGAGTCGATTACTCCGGTCTGGCCTTCAGCCAACTATTACGAGCGCGAAGTCTTCGATCTGTTCGGAATCCGCTTTGCCGGCCACCCCAATCTGCGCCGCATCATGATGCCGGACGACTGGGTGGGATATCCATTGCGCAAGGACTACCCGGTGGAGGGCTATCGCTGATGACCGAGGTTTCAGGCACACCTATCCTCGAAGCCCCTTTGGCCGAAGGCGCAAAAGATCAGCACATGGTCCTGAACATGGGACCGCAGCACCCGTCCACGCACGGCGTTCTACGCCTGGTGCTGGAAATAGACGGCGAGATAATTGTTCGCCTCTATCCTGAAATCGGTTATTTGCACACGGGTGTTGAGAAGACCTGCGAAGCCAAGTTCTACCAGCAGGTGGTTCCGCTCACCGACCGGCTCGACTACCTCAGCCCGATGGCCAACAACCTTTGCTACTGTCTGGCCGTCGAGCGGCTGCTCGAACTGGAGATTCCGCCCCGAGCGCAATGGATGCGGGTCCTGCTTTCTGAACTGACGCGGCTCAACTCGCACCTGGTGTGGCTCGGTACTCACGCCATGGACATCGGCGCCCTCACCGTCTTTCTTTACACCTTCCGTGAACGCGAAGACATCCTCCGCATCTTTGAGCACGTGGCAGGTCAGCGCATGATGACCAGCTACTTCCGCGTGGGCGGCCTCGCCATGGAGCCGCCGCTTGACTTCTTTGATCGCGTTCAGGCTTTCATCAAAATGTTCCCGGAGAAAATAGACGAATATTCCAATCTCCTGACGGGCAATCCAATATTCATCAATCGCTTGAAGGGTGTCGGCTATCTGTCGGCAGCAGATGCAATTGCGCTTGGCGTCACAGGTCCTCCGATGCGCGCTTCAGGCATCGATTTTGACCTGCGCCGCGATAGGCCGTACTCCGGATACGAGAAGTTTCAATTCAAAGTCCCTGTTTCTACCGACGGCGATTGCTGGGCGCGCTACGTGCTTCGGCTTGAGGAGATGCGTCAGAGCGTAAGCATGATCCAGCAGGCGCTCGATGGAATGCCGGAGGGACCCGTAAAGGCAGACGCGCCTAAAATAGTGCTGCCCGACCGCGAGAAGATGAAGACTCAGATGGAAGCCCTGATCCACCACTTCAAAATTGTCACAGAAGGGTTTGCTGTTCCCGCGGGCGAGGTATATCAGGCAATTGAGAGCCCGCGCGGGCAGATGGGCTACTACGTGGTTTCAGACGGAACGGCAAAGCCGTATCGTGTACACATGCGCAACCCGTCATTCGCCACTCTGCAAGCTCTTGAGACCATGTGCAAAGGGCGGATGCTGGCCGATGTGGTTGCCGTAGTTGGGTCGATTGACATTGTACTGGGGGAGATAGATCGATGAACCTGGTAGAGACGATTGAAAGTGATCCTTATGTCTCGGGATTGGAAGAGCGCTCGCAGATAGCTCAAACATTCTTTGACGGTTTGACGCATAGTTTCGAGTCGGATTTGAGCATGGCTGAGAAGTACAAGTCTCAATCCGCTCAATTCGGCAACTTCTTCGGCCCTGCTTTCGATGGCCTTGAGATCAAACTCGATGTGGAGCGAGGCGAAACAATTCATAAGCTCTCGACACTGAAGCTTTCGTCAGCCTTCGCCGAGATACGAGTCTTTGCAAACCACCCGCCGGGTTGGCTTTTTCTCCAGGTTTCAAAACGGTCGGCAATGTATGAAGGAATCCTTCATTATGGCGTAATTGAAGTTGTTCTTCACGCACAAAAGGACCGTCCCTACGACCTCAACTTTACCCGATGCGGGTGGCTGTGGCTCGAGGGAATGCCTGACAGGGAGAAACTACGTCCGCGACTGATCGCTGAAATTTTGTGGAAGCATGTGATGACCCCGGAAGTCCCGGCACAGCTAGAAGAAGTCAGCAAGAAGGCCGAAAAGTGAGAAGCAGGTACAGTCAGCGCGTGGCCGAGCGGTGGATATCTTCTGCAACAAGCTTCGCCGCAATACCAGCAGTTCATGGTCTTCACGGCATTGGGCAAACTGCGGCGGAGCTGAGCGAGAATCGATGCAGACCGCGCGAAAGTCAGGGAGATGTCAATGATTGATTATGCAAAACTTGCGCGGGAGGAACGAGCGAAACAGCAAGCGGCTATTAATGCCGCGGCCGAGAAGCAAAGGCGCGAAGAGGCTTGCATCGTATTCTTTAAGAACATCGAGGCAACGCTCGCAATCGAATTGAAAAAGGCAAATCCGGAGCTCCACAAAAACGAGCTCCTTGTAGGCCACAAAGCTGGCGGAATTACGATGGATCCGAAAAGATTTGAGACCCAGGTCCGGCTGAGTTACGGAAGAGCCTCGTCGTGCGAAGTCAATTTGGATCAAGCCAACGCTACGGTTCAGGTGGAAATGCTTGGAGAGCCCGACGCAAGCGGAATCGCGGTTCCTGAATCAATGCTCTTCCGAGTCATCCACAACCACTCCGGCTCAGTCGCTCAAAGATTGGGTCCCGAACAGCAGGTATCCGGTCCATATGGGCCTGTGGAGATCGCAGAACTCGTGGTAGCGGGACTCATCCGGAGCCGCTTTGACTGATCTGGCACTAAAAGCTTACGGCGAGCTTTGGGTCTCGCTTGCTTCCCTGCTACGCAGCTACACCGCGGCGCACGGATTAAACGGCGACCGGCAGGCGACGGTGGAGTTGGCCGAAAACTCGATTACCGTTCGCCATGGCAATAATTGGCTGGATTTACAGCGCATTGAATCGCAAATAAACTGGCGGCGCGAAAATGGACTGAGTGGAGTGCTTGAATTGACCGAAGCGGGACAATTGCAATCCATCGGCGGCGCTGAGCGCGAGGAATTAGAGTTGGATATGGCAGCTGAAAAGTGGGCTCGGGAGTTGATGCGATGAGTTCAAAACAAGCAAGCCCGACCAATTCGAACTTGGAGTCCATGACGATTTTTTCTCCCCACCTGGCCGCCCGCTTCGACGCTCTGGTTGAAAAGTATCCCCTTCGACGCTCCGCTCTCGTTCCCATGCTTCTCTACGCGCAGGACGAAATCGGTTATCTCTCCGACGCGGTCGTGTCTGAAGTGGCCGGACGCATTGGAATCACCGAATTGGAAGTCCGTAACGTCGCCACCTACTACTCCATGCTGCGCTTCAAGCCGGCAGGCCGCTACAACGTGCAGATCTGCACCAACATCAGCTGCATGCTGCGCGGCGCGTACGACCTTTTCGATCGCTTCCAGCAGGAACTTGGTATTGGACACAAAGGCATCACGCAGGATGGCGTTTTCTCGCTCGAAGAAGTCGAGTGCATCGGCGCCTGCTCCTGGGCGCCGGCAATTCAAGTCAATTATGAGTTTCACGACGAATTGGACCCGGAACAGGTGCCGGAGATCATTCACGCATATCGACGCAAAGCTGTTGAAGATGGGAGCGCTGATGCCTAGACTCGTCTCCCATCCCGATGAAGTCAAGATCGTGTCACGTCGTTTCGGCCAGGGTGCGGCCGGCATCGAAAAGTACATCGAACTCGGCGGCTACGAAGCGGCAAAGAAATGCCTCGCGCAAGGTCCGGACTGGATTATCAATGAGCTGAAGGCCAGCAACCTGCGCGGCCGTGGCGGCGCCGGCTTTCCTACCGGAATGAAGTGGTCCTTCGTTCCCAAGCAATCCCCCAAACCTAAATATGTGCTGGTGAACGGTGACGAAAGTGAACCCGGCACCTGTAAAGACCATCTCATTTTCCTTCACGACCCGCATGCCGTCATCGAAGGAACGATGATCGCCGGCCTGGCCATTGGCGCGAAAGTGGGCTTCATCTATCTGCGCGGCGAATACCGCTATCTTCTCCAAATTATGGAGAAGGCAGTGGCCGACGCCTATGCCAAAGGCTACCTAGGAAAGAACATCTTCGGCTCCGACACTGAATTCCAGATCATCACTCAATCCGGCGCGGGCGCCTACGAAGTGGGTGAAGAATCCGCGCTCATGGAGTCGCTCGAGGGCAAGCGTGGAATCCCACGCATCAAACCACCCTTCCCCGCTGTCGTCGGCCTCTACGGCGGACCCACCGTTATCAACAACGCAGAAACCATCGCGACAGTGCCGCACATAATTTCGATGGGCGCTGAAGCCTACGCTGCGGTTGGCACTCCGCGCAATGGCGGTACCCGCCTTTTCTGCCTTAGCGGCCATGTGGAACGGCCCGGCGTCTACGAACTGCCCATGGGCTTCAACCTGAAAAAGATGATCTATGAAGTGGGAGGCGGTATTCGCGGCGGCCGCAAATTGAAGGCGGTTGTGCCCGGTGGTTCCTCGACTCCCGTTCTCCTGCCCGAGGAAATCGAAACCCTCGGCATGGACTTCGACCAGGTTGGCAAGGCGGGTTCAATGCTCGGCTCAGGCGGGGTGGTGGTCATTGATGATCAGACCTGCATCGTTGAATTTGCTCTCCGCACCATCAGCTTTTACCAGCATGAGAGCTGCGGCTGGTGCATTCCCTGCCGCGAGGGAACCGACTGGCTCAAGAAATCACTCACACGTTTCCACGCCGGCTTTGGAACCGCCAAGGATATCGACAACATTCAATACCTGGCCGACAACATGATGGGTCGCACCTTCTGCCCGTTGGGCGATGCCGCGGCCATGCCCACGCTGGGCTTTGTGAAAAAGTTTCGCAAGGAATTCGAAGACCACTTGGACGGCAAGCCCTGTCCGTTCGCCAAACATGTAGAAGTGGCCGTAGTCTGAGGGGCATTGGAGACGAATGGCAGACGTAACTTTCACTGTCGATGGAAAGAAGCTGTCCGCACCGCCGGGCACGCTCCTGATCGATGCTTGCCGTAAAGCTGGCATTGAGATTCCCGCGTTCTGCTATTATCCCGGTCTTTCGCTCCAGGCGGCTTGCCGCATGTGCGTCGTGCGTCAGGAAAAAGTCCCCAAGCTGCAGACAGCCTGCACCACCACCGTCGCCGAGGGCCAGGTCTTCATCACCGAGTCACCGGAAATTGCCCAGGCGCGCAAAGCCACCATCGAGTTGCTATTGGGCAACCACCCGCTCGACTGCCCTGTCTGCGATGCTGGCGGCGAGTGCGAACTGCAGGATATGACATTCAAATACGGCGCCGGCGAGAGCCTCTACGCCGAGGCCAAGCACCATCGTGACGAGCAGCAGTGGTCCCCAGCCGTCTTCTACGACCGTCCACGTTGCATTCTTTGTTACCGCTGCATCCGCATGTGCGGCGAAGGCATGGATGTCTGGGCACTTGGTGTGCAAAATCGCGGCGCCAGTTCCATCATTGCGCCCAACAGCCTCACACCCGACGGCCAAAGCGGCCAACTCGACTGCGAGCAATGCGGCATGTGCATCGATGTGTGCCCCGTCGGAGCATTGACCAGCGGCAGCTATCGCTACAAGACGCGCCCCTGGGAAATGAACCACGTCTCCACCGTTTGCACGCACTGCGCCGACGGCTGCAAAGTTACGCTGGGCGTCCGCCAGTCGAATGAAGGTTCAGAAATCGTTCGCGCCGATAACCGCGATAAGAGCGGCATCAATGGCGACTTTCTTTGCGCCAAGGGCCGTTTCGGCTTCGATTTTGTTGAAAGCCCTGAGCGGCTCAGTCAGCCTCTCATCCGCAATGCGCAAGGCAACCTTGAGCCCGCTACTTGGGAACAGGCGCTGCGCTTCGCGGCCGGCAAGTTAAAAGAAGTGCGCGATAACCGCGGTGGCGCCGCCATCGGCGTACTGGGCGGTAACCGTACCACCAACGAAGAAAACTACCTGCTCCAGAAATTTTCGCGCACCGTGCTTCGCACCAACAATATCGACCACGAGCGCACAGCCGACTACGCTTCTTTCATCCGTGCCTTCGCGGGCCGTCACAGCCGCGCAGCCAGCCTGCGCGATATCGCCAAAGCTCCGGCAATCCTGCTCATCGGCGGCAACCCCACCGACGAGCACCCGCTGCTGGCCTGGAACCTGCGCACCAATGTGCGCCTGAACAAGGCTCGGCTGTATATTGCCAATTCCAATGCCATCAAGCTCGAACGCCAGGCAAAGATGACGCTGCGCCTTCCTGCCGAGGGGTATTCTGCCCTCGCGGCCTATCTCGGCGGCAGCGATGCGGTCATTCAGGACACCGCCTTCCGCGATGCCTTGCTGGCTGAGGATTCCCTGGTTGTAATCCTGGGAAGCGAATTTCACGGCAAGCAACTCGAAACGCTTGTCACCTGGGGATTGCGGCGCAACGATGTGCGCTTCGCGTACCTCGGCGATTGGGCAAACTCTCGTGGCGCGGCAGATATGGGCCTTCTTCCCGATCTGCTGCCAGGCTTTGTTCCCGTCATTACTCCGGGCGCCATTCGCCAATGAATACCCTGGCATGCCCGCGACCCCGGGAATGACACAACCGGAGATCCTCGCCGCTCTCGACAAGGGGGATTTGGGTGCGCTGCTCGTGATCGGCGCGAACCCTGCGGCTCGCTACAAACTCGACCCGGCTGCCTTCAAGAAAGCGTTCGTCATCGTTCAGGATGTCTTTCTTTCTGACACCGCAGCGCAGGCGGATGTGGTGTTTCCGGCTGCCAGTCTGTATGAAAAGACCGGCACCGTGACAAATACCTACGGAGACGTGCAACTGGTCAGAAAGGCGGCAGACCGCCCGGGAGTCAAACCAGACTTTGAAATCTTGGTGCGGCTTGCCGGAGCCATGGGCGTGGATGTAAAGACGCTGGTGCCGTTCGGCAAGGGCGGCGTTACCGCCGACTTGGGCCAGTCGCGCGGCGCGCAAGCCGGCGAGGCAGACCGCCATGCCGTTTGGTTGGCGGCCAATGGCCTGGAACCAAAACTCAGTCCCTTCGATCCGCTCGCCGTGCTGGACGAGATCGAAAGGCTCGTTCCCAGCTATAAGCTTGACCGCCTCAACCTGTTCGGCGGAAACGATGTACCCACCGAACCGGGGTTTGTGCCTTTGTACACATTTACCGGGCCGGATCTGGCCATTCCCGCGCACGATGGACTTTTCACTTCCGGGACCCTGGGCAGGCACAGCGCGGCATTGCAGGAATTGGACCGGCATCAAGCGCGCGAAGCCGCAGAGGCGGCTGCAGATTGATTCGATGCATGGCAAGAGAGGCTAAGAATTCGTGACGATTTTGCAGTTTTTCCTGTGGAGCTTGCTCAAAGTGGTCGTGGTCACGGTGGTGATGCTGCTTGGCGTCGCTTACACCGTGCTGCTTGAGCGCAAGCTCGTGGGACGCATCCAGAACCGCTGGGGGCCCAGCCGCGTTGGCCCGTTCGGCCTGCTTCAGCCGCTGGTTGACGGCGCCAAATCATTCCTCAAAGAAGACATCATCCCCACCGGCGTCTACAGGCCGCTCTATCTCCTTGCCCCCATCCTCGCCCTCAGCTGTGCACTGATCTCCATCGGCGTGGTTCCTTTCGGTGCTCCCGATGTGACCGGTGCGGGCGGATTTCATTTCTTTGAAATCGCCGACGTAAATATCGGACTGCTGGTCATTCTGGGCATTACTTCCATCGGTGTCTACGGCATTGCACTGGCCGGCTGGTCTTCCAACAACAAGTACTCCCTGCTTGGATCTCTTCGCTCTTCGGCGCAGTTGATCAGCTACGAGCTCGCCTTGGGCCTTTCGCTTGTGGGCGTCGTGATGCGCGCCGGCTCATTGAATCTGCGCGTGATCGTTGAGCAGCAGGCTACCAAGGGCATTCTCACCTGGAACATCTTCGGCGGATTGCAGTTCGTTGCCTTCTTTATCTATCTGATGGCCGCCTACGCCGAGACCAACCGTTCGCCATTCGATTTGCCCGAGGCCGAGAGCGAATTAACCGCCGGCTATCACACCGAGTACAGTTCCATGAAGTTCGCCATGTTCTTTATGGCCGAATACGCCAACATGATCACCGTGGGATGCGTGGCCACGCTGCTCTTTCTCGGCGGATGGACCAGCCCCTTCGGCGACCTGCTTCCAGCACCTCAGAACTTTTGGGCGCACGCGCTCCTTCCGATCTGCTGGTTCGTTCTCAAGGTTTTCAGTTTTCTCTTTCTGTACGTTTGGGTGCGCGGCACTTTGCCCCGCTTCCGTTACGACCAGTTGATGAACTTTGGATGGCAATACTTGATGCCGTTAGCCATCCTCAACATTGTGGCCACCAGCCTCTGGCTTGCATATCGCTAAGAGCGTGTCAGAAATCCTGAATTCACGGCCCTTTCACAGGCACGAATTGAGAACGATTTCAGGAGGCTCGCTCAGTTACAATCGGAAGGGATTGCGGCGGGTCATACCGCTTGTTTCCAATGCCTTCCCTCAACCTGCCGGATCTGTTTTCGGCACACGCCCAATTGCGACGGAACGATGCACCTGATTCTCTTCATCCTTTTTGCCGGATTCTGCCTTGCTGGAGCCGTTAACCTCCTGCTCCAGAGCCATCCCATCAGCAGCGCACTCTCTCTGATTGTGGTGATGACTTCGCTGGCAGTCCTTTACCTGCTGCTTGGCGCGGAATTCCTGGCCGCTGCGCAGATCATCGTCTATGCCGGCGCCATCATGGTTCTTTTCACTTTCGTGGTGATGCTTCTCAACGCGGGCCGCGAGGAACGCACACTAGGCAGTCACGCAGCCGCGATCGTGGGCTTCCCTGCCGTGGTCGTGATTCTTGGCGTCATCGCAACTGTAATCCTTCATGCGCAAGGGTTGGGCGCCGCCGCGCTCAGCGATGGCATCACCTCCACGCAGGAACTGAGCACAGTCCTCTTCACCAAACTGCTGCTCCCCTTCGAAGTTACTTCCGTGCTGATCCTCATCGCCATTCTCGGCGCGGTAGCCTTGGCACGTCACGGCGACGGAGATACCCAGGGAAAACGAGAAAGGACGGCCCCCAAATGACTCCCACTTTCTCGCATCTCCTCCAGCAGGAGGTCCCGCTCTCCTGGTATCTGTTGTTGAGCGCGGCATTGTTCTCGCTCGGCGTCCTCGGCTTCCTCATCAAGCGCAATCTCATTACCGTCTTCATGTCCATCGAACTGATGCTCAACGGTGTCAATCTCTCTTTCGTGACCTTTGCCCACCAGTGGCACGAGGTCAAGGGTCAGATATTTGTCTTCTTTGTCATGATGGTCGCTGCGGCTGAAGCTGCCGTGGGCCTCGCCATCATTATTGCTGTCTTCCGCGCCCGCGCCACCCTGGCCGTCGACCGAATCGACCTGATGAAACTATGAACGGATCTCTCCATCTCTGGCTGATTCCGCTGTTGCCCTTCGCTGGGTTCGTGCTCAACGGAATCCTCGGCCGCCGCGCTCCCAAAGCTCTGGTAACCGCCGTTGCTCTGCTTGCTCCGCTTGCATCATTTGCGGTCGTGCTGAACGCTGTGATCGCGAGCCACGCCGGCCTTGCGGTCCCATACACCGAATCCTATGGCGACTGGATCAATGCCGGCTTGCTCCACATCGATTTCAGCTTCGTTCTGGACCAGCTCTCACTCGTCATGCTGCTCGTCGTCACCGGCGTCGGTTTTCTCATCCACATTTACTCCGTCGGTTACATGGGCGAAGAAGAAGGCTACTGGCGCTACTTCAGCTATCTGAATCTCTTCCTCTTCTTCATGACCGTGCTGGTGCTGGCCGGCAACGCCCTGCTCATGTTCGTCGGCTGGGAAGGCGTAGGTCTGGCGTCGTACCTGCTCATTGGCTTCTATTTCAATAAGACCTCTGCAGCCGATGCAGGCAAGAAAGCTTTCATCGTCAATCGCATTGGCGACTTTGGCTTCCTCATCGGCATGTTCTTGTTGCTCGCGAATTTTGGAACCCTCACCTTCAGCGAGATCGCGGCGAAACTCGCCGCCAACCCCACCCTGACTGGCGGCGTCCTCACTGCGATAGCGCTCTGCCTGCTGATGGGCGCCACCGGCAAAAGCGCGCAGCTTCCTCTCTACGTCTGGCTGCCCGACGCCATGGAAGGACCCACGCCCGTATCCGCTCTCATCCACGCCGCCACCATGGTCACGGCCGGCGTCTACATGATTGCCCGTACGCACTTCCTCTTCGACCGCTCTCCCTTTGCCCTCACCATTGTGGCAATCGTCGGCGCAGCCACCGCCCTCTTCGCAGCAACGATTGCCCTGGTACAGAACGACATCAAACGCGTCCTGGCATACTCCACCATTTCGCAGCTCGGTTACATGTTCCTCGGCTGCGGCGTGGCAGCGTATTCCGCAGCGATCTTTCACTTGATGACGCACGCCTTCTTCAAGGCATTGCTCTTTCTTGCGGCGGGCTCTGTCATTCATGCCCTCAGCGGCGAGCAGGATATGCGTAACATGGGCGGCCTGCGAAAGAAACTGCCCGTCACGTTCTGGACTATGACCGCAGCCGTATTTGCCATCGCGGGCTTTTTCCCTTTCGCCGGATTTTTCTCAAAGGACGCAATCCTCTACGCGGCATTCCTGCACGGCACGAATGGAAAAATCTTCTGGTTCATCGGTGTCGTCACAGCCATGCTGACTTCCTTCTATATGTTCCGCCTCTGGTATATGACTTTCCTCGGCGAGTCGCGCAGTCACGATGCGCACCCGCATGAGAGTCCCTGGTCAATGCGTGGCCCGCTTGTGATTTTGGCGCTTCTCTCTGTCTGTGGCGGATGGATCGGAATCGAGCGCTTTGGGGCCTATCTCGCTCCATCGGTCGGCTCGCTTGCGACTGAAGCAGGGAGCGCGCAGCTTGAGTTGGAACTGAGCGTCGTCGCGGTTCTAGTCGCGTTGCTCGGCTGGTATGTGGCCCACCGCCTCTACCACCAGCGACCTGAATCTCCCGCGAAGCTCGCGGCCGCTTTTCCCGCAGGCTACAAGCTCCTGCTCAACAAATACTTCGTCGATCAGATTTACAGCTTTGCCGTCGTCAAGCCGCTCTTGGCATTCTCAAAATTCATCCTCGAGTGGGTGGTCGACGTCGCCATCCTCGGCGGCATCACGTGGCTGCTCGGTGGTATCGCAACGCTCGCAGGAGCAATCCTGCAGCGCTGGCAGTCTGGCAATTTGCGGTCCTATGCGGCGTGGCTGGCTCTGGGAGCGGCCGCGCTGCTTCTCTTCGTGCTGGTTCCGTGGAACACGGTCCTGGCTGACTTCTTCGGAACCCACATTGGCATGGCGGGGCACTAAGAGATGGCAATGAACGAATCAATTCTGACGATCATCCTGCTGGTCCCGCTCGCCGGTGCAGTCCTCATTGCGCTTTTGCCCGATCGCGGCAAGCTGTCGGCATGGATTGCCCTTCTTACCTCGCTGGTCAGCTTCGGCCTTACGCTGCACCTGCCCGCGCACTTTGTCCTTGGTCAGCACGGCTTCCAGTTCGAAATCAATCGCCAGTGGATTGAAAACCCATCAATCTACTACCACGTTGGCGTCGACGGTCTAAGCCTATGGCTCGTCGTCCTGGTTGGCCTTCTCGCGCCCGTCGGCGTTCTTGCCAGTTGGAACGCGATCAAGGAAAGGCGCAAAATCTTCTACCTGCTCTTCCTTGTTCAGCAGACGGCCATGTTCGGCGTCTTCATTTCCCTGGACCTGATGGTCTACTACGCATTCTGGGAACTGTCCCTGGTCCCCATGGCCATTCTCATCGCTATGTATGGCCGCAAGGACGGCCCCAAAGCCGCGATCAAGTTTTTCCTCTTCACCTTCATTCCCTCCGCGCCGCTGCTGGTTGCGATCTTGTGGCTCTACGCCCGCACCGGCACCTTCAACTTCTCTGAACTGCAGATTCTCATTGCCAGTGGCGCCGTTCCCGCAGCTCCCCTGGTCTGGGTTGCACTGGCCTTCCTCGTCGCCTTCGCCGTCAAGGTTCCCGTCTTCCCGCTGCACGGCTGGCTGGCAGACACCTTCAGTGAGGCACCAGTCGCCCTGGCCATGGTTGTCGCCGGTAAGCTAGGCCTCTACTCCATGCTCCGCTTTCATGTGGAGCTCTTCCCGGCGCAGGCGCGGGCGGTCGCGCCCATTCTCATTGGGCTGGCCGTCATCGGCATCCTCTACGGTGCTTGCCTGGCGCTGGTGCAGCGGGATTTCTGGCGCCTGCTTGCCTTCGCGGCCTTGAGCCATCTCAGCCTCATCACACTCGGCATCTATGGCCTCACTTTCACCGGATGGGACGGCGCTGTCTACCAGATACTCAACCACGGCGTCGTCGATGGTGCTCTCTTTGTCCTGCTTGGCGCACTTGAAATCCGTTATGCAACAACCCAGATTGCATCCTACGGCGGCCTCGCAAGCAAAGTCCCGCACGCTGCCACACTCTTTGTCGTCGCCTCACTGGCCATGATCGGCCTCCCCATGCTCAATGGATTCGTAGGCGAGTTCCTGATCCTCTCCACCACGTTTACCAGTGTCAGCATGGGATGGGCCATCGCCGCTACCGTCGGAGTGATTCTGGGCGCTGCTTACATGCTCTGGCTGGTACAGCGTCTCTTCTTTGGGCCTGAGAGCGAACTGGCAAAATCCCGGCCCGGAGTCGATCTGCGACTCGGCGAACTTGCGGTGTTGTGGCCGCTGGCGGTCCTTATGCTCGTCATGGGCCTCGCTCCGTCAATCTGGATTCCCTCCATCGAAAATCGCATCGGCACTCCCGTCCTGAAAGGATCTACCGGCTTGCCAGCATCGAGTTTGAGCAATGCATTGCAGGGGGAGGCAAAGCGGTGAATCCTATTCTCGGCATCCTCCTGCATCACCTGTTTCATCACGAAGATTTCTTTCGGATTTTGCCCGAGGTCGTCCTTACGCTCAGTGGCGTTCTTGTGATGTTGATCGATGCCTCGCTGCCTCCCGATGTGCCGCGGCGCGCACTTGGCTGGGTGGCGGCATTCGGGACCACACTTGCGCTCTGGGCCAGCCTGCTCCAGCTTTCCCTACCCATGGGCACCGGTTTCTATGGCACGATTGAGACCAGCCCATTTACCGTCTTCTTTCACGCTCTAATCTGTGGCATCGTATTGGTTGCTCTGTTGCTGGCGATGGATACCCTGCCCGAAGACTCCCATCACCAGGGCGAGTACTACGCCCTGATCGTCTTTGGTGCAGTCGGCATGTGCTTGCTCACCGGTGCGGTCGAACTACTCCTGGTCTTTATCGCCCTCGAAATCTCTTCCATCGCCACATATGTTCTGGCCGGTTACCGCAAAGAGACTGGCCGCGGCCCTGAGGCGGCAATCAAATACTTTTTGCTCGGTTCATTTGCCACCGCGTTCCTGCTCTACGGCATAGCCCTGATCTTTGGTGCAACGGGAACTACCCAAATCTACGAAATCGCCCACAAAGTGCCTTCCGCGCAGAATCATTCCCTGGTGCTGGCTTCGTTGGCGCTCATGCTGGTCGGTATCTTGTTCAAGGTTTCCGCGGCGCCCTTCCATGTGTGGACACCCGATGTCTACGAAGGCGCGCCCTCGCCCGTTGTCGCGCTCATGTCCACCGCGCCCAAGGCGGCAGCCTTTGCGCTCCTTCTGCGCGTTGTGTATGAGATGTTTCCCGCGTTGCACGCCGTGTGGTCGCCCATTCTCTGGATCGTCGCCGTGCTCTCCATGACCGTGGGCAATCTTGCAGCTCTCCGCCAGCAGAATGTGAAGCGAATGCTCGCCTACTCTTCCATTGCGCACGCCGGATACCTGCTTGCAGCATTCGCCGGGCTCCGTACCAGCGGCATTGCTGCCGCCAGCTTTTACATCGCGGCCTACGCAGCCATGAACGTCGGCATCTTCGCCGTGGTGACGCTGGTCAGCGGATACGACGAGAAGCTGCCCATGATCCAGGACTTCCGGGGACTCATCTACCGCTCCCCATTTCTGGGCGGCCTGCTCATCTTCTTTCTCGTCTCCTTGGTTGGGATCCCTTTCACCGGGGGATTCTTCGGCAAGTTTTACTCCTTCTCGGCGGCAGTGGGTGGAGGAGCAGTCTGGCTTGCCATCATTGGCCTGCTCAACTCGGGACTGGCGGCGGCCTATTACTTGCGTTTCGCCTTTGCGTCAGCGCAGCGCCCGCTCGAGCAAAATGGCCATGCCCAGCCGCCTGTACCAATGGTCGGCGTCGCGGTCGGTGCAGCTTTACTGTTCGCCGTGGCCGCAACTCTTGTGCTTGGGATTGTGCCCGGCGAGGTTCTTCACGCTGCCGAAGCCGGCGCTCACACTCTGCAGGCCCCGCCGGATACGGCCGTCACGCCCGCTATCACTGCAACGGAACGGCCGATTCCATAGCCGCTTCCCGCAGCGAATTTATCCCACCTGAGCGCTTGAGAAGGTCTTTGTAGAACTCCATAGTTAATGACAAAACGTGTCCGTCAACATAGTTTTCGATGACCCATGCACGGGCTGACGCACTCATGCGTCTGCACCGCTCCGGATATGCAAGCAACTTCAGCGTAGCCTCGCAAATCGCTTCAGGATATCCAGGAGGAATCAGCAGCCCGGTGACCTCGGGTACAACGGCGTCGCGCGACCCTGTTGCGAGTGTGGTGATCACCGGTATGCCGGTTGCCGAAGCTTCCAAAACAACATTCGGGAACCCTTCTCGCCTGGTGGGCAGAATCAAGATATCCATGGCGCGGTAATAGGGTGCCGTATTCGCCACATAGCCTGTACACACGATGCGCGGATGAGTTCGAATGTGCAACCGGACCCATGTTTCAAGAGCATCATCCGAGGTGTCAAACCACCCTACTAGAAGCAGGTAAGCCTCTGGTTGGGCCTTCAGAATCATCTCAAAAGCCGCAGTCAAATCTGACAAGCCCTTATCACGAGTCAGGCGTCCCACAAACCCGAGCACCGGGGCAGATTCGGGCAGTCCAAGCCGGTCCCGGACGTCGCTTGGCCCAGGTGAGAACTTTTCGATATCCACTCCATTGCTGCTTCCGGCTCCAACAATCTGCAACTTCTCTTCGGGAGCGAGGCGTAGTCTCACGGCCTCGGCATGGAGGCTTGTACTATTGCAAAGCACAACGTGCGCTGATGCCGCTGCCAGCCTCTCCGCCAGAAGAAGAATGCCGCGTTTGAAACCTCTGGCCGTTTCCAGTTTCAGACCGCGTAGCATGTAAACCCGGCGAGGTACACAGGCCAATTGCGCCGCCAAATTCCCCAGTAGTCCGGCCTTTGGAGTGCTGAATTCCGTGACGTCCGGCTTGTGTTTTCGCAACAGCCGCCAGAGCCGCACCAACGCCACAATGTCTGCGAGAGGCGTAATTCCGCGCTCCATGGGAACGGGAATCGTCTGCACGCCCTCTCTTTTGCCAATGTCGTCGAGCAGCTTTCCGGGCCCTGAAACCAGCGTGACGCGAAAGCCTGCCTCACGCAACGCACGCAACCGTCCCGTTAGCACCAGGCAGGTGTACGGACTTGTAATACCCACAACAATATGTGGCAGTCGCGGCTGATCAATAGGCGGATGGATTGGAGATTGTTGCGCCTCGGTAATTGGCATGAATGGGCCCGCACCTCTGGTTCGTTCCTGGAGCGTATCCAGAATGCTTTTGTACTGTCCTGGAAAAGTAATGCAAAGTTCTATGTCCGGCCAGATCCCAATCAATGTATTGGGCCGCGGCCATAGCGAAACCAGAGTCGATGTTTCCCGAAACTGCGGAACTCAAGTCGACGCGACCCTCAGGGAGCGGCGAACCTGCACAAAACTCAACAGGCCACAGGGACTCTGGTTTCGCTCTAATAAGCTAACTAATTCCGATTCAACGCTGACGAATCAATTCCCTACTCTGAGCGAAATCAAAGAAACTGTACCATTTCAGTGCAATTGCACTTGTGAGGCCGGTCACCGCTCCTTTGTCACGCTCCAGGGTATCTTGTTGACTCGTAGACAAGCCCATGACTCAACGCCCCAGGGTTCTTCTGCTGATCCCGCATCTGGGTGGTGGCGGCGCAGAACGAGTGACTTCCTTACTTGCAGAGAACCTGTCGGGTAGGAACTACGAGTTACATCTCGGCCTGGTCACTCAGCACGCCCCCCTCAATAGTTCGTTTTCGAGCTCGGTGACTATCCATGGCCTTGGCGTCCGCCGGGTGAGGGCCGCGGCGTTCCCTCTACTTCGTCTTGTATGGAAGAGGCGCCCCGACGTGATTCTTTCCGGAATGGCGCACCTGAATTTCCTCGTTCTCCTGCTGCGCCCCTTCTTCCCCACCCGCACGCGCGTCCTAATCCGGCAGAACGGATCGATCGCTTCTGTTCCGGCTTCCCAACAATTACCCAAATACATCCGCATCCTCTATCGCCTGCTCTACCGCCACGCCGACCGGGTCATCTGCCAATCCACTTCAATGGCGCAGGAAATCTACAGACAAACCGGCACACCGCACAGGAAGCTCGCAGTGCTCCAAAACCCCGTCGATGTCGAACGCATTCGGAGACTGGCTTCCACTTCGCACAATCATTGGTCCGGCCCAGGGCCGCACCTGCTCGCCGTGGGAAGGCTCTCCCGGGAAAAGGGCTTCGACATGTTGCTTCAGGCCTTAGCCACGATCAAGCTGCGATTTCCGGCCGCTGACCTGACCATTGTCGGTGCTGGGCCGCAGGAAGGCGCCCTGCGCTCCCACTGCGCGAAGCTGGGAATTGACGCAGCCGTGCGCTTCCCCGGTCATGTCGAAAACCCTGCGGCCTATTTTCCGGGCGCCTCGATCTTTGTCCTTTCCTCACATCACGAAGGTATGCCCAACGCGCTTCTTGAGGCCGCTGCAGCAGGTCTTCCGCTCGTGGCGCTTCCTGCCTCAGGAGGGATTGTGAGCCTCATGAGCGGCGATGCCGGCGAATGGCTGGCGCGCGAGATATCGGTGGACGGGCTGGTTGAATCATTGACCGCCGCTCTCGAGACTCTGGAGCCTTCAGATCGATTTCTCCATTCCTGGATCGAGGATTTCCGCCTCGGGCCGGCAATTCGAGCCTACGAAAAACTGATTGACCTCACTCTTCGCGAGCAGCGGGCGTGAATCATGTTGCCCTTATCATTCCAACCATCGACCGCATCGGCGGAGCGGAGCGCCAACTTATCCTGCTCGCCAAAGGGCTGGCAAAGCGCGAATGGCGCGTCACTGTCATCGCGCTCTCAGGAACCGGAGGCAGCGCAGCCGAAGACCTCCACGAGTGTGGAGTCGAATTTCGCAGCCTTGGTATGCGCAAAGGCCTTGCAGATCCGCGTGGATGGATTCGACTCCACCGCTGGCTCCGACGGCACACGCCCGACGTAGTTCACGCGCATCTGCCCCACGCTACCTTGCTGTCTCGATGGTCGCGGCTCGCGGCTCCCGTGCGCGTTCTTGTGGACACGATTCACACCCCGGCAACCGGACCCCTTCTCCGCAGGATCGGATTCTCCCTGAGCAACTGGCTGTCCGACCATGTAACGGCCGTGAGCCAGGCTGTGGCCGATGCGTTTCTCGCCGCGCGAGTCGTCAGAAAAGATCATCTCTCCATCCTTCCAAATGGAGTCGACCTCGAATCTTGGAAACCGGATCCCGCCGCCAGAAGCACGATGCGCAGCGAGCTATCCCTGACCGACAAGTTCCTCTGGTTCACTGCCGGAAGACTGGATCCGGTCAAAGACTACCCTGCCCTCCTGCATGCGATGGCTGGAATCACATTACCCACGCGGCTCGTGATTGCGGGCAGAGGGCCCCTTGAAGAGAGTCTCCAACGCCTTTCCATGCAACTCGGCCTGAACCAGAGAGTTCAGTTCCTGGGCTTCGAACCGGATGTCCGGCGTTGGATGCAGGCCGCCGACGCCTTCGTGCTCTCATCCCGCTGGGAGGGTCTGTCGATGAGTCTGCTGGAGGCCTCAGCTTGCGCGCTGCCTTCCGTTTCCACCGATGTGCCCGGTAATCGCGAGGTCGTCGCCGATGGATACACTGGCATTCAAGCAGCCGCAGGAAGCGAAACAGAACTTGCCGCCGCTATGACCCGTTTGATGACAATTCCTCCGGAAGAGCGCAGAAACATGGGGCAACGGGCGCGGCAGTCGGTCGGCGAGCGCTATGCAATTGCCAACGTGCTCGATCGTTGGGAATCGCTGTATGGCGAACTCCTCATGCAAAACCCCAAGGCGCGCCGCTGGGCTGGTTGGCATTTGAGATAACCAGCCTGAAGCCACTCAGTGAAGCAGTTTCCTTGCAAAGCGGCTCGCTTTAATGCGCCCCAGTGCGACCGCCTCAAGGGTCCGTTCGGCCAAGCCAAGGCTTGAAGGTTCGTACTCGGCTTTGACGAGCTCAAATGAGGTGAACTGCCCTCGGTTCACTCTCACGAACTCTCTCAATCGGTTCACAGATCCCCGGCTGGCTGAATTGCTGTGAATGCAGATGGTCCACAGGCCTTTTGACTTGTACTCCGGTCCCCAAAGCTGTTGTGGGATCCAAGTCATGCCTCCGCGCATAAACGGCCGCCGCGCGAACCCATCGGAGAGATAAATGATTCGCTCGCCGCAAAGAGAACGCAATGTGGCCAGGTCGAACCCGTGACGAGGAGCCACCCAGATTCTTGGGCTAAGCCCCTGGTCGCGCAGGATTCCCAGCCCCTTTTGAATCCACTTCAATTGCACATCCTCCGGCACTCCGGCAAACTCCGTTCGCCGATGCAACGGCAGCAGGCTACGGCCCCGGCTTTCGCACAGATGCTGGTAACCGTGGAGTGCAATCGTGGCTCCGGCAGATTGCAGAGTCCGCATTTGGCTCCAGAATTTCGGATCAGCATCGGAATACATCAATTCAGGGTCCTGGTTATCGGGAATCACAGCAAGAATCGGCAAAATCCCGAATTCAGAAATGAGTTGCCGGATTCGTTCCCATCGCGACCGCTCGACGGTCGGACACAAATCGTCAAATCGAAGAAGGTATTGAGCGGGCTGCGGAATCATCGTGCTCCTCCAGATTCTGCATGAAGAAGCTTGCGGCTCCAGTACCAAAGAAAAAGGAACGTGCTCACTGTCCAAAGCGATGTGGCCAATGCAATCCCTGCAACGCCCATCCGCCGCATTAAAACTAGATTAAGAATAACGTCCAGCCCTAGATTGAGGAGCCCGCAATAGAAAATCAGATCGCTACGCCGCATGGCCAAAAGGAACCGATAGAACACGCGGCTGCAGACAAAGAACGGAATCTGCAGAGCATACATCGCCAGAACGGGAGTCACCACGGCTGTGTCGTGAGCGCCGAAGACGCCGTGCTGAAACGTGAGCTGTATGAGCCAATGGGATCCGGCGATCAGCGCCACCGCAATGGGGGTGGAGATCATCGCCATCAGACCTACCCACGTATGCACCGTATGCCTGCACCCGGCCCAATCCTTCTGTGCAATCATGCGCGAAAAATGCGGAACAACCGCCGAGGAGACTGCACCGGCCAGCAGCGTGATCACCACACTTACAAAGCGATTGGCATAAACCAGAGCGGAAACACTGCCTGCAGGCAGCATCGCGGCCATCGACTGGTCAACAAGCAGCCCGCCCGAAGCCACCACGCTGCTCAGCAGCACCGGGCCGTACTGGTGTGCAACTTCGCGCGTGGCCTCGTTCATCCCATACCAGTGCAGTTGAAAGCGATAGCCCCGTGCGTCCATCATCCGTGCCACCCAAACAGCGTGAATCAGCGCTCCGGCAACGGTGGCAAAAACCATGGCCCAGATGCCCAGGCGCGCGCTCAGCAGCGCCGCGCATAGAAGAATGGCCGCCGGCGTTACCACCGGCGCAAGCGCTGGAAGAGCGAATCTGTCAACGGTGCTCAACACGGCCGTGCAGTTGGTTGCGATTCCTGTCAGGACCACCACCGGTAACAGTGCGTAGAAGAGACGAATTGCGAGATTCAGCTTTTCAGCCGGAAAGTGCGAGGCGATCAGCGGGAAAAATCCGCGCGCGCAAATCGCCATTCCCCCCGCAGCCGCCGTCAGCAGCAGAAACGTCCACAACATTGCGCTCGAAAGCAACTGTTGGGCGCGCTGATGCCCCTCCAACTCTCTCACCCGGATAAAAGTCGGCACAAGCGCTTGGTTCATCGACTCCGCAATCAGGTTAATCAGTAAACCCGGAATGAGGGCAGCAGCCAGAAAGGCATCCATTGCATCTGTGCGCCCGTACACGCCGGCGACTGCAAACTCCTTGAACGTGGCGACAATCTTGACGAATACACCCGCCGCGGTGACGGCGGCCGCCGCATTCAGAATGCTGCGATTGACGCTTCCGGGCGCGAACCAGCCAACACGCGCGCTCATCCGCTCCGGCCTATTCTCTCCCCATGCAATCCGGCATCCAATTCAGCCCCTTCGTCAGAAGCTGAGAATCCAAAGTCAAGCTGTTCCCGCCGTTCCATCGCTAGTCGCCCCGCCACGGAAATCATGGCCAGCAACAACCAGGTCGTCCGGCTTTCTCCCACATTTCCTACCAGCGACGAGATAATCCAGACCATCAGCAATGTCACCAACGCAATGCGCAAGGTTCCATATGTCTTCCACGCCGAGCGTACAGCCCAAACCAGAATGCCAGACGTCAGAATGAAAGCGCAGATCCCTCCTTCAACGAGAATCGAAAGCGCCGTATTGTGCGCAGTATCGTTCGGCGCCAAACCAGCCGCGCTGACGAAGGATCCGGCGCCGTGGCCGAAAAATGGCGCTTGCACAAACGCGCGCCATCCCGCTGCCCAGATGCTCATCCGCTGGTTCAGGTCGCCGTTCTCAAAGTTGATCGCCAATCGTTGCAATTCGTTCGAACGTCTCGTGCGGGGCGGCGAACCATAGTCCAACCCCGACCATTGGCAGCGCGAAGATTCCGCCCAGCACTGCGCGTCGATGGTTTCGCATGAGCAGAACTCCGCAACCAGCCAGCGACACAACGACAGCAAGAAATCCTCCCCGCGACGCAGTCAGCAGCACCGCTGCGAGCCCAAGCGGAAAGTAGCCCAGAGCCAGCAAACGCCCCGGCCAGCGCGGCTCCCAATCCAGTAGCAAGGCAGCCATGGGAAACCCTAAATCGAGAAATCGGGCCACATCATTCGGGTCCTGACCCGCGGCGGCAAAGCGAATCTGTCCCGAGGCAATCGCGCCGGGAGACGCAAGATCTACCACCGTCAACAGCGCCAGCACCCAGCAACCGGCCAGCGATGCGCGGAGCAGCGCCCGTAGATCGCGCACACTCTCCGCAAACTCCCAGATCAGCCAGACGATCATCATCTCCTGGAAATAGCCGCGCAGCTTCGCCAGCGTCACGTGCGGCTCAATTGTCCAGAAATAGGTGCAGCAGAACCACAGATACAGAGCCAGAATCAGCCACTGCATCGGCCCTGGGTTGCGCAATCTACCAGTCTGCAAAACGGCGGGTACAGCCATCAGCAGCGCAATCAGGCCCGCAATCCGCGCCACGTTTCCCCAGGGCGCGCCAAGGTCAAGCGAGTACTCCCATGGAATGGCAAACACGAACACCAGCAGCATGCCCCACGCAAGGCGGCGCATGTCTAGAATCTCTGCGAGTAAACCAGGCCCGCGTAGATACTCACCCCTGCCGCTGATTGGATCACCGACTCCATGGTCCGGTTCCATAGATTCTTGGCGGTCGAATCGGGCACAAAAATAATGTCGCGGTCCAGGATAGGTAGGTCAGGATCCTGCCCACGCAGCAACCGTTTCAAGTTGAGCGTTGTCAGCGTCCGTCCGCCCTTCTCCTCGCGAATCAGCACTGCCTTTGTCAGCGAAGCATTTTGCGACGGCCCCCAAGCCAGCGAAAGAACTTGCAACACCGTAGGCCGTTGCACAGGATCGACCGGGAACCCGCCCGGGCGAATGACATCGCCAACCACATACACCAGCCCCGCACGGCTCACCTGGACGGTATCACCTGCTTCGAGTTCGGGATTGTGGTCCGCCGTCACATCAACCCCGCTGGGGTCCAGAACCACGGCATGCGGCGTATTCGGGTCTGTGCGGCGAATGATTGTCACCAGGCTTCCGGCATTTGCGGTCAGTCCCGCCGCAGCTGAAATCATGTCGAGCAGCCGGTGATGAGCTGCAAAAGGATAAACCCCTGGACGCGCGACTTCCCCAAGCAGGCTCACGTCCTGCCCGACATACCCCGTGACAAGCACCGTCACCTGGGGATGTAACAACATGCCGCGCGTCACCAGCGCCGCCTCAATCGCGTGTGCCGCCGCCCGCTCATCCATCCCGCCTATTTGCACCTCGCCGACCATCGGCAGCATCACCGTGCCTGCGTCTGAAACCCGCACCGTCGAATGAAACTCCGGCGTGTGAAATTCACTCACTTCCAACACGTCTCCCGATCCGATGGGAGCCGGAAAAAGCGGCGCCACCAGCCCAGGCGCACTTCCCGGAGCACCGCCCGGGCTTCCACTTACCGGGTTGCCCCAGACCGCTGGGGCTTCCCTGCCGTTGGGCTGGCTCTTTGTCTCTGTCGACTGCGGAATCCGCGCCACTCCTGTCGGCAGGCCCGACGTGCTGGGCGTGGGAGCTTGCGCATGAGCGACCGTGCCAATCAGAATCAAGGCCAGCACCGCCACCGCAACCCGCACCACCGAGGGACGAAGGGATTCAAGCAGCAATGCGCCTCCAACCGCCAGCCAAAGACCAGCGAAGAGCGTAATCGCCATGTACACCGGCAAGTTAGGAGCTACGGGCTTAACTGGTTGCCTTGCATAATCCACCACCGCAATATCGGAGCCGCGAATACCAGCGCTCATTCCCGCCTCCTGCGCCTTTTCCAATACCCGCATATAGAGCTCGTGGCTCGAATTTGCTTCCTGCTGCATCACGGCATATTGTGTGGCCGCCTCGTTGAGCCTCGTCCCTTCGCTGGTGCGCAGTGCCAGGCTCTCGCGCAGCAGTTGCTCGCGGTCGGCTGCGGTCCTCCAGGCTGTTCGAAACCGCTCCAGAAGTTTGCCGTCTTCGCGATGAATCTGCCGGTCGAGGTCCATCAGCTGGCCGCGGATCTCCACCACGCGCGGAAAGTTTGGCCCGTGCTCGATGCTCAGTTGCGTCTGCTCCTGTTCCAGTTCGCTGTGTCGCGCATGCAGCTGTTGCAGCAAAGCGCTCGCCATATTGCCGTTCTCGCTCTGCTGCTTCGCCTCGAATGTCAACACAAGCTCTGGATCGCCTCGCGTCGCAGCCCGAAACTCTGCCTCGCGCAGGATGCGATCTGCCGTGGCAGCTGCAAGGTCCCTGCCCATTTCGTCAATTTCCAAGAATGTCGCCGTGTGCTGCGTTTCTCCTGGCTGCCCGTTGGCGAGTGTCTCCGGCGTATTCAGAAGCCCATGCTGCTTCTGGAACTGCAGAAGCCGCTGATCGTTCTCATCGACGCGGGCTTTCAGCACTTGCAACTGGCTTTCCAGCCAACCCGTGGCCTCTGCCGTTGCCTCCACGCGCGAATCCGTGTCCTGCTGGCTGTATGCCCGTATCAGCTCATTGACCACCGCAGCTGACAGTGTCGGATCATTTGACCGAAAGCGAATCTGAAGAATCAGTGTGCGCGGCAGAGTCTGAACAGTGAGGCGCCTTTTGAACCGGTCAAGCAGGTAAGCCTCTGCTTCGGGCTCCGGCGCTTCCGGTCGAAAGCCAGCGAAGCGTCGCGGAAATCGCCCCATGAACGCCGGTGCCTGGTAGAGCTTCTCATTCAGAATGGCGCGCCAGGCTAGCTGGTCGCTTCGAAAAATGTTGGCCAGCGTCTCCAGCTGAGGCTGCCCTGAAGCAAATGAACTGGAGTTTCCGTCATTCGCTCCATTCAGGTTGAGCGTGGTAGCAGGAGCGGCTCGCAGGGCAACCGTGGCGCTGGCCTCATATTCGTTGGGAGCAATCAGGCAATACAGGAGGCACGCAAATAAGAGTCCGCCAACCACTGAAGCAATAAAGCGGCGCCGGCGCGCGAGAACCATCCATAATTCGCGGAGAGACGTAAATGCGCCGTCCCGGCTTGAAGAAGTACCGGGCAACCCTAAATCAGAATGCCGCGAAATGGGGTCAACACGAGGCGCATCCGACAACTTTCAGGGCCCTCAGTTCCAAATCCTCTCAGGCAGAGCTGCCCGGTCGCGGGCAATCCCAATGACCGATGCGGAGGAATTACCCCTAGTTTGACCAATTTGCGGCAGATTGTTTGTGCGTTACGTCACTTAAGAGGAGCAACAGCATTGCCCTTCAAGTTTCCTGGCAGTCACTCCGCGCCGCCCTTCCGGTACCACTCCACCGTACGGCGCAAACCTTCGCGGAAATCCACAACTGGTTTGTAGCCAAGCAGTTCCTCAGCCCGGCGAATGTCGGCCAGCGAGTCGCGAATGTCTCCGGCACGAGGCGCGAGGTAAGAAGGTTCTCCCTTGAATCCGGTCAGTTCGCGCAGCAGTTTGAATGTCTCATTCAGCGTGATTCGGGAACCGGTAGCCAGGTTCATCATCTTTCCTGCGACCTTTGCCGCGGGCGCATCGGCTGCCAGCAGGTTCCCATGCACCACATTCTCAATAAACGTGAAGTCCCGGCTTTGCTCGCCGTCGCCGAAGATTGTCGGTTGTTCTCCTGCCAGCATCTTTCGGCAAAACACCGCCAACACGCCGGAGTAGTGCGAAGTGGGGTCCTGATAAGGTCCAAAGACATTGAAGTAGCGAAGAACCACCGTCTCCAGTCCATATACGCGAGTAAACGCCCGCATATACTGCTCGCCCGCAAGCTTCGCCACCGCGTAAGGCGAGATTGGGTTGGGTAGCATCTCCTCTTGCTTGGGCAATACGGGAGTGTCGCCATAGGCCGACGAAGACCCTGCGTAAATCACGCGCCGCACGCCCGCCGCTTTGGCGGCAACCAGCAGGTTCAGCGTTGCCGTAACACAATGCAGGTTGGTGCCAATTGGATCGGTCACCGATCGCGGAACCGACGCCAGCGCTGCCTCGTGAAAGACCACCTTCACGCCCGCGCAGGCCCGCTCGCACGCTGCTGGATTCGTCAGGTCTCCAACGATGAAATCCATCGCCTCCAGTCCGGCCAGGTTCGCGCGCTTGCCGGTACTCAGGTTGTCAATACCGCGCACCGTCTCGCCCCGCGCCAGAAGCGCCGCTGCGATCGACCGGCCAATGAACCCGGCTGCTCCAGTCACAAGATAGGTCGTCAAAGCTCTTCTCCGGCTTAGGAATTATCGCGCATCGGGACTTCCGTTCCGCAACGCTCAGGATACTACCCGGCCACCCGGTCGGCCCGTAACGAATGTCACAGGTTTTACAATCGAATGCATGACAACAGCCGTTGGCTGCTCTTTTGCAGAACTCAAACAGAGGATTGAAACCCGGCAGGCGCGCATCGGCATTGTCGGAATGGGATACGTCGGCTTGCCCCTTGCACTGCTCTTCAGCGGCGAGCGCTTCCGCGTCACCGGGTTCGACATCGCGCCCGACAAGGTCAGCACCCTGAACGCCGGCGGTTCCTACATCGTGCGCATCCTTCCCGCCGCCATCCAGGCGGCGCAGAAGTCCGGCTTCCGCGCCACAGCCGACTATTCTGAAATCGCCCGCATGGATGTAGTCATCATCTGTGTCCCCACTCCGCTCAATCAGTATCATGAGCCCGACCTCAGTTTTGTAACCGGCACCGTCGAAGCCATCGCACCTCACATCCACGAGGGCCAGCTCATCGTCCTTGAAAGCACAACCTACCCGGGCACGACCGAAGAGCTCGTCGTACCGCTGCTTGAAAAAGGCAATGCTCTGGGACTGAAAGCGGCTCGAACCCTTGACGACCCAGGCGTTCACGTGGCCTTTTCACCGGAGCGCGAAGACCCCGGCAACGAAACCGTCGCGCGCCATGACATTCCCAAGGTCGTCGGCGGCTGCGGTCCCGCCGCATCGGAGTTGGCCGCCGCCCTCTACGGCGCCATCTTCCGCCGCGTGGTTTCCGTCAGCAGCCCGGCTGTCGCCGAGATGACCAAGCTGCTTGAGAACATCTACCGCTGCGTGAACATCGCCATGGTCAACGAGCTCAAGCAGCTTTGCATGCGCATGGGCATCGACATTCACGAAGTCATCGACGCGGCCAAGACCAAGCCCTTCGGCTTCCAGGCCTTCTACCCCGGCCCCGGCCTGGGCGGCCATTGCATCCCCATCGACCCGTTTTATCTTTCCTGGAAGGCCAAACAATTCGACTTTCACACCCGCTTCATCGAACTCGCCGGCGAAGTCAACTCCGCCATGCCCTACTTCGTCATCGAGCAGATTGCCGCCGGACTCAATGAGCAATCGAAAGCCATCAAGGGCTCAAAGCTGCTCGTGCTGGGCCTGGCCTACAAGCGCGACATCGACGACCTGCGCGAGTCCCCTTCGCTCACCATCATCGAGCTGCTGCGCGAGAAGGGCGCGAATGTCGCCTACAACGATCCCTACTTCCCAACGGTAGGCCATGGCCGCCATTACGCGCTCAATATGACCAACACTCCGCTGGACAATCTCGCCCAGTACGACGCCGTCGTCATCGTCACCGACCACACCAGCTACGATTACAAAACCATCGTCGAGCAATCGCAGCTGGTCATCGATACCCGCAACGCCACCAAGGGAATCAACTCTCCGAAGATTCTCCGCTGCTGAGCGGCATAGTCGCCTGAGTTCGGGTGCACCAGATCTCGTCTCTGAGACCTTGGATCCAGCCCCTCCACCCATCGGAGTTCCCCATGCCCATCGACATTCGCGGTGCCTGCCCCCTCATCCAGGTCTTCGACATGCCAACCTCCGTACGCTTTTATCGCGACGTGCTCGGATTCGCGATCGCCGGCAACGCGCCATTGCGAGCTCCCGACGAATTCGGCTGGTGCTTGCTTCGCCACGGCGACGGCACTGAGATCATGCTCAATACTGCCTACGACTACGGCGAACGTCCCGAAACCCCCGACCCGGCCCATGTCGCTGCTCATGGAGACACCTGCATTTACTTCGGATGTCCCGATGTCGACGCCGCCTGGCGTCATCTCCGCGACAAAGGCCTTGACATCCCGGAGCCCAAAGTAGCCTGGTACGGTATGAAGCAGCTCTACCTCAAAGACCCAGACGGCTACGGCATCTGCTTCCAATGGAAGGCCTGACCGCCCCCACGACAACCTCGCGCCCCATCCTGTATTGTTGCCCTGTAATCGCCCCGCTCTCTTATGCTCTTCTCTCTTCCAACCCTCGCCGAACCACAGCACTTCTCTCTGCCTGAAAAGCTCCTCTTCACCGCCATGGTCCTCGCCTCCGCCTACGGCTTCTGGCGTCGCTTCGGCCCTGTTCTCGACAAAATCCTCAAGTCAAAGAGAGACCCCGGCTTCCACCTCTTCCCCATCGGCCGCCGCGTCTGGGACTTCTTCTGGGAAGTCCTGTGCCAGGCCAAAGTCATCCGCCAACGCCCCCTACCCGGCCTCGCCCATGCCTTTGTCTTCTGGGGATTCTGCGCCTTTGCCCTGGTCACGCTCAATCATTGCGCCGTCGGACTCGGCCTCGGCTTTCTCAATCCCGCTGGGACTGATTGGCCGCTTCTATTTCTACTTCGCCGCAGCCTTCGCCCTGGCCTGCGCTGTCGGCATCCTCGGCCTCTTCATCCGCCGATTCCTCGTCCGCCCCCGCTGGCTCGGCGAAAAGCTCTCCTGGGAATCCGGCTTCATCGCCTTCCTCATCTTCGCCCTCATGGTCACCTACCTGGCCGCGTTCTTCGTCGCCGACGTCGGCCCGGCCGCGCGCGTCCTCTGGTGGACGCACACCCTCGCCCTGCTCGTCTTTCTGCCCATCATTCCCCACACCAAGCACCTGCATCTGGTTCTCAGCCCGGCCACCGTCTTTCTCTCCCGCGGCAGCTTCAGCAGCATCCCGCCCCTCAGCGGCGATGAAGACTTCGGCCTCGTTGCCGGCACCGATCTCACGCAACTCGTCAGCCTTCAGGCCTACTCCTGCGTCGAGTGCGGCCGCTGCACCGAGCACTGCCCCGCCGCCAACACCGGCAAGCTCCTCAACCCCAAAGAAATCGTCCTCGGCCTTCGCAGCTATCTCAACGACCTCGGCCCCGCCTCCGACCGAGCCTCTTCTCGGCAAATACAACTCGCAGCAAGCCGTCTTCCAGTGCACCACCTGCGGCGCATGCGAGTTCCAGTGCCCCGTCGGAATCGAACACGTCCCTATCCTCGTCGGCCTCCGCCGCGGCGCGGTCAACACCGGCACTTGGGAGGACGACCACGGCGGCAAGCTCTTTCTCGCCCTCGAACGCGGCTCGAACGCCCTCGGCATGAACGCTAGCGACCGCGACAAATTCATCCAGAAGCAACAATTCCCCATCTTCGACGGCACCCAGGAATACTGTCTCTGGCTGGGCTGCATGGGCGGCTACGACCCCAAGGGCCGCGAAATCGTCGCCGACTTCGCCCGCGTCATGAATTACCTCGGCACGAGCTATGGCGTCCTGCGCAAGGAAAAATGCACCGGCGACCCCGTCCGCCGCCTCGGCAACGATCTCCTCTTCCAGCAACTCGCCGAAGCCAATCTCGAAACCCTCGCGCAGAACAAGGTCAAGAAGATCGTCTCCATCTGCCCGCACTGCGTCCGCACCATCCAGGAAGACTGGAAAGAATACGGCACGCCGCCCGTGATCGAGCATCACAGCGAATTCCTCGCCCGCTTCGCGGACAAACTGCCGCATCAAACCAAGGACGAAAAGATCGTCTTCCACGATCCCTGCTATCTGGGCCGCTATCGCAATGTCTATGACGAGCCGCGCACCGTCGCCGCCCTCGCCGGAACAGTCGTCGAAGCCCCACGCAACCACGAGCGCAGCTTCTGTTGCGGAGCCGGCGGCGGCCTTGCCTTCCTCGGCGAAGAAACCGGCGAGCGCGTCAGCCACGTGCGCGCTCAGGAACTCGCCGCCACCGGTGCCCAAACCGTCGGCACCGCCTGCCCCTTCTGCAACACCATGTTCCGCGATGCCCTTTCCGCCACCGGCGACGCCCCACCGCAGGTGCTCGACATCGCCCAGCTCACCGCCGCGCTGCCATTGCCCCGCAGCCGACGGCCAATTAAGATCGAATCAAGAGTCAACTTCGTTATGAAAATCATCGTCGCCATCAAACAAGTTCCCGAACGCGATGCGCAGGTGCGCATCGACTCCTCGCCAAGTGGATTGAAGAATCCGATCTCCAATGGGCGCTCAACGAGTCAGACGCCTACGCCCTCGAAGAAGCCCTCCAACTCAAGGAGAAGCATGGCGGCGAGGTCATCGTCGTCAGCGCCGGACCGGAGCGCGTCGGTTCCACCATTCGCGAAGCCCTCGCCAAGGGTGCAGACCGCGCCATCCACGTCGACTGCGACGATCTTGGCGACCGCGACGCGCTCGGCGTTGCGCGCCTCCTCGCCGCCGCCATCAAGCCCGAGAATCCCGACCTGATCCTCACTGGCTTGCAGTCCGACGATCTCGGCTATGGCCAGACCGGCGTCATCATCGCCGAACTACTCGGTCTTCCCCACGCCTCGCTTATCCTGCACGTAGAGAAAACCGACACCGGCCTCACCGTCAAGCGCGAACTCGAAGAAGGCTGGTTCCAGACCATCGAACTTCCCACGCCAGCTGTCCTCACAATCCAATCCGGCGGCAACAAGCTTCGTTACGCCACGCTAATGGGCATCAAGCGCGCCAAAACAAAGGAAGTTCGTCGCGTGACCGCATCCGAGCTCAATGAATCCGCCTCTCCAGTCGTAGTCCTCGACCGCATTTCGTTGCCACAAAAACAAAAGTCCACGCAGATTCTTCCCGGCTCGCCTAAAGAGGCCGCCGCTGCGCTGGTCGAAAAACTCAAGTTCGAGGTGCGCGTCCTATGAGCAGCGTCTGGGTTGTTCTTGAAGAACGGGATGGCCGCATCGGCCGCATCAGCTGGGAAGCCGTCGCCGTCGGCCAGCAACTCGGCCAAACAGTTAGGCCTCACCGTGAATGCAATTCTTCCCGGCGCGCAAACCGCGACCCTCGCCGCCGAGATCGCCACAAAGGCGCTCGCCAAAGTCGTGCGCCTCGAGCATCCCCTGTTGGCGGCCTACACGCCCGACGCCTTCTCGCTCGCCCTCGAGCAGTTCATCCGTGCCGAGCAGCCGGACTATGTCATATTCCCCCACACATACCAGGTGCGCGACTACGCTCCTGCGCTTGCCGCCCGCTTCGGCCAGGTCCTCATCGGCGACGTGGTTGCCATCGGCGAGGGTCCCGTTTTCACCCGCCAGCTCATGCAGGGCCGTCTGAGCGGGGATTATCGCCACGCCGGCGGCGGTCCTTGCTTCGTATCGGTGCAATCCGGTGCCTTCCGCGCGGAAAGTGCGGAATCGGGCAGCTGCGCGCAATCGAGAACTTTACGCCCACGCTCGACCCATCTCAAATTCGCACCCGCCCCAGCGCTCCCTTCCGCGGCTCCGCGCAAACCGTCGACCTCGGCTCCGCGCAATTCATCGTGAGCGTGGGCCGCGGCATCAAGGAGGCCGGCAATCTTCCGTTAGTCGAGGCGCTCGCCGCTTCGCTCGGCGCAGAGTTGGCCGCCTCGCGCCCCATCTGCGACAACGGATGGCTCCCCATCGAGCGCCAGGTTGGCAGCTCCGGCCAGACCGTTTCGCCAAAGCTCTACGTTGCCGTCGGTATCTCCGGAGCCATCCAGCATCTAGTCGGGATGAAGGGCTCACAGTGCGTCGTGGCGATCAACAAAGATCCCGACGCCCCCATCTTTGAAGTAGCCGACTACGGCATCGTCGGCGACCTGTTTGAAGTGGTGCCCGCGTTGACTGAGGCTCTCAACGCCTCGAAAGGCTAGCGCTTGCCTTCTCCGTGCCACCCCCGCGGCCGGCGTGGCCGCCTGACGCCCATTTGCGCGCCGATGGGTTAAGCGGCTATGTTTCCGAAGTTGCCGCGCAATGAGCGCGCAGATGGGAGCAACTGGAATGTTTCTTCCTGAAACCTATCAGGCTGCACTGTTTCTCATGCTCCTCAGCATGTTCTGCTGGGGATCGTGGGCCAATACCCTCAAGCTGTGCCCCCGCTTCCGATTCCAGCTTTTCTATTGGGATTACACCATCGGCCTTCTGCTCGCCACTCTGGTCTGGGGACTGACAGCGGGCAGCCACGGCCACGCAGGGGCGCCCTTTCTCGATGCAGTTGCTCAAACACAAACGGGCACAATCCTATTCGCCATTTGCGGCGGGGTGGTCTTCAACATAGCCAATCTCCTGCTCGTTGCGGCTATCGACGTCGCCGGTCTGGCCGTCGCCTTCCCAATCGGCATCGGCCTGGCCCTGGTCATCGGCGCGGTGTCCAGTTATGTGATCTCCCCCGCGGCCAACCCCCTGCTGCTCTTCAGTGGTGTCGCCCTGGTTACCGTCGCCATCATCACCGACGCCGCAGCCTACCGCAAACGCGAAAGCTCTGCCATATCCGCAACCACTCGTGGCATTATTCTCTCGCTCGTCGCCGGCGTGCTCATGGGCGGCTGGTATCCAATCGCAACCCACGGCCTGGGCAGTGCGGGCAGCCCCGGGCCCTATGCAATTGCTCTCTTCTTCGCCATCGGCGTGGCGCTCTCGACCGTTCCCGCCATCCTTTTGCTGATGGCCAAACCCCTCGACGGCAAGCCGCCCGTGGATGGGTCAGACTACTGGCGTGCCCCGTTTGGCTGGCACCTGGCAGGCGTGCTTGGCGGAGCAATATGGTGCGTCGGAGCGGTCGCCAACTTTATCGCCTCGGTCGCGCATCTCGCCAAGCCGATCGGGCCCGCCGTCTCATACTCCATCGGCCAGGGGGCCACCATGGTCTCGGCTTGCTGGGGCGTCTTCGTGTGGCACGAATTCGCCGGTGCTCCGCGCTCCGCCCGGTTGCTCCTCGTCCTGATGTTCATCTTTTTCCTGCTCGGACTGGGCGCAATCGCCCTCGCTCCCCTTTACTGAGGCCCTTAAGTATGAGTGCAACCCGAAAGCCCATCGTCGTCGTCGGCAGCGTCACCATGGATATGGTGACTCGCGCAAAGCAGATTCCCCTCATCGGCCAAACTGTCATTGGGACCGGCTTCCAGACCACTCCCGGCGGCAAAGGCGCCAACCAGGCCGTCGCTGCGGCTCGTCTCGGCTATCCGGTGGAAATGGCCGGCATGGTGGGTGAAGATCTCTACGGCCAGCAGTTGCTCGACAATCTCGCCGCCGCAGGCGTTGGAACCGCCTCCATGGGGCGCGCCCCAGGCCCTTCAGGTCTCGCACCAATCTTCCTCGCCGAGAGCGGAGAGAACAGCATCATCGTCGTCCCCGGAGCAAACGGACACGTCGACTCTGTATTCATCGACCGGCACACCGACCTCATCCGATCCGCCGGAATGGTGCTGTGTCAGCTCGAACTGCCCATGGACACGCTCCCACACATCTTAGAGGTCTGCACGGACGCACGTGTACCCGTCATGCTCGACCCCGCTCCCGCCGCCGATCTACCGAACGAAATATGGGAACAAGTCGCATGGTTCACGCCCAATGAAACCGAAGCTGCCTTCTATCTTGACGGCGACTTGCCCGTCGAATCCGCTGCAAAGCAATTGCTGGCTCGCGGACTCAAAGGCGTTGTCCTCAAACGCGGATCTGAAGGTGCCTACGTAGCGGTCGCTGGAGGGAAAGCCGCATGGGTGCCGCCATTCCCGGTCAAAGCCGTCGATACAGTGGGCGCAGGCGACTGCTTCAACGGAGCCTTTGCCGTCGCGCTCCTCGAAGGACGCGATCCATGGGCCGCAGCACGTTTCGCAAGCGCCGCCGCGGCCATCTCTGTCACGCGGCATGGAGCACAGGCATCAATGCCTGCACGTGCCGAAGTAGACGCTTTCATCGCTCAAAACTCCTGACCATGAACCTCATCCTCACGCACTTGATCTTTGCTTTGAACATGGAGAAGAAGAACCTCATGCGACGCACATTATGCCTTGGATCCTGGTTTCAATCTTTACCCTGTGCGCGAATTCGCAAGACACACTCTACCCGGCCAGGGGACAGCAAATCCCCCCGCCCAACTGCATGAACCTGCATAACGCATGGGAAGGCCCCCAGGCTGCTTGCCCGCCCTTCATGCACGAGCGTTGGCTCAAGGACCTTGAACATTGGCGCGCCGAACGCCGCATTCGCACCACGTACGATCCTTCGCGCTACGAGTTGCCCGCTCTCCAATGGACCCAGTCCAGCTTCATCCAGCCCCAGATGATGGTGCAGGACCGCTTCTTCTACGATCCCGTCGCCGGCCGTTACACGGTCGACCGCTATCTCGATGATCTTGAAAAACGCTATGGCGGCATCGACGCCGTGCTCGTCTGGTCCACCTATCCAAACATGGGCATCGACGACCGCAACCAGCTCCAGATGGTCGAGTCCATGCCGGGGGGCATCGAAGGCGTCCGCCAAATGGTATCCGACTTTCACCGCCGCGGCGTGCGCGTGCTCTTTCCCATGATGATGTGGGACGAAGGCACGCACCAGCCGGACCAGCCCTGGCCGCAGGCCATCGCCGCACTGATGAAGCAGATCGATGCCGACGGAATCAACGGCGATACACAGGACGGCGTTCCGCTAGGGTTTTCGCTCGCCGCCGAAAAGATCGATCATCCGCTGGCCTTTGAGCCAGAGGGTAGTCCAGCCGACGAAGAGCTTAGCTGGAACGTTATGACCTGGGGCCAATACAGCTTTCCCTTTATCCCCATGGTCGACAAATACAAGTGGCTTGAGACCCGCCACATGGTCAACATCAGCGACCGATGGGAGCTCGACAAGACTCACGACCTGCAATTTGCCTTCTTCAACGGCGTTGGCTGGGAGAGCTGGGAAAACATCTGGGGCATCTGGAACGGCATAACTCCTCGTGATGCTGAGGCCACACGTCGTGTCGCAACCATCGAGCGCGGGATCGCCCCGTTTCTTGTGAGCCCGGAGTGGGAACCGCTCTACCCCATGCATAACTATGGCGTCTATGCCAGCCGCTGGCCGCTCGGCCAGGCCACCGTTTGGACCATCGTCAACCGCACCGGATACGACATCGACGGGCGCCAGATGAACGTGCCCGTTGCCCCCGGAATGCGTTACTTCGACCTCTATCACGGTGTGGAGTTGAAACCCGACATCAACGCGCCCACCGAAGGCCCCTTCGCCGTACTCAGCTTCAACATCGAGGCCTATGGATACGGCGCCATCCTCGCCACACCCGGCGAGCCCAGCGATTCGATCAAGTCCCTCATGCGGCGCATGGCCGCCATGACTGCGGAACCCCTCGCGCACTACTCGCATGAGTGGAAGGTGCTGCCTCAAAGCATCGTCGAAATTCCGCACACAAAACCCGCAGCCGAAACCCCCGACGCAATGATCCGGATTCCCGGCGGTGACTTCGTCTTCCAGGTGCGCGGCACAGAAATCGAAGGCGGTGTCGACCCCGGCGTCGACGTCCAGTACCCATGGGAGGACAGCCCAAGACGCTTCCACGAGCACAAAATGGAAATCAAGCCGTTCTTCATCGACAAGTATCCCGTCACCAATGCGCAGTTCAAGCAATTCCTTGACGCCACTCACTACGCGCCAAAAGATTCCATCAACTTCCTCCGCGACTGGAAGAACGGAACCTATCCGCAAGGCTGGGATAATCGCCCCGTCACCTGGGTCTCGCTCGAAGATGCGCGTGCCTACGCCTCATACGCCGGCAAGCGGCTGCCCCACGAATGGGAGTGGCAGCTTGCCGCGCAGGGAACCGACGGACGTCCCTACCCCTGGGGCTTTGATTGGCAACCGGAAAATGTGCCCACGCCGGACACCGGCCGCACTATGCGCGGACCTGACCCCGTCGACGCGCACCCGCGCGGCGCCAGCCCTTACGGCGTCGTCGACATGGTTGGAAATGTCTGGCAGTGGACCGACGAATTTACCGACGAGCATACGCGCGCAGCCATCGTCCGCGGCGGCGATTACTACCAGCCCCAAGGTTCAATCTGGTACTTTCCGCAGGCTTATCAAAACGACGAACACAGCAAGGTATTGCTGATGGCCCCCTCCTACGACCGTTCCGGCGGGGTCGGTTTTCGTTGTGTGCGAGACGCGCAATAATGCATCTAACCACGGAGTAAGCTCGCGCCAATTCTTCCATCTCAACCCCGAGGTCAGGTCATGAGCGAGACGGTAGTTATCAAGGCCCACGACGGTCATCAACTGGATCTATACGTCGCGCATCCGGCGACCGAACCCATCGCAGGCCTCGTTGTCATACAAGAGATCTTCGGTGTCAACAGGCATATCCGCTCTATCGTCGATGGATACGCGGCGAATGGCTTCCTCGCCGTCGCGCCTGCGCTCTTTGACCGTTTCCAAAGAGGTGTCGAGCTCGCCTACGATGGCCCGGATGCGCAAAAGGGCGCTGCCCTGATGCAAAAGATGAACCTCGATGATTCGCTCATCGATATCGCCGCGGCCCTCGAATTCGTCCGCGCACAAACGGGCAAGAAGGCAGGCGTGATCGGGTTCTGCCTCGGTGGCCTCCTTGCCTGGCTGAGCGCCGCGCGGCTTCATCCGGACGCCGCCGTCGGCTACTACGCCGGCCGCATCGGCAACTACGCTTCAGAGACTCCGAAAGATTCCGGTGCAATTGCATTTCGGAAGGCTCGACACGCACATCCCCGCCGAACAAGTCGATAAAGTGCACGACGCACATCCCGAGGTTCAAATTTACTGGTACGACAATGCGGGCCACGGATTCAATTGCGACATGCGAGCCAGCTACAACGCCGAAGCCTCCACCCTGGCACGCAGCCGCGCTCTTGCATTTCTAAAAGAACACCTGGCCTGAGCAGGCTTTCTCAGGCCACCTCATTCTCCAGCGTGCCAATCGGTTCGATGGTGATGTGGATCCGGTCTCCGCTCGCCAGCGTGAATGAACTCGGCGGCACAATCCCCGTTCCCGTCATCAAAAAGCAGCCGTTTGGAAACGAATTGTCGCGCCGCAGGTAATCAACCAGCGTCTTCGGCTCACGCTTTAGCTCCGTCAACGCCACCGAACCCGAAAACTCAATCCGTCCATGCCGGAGAATCTCAATCGATATCTCTGTCGAATGCGGCAGCGGACCCTGGCTCACCAGAATCCCTGGGCCCAGCGCGCAGCTGCCGTCATACACCTTCGCCTGCGGCAGGTAAAGCGGGTTTTCTCCTTCAATATCGCGCGAACTCATGTCGTTCCCGATGGTGTAGCCGGTGATGCTCCCGCCCGGACTCACAAGCAAAGTCAGCTCCGGCTCCGGCACAGACCAGGTGGCATCCGCCCGAATCCGTACCTTCTCTCCTGGGCCAACCGTGCGGCTCGCAGTGGATTTGAAGAACAATTCCGGTCGTTCCGCCGAATACACGCGATCGTAGAAGCTCCCCCCACCCGCATCCTTTGACTCCTCCATGCGCGCGCCCCGGCTGCGAAAATACGTTACCCCTGCCGCCCACACTTCCTGCTGTCCAATGGGCGCGAGCAATTGGCCCGCGCGAAATTCCCGCGACGGCGATTCCTCCGCTACCAGTGTGGTCAAAAATGCCGCAAGGTTTTCAAGCGCCAACAGTCCATCCCACGAGAGACCGTCGATACGATAGTACTGGCCATCTTCTTCGACAAAACTGCCGGTAGTGGTGCGATAGAGCTTCACCGTCGTTCAACCTCCAGCTTTCGTCCTCCATCGTACATGCGGAATCCACGCTCAACCACCCTGCCCTCGGCCCACCCTGTACAACAGGTCAAAACCTACTCGCACCACGCATCAAACTTCCCCGCCCTGACCGCGGCAGCCATTGCATCCATGTCGGGCGCAATCGTTCGATCCTTTTCCAGCCGCGTCACAACCTCGCGCACCGCTCCATAGGCGCCCTCAATCTCCCGTCCGGCTTTGAGCGGCCTGCGAAACTCCAGTCCTTGCGCCGCGCACATCAGCTCGATACCCACCACCCGCTCGGCGTGCTCCACAATCTGGCGCAGCTTCAGCGCCCCCGTCATTCCCATCGAAACATGGTCCTCCTTGCCCCCATCCGTCGGAATGCTTCCCGTCGAGGCTGGGTGCGAAAGCACCTGGCACTCGTTAATCAGCGCCGCCGCCACAATCTGCGCCATCATGAACCCCGACGAAAGCCCTGGATCGTTTGAAAGGAATGCGGGAAGTCCTTCATTGATGTCGGGATTCAACAGCCGGTCGATCCGCCGCTCTCCGATGCTCGCCAGATCAGTCAGCGCCAGCGCCGCATAGTCAAACGCGTACGCCAGCGGCGCCCCGTGGAAATTCCCGCCAGAAAGCACGTCTCCATTTATCTCCGTCACCGCCGACTTATCCGGAAAGATTAGTGGATTGTCTGTAGCGGAACCGGCTTCTACTTCCAGCACCCCGGCCACATGCGCCAGCACATCCCGCACCGCGCCGTGTACCTGCGGCATGCAGCGCAGGCAATAGGCATCCTGCACCCGCGCATCGTGTTCGCGATGCGATTCCCGAATCTCTGAGCCCGCAAGCAGCCCTACCAGGTGAGCCGCCGCCGCAATCTGTCCCGCATGCGGCCGCGCCATGTGAATGCGTGCATCAAACGCTGCCGGCGTGCCCATCAGCGACTCCAGTGACATCGCGCCCGCCACATCCGCCAGCTTCACAACTCGCCGCGCGCGAGCCACGGCCAGCGCGCCCACAGCCGTCATCGCCTGAGTCCCGTTCAGCAACGCCAGCCCCTCTTTGGCGGCCAGTTGCACCGGTTCCAGGTTCGCCCGCCGCAGTGCTTCGCCCCCGGCCATGCGCACGCCGCGATAAGTCGCCTCCCCTTCGCCGATCACCACCAGCGCTAGATGCGCCAGTGGAGCCAGATCTCCGCTCGCCCCCACCGACCCCTTTTCCGGAATCACCGGATGCACACCTGCATTCAGCAGCCCCACCAGCAGCTCCAGCAGCACAGGCCGGACCCCGCTGAATCCCTTCGCCAGCACATTGGCCCGCAGCAGGAGCATCCCGCGCGATTCCGCCTCTGAGAGCGGCTGCCCCACACCGCCCGCGTGACTCCGCACCAAATTAAACTGCAGCTCAGTCAGCTTCTCCGCGGGAATCCGCACGTCCGACAACTTCCCGAATCCCGTGTTGACCCCATAGACCGTCTGGCCCGCGCCAAGAATCCCTTCGATCAGCGCCCGGCTATCAGCAACCCGGCCCCAGGCCGCCGGAGCAACAGCAACCGGGCCGCCCGCCAGCGCAACCCCTTCAATCTCGGCCAGCGTGAGCGCCTGGCCATCCAGAAACACAGTCTCCATGTGCCAGATACTAGGCCCGATCTGCCCACCGGTCCATATCGATTCCACATCGCAACTTGGCTCCTGATCTCCAATCCGCTATGATGATGACTTATGGCAATGGATTCCACTACATTGTTGGATAGTTATGGCCGAAGTCTCCTCAAGGAGCTACAGACCAACGCGCGCCTCAGCGTCGCTGAACTCGGCCGCCGCATCGGCCTCTCGTCCACCGCAACCGCCGAACGACTCAAGCAGATGGAGGAGATTGGCATCCTCCGTGCCTACACTGTCGAAATCGATCGCGAGGCGCTGGGGCTCGAGGTCATGGCATTCATCCGCATGAGCTGCGGCGGGCAAAACTATCACCGCCTGCTTGACTACGTGCAGACCCTGGAGGAGGTGCGCGAGTGCCATCACCTCACCGGCGGCGACGACTTTCTGCTCAAGGTCACCACCAACAACATGGGCGATCTTGAAGCGCTCATTGAGGCCCTGCTGCCCTACGGCAATCCGGTAACCAGCCTCGTCCTTTCATCGCCGGTGGAGCACCGCAGATACGCCGTCACCGGCAAGCTCACCACGGTTACAAGAAAGCCAACCCGCCGCCGCTAAATTCCCTGTATTCTGCTTCTATTGCGTAAACTGCGCGAATTCCCCTTATATTTGTGTGATCCCTTTGCGCGAGCCAACGCGCCGCTAAATGACATCGTTCCTCACGGCGCTGCTTGCTCCGTCTTCACCGTATAGGCATCATCGAAAGCGAGGCCCTAATCCATGAACTTGACTCGAAGAGACTTTGCCAGGCTGAGCGCGCTCGGCCTCGCAGCGCAATTCACTCCCACGCTTCATTCCCAGGCGCCAGAAAAAAAGATAGGCTACGCCGTCATCGGGCTCGGCCGCATCGCCGGCCACTTTATGCCCGGCGCGGGCCTCACTGACAATTCGCAAATCACAGCGCTCGTCAGCGGCCACCGCGACAAGGCCGACCGAATCGCCGCAAAATACGGCATCCCTTCAACCTCCATCTATAACTACGAAAACTTCGACAGCATCGCCGCCAACAAATCCGTCGACGCCGTTTACGTGGCGCTGCCCAACTCCATGCATGCGGAGTACACCATCCGCGCCGCCAAAGCCGGCAAGCATGTGCTCTGCGAAAAGCCAATGGCCACCAGCATCGCCGATTGCCAAGCCATGATCGCAGCCTGCAAGGCCGCCAATGTAAAGCTCATGATTGCCTACCGCTGCCATTACGAGCCAACTAATCTCCGGGCCATCAAGCTCATCCGCGATGGCGCGCTGGGTCAGGTGCAAGCCATTGAAAGCTCATTCGGCTTCAACATCGCTCCCGGTGAATGGCGGCTCAACAAGAAACTCGCCGGCGGCGGACCGCTTTTCGACGTGGGCATCTACTCGCTCAACGCCTGCCGCTACCTCACCGGCGAGGAACCGCAAGGCATCTCCGCCTACGCCTCCGTCATCGATCACGACGGCCGCTTCAATGAGGTCGAAGAGAATGTCTCCTGGACAATGAAGTTCCCCTCCGGCATCGTCGCCAGTTGCGCCACCACCTACGGAGCCAACATGGACGGCTTCTTCCGCGTCTACGGCTCAAAGGGCTGGCTTGAAGTGGATAAGGCATTCGTCTACGAAGGCCTGCACCTGCGCGCCGACTTTTCCGGCACCCAACTCGACGAGCTCAACCCCGCCAAGGACCCGTCTCACTTCACGGCAGAGGCCGACCATTTCTCCCGCTGCATTCAGCAAAACCAGCAGCCGCAATCTCCCGGCGAAGAGGGCCTCCGCGACATGCAATGCATCACCGAAATCTACCGCTCCGCAGGAATTACAATCTAGCAATCCCATCCCAGCGCCGAGCCGGGACCGCTTTTGAAGCCCGCCGCGTGAACCCTTTAATGCAGGAAGGATTCAACAATGCCGATCATTCAAGCCCAGATTTGGAGGGGTTCAACCTTCACCATCGAACGCAAGCAAGGCAACGCCCCCGGCACAATAATCTTCCGCCTGTCGGGCCCATTCACCGCGCGCGATATGTACAGCGCCCTCACTCCCGCCGCCCTGCGTAACCTTTTCGAATCGGAACCGGTCCCCGGCGAACAGCCGCCATCTATGACCATCTTCGACCTCACCGGCGTTCCCTACATGGATTCGGCGGGCATCGGAATGATCGTCAGTCAGTATGTCCGATGCCAGGGCAAGGGCGTCCGCATGATCGTCGCCGGAGTGACTCCGCGCGTTCGCGAACTTCTCAAGATCACCAAGGTGGACACGTTCCTGCCCATGGCCGCGACAGTCGAAGAAGCGGAATCAAATTGAACTGCAGCCGCTTCCTTCGTCGTAACTCAAGCCAGAACGCTCAGTGAATGCCCCTGCAACTTCACTCGGCAGCAGGCTCAACTTCCTTCTCCAGCCCCAGAATCCCGCGATTCTTTTCCTCATCCGCACCCGCGCCCGCAAAGTCGTCAAAAGCGCGGTCCGTCACGTGGATAATGTGGTTCGCAATAAAGATCGCACCCTCCGTCGCACCCGCCTTGGGATGTTTCAGGCAGCACTCCCACTCCAGCACCGCCCAGCCCGGATAATCGTACTGCGCCATCTTGCTGAAGATGGACTTGAAATCCACCTGCCCGTCGCCCAGCGAGCGAAATCGTCCCGGCCGGTCAATCCAACTCTGATAGCCTCCATAAACTCCTGAACGTCCGCTAGGCCGGAACTCGGCGTCCTTCACATGAAACGCGCGCACCCGCTCGTGATAAATATCCAGAAACGCCAGGTAGTCCATCTGCTGCAGAACCATGTGGCTCGGATCGAAAAGAATATTCGCGCGCGGATGATCGTCGACCTCAGCGAGGAAGCGCTCAAACGTCACGCCATCGTGCAAGTCCTCGCCCGGATGCAGTTCAAAGCAGATATCGACGCCCGCTTCATCAAACTTCTGCAAAATGGGCAGCCACCGCCGGCCCAGTTCCTTGAAAGCCTCGTCAATCAATCCCGCCGGTCTCTGCGGCCAGGGATAGAAAAATGGCCATGCCAACGTGCCGGAGAATGACGCATGCGCAGTCAGCCCAAGTCTCTTGCTGGCTTTAGCGGCCCACTCCAACTGCTCCACCGCCCAAGCCTGGCGCGCTTTTGCGTCTCCTGCCAATGCCGCCGGGGCAAAGCCCTCCAGGAGCAAATCGTAGGCCGGATGGCTGGCCACCAGCTGCCCCTGCAAATGCGTTGAAAGCTCCGTCAGCGTCAGTCCCGCCTGCCGCAGCACCCCAAGCACCTTGTCGCAGTAGTCCTGGCTTTCCGCCGCCAGTTTCAGGTCGAAGAGCCTGGCGTCCCAGCTGGGAATCTGCACACCTGCAAATCCATGCTTCGACGCCCAGTGCGCCATCCCCTCCAGCGAATTGAACGGCGCTTCATCTCCCGCAAACTGCGCCAGAAAAATCCCCGGCCCCTTGATCGTTTTCATCTCATTACCCCTGTAAGACATCTTGCTTTGTTAGAACTCAATCCAGCGCATGCTCCGGCTACTCTCAATCGCCCGATCAATAAACCTCATCCCGCGTACTCCGGCCGCAATCCCCGGCAGCGTATCGGGAAGCGCGTGCTCTTGCCCGTCTTTCCAGGCATTCAGCGCTTCGGCATACTCACGGTAAAGCACCGCGAACGCCTCCAGGTATCCCTCCGGATGCCCGCCCGGAAGCCGCGTGACCGCACGCGCCCCCTCGCTCAGATAGCTGCCTGCCGCGTGTCGAATCTCTTCCGGCCCATCCAGCCACTTCACGCGCAGCCGGTTCGGATCCTCCTGGCGCCAGTCGATCGAACCCTTCTCGCCATACACGCGCAACCGAAGCCCGTTGCCCTCGCCCGCGGCGATCTGCGATGCCATCAGCACCCCGCTCCCATGGTTGCTCAATCGCAGCAAGGCGGTGCAGTCATCGTCCAGGCGCCGTCCCGGCACCACTGACCGAAGCGTCGCATTCAACTCCGTCACCTGCAGTCCGGTCACGTACTCCAGCAGGTGAAACGCATGCACTCCGATATCGCCGATGCATCCGCCCGGCCCGTTCAGTGCGGGATCTGACCTCCACGCTGCCTGCTTCTGTCCAGTTGTTTCAAGCGGCTTGCTCAACCAGCCCTGCAGATACTCCACTGCAATCTTGCGAATCTCGCCCAGTTCGCCGCCGCGGCAAATCGCGCGCGCCTCCCGCACCAGCGCATACCCGGCGTAGGTGTGCGTCAACCCATACGGCAATCCCGACTCTGCCACCATCTTCTCGAGCGCCAACGCCTCGGCATACGTCGCCGTTGCCGGCTTGTCGCTCATCACCGGAAACCCCGCCGCCATCGCCGCCGCCGCAACCGGCAGATGAAGATGATTCGGTGTCACAATGGCCACAAAATCGATGGCATCGGGCCGCCGCTGTTCCGCTTCCATCATCTCTTGATAGGTCGCGTACGATCGATCCGGATCGACGCGATACGATACTCCGGCAAGCTTCGCGCGTTCCGGCGATTGAGAAAAGGCGCCCGCCACCAGTTCAATCTTTCCATCCAGTTCGGCGGCAATGCGATGTACCGGCCCGATGAATGCTCCGGGGCCTCCTCCAACCATTCCCATCCGCAATTTGCGGCGCTGTGTCATCCTTCTTGCCTCTCTTCATCAGTAAAAGGCGAACTTTGCTGGGGGACATCTATCACCCCGGGGCTGAATTTCATCGACACATCATCGATGACTCAAAATACATCGCATCGAGCGCGAGCGTATATGCCCCGGAAGTAATGAAGCCCTGCTCAGGCAGACCTGTCAATGACACTCCCATCGAAGGAGTTTCTCCGGACTTACAAGCAAAACAGGTCGCAATCACTCGCCCGGCCTTTCGGAGAAGTGGAAACGGTCTACTGGTTCACCCCGCTCGCAAGGAATCCTCCGTCGACTGCCACAATCTCCCCGGTCACAAACGATGCTGCCTCCGAAGCCAGAAAGATCGCAGCACCCGCCAGTTCCTTTGCCTCGCCAAATCGCCTCATCGGCGTGCGCAACAGCAGTTCCTCGCCGCGCGGCGTGCCCTGTATCAACGACGCATTCAGCGGCGTCGGGAACACCCCCGGTGCAAGCGCATTCACGTTCACACCGGTCTGCGCCAACTCAATCGCAAGCACTTTGGTCAGCGAGGCCACCGCGGCCTTGCTCGCCGAATAAGCCGCTACGCGATAGAACCCCAACCATCGAGGTCAGCGAAGCAATGTTCACAATCCGCCCGTAGCCCGCACGCACCATCGTCGATCCAAAAATCTGGCACGTCCGCAGTGTTCCGTTCAGGTTGATGTCCATCACTCGCGACCAGTCTGCCTCGTCCGTCTCGAGCGTCGGTGCTTTGTAGGTGACACCCGCGGCATTCACCAGGATGTCCACCTTGCCGAACTCCTCGATCACCGCATCGTGGAGCGCCTGAATCGAAGCGCGGTTCTGCACATCGCTTGCAACCCGCAACGACCTTCGCCCCAGCGACTCAATCTCTGCCGCAGTCTTCTCTACCTGTTCCAGCCGCCGCGAACTGGGCACAACGTCTGCGCCCGCACCCGCCAGGCCCAATGCAATCGCGTACCCCAGTCCCGTCGTCCCGCCCGTCACCACCGCAACTCTGCCGCTTAAGTCAAAGAGACTCTGGCTCATGATTCAGTCCTCAGCATTCGCACTTCGCCATCTTAACGGGTTCCCCTCGCTCAAGTCTCTGCTTCTGTCTTCCCGTCCCTCAAATCCTGTGGACCACGCCGATTCCTCCCGCGTCTGGGCCGCCCGCGCTCCCTCGCCGCCGCGCAATGCGTTACAGTGTCATAGAAAGATCGACGCGAATCCATGGACGCGATTCAGATTCCCGACACAACCCGCCGCTGGGATTGCCTTAGCCTGGGCGAAGTCATGCTCCGACTCGATCCCGGCGACAGCCGTATTCACACCACCCGCCATTTCCAGGTCTGGGAGGGTGGCGGCGAATACAACGTCGCCCGCGGCCTTCGCCGCTGCTTCGGTCTGCGCACTGCCGTCGCCACAGCACTCGCTGACAACGCCGTGGGCCGCCTCGTTGAAGACCTCATCCTCCAGGGCGGCGTCGATACTTCCCTGCTTCGCTGGGTCCCCTACGACGGCGTGGGCCGCACCGTCCGCAACGGCCTCAACTTCACTGAGCGCGGCTTCGGCCTGCGCGCTGCCGCCGGATGCAGCGACCGCGGTCACACCGCCATCAGTCAGGTCCAGCCCGGCGATTTCGATTGGCACTCAATCTTCGGCCCGCAAAATGGCGCCCGGTGCTTTCACACCGGCGGCATCTTCGCCGCTCTCTCCGCCTCCACCGCCGACGTAGCCTCCGAGGCCATGGACGCAGCCCGCCAGCACGGCACGCTCGTCTCCTACGACCTCAACTACCGCGAGTCGCTTTGGAAAAGCATAGGCGGCAAGGCAAAAGCGCAGCAGGTAAACCGTGAGCTGGTCCGCAAAGTCGACCTGCTCCTGGGCAACGAGGAAGATTTCTCCGCCATGCTCGGGGTACAGGTCAAAGGCCTCGCCGAAGACTTCGCCGAACTCCCCATCGCAGGGTACGAAGAGATGCTCCGCGAAGTGGCCACCGCCTATCCAAATCTCATGCTCATCGCCAGCACCCTCCGCACCGCGCCCTCTGCCAGCCGCAACGCCTGGGGTGCCATCGCGCTCTGCCAGGACAAGATCGTCCACGTCCCCCAGCGCGAAATCGAAATCTACGACCGCGTCGGAGGCGGAGACAGCTTTGCCTCCGGCCTCATCTACGGCCTGCTCGCAGGCAAACCCATCGACTGGGCTGTCCGCTGCGGCGTGGCTCACGGCGCCCTTGCCATGACCACCCCCGGCGACACCAGCATGGCCACACTCGCTGAAGTCGAACGCGCCATGCAGGGTGGCTCCGCACGCATCGCACGATAGAGGAAAAATGCCTGAATCCACCGCGGAAATCCTCGAACGCATCGGCCTCATCCCGGTTCTGCGCGCCCATTCCGAATCCCAGGCGCACGCAGTCGCAAAAGCCTTGATCGCCGGCGGTGTCCACGTCGTCGAAGTCACCATGACCGTTCCCGGCGCCATCGACCTCATCAAGGCGCTCAAGAAGGAATACGGCGCCAAGCTTCTCCTCGGCTCCGGCACCGTCACCACCGCCAAAGAAGCCGAAGCCACCATCGAGGCCGGCGCTGAATTCGTCGTCAGTCCCAGTTTTCATCCCGAGGTCATCGTCGCCACGCACGCTCTCGGCAAGCTCTCCATCCCCGGCGCTCTCACTCCTACCGAAGTCATCACCGCATGGCATGCGGGCGCGGACTACGTCAAGATATTTCCCTGCTCCGCGATGGGCGGCGCCGGCTATTTGAAATCTCTTCTCGCGCCCTTTCCATTTCTCAAACTCATCCCCACCGGCGGCGTCACCCTGCAAACTGCGGAGAGTTTTCTCCGCGCAGGCGCACGTGCCCTCGGCGTGGGCAGCGACCTCGTGAATCTAGACGCCGTCAACCGCGGACATCCCGACTCCATCACTGAAACTGCGCAGGCTTATCTCAACGTCATCCATCAATTCCGCCATCCCCAGCGCACTGCGAGCTAAGTTCGCCCGCTGTATACTGCTTCTTGCTCGTAAGCATCCACGGAGCCCCCATGACCGGAACGCCTGCGTCCACCCAAGCATCTGTCACTCATCCATCGCAGCCGTTTCGTCTCGACGGCCGTCACGCGCTGGTCACCGGCGGCGCCAGTGGCATCGGCGAAGCCACCGTCAAAGAGCTTGTCTCCGCCGGCGCCTTCGTCTGGATCGCCGACATCAATCTCCCCGCCGCCGAAGCCCTTGCCGCGTCCCTCACATCGGCGCAGGTCATCCACCTCGACGTCACCAGCCCCGACTCCATCGCCGCAGCAGTCAAGCACATCGGCAGGCTCGACATCCTGGTCAACAACGCCGGCATCGGCCATGTTGGATCCATTGAAGCCACTGAGCCCGAAGACTTCGACCGCCTCATCAACGTCAACGTTCGAGCCGTCTACCTCGTTACCCGCGGATTTCTTCCCTTGCTGCTGGCGGCTGAAAACACCAGCGGGCGAACCGGAACCATTGTCAACATCGCCTCCGTCGCCGGCCTGGTCGGCATCAAGCAGCGCTTCGCCTACTGCACCACCAAGGGCGCGGTGATTGCCATGACCCGCCAGCTTGCCGTCGAATATCCCAAGACCCTCCGCGTCAACGCCATCTGTCCCGGCACCGTGGAAACGCCCTTCGTAGAGGGCTACCTTGAGAAGTTTCACAAGCACAACAAGGAGGAGATGCGCGTCGAACTCCGCGCCCGCCAGCCCATCGGCCGCCTCGGCCAGCCGCACGAAGTCGCCTCCATGGTCCGCTATCTAGCCTCCGACGAAGCCGCCTTCATCACCGGCTCCCTCTTCAACATCGACGGCGGCTGGACCGCCGCGTAAGGTAAATCTGTCAACCATCCCGCCTCGATCGCGCCCCGGAGGGCCCATGAAACTCATTTCCTTTTCCGTCGCAGATGGCCCCATTCGCCCCGGCATTCTCATCAACGACTCGAACCTCGTTCTTGACCTCGAACCAAGCGGTTTCGCCAATACCCTTGAAGTCATCCTCCGCGGCAAGCTCGGTACACTTGCGGCCGGAAATATCCCTCTCGACAAGGTCAAGCTGCACGCGCCGCTCTCCAATCCCCCGCGCATCTTCGCCATCGGTCTCAACTACCGCGACCACGCCAAAGAATCCGGCATGGCGATCCCCACCACGCCCGTCGTCTTCTTCAAGCTGCCAAACGGCCATCATCGGCCCCGGCGAGCCCATCGTACTTCCCAAAAACTCCACCCAGCCAGACTATGAAGCCGAATTCGCCTTCGTCATCGGCAAGGGCGGCTACCGCATTCCCGCCTCCGCTTGGCGCGACCACGTCTACGGCTACACCATCGTCAACGATGTCAGCGCGCGCGACGTGCAATTCGCTTCCACGCAGTGGTCCATGAGCAAATGCTTCCCCACCTTCTGCCCGCTCGGCCCCGCCATCGTCACCGCCGACGAGATCCCGGACCCGCACCAGCTCGCCATCAGCCTCTCCATCGACGGCGAACTCCTGCAAAACTCCAACACCCGCGAGCTCGTCTTCAAAATTCCCGAGCTTATTGAATACCTCTCGTCCATCACGCCTCTTCTTCCCGGCGACATCGTTTCCACCGGAACGCCGCCCGGCGTCGGTCTTGGCCGCACCCCCAAGCGTTGGCTCAAGCCCGGCGAAACCGTCACCGTCACCGTCGAAGGCCTCGGCTCGCTCACCAATCCCGTCGTCGCGGAGTAGCTGCAACTGCTTACGACGCTCCCACCAAACTGGGTGCCCCCGATCTCCATTTTGAGACCTGGGAGACCACGAATGCCCTTTGGCGAATTCCAAACGGGCGATCCCGACGCCATGAAATCCCGCGCCTCGATGCGTGATAATTCAAACTGATATGGATCTCACCGGACAATCCTTCCTGGGTAATCGCCGCGCCGCGAATCACGCCGCCTCATTCCACGCCCTCAATCCCCAGACCAGCGAGAATTTGCCGCCGACCTTTTACTCGGCAACGCCCGCAGAGGTGGACGACGCCGCAAAGCTCGCCTCCGAAGCTTTCGCAAGCTACTCCCAAACCACGGGCAAAGCCCGCGCCGCATTCCTCCGCCGCATCGCCGACGGCTTCGACGCCCATCGCGAAGAACTCGCCGCGCGCGCACATCTTGAAACCGCCCTGCCCATGCCCCGCCTGCTCGGCGAAGTCGGCCGCACCTCCGGCCAGCTCCGCATGTTCGCCGGTGTCGCTGAAGAAGGCTCCTGGGTCCAGGCCCGCATCGACCCCGCACTACCCGATCGCCAGCCGCAGCCGCGCCCCGACCTCCGCTCCATGCTCCGCCCGCTCGGCCCCGTCGCCGTCTTTGGAGCCAGCAATTTTCCCCTGGCATTTTCCGTCGCCGGCGGAGACACCGCCTCCGCGCTAGCCGCCGGCTGCCCCGTCATCGTTAAGGCGCACCCCGCTCATCCCGGAACCAGTGAACTCGCCGCGCACATCATCGCCGACGCCGTCGCCGCTGAATCTCTGCCCCCCGGCGTCTTTTCCATGCTCTACGACTCCGGCATCGAAATTGGTGCGGCACTGGTCAAGCATCCGCTCATCCGCGCCGTGGCCTTCACAGGCTCTCTCCGCGCAGGCCGGACGCTCATGGACCTCGCTGCGGCCCGTCCCGATCCCATTCCCTGCTTCACCGAAATGTCGAGCGGCAATCCTGTCTTCGTCCTTCCCGGCGCGCTCCGCAAAGGCTCCACTGCACTCGCCGCTAGTCTCTTTGGATCTTTCACCCTTGGCGCCGGTCAGTTCTGCACCAAGCCCGGCATCGTCTTCTTTCCGCAGTCCGAGGACGCCTTCCAGTTCACGCTTGAGTTGGGCAAACTGGTCAACGGCTCCGAAGCATCAACTCTGCTCACCGCCGGCATCGCACGCGAATACAACCGCGCCACCCAGGCTCGTGCTGCCCAGGTCACGCTCTCGGCCAACTCACGCGAACCAAGGGGCCCTTCCAACTTTGCGGCCCGCTCTGCAATTTTCCGCACCACGATCGACAAGCTCCTCGCCGACCCGTCCCTGGCCGACGAAATCTTTGGACCCGACACTCTCCTCGTACCCTGCGACTCAACCGCCGACTACCTCCGCGCCGCAGCCGCTCTCTCAGGCCACCTCACCGCAACCATCCTCGGCGACGACGAAGACCTCGCTGCTAACCGCGAGCTGATTCAGATCCTCGAGCAGAAAGCCGGCCGCGTCATCTTCAACGGCTTCCCGACCGGCGTCGAAGTCACCCACGCCATGGTCCACGGCGGCCCCTATCCCGCCACCTCCGACCCGCGTTTCACCTCGGTCGGCTCGCTCGCCATCTACCGTTTCGCCCGCCCCGTCTGCTTCCAGGGCTTTCCGCAAGAGATGCTTCCGCCTGAGCTCCAGGACGCCAACCCGCTCGGCATCACTCGTCTCCGGGACGGCAAGGCTGAGCTTCTATAGCACCCGCGCCAGCCACTTGCCCGTATGCGAATGCAGATTGCCCGCAATCTCCTCCGGCGTCCCTTCTCCCACAATCCTGCCGCCGCCTTCGCCGCCCTCGGGTCCCAGGTCAATCACCCAATCGGCACTCTTGATCACATCCAGATTGTGTTCAATCACGATCAGCGATCCGCCTCCGTCAATCAGTTTCCGAAACGCCGTCAGCAGTTTCGACACATCGTCAAAATGCAGCCCGGTCGTCGGCTCGTCCAGAATGTAGAGCACCCGGCTAGCCTGCGAAGGCTTCGCGTTCGCGTTGGCCGATCGCACCTGGGCCAGATGCGCCGCCAGCTTTACCCGCTGCGCCTCGCCACCCGAAAGTGTCGTCGCAGACTGCCCCAGCCGCAGATAGCCAAGCCCCACTTCGTCCAGCACCGCCAGTTTTTCAAGCAGCCGTGTCTGCCCCTGAAAAAACCGCAGCGCCTCTTTCACCGTCATTTGCAGCACGTCGTGAATGCTCTTGCCTTTGTACTGAACTTCAAGAATCCTTGCCTGATACCTCGTACCGTTGCAGTCCTCGCACGGCAGTTCCACATCCGCCAGAAACTGCATCTCCACCGTCACCGTGCCGTCGCCCTCGCACGTAGTGCATCGCCCGCCCGGCACGTTGAACGAAAAATGTCCCGGCGTCAGCGACAGTCTCTTCGCCTCCGGCTGCGCCGCAAATAGTTCGCGCACCAAATCGAATCCTTTGATGTAGGTAATGGGATTCGACCGCGGCGTGCGTCCAATCGGTGTCTGGTCCACCAGCACCACATCGTTTAGCCGCTCCACTCCGCTCAACGAAGTGAAGACCCCGGTAGGATCGCCGCCATCCGTCTGCCCCAGCGCCCGCGCCACCGCGCGATACAGCACCTGGTGCACAAGTGTTGACTTGCCCGAACCGGAAACCCCGGTCACTGCGACCAGCATCCCCAGCGGAATCTCCACGTTCAGACCATGCAGATTATTGGCTCGCGCCCCGCGCAGCACCAGCTTCTCTCGCCCCGGCGCGCGCCTCCGCGTCGGAACCGGAATCGAAATCTGCCCCGACAAATACCGACCCGTCAGCGACTGAGGGTTCGCCTCAATCTCCGCCAGCACGCCTTCGGCCAGCAGCTTGCCGCCATGCTCGCCCGCGCCCGGACCGAGGTCGAGCAGATGATCTGCCGCCCGTAATACGTCCGCATCATGCTCCACCACGATGATGGTGTTCCCCAGGTCGCGTAGCTCCTTCAAGATTCGGATTAGCCGCTCCGTGTCGCGCGTATGCAGTCCGATCGACGGCTCATCCAGCACATACAGCGCGCCTACCAGTTGCGACCCCAGCGAAGTCGCCAGTTGAATTCGCTGCGCCTCGCCGCCGGAGAGGGTCGATGCCAGCCTGTCCAGGGTCAGATACTCCAGGCCCACCGCATCCAGAAAAATCAGCCGCTGCCGCACCTCGTGCAGTATCGGCCCCGCAATCTCCTCCTGCATCGGCGACAGCTTCAACGCCTCGAAGAACTCCTTCGCCTTGGCAATCGTCAACGCCGTTGCCTGGCAGATGTTTTTCCCGTTCAGCCGCACAGCGCGCGCTTCGGCACGTAATCTCTGGCCGCGGCAATCGGGACACTCCGCATACCCGCGATACTTGCTCAACATCACCCGCACGTGCAGCTTGTACTTCTTGCGCTCCATCTGTGCAAAAAATCCGTGCACGCCCGCAAACCCGCCCTTTCCGCGCAGCACGGTCTCCTGCGCATCTTTCGGCAACTCGCTCCACGGCACGTCCATCGGCACGCCCAGTTCCGCAGCCTGTTTGCGCAGATCGCTGAACCATGACCGGTACTTCGGCCGCTCCCATGGGTCGATTGCTCCTTCACTCAGGCTCAGCCCCTTGTCGGGAATCACCAGGTTCAGGTCATAGTCGACGGTATTTCCAAATCCCTGGCAACGCGGACATGCCCCGAACGGATTGTTGAAACTGAACAGCCGAGGCTCCGGCTCCTTGCCCGGCCGATGACAGCTCGTGCATTCAAATTCCCCTGAGAAGCGATGCCGCACTCGCTCCGGCGTCTCCTCCCGTCCGACCTCTTCGAAAATCACCTCGCCCGCCTCGCGATAAGCGACCTCCGCCGCATCCACAATCCGCGCACGGTTTTCCGCACTCACAACGATCCGGTCTAATAGGATAAAAACGGGAAGCGTAAAATCCAGGTCCAGCAGCGACTCCGGTGTGGAGAATTCAAAGATGTTTCCCCGCTGATAAAGCCGGTTGAACCCCGCCCCGCGCAACTCTACCAATCGTGCCTTTAGCGCTTCTGTCAGCGCTGGCTCGCCCGTCGGTTTCACTCCCGACTTCGCTGCGTTTTTTGCGCTTGCTGCCCCTTCGCGTTTCGCCCTCCGCTCGGGCTTATCGTCTTCGGCGCGATGCGTCGCTGCTCCCTGCAATGTCCGCACCGGGAATAGCGCATTCAGCCGCGTTCCCTCGCCAAGCGCCAGCGTCGCCTCGGCCACCTCGTCAATGGAGTCCCGCTTGACCAGCCCGTCGCAATGCACGCAATGCACTTCGCCACAGCGCGCATACAACAATCGCAGATAGTCGTAGATCTCCGTCGCCGTCGCCACCGTCGAGCGCGGATTGCGCGTAGTGTTTTTCTGTTTGATGGCGATGGCCGGCGCAAGCCCGTCGATCTCGTCCACGTCCGGCTTCTCAATCCGCTCCAGAAACTGCCGCGCATACGAAGAAAGCGACTCCACATACCGCCGCTGTCCCTCGGCATAGATCGTGTCGAAGGCCAGCGAACTCTTGCCCGACCCCGACACGCCGCTGATCACCGTCAGCTTCCCGTGGGGAATCTCGCAGGAGATGTTCTTCAGGTTATGAGTCCGCGCGCCGCGGATGACGATAGCGTCGTTCGATGATGTCAACGGGAAGGCACCGGGAAAAAATGTCCTGTCGCATCCCGGTCCCCTCAGCGGGGCTCAGGACGCAACAGGCCATTCTTTATTATAGGGCGAATACCCGGCCCCGTCCGACGCACTGCCTTCGTGAGATTCCACGCCTTGAGCCGAGCGCAAGTATTCTTTCCCGCAGCAGGTCGGCTTTAATCGGCTGTTCGGTTCGTTCTAAGCCGCAAGCGCGGGCGAATAGCTAAATCTAGGCTGCGGCATCTGCACCATCATGCCCTCTCGGTTCAGCACGCTGGCCAAACTTAACAGGGATTTCGAGGCGCAGGCTGGGCAACTTGTCGCGCAATTGCCCACGCAATCGCAATCCTGGCAGAGGTACGCAGACGTCAACGGAATGTGTTCCATCGCGGGGGAAGTCATGTGTTCACCTTTCTGGGTAGATCGCGGATTGGGAATAATCTGCGGTTTCTCTCCCGCTCGACTTTCCCTTCATCGACGTTGGATTCACTTAAGAACGAGACAGTTTCATCAAAATCGTCCAGCATCTCATTGAAGCCGATTCATACAGTGGAGCCTTCGTCGATCTGATTCCCAGCCTTTCAACTAAAATGATAGGTGAGTCTGAGTTGAAATAGCTATTGCCTAACGGGTTCAACTTAGTCACCATCTAAGTTCCAGCGATGGTTACTTCCTTCTGTTACTTTCAGCGCATTTTGCAGGTGCGCGCTGCGTTCCTCCGAACCAGCGCCTCCCGCAATCCCACTATTTTGAGATGATTGTGTGCTGCTTGTCGTATTTCTGCTCGGTCTTCGCCGCCTTGTGCGCGGCTTCGTCAGCGATGTGTTCGACTTTCTTATCCACAGGCGTTTCCGGTACTTTTGTGTCCTCAATCTTCTTTTTGATGGGGAATTCAACGGGAATCGGCATGATTGATCACTCCTGATGTCAGAGTAAACTCTCTGCCGTGGGGACTTCTGGTCACTATTGCTCTGATGCCCGAAACGGGAAACCAACTCCCCATCTCTCATCTCATGCGTCCAACCGGTTTGTGCCCGCCACCTTTCCATACCACAACCCTGAATCCTTTACGGTTCGCTTCTGATCGCGAAAGTCCACATAAGTCAATCCATATCTCTGGCTGTAACCATCCGTCCACTCGAAGTTATCCATCAAACTCCACGCATGAAATGCACGCACCTTTGCCCCGTCTCTAATCGCCCGCGCCAGCTCCGCCAGAATTCCCTTGAAGAATTCCGTCCGCCTCCCGTCAGGAACCTGACCATTCTCCGCTTCATACGGCGAATCCAAATAACAGCATCCGCACTCCGTAATCTCAATCGGCGGCCCGCTGTACTCTTTTGAGATTTGCATCACCAGGTCGTAGATTCCGCGCGGCCATACCTCCAGACCCGCATGCGTCAGCGGCCCCTCCGTTGGCATCACTGCATGAAATCGCGTGTATGGGTCCCTCCCATTTGTGTCGCCGGTGTCCGACTCGCTCTCCGTGCCGAAATGCAGCAGTTTCCCTGTACGCGCCATCCCGGCATCGGAAATAATCCGCCGCGTGTAGTAGTGGAATCCGATCCAATCCAACGGCGCACGCATGATCTTTTCGTCCCCCGGCCGCACCCCCATCTGCGCGAAGGGAGGTTCTCCCACAAACGCGTTCGGATACTCGCCCGTCATCGCCGCATGCAACTGAAACACATTGTTCATCGCGTGATAGCGCGCCGTGGCGTCTCTGTCGGCATCGCTGTCGGTCTTTGGATACCCCGGAGCCATGCCGTAAGCACTCCCCACCTGTGCCTTGGAAGACGCCGCTTTGATTGCTCTGGATGCCTCGCCGTGAGCCAGCGTCGTTGTGTGCAGCGCTTTCAGAAACTGTCCGAAGTCCGCCTTCCCGGGGGCATGAATACCAATTCCGTACCCGTAATAGGTAAACGCCCACGACATATTAAAGGGCGCCCAGATCGTGACGCGGTCGCCCAACTCGTTCGCAAGGATTCCTGCATAGTCCGCAAAATATCCAGCTAGGTCGCGATTGGGCCAGCCCCCGCGGTCTTCCAGACCCTGCGGAAGATCCCAGTGATACAGCGTGCAAAACGGCCTGATCCCCGCCTCCAGCACCAAATCCATCACCCGCTTGTAGTGGTCGAGCCCCTTCTGATTGGGCTCGCCCGTGCCGGTCGGCTGAATCCGAGGCCACGAAATCGAAAAACGGTAGCTCTTCTGATTCAGCCGCTTCAGCAGCGCGATGTCCTTCTCGAAAAGGTGATAGTGATCGCATGCCACATCGCCGGTATCCCCGCCCTTGATCCGCCCCACAGTGTGCGCATAGGTGTCCCAGATCGATTCACCCTTGCCGTCCTGATCCCATGCGCCTTCCACCTGGTAGGCCGCCGTCGCCATGCCCCACAAAAAGCCGTCTGGAAATCTAGCGCCTTGAACCTCTGCCTGCGTCACCGCGCCCGGAACCTGTTCAGTCTCCGTTTCCACAGGCCGCGTACTCGTGACCCCCGCAACTGCGCGACCGCTCAACATTGCGCCCCCGGCTGCAGCCAGCGAGTTCCCTAGAAATCTGCGGCGATCCATTCCGTTGCTTCCCTCCCGTAGGTTGCTCAAACTACCACGCTCCTTCCGCCTCAGTCAAAAGGTTCTCTCCCTGGCCCTCATCGCTTCCAATTCACCTCAGATGCGTCCAACCATCAGACAACCGTTAAACTGGAGACTGAGGTAATTCGTGTTTCGTCCGTTTGTTTTCGTGCTCCTTTTTTCTCCAACTCTTGGTCTCGCGCAGGCTCAAACCCAGAACGCGCCGACTGAAGTTCCTCCTGCAGTCGCCTCCTCCAACACAGGCTCCGGCAGCCAGCCCCTCCCTCAGCAGGTTGTTGACGCTGAAGCCGCCATCGTAAAGTCCGACTGGAAAACCGCCGAAGCCAAACTCGACCCATGGCTCATTGACCACCCCAAAGATGCGCGCGCTCTCTTCGACGCTGGCTACGTGGCGGACGCACAGAACCGCCTCGACGATGCTGTCGGCCTCTATCGCCGCGCCACCTTGGCTGACCCCGGCTCCTTTGAGGCCCATCTCTCCCTTGGCCTGTTGCTCGCGCGCCAGGGCAACCAGGGCGAAGCACGTCCTGAGCTTCTCGCTGCGACCGCGCTTGATCCCGGCCCTGCGGGACCCGACCTCAAAGCCCGTGCTTGGCGCGCCCTCGCCGAACTTGATAAGCCCTCGCCCGGCCACCCCGGTGACGCAGCCAAAGCCTCCAACGAGCTTCTTCAGGCACTCAAACTCAGCCCTGAGACTCCCGCTGACACCCTGCTCGCCGCCCAGTTGGCTGAGGCAGCCGGTCAATTCGACGCCGCCGAATCCGCTTACCGCCGCCTGCTCGCTGTGGACCCAAAGTCTGAACCTGCCGCTACCGGGCTTGCGCACCTGCTCATCCTCCGCAAGCAGTATCCTGACGCCGAAAAGCTTCTGCGCGACGCCCTCGTTCAATCGCCTGACGATCCGCCCCTCAATGCCCAGTTGGCCACCGTTCTCGCCGCCCAGGACAAGGCCGAAGCCCTGCCGTTATTGCAAAAGCTCCACGATGCTCATCCTGGCGACACCGCAATCACCCGCATGCTGGCCGATGTCATGGCCCAGGCTGGTGACGCAGCCGGCTCTGACCGCCTCTACATCCTCCTTATCAAATCCAACCCCGACGATCCTGACCTTCTCCTTGCGCATGGCCAGAATCTCATTCACCAGCTTCGCTATGCTGAGGCCTTCGCGGCCTTTGACAAAGCCACCCGCCTTGACCCCGCGGACGGCGATGCCTGGAGCGGGCTGGCCTTTGCGGCCATGAAAACTGGACAACCCGCAATCACATTGCATGCTCTTACGATGCGGTCAAAGTATCTTCCCGAGGTACCTTCTACGTACTTCCTTTGGGCGACATCTTACGATACGTTGCACCAAAGGGCGGCGGCCATCGCCTACTACCGGCATTTCCTTGATTCCGCTGCCGGCAAGTTCCCGGATCAGGAATGGCAGGCGCGGCAGCGTATCAAATTGCTCGGACAAAAGAATTAAGCCGTGCCACAATACGCGAACGATTGGATGCAGCGTCGTTGCCTTGACCGAAGATGTACCGCGACATCCGAGCGGATGGAGATTCCGCATCTTTCCCTTGCGGATTCCTCCAAAAGCTCCTATAGTCACGGCCAGGAATAGAGCGGGGCCCCAGAATGACACCTGCTCGAAGTCCGCAACAGCGGAGGTTCCTCATGCGGTGTCTGGTTTCGTTCGGATTCCTCGCCCTTGTCACGGCCGTCGCCGTTCCGGCCGCTGCGTCTTCCCTTGACACCAAGCCCGCCGACCAGGAAAGCATCGCCGCGCTTGAAGTCAAAATCGGTCAGGCGCAACCCCGCGAGCAGTGCTACCTCTACGCCGAACTCATTCACCAGATGACCGAGTTCAGCCTGCAGCAATACTCTGCCGGCGACGTACAGAAGGCCAACTCCATGCTCAAGCAGGTCCAGCTACTGGCGCACAAGCTTCACCTTTCCGTAGCCGACAATGACAAGCGGCTCAAGAACGCTGAGATCCTCCTCCGCCACACCGCTTTCCGCCTCAATGAGATGCTTCACTCCAGCAGCTACGAGGACCGTCCACTGCTTGAGCAGACATTGGCCCAGGTCAACCAGGCCGACAATGAAGCCATGTTACAGGTCTTCAAGAAGTAGACCCCGTCGCGAAGCGTGCCGCGCTTCTTCCCACTTCTGCGGCGCCCTTGCGTATGCTTCAATAGAATCCGGGGCAGCAGACCATGCGCGTTTTTCGTCATCTCCCGCTTGCACTGGCATTCTTGCTCTCTGCGCACCTTCTTCACGCCCAGAAGGAGCAGCGCCCAATCCTGACCGAGCCTCAGATTGAGCAGATTCGTGAGGCCGGCATCGACCCACCCGCGCGCATCAAGCTCTACACTGAATTCGTGGACGAACGCATCGAAACCATCAAGGGGCTCACCACCAGGGCCCGTTCCGGCGCGCGCGTCATCCGCCTCGACAACGAATTGCACGACCTCACCGCGCTGATGGACGAGCTCGGTTCCAACCTCGATCAGTACGGCGACCGCAAAGCAGACCTCCGCAAGGCTCTCAAGCCGTTGACTGAAGCCACGCAGCGTTGGATCGATGTCCTTCACGCCCTGCCCACCGAACCCGGCTTCGACCTCTCCCTCAAAGAAGCCATGGAGAGCGAAAAGGACCTTGCCGATGAGGCCGCGCAAATGCTCAAAGACCAGACTGCTTACTTCGCTGTTCATAAGGACCAGAAGGGCCAGGAGAGGGCCGAACCGGAATGAAGCTCGCCAACTTCAAGCTGTAAAATGTCCTTGGTGGCCGTCGATATCGTCCCAATCTTTCAGGTCGAGTACCGTGCCCTGCGCCCCAGAGCGCCGATGCCGCCCATCCTCATTCGTTTTCGCCGCTTCACTTCGCTGAATACAACCATCCGCCTCCGCGAAGGCAGAATCCTGGTAAGCCTGTCTGACCTGCTTGAAGGCGCGCCGGAAAGCGTCGTGCGCGCCATCGCCCACATCCTCCTCGCCAAGCTCTACAAAAAGCCCGTCGACGCCGCGCAGAATCTTCGCTTCAAGCGCTTCGCCTCCAGCACCGCCGTGGCCCGCCAGACTGAACTCGTCCGTCACGCCCGCGGCACCAAGCGCTACTCCGGACCTGAAGGCCGCTTCTACAACCTCGAAGAGGTCTTCGACTCGCTCAACGCCGGCTTCTTCGGCGGCCTGCTTGGCCGTCCCCAGCTCACCTGGAGCGAGGGCTTGGCCAGGCGTTCTCTCGGCCATTACGACGCCACCCACAACACCATCGTCGTCAGCCGTGTCTTCGACCGCCCCTCAAGCCCGCGCTACGCCGTCGAGTACCTGCTCTACCACGAGATGCTTCACCTCAAGCATCCTGTGCGCATGCGCGGCCTGCGCCGTTGCGTCCACTCTCGCGAATTCAAGGCCGAAGAAGCGCTCTTCCCCCAGCTCAAAGAAGCGCTCTCGTTCATCAAACGCTTGTGAGGAAATTCAGCCATGCCAACTGCAAAGCCCGTCCAGCGCTGTGCCTGGTCACAGAACGACCCTCTCTATCGCGCCTATCACGATGAGGAATGGGGCGTGCCCGAATACGACAGCCGCGCGCTTTGGGAGACCCTCATGCTCGAAGGCTTTCAGGCCGGCCTTTCGTGGATTGTGATTCTCCGCAAGCGCGACGACTTCCGCAAAGCCTTCAGGAACTTCGATCCCGCAAAAGTCGCGCGCTTCGGTGAGCCGGAAATCGCGCGCCTCCTTGCCAACCCCGGCATCGTCCGTTCGCGCGCAAAGATTGAAGCCACCATTCAAGGCGCGCGCATCTACCTCGCCATGCAAGCTGCAGGCGAAGATTTTTCAACCTGGGTTTGGAAGATGGCCGGAGGAAAACCAATTCAGACCCGCGGCCCGGTCCCCGCAATGACTCCGCTCGCTGAAGAGATCTCAAAAGCCCTGAAGAAACGCGGCTTCAAATTCGTCGGCCCCGTCATCGTCTATGCGTGGATGCAGGCGGTCGGCATGGTGAATGACCATGCCCCTGAGTGCTTCCGTCAAAAAGTAGTGGCAAAGATGTCGCGCACCGACCTGCGCCCCAAGACCTAAATATCCCTAAGCTGCCTTCTCCATGGCACGTCGCGCGCCTTCCGGCTCCGTAACTCCCCGCGTTGAGGCCCACCAGATCAGCCCGATGCCCACAATCACTGACCCCGCGCTTGCCAGTTGAGCATTTGATAAGCCCCACAAAATCTTCGGATTGCGACGTATGAATTCAACCATAAATCGAGCTATTCCCGTCAACACTAAGTATTCACCCAGGATCCAGCCCGTTGGTCGCGGCTTGTTTCCCCGCATCCACAACCAGCTGCCAATCAGCAGTCCCGCCGCCAGCTCATACAGCGGTGTCGGATGCACCCGCACCAGCGTCGGCTCAATGCCGTTGGGAAAACTCATGCCCCATGGCAGATTCGTCGCAATGCCATAGCACCCGTCGCCTGAAAGAAAGCACCCGATGCGCCCAATGCCATAGCCAATGGCCGCTGCCGGAGCCGCGAGATCGAGAATCCGCAATCCGCCGATCTTCGCGCGCCACCCTTGAAACACCAGCGCGGAGATGCCAAACGTCAAACCGCCAAACCACGCAAAGCCCGCCGAATCCCACAAAACCCGCCAGCCGATTTCGCGAAACTCCGACGGCGTATCGAGAACATGCCAAAGCTTGGCGCCGATAATCCCCGCCACCACCGCCATCGCCACCATGCCCACTGCGTCCGCGTCAATGTGTGCCCGCTTGAACGCCCGGTCTGTGATCAGGGCCCCCGCCACCGCCGCAAGCCAGAGCATCAGCCCGAAGGTCGGCAGATTGAAATGCCAGATATGGATATACGGAATCATTCCTCTTTAAGTATAGACGCGCCTCGCATTCATAGGGTGCGTCCGGTTCCGTTCCGCGATTTTCACACCTCTCCATAGCCGATTCGCGTAATACTGTCTGCATGGCAACCATCACCTACAAGGGCCTCGAAGTCCTTTACACCCATGAGCAAATTGCCGAACGCGTCTCTGAAATGGGCGCTCAGATCACCGCCGACCTCCACGGCGAAAAACTGGTGATGGTGGGCGTGCTCAAAGGCGCGGCAATCTTTCTCTCGGACCTCGCGCGCGCCGTTCAGGTCGATACCACATTCGACTTCGTCGCCGTCTCCAGCTACGGAAAGGGCCAGCGCTCCTCGGGTGCGGTCAAGCTCATCAAAGATCTCGACGAGCCCATCGAAGCTAAGAATGTGCTCATCGTCGAGGACATTCTCGACACCGGCCTCACCCTTGCTTATCTCCGCAAAATCTTCCTTCAGCATCATCCCAAAACGTTGCGCATCGCTACGCTCCTCGACAAGCCCTCGCGCAGAATTGAAAAAATCGATGCTGACTACGTGGGCTTCTCCATTCCCAATCTTTTCGTCATCGGCTATGGAATGGATTACGCCGAGCGTTACCGAAACCTGCCCGAAATCTGCCTCATGGCGCCCGATCACCCGGAGTAGCAACACGAGAGAATCACCAATGGACGAACGCGAATTGCTCGCCGGAGCCTATCGCGATTTCAATGCGCGTCGAATCGACGAGGTCCTGGCGAAAATGCATCCTGAAGTGAAATGGGCGAATGGAATGGAAGGCGGACACGTCCATGGACGCGAAGAAGTTCGCGCATATTGGACCCGCCAATGGGCCGTCATTGATCCGCAGGTCGAGCCTCTGAGCATTTTGCAGGACGAGTCCTGTAGATTCATCGTCGAAGTCCATCAGGTCGTTCACGATATTCAGGGCAATCTCCTCGTCGACACGACCGTTCACCATGCATATCGAATCCGCAACAGCCTCATCGAACGCATGGATATCGAATAGAGTCTTTCAACATCACTTTGCTCCCCGCTCCGGCAGGCACTATACTCATCTCCCGGAGACTCCATGACAGGCAGCCACGATGCCTGCCCCAGAAGCAAGGAGCGCGACCCATGTCAGTCATTACCCCGATCGGCGAAGCGGACCTCGAATTCGACAACGGCAGCTTCGACTCGACTGCCTTCACCCGCGCCGCCCTTGAGAATTGGCAGTCGCTGGCTGCGGTCATTGACCACACACTCCTCAAGCCCGATGCCACCCGCGACCAGGTTGAAAGCCTTTGCGATGAGACCGTTCGCTACCGTTTTGCCTGCGCCATGGTCAACCCCGTTTGGGCCGCCACCGCCGTCGCTATGCTCTCCGGCACCGGCATCCCCGTCGGCGTCGTCATCGGCTTTCCCCTCGGCGCATCGCTTGTCTCCACGCTCCGCCAGGAGGCCGCCGCGCTTGCCCGGCTCGGCGTTCGCGAACTCGACATGGTCGTCCCCATCGGCCAGCTCAAAAGCGGCAACCATCATGCCGTCGAACACGCCATTCACGCCGCCGCCACTGTGGCCCATCATCATGGCGCGCTGCTCAAGGTCATTCTCGAAACTTGCCTCCTCACTGTAGAAGAGAAACTGCGCGGCGCCGAACTCGCCATCCAGGCAGGTGCCGACTTCCTCAAGACTTCCACCGGCTTCTCCTCCGGCGGAGCCACTGCGGCCGACGTGGCCCTGCTTCGCGGAGTAGCTGGCGGACGATGCGGCGTCAAAGCCTCCGGAGGCATTCGCAAACTCGCCGACGTCCGCGCCATGCTCGAAGCCGGTGCCAACCGCATCGGCGCATCCGCCTCCATCGCCATCGTCCGCGAACTGGGCGCGGAATAGCCGCCGCCAAGCCAACAATATCCACATGCTATAAAGAGTCGAGGTCTTTGCGCCTTGAACGCAGGTTCCGCAGGCACTGAGTCAGCTCCGCAAGCCGGCAATCAACAGGTGCACGGCTATCGGCCGGAGCTGGACGCAGTCCGTTTCGTGGCTTTCCTCCTCGTATTCATCCACCACTTTCTCCTTCTCTCTTCCTCCTACATGAATTCGAACACTTTCTCTGCCTTCGCCGGCCAGGGCGCATGGAGCCTCCGTCTCGCAGTAGGCGAGATCGGCGCGATGGGCCTCTGCCTCTTCTTCACCCTCAGCGCCTACCTCATCACTTCCCTGCTGTTGAAAGAGCGCGCAAAGTTCTCCACCGTCTCCATCAAAAAGTTCTACGTGCGCAGGGCACTCAGAATCTGGCCCCTCTATTTCTTCGGAATCGCCCTCGGAATGGCCATTGCGCTCATCCTTCACCGCCCCGGAGACGTCACTGGATTTGTCTGGTACCTGCTGTTTGCGGGAAATTTCTATTGCGGCATCTTTGGCTGGATTCCAAATCCGATGACGCCCCTGTGGAGCATCTCTGTCGAGGAGCAGTTCTATCTCCTCTGGCCCTGGGCCATGCGCTGGCTCTCACGCCGCGGTCTCATCGTCTGTGCCGTCATCTTTATCGCTCTCGCCAACACCATCCTCTTTGTTCTCGGTCAGCGCCATGTCGAAACCGAGTCCAAAGTCTGGACCAGCACATTCGTGCAATTCCAGATGTTCGCAACCGGCATCCTTCTCGCTCTTTCAAATAAACTCGCCGCCTTCAACAATGCCCTCTTCGGATTGATCTTCGTCCTCGCTGGCCCCGTCTTCTGGTTTGTCGCCTGCTTCGAGTTCCATGTGAAGCAACCCGCGCAGGCGGGAACCGCAATCAGCGGTCTCGCGCTCATCATCGGTTATGGCCTCGTCGCCCTCGGCTGCGCAGCCGTTCTTCAAGGATTCTGTATGATCGGCTCCTCGCGGATCCCACGCTGGCTGGCTGGCCTCGGCAAAATCTCTTACGGGCTCTACGTCTACCACGTCTTATCAATCGATTTCTCCCAGGCCCTGTTCTCCTCAAAACATGGGCCGATGTACTTCGCCGCCTCGGCTCTGCTCGCCATGCTGCTTACCATCGCCGCAGCAGTCATCTCTTACACTTTTCTTGAAACCCCCTTCCTCCGTCTCAAGCGACGCTTTGAATTCGTTCACACCAGGCCAATCTGATTCAACGCGCATTTTCCACTGCCCCTCTCCAATCTCATCGGTTCCCCACTCCGCAAACCCGAAATACGCTATCATTCCCTTCGACACCCATGGCATCCAATCCCCCACCGCCGCCGGAGCAGCACGAGTTCGAGGGAGACTACCGGCCCGCCGATTCCGACAATCCACACGCGCATTTAGACCTGTCGAATGTCCGAGTGGAGACCGCCGACCTCTCCTATCTCGTGCAGATGACCGATGCGCTCAACACCACGCTCGACCTGCAAACCCTGCTCAATCGCATCTCCGAGCTCGTCCTCACTATCATTCACTACCGCATCTTCGCCATCCTCCTCTTGAACGACCGCACCAATGACCTCCGCATGAGGTTTCAAATCGGTCACACTCCCGAAGCGCAGCGCGCCCGCTATCCTCTCGGCAAAGGCGTTGTAGGCCAGGTCGCTCTCACCCGCCAGCCCGTCCTCCTCAACGACGTATCCCTCGCGGACTACTACCTCCCCGCCAATCCCGACGTCCGCTCAGAACTCGCCGTTCCCCTCATCGCCAAAAATCGCCTCATCGGCGTCATGGACCTCGAAAGCGAGCAGGCCGGATACTTCCGCCCCGAGCACCTGCACCTGCTCACGCTCACCGCATCGCGCGTCGCGCAGGCCATTGAGAATGCGCGCCTCTATGCCCGCGTTTCCCGCCAGGCCCAGACCCTCACCGTCCTCAACGAGATCTCCGCCGAGCTCACATCAATCCTCGATCTCGATCCCCTGCTGGCCAAGGTCGGCCAGCTTCTCCGCCGCCTCATCGACTACCAGATGTTTTCCATCATGCTGCTCGATGAAAAAGGCGAAACCCTAATCACTCGCTATGCCTGGCGTTTCGGCTACGCGCACGCGCCCTTGCGACGCGTTCCTATCACCAGCGGCCTCGTCGGCGCGGCGGTGCGCGAGTGGCGCCCCGTCAACGTTCCCGACGTGCGCAAAGACCTCCGCTATCTGCCCATGAATCCCGAGACACGCTCGGAGTTGATTGTCCCTCTCTTCTACAAAGGCCGCGTCATCGGTGTGCTCGACCTTGAACACACCCGCCCCGGCTTTTTTAACGAAGAACACGAGCGACTGCTCACCACCATGGCCGCCCAAGTCGCAATCTCCATCGAAAATGCGCGCCTCTATCAGGCCGTCAAGCGCCAGGAGCAGCAGCTTGAGCGCGACATCGCCATGGCGCGCGAGGTCCAGCTCCGTCTGCTTCCAACTCATCCGCCTGAACATCCCCATGCCGACATGGCCGTGCGCTTCCTGCCCGCGCGCACCATCGGCGGCGACCTCTACGACTTCGTCGATTACGGTCCTGGACAAACCGCAATCGTATTGGGCGACGTCAGCGGTAAAGCGGCACCCGCTGCCCTCTTCGCCGCACTGGTCAGCGGAATCATGCGCTCCGCCGCCGTGCAGCGCCTCGATCCTGCGCAGATGCTCACCGCACTCAACGATGCTTTGCAGGAGCGCAAGCTTGAATCGCAATTTGTCGTCATGCTTTTTGCTCTTTGGAACGACGAAAAGCAAACCCTCACGGTAGCTAACTCCGGAGCCGTGCAGCCTGTCTTCTGCCGCGCCGGAACTTCCTCCACAATGCGCGCCGAGGGCCTGCCGCTTGGGCTCTTTCCCAACGTCTCCTACGAAGAAATCACCTTGGACGCACAGCCCGGCGATGCCATCATCTTCGTCTCCGACGGCATTCTCGACGCCGAGAACTCTGACGGCGAAATGTACGGCGACGATCGCCTTGCAAGCCTGCTCTGCGCCAATCGCGACAAGTCCGCCGCCCACATCGCAGAGAGCGTCATGGCTGATGTGGCCAGTTTCCAGGGTCCCAAAGACCGCTTCGACGACGAAACAATCATCGTCCTCCGCGTGCGATAAAAAGCGGCCACGGATTCACAGAAAATCAATTCAACAGAATCTGTTTGAGGTGACGAACTTTCCCCACCCCGTACTGCGTGTCTTTCTATTCCCTACTCCCTATTCCCTGTTCTTAAGCCTTGCTAAACTTGAAGAGACCAGAAATCCGGAGACCCCTTGTCCACCGCCACGCAAGAACGCATCATCCGCCCAGCCCGCAATGTATTGGGCAGCCTGCTCCTGCCCGGCGACAAGTCCATCAGTCATCGTTACGGCATGCTGGCCGCATTCGCTGAGGGAACCTCGCGCTTTTCCAACTTCTCCACTGGGGCAGACTGCGCCTCAACCCTCGCCTGCATGCAAGCGCTGGGTGCCAAAGTAAACCGCAACGAAGACAACACCATCGAAGTCACCGGCGTCGGTGGCCGTGTCACGCTCTCAAACGACCCCCTCGACTGCGGCAACTCCGGCTCCACCATGCGCATGATCTCCGGCCTTCTCGCGCCCCAGCAAGGCAGCTTCACGCTGATTGGCGACGCATCCCTCACCCGCCGCCCAATGGAGCGCATTCGCAAGCCCCTTGAAGCCATGGGCGCGCGGCTCACGCTCACCGACGGCCACGCCCCCATCCACATCCAGGGCACGCACCTCCACGCCATCGACTACACCACGCCCGTCCCTAGCGCCCAGGTCAAGACCTGCGTCCTGCTCGCCGGCCTCCAAACCGCCGGCGCCACCACCGTGCGAGAAGCCCTGCGCACCCGCGACCACAGCGAACTCGCCCTGCGTGCATTCGGCGCCACCCTCAACCGCACCATCGACTCCGTCTCCATCTCGGGTCCGCAGCTTCTCCACGCCATTGACGCAACAGTGCCTGGCGACATCTCTTCCGCCGCATTCTTTCTCTGCGCCGCGGCCATCTTTCCCAATTCCTCGCTGATCCTCGACCTCATCGGGCTCAACCCCACCCGCGCCACGTTGCTCGATGTCCTCACCGCTCTCGGTGCGCACATCGCCGTGCTCAACGTCGAAGAGAAACACGCCGAGCTAGTCGGCACCATCCAGATCACCGCGCCGCCCCAGGGTCTCCGCTCCACACAAATCAGCGGTGCTCTTGCCGCGCAACTCATCGACGAGCTCCCCGTGCTCGCCGCCATCGCGCCCTACACCAGCGGAGGCATCCGCATCCGCGATGCTAAAGAACTTCGCGTCAAAGAATCCGACCGCATCGCCCTCGTCGCGCAAAACCTGCGCGCCATGGGTGCCGAGGTCGCCGAATTTGAGGATGGCCTCGACATTCCCGGCGGGCAATCCCTGCATGGCGCAACCATCGACTCCGGCGGCGATCACCGCATCGCCATGGCCTTCAGCGTGGCAGCCCTCCGCGCCCAGGGCGAGACGCTCATCCAGGGAGCTGAGTCCGCGGCCATCAGCTTCCCTGAATTCTTCGACATGCTCGACCGCATCGCAGATCGATAATTCGCACGCCGCCACAGGTGCATCCGAATCCACCATCAAAAAAGGCCCGGCACTCAGCCGGGCCTTCTCGTCATCCCTCAACAGCCTACCGGCTTGCCGGCGGAGTCGTCGTCGGTTCATTGCCCTTCTCGGCCGGCTGAACCCCCGGTACCACCGGAGAAGTGTTTACAGTGCCTGTAGCCGCCTCTTGCATGTTGATGCCGTAGTGCTGCAGAGTCGAAGCCAGGATCTGATACAGGCCTGCGCGGTCCTTCGCATAGGCCGCATTGGCCGAGATCAGATTGTTCTCCGCGATTGCCAGATTGCGCTCCTGCAACAATACATTGGCGGTGGTTGAAGCGCCCAGATGCAGCTTCTTCACTTCGTCGTCGTAGCTCTGCTGGTTGAACTCTCTTGCCGCAACCGCTGCCCTCACCTGCGCCCGGTCGTTGGTGATCGCGAATTGCGCATTCACAACCTGCATACGAATCTGCGTGTACAACTGCTCCAGCCGCAACTCCGCCTGGCGATACTCCATCAGCGATCTCTCCTGCACTGACTGCGCAAATTTGTTGCCCAGAGGAATCGTGATGTTGAAACCAAAGCCCTTATCAGGAGACGAGTTGTTGTACGCATTTTGCAGCGCCGTTCCATAGCCGCCGGTGCTCGGAGGACAGCCCGCGGTTCCATAGAAAGTGCAATTCAGATTGGGATTCACTGTGCCGGCTACGCCTGACCCGCCGAGATACGCAAAAACATCGACCTGCGGTAGCAATCCATTGCGCGCTCCCTTGAGCGTGATCTCATCGTTTCTGAGCGTGAGCACCGCCTGCTCCAGCTCCGGCCGCTGTTGAAAAGCCTCCTTCACGAGCGCCTCGATCGGTTGTTTCTCTTCGGGAAGCTCATCAAGGCTCACGCGGTCGGTGGGAATCACTGCGGCTGCTTCCAGCGCAGGATCGTTGAGATTGCGCGCAATTGCCTGCTTGATGATCTGCTGCTGGTAGTTCAGGTTGCTCTGCGAACTGATCAGCGCCTGTTTGTCCGTGGATACCGTCGAGTCGGCGTTCACCACATCAAGCGGCGCCATGGTGCCGATCTGCAGTTGCTTCCGCGTGTCCTCATCCAGCTTGGTGCTCTGATTGAGTGCGCGTTCCTTGGCCTGCACATCCTCGTAAGCGCTCACCAGGCCCCAGTAAATATTCTCAACCTGGTTCACCGTGTAGAGAATCTGCTCACGGAAGGAAGAATCGGTGATTTGCCGGTTGTTCCGAGCTTCGTAAATGAAGCGCTTGTTGACCCAGATCCCTGCACCCTGCAAAAGGTGCTGTGTCACCGTGGCCTTGAAGCTGGCGTTGTATTGTGGGCTATACGTCGTCACCGGGTTCGTCGAAGTGGACGCGGTGTTGTCCCACCCAAATTGCATTGAAGTCCCGGTCACGAAGCCCTGGTTGTAGGCGAAATCGTACGTCTTGGTTGTGCTCGTTCCGCCAGTAAAGAAACTGCTCGAAGGCGCACTTTGCCGATCGTATTGGATGGTTGACGACACCGAAGGCTCCAGGCCCTCCGGCGACGGCCCCGCGCCGCCTGTGGTAAGCGTCAATCCGTTCACGCCTGAACCTGCGCCACCCGCCCCGCCCGTCGTTCCGCCCGGACCGCCGCCCGAAGTCAAGGTCGAAGAGGAACCGCCCAGCGTGCTGGTGATAAGCCCCGTCGGTGCACCCAGAGGCGCCGCGCCGGTCTTCGTCCGCAGGATGTCGGTATCCGCAATGTCCAGATCGTAGCGTGCAACCGCGATGTCGTAGTTATTCTCAAGGGCTAGTGCAATCGCGTCAGAAAGACTCAAATAGATCTTGCCGTCCTTCACCAGATCCGTAAGCCGAACCGAATTCTCAAAGTTGGCCTTGGCGATGCTGGTCGGCCGGTACATGTTGATCGGGTCGCCTAAAAGACCCCCAGCCGGCTTGGTGAAGTCCCGACTCGATGGACGCAGGTTCAAGGGCTCCGTCTTAACCGGAGCCGGGGCCGCGGGCAAATTCGACGCCGCCTTGTCCGTCGCCGTTGGCGCAGCCTGCTGTGCAAATCCAGAGGGCACTCCCGCCGCCAAGGTAAGCATGGCCGCCGCCAGCGCGCGTAACTGCCTGCCTGGCTTTCCTTTTGCCTGCCGCGTGGTCTCATCCTGCTGCTCAAACACACGTATACCGAACAAATGCATGATTCCTCTCCACGAGTTGCTTAGGCATGTGGGGTGCCATTCTTCAAGACGCCCGAAGAGCCTCTCCGGACGCAGTTTGTGAGCATTCGGGGCGATTTTCGCTTCCTGCTCGCGCTTCGCCAATCATCTTTCAGGCAATACGCGCGCCAGTCCCGGTTCGTTCCCTTGTCACCTTCCCAGCTGCCCGGACGGGCAATGCTGCGAAAAGCTGAGTATATCCCAGCCGCTCTCCCCGCACCCCCGTGCGGGACGCTCAATTACCCTGTTATCTACGTGGATACCCGTGACTAATCCTTCCCAGTCCGCACTCCATCTTCAAAATTGGAAGCTCACCCTGGCCTACGACGGCACAGATTTTCACGGCTGGCAGGTCCAGCCCGGCGAAACTACCATCCAGGGCGAACTCCAATCGGCGCTCGCCCGCGTCACCGGCGAGTCGCCCCTGCCCCAGGGCTCCGGCCGCACCGACGCCGGCGTACACGCCCTCGCCCAGGTGGCCAGCTTCCCCTTGTCTGCGCCCATTCCTGCCGCAAACCTCCTCCGCGCCCTCAACCGAACCCTGCCCCCGTCCATCCGGATTCTTTCCGCCAGCCACGCGCCACATACCTTTCACGCCCGCCACTCGGCTGTCGCCAAAACATACGAGTACCGCATCTTTCGCGGAGAAGTCTGCCCGCCGTTCCTCGTCCGCTACGTCTATGACTGCCCTTGGCCCATGGACGAGACGGCTCTCGAACGGTCAGCCCATTTCTTTCTTGGTGAACACGATTTCCTCAGCTTCGCCGCCACCGATCCCGACCTCGCTGCGCGCACCGCTTCCTATGCCCACGACCTGGACCAAGAAGTGAAAGTGCCCACGGCATCGTCCGTCCGCACCATCTACTCCGCTGCCTGGGAAACCAGAGAGACAGAAACCGGTCCGCTTCTCGTTTACCGTGTCCGTGCCAACGGATTCCTCCATCACATGGTGCGCAACCTCGTGGGAACCATGCTCGACGCGAGCCGCGGCCTCCTCCAGCCTGAAGACATTCCCGCCATCCTCGCCGCGCGCTCCCGCTCCGCCGCCGGTCCCACCGCCCCCGCCCGCGGCCTCTTCCTCCACTCCGTCGAATACAAGTAGCGAATCGTCCAACGCACTTTGGAAGAAAACACGAGGACTCGCTTGTGAGCTCCGATTTCCGCGTTGGATTGCGCGTTTCTAGAGCACGCACATCGATGGACTTGGACCAGAAGAATTGGGATTTGCGCGCGCGCTCGTTGCCGGAGGGCGCCCTCTACAACTTCAGGGTAGCCCAAAGAAAACTTCGGTCATGAGCAGACGGGGTGTCGCTCCATTTTTCGCATGTAGATTCCGGCTTGAGCATGCATACTTACCAGCAAAAGCCCGGTTCGGTTTGAATAGACGTTAAAGAAAAAAATATTAAATCAGGAGATTCCTGTTGAGTGCAAGAACCCGAACAGGACAACGCCTCTCAGACGAAAGATCCACAAATGGACGGGGCTGGTCAGTCAATCTCGACATCTTCCGGATAGTCTTCTTGGGCTGCGCGGTGCTTCCCTGGGCATTGAACAATCTTGCCTGGATCGAGAGGATCCTGCCGGGACTTCCCAGCACGGCTTGGTATCCGATCTCTTTCTACCGAGTGCTGCCCATCGCAGTGCTGACCAACGTCGGATTAGCCAAGACACTTGCGCTGGTAAATCTGGCCTGCATCGTACTCGGTTTGATCGGTTTCTTCACGCGCACGTCCATTGGTTGCGCCACGCTTCTCTCCCTTTATCTGTTTGGATTGGCTGAGAACCAGGGCAAGATCGATCATTTCCACCACATCATCTGGTTCATGGCCCTGCTGGCCGTCGGGCCCAGCGGACGTTTTCTCTCGATCGACGCATTTCGGCGCGCGATCCGAAGTGCGGATTCGGGGACGGTTGAGCCGCCAAGGCCGCGTTTCGAAGCGCTTTGGACGCTTCGCTATATTTGGATTTTGATGGGCTTGCTTTATCTCGTGCCGGGGCTGGCGAAACTCGAAACCTCATTCACATCCGGCTGGGCAGGCGTTCCCAATCTCCAGAACATCTTGTGGAGAAAGTGGTTCGAGATGGCGCTCTACTACCCCTCGCCGATCCATCCGCTCCGGGTCGACCATCTCCCTATCTGGTTCCTCGAGATGGCTGGAGTTGGGGTAATTGTTATCGAGATAGGCTTTCTGTTCATCGTCCTGTTCCGGCGCCTGAGGCCGCTCGCTGCTCTTGCTGGACTTGGGTTTTCTGTGGGCAATGGGTTGATTCTTCAAATATGGTTCACCACACTGATTCTGGCGTATTCCGCGTTGATCGATTGGTGCGCGATTGGACGGGCCCTGAGCCTTCGAAAGCTTGGCCCTTTGGTCGTGTTCTACGATCAGCAATGCCGCTTCTGCCGCCGGGTAGTCGCCACTCTCAAGTCCGTTGACCTCTTCGATGTGCTCGACCTGAAACCCGTTGAGGCTCCCCCGGACGGCACCGATGCGGATCTCTACGATCGAGCCCCCTACGAATCACGCCTGCGCGATATTCATGCCTTTGCAGGGAACGAAACGCTGGTCGGTTATGAAGCTTACGTCGCGATTGCAAAGCGGTTACCACTGCTCTGGCCGTTCGCCGTCATCATGCAGTGGTCTCCGGTAAGAATGCTTGGGCGCAGGATCTACCGCAACGTTGCAGATTCGCGTCTTTGCTCGCTTGCGGCTCCTTCGCGGTCGGATAGAGAAGATCGGCCGGTGTTGCGATGGGTTCACATTACAGGTGCCGGCCTGGTTGCATGTCAAGTGTTCATCAGCTTTACGATGTTCATCTATAGCGAGATGGAAAGCTTCACCGCGAAACTACCCCGACCATTCCGGAGCCTTGTGGTCCACGTCGGCCGGTCGAGACCCGAATGGCCTTTCGCTCACTATCCGACGTTTGCAGCTCCGACTCCGCGAGAATACGAGGTGTGGAGGGCATGCTGGGTTCACGATGGGCGCGAAGACTATATCGGGGCGCCGGTATACTACAAGGTCTTTGGGGGTACCGGTACGACGTGGAACCTGTTGACGAATTCGAACCAGTACGACGAAGCACGATCGCTCGATGTGGTGAGGGCGTTGTGGCGGGCTGAATCACCAGGCGTGAGGGAGTCGGTGGACGAAGTGCGCATCTATCGCGCAATGTATCGGCTTGAGTCTCCAGGGCCCGAGGGACAACAGCCGTTCAAGGCCACCCTTCTCTACTCCTTTCCGGTCGAATTGGTGTCGCAAGGCAAGCTCTTCGAAGCCCGGAACGATCTTGCAAGGTAGGGCGCGCCGATAGCACTGGGTGTTCAACTCAATTTCAAAATTGACCTGGGCAAAGCCCCCCGCCGATTCACCGCTCATCGCATTCACCGCGTCCCCGGTCTTATTCCGTTCCCGCCCCTGCTAACCTTGAGTCATTCCCATGCCGCTCTTTTCCCGCAGCTCGGCCTTCTCGCGCATCACCGCGCTGGCTGCTCGCCGCCCCGTCCATGCCGCCTTTGCATGGATGCATAACAACCCCCAGGTCATCATGGGTTGGCAGTCCGAAATGGTTGCCATTCCCGCCCCGCCCTTCGGTGAACACGCCCGCGCCGAGTGGATTGCCGACCGCTTCGCCGAGGCCGGCCTCGCCCACATCCAGACCGACGCCATCGGCAATGTCTTCGGATTCCTCCCCGCCGCCAAGCTCCCACCCGAAAGCAGCGGCCCCGTCGTCGTCCTCTCCGCGCATCTCGACACTGTGTTTCCCGCCGGAACTCCCCTCCATCCCATCGTCAGCCGCGTCAACGGCGGCAGTCGACTCACCGCCCCAGGAGCCTGCGACAACGCCGCGGGCGTCGCCGGCATGCTCTCCGTCGTCCACGCGCTCATCCACGCCAAAGTTGAACTCGCCGCTCCCCTCATCGTCCTTGCCAACGTCGGCGAAGAAGGCGAAGGCGATCTGCGAGGCATGCGTCACTTCTACGATCAGCGCTCGCTCGCTGGCCGCATCGTCGCCCACATCGTTCTCGACGGCGCCGGCGCCGACTCCGCCGTTACCCAGGCCCTCGGCAGCCGCCGCTTTCAAGTCACCGTCAACGGCCCTGGCGGCCACAGTTTTACGGATGCAGGCACTCCTAACCCCATCGCAGCACTTGCCTCCGCCCTCTCGCGTGTAGCCGAAACCCCGCTGCCCGCCGAACCGCGCACCACTTTGAACCTGGGCACCATTCACGGCGGCACCAGCGTCAATTCCATTCCCGAAAAGGCCAGCGCATCCGTCGACCTCCGTTCCACCAGTCCAGCGGAATTGCTGCGCCTCGAGGTCGCGTTGCACCGCGCAGTCGAAGATGCCGTTGACCACTCCAACACCGTTGCGAAATCCGCCGCCGTCCAGAGTCGCGGCCCGCTGTCGTTCGCGGTAGAAAAAATCGGCGACCGTCCCGCTGCCCAACTTCCTTCCGACTCGCCCCTGCTCGACACTTTGCGCGCCGTCGACCGCCACCTGGGTCTGCGCACCGACCTTCGCCTCGGCTCCACAGACGCCAACATTCCCATCTCACTCGGCGTTCCCGCTCTTTCCATGGGCGCTGGCGGTGAGGGCGCAGGTGCGCACACACTAGGCGAGTGGTACAGCGACAAGGATCGTGCGCTCGGCCTCCGCCGCATCCTTCTGCTCACTCTCGCCATGACTGATTGGGCCGCCCTTCAATAATCCATCTGTTACACTCCGCGCATGCGCGCCTTTCGTGCCCTGCTGCTCACACTCTTCGCTGCCGCAGCCATCTGCACTGCTCAGACACCTCCCGCGAAGCACTCTCCAGCAACCCGGTCCAAACCTGCAGCCAAGCCCTCCTCAGCGCCGCCCGACATCATCTTCTTCGATGGCGTCATCTACACCGGCGAAGGATTCGCCGATGACAAGCCCCGCACCGTGGAAGCGATGGCCATTGGAGGCGGCAAAGTCCTCGCCGTCGGAACCACCAAAGACATCACCCGCCTCGCCGGTCCAAAAACCGTCCTCCGCGATCTCGATACGGCCACCAACCACACCTACATCTTTCCCGGATTCAACGACGCGCACACCCACCTGGGTAGCGCCGGTCAAACCAAAATCAACGTCGATCTCATCGGCTCCAAATCTCTCCGTGACATGCTCTCCAGGGTGGCCGCCTATGCCAAAACCGCGCCTCCCGGCCACTGGCTCACCGGCGGCGGCTGGGACCACACTCTATGGCCCGTCAAGACCCTCCCCACCCGCCAGGATCTCGACAAAGTCACCGCCGGCCATCCCGCATTTCTTCAACGCATCGACGGCCACATCGCCATCGCCAACTCAGCCGCACTCGCAGCCGCCGGCATCACCGGCAAAACCGTGCCGCCTCAGGGCGGAGCCATCGACCTGGACGCCCACGGCCAGCCCACCGGCATCCTCCGTGAATCCGCAAAATCCCTCATCGCCGCCCTCATTCCGCCGCCCACCCCCGCCGAGCGCCGCAGGGGCGACGAGCTCGCCATCGCCGACGCCCTCGCCCACGGCGTCACCAGCGTGCAGGACTTCAGCGACTGGGAGGATTTCCTCATCTACGAAGATCTCGAAAAGGAAGGCAGCCTCAAGCTCCGCATCACCGAGTGGCTCCCCTTCATTGACCCGCTCCCCGAGCTTCTCAAGATGCGCGCCCACCACGACCTCAACGACCCCATGCTCCACACCGGATTCCTCAAGGGATTCATGGATGGCTCCCTCGGCTCCCGCACCGCCGCCATGAAGGCGCCCTACTCCGACGACCCCGGCAACACCGGCCTTCCGCAATACACCCAGGACCAGCTCAATAAGATGGCCGTCGAACGCTCCAAGGCCGGATTCCAGCTCGGCTTCCACGCCATCGGCGACAAGGCCAACGCCATGGCCCTCGACGCCTACGCGCAGCCCGGCGTCTCCCGCACTGCGCGCAACCGCATCGAGCACGCCCAGGTCGTCGACCCCGCAGACATCCCCCGCTTCAAGCAACTCGGCGTCATTGCTTCCATGCAGCCCAGCCATGTCCTTACCGACATGAACTGGGCCGAGGCGCGTCTCGGTCCTAAGCGCGCCGCCTACTCCTACGCCTGGAAAGCCTTCCTCGACGCCGGCGTTCCCCTTGCCTTCGGCACCGACTACCCCGTCGAGCCCATCACGCCATTTCGCGGACTCTACGCCGCCGTCACCCGCATGAACGAAGCTGGAACCAAAACCTACTACCCCGAAAACAAAATCACCCGCGGCCAGGCGCTCTACGCCTACACGCAGGGCTCCGCCTACGCTGAATTTGCTGAGAAGCACAAAGGAAAGCTAGTCCCCGGTTACGACGCCGACTTCATCCTCGTCGATCGCGACCTCTACACCGTTGGCCCGCCCGCCATCTTATACACCAAGGTCCTCCAAACATTTGTCGCAGGCAAGGAATCCTACCCCAGCGGCGCAGTTGCTCAATGACTCGAAGCTCGCGCACACACAACCTCGGCCTTCGGTCCCGGCGCTTCCTCCTGCCATAATCCAAGAGAATGAAGCTGCGCGCCTACCTGCTCATGCTCTTCGTGGTCGCCATCTGGGGATCGACCTTCGTGCTCGTCAAAGGCGCGCTGGCTGACGCCACTCCGGCTGCCTTCAATCTCGTCCGCATGACCCTCGCCTTCGCTCTGCTCGCGGTCGCCTACCACCGCTTCTGGCGCGGCATCCGCCCCGCCCACATCGCTGCCGGAGCCCTCGTCGGCCTTTGCCTCGCCGCAGGCTACCAGTTCCAGACCACCGGCCTCGCCCTCACCACGCCGTCCAAATCCGCCTTCATCACCGGCCTCGTCGTCGTACTCGTGCCGCTCTTCTCGGCCATCCCAGCCCTGCGCCCTCCCGAAGCGCGCCTGCCCCGCTGGAACGCCTACACCGGCGCGGCCCTCGCCTTCCTTGGAATCCTGTTGCTCACCGCACCCGCCGCCGACCCGCTTCGCCCGGCCGCGTCCTTCCTGCAACGCGCCGCATCCCTGCTGCCCAGCTTCTCTTCCATCAATGTGGGAGACATGCTCACCTTCGGCTGCGCCATCGGCTTTGCATTCCATTGCATCGTGCTAAGCCATGTCTCGCCCCGCATCGCCTTCCAGCCGCTGGCTCTTCTTCAGGTCGGCTTCTGCGCCGTCTTCATGGCCATCAGCCTGCCGCTCATCGAGCACCCCCACATCCACTGGACCGTCCGTCTCGCCGTCGCGCTCGCCATCGCCGCAGCACTTGCCACCGCTGCCGCCTTCTCCATCCAGAGCTGGGCGCAGTCCATCCTGCCCTCCACCCACATCGCCCTGCTCCTCACCATGGAGCCGGTCTTCGCCTGGATCACTTCATTCCTCTTCACCGGCGAGCGCCTCGGCCTTCGTCCCGCAAGCGGCGCTCTCCTCATCCTCGCCGGAATCGCCCTCACAGAATTAGTTCCCCAACCCCACGTCCCCACCGCCCACGAAGCCTGAGCAAAAACGCGGTCGCTATTCCCGGCCAATCCCCGTGAGTTGTCATCCTTGTATCGCGAGCGCCAAAGAAAGCTTGTCATTCTGAGCGAAGCGAGTCGAAGAATCTGCGCTTGTCTCTCTCCAAATCTGCGCGAATCGGGGTGCCCCATCCTTCGCGCACTTTGCGAAGGGTGGGAAACCACAACCCTCAACCCACTCGGAGGGGACAGAGGAAATCGGATGGAGCAGAGGAAATCGGAAGGAGCAGGGGAAATCGGAAGGAGCAGCGGAAATCGGAAGGAGCAGCGGAAATCGGAGGGAGCAGAGGAAATCGGAGGGAGCAGGGGAAATCGGAAGGAGCAGGGGCCTTCAGGCCCCTGAATGATGTCGAAGAGCGAGAAGGGCTTTAGCCCCGGCGGGATTAACCTGCCAGGCCGACAGATGCATGCTGTTCCTATCCATGGCAAATCCATCTGCGCTCCTCGATACGCGTCCCATCCTATCTGCGCATCTCACCGCATCGGAGGGCCCACCCGGTGGCGTCTTAATTTGCCTTTTCGGGCTGGCGGTTCTACTACGTTGGCGTGCCGCTTATATTCGTCCAGTAGCCTACAGTTGTATCGCCGGGTTCTCGCAGGGATTCGTCCAGCGCTTGCCAGAAGTAATGGAACGGCATTGTGTGACCGTCGCCAAATACGTCCGCATAGTCAATGTCTCCTACTATATGCAGCAAGGAATTCCCCTCTCTCACACTTTCCATTTTTTCGGTGGAAACTCCGATAAAGGTACCGAAGCCGGAGGGAGCCAAGCATACCCGAACGGGTTTCTCTGGAGGTGCGTCTCGAATGACGTTTGGGATTTGGAGCATATCGCCGCGCTCGGCAAAGATAACGCCTGTCATGGTCTTCGTTGTGACCGTTACATACCCCGATGCTATGACATCGTAAGCGTTCGATTCTCCATCCTTAACCACGTCAATATACAACTCCATAAGTTCGGTGTCGTTGAATTTGGTATCCAAGGTTTCCGGGGGATCAGGCGGGAAGGCGATAGACAGCCTCGCGCGTTGTTTCTCTCGCGCCGTGAGATCCTGTTTCTCCATCAAATTGGCTTGGCGTTTGATGGCTCTCAGAGTCTCGCGCAGAAGCCCTGCCTGCCAGATCATCGTCCCGGCCTGCAATACTCCAACCAGAGCCAAGACTCCTGTAAACCATTCGAGTTTCCCTTGTATAGCGAGATTCTGGCGGCCCTGCTGACATCCCTCATCGCATGGCTGGGGTGCGGGCTTTGGGGGGCTGGACACCGCGCTTTTGGGGGATTGCTTGCCGTCATCGGATTGGGGCTGTGCCTTTCCGTTCTGACTACCATTGGATTTTGCGATCCCTCGTTCTGGCGTCCCTTTGGGCGCATCTTGACTGGCCAGAACCCCTACCGTTGCCAGTGGGACGAGCACAGCCAGTATCGCCAAACGCTTCAGCATGATGGCGGAAATGTATCACAAATATCTATACGAGGGCTGGAGAGAAGTGAGAGCATTTTGGACATGGACAGCCAAGACACGTTTTTCCGGTATTACGGGAGATTCCTTGGCAGGCTATTCAAGGACGGCTATGAATGGCCGCGAGACAATATCCTTTTTGCGTTTTTCATGGTGGTTGTTCCGCCCGTAGCTGCTTGGTTGCGGGACCCGACCCATGTACCGGACTGGGCTGTAATCGAGACAACCGGCTGGATATACTTGGCGTTATTCATTGTCTATGCGGCTTATCACGTGATCCGCACACCGTGGAAACTAGACGAAGACCGAGCGGGAAAATTGGCAACCGTGACGGCAGATAGAGATGAAATCGGGAGAAAGCTCAAGGAAATAGAGGGCGCTAGACCAAACATTGTCTTGTGCGACCCAGGTGCGGAACATATAGAACTTGTTCGGCTCAATGCAATTGATCGATCATTCAATCTGCCCTTCGTAAAAGTTCGATTCATTAACAAACTTCGAGAGGATCAGCCAAACGTTGACGGTCATAAGATCAGAGCTAAGCTCGACTTCTACGACTATACCGACGCCTTGATTTTGAAGATGGATGGCAGATGGTCTGATAGTAGTCAGCCATCCGTCAAAGCTGTCGGAGAGTCTAGGAATGATTTACTTCCTGTTGATTTTGCCGTAGAAGAGGCGCACAGCTTAGACATCGCGTATTGGGATAAGGATCGAAAGGAATTCGTTGCATGGAACAACGATAGCTATGACTATCCCATTGGTCGCAAGCCCGTTCACATCTTACCCGGCAATCTGTTTACGGTCGAGATTCGGTTAATCGGAGGAGAGGTAAACACGGTTTTCCGCTTTCGCATGACTGCCGACTCAAATGGTCCTGCTATTCAAAGAATGTAACACAAAAACATTTGACTCTCTCTAATTTTCGTATTACACTTATTCGAGTGAGGTTGATATGGCAAACGTCCTGAATACCGATAAACAAATCGCCGTCATCGCCGCTCTCGCAGAAGGCTCCAGCATCCGTGCTATCGAGCGCATGACAGGCATCCACCGCGATACGATCATGCGCCTTGGCGTTAACGTCGGGCAGGGTTGAACGGCCATCCCAAGGCAATCATCGCCTACGCTAATCACTTCGGTGAGAGTCGCAACCCCACAGGAGCTACGAGTCAATGCCGAAACAGCCAAATTCTAAGAAGCCGGGTCGCCCAAGACTGACGAAAGCAGACGCCAAGGGCCAGATTGTCCCCGTGCGGTTCAATCCACAAGACCGGAAGCGCGTCGAGGCCGCAGCAAGAGCCAGCAACCAAACGGTCTCAGCGTGGATTCGCGGCACGTTACTTGCCACGCTGGGAAAGTGACCCGTGGAATTCCAAATCAGAACGCCATCGCGTTCCCTTCCTCATTGACTCCTCACTCCGCGAAGACTAGCCTCACCGAATGCACATCCTGCACCCGCTCGACGGAGCCTGCGAGTCTGGATAAACGGGCCCCTTCCACTCCGCACTGAGTGACTGCAATGGATTCCCTTTTCTCGCTTCGTCTCGACGCACTCAAAGCACAGCTGGCTGGTAGCCGGCTGGAGAAGTCAAGCCTCTACACTGAAATTGCTTGTCCGACCACCGAGGCGTGGAGAAAGCAAGAGGCGATGCTTCGCGTCGTGCAGATTCTCGCGGAGCTTCGCAAAATCTCAAGCGAGTTGGATATGCTCAAGGGGAAGCACTGATCTCAGGAATGCCGCTCGCTTTCAAGTTCTGCGGCAAGTCGCGTAAGAAGCGCCAGCTTCTCGAAGGACTCCCCAAAAACAGAGAAAGTCCCTGGTGTGGAACCGGCCGTCAGGTGAAGGCCTGTGTGCTTGCTTTGAAAGTTCTCTATGACGCGAAGTGCAGATGCTGAGACCCCGTCGAATTGAACCGACCCAGAAATCTTCATAAGACCTCCGTCTGCATAATCCTGCCGCTCAGATGCGGAATGCCCTGGGTTGCTCAATGACCCTGGCTCGCGCATGCAGCGTGCAGACAAACTCCCGCTGCATGTGAAGAACGCACTCCTGTGCGTCAAGTATCATCGCGCGGAGTGTGACAGCTTCTTTCTCGCCGATCGCGCGCTCAATCTGAAGCAGCTTTTCCATCAGAGAAACAGTGTCCATCAGAGCCCATCCTTCGACTGTGAGTGTCCCCCGATTCTGTTCCTCTGGATGTGATTTAAATCACTCCTCAATAAAACTCGGGAATTGTTGATGATGAAGAAAACTGGCGACCTGCCAGCCCCAAGTCGGCAGCCAAAGGTAAGGGGTCAAAAGCAGGGGAGCGCGAACCTAAAAGAGCGCCGCGCCGCAAAGGAGCAACTTCCCCGGCACCCAGTCCCTGTTCCCCACTGCTCATCCCCGTTTCCCTGTCTCACTTTTCACAAAACGTGGCCCTCCATTGCCACGCTTTTCCGCCAACCGTGGCAACCCGCTGCCTCGCTTTGTGACGAAAAGCAGCACTCCCCAAACCGCGCATACCCGATGCCAGATTTCCTGCATCCAAGGCGGGATATCTATTCCCTATTCCCTATTCCCTATTCCCTGCTCTATCGCGGTGCCGGCTCCGCCGAATCTGCCAGCGCATACGCCAGCACCGCCACAACCGCCGCATTTTCATTCAGATGCCGGGGGTCCACCTTGTCAAACGTGTCTGCCGCCGTGTGATGATAGTTGAAATAAAATCGGCTGTCCTGCACCGGCGCGAAACTTGGAACGCCCTTTTGCGTGAGCCCCGCAATGTCCTCGCCGGTCTCCGGTGCGCCCACGAGTGTCTCCGCGCCAATCGGTCCCAGCACCTGCGAAAGCGGCCGCAGCCACTCACCCAGCGCCGCCCTGCCGGAGTAGTAAATCCCCAGCGGATGATCTGCCCCCAGGTCTGTCTCGATCGCGCCGATATGGTTCGCAATCAGGTTCTTATGGTCCACCATGTAGGCTGCCGCGCCCTCCGAGCCTTCCTCTTCGCTCATCCAAGCAACAAACCGAACCGTGCGCCTGGGATGAATCCCCAGCTCCTGCAGCAGGTGAATCGCCTGCATCGAAACCACCACTCCCGCCCCGTCGTCAATCGCTCCGGTGCCCAGATCCCACGAATCGAGGTGCCCCGACACCACGACAACCTGTTCCGGGTGTTCGCTCCCCTTCCAGTCGGCAATCACGTTGTAACTCGTTGTATTGGGTAGTGTTTGCGGAGTCAGTACCAGGTGCATCCTCACCGGACCCTGGCTGCACAAATCCTTCAGCAAATCCGCGTCTTCCGCCGTCACCGCCGCTGCCGGAATCTTCTCCACATCGGGCGAGTATTCGGTCTCTCCGGTGTGGGGAAGCCTGAAATCCGCCCCGCCCACCGAACGCACCAGCACCGCCGCCGCGCCCGAGGCTGCGCCCGCAATGGGTCCTGCGCCTCGGTAGACCACTCCGTCCACGTACGCATCCAAACCATACCCGGCTGCCGCTAACTGCTTGTCAAATCTGTGGTTGAAGAGCAAAATCTTGCCCTTCACCGCATCCGCCGGCAATGCGTGGAGCTGCTGCCAATCGTCCACCACCACAACTTCTGCCGTCACCCCTTCCGGCGGGGTCGCAACGCTGCCTCCGAGCGCCGTCAGAACCACTTTTTGCGTCGTTCCCGGCGTCTGCCCCGGCCACGAAACCAGCTCCGCCGTCTCCGTACCCCTCACCCAATGCGGCACTTGGGCCTTTTCCAGCGTTACGGTGGCCCCCAGCGCTCGCATCTCCGCCGCCACATACTCCACCGCCTGCTGCGCCTGCGGCGACCCGCTCAACCGTGGCCCTATGTTGTCACTTAAATGCCTCAACTCATTCAGCGCATAATTGTCCGTGAGCGCCAAATCCCTCACCTTCTCCAACGCCGCCGTCTGTTCACGAGTCCAGGCGCTCTTTCCTCCGGCGACCATCGCATTCATGCGATCTAGAATGCTCGGCTGCGCCGCATCTGGAGCGCTCTGCGCCCCGCAGATTTGCGCTGCCATAGCTGCAATCAGAATCACAATCAGCAAGGGCTGTCTGCACTTCTGCATAAAATCCATGCCGGATAGTAGCATGACCCTTTTGCGACTCTTCCACTGGAAATGCGTCTAAATTGCTGATATTGTTCCCAGCTTTGCTTACGTTTGGATGGCCTGTTATCAAAATTCAAATTGCCGTCGACTCTGTCCGATGCGAAAGAACCGGCGATTCAGGCTAAAGCTCCAAGTGGGACCTTCTGTCGACTGGCTATACTGTTGCAAGGTGCATTGAACCGCCAGCTGTACACGCTGGACACCCAACGAGGTTATCGAATTCATGAAATCGCTCTTCGACCGGCTGCGCTCACACCGTCTCGCTTCAGTTCTTGTCCTGCTTGCCACGCTCTCAACCGCGATTGTGGCAGGTTCATTCGTTGCCCACGGGGTCAGAGGACAGGAAAAGCAAAACGATAGCGCCGACGCCACTCCTCTTAAGGTGGTCAACTCGACCGTGCCGCCCAATGAGTTTGTGAAGATTGCCAAACTCGTAGGACCCGCGGTGGTGAACATCAATACCGAGACTCTCCCCAAACAGTCTTCCAATAAGGATCGTCGCAACTTTCACGGCCATGTGATCCAGCCCACGCCTCAGAATCCTGGCGATGGCGGCGGTGATGACGATCAGCAGCAGGGTCAGGGGCAGGGTCAGGGCCAGGACAATTTCCAGGACTTTTTCAACCGCTTCTTCGGCGGCCAGATTCCCGACCAGGGTGGCGACGACAACGGCGGGGGAGTTCAGGAATCGCTCGGCTCAGGCTTCATTGTTGATCCCAAGGGCTACATCATCACCAATAACCACGTGATCGAGAAAGCCGACAAGATTTACGTCAAGCTCTCCACCGACCCCGACACCCAGGATCTGGGCCGGCCCGCGCGCGTTATCGGCACCGACAAAGCCACCGACCTGGCCGTCATCAAGATTGACACCAACACACCGCTTCCCACTGTGAAATTGGGCAACTCCGACACAACAGAGGTCGGTGACTGGGTTGAAGCCATCGGCAGTCCTTTTGCGCTCTCGCAGACTGTAACCGCGGGCATCATCTCCGCCAAGAATCGGACCATCGAGCCCGGCGCCAGCGGACAGTTCCAGCACTTCATTCAAACCGATGCCGCCATCAATCCCGGAAACTCCGGTGGTCCATTGCTCAATATGAATGGCGAGGTTATCGGCGTGAACACCGCAATTTTCACGCAGTCAGCCGGATACCAGGGCATCGGATTTGCCATGCCGTCGAACACCGTGGTTTCTGTCTATAACGATCTGATAAGCCCTAGCCACAAAGTCACGCGCGGCTCAATCGGCATCCAGTTCCGCCCCAACCTCTCAGGCGCGGTCAACCGAGTCTACGGTTTCAAGAACGGCGTGCTGGTGCAGGAGGTTCAACCCGGCGGCCCGGCCGATAAGGCTGGCCTGAAACCCGGCGACATCATTACTAGCATCGACGGACGCTCCATCAAAGACGGGGATGACCTCGTCAATGAGATCGCCAGCCGCCATCCGGGATCGACGGTCCGCCTCGGGTTCCTCCGCGACGGCAAGGAAACTGATACCACGGTGACTATCGGCGATCGCGATAAGGTATTTGCCGATCTGAATGGGCAACAAGCGAACGCCGCCCCAGAGGAACAGGGCGATGCCGGCGAAGCGAAGCTTGGCATTGTAGTTCGCGAAGCATCACCGGCAGTTGTCGCCAAGCTGCACATCGGCGGCATGGTCATTGAATCGGTTCGGTCGGGCTCGTTTGCTGATTTGCAGGGTCTCGAACCGGGCCTCGTCATCACTCGCATCAACAAGCAGCCGACCAGCTCCAAGGAACAGTACGACGCAGTCGTGAAAAAGCTGAAGACCGGGGATGACGTAGTTTTTGAAGTGATGGATCCGCGGCGACCCGGCGACGGAATCAACTACATTGGCGGCACTTTGCAATAGCCGCGCAACGCTTTAGGCTGGGGAGCGTTTTTTCCTCCGACGAATGACTCACTCACTGGGCGACCTTTCTTTTGTGAGAGATGGCTCAGTGGGTGACACAAATTGGCTTCGCAGTGAACGTGAGCCCGCAGAAACTCGATGCTTTACGTTCCTTGGGTAACCTGTATTACTTTAAATGCGACCGGTTCTTGTTGGCATCCTCCGGTCTGCTCCGTTAAAATTCAGTTAGAACGATACGAAAATTCTGAAGGCAAAGGGAAACCAGCATGCTTTTGTTGCGAGCAAGTCTGGCCATTGTGCTGTCGGCGGCTTTTGTCGCGTCGCCAGCCTTCGCCTCTCGCGCGCACCACACTTCGTTCAGCGGGCATTCTCACAAAACTCATAGGTTGGCAAAGAGGTCGCATCGGCTGCACGGTCAACAGGCGATTGAGCCCCCCCGTGTGACAGAGATCCAAGAAGCATTGATTCGCGAGCATTATTTGAGCGGCGAACCTACGGGCAACTGGGACGCCACCACATCCGCCGCGATGCAGAAATACCAGGCAGACCAGGGTTGGCAAACCAAGTTGATGCCAGACTCACGCGCATTGAAGAAGCTTGGCTTGGGGCCCGATTACTCTGACGCCATTAACGCCAAGACTGCATCGTTCGCTGACCCGCCACCCGTAAGCACAATCCCAGCCAAGCAAGCTGCCGGTTTTGCCGCGGCGGCCGGCACCAATCACTAATTCAATTTTCTTGCCCACCAGATCGTAGCTCAGTCGCGGCGAATTCCGTGTGCCCGCAGAGAAAGGGCCGCATCGAGCGACCCCTTCGACATGGATCGTGCTACCCGCATCCTTAAAAATGCATTGGCGGAATTCCCTGCAAGAGGAATTCGTAACGAGCGCGCAGAGTGTCTGGACCTGCGGTAATGGGATTGTTCAGGTGGATTAGCGAGTCATCCTTCCCATATTTCGGCCATTCCGGCAAACCGGGCCCATTAGGATCGCCCGTCTTGGCAAAGTTGGTCCAATAACTCATCATCTCTTCGCTCAGCTTCCAATCCTCGGCTCGCCACACCGCGCCGGGTCGTGTCGCGAGTGTTCCAAATACATACTCGATATCGTCGGAATGGAAGGCAAAGGATCCTGGGTGGAACTTGCTCGGCGGTGCCGCAAGTTCGAAATGATAGCGATAAACCGGCGAATCGCCAGTTTTCCGATGAGCTTCGATCCACTTCCAGGTACCGAATGCAATAAAGGAGTCACCCTGAAAATCAATCGCCGAGCGCAACGCCTCTGCGTCGGTGTCTCCTGGATAAAGCTTCAGGAATTCAGCGGCACGATCCTTGAATTGAGCCTTTGCTCTGTCTTTCCATTCGGCCACCGTCATGCCGTGAACCGCAGCTCCGCTCCCTTCGTCCGCATTCCAGCCGGCCAAGAGCGGCACGTGTGCCTGCTTTCCTGCAGCGTAGGTATCTGGAACCGGTTCAGTAAGGAACTTGCCATCCACATCCGGGTCAAACCCGGGAGACCCCTTCTTAGCGGCCGCCTCCAGAATCGTGTCCGTCGGCAACGCGCGCAATTCCGCAAGGGTCTTCACGCCAAGAGATGCCACCCACGCGCCATCTGTCTTGGCACGTTCCGCCACGGTCTTACCGCCTAGATTCATGGCACTCGGAAACGCCCCACCGCTTTCCCCAATGGCCTTTTCAAACAGCCCCTGCGACATAGGCGACGCCATCAACGTGCTTACGGCAAACGACCCCGCACTCTCGCCGAAAATGGTCACATTGTCAGGGTCACCGCCAAAATTCCTGATGTTGTCTCTTACCCAGTGAAGTGCGGAAACCATGTCCATCAGGCCGTAGTTGCCCGCCGCTCCGCCAGCCTCCTCGGCAAGATCTTCCGTCGCTAGAAAACCGAAGACCCCCAATCGGTAGTTAATGGTGACGAGAACCACGCCCTTCAAGGGCAGAAAGTCGCCATTGTGGCGAGGCTCAGAGCTTGCGCCGCCCGAGTAGCCTCCGCCATGAATCCAGAACATGACCGGAAGTTTGCTCGCATCCGTCGCGTCGGCGGGTGTGTAAACGTTCAGAAACAGGCAGTCCTCAGATGGTCCGCTGTCCTGAAAGACCATGTCGGGAAACACCCTGCCCTGTGCGCAGCGTGCGCCGTAGCTGGTCGCGTCGCGGGTGTCCTTCCACTTCGCAGGAGGTTCCGGGGCCTTCCAGCGCAGGTCGCCCACCGGCGGCGCAGCATACGGGATGCCAAGGAATGCCCGCACCTTTCCGTCATTGATGGTCTTGCCAAGAACCTTGCCTTGCTCGGTCACGGCAGTCAGAGAATCGGCGTGCGCGAACCCTGAGACCGTCATCAGCAACCCCGCCACAATTGCCACATAACCCACTTGAGTACAAATCCGCATCGAAAACTCCTCCGCGCAACACCTTATCAGGACGAGCAGGCGCAGACACGGTTTAAGGAACTTTTCAATCGAGAATGACGCATTACGCAGGCATCTCCGGCGCAATCAAATCGGCAATGGTTTCGCGCCTGCGGATGAGCCTGGATCTACTGCCTTCGATCAGCACCTCGGCAGGTCGCATGCGTGTGTTGTAATTCGAACTTTGCGCCATTCCATACGCACCTGCATCAAGCAGCGCGACAAGATCGCCTGGCTTTACAGGCTGAATCTTGCGGTCACGGGCAAAAAAATCTCCTGTTTCACATACAGGCCCCACCACGTCGACAATTCGCGCGCTTCCCCTTCGCTGCCTCACCGGAACAATCTCATGATGTGCCTGGTAAAGCGCAGGGCGAATCAGGTCGTTCATTGCGGCGTCGGTAATCACAAAGGTTTTTGTGCCATTGCGCTTCACCTGCAAAACACGCGCCACCAGCGCACCTGCCTGCGCCACCAGGAACCGCCCCGGCTCCAGCATCAATTTGCCTTCGAAGCCCTCCAGCGCTCGCTCAATGGCCGCCGCATACTCGCGCACCTTGGCCTGCGCATCAAAGCTTCCGCCATGGTAATCGATGCCCAGTCCCCCACCAGCATCCACAGACTTCACAGTGATGCCGGCGCTCTGAAGTTGCCGCACCAGTTTGTTCACCCGTTCCATGGCCGCGCCGAATGGATCCACCGAACGAATCTGCGAGCCAATGTGCACACTCACACCATGCGCTTCAAGCCAGCGATTACCCGCAGCAGCTTTATAGATCCTGAGCGCCCTGCGAATATCAATGCCGAATTTGTGCTCGCGCAATCCCGTTGAAATGTAGGGATGAGTCTGCGCAAATACGTCGGGATTCACACGGAGCGCAAAACGTGCCCTCCTTCGAAGTTTCTGCGCGCGCCTGGCCAAAAGTTGAAGTTCTGCCTCGCTCTCCACATTGAACTCAAGGATGTCTGCCGCCAGCGCCCGGTCAATCTCTGCGGCTGTTTTGCCGACACCTGAAAAAACCACGCGGCCGGCCGCCTCCGGTGCAGCGGCCAATACACGTTCGAGTTCACCGCCCGAGACAATGTCGAAACCTGATCCCCGGTCCGCCAGAAGCTTTAGAATTGCCAGCGCCGAATTGGCCTTCACCGCATAACAAATCAGGTGATCGCGGCCTGCGAATGCCTGCTGAAAGAGCTGTAACCGCTCAATAATCTGATCGGCTGAATAAACGTAGAGAGGTGTACCGAATTTCCGCGCCAACGTCTCAAGCGAAACTTTGCCACAGTGCAGTGCGCTGTTTGGTTCCGGATAATGGAATGGGCGGGACGATGAAATCAAAGCTGGAGTCAAGATTAACTTCCTGTGAAGGAGTGCGTTCTTTTGAGCCTATCGCATTTCGAAGCACCTGCTCGTGCAAGCCTGACACTTCGCAATCAGACTCCAGACTGGCGCAGCCATTCCGCAAACAGGGCTGCCACTTTCTGCGGCTGTTCATACGCGGCAAAGTGTCCTGCGTCCGGCAGCAGGTGGAACTCGCACCCGCCTGGGGCAGACTGGTAAGCCTCCATCTCGGCCGGGGCTGTGGTTGGGTCCTCGCCCCCGGCAATGGCAAGAATTGGAGCGCCTATCGTGGGGATACTCGGCACCGAATCCGGCCGCGTTGCCAGCCCAGCCTGAACTGCAACCACCGCTTCCGGCGTCAACGTCATGCGGGATCGTACTTCCGCCACAATCTCAGGCCGCCGCGAGCGCGCCGTAGAGCCAGGAAGAGTCTGCGCCATCGCATCGAAGAGCGTGCTGACGCCGTCCGCGCGTGCCTGCGTGATTGTGGCCACACGCTTGACCAGGTTGCCTTCAGCGTCCGGCTGCGGCTTGGAGCAGACGATTGCCAATCCGCGCACTCTTTCCGGCGCCCTCCGCCAGACCTCCATCAGCACATATCCGCCAATCGAGCACCCGGCAAAAATTGCCATGGGAATGGAGAGGTAGTCGAGGAGGGCAAGCGTGTCAGTCGCGAGTTGCGACATGGTGAGCACGGAAGCGTCGGGAACGCGTGCAAATCCGCCCACCGGCAGGTTCGCGCCCAATTCCGAAGCGCCATGCCCCCGCAGGTCGGGAATAATCGCGCGCACCCCTCCCAGGTCATCCACCATTGGACGCCAGTATTCATGGTCAAGCGGTGTGGGATGAAGAAAGACAACCGGCAAACCGGCTCCGCTCTCGCGAAAGCTCAGCCGCGCGCCATCAGAGACGAAACTAGACCTCATACACTCGGAGGATACGCTCCCGGCGTGCCCATCGGCTCTTCGGGTATGCCGACCCAGCCGGCCAGGTACGCAATTCCAACCAACCCGCCGGAGAACAAGAAGCCCACAACGGTGAGGATGCGGACCAGCGTCACATCCCAACCGTTGGCCTGGCACAGCCCCAGGCAAACACCGGCAATCTGGCGGCCCACCAGGGGGCGAACGAGGGGCCTGCCTGGAGTGGGCCCAACAGCGGCAACCACTGTTCCGCAGTTCGAGCAGAAACGTGCTCCAGTAGGCAACCCTGTTCCACAGCGATGACAATAGAAGGCCATAACCTTCCCCCTTTTCAAGCCTATCAACTCATCCTGAACATACGAAAATCCGCCCGCGCCGGTTCCCTTCCAAGCCCTGTGTCGAAAAGGCCTCGCACCCCTAATTACCTCGATACGGGCTGCGCAGATACTTTCGTGCCGTATCGGCGCGGGAGGTTGAGGGGCCCGCATCGATGGCCTCCTGGTAGTCCCTCACGGCCAAGGAACGCTCGCCGTTCAAATCGCGGGCTTCCCCGGCAGCCAGCAACGACCGGATCTTCAACTCCGGACCAACACCCTTTGACAAGGCCGCCTGTTCGTAGGCCTGTGCCGATTCGCCGAAGTGCCTTTGCCCGCGCAAGGCGTCGCCCAAGCCAAAATATGTGAGCTCGAGCCGCGCCTCAGCGAAATAGCCGGGTTTCGCATTTTTCGCCAGGATTTCCCGGTAGGCGTCCACGGCGCGCATTCCCTCGCCATCATCCTTGCGCAGGTTGGCTTCTTCAAGGCAAAAGAGATAGTCATGGGGATACTGGCTTTCCAGGCCGCGAATCACCTCAATGGCTTCCTTGTAGCGTCCCTCACGACGCAGGAACAGGGCCGTCACCGTGCGCGCTTCCACGCTGGTCGTCACTCCGCGCTCTCCGTCATCGCGCAGCATCTCAAGCCCGCGGCTCTTCGATCCTGTAATACCCGCAAACCCAATCATCAGCTTGAACGGCCATGGCAGCGCCCCAACTACGTACTCAAACACACCCACTACGAGCTTTGCGTCGATGTAATCCGGATCGAGTTGCAGCACACGGACTTCATCATCTTTGGCCTTGATTGCCAACCGGAAGCCCGCCCCAAAGCCCCTCTCCACCATGGCCAGGTAGGTACACTTCAGGCTGCGTGCCCAGCCTCGGGCATACAGGGCGTCCACATCGTTGGGGTTCTTGCTGAGCCGCCAGTCGGCCTCGTGAATCGCTTCATCGGCCAACCCCAGAATACGGTCGCGCGTCTTTGGGTCTTCCTCGGTTGCGTGACGCCCGGTCAGGAATCCATCGTTTGCATAGAAAGTCGTGTCGAGCAAATCAAGGCGGTAAAGTTCCTGGAACAGCACTGCATTCAACAACAGCGCGGTGGCCTGCGGATCGCCCGGATGCATCTGATGAAAACGCTCGAAGCGTTCCACGGCGCCGGGATAGTCGAGGTTGTAGAAGTGAACATAGGCTTCGCGCACCAGCGGATCGCGATTCAGCGGGTTGGTATGCACTTCTGAAGCCCCGGCCAAGGCGGCTGTCCCCAGCAGGATCAGCGCCAACCATATCTTCAATCTCCGGTATGTTCCTGTCCTCAACCAGTTATCTCCTTGGGCTCCAGTGCGGGATGGCAATCGGCCCGGCAGGCTCACGTTCTGCAAACTCGCTTTTCGTCACGTTTCTCCGACAATGTTCCTTCCAGAAAAGGAAACTCCACCCTTTTTGACGTTAAGCAATGGCAGAAGAGTCTTCCAGTCCGTCTGGCCTCATCTGCACTGCAGGTACGAAACGACATATTTCCAACCCATGACCAGACTTCAGAAGGAATGGTGCAATGGATCGTTTAGAGTTGCTGCGGCTTCTGTTGAATCAAGCTCAGTTTAACGGATTCGAGTTCCGCCGCTGGTATCAAGCGCATATCCAGCTCCATTGGCCAGGCGCCGAGCAGGCGCTGCACGTGCTCGCGGGCGAAGGCCGCCACTACAGACTGCTCTTCTCGCACGAATTTGCAAAATGCTTTTGGAGAACCGGTTCGTTCATTAGTTTCAGTGTTCCATCCATCACCTACCCCAGGGTGAACAGCCGGGGTGAAGTTGTGCACGTAACTCGCAAACCCTTTACCCGGCGCACCGTGAAGCCCGATGTATGGAAGTACCATCTACGCCAGATGGCCGCTGCTGACGACCCTATTGCGTATCTCTGCCGTTTCCTTCCTGCACAGGACCAGGTCAGGGTTGGAGGCTGCCCGGAAGAACCTAAGGCAGCACAACATTAAACCTGGCTCTTCCATTTTCGCTTTTGAGTTACGATTCAGGTATGCCTATTCCTGAGCAGCTGAATCCTTCCTTCGCTTCTTCACTTCCCACGGCGCAGGACCTGGTAGAGCGGGCTCGCGACCGCTTGATCGTGGCACTGGACGTGCCGGATGCAGCGGCTGCCATCGAACTGGTAAACCGGCTTGAGAGTACCTGCTCCTGGTTCAAGGTGGGATTGGAATTGTTCGTTGCCGCCGGTCCTGCCGTTCTCGATCCGCTTCTCTCACGTGGTCACTCAATCTTTCTTGATCTGAAATTTCACGACATACCCAACACAGTGGCGGGTGCGGTGCGCTCGGCTGCTGCGCTCGGCGTTCGCATGATGACGGTGCACGCCGCCGGCGGCCCCGCCATGCTGGCGGCGGCTCATGACGCGCTCGATGGCATTGCCGACCCGCCGGAATTGCTTGCTGTGACCGTGCTCACCAGCATGGATACCGAGCAAGTGAACGCGATCGGACTGGATCGTTCACCCGCAGAACAGGTGGGACTGCTGGCGCGCATGGGGCTCGCATCTGGAATCAAGGGATTCGTATGCTCGCCTCATGAGGTCCGGTCGCTGCGTTCAATCACAGGTCCAAAGGGAGTGCTGGTAGTACCGGGTATTCGCCCTGCCGGAACTGCGGTCGGCGACCAAAGGCGCGTCGCGACTCCCGCGGACGCTCTGCGCCAGGGCGCCAGTTATCTTGTGGTGGGAAGACCAATCACTCAGGCTGCGAATCCCGCCGAAGCGGCCACGACGATCCTCGAAGAAATGGCCAAGGGGCTCTAAGGCTTTCGAGCGATTTCTCCGGCAGGCGAACACCCGCGCTGTTTCCGCAAAAACTTTCGGCTCTTCCCTTTTCCATTCTCGTTGCCGCAACCTGGCATGGAGTATTGCGAGCGGCTGACGCGCATCTCGCACAGCTTCACAGTTTCACAGTCTCACAGGCTTTGACGGGAAGTAATTGATACTGCGGGTAGTTAAGTGCATTTACACAGTTTCACAGCCTAAGAGAAATCTCTCCAATCGTGGCCGATAGAGGCCACGGTTGAGTAGGACGCCACTCTTGTCGAGTCTTCCGCCAGTCTCATTGTGCGCCAGTGCACGGTAAAATTCTGCAATTCTGGGGAATTCCGAGTTCATCGCCGAATGGAAGGTAGAGCTCGACGCAAGGAGAGTCGCCTGGCGGATTGATCTGAATGCCTCCGCCTGCAACCAATGAGTTTTTTTAAGATCGACTCAAGTTCCCGTTACAAACCTGGACGCCGTGAAAGGAGGGCTGAAGCCCATCATTCTCAAACCAAATGGATTTTTGGCCGCTGCCCAAAAACGAAAGACCCGGCAAAGAGCCGGGCCTTCACGTTACAAAATTCAACTAAAGCTTAAAGTTTCTCGTAGAAATCGCACACAGAGCAAGAGATATAAACTCCGCCGGGAATGCCGCGTTCGCGGTCCTTCACGCGCTTGACGATGCGCGTTGCCTTGCTGCACTTGGGACAGTCGGTTGACTTCGTCGTGTCCATTACTTTCTTGCGGTCACCTGTTTTGGCAATCTTGGCCATTTGTCGGGTGTTTCTCCTTCTTGGGGTGTCTCTGCACACACGCGCTGAGGTTGCTGCGCGCGGCTTCAACGGCGCGGTCATTCACTCACCTCTGGCTGCGACTTGGCTGCTGGGAGGAAGCGGGACTCGCTCTTCTCAGTTTACATCAGTCCCGCTCACAACTGATCTATTGCGGCTGGCTGCCGTCGGGAGCAGGCTTGGCGGGCGGCTGCGGTGCATTGGTTGCAGGTGCATTTGGCGAGGTGGTGCCGGCAGGCGTTTGGCTGGATGGGTTCGCCGTGCCCTGCTGGCCGTCAGCCGTGCCGCTTTCATCGTCGTCCGGTTTCTGCTTGGGAAACTGCACCGGCTTCATGACGCCGACTCGGCTGTCTTTGCTGTTGTCAGTTGGCAGGGTCTCGCCGGGGTCACGCAAGGTGGGCGGCGCAGCGGGCGCCTGTGTATCGGGATTTCGGACCACATCACCCATTTGCACCGTGTGCGTCCCCTGCGCATCTCCGGGAGTCAGCGGAGTGCCATCAGTGCGCATCATCCCTTCGACTTCGTCCCTAGTAAAGATCTGCACCGGTTTCCCTACCGCGGCAACTTCCACGCGGATGACGCGATTGCCGTTGATCCTGACAAAATCCACGTCTTCGGGAGGTTTGCCGTAAATCCAAATCTCAATCGGCATCTGCCCATCCATCTCGCGAATTTTGTTTTCAGGCCGCCCCTTGGCGAAGAGCACCATGTCGGTGCTCATGCCTACGAGCACATGGTGATCCAGAATCGCGTTCTTCAAAACAGGCGGAAGCGTGTCAGTAAAAGCCTGGATGGGGGTTTTCACTTCAAATGAAATGAGGGGCGCCAGCAATGCTTCAACCTGCTTGCCTGTCAGCTCAGGAACTCCATGTTGAAATGTCAGCGTGAGGCGCGCGCCGGTCGCCGGCGTACCGCTATCCTGCACAACGGGATTCGTCATTGGCCCCGCCCCAACCTCGATGTGGCGGAGGAAGCGGTGCTTCAAGTCCGGTCCGCCATTCAATTCAAGGACGATGCGGGAGTGCTCAATTTTGACGTCGGTCAGGACCACCCTGTCGCCGGGTTTGGCGCTCAGCCCATTGGCAGTCACCATGCTCAAGTAGCTTTCTCCCGCCGGTTCCATCTTGCCGTTGGCTGCCAAGGTCAAGCCTTTGTGGCCCATCGGCAATGGGCGCATGGCAAAACCCTGATCCGCCTGCAGAAAGCGGATGAGTTCCAGGCGCGTTTTGGCGTCCAACTCATTCTGCGGGAGGGGAATATTTGTCGGATGAATCTGCTGAAAGCGCCTATCGATCGTCCCTGCTGCACCGGAGGCGCCGTTGGTCACGGTTCCGGTCTTTGAATTGACTATGACGACCTGTGCAGAGGCCAGCACGGCCGGAAAAAGGACGGCCAGAGCGCAAAAGACCGCCGCGAACCGCAACGCAGTCATCCGGTGGGCCCTTATCGGAGTTTTTCTGATTACCTCGATCTTGTGCGGCGAAAGCGACCTTTTCATGGGATCCTCCCATGGCTGCTTCAAGCATTGAGCAAACAATAGTTCCGTTCAAGTACAAAGGTCAAATCGGTTTTGATGCGGCCGCCTGGAAGTGTGCACCGCGTTTGAATCCTATGAAGCTTGTCCGGATTGAGAATCGCCGCGTTCCTCGTCCGAAGCGCCTGCCCCACTGGAAGATGGCGAGGGGACGGGAGCGATCTGCACGAGGGCAGGAGAAGCGGGTTCCGCCGGCCCCATTGCCGCCTCGTGCTGGCGACGCGCAGCGGCGTCAAGGTCGACCGGGATTCCGCCCGGCACGATGAGCGGTACGTTGTAGCGGAAGTCGAGGTCGCGGGTGACCCGGTAAACCACTGGCCATGCAACGAGCAGGACGATGAAGGCCACCCAACTGCCGTCAAGTCCGTAGCCGCCGCCGGTGATCCAGAATGAACCCATGGGATCTCCCTCAACCACCGATGAGTGGCTGCTTGTCCCACTGACGGTGAGCCCGAAGATGAGCGCCCGGCTTGCCTTCCAACCAAAATTCAAGCCCCAGCTCAACCACAAAGCGCGGGTGCGCAGATAGGCCGTTGTGAGCACCAGGCTGAAGATGATTGAAACCGCAATGCTGGCATGATTTGCGCCCGGCTGCAAAGCCTGCACAATCGAATAGAAAGCGGCAAACCCCAGCGCAGCCCCAATCGACCCAACGGAACGAACAAATCGCTGAAATGCGTAGCCGCGAAAGGCGACTTCCTCAACCATTGCTGCCAGGGCGAAGAAAGCAGTGTCTACGAGGAACCACCCCCACGTGGAGAGTTGCACAGAAAGGACGATGGCGATGCCGCCTGCCATTGTCAGCACAAGCACACAGGCCACCGCGGCTGACCAGCCAACCGCCAGCCCGACGCCTGCTTCGCGAGTCCAATCTTCACGAAGGGGCAATCCCTGCTCGCTGACAGGATGCTTCTGGCGGTCAAAAAGCATCCCGAAAGCCGCGTAGCCCAGCACCAGCAGAAACACCAGCATGGCCTGCTCGAGCAGGGGTGACCAGGCATCATTCGCCAGGCCCATGGCCCCGCGATGCGCAACTGACCGCGCCAGGAAGAAAAAGACGACAGCGGTTACAAATTCGAGATAGGCGCGCAATCTTCCGCCAACCACTTGGCTCGAACTCATTGGCAAACCTCTGTAACCGGACACAACGGCACCCACCAGCCGAAGGTGGTCGCATGGTGAACGTCGCGGGTATTGCCAACCCTATTCAAAAGCCGATACGCCACCAGAGCTAGCCTTCCGTATAAAACTGGGCGATCTTGCGGAATTTTTCCTGTCGGGCGGCCACCAGCGCATCGGACGGAATGCTCTTCAGCTCTGCCAGATGTCTCTTGAGAACAGTGCCCAGCATTCCTGCACCCACCTCGTGGGCGGTGTGAATGCCGCCCGCCGGCTCGGCCACAATTTCGTCGACACAACCCAACGCGGCAACCTCCGGCGCAGAGATGCGCATCGCCTCAGCAGCCAATTGCTTGTGCGATGCATCGCGCCACATGATGGCGGCGCAGGACTCCGGGGTGATGACGAAATACAGCGCGTTTTCAAGAATCAGCACGCGGTCACTGACCGCAAGGGCCAACGCGCCGCCCGACCCGCCCTCGCCGCTGATCAATGAAATCGTCGGCACCCGCAGTCGAGCCATCTCGCGGATATTGCGCGCGATCGCCTCCGCCTGGCCTCGCTCTTCCGCACCCAGACCGGGATACGCGCCGGGCAGGTCAATGAGGCTGATCACGGGCCGGCCGAATTTCTCGGCGATCTTCATGCAGCGCAGCGCCTTGCGATACCCCTCGGGATGGGGCATGCCGAAGTTGCGCCGCACCCGCTCCTTGGTGCTGCCGCCCTTGCGATTGGCAATCACCAACACCTCGTCATCGCCCAGGCGCGCCATTCCACACGCCACGGCCTCGTCGTCGCCAAAGGCGCGATCCCCGTGAATCTCGCTGAAATCCGTAAAGATTCGCTCGATAAAGTCCATGGGATAAGGCCGCTGGGGATGGCGGGCCCGCTCGATTCTGCTCCACGCAGGTGAAACCGCCTGCGCCTCCTGGGAACTGCCTGTCGCCTGTTCGCTCATCTGTACCTGGCGTCGCACTGGACCTGGAAGCTAGACCCCCGGCCCTGCTGACCGCACACTGGTGATTCTACGGGTCGAGGCTGGTTGGGACAAATCAAAGGTCGACCATTCTCCGCTGGATAAGACTGACCGGTTGCCTGGACCGGGACTCACCGGACTCGCCCCCGACTCTTTTACCACGTTCGTCACGAGGCCGGTATAACACCGCGTTCATCGCCTTGCTCGGAATTGAGCCTCTCCTTCGCCACGGCGATCGCGTTGAACATGGCCTCATCGTCGCTGAACTTGAACGAAGTGAGATGGCGCTGCTGCGCTTCAAGCTCTTCCTCCGCGCCCAGCAGTGCCAAATCGGACTTTGTCACGATGCGCAAGCCTTTGTCCTCGAGCACCGCCAATACCTCGCCCTCGTTCATCGTCCCAGTGTCTGCGGCGCTCTTCACAAATTCAATAGCCTTCGATGCACCCACCTCGCCGTCGTGGCGCGCGATGCCGACGAGGCCTGTGCTGGCACGGCGTGCCCAACCGACCACATAACGTCCAGGGATGACATGTTTGGATTCGGGGTCCCAAACTTCAAAATGGGGATCGTTGGGGTGCGCTGCATCGGGCTCAGTGGAGTAACCATCCGGCCCCATGGGCAATCCAAGCTTGGTGTCATGTTTGTCGCCTATGGCAAAAATCAGCGTGTCCACATCCAAAGTGACTTTTTCTTTCGTGGGCACAGCGACCGTTGCGCCGTTTCGCAGTACAAAGTCATTCTCTGACACCTCGATCTGCGAAATCCGCCCGTTCGCGTCTTTCAAAATCGCGGTCGGCGAGGAAAGAAAGCGAAAGGAAAGCCGCGGATCAACCGAAGTGAAGTTCGGATCCAGCAGATGGCGGAAGTGGAGCTCGAATACCTTTTCCGGCGAAACATCCTGACCGCATTTTGCGCATCGCTCGCTCACGCGCGCCAACTCGGCGATCAGTTCCTGGCGCGAAATATGCTGGTCGGTATAAGCAATCTCCTTCTGATCCGCCTTGATCTCAAGAGGCCCCCGGCGAGCAATAACAAGCACGTTTTCGGTTTTCCGATTTGGGTCGTCCTTCAGCAACCAGCGAGAAATGTCGATGGCCACGTTTCCCTGCCCGATGATTGCGGTCCGTTTGCCGGTAGAGAAATCCATTGAAGCGTAAGGAGGCAGCTGGTTGTAGTGGTAGACAAAGTCTTTTGCTGCGTACACTCCCTTTGCATCTTCCCCCGGAAGCCCCAGCTTGCCTGCACCCTGCGCGCCGCACGCATAGATAATCGCGGCAGGACGCATGGCCTCCAAATCGCTGAGTGTCAATTCGTAACCGTCACCGACCCGCACATGGCCGAAATAGTGCATGTTGGGCAGACTCAGCACCTGCGCAAACTGCTTCCGCAATCCAAACTTCATCTTGTCCTTGACGGGGTAAATACCGTACTCCGCAAGTCCGCCGGGCTTAATGTCTCGATTGAACAGAAAGACATCAAATCCAGCCAAGGCAACTTGTCTTGCTGCAAACATCCCGGCAGGTCCAGCCCCGACTACAAAGACACCTTTCATCGGTCACCTCGAATTGATCTGCCTGCCGTAAGTGAGGGGGTTATCCAGCCGTTCGCATTAGCACATTCATTCTGATGATGAAGTGGAGAGTAGAAGGCTCGCTCGGGTGTGGCGCGCACGAGCAAAGGTGCGAGGGGCGAGGTCCGCCCAGACGGCATCGCGATAAGGCCATCGGCAGAGCCACCCTGACATCTAGGCCGGGTTGCGGACTGGTGGAAGAAGAGAAAGAATGCATTCAAGATCAGGATTTCACAGGGCTGGACAAAACAGGAGAAGATAACTTGAGGCGAATCCCAGTCCCAGGACAGGTCCTACTGCAGCTTAATATATCGGGGCCTGCACTTTCGAGAATGATTTGAAAGACGCCCAGATCAGGACTGAATCCGGCAGAACTTAGAAAATGAAAGCCAGCGCCAACACGGCTCGCGCTGCTTGCCCGACGAGGGAGTCTGGCGGCTATCGTTCCTTTCGCGCCTGCTTTGCCGACGTTTCCGCAAGTGGATTCGATTCTGCGGCGGCTAAGCTTGGGGGGGAACCCTCTCGGCTTCAATAATCCCGGCTGCTTTCGTATCGTACTCTTCGGGTTCCTCGAGATCCGGCGCGCCGTCTTCCTCCCTCTGCGATAAGACGTCCACACGATAATTGGCTGCAGCAGCCGTGGTCAGAGCTTCTTCCACGGTTCTTCTCATCTTCTGTGCGGTTGTACGGTTGGGGACCGTTTCGCCCGCCAAGCGCAGTAATGCAGGCATCAGCAGCCACCAAAGCAATTCCTCATATGGCTCTTGAACCAGGTAGGAATGGCCCTCCGCTTCGTGAACTCCGGTCAGCCAGCGCACATCCGCGTCGGCCCAAAGTTCCGGCGCCAGCGCGACCCTTTCTTCAGCAACTTCGTAAACAGCTCCGTCCACCGGCAGTTCCGTCTCGGTTTCAGCTTTCGTCGAAGTCGGGCGGGTCCCGGATTTCTCTGCGTCGGCATCTGCAGGTTCATTGAGCGGCGCAGCCTCCGGCTCTGGCTCACCCACTCCGGCTCCCGCGAGCAGGACGACCTTGATTCGGGCTGCCGCACGCCAGCTAGCCTCGTCTTCGAAACCGAGGGCGCTGAATGCGTGCGCAAATGGTTCGCGCAGACGAAGGCGGTCAAACAGGTCGAGTGCGGCGCGTCCAGGGTTCTGCGCGTCAATCGATTCCGCCAAAAGCTCCAGAGCGCACCAGGCAAAGACCGGCCCCCACATCGCTGTCGCAGTGAGCTGCGGACTGGGGCTTGGAAGCACCCGTCGCGCAGCCGCTGACCACGGTGCGGGAAAGAGCGCTTCCACCGCAGGAATGCGCATCGCGGCGCCCAGGCGCTCTTTGAATGCCTGTTGAAGAAGTGCAGGATGCGCCGGCATGAGGGCAGGCCGGTTCTCCTCACCCAGGCGGGATAGATAAGCCGCCTGTGCCGCGCGCATGAAGTTTTCACACCGCGTCCATGCCCGCTCAAAGAATTCGTTGCGATCCCCGTTGAGCCTTTTGTCAGCAGCGCCCACCCCGCGCGGGTGTTCAGCAAGATCGGCCAGGAGCCGCACCAGGTCTGGATCAAGCAGCCAGCGCAGGCCGTTGTGCACAGGCAGCAGCTCCAGGCTCACCAGCGCATCGTCAAGGTTGACTACACCACGCCCATTCAAGTGATCGCACAAACGATCCCAGGGTTTTTCTGCCGTCGAGTACAGCTCCCGCCAGTCAAGGAAGACGTGGCACTGGTAGGCATGAAGCTCCAGAGTCAGACCACGCTCCGCCAAATCATTCGAACGGCGCAGGTATTCAAGCCCGGTCAGCGAGTCGCGCCAGGCAAGGACAGTTCCATCAGAAGATCCAAGGCCCAGCGCATCCTTCAACCTTTGCTGACGCAACTGTGCGCTTGCCTTATCGGCATAGGCCGCCGAGTAATCGATGGTCCCGTGCGCCGTACCATAGCGGTTGTTGTAGACAACCAGTGCACGCTCGCCGCCGTTCCGATTGGAGTAGGCGAAGACGTTCTCATCCACCGAGCCTGACGCCTCAAAAAGGTCGTAGAGCAGAAAGTTTGAGCTCTCGGCAAAGAGCCATCGCCGCTTGAGCAATGGGGCAATCTCGCGGTCGTGGCGTTCAACCAGCCACGGGTCGGGAGTCTCGTCGTAGCGAGGCCGCTGGTATTCCATCCCGTACTTTTCGGTGAATCCCTCGACCTGTCCGTGGCCAAACATCGGCAGCCCAGGAAGCGTAGACATCATCACCGCAACACCAAAACACTTGTCCCCTTTGCCGAATTGGTCAATTGCCGTGCGCTCATCAGGATTGCTCATAAAGTTCACGTAACGCTTCATGATATCCGGGTCGAATTCCAGCGTGTTCTTGATGACCGATCGATACTTGGCATTCTCCTCGTCGCGCATCATGTTCATGAAGGCGCTGTTGTAGACACGGTGCATTCCCAGGGTACGAACGAAGTAACCCTCCATCAGCCAGAAAGCCTCGGCCAGCAGCAGTGTTCCGGGCACCTCTGCCGCCACGCGGTCCACCACTTCCCGCCAGAACTCATGCGGCATGAGCCGGTTGAATTCAGCCTGGCTCATCCCATACTCGGCACGGGAAGGAATGGCGCCGCTGGCTCCCGGCCCCGGAAACCAAAGTCGGTGGAAGTGCCGCTTGGCAAGCGTCATCGCGGCATCGAACCGGATCACGGGGAAAAGTCGCGCTACATGCAGAATCGTCTGGATGACCTGTTCTCGCACCGCGGGGTTTAGATAATCGAGCTGCGCCGTGTCGTTCCATGGAAAGCTGGTGCCGTCGTTGCCGTGATAGATGTAGCGCGTCTCGCCTGTCGATCGATCGCGGCGCTGGAAAACCACGGCGGCATCTGTCTGCTCGAAGTAGTGATCTTCGATCTTGATTTCTACGCGCCCATCATTGGAGAGATCAGGACCATTGAAGCTATATGCAGGGTATGGGGGATGCTGGCGTGAGATAAACCACTCCGGATGCTCAACGACCCAGGGTGAATCGATGCCCATGTGATTGGGCACCATGTCGCTGGCCAGGCGCAGGCCGTAGCCATAGCAGCGATCGCGCAGGTTAATGTAGGCCGCTTCCCCGCCAAGGTCCTCGGCGATTCTGTAGTCGAAGAGCGAATACGCCGAAGCCACCGCATCCGAGTTGCCGCAAAGCTGTTTAATCGTTTTTGATGCGCGGCTGCGCTCCCACACGCCAATCAGCCACAGCGAGTTCAGTCCTCGTCGCGCCAGTGTCTCCAGTTCCTCGTTGGGAATCTCATCGAGTCGCGAAATTCTGCGTCCATATTGCCTGCTCAACTGCGCCAGCCACACATACGTGCTCTTTGCAATCAGCACTGTGCTAGGCATCCATGCAGTATCCGCGCTGAACTTCTCGTACTCATGCGCAGGGTCACCGAAGATTGGTACATCAGAGTGACTGACGATCGACGGCCATTGTTGCTCTCCGCGCTCGCGCCTGCGCCTGGCCGCTTCCTCGGCCGCGCTTCTCACTCGCGCTGCATCGGGATTGAATTGCATCCAGATGGCCAATTCCTCTTCATGCAGAATCTCGCCCGCAATCAACAGAAAGCGTTCCAGGCTGTCGCCGAGCAGCGGCTTCCACAATTTGCGAATCAACGAAAGCTGATCCCGTAATGACCGAGGCGCACCTGAGGCGGGAGCCCGCAACAGATCCAGCAGATTCATCGGAGAAGAATCGGGCAATGGAATCAGAGGACGCGTTGCAAAATAATCAGGAAGCTCCTGGGTCACCTGCCGGTAAACAGTTTTCTCTGCGAGACTCTTCTCCTCAAAAAGCTCTTCAAAAGGCTTGAATGCCTCGTTGCGGTTCGCCGTCCAAAGCAGAAGCATCTCTTCCAGCGCAGCAGCGCGATGCGGAACGCCATCGGTCGCACCCTGCAGCCATTTGCGCGGCGTTTCCAACCCGCGCATCACGCTCACCCCTGGAAAATGCTCGACGAAAGTAAGCAGCAGCCGATCCAGTTCCTTGCCACCCACTCGCGCAGAGAACCAGTCCAGCGCGGCCGTCATCACCTCGGGGTCAAACTGCTCCCGATAACGCGCCATTAATACGTGGCTTGCTTCGTCAATCAGACCCATGGCGAAAAGCGCGCCCGCATGAACCACCCGATCTGGATACTTCTCCACTTCGCGTACCAGGTTCATCTTGTAAGCGAAGGCGCGGCACGCGTCGAGATCGGCAAAGACAACATTGCCGGTATAAGAGAACAGAGACTCTGCAAACTGATACCGGTCCCGCGCCTGCCGCGAAATGTGGAATTCCATCATGGAATGCCGAGCTCCCAAACTCTTGATGCCAAATGCAAAACTGAGGTCCCGATTTCCGGGCATGCTGCTCGCCGGTTCAGTTCGTCAATGCGGCCTGAACCTGACCAAAAGGTAAAGTATCATCTGCGAGTGCCTTGGCGCTGCTGAGAACCGGTCAAGCTGTTCGACGCCCTCGACGCGATGGTTGTTCAGCTACCGCGCCTCATTGACGAGGGTGACCACTTTCTTCTCAGTCAGCCTCGCAAAGAGGGGACGCAGTACCGGCCCAACTTCACTGAAATAAATGACTTACATTCCATTATCTTAATACTCTGCGCGCCGGGCAGAATACCTACGGCGAGCCAAAACTAACTTCTAGTCCAGCGACTTACGAAAACGAAGGATGGCGATGCCGAGCAACGCAGTCCCAAGTCCGGCCATCGCCGCCATCTGCGGCCAAAGAATCTCCATTCCAACACCCTTCAAATAGGTTCCGCGCAACACCACCAGAAAATAGCGCAGAGGATCGGCATAGGTCATAGTTTGCAGCCATTGCGGCATCGTGCTGATGGGAAATCCAAAACCGGAGAAAATGATGGCCGGCATGATGAAGAAGAAGGCGGTCACCATTGCCTGCTGCTGCGTCGACGAAACGGTTGAGATCAGCAATCCGGCGCCCAACATGCAGAGCAAAAACAGCACCGAGCCAGTGAACAGCACGTAGAGATGTCCGCGAAACGGCACCTGAAACCACAGCGACCCGACCAGAGCAATCAGCGACACATCAAAAAGTCCGATCAGGAAAAACGGAAGCGTCTTGCTCAGAATGAATTCCGCGGGCCGGATAGGGGTGACCATGATCTGTTCCAGCGTGCCAATTTCGCGCTCACGCACAACCCCAAAAGCTGTGAGGGTGATGACGAGAACCAGCGTCAGGCTTCCAATGATTCCGGGAACGAAGAACCAGCGGCTTCTTAACTCCGGGTTGTACCAAGGCCTGGCCGCGAGGCTCACCTGCGGCATTACTTCAATCAGTTGCGGTGCAATCCGGGAGATGCGGTCGCGTTGATAGTCCTGGGCAAATCCGAGCGCGATCTGTGAAATGTAGCTGGAAGCAATCAGCGCTGTATTGGAGTTGGTTGCGTCGACCACCACTTGCAGCGGAGCTGTCTGCCCTTTACGCAGGCTCTGCGCGAAACCGGCATGAATCTCCAAACCGACCGTAGCTTTTCCTTCTTGGATTAGATCGCCGAGCTGCTTTGTGTCGTCCAATTGCCGTTGCACATCAAAGTAGGGGCTCGAGGTGAAGCGCGAAATCAGGTCCCTGCTCTCCTGGCTATGATCGAAATCGACGACGACCGTTGGAACATGATGGATTTCGTAGGTGGCTGCGTATCCGAAGATCAACATTTGTAGAATGGGCGGACCAATCAGGATCAGGCGCGTCCTCTTATCCCGGAAGACCTGAATAAACTCCTTGATGATCATTTGCTTCATTCTCGACAGCATCGCCATTCTCCTCTGCTATGTCAGCCTTTTATGGAAGGAGCGGGTCGCCATCAATCCCAGCACCAATGCAAAGACAGCTAGCGGAATCAAGTCCGCGTAAAGCTGAGAGGCCGGTGTCCCCTTGAGAAAGATGTTCTTTAGCGCGGAGACGTAGTAGCGCGCGGGAATGATTCGAGTCACCCATTGCAGTGCCACAGGCATCTGTTCGATTGCAAAGAGGAATCCTGAGAGCAGGAACGCTGGAAGAAAAGTGACGAGCAGGGCGATCTGGCTGGCGGCAAACTGGCCCTTTGCGAGTACAGAAATGAAGAAGCCCAGCGAAAGCACGACCACCATAAACATGGCGGAGGCCCCGAGCAAAGTGAGATACGAGCCTCGAAACGGCACCTTGAACCAGTAGATCGCGATCAGTGCGCTGACGATGGTGTCTCCCATGCCGAGCACAAAGTAGGGCAGCAGCTTGCCGAACATAATCTCCGCCGCACTCACCGGAGTTGAGATCAGTTGCTCCATGGTTCCGCGCTCCCATTCGCGCGCAATGGTGAGCGATGTCAGGAACGCGCCGATGACCGACATCACCAGCGCCAGAACGCCGGGGATGATGAATGCACTGCTTTCAAGATCCTCGTTATACCAGCTGCGCGTCTCGACGCCGATAGGTGCAGGCTGAACCGACAGTCCCCTTTCGCGAAGCCATTCGATCTGGACATCCGACGAGTAACTCTGGACGACTGCCTGCGCATAGCCAATCAGTACATTGGCCGTGTTATCGTCGGTCGCATCCACCAGTGCTTGCACCTCGACGGAACCGCCTTCGCTCAGCCTTTGCGAAAAGTTCCATGGAATCACAATCCCCATTTTCGCGTGCCCATCATCCAGAGCGCGCTTCAACTCGGGATAGTTGTCGACAACCCGCACCAGCTTGAAATACTCGCTACTTTGGAACCGCTTCAAAAGATCCTGACTCTGCTGGGTTCCGTCCCGGTCGAATACATAGACGGGCAACCCCTTCAGGTCAAGATTCACTCCGTAGCCGAAGAACATTACAAGCACGACCGGCATGACGATGACGATCATCAGGCTCCGCGAGTCGCGCAGAATCTGGATAACCTCTTTTCTGGCCATCACAAGCAGACGCCTTCCGCTCATGCCTCGCGCTCCTCTCCCGCATCGCGAGCACTGGTAAGCGCAACGAAAACGTCCTCCAGGCTCGGCGGGATCCGCTCCGTCCGGCTGACCTTGACGCCGCGTTCAGCGAGAAAGCTTTGCAGTTGAGGCGTCGCCGTGTCGGCGTGCTGCACCACCAGATGCAGCGCGTTCCCAAACACGGCGGCATCCATCACTCCCGGCGCCTTTTGCAATAGCTCCAGGGCCTCGCCAAGCGGCGAACACTCCATCAGAAGCAACTCGCCTTTCATCGAGCTCTTTTTCAACTCCGTCGGCGCGCCCAGGGCAATAATCTTCCCGCGAAAGATGAGAGCAAGCCGGTTGCAGTATTCGGCTTCCTCCATGTAATGCGTGGTCACGAACACCGTGACTCCCGTTTCCGCCATCTGGTTGATCAGGTCCCAGAACTGACGCCGTGAAATTGGATCCACGCCGGATGTCGGTTCATCCAGAAAAATCACGGCTGGTTTATGCAGGACCGCGCAACCCAGCGCGAGGCGCTGTTTCCATCCCCCCGGCAGAGTGCCAACGATGAGATCCTCCTGGCCCTTCAGATTGGCCATGGTGAGCGCCCATTCGATACGCTCTTTCAGATTCCGCGAAGGGACGCTATAAAGGCCGGCGAAAAGACGGAGGTTTTCAATCACTTTGAGATCGTTGTAGAGAGAAAACTTCTGCGACATGTATCCAATGTTCTGTCGCACTTCTTCCGGCTTGCGGCCCACATCAAACCCGGCTACTACCGCGCGGCCCGATGTAGGTTTCAGCAGCCCGCAGAGCATCCGAATTGTGGTGGATTTGCCGGCGCCGTTAGGCCCCAGAAAGCCGAATACTTCGCCCTTATGAACCTCCAGATTGATCCGATCGACGGCCACAAAACCGCCAAATCTCTTTTCGAGATCCTCGATCACCACCGAGCTGTCGTTCTCAGGCATGAACTGGGCTTCCGCTCTCGACCGCATCGACAAAAAGGTCCTCGATAGTCGGCACAACCTTCTGAATGACGCCAAACGGCACCTGCGCCTTCTTCAGTCTTGCTTCAAACTCCGGGATGCGGCGCTCGGCATCATCCACCACAAGATGCACACCGTCGCCCGTCATTACCAGGCTCGAAATGCCTTCCGCTTGCTCAAGCTCTCTGCGCAGGCCACGCGGATTCGGCGACGTCACCGACAACACTCCTTTTCGCATCCCTGCCTTGAGGTTTGCCGGAGTGTCGCAAAACAGTAATTTGCCCTGATGCAACAGCGCGACGCGATGACAGCGCTCCGCCTCATCCAAATACGCGGTCGAGGTAAGGATCGCCACACCCTCGGCAAGCAATTCATAGAGGATCCGCCAGAAGTCACGACGCGAAACGGGATCAACCCCGGTTGTCGGCTCGTCCAGCAGAATCACCTTGGGGCGGTGAATCAGTGCACAGACCAAGCCGAGCTTTTGCTTCATTCCTCCCGAGAGTTTGCCCGCAAATCTCTTGCGAAATTCGCTCATGCCCGCTGCAGTTAGAAGTTGCGCTGAACGATCGTCTCGCTCGGTTTTTTTCACGCCGAACAGATCTGCGTAAAAGCGGATGTTTTCATCCACAGTCAGCTCCTCGTAGAGCCCGAACCGCTGCGGCATGTAACTGAGGAAATTCTTTATTCCCTCGGGGTCTTGCACCACGCTGATGCCGGCAATGCTGGCTGAGCCCGAGTCAGGAGCCATGATGCCGGCCAACATCCGCAGTGTTGTTGTCTTCCCTGCTCCGTCCGGCCCAACCAATCCAAAAATCTCTCCCGCTCGAACCTCGAAGCTGAGGGAGTCAACGGCGCGGACTCCGGGGAAGCTCTTCGTGAGCCCCTCCGCCACAATTGCAGATTTGAGCTGCCCAGTCATTGTCTTGCAGCAGCAGCGGGCGGCTGAGCAGTTTGACTGGCCGTCGCTAAATCGATATGTGCGTCTGCCGGCATTCCCGGTTTGAGTTCGTGGTTCGAATTGTCGATGTCGACCTTGATCCGGTAGACGAGTGTGACTCGCTCCTTGTAGGTCTGCACACTCTTTGGCGTGAATTCGGCTGCGGAAGAAATGAACGAAATCCGTCCGCTGTACTTCTTTCCAGGGTAGGAATCCGTGGTCACCGTAACTGCCTGACCCCAATGAACGCGACCCAGATCGGTCTCCGCGATATAAGCGCGGAGCCATACATGATCGAGGTCCGCCAATGTAACCACAGGAGTTCCCGGCGCAACCACTTCACCAAGCTCAGCCTCGCGAACCGTGATCACGCCCGCGGACGGAGAAAGCAACGTCGTGTACCCCAGGTTTACGCGCGACAATCCAAGATCGGCGTTGGCTTCGCTGAGATTGGCGCGAGCGATGGCAACATCCTCCTTGCGGCTGCCCTCCACCGCTTCGTTGTACCGCTGTTGCGCGGCCCGGAAGACTGCCTGAGTCCGCTTCAATGCCGTTGCGGCCAGGTCTCGGTCCTGCGCAGAGACCTCGTCCTTGGCGAAGAGATTCTGAGCACGCACACTGTCAATCCGTTTTTGTTCCATATCAGCTTGCGCGTCGAGCATGTTTTGTCGCGATGCTTTTATCTCCTGCACGCGCGTCCCGGCAAGTGTGAGAGCAAGATCGGATTCGCGAACGCGCACGCTCGCTTCGTCGATGCGGACCTTCTGGCGGAAGTCCGCGTTCTCCAACCGCGCCAACAACGCCCCCTGCTCTACCTGCTCGCCCTCTTCAACGGGCAAATCGACAATGCGTCCCTGCACTTTGAACCCAACTAGAGCTCTCGTGCGCTTCAATGTTTCCTGAAAGATTCAGCAGGTTTGGATTGGCCGGCTTCTTCGTATACCCAGAAACGAAAGTACGCCGCCGCTGCAATTCCTGCGGCTAACAAAATCAGGATTGGTATGAGTCGTTTCATCGTTTAAACCCTCGTGACTTGATCCGCGCCGGTTCCATAGCGGCATGCCGATTATCGAGTCTCAACAAAACCCGCAATGTTCTTCTGCGTATCGCCCAGGGCGCGCGCAAGAGCAAACTTTGCGTCCACATGGCTTGTCACGGCCAGAATGTAGTTCTGCTCGGCGCGTGCAAGTTCGTCCTGCGCCGTGACCACCTCAACGTTGTTGGCGGTTCCCTGCTCAAAGCGATCCTGTGCCATCGCCAGTTCGCGCCGCGCAAGTTCCTGCCCCTCTCCCGCCACTTCAACCTGGGCTGCTGCCGAATCGAGGTTGAGAAGGGCTTCTCGAATGTCCTCGTCGATTCCTCGCCGCAAATCGGCAATCCGATCGTCGACGCTCTTCACTTGTGCCGCCAACTCCTGTGCTTCACCCTGGCGATCACGGTCAAAGATCGTGAAATCAATCTGTCCCTGAAGAAGGCCCGTTGCCTGAACGCCGCCGATGCTTCGGCCAATCCCGCCAAAATTGCCGTTAACACTCAGCTTAGGGTAGGCTCGCGCGCGATTTGCGCTCTGCCGCTCAACCAGTGCCTGTCTTTGCATCGCGAGCGATTGGTAGTCTGCGCGCGTAGCCAATGCCTCAGGTAAGAGTCGTTCAGCTTCCATCCCGGTCAATGGCTCGAACTCCAGTGTCTCAGCAAGTTCGAGAGGTAACGATGGGTTGATGCCTATTTCGCGCGCAAGGGCCAGAAGAGCTTGTTTGCATCCATTCTGCGCAACAAGCAGTGCCTGCTTATCGTTGGCCAATTGAACTTGAGCGCGAAGTACATCCACACCCGTTGCCGTCCCCGCATCATGCTTGTCCTTTGCCAGCTTGTACAGCGCGGTGGAGTCGTTGACCCTGGATTGGGCGGCGACTGCGTACGCTGCGGATGATTCGGCGCTCAAGTACTGCGCTGCAATGGCACGAACGATCAGGTCGCGCGCATCCTTGTCATCAAGCCTGCCCGCACTGAGGGAGCGTTCACTCGCCTTGAACTCGCGAAGACTGGCAAGATCGACAATGTTTTGCTGCGCATACACTCTGAAGTCGTAATTTGAGAACGGACCGACCACATTTGGTATTCCCGGCACGGAGATTCCAAACGCCTGTAGATCGCGGTTCTGCAGGTTCGCATAGACCTCAGCATTGACTCGCGGCAACAATGCGGCCGAAAACAGGCGCGCGCGAGTGCCCTCGGCCTCATCAACTTTTGCGCCCGCAAGCAGCACATTCAAGTTGGCCTGCAACCCCTTCTGGATTGCATCCTGCAAGGTGAGCCGATAGGGCGCCTGCTGCTGAATCTCTTGTCCCTCGCCGGCGGTCACTCCCAAGGCGCCGCACGCCAGCATCATGAGCACGATCATTCGAATTGCCGATCTCATGACTTCTTCTCCCGGAGTGTGGCCTTGGTCGCGCGCCAGAAATGCTGAAAGCTGTGTTCGATCCACACCGTCAGTTCCGGCTCCCCGTGCAGCGACCATAAAAGAACTGTCCCCAGAATCGTCTGTTGGAGTTGAAGAGCGACATCATCATGTTTCAGTTTTGAATCAATCTCGCCGCGCTTCTGACCCTCCGCGACGACTCCGGCAATCAACGCGCGCCCCTGGCTCATCTGCCGTTCAATCAAATCGCGAACGATATCGCTGGCCAGAAAAGATGCCACCACTGCCCGCGCAAGGTATGGGCTTCGTCCCGGCTCCTCCGCCAGCCGCAGGAACAAATGATGGAGTGTGGAGAAGATGCTTCGCTTGCCGGAGGCCGCCGACTGTGCCGCTTCATTGACGCGTGCCAGTTGAAGCTCGGCCATCACGCCAAGGACATGCTCTTTGCTTTCGAAATAATTAAAGAAGGTGCCCTTTCCGACGTCTGCCGCCTCTGTAATGTCTTCGACGGTGACGTTGGGAAATCCGCGATCTGCAAATAGTTGCAACGCACTGCGGAACAGCCGCAGTCTTGTCTCGGCTGCGCGCCGCTCCCGGCGCCCGATTCTGCGCTTTTCAGCGCCGATCTTGCCTGGAACTGTCTCGCTCAACGCGCCTGAATTATTCATATGACTATTCCTCATACATGTCTGTTAGGCATATATGACCATCAGTCATATTTCTAACACGCAAACGAGCAGGTGTCAACCTCGCTGCGAAGTGACTTCTGCCAAATGCTCAGTTATTCAAAGGGATTCGAGGCCCAATCAGCCCTGGTGATTGCCACCTGCACGCCCTCCCGTTAGACTAAAGGTGCGCAATCGCACACTGCCCTTTGGCTGTTGTCCTTCTCGCTTTCACCTAAGGCGCCAGGCCAATCGCTCCCGGTAGGCCGCAGTTGCGCAGCCGCGCTTCGACCTCGGATGCTGGCCGCCGGGCTCCGCATCCTTATATGAAGAACGGCCGCACCATTGCGGAGAGGTGGCAGAGCCCGGTTGAATGCACCTGACTCGAAATCAGGCATAGTGGTAACTCTATCGGGGGTTCGAATCCCTCCCTCTCCGCCATAACTATTTTGCAATAAGATATTTAAGAACAGCCAGCGACCACTTGGCCGGTTTCGTTTTTTCGCGCCAATTCTAAGGTGTGCCCAATTTTGTGCCCACCTGAGAGATTTCCGAACGCTCTTTCGATTGCATCGGCTTGAGGGTGGCAGTACCGCTGAGTGATTGTGATGGAACTGTGCCCGGTGACGGGAGCAGGTTGCCCGACCAGTGCGCAGTCTGGCGTGCTAGTATCGAAGCGAAATAACGATAACTGTATCGTTGACATTGATGTGTGATGGTTGCTCTGTCCCGTATCTGTTTCAGGAGAATCAATGGAATGACGGAGCCAGCCAATTAAGCTGCCGCTACACAAATGGAAGGGGGCGAGTTGTGCATCGAAGAGACTTCTGCAGATTGTTCGCGATTGCGGCCGCATCGAAGGCCGTACCGAGTTTTGCTCAAGCGGCCTCGAACGGCGAGTTTGGACCTCCTTATCGTTTCAATGAATACATCCAGGACTATGCCGAGTTCTGCGCATTGCCGCAGGACCTGAGAGTGTTCTACCAACTGACTGGCGGCAGAATTACTGCGCAAATGCTGGATGCCGCGACGTGGAGGCCGGGTGAGTGGGGTAGTCCTGCCGAACTTTCTGTGGCCGGCGGATCATGGGATGGAGTGCCCATGGAGTCCCCGATTCCGAATCTGGGGGGGGAGGGGCCGTACAAACCTGCGTGGGAGTCGCTGTTGGAGTATGAAACCCCGGACTGGTATCGCGATGCAAAGTTCGGCATCTGGGCTCATTGGAGCCCGCAGTGCGTGCCCGAAGCCGGCGACTGGTATGCACGCAACATGTATATTGAGGGGTCGAAGCAGAACAAATATCACCTTGAGCACTATGGTCCCCCTTCGCGCTTTGGCTACAAGGACCTGTGCGCAGAGTGGACCCTTCTGAACTGGCAACCAGAAGAGCTTATTGCGCGCTACAAGAAGGCCGGGGCAAAAATCTTCATTGCGCTTGCCAATCATCATGATGGCTTTGACACCTGGAATTCCGAGCATCAGCCATGGAACTCGTCGGCGATTGGTCCCCATCGGGATGTCGTTGGCACGTGGGCCGCGGCCGCGCGAAAACAGGGAATGCGCTTCGGCGTGACGGTGCACCAGGCGCGCAATTGGTGGTGGTTCCAGCCATCCCACGGTGCGGACAAATCCGGCCCCTTGGCCGGTGTGCCCTACGACGGTGCCCTCATTCAGTCGGATGGCAGGGATCAATGGTGGCAGGGCCTCGATCCGCAGCGCCTCTATGGTGCCAAGCACCCATTCGACGCGCTACCAGACGTCTCTTTCGTCAAGAATTTCTACGACCGTACGCGCGACCTGATCGACCAGCACAATCCCGACTTGCTTTACTTCGACAATGCACTGCTGCCGCTAGGCTGGGGCGGAATGAACATCGGAGCGTACTTCTACAACAATAGCCTCAAGACCAACAGCGGAAAGATGGAAGCTGTCCTCAACATCAAGAATGTGCCTGATCGCCTGGCAAGAGCAGTCGTCGCCGACTATGAGCGCGGTCTCACCAGTGAGATTATGAAATTCCCCTGGCAGTCGGAAACATGCATCGGCGAGTGGCATTACAATCGCGCGCTTTACGATGCGCCTGGCGAATTCGGTGGGTATTTGCCCCCGCGCGATGTGATCCACTGGCTCATCGATACGGTCAGCAAGAACGGGACCTTCATCCTCAACATACCAGGCAAGCCTGACGGCACAATCGACAGCAAGGAGATTGCTGTGCTTGATGGCGTGACATCGTGGATGCAGGTCAACGGCGAAGCCATCTATGAAACCCGGCCATGGAACGTGTATGGTGAAGGGCCCAACACGGTGAAGGCCGGCTCATTCCAAGGCAACACCATTCGCGCTCTGGGGTCAAAGGACATTCGGTTCACGAGCAATAAGGCAAAAAACGTTATTTATGCGCTCGTGCTCGGTTGGCCCTCGGAGCCAGTTATGATTCGGTCTCTGGGAACGTCGGCAGCAACCAAGCCAGGCAAGGTGGGCAGAGTGGAGCTTCTGGGAACAGGAGACCGGGTGAATTGGCACCAGCAGCCCGAGGGTCTCCGGGTCGTGCTTCCCAAGAGCTACCGGCCGGCAACAGATTACGCGGCCGTGCTCAAAGTGAGTTTGACCTGAGACCAATCGAATGGAAAGTGGGAGCTTTTCCCTGTTGCTTCGGTCGGCAGCTGCTCGTTTCGCCTTGGGTTGCTGATTTCAAGCCAGAATGTGGCTCCTGCCTAGCTAGGCACGTGGCACCGGCGGATCGAACATGAAGGAGAGTCTCGGTCTGTTGATTGGGAAAAAGCAGAGTTCTCCGACGCGGCGACGCAAGTGATTCTGGTTGACGCGGCTCCGAGTTTTGCGTCAGGTTACAGCCCCAGTCTAGATTGAATGCCGTATTACGCTTAAGGAAGGAAACTCGGTTGGCCATTCTCTGTGAAAGATGGGGCAAGTCACTAGGCCGGTTAACGAGCACAGGGGTTTTGGTTCTGTTCATCAACCTGGTTTGTCAGGCTCAGAGCGCAACTTCTCATTCAAACTGGCCTGGTCCGGGGCAGCTTTTTGTCGGCACGTGCTATCAGCCCATCGATCGCTCGCCCGCGCAGGTCGATCGCGATATCGCCATCATGAAGGGTGCCGGCTTCAATGTGGTGCGCATGGGAGACCTCTCCTGGGACTCGTTTGAACCCGCGCACGGTAAGTTCACTTTCGAATGGTTCGACAAGATCATGGACGAAATGCAGGCCAATGGGATCAAAGTGATTCTGGACATTCCGGGGACGCCGGCGCCGATCTGGCTGCATCGCGCGTATCCGGGGGTCGATATCGTCACCCAGAACGGCGCGCGTCTTCCTCCCGCGGAGCGCTACATGGATGACATCAGCGATCCGAACTACGTGCGCGAGGTGGGAATTCTCGCTGACGCGATGACGAGGCGATATGCGCATCATCCCGCGCTTCTCGCCATTGGATACGACAACGAAATCGGAAACGGCTACATGTCGTATTCAGAAGCTGACCGGGAGCGATTCATCACTTGGCTCGAAAAGAAGTACGGAACGATTGAAGAACTCAATAAGGCCTGGGCGACACAGCGATGGTCACGCAGATTGAACAGCTTTGAAGATGTCGATTTGCCGCTTGCAGACGGCCCCGGCCCCTCCGAGCGCTATCTGGATCTTCATCGATACTGGTCTGACGTTTCGGTAGCACGGCTGCGGGAACTGGAGGCCATTCGCCGCCGCAATATGCCAGAGATTCCTTCGATCTCCAATCTCTGGGACACCGCGCCGAGACGGGGCTTTGATTATCTGAGCACGTACAAATCCTATGTCTCCTACGGTGCGGAGGGTTTCTATCCGAGTGACCCGATCAGTGGTTCCCTAGGTGCGCTGATGACCAAGGGGGATCTGCAGACGCCCATCTGGTTTAACGAATTTACTGCGGGCGGCGGAGGCTTCTATGGAACGCCGGGGCGAAGCCGCATGTACGCATATCTCGGGCTCATGATGGGCGCGCAAGGGTTTCTCGCATGGACCTTCAACAGCCATCTGGGAGGCGAGGAGCAGGCTCTTTTTGGGCTCCTCAACCACGACGGCACTGCCTCCTGGAAGGTCGATGAGTTCGGACGTATTGCTTCTGAGTTTAAACGTCTCTCGAAATACGGCTTTCCACGATATATCCATCCTGAGGTTGCTATCGCCTATTCCTTCGAATCGCTTATCGATTCGCACCCGAACGGCCCATCGAATACAACGCTGCAATACTTCAAGACTTCCTACACTGAGCAAGTTCTGGGAGCTTTTGAGCCCTTGTTCCGCGCGAATGTCGACACCGCCATCATCAATATCGGGCATGACAGTCTTGCGCCGTACAAGCTGGTAGTTGTGCCGGCCGATTACCTGATGGACGCGGCCAGCGCGAAGGCGATTCGGGAGTATGTGAGTGGTGGCGGCACGGTTTTGATGACGGCGTTCTCGGCCAAAGTTGATGAGCACGGGCAATGGTTCGATACGCCGCTGCCCGGGCGCTTGAACGATGTGTTCGGACTGAAGACGAACGCCTTCTACCAGGTTGAATCGGCGTTGGAATTCAAATTGGAAGGTGAATCGGTCGAAACCGCCGCGCACGAGTATGAAGTGCTCGAGCCTTCTACGGCAAGAGTTATGGCACGATTCACGAATACGGTAGATCATTCTCCCGCCGTGACGATCAACAGGTTCGGAAAAGGCAATGCGATCTACTTGGCAACTGAATCGAGTGCGTCGGCGATGGGTCCGCTCCTGAACAATCTTTATAAGGATACGGGCGTTCAGCCAGGGCCGCGCACTCCAGATGGAGTCTACGCGCGGATTGTCGATGGACGGACGCTCTACGTGAACACGACTCAGCAAGAGCAAAGGATTCCCGTTCAAGGCAAGAGACAAGGAATCATCAGCAACCGTGTCTACGAAGGAGCTTTGGTTCTTGGCCCGCTGGAGTCAGATCTGCTTCAGTAGCCGGTCAAATCGGTATGCTGTAAGACACTCAGACTTCCAGGTTGCGTCGAGACCGATCCCGCTGGAATGTTGTCGGGGTGCGGCGGCCGAACCCGCCAGCATTCGCTGCATCAGCCGGTGCTGAGCACTGAAGACTTTAAAGAGTCCCAAAGATGAGGCGGGTCAGTACTGAGGCCGCATCCTCTCACCAAGGCCTGCCGTGTGGGAAACCAATGCGTTCCCAAATGTGAAGAAGAAGACTCAACGTTGCACTACCAGCAGTAAGTGGCAACGACGTCTGGAGCGCTGGGAAGCTGGTTGGTGACCGTGGTGTGCAGGACGATTTGTATATTCTTCTTTTCCCAACCCTTGGGGAGAGACTTGACCAACTCTGAAATGGACTGGGGATTCGTGATGAACTCAGCCGCGGCCTGAGTACCCGCGAATCCCACTCCCGCCGTGGTAATCACTGTCGTGCCGGTCTTCAAGTTCATGACCCGGGAAACGATCGCGTAATCCTCCGTGAAGCCAGTTGTGGCAGACCAGCGCTTTCGAGGGTCTGAGCGATCAACAACAGCATTGCGCCCATCGAAGACATACCGTAAGTTCCCAGTCATGGTAAGTGTCCAGGAGTTGTTGTGTGCACCAATAAGAATGGTTGGGTTTTCGCGAATGTCACCGTACGCCACGTCTCCCCCGTATCGGATATTGAACTGCCTGTTGCGACGCACCAGAAGGGACTCGATCATTGTGATCGCGGCGACATCGCCAATTGTGACGAAGGTATCCTTCACGGGAACTAAGTCTTGAGCATCAATCTTGGTGCCAGGCAGCAATGGGATAAATGATTCGAATCCCATTTTCTCAGTTTGGCTCTGGGGGTGTTCCTTGTAGTACGCATCCATGTAAGAGGAAGACAATTGATAAACTGCATTGCCGCCAACATAGATCAACGTTGTATGGGGGTTATCCAAGATGGGCGACCAGAATTGATTGAACGCGCGCGCCTCAGACGATGGGAGGATGTGCATCACTGTCCAAATCAGGATGACTACCGCAACGGCAATCGCAATCGACCATTTGAGACTTCGGAATCTTGCGGATGATGCTTTAGGGTCGCGACCGATAACCTCGTGGGAGATAGGTGTTGTAATAGGATCTACCGGAGCCCGACTGAGTTCCGGCTCGTGCGGCGGAGCCAACGGCAGCTGAACCGGCTTTCCGTGGGTCCACTCGAAGACAGCCTTGAAAGAACCGAGAGGCACGCTGATCCGAACGGGATCCCGATCGGCGATTTGATAGTAGAGCGCGAGGCGCTTCCTAATCTCGGCCGCCCGTGCGCGAACGACTGGGTCAGCATTTGTGTCATAGTCTGGCCGCCTGCCAAAGACCTCAGCCCCTATCACTCTTTCCTTCAAGAGATGACCGTGGCCAGACAGAGTTTGGTCAACGATGTACCGCAGAAGCCGCTGAGATTGTTTACTGGTGCGGAAGGGATTACTGTTCAAGATTTCTGAAAGCGCCTCTTGAATCCGGGCCGCATGGACTTCTTGAGAAGCGGCCAGTAGCGGAGGGGTTTCGTCGGATTCAACAGCGTGTCCCATCTGACCCCCGACTGATATCGCCGCCTGCGCGGTACTGTACTCCAGCTAAACGGTGATGACAAGGCCCGTGTTTCGTTGGATAACGGTCTCGAACAGTACCGTACTGTACCTTGCGGTGGACTATCAGGTTAGCGCTTACTTTGCAGCGTTTGCAAGAAGAATGTTTCCTCGGAGAGCACGAGGGGCAAATCCGCTGACCTAATGAGTGAGCGGGGACTTGGGGTCTTTAGTCAATAAGGGCTTAAGGCCAACCGCAAGCGAAATCAACAGAACCAAAGAGATGATTTTAGGAGGCAAAATGCCCAAGTTTCGTTTCGTACTCTTGGCAGTCTTGATGACCACCGTCGGACTGACATTCCTTTCGAAGCTTCATGCGCAGACGTTGAGTTCCAGTGCCGCTTTGTCGGGTACGGTTACCGACCCGTCCGGCGCCAGGGTTCCGAAAGCAACCGTAAAGCTCACCGATCCCGAAAAAGGAATCACACGAGACTCCACCTCGGGGTCGGCAGGAGAGTTTTCGTTCGCCCTGCTTCCCGCTGGCACCTACACCCTTGAGGCCACTGCTCCGGGGTTCAAAACTTCCCAGCAACCCGGGATTGTCCTCAATGTAGGCGACTCTCTCACTGAGAACATTCAACTGACCATTGGCGCCAACGAACAGGTGACGGTCTCCGAGTCGGGGCCCCTGTTGCAAACCGAAGATGCCAATGTCAGCACCGAGGTCTCCAGCAAGCAGGTTGAGGAGCTGCCTCTTAATTTGAGAAATGTGGTCGGCTTGGTGATGTTGAATTCCTCGGTAAACAACCAGACCCAGCAGCAGATATTGGCGTCAGGAGGCGCGGAGGATACAGCGGACCAGGATATGTCCTTCCTCACCTTTGGCGGTGGATACTTCGGCACCACGGCATTCATCCTGGATGGCGGTTGGAACGTGGCCGGCGGCTGGGGCGGGGTGGTTTATGTACCCTCGGTAGATGACATTCAAGAATTCAAGGTCACGACAAATTCGTTCTCTGCCGAATACGGATGGAGTACAGGCAATGTCGTGAACATGATCACGAAATCCGGCACCAGCAGCTACCATATCGTTCTGGACGAGTTCCTTCGCAATCAGGCATTGGACGCCAACACTTATTTCCATAATCTTGACGGCATCCCCAAGACTCCGGATCATCGCAACCAGTTCGGAGTTGCGGGCGGCGGCCCTGTGTACATTCCCGGCATTTACCGGCAACGCGACAAGACGTTCTTCTTCGCAAACTATGAGGGACTGCGGCTTAACAACTCCAGCTCGTTTAGCGCAATTGTGCCCACTACCGCCCAGGAAGGCGGCGATTTCTCGTCGCAGCTCACGACCAACCTGATAGGCACAGATGCGCTAGGCAGGCCCATCTATGCCGGTGCCATTTACAACCCCTATACCACCCGGCAGGTATTAGCCACCAGCGGTCCGAACGCGGGCCAGATGGTTACCATCCGCGATCCCTATCCGGGCAATGTCATACCCACGACCGGGGTAGGATCAATTGATGCTTTGGCGGACAAATTTGCGAGTGGGAGCTACTGGCCGGCGCCGGCGAATCCGGGCGGAGGCTTCAATTTCAACACCACCGCGTCCCAAGCGACATCTTCGAACGAGTACGGATTCCGTATCGACCATAACTTCAACACCAACAATAGGATTTATGGGCGCTGGTCACAGAAGTATGAGACGAAATCGGGCACGGCGGCCCTTTACGGTGCCAACGACATCGCAGGGCCCGAGGTCTTTAACCCAGACAACCGATACAGCATCTCCCTGGGCGGATCTCACGTTTTCTCACCGACTTTCGTCATGACCGGCAACATCGAATACAGTCGCTGGGTTGAAGGAAACAACACCCAGAGCTTCGGATTTAAATCGTCCACACTTGGACTGCCGTCCATAATCGACTCGTATTCCCCGCAGTTTCCGCAGGTAGACTTCTTGAGCAGCAACTATGCTCCCCTGGGAGCAACTGCCAACTTCGGCCAAGCCCATTTTCCAAACAACATCGGCAGCACTTCAATCGATCTGAACAAGACGCACGGGCCCCACTCGCTTTCCTTCGGGTATATGGGCGTTGTTATCCAGGAATACGGAGGCAGGATCAGTCCCACAAGATTCAACTTTTCCAATGACAAGACGGCAGGTCCCGATCCTACAAACCCAACATCGGGCACCGGAGATGCCTTCGCATCCTTCATGGCGGGTGCAGGAACCAATATCCCCGGTAACTCCTACAGCGGTTTCACAGGCTTCAATGCTTTTCCAGCTTCACAGTACTACCTGCATGGGGGCTACATTCAGGACGACTGGAAGTTGAATCGGAAGTTCACCCTGAACCTGGGCTTCCGCTATGAAATGCAAACCCCGATCACAGCAAGGACAAACGACCAGGCGAATTTCGATTTCCATGCTCTCAATCCGATAAGCGCAGCGGCCGGAGTACCGGTTTACGGGGCAATCGTCTACAGCACTCCCGGCAATCGCGGTCTCTATAAGTTCAATTGGGACGACGTGTCCCCGCGTATCGGATTCGCATACAACATCGCGCCGAAGCTGGTCTTGCGCGGCGGCTGGGGCCTGTATTACTCCAGAAATTACTACGGTGGAGGACCGAGCCCGGGGTACTCACAACAGACAAATTGGACCTCTTCGCTTGACGGCATCACGATCGCGCAGCCGCTCGCCCAGGCATTCTCAACGGGTGTTCTGCCGGTTACCGGAAACTCTCTTGGAGGCCTGACGAACGTTGGTCAGGGAGGCGGTGGCGTCAATCCGTACCGTCCCGATTCGCGAATCAAGCAGTTCATGGGTGGATTCCAATACGCTTTCACTCCAAACGACCTGTTGGATGTCAACTATGTAGGTAACCGCGGAACTCGCATCATCGTCGGCGGTATGAACTACGGCCAACTCGATCCGAAATACCTCTCCATGGGTTCTGCGCTGAATAACACCACGGTCGCCAATCCGTTTGCGGCGGCCCTGAGCAGTCTCAACCTCCCAACGAGTTCCTGCGGACTGAGTTCCCCAACGATTCTCTTGGGGCAATCACTGCTGCCGTATCCGGAGTTCTGCGGGGGCACCGGAGCCAGTCAGGAACCGATAGGCTTTTCCAACTACAACTCGTTGCAGGCAACTTTCACTCACCGCATCAGCTTGGGCCTGATCTTTATGGCCTCCTACACCTACTCCAAGTTCCTCGACGACACGGACGGGCCCGAGGGATGGGCGTCAATCAGCAGCGGAGGCGCCGCGATCCGCAACTACTATGACCTGGGCGCGGAGAAAGCGGTCGACTCGACGGACATCCCGCAGTCCCTTGCTTTGAATTATGTGTATGAGTTGCCGGTTGGCAGAGGCAAGAAGTTCGGCGGCGGCATGAACGGTATAGAGAATACCTTTGTAGGCGGCTGGCAGGTCTCTGGAATTACCCACGTCCAGGGCGGTTTCCCGCTATCAATCGGCAATGCCAATGCGAACTCCGGAAGTCTTTGGGGCGGCAATCAGCATGCTAACCTCACGGGAGTCGGTCTTAAGACCGCCGGATGCGGCGGTTTCGGTGGCACCGCGTTCATCCCCGCAGGAACGAAATACTGCTTCTTCAACGGGCAGCCCGCGGTAAGCGTTGGGAACGGCGCAGGGGCTTTTGCTCAAGCGCCAGCTTACACATTCGGCAATGCGCCTCGTTACTTCTCTAATCTGCGAGCTCCTGGCTACGTGGATGAAGACCTTGGGATCCAAAAGTGGTTCAACCTTACTGAGAAATTCCGCATGCAGTTCACTGCACAAATGTTCAACGCGTTTAATCATGTCAACTTCGATTCGCCGGACATTAACCTCGGCGACGGCACAATGGGGGAGGCCTCAAGTACCCAGGGGGCGAGACAAGTGCAGTTGTCGCTTAAGATCGTCCGATAGGTTGCTAAGTGCGCTTCTTTAACGGTGTAGGTCTGATTGTCTTTATGGCCGCGCTTTCAACTTTGGCCTTAGGGGCGGTCCAACCCGATAACGACGAAAGGCTTCAATCTTATCTCGCCGCGGCGCAACAAGCCACGGCGAGACAGGATTTCTCCGCTGCCGCGGATTCTTATCGAAATGCGATTCAGTTAAGCCCTCGGACCGCCGAACTTCGGGCTGATCTCGGGCTGATGTACCACGAGGAGGGCAATTTCGACGAGGCCATCAAAAGCTTTACCGAAGCAGTTCGTCTCAATCCTTCCTTATTCGTTCCCCAGTTGTTCCTGGGGATCGACTACCTTAAGCTCAATCGTGCGGAGGCGGCGATACCGTTTCTCCGCAGGGCGGAAAAGCTCAATCCGGCAGATCCGCAAGCCCCAATCACATTGGGTCGCGCATATTCGATTGCCGGCGACAACATCGCTTCAAGTGATGCATATCAGAGGGCTGTGAAGCTAGCCCCAGGTAACGGAAACTCCTGGCTTGCGCTCGGTAAGAGCTACCTTCAGCAGGTAGAGTTCGATGCACGCACGATGACAAGTGCGTATCCCGATTCACCCTATGTCAGGCTCCGGGCGGGAGAGGCATTCAGTGACCAGGGCAAACTCATTCAAGCTGCCAGTGAGTTCAAGTTAATTCTCACTGCGCCATCGCTTCCTCCATGTACCCGTGCAAGCTATGGCATCGTACTGCTTCGGCAGGAGAAGGTCTCCGACGCTCAGGCACAATTCGATTTGGAATTGCATTCGGATCCCAGCTGCGCGTTGACTCGGCTCGGTATTGCGGCTATGCACCTCAAGCAGAAAAACACAGAGCAATCACTTCAGGACCTGGAAGGAATCTGGAATGCTGATCATGCCTTTCTGCAAGCGAGGTTGCCATTGCTGCGCGGAGCGATTTCAGCGGAGGAGCGCGCGAGACTGGTGAGTCTGGTCAAAGAGAGAGGAGTGAGCGGGAGCATTCCGGATGGTCTGAGTGACTTGATTCAGAGTGAGCTAGAGGACGCTGCGCCGATTTTTAGGGTCGAATCCTCTCGCAGAGACTCCGATCCAGGTCGGCATCAGGCTGCGATTCCCCAATCGTCGTTGGAATCCGAGAAGCTCTATGTTACGGGTCAATACGAAAAGTGCAGCGATAGTCTGCGCCCTTTCTTGAATAGGCTGTCTGAGAGTTCTACTTCCATTTTGGCTTCGTGCGCTTTCTATGCAGGTGACTATGAAACAGCGTCGCTGGCGGCACGGCGCCTCACAATGAAGCCGTCGACCCGGATCGTCGGGCTCTATTGGGAAAGCAGGGCCGACCAGGTACTCGCGATCGACGCGTTGACCCGCGCCGGCGAACTCGATGCGAATTCTCCTGGGATGCATGTCTTGCTTGGAGATGTCTACCGCCAGGAGCGAAAGTGGGGCGATGCGGAACAGGAATATGAGAAGGCGCTGAACCTGGAACAGGAAAGCCGGCTAGCACGGCTTGGGTTAGCGATTGCGCTTTTTGATGACGGAAAGCCTCAGTTGGCGATGGATGCAGACGAAATCCTGTTGAAGAAGAATACTGACGACCCAGAGGCCAATATGCTGGCGGCTGAAATACTCGTGCAGCGCAACCTCTACGCAGACGCCGAGGCCTACCTCAACAGAAGCAAGGGAATCAAGCCGGAATTTTTGCCTCGCCTCCATGTTCTCCTGGGGCAGGTGTACGCCTCAACAAATCGCATTCCCGAAGCGATTGCGGAATTCAACCTGGGGTTGAAAAGCGATGAGGACGGTAGCATTCACTATCAACTTGGCCGCCTGTATCAGAAAACCGGGAATTCGACAGCGGCGGCTGGGGCTTTCAGGATTTCGAAGCAGTTAAGCAAGCAGTGGGACGACCTGGCAAGTATTGCGGTCCAACAATCTGGTACCGACATCAGTCGGCAGTAAGGCTGAGGAGTAATTCAATTCTTCCATTCAACCTAGTCAAACTGACGAGCGCTTGTATTAGCGGACAAAGATGCTCAAAGAGGTACAGAGCACTTTGCGATGAAACGTCAATTTCAAACCATGCAGTTGTCAGTCTGATTCTGACGCGGGAGTTACTCTTGATCACCTTTCGCTCTATGCAAACCGTTCTCTGGGCTTTGGTTCTGGTGCTTTTGTCCGCAGCATTTGCGCCTTGCGAATCAGGCAGTATTCATTCCTTCAAACGCAACAACAACGGAGTAACGCTTTATTCGACAAACGGCGCGTTGCGCATCGAAGTGTGCTCAGACCGGATCATTCATCTTGTTGCCAGTCCTACCCGGGAGATCCCCGAAGCAATCGTCCCGGCGGTCATTCAGCCATGCGACGAAAGCAACTTCAAAGTGGTCTCTGAAAGTTCGACACTCGTGATTCAAACAGGTGCTGTTCAGGTAGCAGTTGATCGCGCAAGCGGCAGCTTACGCTTTCTTTCGGCAGACGGACGTACGATTCTCAGCGAACCGGCCGGCGGCGGCAGAAAGCTGACTCCGACGACGATTGATGGGGTCTCGACATTCGGGGTGCAACAGGAATTTCTATCTCCACGTGACGAGGCGCTTTACGGTCTTGGCCAGCACCAGGAGGGATTCTTGAATATGCGCAGCATCCCGCTGCGGCTGCAGCAAGCCAATACCAATATCTCAATTCCTGTGCTGGTCTCGACGAAAGGCTACGGGCTAATCTGGAACAATGCTTCTTTGACGGACTTTAATTCCGCCGATCAGCCCATCCAATTGGACGCCGCAGGCGAGGGTAGTTTCCGCACGGGGCCATCGGGAGAGTACGGTTTCCTGCTGGCCGGAAATGATCGAGACCGACTTCGTCTTTCGGTCGGCGGCAAGACGATCATCGATCTCCATAATATGTGGGTTCCTGATTCTGCCGGCGCCAAAATCGATTTGCAGGCCGACACGAACTATCAGATTTCAGCGCAAACCGGCGGCGATACACAGTTATTTGCTCGTTCTCCTTCCGATACTACGGAGTTTCGTTCGGAAGCCGGCCGCGCAGTTGACTATTACTTTCTGTACGGACCGCGGCTGGACCGAGTCATTCAGGAGTATCGCGAAATGACGGGTGCCGCTCCATTGCTGCCACGCTGGGCCTATGGCTTCTGGCAATGCAGGGAGCGCTATTCGAGCCAGGAACAGATTCTGGATACAGCCGCCGAATTCCGCAAACGTCAAATCCCGGTGGACGTAATCGTTCAGGATTGGCAGTACTGGGGGAAGTATGGCTGGAATGCCATGCGGTTTGATGAGAGCCAGTATCCCGATCCCGCGAAAATGATGTCCTCGCTGCATCGCCTGAATTTCCACATGGTCATCTCTGTTTGGGCTAAGTTCGGAGTCGAGACCGAGGTCGACCACGAAATGAAAAGCGCACACTTGCTTCTCACGAGCGAGGCGAAGACCGGAGAGCCGGGTGAGGCCAAGGAGAAAGAAAACTGGGTGGACATCTTTAACCCGAAAGCGCAACAGGCTTTCTGGGCGGATATTAATCGAAATCTTTTCAGCTCAGGGCTGGACGGATGGTGGCTCGACGCTTCGGAACCGGAGGGCGATCCGCTCAAGAACGACGAGACCTACCTGGGTCCGGGAAGGTTCGTTCGGAATGCGTTTCCGTTGTTTGAAACGTCGGCCGTCTATAAAGGACAAAGGGCTACAACTCAGAGCAAGCGCGTGGTGATCCTATCCCGCTCTGCCTTCACCGGGCAGCAGCGAAATAGCTCCGTTTCCTGGTCGGGCGACGTCTCGGCTAACTGGGAAACGCTGCGGCGCCAGATTCCAGCCGGGCTCAGCTTCTCAATGTCAGGTTTTCCCTACTGGACAACAGACATTGGCGGATTCTTCCGACCGACTGACCAATACACATCGACCGACTACCACGAACTGTTAATTCGCTGGTTTCAGTTTGGCGCCTTTTGCCCGATTTTTCGCGTTCACGGTTATCGCTCCGAAACGGAAATGTGGAAGTACGGTCCTGAGACACAGAAGATCCTCACGCAAATCGACGATCTTCGCTATCGCCTGCTCCCCTACATTTACTCCGCAGCTTGGGATGTGACCAATCGTGGAGGAACCCTTATGCAGGGACTGCCATTGGTCTATCCGAATGACACTGCTCTACGCGATGTGACCGACGAATTCCTCTTTGGAAATTCAATGCTAGTGAACCCCGTTACGCAAAAGGGCGCAACAACGCGCAACGTGGTTCTGCCAGAAGGGAACGATTGGGTTGATTTCTGGACAGGGCAAACGCACCGCGGCGGAAGAACCATCGCAGTTGATGCTCCCTTGGATCGAATCCCAATCCTGGTAAAGACCGGCAGTATCGTGCCCATGGGCCCGGTCGTTCAATCTGCCGCTGAATCAGAAGAGCCACTGGAGATCCGTATTTACGGTGGCAGAGATGCAGACTTTCAGTTGTATGAAGATAACGGGGACGGCTACGCATATGAGCACGGCGCCCGTGCGGCAGTTCATTTTCACTGGGATGACACTCCGAAGACTCTATCGATTGCGGATCAAGCGGGAACATTTCCCGGAATGCCAAAGAAACGCACCTTACGGATTGTACTGGTCAAGCAGGATCATGGTGTAGGAGTGGAACCAGATCCGCAGGCCGATCGCACCGTAATTTACCAGGGCCATAAACTCGCCGTCAACCTGGGCAAGCAGGATTAAAAGTAGTCGTTCCAGAGGCAAGCAGGTTGCGTCGAGTAATCACCGGTATCGCGAATCTCCAACTAAATTGAAGTGTTCCGCTATCCAATTGTCTGGATAAAGGGAGGTCCGCGGCGCTCGCCGATTCGCTTGCGCTTCGTCCACGCCCGCTCTCAAGCCTCCAAAATGCCGCAGACCGCCACAGAGGACAAGATGCGGATCACACAGGGCTCACGAAACCGGAGCGGTGCCGTTGCCTGCGTGGCGCATTCAGCGTCACTGGCAACTAAAGTTGCTCGCGTCCTCTGTATTTCCATGTCCCGCGTATTGCGCGTGCATGGGATAAGCGCAGAGTGGACGGCTTCTGCCGGGGAAGGCTTTTCCAGTGGCAATCATCGACTTCGGAGCTACGTCTTTCTGGACCCAGTTGACGACCGCCGTCAGCATGTCGAAATGATCGAGAGATGGCCCGCCGCCACAGTGAGTCATCCCCGGCACCAAGAATAGCCGGCTCCATTGCTCGACTTTTTCCTGCCCGCCATTGTCAGCGGTCATTTCTGTGTAGTAGCGCAGCGTATCGAGCGGCGAGAACCACGGATCGCTGTCCCCGTGAAAGAAGATCAGCTTTCCGCCATTCCCGGAAAACGTGGTGAGATTGGTGGATGCAGGTTCCACTAGCGGATTGGAAGCATGCAGCGCCAGTTTGTCCACGTCTATAGTCGTCGCCGTTGTGTACGGGCCGAAGATGCCGCGGTCACCCAGATTCAGCAGCCCAGGCACCGGTCCACTCAACGTGATCCCGGCGTCATACAGAAAGCCGGGATACACCTGCGAGCCATAGGTGCTCTTCGGTCCCGCGAAGGCCTTCTCGATGGCCGCCACCTTGTCGGGTGCGATGCAGCTTTCGTTCTGCCCCGGCTTGCACGCCAGCACTTCCGGGTCGAAATGGCAACCCAGAGGATCGAAGATCATCCCATCCCGAACGCCATCTAGATTGTCGCATTTGTTCATCAGCGCATCCATGAAGAGCTTGCGCTGACCATCAGTGAGAAACTTGCCAATATCCGGCTTGTCGGATGCATCCTTCGGCGAGGCCTGGTTGTAAGCCACGGGGATCCACTGGCCGACGGCAAGGTTCGACAACCCCGTTCGCATAGCCGGATCACCGGACACAATCCCATTGAATACAGTTGGGAAGCGCTGAGACAGGATCATGCCCTCTCGGCCGCCGGTCGAGCAGCCAACGAAGTATGAGTACGCTGCGGGCTTTGCATAGTAGATGTCGATAATCCGCTTAGCCACGCCCGCCACTTCAGCATTGGCCTGGTAAGCGAAATCAAGGTAGGCCTGCTGGTCGCGCATGAACGAGAAATCGAACCCGCCGTGCGTCGCTTTGTGTCCCGTATCCGTGCTGGCGACGGCGAATCCGCGCATCAGTGCTGGCTTGTCTCCGGCGTAGGAATCGCCGACAGGATAGAAGACGACTCCGTTCCCGCCACCTCCGCCCTGCATCATCAGGTCGCCGTTCCAGGCATCTTGAGGAGGCAGAGCCACGGCAAATCCTATTCCGTATTCCACGTTGTCCACGCCCTTTCGCGGATGGATTACGCCCTCGACGCGGCAGTGCGCCGGCAGCGTTCCTTCGTATTGTGGATAGGAAGCCGGAACGCTGGCCCCCGCCGGAACCGAGACAGCATTTGTAATTTTGACGCCGTCAATCTTCAGGTTCATGAGATCCGCGCATGTTTGTTCCATCTGCGCACTTGCTGCGAGAGCCGAGTATGTCATCGCACCTATGGGCAACCAAAGCCTGTACCATTTCATATGCTTTCTTCCTTCTCGCGGCGGGTTCGCCTCGCCATCTTAGTTGCCAGCCTCACTGGGCGCTCGACGCCACAGGAATCTGGAAGATGCTGATGCTGATCGGCGCCACCGACAACTTTTGCGCCGAGCCGTTTATTTTGACCGTCAGAATCGTCACCTGCGGCGGCTGCCCCACTTGATTTGCGGCCTTCAAGTCCTTGCCGGTAATATGCCACAGCGTCGGCGGGCCCTCCAGCTTCACTCCGGCGACGTTCAGGTCGAAGCTCCGCTCTGACTCCGTCGCATTCACAACAGCAATGTTAAGGAACTTGCGATCCGGCGTCAGCGCAGCCAACATATCCAGCGGATAGGTTGGACTGCCTGAATTGGTTTCCGGCTGATCGCCACCCACCGGATACTGCGGCGCCGGCTGGGGCGAATTCCCGGAGAGGGCGACGGGGATGGAACCGGGAACAAAGTGGTCGCCGTAGAGCTTGTACACGAGCCCGGTGCTGTTGAACACTGCAGCCGTCGGCGTGTAGTCGAGGGTGGAGACGCCCATGGTGCGCGCCGACATCCGCAGGAAATCGGTGTGCCGCAGCATCTCGTTGAGAATCATCCCATAGGCCAGCGCCATCTTTAGGTCCGGAGTCTTGTTGAAGCTCCCGCCGAAGTATGCGTACTCGTCGATGGAGAGAAAGATGTGCTCCTTTGCGAGTTGTGGGAAACGCTGCTCGTATCGGCGCCACTCCTGCGCCTTCAGGTGCACGATGTTGGCAGGATAGCGCGCAAATTCAAGCGGCGTCTGGTCAACCGTGTCGTAACCGGCATCAGTCGGCGCGTCCAGCGGCAATTGCTTCGCCTTTTCCAGATCGAACCTCTGCCCGGACCGCGCGTACCAGTGCTGGGTAATGCCGGAGAAGTTACCCCAAGAGTGCTCAATCTCGCCGCCAGTCCAGTCCTCCGGCGTGCCTTCCACGGCCTTCATGTTGTCCGCGTCCTTCGCGCGGATCTCGCCCGTCAGGTCCATCGGCTCGGGCATGTTGCCGGAGGCGAGCAGTGTGATCGACGGGTCGGCCTTGCGCATCGCGGCGGCGAATTCGTTGTGCTTCAGAACGTAGTACTTCAGGTCGGTGCGGCCGAACTGCCACACGCCGTAGGGCTCATTGCCGATGTCCCAATACTTCACGTGATACGGCTCGGGGTGCCCATTCTGCCCGCGTTCCGCGCCCAGCCAGGTCTGGAGGGAGCCGTTCATATATTCCACTTCCTCCCCAGCCGAGTGCGCATCGCCGAAGCCTGCGTTGACGGTAATGTAGGGTTCCACCTCGATCAGTTTGCAAAGCGTCATGAACTCGTCGAGGCCGACGTCGTTTGACTGCATTGCGTCCCACGCATAGTCGTAGGTGGGCGGGCGCTTGTCGCGCGGGCCTACGCCGTTGTACCAGCTCCAGTCGGAAAGGAAGTTGCCGCCGGGCAGGCGCCAGAAGCCGGAGTGCAGCTGGCGCAGCAAAGCGATCGTGTCCGGCCGGAACCCATCGAAGTTGTCCGCGGGCATCAGCGAGACGCTACCGATGTGGAAGTTTCCAGACCCCAGGCCCGTAATCTCGATGGTCGCGTCGCTCGCGTCGGCTTTCGCCGTAAAGGCAAACGGGAGCTTTTGATAGGCGCTTGTGAGCTCCTTCAGGGAGACGGATTCCCGGTCGCCTGGGCTCGCGCCCCAGATCAGGGAGACCTTCGCTGATGTGCCGGGAGTTCCTCGCAGCCAGATGTGGCCGACGTACCGCTTGCCTCTCTCCAAGGCCAGTCCTGATTGTTGAATTCCGTGTGGGACGGAGGAGTCGAGCGCGATCCTTGGACTTTGCGCGCCGACGAACGGATGGTCCTCGTCCATCACTACTTCTGCATCAGGGCCGATAGGGCGCCATTTGCGGAGTTGCATGCCGGGGAATCCGCCCCCCCGGTGACCTTGGGTCGCCGGCTCCTCAGAGGTGATAGGGAAATAGAACTTACGGTCGTCGAGCATCTCCGACCACAAGCTGCGATAGATGAGCGGACCGATATGCTCGATGAACATGCCGAATTCGTATGTCGAAAGCGGTTCAGCCGTCTTCGAAGCATCGATGTTGACCGTGAGCTGTTCCCGAACGGCGGGCTCGATGTTCTGAATTGCGGCGGCTGCGCAGGGCATCCAGATTGCTGCGACGGCGAGAAGCAGAACTCGCGTTCCTTCCAAGGTCACAGGTGATCTCCCGGGTTAACGATAAGTAGATCTGGCGAATTACAGCGAAAACGTTTCCCAAGGCGGGAGCTTACCGCGCAAAAGAGAAATTGTAAAGCGATTTATCGCCCTGAAATTCTTCCGGCGGCTAATAGCTTTTCGTCGTGCTTCCCCGGCCAGATCTGCGCCGCTGAAAGCGAGACACACTGGAATGACTCGACTCAGATATCTGGCCTTCTTCGACCTCATCGCTGTCGATCTCCCAGAGAGCGACGAAAAGCCACATGGCAGAGGATCTTCTCAGTTGGCGCCGTCAGAGTATTTACTCATCGAATGACGATTACGCCTTCGCCAGCGAGACGATGACGGGGAAACAGCCCTATTGGTCGGACAACCTCATCAAGCGTCATCTCAAGCCAGTTGCGAAGGCAAATGCCATTCACAAGAAAATCGGTTGGCATACGTTCCGTCACTCCTTCGGCACCTTGCTGAAGGCGAATGGAGAAGATGTCAAAACCGTTCAGGAGCTCCTGCGACACGCGAACAGCAAAATAACGCTCGATGTTTACACGCAAGCGGTGAACTCGAACAAGCGAGCCGCGCAGAGCAAGGTTGTAAAAATGATGGTTTCGAACGTAGGAACAAAAGTGGCGGACGTGGGCACAACTGATTCAACAAAACAGGCTCAAAGTGCAGGTTAAGAAGCTTATTGTGCCCGTATTGTGCCCAGATTTCGTTGTCACTTTAGGTCCATACGTCCCGTAACTCTTTTGGAATGTATGGCGGGGACGACGGGGCTCGAACCCGCGACCTCTGCCGTGACAGGGCAGCGCTCTAACCAACTGAGCTACGTCCCCAGATTAAGCTCTCAACTCATTCAATCGCCTGGGTTGCGACTGGAGCATCTTGGCTGAAATTCAGGTCTATCAATTTCAGGCTGCCGGCGTGTCCGAAAACCTTTGAACCGCAGCCAATGACAGCCCGTTTTCATTCAGTAACATCAATGAGTGTATCAGAATGGAATGCTCTTGAGCACACAACCGGGCCTGGATAACGTACCACTCCTGACGCAAGCCGTGAAACCCGCTGATGCCTCTCCCGCCACCGCGTGCTGGCCCTTTATGCGCTCCAGTTGCCGCGGCTTCCCCGTCGTCCTGCCGACGTAAACCCCATGTCTGTCGAAATTCCGCGCACACACTGAAGCAGGTGGTTTGCAATGGACGGCAGCTTTTGCGCCGTCACGCGAAATGACGGGCCGGATACGCTCACCGCGGCTACCGGCAGACGCTGCGCATCCAGCAGCGGAACCGCAATGCATCGCAGCCCTTCCTCCAGTTCCTCATCATCCACAGCGTAGCCGCGGCGATGAGTCTTTTCGATCTCCGCGCGCAACGCCTCGGGCGTGGAAATGGTGCGACTGGTGAACCTCTCAAAGCGGGTGCGCTTGATAATGTCGGCAATCCGGTCTTCAGGTAAGAACGCGAGCATCGCCTTGCCTACCGAGGTGCAATGCACGGGATTGCTTGCCCCAATCCGGGTAATCATCCGGACCGATCGTGCCGGCTCGATCTTGTCGATATAGATAACGTGCGCGCCTTCCAGAATGCACAAGTGAGCCGTCTCCTCAGTCTCGGCTACCAGCCGGCGAAGGTGCGGTTGCGCACGTTCGCGCAGGTCATACTGCTCGATGGCACGATTTCCAAAATCGAAAAGCCTCAGGCCCAAGCGAAACTTTCCGCTTCCCGTCCGTTCAACCATGCGGTGCCGCTCGAGAACCATCAGGAAGCGATGCGCCGTGCTTTTGTGCAGTTGCAGAGACGAAGCGACCTGCGCCAACCCCAGCGGCGTATCGCTTTCTCCGAGCAGATCAAGAACGGCGAATGCCCTGTCCAGAGCTTGGACTTTGTAAGTGCCTTGCGGAGCCGCATCTCGCATTTTGGTCCCTCATTTCGCGCAGTGGTTAAAAACAAAGTTTCTCACGATATGGGACACATGTCAAGAAATGGGACGTGCCCGCCGTCAGCGGATTTCGCCGCGCGCAGAGCTAAAACCGGAGCCTTTTTGCCTGATTTTGCGGGTGCGATCAGTCCATCGCCGCGGCAATCGATTCGTTTTTGGAATTGCAGCGATGCCTGTACGGAACAGGCAGTTCACGCCGGAACCACATCCCCCTCGCCCGGAGCCAGAAACAGATTTGCTTCAAGACCATGCTGACGGGTGTAAAGGTCGTAGTAGCGCCCCCCCATTGCAAACAGCTCCGCATGGTTACCGTGCTCCACAATCAATCCCTGCTCGACCACAAGAATCTGATCGGCGCGCCGGATTGTAGAAAGCCGATGGGCAATTACGAAGGTTGTCCGGCCCTGCATCAGTTGATTGAGTCCCGCCTGAATCATTGCCTCAGACTCGGAGTCAAGCGAACTGGTTGCCTCATCGAGAATCAGAATCCGCGGTTCCGCCAGCAGCGCTCGGGCAATCGACAGCCGCTGCCTTTGCCCTCCGGAAAGCTTCACTCCGCGCTCACCCACAATCGTGTCGTAGGCTTCGGGAAAGCGCTCTGCAAACTCGTCAACGCGGGCCGTGCGGCAGGCAAACAAAAACTGTTCCTCCGACGCGTCGGGCCGCGAAAACAGAATGTTCTCGCGAATCGTGCCATCGAACAGGAATGAGTCCTGCAGCACCACACCCAGCTGCGAGCGAAATGTATGCAGGTCCACGGTCGCGAGATCTACCTCGTCGACAAGAACGCGCCCTTTGGTCGGCGTATGGAAGGCGCACAGCAAACTAATCATGGTGGATTTGCCCGAGCCCGACGAACCCACCAGCGCCGTTACCGTTCCCGGCTCCGCCAGAAAGCTGATCCCGTGCAGCACCGGCTTTTCCGGCGTATACGCAAACTCCACGTCTTCAAAGCGCACAGTGCCGTTGATCGGCTGCATCTTCACCGTGCGGCCAGGGTCCCGATTTTCTTCGAGCTCCGCCATCACCTCGTTCGTGCGGTCCAAACCGGCAAACGCCTCAGTCAACTGCGTGCCGACATTCACAATCTGAAAGACCGGCGCGACCATCAGGGCAAGAAACACGTTGTACTGAAAATATGAGCCGACCGTCCAGGTGCTGTTGAGCACCAGGTGCCCGCCAAGCCACATCACCAGCGCGGATACAATGCCGAGCACCGTCGTCGAGGCCGATCCCAGCACGCTGGTCATCGTCAGCGACTTCATCACGTTATCCAGCAACCGGTCCACTCCGGCGGAAAAGACCTTATGCTCGCGATCCTCGGCGTGATACCCCTTGATGACCCGCACGCCGCCCAGCGACTCTGTGAGCCGCCCTGTCACTTCTGCGTTGATCTTCCCTCGCTCGCGGAAGATGGGGCGAATCACCTTGAAGCCGTACTGCAGCACGAAAACAAATGCTCCCACAACTGCGAAAACGGTGAGCGTTACCACCACACTCTGATACAGCAGGAAGAAAAAGACCAGCACAGCAGTTAACATGCCGCCCACAAACTGCACCAGTCCCGTCCCGACCAGGTTGCGCACTCCCTCCACGTCGGTCATGATCCGCGCCACCAGCGTTCCTGTGCGGTTCTCGTCGTAGTAAGCAACCGAAAGCAAGCCCACGTGCCGTTGCACTTCGCGGCGCATCTCGGCGATCAACCGTTGGCCAGCCACCGAGAGCAATTGGGTCAGCGAATACGATGAAATCGCCTGCACAATCGTGGCAATCATCACCGCTGCAATAATGCGCGGCAAAAGCCCCGGCTGCGGATGTACGGGTGAGAGCACTTTATCCAACAAGGGCTTTGAAACAATGGGCAGCACAAGACCGGCCAGGCGGTTGACGGCCATCAGAGCCATTCCTGCTGCAATCAGCCCCTTGCGCGGCGCCACCAGCGCCCATATCTGAGGACCAAGCTTCTTCAGGTCGGTCTTCTTCTTCGGTGGGTCACCCTGGCCCGACCGTGCACCGGCGCCACGCGGCGTTCGCTCCGCGCGCATTCCCATGCCCAACCCGCCGCGCATTGTCCCCATGCACTAGACCTTTCCTTGACGCCGTGCATTGATGAACGACCGCACGCACATCAGAACGTAGACCAACAGCAGGCCGGCCATGGTCAATTTCGAGGCAAGAGCGATCATGTCCGGCTCAACACCCGCAGACCTGGCATGTCCGTAGCCTCGAATTGCCTCAATGAAGCTGCCCAGAAAACCCAGCAAACCAATCGTCACATTCACATGCATGAACAGCTTGCGCCGCGCCTCGCTGGGGCTCATCGCAAACACGCCGAAGACGCCTAAGGCCAGTCCGAACCACGTGGGAATGAGCGCGGTGTAATGCTGGCTGCCGGTGCCTAGAAAACCAGCCAGTCCAAGGACAATCAGAAGGGAAGCAAATACAAGTGTCACTTTTGCCATGCGCGACCTCATCTCTTGATGCATGGTCAGGATAACAGTTAGACAGATGCGTTAGCCCCCGCCAAAGATGCGAAGAGTGAAGGCCTGCCATTTGAAATTGATCGTGCAGCTACCGCTGGATGCGCGCCGATCCACCCTGAGCGAATGACCGTACCTGGTCCAATGTCGCCATCGTCGTGTCGCCGGGAAATGTAGTCAGCATCGCGCCATGTGCCCAACCCAGCCTGACAGCTTCCTCGGCCGGCTCGCCATTCAGCAACCCGTAGAAGAATCCCGCTGCGAACCCGTCGCCGCCGCCCACTCGGTCAAGCACATCCAACTCCGCGGTCGGCGCGGTGTAAGTTTTCCCATCGACCCACGCAACTGCGCTCCAACTGTGGCGATTGGTTGAGTGGACTTCGCGCAGCGTGGTTGCCACCACCTTCACCTGCGGATGCTTCTTCGTCACTTTGTCGATCATGCCGAGGAAGACGCTCGAATCGAGCTTTGACTTCGCCGCAACCTCCGGCCCTGGAATGCCCAGGCCTTTTTGCAGATCCTCTTCGTTCCCTACCAGCACATCCACGTGTTCGACGATCCGGCCGATGGTTTCCACTGCCCGCTTGTCGCCGCCGTGGATTTTCCAAAGCTTCTCTCGAAAATTCAGATCGAACGAAGTCACCGCGCCCGCCGCCTTCGCAGCCTTCATCATTTCCGCGGCCAATTCTGCGGTGGTGGGCGAGAGCGCCGCAAAGATGCCGCCGCTGTGCACCCAGCGCACCCCACCGGCAAAGATCGCTTCCCAGTCAAAGTCGCCCGGCTTCAATTGCGCCGCCGCCTCGTTGGCCCGGTTATAGAACACCACTGGCGCACGCACGCCAAAGCCGCGGTCGCTGTAAACCGTGGCCATGTTGGGGCCAGTCACACCGTCATGCTTGAAGTGCTTGTAAAACGGCTTCACACCCATGGCGCGAACCCGCTCGGCAATCAGGTCGCCGATCGGATAGTCTGACATGGCGCTCACGATGCCGGTCTTCATTCCAAAGCAGTCCGCCAGATTTGCCGCAACATTGAATTCGCCGCCGCTCACGTGAATCTTGCACTCTGTCGCCTTGCGGAACGGCACGATCCCTGGGTCGAGCCGGTGAATCAATGCGCCCAGGGAAAGAAAATCCAGGGCAGCATCCTCGCGAATATTCAATCCGTGCTTCATCCGATGTCGACTCCCGTTCTTCTTCACCCAGCCCTCGGTTGCAATCGGTGATCAAGCGCCCGCGGCTTGCTTTATGTCGGCCAGCACTTGTTCCGGGGTCCACTCGTTGCCGGGATAAAACCGAATTACCTTGCCATCACTCCCGATCAGCGTGGTTGAAAGCGTGTGTGTGATTGTGTCGTCGGCCCCAACCGTGATCCCCACGTCAAAATACTTTGCCATCTCCGTCAGCACGGGCTTCTGCGGCGCCGCAAAATCCCAATGATTAAAAGCATTCTTCGCGTCGCTTCCAATATACGTGGCGCCGTAAGCGCGCAGCCGGTCAGGCGTATCGTGTTCCGGGTCAAAGCTAACGCTCAGCAGATGCGTCTTCTTGTAAACCGCCGGGTTGGCGGCCAGCTGCTTTTCGATCACCGAAAAATTGTGCGTAACAAGCGGGCAGAAATTCGGCAGCGGACAGCGCGTGTAAATGAATGTGATCAGCAACTCTTTGCCGCGAAACTGGCGCAGGTGAATCGTTCGCCCGTCCTGATTGCGCAGCGCAAAATCGGGCACAACGTCTCCTGGCGCCGGCACATGGTACACAACAGCGGGCTTGTAATCCGGCTTACCCTGCGCAACCACCACAATATGATCCAGCAGGACGGTCTCTTCGGCGCTTTTTGACACCAGCACGTCCGCGGTGATCACGTCTCCGGGGTGCAGATCGCTCACGATGCTGGGGTCCTTGAGCTGGTAAGGCATTGTCATCGCATCCATGAAACCGGGAATGGCCTCGTGATCCAGTACCACCAGGCCATGCGCGGGATCGGTCGACATCACCTTGCCGCGCAGATGGTAGACCTTCACATCCTGATTGGCCGAATCCTGAGGGGAAGCTTGCTGGCCTGAATGGCATCCGGCCAGCGCGATAAGAGCAAGCAGCGAGGAAGCGAAAAGTCGGCGAGTCACATCCCAGTTTACAACCGGTGCCCGCCTCGACAACCGACCTTCCATGGCACTCCCCTGCCGGGCGGCGTATAACCCAGGAATGGGCACTCTGGCGGGAGCAGAGATCGATAGCTGGCTTCACGATGGAGGACTCGTCGTAACGGCCAGCGACCGTGCCGCACGCGCGCTTCAACTAGCCTTCCATCGCCGCCGCCAAGGGGAAGGTCTCCGTGCGTGGCCTGCACCCGGCATTCTAGATTTCTCAGCCTTTACCCGGTCCTCATGGGAAGAGCGCGCCGTCGACGGCCGCATGCTGTTGAACTCCGCGCAGGAGCAATCGCTTTGGTCCCAGATCGCAGGGAGCGAAAGCCACCTTGCCACCCTGCTTGAAGGCCCCCGCCACCGCCTCGCCGCCATGGCCATGCAGGCGCACGAGCTGCTTTGTTCCTATGCGCCGAAATACCTGCAACAGACCGCGCGAACCAGTTGGGACCGCGACCCGGGCGCCTTTAGCGGCTGGCTCAACCGATTCGACAAGACCTGCCGCGAGAGCAATCTGCTCAGTCCAGCCCGCGCGCCGCTCGAGCTGATTCCTCTTCTGCAGCAAGAAACGGCCCCGCGCCCACCGTTGTTGGTTGCGGGCTTTGACCGCATCCTGCCGACTCAGCGCGCGTCTTTTGACGCCTGGGGCGCCTGGCGGCAACTCGCTGTCGGCGAAATGACCAGCGAAACTCATTTCTACAGGGCAACCGACAGCCACGCCGAGATCGACGCATGTGCCCAATGGTGCACGCACCAGCTCGCAGTCAATCCGGATACGCACCTGCTCGTGATCACGCAGGAGATATCAAAACGCCGCGGCGAGATCGAGCGCGCCTTTCTTCGCTTTGCTCCACCCGCCTCAGCAGCGCTCTTCGAGTTCTCTCTGGGAATTCCCCTTCGCCAGGCTCCCATTCCGCGCGCACTGCATTTGTTGCTCAAATGGCTCACGGCTTCGCTGGAAGAAAACGAATTGGACTGGCTGCTCTCCACCGGCTTTGCGACCGCGTCTTCCGACGAAGCCGCCGCATTGCGGGCCTACATGAGGGCATTGCGCCGCAATAGCCTCCAGCGAACTCAGTGGACACTCGAGGCCTTTGTCAGCCAGGAAGCATTCATGCGGCATCATCGCCCCACTCAAATGCTTCCCGCCTCGTGGGTCCAGCGCATCACGGCAGCCACCCGCCAGCTTGCAGACATCGGTGCCCGGCGGCAAAGCCCTCTCGACTGGGCCGCTCTCGTTCCGCAATTGCTTGCAGCCATAGGATGGCCCGGAGAACATCGTCTCTCAAGCGCGGAGCACCAGGCCCTCGATCGCTGGGATCAAGCGATCGACACATGCGGCTCCCTAGGCTTTGATGGCCGTCGTATCCGTTGGTCGGAATTCCTCTCCAACCTCGCCCGCACTTTGGACGAAACTCTGTTCGCGCCCGAATCCCACGATGCGCCGATCCAGATTGCCGGACCTACCGAGTCCGCCGGACTCACTGCCGACGCAATCTGGTTCCTCGGCGCCAACGAAGACACCTGGCCCGCCAAGGGTTCCACCCATCCGCTGTTGCCGCTTCATGTGCAGCGCGAAGCGGCCATGCCGCACTCGACCCCACGTCAGGATTGGGATCTAGCTCACTCCGTCACCACGCGCCTCCTCGCCTCCGCAGCCGTAGTCAATTTCAGCTTTGCAGCGCAAATAAAAGACTCTGAGACCCGCCCTTCGCGCCTCATCACCCAGGTCACCGGCGCGCCCTGCAATCTGCCTCGGGAGCTGAAGCCGCCGAGCCATCCGAATGCGCTTGCTGTCTCCTTCATTGACGCTGCTCAGGTTCCCTTTCCGCGCGAAACCATCCAAGGCGGAGCCGGCGTTCTCACTTCCCTCTCCCAATGCGCCTTCAAGGCCTTCGCCACGTCGCGGCTCGATGCAAGAGGTTGGGATCCAGCCGAGGCTGGTCTCACAGCCGCTCAACGCGGCCTGCTGCTTCACGATGTCCTTCACGCCGTCTGGGGCGGACCGCCCCGTGGTCTGCGATCCCGCGACGAACTGCTGGCCCTCACGGATCGAAAAGCCTTCGTCGACCGCCATGTGAGAACCGTCCTGCGCGAGAAAATGCCCGCCTCTACCCGCGAGCGCATGCCGCAACGCTATCTTGAAATCGAAGAGATGCGCCTGTCGCGCCTAGTCACCGAGTGGCTTGATTATGAAGCCACGCGTCTCCCCTTCTCTGTGGCCGAAACTGAAGTCGGCCGAAGCGTCACCATCGGGGGAATCAACCTGCGCCTCCGCCTCGACCGCATTGACCGCCTCAACGACGATTCCCTCCTTGTCATCGATTACAAGAGCGGTAATGTCACACCCAAAGCGTGGGATCTGCCCCGTCCCGACGACGTGCAGTTGCCCCTCTATGCCGGCTTCGCCATCGACTCCGAAGAGAAACTCGGCGGTCTCGTATTCGCGAAGCTGCGGCCCGGCGAACGGGAATTTGCCGGCAGCGTGGAAAATCCCGCCGCAACCCTCTTTGCGGACCTCAAGGGCACTGACGCGCTGGTCAGGAACAAACTCGATCTCTGCGCGGCTCGACGAATGGAAGCGCTACATTGAGCGGCTTGCCCGCGACTTTCTCGCCGGTCGCGCGACAGTGGATCCCCGCGACTATCCCAGGACATGCGAACACTGCGGACTGCAAGCGCTGTGCCGCGTTCAGGAGCGCGACAACTTCAGTGATGACGACGAAGACTCCACCGAAGCGGGGACAGCCGATGAGTAAGCCCGCAGCCCGGCCTACGCCTCCCGATCAGCCCCAGCGTCAACGAGCGTTGGATGCCTCCAGGTCCGTTCTCGTGCAGGCCCCCGCCGGCTCCGGCAAAACCGACCTCCTCACCCGGCGTTTCCTGCGCCTGCTTGCCGAAGTCGACGAGCCCGGCCAGATCGTCGCCATCACTTTCACCATCGCCGCCGCCGCCGAGATGCGCCACCGCATTCTCTCGGAGTTGGAAAAGGCCGCTGAAAGCCAGTCGCCCGCGGATTCATCCGACGAATTCGCGATGGAAGCCCTCGCCCGTCGCGCCCTTGCGCACTCGCAGGCCCTGGGTTGGGATCTTCTCAACCTGCCTGCTCAGTTGCGCATCTCCACCATCGACTCCTTCTGCCGCGACCTTGCCCTGCAACAGCCGCTGCTCACCGAACTGGGCGGAGAGCTCAACATCAGCGAACAGCCCAGGGAGTTGTATCGCCGCGCAGCCCGCAGGGTTCTGGATGCCATCGACACCGGCAGCGCTGACCTGCGCCAGGCCATCGATTCCCTCCTGCTGTGGCGCGACAACGGTTGGCAGGAGATGGAAGACCTGCTGATTGGAATGCTCGAGAAGCGCGACCTTTGGATGCACGGCTTTTTGCTGGAACGCGAACCCGATTGGGAAACCCTGCGCGCTCGCCTTGAGCGCCCCTTCGCGCAGGCCGTTCGCGACGCGCTGAACCAAGTCGACCGTCTCTTCGACCAGGTTCCAGGAGCACGCGAAGATTCGTTGGCGCTGGCCCGGTTCGCGTGCGAAGAGCCGGGTGCGAATTCACCCTTCGGATTAGCGGAGAGCATCGAAATCCCGTCTGCGCCGTACCCCGACGGAATCGAATCCGCGCAAGATATCTATTCGTCACTATCGAGTTTTCTCCAAACGCAAAGAGGGAAATGGCGATCAGTGAAAGGCCTGAAAACGCCCGACGGGTTCCCCCCAAACACTCGCGGTCGCGACGCCAAAGAAAAGTTTGGCGCATTGATCACTTCTGTTTCCACAGTGCCCGGCCTCGAAGCTGCCCTGGCCGCGGTCCGCACCCTCCCCCCCGTGCGCTACACCGAAGAAGACTGGAACATCGTCAAAGCCTGCTTTACTCTGCTTCGCAACGCGGCTGGCCAGTTGAGAATTGTATTCGCCGAAGGCGGGGCCGCGGACTTCGTTGAAGTGGCTCAAATCGCCCAGCGAGCCCTCCGAGGGGACGACAACCTGCCGACGGATGCCGCACAGGCCGTCGCGGACGACATTCTCCACTTGCTGGTCGACGAATTTCAGGACACAAGCCGCCGCCAGCACCAATTACTCGCCAGCCTCATCTCCGCCTGGCCCGATCGCACCGGTCGCACTGTCTTCGTCGTCGGCGACCCCATGCAGTCCATCTACTCTTTTCGCGATGCCGACGCGGAGCTCTTCCCTCGCGTGCAAACGCTGGGTCTGGAGATTCCAGACAACGAACCTCTCCTATTTGACCCTGTTCAACTCGCCGCCAACTTCCGCACCGAGCCTGCGCTGATCCGGAAACTGGACGAGATTTTTGTTGAAGTATTCTCCGTAAACGATGGCAGTAGAATAACTTTTTCATCTGCCCAACCTGCACGCAAGCCGAGCCCTAGCCTGACCCCGCGCCTCTCGCTGCATGTGGACTTCGTTCCCGGCACCAGCTTGAGCAGGTCGACGGCTCCTTCCGCCGTTAAGCAACGGGAAGAGGATGCTCATGCACGCCAAGCTGCGCATCAGGCCCAGACCGCGGAGATCGTCGCCTTGATCTCCAGCCTCGTGCCGCGCGTCGAGCAGTCCCGTGCCCGCGGAGAGAGATTTCGCATCGCCATCCTCGGTCGTGCACGCAAAGACCTTGCGCCCATTGCCGCGGAACTTCGCGAGGCATCCATTCCCTTCCGCGCCGTCGAGTTGGAGCAACTTAAAGATCGCCCCGAGGTGCTCGACGCTCTCGCGCTCGCACGCGCCCTGCTCAATCCTCAGGACCGCGTTGCATGGCTGGGTGTTCTGCGCGCGCCCTGGTGCGGACTTGCGCTCGACGACCTGCACAAACTCGTCAGTGCAGACGATTCAGAAATTCTCGTCCTTGCCGTTCCCGATCTGCTCGCACAACGCCTCGATCTGCTCAGCGAAGCAGGCCGCCTCTCCGTCCTTCGCCTGCTCCGTGCTCTCGAAGACATGCCCGAATTGCGTGGCAGCGCTGCCCACCGCATCGCTCGGCACCTGGCTCCAGCAGGTCTGGCTCGGATTGGGCGGAGCCGGTTGCGTTGACGCAACCTCTCGCGCGAACCTCGATCTGCTTTGGAGTTGCCTCGACGCATTGCCGGATGGCGCACAGGACCTTCTCGGCGGCGCCCTTGACTCAGCTCTCGAAAAACTCACCGCCCTGCCCGACCCTGAGGCCGCCAGCGAATGCGGCGTGCAGTTGATGACCATTCACAAATCCAAGGGCCTCGAATTCGAAGTTGTGATTGTCCCTGAATTGCAGGCACACAGCGGTAGCAGCCGTTCCAGTTTGCTTTCGTGGATGGAGCGCGGCATCGCTCTGCCGGACGATTCGGGCGACATTACCGAATTCCTAGTCGCGCCTCTCCAATCCAAAGGCGCCGACCGCGGCACCGCCAAGACCTGGGTCGATAGCGTTCGCCGCGCACGCGAATCGCAGGAAATGCGCCGCATCCTCTACGTCGCTGCCACCCGCGCCCGAGACGAATTGCATCTCTTTGCGCGGCCTGCTTACAAAGAGGATGCCGGCGACCTTACCCTCGTGGAACCCAAGAACTGTCTGCTTGCCACCGCGTGGCCGACACTTGAAACCGAAGTGCGCGCTCGCTTCGACCAATGGAAATCCACGGTAGCCAACCAGCAACCCAGTCACGACCAGACCATCGAGTCCATCGCCGCTTCTGAAAGCAATCTGCTCGTCATGCCCTCTCCAGCGCGCCCCACGCTGTTGCGTCGCCTCCCTCCGGATTTCCAACCCGCATCCGGCGTTGGCCTTCAGAGTAGTTCAGGCAGCCAACCCATTGCGGGCTTGCGCAATGCGCAGCTTTACCAGCGACATCAAGGCGGCCCGCTCGTCGCGCGCCTTGGGCAACGCCGTTCACAAGCTCCTCGAAGAGCTTGCTCGGCTCCGCGTCACAGAGGATTGGGCTTCTGCCCGTGCCGCTCTTTCGCATCTCAAACCCGCCATCACCGCCCAGGTGCGAGCCGCCGGGGTGAGTCAACCTCACGCGGAATCCATCGCCGCCAATGCTCTCGACCTTGCCCTTCAGGCATCCCGCGATCCGCATGGCCAATGGATTCTCTCGCCACGCGCCGGCGCCGCCAGTGAGGCCGCATGGGCCGGTATCGTCTCCGGCAATCTGCGCACGGTGCGCGTCGATCGCCTCTTCCGCGCCGGACTCGAACCACTTTCAGAAGGAGAAAGTGCCTGGTGGATCATCGACTACAAGACCGCCCACGCCGAAAATCTCGACCCGGCCGTGGCGCTGCCTGAACTGCGTGCTCGCTTCGCTCCGCAACTGGAGGCTTACGCCGCAGTCCTGCGCAACCAGCATGGCGCGCAGGCGCAACTCCGCGCCGGACTCTACTATCCCCGCATGTCTTTGTTTGATTGGTGGCAGGTCGAACCCTGATCTGCGGTCAACCGGCTGCTTTGGCTTCCTTCTCTTTTTGCCTGGCGATGCTCTTGTGGTGCCGCACATCGTCGCCCTGCACCCAGAAAATCACATCCTCGGCAATGTTCGTGGCGTGATCGGCCACCCGTTCCAGGCTGCGGCTGATCATCAACGCGTTCAACGCCTGCGGAGCAATGTGGCTCTGCTCCTCCATCACCTTCGTCAACGCCTTGTAGGCCGCGCGATTCATCGCGTCCACCGCGTCATCCATCGTCAGCACCGAGCGCGCGATCTCCGCATCCGCCTCGATGAACGATTGCAGGCTCTTCCGCACCATCTCCGCGGCCAGCGTGGCCATCCGCGGAATGTCCACCGGCAATTCCGCCACCGCCATCTGCTCCATGTTGCGCACCCGGTCGCTGATGCTCTTGGCTGCATCCCCCACGCGCTCAAGGTCCGCATTGATCTTGATTACGCTGAGAATGAAGCGCAGGTCGATCGCCATTGGCTGCTCCATCGCCAACAGGTCCAACGCCGACTGGTCAATGTCGCGCTCCAGGCGATTGATCGCATTCTCGCTGCGGCTCACCAGGTCGCAAATCGAGAGGTCGCGCACACGATACGCCTCAATGGCGCGCTGGATAGCCTGCTCCGCAAGTCCCGCCATCACCAGCAGGTTTTCTTTCAGTTCGTCAAGGCTCCGTTGAAACCGTATCCGTGTCATCCGAACCTGCCTGTAATGTAATCCTCAGTCCTTTTGTCGCTGGGATTGGTAAATATCTTGTGGGTGGAATCAAACTCGACCATCCGCCCATTCAGAAAGAAGCCCGTCTTCTCTGCCACGCGGGCCGCCTGCTGCATGTTATGCGTGACAATCACGATAGTGTACTGCGATTTCAGCTGGAAAATCAGATCTTCAATTTTTGAAGTTGAAACAGGGTCCAGCGCCGATGCCGGCTCATCCATCAACAACACTTCAGGGTCCACTGCAAGCGCTCGCGCAATGCACAACCGCTGCTGCTGCCCGCCTGAAAGGCTGGCGCCTGATTTCTTCTTCAGGTCGTCCTTCACCTCGTCCCAAAGCGCCGAGTTCTTCAGCGACCTCTCCACAATCTCATCCAGCGACCGCCGATTGGTATACCCGTTCAGCTTCAACCCTGAAGCCACATTGTCATAAATCGACATGGTCGGAAACGGATTCGGCCGCTGAAACACCATGCCCACGCGACGCCTTATCTCCACCGGCTTGGCGTCGTTGTAGATATCCAGGTCGCCAATGCGCACCGTACCCGTCACCCGCGCAATGGGATTGGTTTCATGCATCCGGTTCAGGCAGCGAACAAATGTGCTTTTGCCGCATCCCGACGGGCCAATCAGCGCTGTCGCGTGATTCGCCGGAATCGGCAGGTTGATGTCCTGCAGCGTGTGGTTCGATCCGTACCAAGCATTCAGGTTTACAACTTCAATGCTGACGCCCACCTAGCTCGCCCCTTTCAAAACGCCGCGGCTGGTCACATAGCGCACCAGCGACACTGCAAGCACAATCAGCACAATCAATACCAGCGATCCTGCCCAGGCCAGCCGATGCTGATCCTCGTAGGGCCCCAGTGCGTAGACATAAATCTGCAAAGGCAGCGCTTCAATGGGTTGGTTAAGGCTCGTGCTCCAGAAGGCATTTCCAAGAGCCGTGAACAGCAGCGGCGCGGTTTCACCCGCCACGCGCGCAAAAGCCAGCATGCACCCCGTGATGATTCCCGGCGACGCCGTCTTCACCGTAATTGAAAGCACCGAGCGCCAGTTCGGGATTCCGAGGCCCAGTGCTGCCTCGCGCACTGCGTGCGGCACCATTAAAAGCATCTCTTCGGTGGTCCGGCAGACAGTGGGAATCATCATGATGCCCAGCGCCACTCCGCCGGAGAAGGCTGAGAAATGTCCTGAAAACGGGATGATGCTGTGCTTCGGGCTCACGATCAGCAGATAAATCGCGACCCCCATCACAATGGAGGGAACACCGTTCAGCACATCGGCGGTGAAACGGACTGCGTTGGCCAGTTTCGATCCGCGACCGAATTCGGCCAGAAAGATTCCGCCTCCTATGCCAATGGGAACGCCAATCGCGCTGGCAACCGCCAACACGATGCCCGACCCTACGATGGAATTGGCCATTCCGCCGCCGCTCTCGCCCTCTGGCTTGGGAATCTGAGTAAAAAACGCCAGGTTCACCGAACTCGCGCCTTTGTAAAGCAGGTAGCCGAAGATGGTCACCAGCGGCAGAATCACCAGTGCGGTCGCGAGGATCGACAGAGCCGTCACCGTACCGTCCGTCAGTGCCCTCATACGGGACCGCAAACTGAACTTGTCCTCTTTCACAAAGAGTCTCCTCACCGCGTCTGCGATGGTGTTCCCCGCGTAACCGCCCACATCAGCAACTGCGCCAGCGCATTCACCACAATCGTCACCACAAACAATGCCAGGCCAATCTCGGTCAGCGCGCTATAGTGCATGTCGCTTGTCGCTTCTGCATATTCATTGGCGATTACAGCCGCCATCGATGTACCGTTTGAAAGCAGCGAGCGGTGAATCTCCGGCGTATTGCCAATCACCATGGCGACCGCCATCGTCTCGCCCAGGGCGCGTCCAAGGCCAAGAATGATCGCGCCCACAATGCCGATGCGCGCATTGCGCAGCACCCCCATGCTGATCATCTCCCAGCGAGTTGCTCCCAATGCCAGCACTGCCTCGCGCTGCGAATGCGGCACCGCGGTCATCACCTCCCGCGTCAGCGAAGAGATGATGGGCAGAATCATGATGGCCAGAATCACACCCGCGGCTAGAAAACCAAGGCCGGTCGGATTCTCGTCGGTGAATAGGCCCGACCACCCAAACGTTTTGATCAGTAGCGGATTCACATGCTCTCTCAGCAGCGGCACCAGCACAAACACCGCCCAGAGGCCATAAATCACGCTTGGAATCGCTGCCAGCAATTCAGTGAGGAAAGCGAGTGGTCCGCGCAATGCCCGCGGGCACATCTCGGTAAGAAAGATCGCCAGCCCAACTGCCAGCGGAACTGCAATCAACAGCGCCAGAAAAGACGAAACCAACGTGCCGTAAATAAATGGAAGCGCGCTGAATCGCCCATTCACCGGATCCCAGTACATGGGTTGCTGGGTATAGGGATCCTTAAAGGTTTCGTAGAAAAAGCTGAACCCGAACTTGTGCCACGAGAGTTGGCTTCCCGTCACCAGCTCATAAGCAATCAGCGCCACAATCCCAAAAATGCTCAGGGCGCACAGCACCATCAGCACGTGAAAGCCACGATCCGTCAATGCGGAATTCCCGCGCGCCAGCAAAAACTTCCTGACAGCGGAAACCTCTCGCGTTCCCGACCCTTCGAGGTGAGGGCTCTCTGGAAATGCCGGCTCAGGCTGTAGCTGAGACTGAGAGATGCGGATCTCTGTCACGTTTTCGATCACCTCAAGTAGGCTACCGGGCCAAGATGAATAGGACGTTACAAGGCAGCACAATCAAGTGCATACAGTACGAAAATCGCATGAATTGAGCAGCTCACAGTGTCGACTCTGCCCCTGAAATCGCGCCCCCGTTCCCACCGCAAACTTGGCCGGCGCCTGCCAAGAAGCAATCGTAATCCTTCATCCAGCTGCTCAACCGGCATGATTCGTCCAGCGCTCGAAAAATCTGTTCCCCATTGAATTTGGTCTGATGCTTTAACCTTGGGAACTGGAACCCGGCAGGCAAAAACTATGCGCAGAATTCTTGGCCTTTTCACCATCCTTGTTTCTTCGCTGGCGCTGAACGCACAAAGCACTATCCAGCCAGATCCACCCCATCGCGATTGGCAGGCCTCCTGGATCACCCATCCCACCGCGCCCCTACGTGAACCCCTGGTTCTCCACTTCCGTCGAACGCTCAATCTGCCTTCCGTCCCCGCCAGCTACATTGTCCGCGTCAGCGCCGACAATCGCTTCATCCTCTATGTCAACGGTCATCGCGTCGGCGACGGTCCGGCCCGCGGCGATCTTTCTCACTGGCGCTATGAGCGCTTCGACCTGTCTCCGTTCCTTCAACCAGGTTCTAATCTGGTCACTGCAACTGTATGGAACTTCGGCATCTACGCCCCCATCGCTCAGATGAGCGACCGCACCGCCTTTCTTCTGGAAAGCGAAGCCACCGGACCGGCCTCCATCAGCACACCCGAAGGGCTGGCTCGTCGAAGAGGAGCCCGGTCAGCGCCCTCTCGATCGCAGCACCGTCAGCCTCCAAACCTACTTCGCCTCCGGCCCCGGCGAGGAAATCGACGCCGCCAAATACGACTGGAACTGGAACTCCTCAGCCCCCGGTCCAAACTGGGTTCCTGCCGCTTCGCCCATGCGCGACAGCATCTTCGGCGACGTAAATCATGCCCATTCCGCCGACACTACCGGCGACAATCCCTGGGCCCTTGTCCCCGACTCACTTCCTCACATGGAGTACATTTCGACGACCACCGGTCAGTTACTCGGACAGATTGTCCTCGGGCTTGAAATGACATCGCCGCCGAGGAACGGTGCAGCCGCAATCACCCAGACATTTCCGGCGACCATTGTCCATCCCGGCTCCACCTCCACATCCTCCTCGACCGCAAGACCCTCACCACCGCCTACCCCATCCTCACCGTCTCCGGCGGCAAAGGCGCACACATCTGGCTTACTTACTCTGAAGCCCTCTACGACAACAAAGAGCACAAAGGCGACCGCGACGCCGTCACCTACATTGGCACCGACGGCATAGAGCATCCCCGCCAAGCCCTCGGCCTTCGCGACAGCTTTCTCCCCGATGGCGGTGCCCATCGCACCTTTCAGCCGCTCTGGTGGCGCACCTGGCGCTATCTCGACCTCGACATCACCACCGGCGACCAGCCGCTTACCCTCGAATCACTCACAGCCAACTTCACCGCCTACCCGTTTAAGGAGCGCGCCACCTTCCAATCCGGCGATCCCGACCTCGCCAAAATCTGGGAGATAAGCTGGCGCACCGCCCGCCTCGACGCCCACGAAACCTATATGGACACGCCCTACTACGAGCAGCTCCAGTACATCGGCGACACGCGCATCCAGGCCCTTATTTCCTACGCCGTCGCCGGCGACGACCGCCTCGCTCATCAGGCTCTCGCAGCATTCGACCAGTCCCGCTCAACCGACGGCCTCACACGCAGCCGCTATCCCAGTTCCCTGCCGCAGACCATTCCCACGTTCTCTCTTCTATGGATCGGCATGCTCCACGACTACTGGATGTACCGTCCCGATCCTGCGCCTGTGCGGGCCTCGCTTCCTGGCGCGCGTGCCGTGCTCGAGTGGTACGCCGCCCACGAGCAGCCCGACGGCCTTCTCAATAAACTCCCCTGGTGGAGCTTCATCGATTGGGTCTCGTCCGGGGAAATCCCCACCTACTCCGCCAGCGGCGAGTCCTGCGTCACCACGCTCGAGTACCTCGGCGCGCTCAACGATGCCGCCGATCTCGAACAAAATCTTGGCGACCTGCTGCTATCCACTCGCGACCGCAACCGCGCCGAACACGTCCGCGCCGGCCTCTACGACAAGTGCTGGAACCCGGCCCGCGGACTGCTCGCCGACAATCCCGACCAGACGACCTTCAGCCAGCAGGCCAACATCCTCGCCGTCCTCTACGACGTCATTCCCCCAGGCATGGATCACGCCCATCAGCAAGCAGTCTTGCGCCGCATACTGGCCATCGAGCCCGGAACCACCCCCGGCGGCATTCTCAGCGCCTCCTACTACTTCCGCTTTTACCTCGCCCGCGCGCTCGATCATGCCGGTCTCGCCGACCAGTACCTCGACTCCCTCGATCCCTGGCGCCAACTCCTCGCCCTGCATTTCAGCACCTGGCCCGAGGTTCCCGGCGACACCCGCTCCGACTCCCATGCCTGGTCCGCGCACCCTATCTATGACTTGCTTACTTTGGTCGCCGGCATCCAGCCCGCAAGCCACGGATTCGCGACCGTGCGCATCGCCCCTCACCTCGGAGCGCTCAACTCACTCACTGCGAGCCTTCCCCATCCCGACGGCGACATTCGGGTCGTTTACCACCGCGAGGGAGAGGCGCTGGACGCATCCATCACCCTCCCCGGCCATCTCACCGGGACCTTCGAGTTCCATGGACGGCTCTTCCCGCTCTCGCCCGGCCTAAACCACATCAAAGCTCCCTGGTGAAGCTGCCGCCAGGTGTCGCGGCGCTGAACCGCCCGTTTCCATCCATTTCATGCGGATTCTGCATTGTCCAGCCGACTGCAAGTACCGCACCGCCAATCCATGTTTTCGGTACCATGACTGGAAAAATCGATAAAGCGCTGGGGTAACGCTGTTTCCGGATTCTCAGAAACGTGTTACAACTCCATCATGGCAAAGGGTAAGACTTCTACGCCGCCAGGTCATGTCAACCTGCGCATGCTGGCGGAGCATCTGGCGCTCTCTCAGACCACAGTTTCGCTGGTTCTGAATAACTCTCCATCGGCAAAATCCATCCCCCAGGAGACGCGAAACCGCGTCACCGAGGCAGCCGAACGCCTCAATTACCGGCCCAACTACTTTGCCCGATCCCTGCGCAGAAGCCGCTCCATGAGCGTCGGCGTGCTCGCCCCCGACCTCAGCGAAGGCTACTTCACCCGCGTCATGAGCGGCGTTGTCGAGGAGCTGACCCGAGCTCATTACTTTTACTTCACCTCCTGCCACGACTGGAAGCGCGAGCTCATCGAGCAGTATCCTCGCATGCTCGTGGAGCGTGCGGTCGACGGATTCCTCCTCTTAAACACACCCGCGGACAACATCCAGGTTCCGGTGCCCGTGGTGGCCATATCGGCTCATAGCGCCATCGAGAATGTCACCAATATCGTGCTCGATCACCATATCGCCGTTTTTCAGGCGCTCAGCTACCTGTATGAGTTGGGCCATCGACGCATCGCCTTCATGCGCGGCCCTCGCGCCATCCCTGATTCAGAGTACCGTTGGGTGAGCATCCAGCACGTGGCTGGCGAACTCGGCCTCCGCATTGACCCCGCGCAGGTCATTCGCATCGATTCCGCAGGCTGGTCGATGAAGACCGGGCATCATCCCATGGCGCCTGAAATCGGATACAAGCCCATGCAGGCGCTTCTTCAGAAATCGCGCGATTTCACCGCCATCTTCTGCTTCAACGACATCTCGGCAATCGGCGCAATTCGTGCGCTCAAGGATGCCGGCCTCTCCGTGCCCGGAGACGTTTCGGTGGTTGGTTTCGACGATATTCTCTCGGCTGCCTATTACTCGCCTTCACTGACCACAGTGCGCCAGCCGCTCACTGAGATGGGAAAGCGTGGCGCGCAGGTGTTGCTCGATCGCATCGCCCACCGCGACAAAGTGTATCCCAGCGAAATCGTTATGACCCCTGAGTTCATCGTCCGCGAATCCACCGGACCCGCCCCGGCTGCACGCAAGGCGTGATTCATCGCATCAACTGCAAAACGATTCGAACCACCGGCTCAGATACACCTGCGCATGCGCCTCGCCGCAATAGTGCCTTGCATGCGGCGCATCGGCAGCTTCCTTCGTCCATTTGAAAACCGTCAGTTGCGCATCACTGCAATGGATCACAATCCACCGCACCGGGTTCTCGCTCTCAGTTCCGCAAATCTCACATCGATAAATCGTGTCAATCACTGAGCGACCTCCGCTCCAAATTCAAATTCATTCGCCGGCCTTCCAAATGATGCTCTTTCCCTAGTCCCTGCCTTATTCCAGCATCTGCAAATCCAGCGGCCTCTCCAGCAGGCAATCCATTTCACTTATGCTGGCCAGCGCCCGCTTCAACGCCGACGACTTGCACGGCTCCACCGTCACCACGAAAGGCAGCGCGTGCTGCGGGTAGCCCGGCTTCTGCACGATTGCGCGAATATTGATGCGCTCCCTTGCCAGCGCGCCTGTTATCTCCGCCACAATGCCCGGCCGGTCCATTACCAGGAAGCGGATGTAATGCGGCACCTCGAACTCCGCACCAATCCGCGCCGGGACCGAAGGAATCGCCACCCTCTTCGACCCATGCGCCAATGCCAGCAGGTCGCTCACCACCGCCACCGCCGTGGGATGCCCGCCCGCTCCGTGCCCTGAGAAAACCACGTCCCCCCCATACCGGCCCGTCAGAATCACCATGTTCTCAGTGCCCCGCGACCACGCCAGGGGTGAATTCTGATCCACCAGCATTGGTCCCACCGTCGCCGCCACCATCCCGTCCCGCTCCTCGGCACGCGCAACTTGACGGATCGTGCAGCTCAGATCCTTCGCGTAGCTGAAGTCCACCGCCGTCACCGCTGTGATCGGCTGCGGAATAATCTCCTCCGGATCGACCACTACGCGCAGCGCCAGCCGCATCAGAATAGCCAGCTTCGCGCGCGCATCAAAGCCGCCCACATCTTCTGTCGGGTCGGCCTCCGCATATCCCTTGGACTGCGCAGTCGCCAGCACAGTCGCATACTCCGCGCCTTCCTCCATCCTGCTCAAAATAAAATTGCATGTGCCATTGAGAATGCCCTGCATGCGCTCAATGTGGTCACCGGCCAGTCCCTGCTCAAGCCCGGGAATGACGGGAATTCCTCCCGCCACAGCCGCACCATATTTCAGGTGCCCGCCCTTTGCCGCCGCTAGCCTCTCCAATTCCACGCCGTGATACGCAATCAACTTCTTGTTCGCCGTCACTACGCTCTTGCCGTCTTCAAGAGCGCGACGCACCCAGCCGCCCGCGGGTTCCAGGCCGCCGGCAAGCTCCACCACCACGTCCACATCTGCGCCCAGCACCTCATCGGCGTCTTCGCTCCACACCATTCCCGGCGGAGTCCAGTCCACCCGTTTGCGAGCGATCCTCCGATTGAAAATATGCGTCAGCTCCAGCCCTTCCGGCTTCGACTCCACCAGGATCCGGGCAACAGAACTGCCTACCGTCCCAAAGCCAAAAAGGGCTATGCGCAAAGGTCTCCTTACACGCGACCCCGCCGCGGAAATATCGTCCATCGATTCGGGAGCATTCTCTTTGGGCACCAGCGTTCCCTCTTATCTCTAATCAGAAGTGCGCAATAACTCGATGATACCTGACCCTCGCTTCAAACCTTTCCTCTTCCCGCCCGGCCAGACCCTCATGTACCATGAACTCCAGATGCGGCGTGCTCTTTCCATCTTCCTCGTTCTGTTCTTCGGGCTGGGGCCGCTCACGGCCACGCTCTCAGCCGACGACGAGTCGAGTCTGCCCCCCTGCTGCCGCCGCCACGGAGCCCATCACTGCGCCATGTACGACGCGATGATCGCGCGCAGGGTGCAAGCCGCATCCGGCAAGCCCATCGTCACCGCACCGCCCGCGCATTGTCCCTTCTACCCCACGAATCCCGGCGCAACGGTTGCGTCAATCCATGCGCTCGCCTCTTCCCCCGTGATCCTGCCATCCGCAATCGAGCAGGGGCATTCACACGCTGCGTATCAGATCTCAATCAGCATGGGCAGGATCCGCACCCGTGCCGGCCGCGGCCCTCCTGTTCCAGCCTCCATCTAAAGACTGGTTGAGCTCCCCATTCCTCTTTCTTAGGGTACGGGGCTTTCGTTGCTTTCCCGGACTGAGCGGGCCCGTGCCTTCCCGACGGCCTTCTCCGTCCCCGTCTCATCTCAACCATTCTTCCAGGAAACACTGCTCGCGCGGCACCCGCACTGCCAAGGCGCGAGAATCGTGCGCGTTTAAGCCGTACCACCTCTGGAGGTCATCACCGTCATGCGTCTTCGTCCTTATTACTCGCTTTTCATCGCGCTGTTCCTTTCCTCCATCCCCGCACTGGCCACCGTCTTTGCCACCGTCCATGGAGTTGTCCACGACCCGCAACATCGCCCGATTGCCGACGCACAAATCACCCTGCGCGCCTCCGATTCCAACTTCGCCCTGCACTCCACAACCAACGCCGAAGGCGTCTTTGAACTCCCACAGACTCCCATCGGCGTTTATCACCTCACCGTTTCCTCACCTGGCTTCGCAACCGTCAATCAAACGCTCACCGTGGCCTCGGGAACGAATCCTGTGCTGCATATTCCACTCCCCATCGGCGAAACCACGCAGTCCGTCACCGTCTACGGCACATCTGGTTCCACTGATTCCGTCACGCCCACTACGCTCATTACCCGCCAGATGATTGACGAAACTCCCGGCGCATCGCGCACTATCGGCATGGAGATGATTACCGATTACGTCCCCGGCGCCTACATGACCCACGACATGCTGCACATGCGCGGCGGCCATCAGACCAGTTGGCTCATCGACGGCGTCGCCATTCCCAATACCAAAATCGCCTCTAACGTCGGCCCCCAGATCGACCCCAACGACATCGATTCCCTTGAAACGCAGCGCGGCAGCTATGCCTCCGACGTGGGTGACCGAACCTACGGCGTATTCAACGTCCTGCCCCGCAACGGATTCGAGCGCAATCGCGACGCAGAACTTCTTATTTCCGCAGGTAACTTCTACACAGGCGAAGTTGCACTTTCGCTCGGCGACCACTCAGAAAAGACCGCCTGGTACGCCAGTCTCACCGGCGGCCGTTCTAACTACGGCCTCGCCACGCCGGTCGACTCCATCCATCACGACGCCACTAACTCAGGAAGCGGATTCGTCTCCCTGATTCGCAATCAGACCCCAAGTGATCAGCTCCGTCTCGACGCCCAGTATCGCCAGGACTTCTTCCAGGTCCCCTATGACCCCGATCCCAGCGACTACGAATGCGCGTCCGGCTACTACTGTTCCACTGGCCTGCGCGATGTCCAGACTGAGCGCGACTCGTTCGTCATCGCCAACTGGGTCCACACGCTCTCACCCAGGGCCCTGTTCTCGGTTGCGCCCTTCTATCACTTCAACCAGTCAAACTATGATTCGCTCGCGAGCGACGACCCTGTAGCCACCACGTGGCACCAGACCTCAAATTACGTAGGCGGCCAGGCCGATGCTCATTTCGAAGTGGGCCCAAACAGCTTCTCCGCCGGTCTCTACTCCTTCTATCAGAAGGAAAACGACCTCTTTGGCGTCGAATCAAGCGGCCAATGCGTTACCGCAACATCTCCCTGCAACACACCCGGAAATGCCAACGCCGGACTGGTCGAGTTTTACCTGGCCGACCATCTGCGCCTCGGCCGCTATGTGACACTGCTCGGCGGCGAACGCCTTTCCATCTACCGCGCTGAATTAAATGAGACCGCCATCTATCCCCGCATCGGTGCAACCGTTGAAATCCCTCGTCTCCGCTGGGTGCTGCGCGGCTTCTATGGCCACTTCTTCCAACCCGCGCCTATCGAGACTGTCTCCAGCTCCGTACTCAACTATGCCGGCAGTTTGGGGGGCGGAGAAAATACCTTCACTCCGCTCCCCTCCGAACGCGACGAGGAGCATCAATTCGGCATTCAAATCCCCTACCGGGGCTGGATGCTGGACGTCGATACCTTCAAGAACCGCGTCAACAATTTCCTCGACCACTCCAACCTTGGCGAATCGAACATGTACTTTCCCATCGCCGTCGATGGAGCGCTCGTCCGTGCCTGGGAGATGACACTCCGCTCGCCCAGCCTGGCGCGATTGGGCCAGTTTCACCTGACTTATTCCAATCAAATCGCCGAGCAGCGCGGCAACATTATCGGGGGATTCACCTGCAGCATCCCCACCGACCCAGCCTGCAACCTCGGACCCGATTACACACCCGTTGACCACGACCAGCGCAACACGTTGAACACGGGCTTCACGGCAAATCTTCCCCTCCGCACATGGTTCGCAACCAACGTTTATTACGGGTCAGGATTCACCAATGGCCTCGCCTGCACAGATCCGTCGTCCTGCCCGAACAACGGCCCCTACAACGGCAACTATCTTCCCGCGCACACCACCTTCGATCTGTCCACGGGCCACACCTTCGGCGAGAGCTGGAACATCTCAGCCAACGTTCTCAACGTCACCAATCATCGCGTGCTGCTCGATAACTCAGTCACCATCGGCGGCTTCCACTTCAACGATCCGCGCATGTTCTCCGCCCAGCTCCGCTACCGCTTCCACTTCTGATGCGGAACTTAATGCTTCGACGGATTCTCATCCCGACCCACGGTAGGGAGTCGAAAAGCATCACTCCACCCGAAATAGCCCCGGCAGCGTCTCTCCCGCCTTGCCTTCCACCACATGCGTAAACGCCGACGCATTCAGCGGCGCTTCCGGCCCCACATACACGGTCCGCGCACCGCTCTGCCGCGCCCAGTGCACAAAGTTCGCCGCTGGATACACCGACCCCGACGTGCCCACCACCAGCATCAGCGTCGCCTTTGCTATCTCGTCCTGAATCCGCTCCATCTCCAGCGGAACCTCGCCGAAGAAGACAATTCGCGGTCGCAGGCGCCCGCCGCACGCGCAGCGCCCCACTTCATCCAGGCTCTTATAGATGGCCCGATCGTCCACCGGCGGTCGTCCGCAATCCCACTCGCAGCGCGCCTTGTTTAACTCGCCATGCATGTGCACCAGCCGCACTGAACCGGCCCGTTCGTGCAGGTCGTCCACATTCTGCGTACAGAGAAAGAATCGCTCGCCCAGCTTCGCCTCCAACTCGGCAAGCGCAACATGCGCCGGATTCGGCTCAGCCTTTATTCCCGCGGCGCGCCGCGCCGAGTAAAACTCCCACACCCCCGCCGGGTTGCGCTCCCACGCATCCGGGGTGCACACATCCTCAACCCGATAACCCGCCCACAACCCATCATCCGCGCGAAACGTGGGCAACCCGCTCTCCGCGCTGATGCCCGCCCCCGTCAGCACAAAGACCTTGTCTTCGGATGAGATCGAAATGCCTGCCATGGTTCTCTCTTCTAGCTTCTAGCGAAGACCCTCAAGCTTTCGGGTATCGGCGATGGCCCATGCGCCGCCGGAAATCCATAGCTAGCAGCTAGAAGCTGCCTTTTACGGCTCCAGCAGAATCTTCCCCGTCGTCTTGCGCGCCTCAAGATCCGTCTGCGCCTGTGCCGCCTCTGCCAGCGGGTAGATGAACTCCGTTCGCAGCTTGAGCTCTTTCTTCGCGGCCCATCCCAGCACATCGTTCGCGCGCCACTCCAACTCCGCGCGCGTGGCCACGTAATGCCACAGCGTCGGCCGGGTCACAAACAGCGATCCCTTCCCTGCAAGCTGAATCAGGTCAAACGGAGGCACCGGCCCGCTGGACGCCCCAAACAGCGCCAGCATCCCGCGCGGCCGCAGGCAATTCAGGCTCTTCTCAAACGTCGTTTTGCCCACTGAGTCGTACACGACCTCCACGCCCTTGCCGCCGGTCAGCCGCTTGACCTCCGTCTCAAAATCCTGCTCCGTGTACAGAATCACGTCTGAAGCTCCGGCCTCGCGCGATAGCTCCGCCTTCTCTGCCGTAGACACCGTGGTGATCACGCGCGCGCCGATCCTTGCAGCAATCTGCGTCAGCAGAAAGTCCCACTCCGCCCGCACCCGCATGAACCAGCGCCGTCTCCCCAGCCTTCAGCGGGTGGGTTGAATAGGCAAGGTAATGCGCCGTCATTCCCTGCAGCATCGCCGCTGCGGCGTGTTCCGGGCATCACGCCATCGGGAACCTTCACCAGTTGCGCGGCGGGCACCAGCGCATATTCCGCGTAGCTGCCCAGCACGCTCACCGACGCCACCGCATCGCCTTCTTCAAATCCTGTAACGCCGGGACCAAGCTTCTCCACCGTGCCCGCAGCCTCGCTGCCTGGAATCAGCGGCATCGTCGCCTTGTACACGCCCTTGCGAAAATAGATCTCGATGAAGTTGACCCCGACTGCCTCCACGCGGATCAACACCTGCCCCGCCCCCGGCTCGGGAATGGGCAATTCGGCCAGTTGCAGAACCTCTGGCCCGCCAGTGTCGTGAATCTGAATTGCTTTCATGTCAACGGCAAGAATGCACCCTGGAGGCGGCTCGCTGCAAGGGTTTCGTTCACCAATATCGCCTGCGCGCCAACTCTCGCACTCTTCCCCAGAAACGCCAAACCCCATCCAGACATCGTCCGGATGGGGCTGTTCTTTCACTATTTCACTGCTTCACCAGTTCACTTTTTCACAGTTCTTAGAAGTTATCCTTCTCCCGCGACAAAATACTCGGCTCTTCCGGCGACCTTAGCCGCACAATGCGATCGATCGCGTAGGGCACCCGGTTCTGCATGGTGTAGTAGTGGCGCACCTGCAACTCGCCCAGCAGCCCGATCGCCAGCATCTGAATTCCTGCCAGGATAAGGATGCCGGCAATCACAAACAGCGGTCCGTGCTCGTCCATCATGCTCTGGTGCGGGTTCATAATCTTCATCCCCAGCAGCACGGCCGAAATAAAGCTCCCCGCCATGATGCCCAGCGCGCCAAAGCTGCCGAAAAAGTGCAGCGGCCTGCTCATATACTTCAGCAGAAACCGGATCGTCAGCAGGTCAAAAAATACGCGGAATGTGCGCCCGATGCCGTAGTGGCTCTTGCCCCGCTCGCGATTTACGTTCTTGATGGGGATCTCGCAAATCGACGCGCCATACCAGCTTGCCAGCGCGGGAATGAAGCGATGCATCTCGCCGTACAGTGGAATGTTGGTGATCACCTCGCGCCGATAGGCCTTGAATGTGGTGCCGAAATCGTGGATGTCCACGCCGGATAGCTTGGCCATCAGCCAGTTGGCGCAGCGCGAAGGAATACGCCGCATTACGAAGTTGTCGATGCGCTCTTTGCGCCAGCCCGACACCACGTCGTAGCCCTCTTCAAGCTTCTCAATAAAGCTGGGAATCTCGTTCGGGTCGTGCTGCAGGTCGCCGTCCATGGCGAAAATATAGTCGCCGGATGCATTGTCAAAGCCCGCTGCCAGCGCCGATGTCTGGCCGAAATTCCGTCGCAGCTTCACCACCAGCACGCGGCTGTCTACCGCGGCAATCTCTTCCAGCAGTTTGTAGCTGCGGTCACTGGAGCCGTCGTCCACCAGCACCAGCTCAAAACTATCGCCCACCTGCTCCATCACCTGCTTCAGGCGCGCATACAACACAGTCACGTTCTCCTCTTCATTGTGAAAAGGAACAACGATTGAATATTTCGGCATATCAACAGTATAGACGGGAAATTGTTGAAAACGGCGCAAAAACTTGCTGTTGAAAATGGTTCGTCACAGCAGCGCACGATTCGCTTTTGCCGGATCCGGACAATGGGAAAATTACCTGTCCAATTCGTCCAGCATGCCCTGCATCTCGCTGAGCGCGTGTTGGTTGCCGGTGCGTGCGGCGCAGGCCACTCCGGCCTTCAGCCTCTCAATCGCCTCGCCTGTCCGCCCCACATTGGCCAGCGTTTGCGCCGCCATAAAGTAGCCCGCCGTATAGTCCGGATCGTTCCCCAGCAGCACGTCGAATTCCCTCAGCGCCTCGTCCGTTGCGCCGCCTTTGGCCAACTCCATCGCAATGCCGTAGCGCGCAAAGCTGTTCTTCGCGTCCAGCGCGAGAATCTCTCTTAGTCCGGCAATCTTGTCCATTGTCTCTGTCCTGGGCGCGGTCGTCCCTGAAGGGATTTGCGTAATTGGCGCGGATTGCCGAAACTGGAACTGTGCGTTCTGTTTCGCCTGCCGCCTCTCTCATTGTACCGGGCAGCCGGCATCGTCCAGGCTCACACAATTGAACGGAGCAAGCCCTAATGAGTTCCACTGAAACCAACCCGATTGTGCGCACTGTGGCCAGCACCCAGTCGGAGATGACTGAGATCATCCTGCCCAACGACACCAACACCCTGGGCAACCTGCTGGGCGGCCGCCTCATGCACTTCATCGACCTCACCGGAGCCATGGCGGCCTACCGTCATTCGCGCACCCATGTCGTCACTGCGGCTATGGACCACATCGATTTCATTCAGCCGGTGCGCCTCGGCGACCTGCTCACCCTCAAGTCCAGCGTCAACCGCGCATTTTCCACTTCCATGGAAGTCGGCGTAAAAGTCTGGGCTGAAAACACACAGACCGGCTCGCACCTGCACGTCGCCAGCGCCTATCTCGTATTTGTCGCCATCGACAAAAATGGCAAGCGCCAAAAGGTACCTCAATTGCTGCCCGAAACACCCGACGAGATTCGCCGTTATGCAGACGCCATGCGCCGCCGCGAGCATCGCGAGGCTGAAGCTGCACGACGCAAGCAGGAACGCCACGCACAGTCCGGCGCAGAAAACGCCTCGGCCGCAAGTTAATAGCCTCTCAACGAAATTTGCAACGGTTCGATCTCATAAGGAGTAACTAATCCCAATGGCTCATTCTCATGCCGCACCCGCGCCTGTTGCTTTGCCCGGTGTCTCAAAAATCGTCGCCATCGGTTCCGGCAAGGGTGGAGTGGGCAAAACCACCGTGGCCGTCAATCTCGCCATCGCCCTCTCGCGGCTCGGCCAGCGCGTCGGCCTCATCGACGCCGACATCTACGGTCCCAACGTCCCCCTCATGATGGGCTCGACACAACAGCCGCGCGTCGGCCCCGACAACCAGATTCAGCCCAACGATACCCACGGCATCAAGACCATCTCCATCGGCTACATCTCCCCCGGCGATAAACCCCTCGTCATGCGCGGCCCTATGCTCCACCAGATCATCCGCCAGTTTCTGCAGCAGGTGGAGTGGGGCGAACTCGATTACCTCATCGTCGACCTGCCCCCCGGCACTGGCGACGTCGTCATCTCCCTCGTGCAGACCGTGCCCCTCACCGGCGCCGTCGTCGTCTCCACGCCCAGCGACGTCAGCCTGCAGGACGCCCGCAAAGCCCTCGAGATGTTCGCGCAGGTCAATGTGGAAGTTCTCGGCATCGTCGAAAACATGAGCCACTTCACCTGCCCTCATTGCCACCACGAGATCGACATCTTCTCCCGTGGCGGCGCGGAGCGCACGGCCACGCAGTTCAACATCCCCTTTCTCGGTTCAATCGAGCTCATCCCCTCCATTCGCGAAGGCGGCGATCGCGGCCTTCCCGTCGCGCTTGCCGGCCCCAAGAGCCCGCAGGCAGCCGAGTTCTACGCCGTCGCACAAAAGGTAATGGAGCGCGCCGAAGCCGCCGCAGCAGCAGCCGCGAATGTAATAGAGATAAGCTAAGAGGAGTGCATCCAAAAGGGCGGCTAACCCTTTCGCAGGATAGCCGCCCTCACATTCAGCCCGCGCATTTTCAACCCGATGCCGGCTCACAGAAAATATTCGAAGTCCGTCTCCACCTTCATGCGCCGATGAATCTTGAAGATGTGCCCCGACTTCAGCGCCGGATTCAGCTCCACATAGTTCCGCGCACCTTGCCATAAGTACCGATCGCCGGTCAGAAGGTCTTCCGCTTCAAATCCGCGGTCCTGCGGAATCCCAAGCTCCTCCAGCGGCAGCGTCACAAATCCCGACTGCGTGTAATACGGATCGAGATTCACCACCGTCAGAATCAGGTTCGACCGGTCCTCCGACTCCTTCGTATAGCAGATCAACTGATCGTTCTCACAGAAGTGAAACTTCAGCCTCCAATCGCTCTGCAGCGCCTCATTGCTGTTGCGAATTGCATTCACGCGCGCAATCAGCGGCCGCAGACTGTCCGGCCGCTCCAGGTCCCAGTGGCGAATCTCATACTTTTCTGAGTCGAGATATTCCTCGCTCCCATGGCGAATCGGCACATGTTCCATCAATTCAAATGCCGGGCCATACATCCCATAATTCGCGCCCAGGGTCGCCGCCAGCAGCAGCCGGATCGAGAACGCCGCGCGTCCACCCATCTGCAGAAACTCCGTCAGAATATCCGGCGTATTCGTCCACTGATTCGGCCGGAAGAACTCGCGCACCGGTGTCTGCGTCAACTCCGTCAGGTACGCCGTAATCTCGCCCTTCCCATTGCGCCACGGAAAATAAGTGTAGGACTGGCTGAATCCCAACTTCGCCAGCCGGTACATGATCTTAGGCCGCGTAAAAGCCTCTGCTAGAAACAGCACCTCAGGATGTTCGCGCTTGATCTCCGTGATCACCCACTCCCAGAAGGCGAAGGCCTTCGTGTGCGGGTTGTCCACGCGAAAGATCGTGACGCCCTGCTCGATCCAGTAGTCGAATACGCTCTTCAACTCCTCCCACATCCCCGCCCAGTCTTCGCTCTCAAAATCGAAGGGATAAATATCCTGATATTTCTTGGGAGGATTCTCGGCATACTGAATCGTTCCATCCGGCCGTTTGCGGAACCAGGCCTCATGCTCCTTCACGTACGGATGATCCGGCGCAGCCTGAAACGCGATATCCAGCGCCACCTGCAAATCAAGCTCTTTCGCTTTCTTCACGAACTGGCGAAAATCCTTCACGGTGCCCAGTTCCGGCAAAATCGCCTTGTGTCCACCGTCCGCTGAACCAATCGCCCATGGGCTTCCGTGGTCACCCGGCTGGCTCTCAGGGTTGTTGTTGGGACCTTTGCGAAACATGCGCCCTATCGGATGAATCGGCGGCATGTACACCACGTTGAATCCCATCTCTGCGATGTACGGCAGCCGTTTCTCGCAATCCGCAAACGTCCCATGCCTGCCTGCTTCTTCAGCAGTCGAGCGAGGAAAAAGCTCATACCACGAACTGAATCGCGCGCGCACCGGATCCACTGCAATCGTGAATTCGCGATCCGACTCCGTGGCGAATTGCTTGTCAGGATAGCGTTGCATCAACTCTTGCAACATAGGGTCCGTGGCATGAATGCGAAGCGAGCTCGGCCCCTCTCCCGAGCGAAGCACTGTTGCCCGTTCGCGAAGCCAAAGTGCATCTGCTCCCGACGCGCGCCCCGCCGCTTCATCAATCAGGTCGGCTCCAATCAGGTAATCCACATGCGCATCGCTCTCCGCCTTGATGCGCTTCAGCAATGCCTGGCGCCATGTCTCAAAATGATCCACCCACCCCCGCACCTTGAATCCGTAGCGTCCCAGCTCTCCCACGCGGAACGCACCCGTCCAGCGGTCGTTCACCAACGCGTGCATGGGTATTTCCACCCACTTCTCCGAGCCCTCACGATGCGCCAGCAGTGATGCGGAAATCGAATCGTGCCCGTCGGTAAAAATATCGGCCTCCACCTGCACCAGGTCGCCCACCGTGCGCTTGGCGGCGAAACGCCCGCCGTCCACTACCGGGGACACCGCTTCAATCACGACCCGTTTGCGTCCATCAGTTTGCTTTGCTTTCATAGCCTTTCCAGATTCCTTCTCTTCGTCCGCATCGTGCACTTCGCAATCACTTCAGGCCTGCGCGCTCATCCTTCGCTCTTCAATCAACCGGCTGTAAAGCCCGATCGTCTGATGCGCAATCGCCGTCCAGCTGAAGATATCTTCCACGCGCCGTCTTCCCGCATCTCCAAAACGCCTGCATTTTTCAGGATCGCTCAAGCATCTGGTTCAGCCGCGTCGCCAGGTCGCGCGCAAATCTTTCCGGATCGCGAGGAAAGCTCGTCACCGGGTCCTGATCGAACGGCACCAGGTAGCCGGTCTCGTCGTCCACCACAACTTCCTTGATGCCGCCCGTTGCGCTCGCCACCACCGGTGCACGGCATGCCATCGCCTCAAGATTGATGATGCCGAAAGGCTCATAGACCGACGGGCAGCAAAAGACCCGGCAATTGCTGTAGAGCTGAATCGCCTCCTGCTTCGTCACCATCTTTTCAATCCACACAATTCGCGGATGCGCCTTGCGCGCCTCTTCCACTTTGTCGCGCAGCTCCGCGGCAATCTCCGGTGTATCCGGGGCCCCCGCGCACAACACCACCTGCGTCTCCGGCGGCAGGTACCGGATCGCGTCCACCAGGTGGGTCACACCCTTCTGCCGCGTAATGCGACCCACAAACAAAACGTAAGGCATCGTCGGGTCCACGCCGTAATCGGTCAGCGCCTTCGTCTCCGAGGTCCTTTGGTACTCATTCAAATCGATGCCGTTGTAGATTACGTGAATCCGCGCCGGCTCCACTTCGGGATAGGCAATCAGAATGTCGGCCTTGGTGCCCTTCGAAACTGCAATGATCGCGTCCGCATCCAGAATCGCCGTGCGTTCCATCCACGAGCTCATCGCATAGCCGCTGCCCAGTTGCTCCGCTTTCCAGGCGCGCAGCGGTTCCAGAGAGTGTGTGGTCAGCACAAACGGCACGCCGTAGAGCTTCTTCGCCAGGTAGCCCGGCCATCGACACATACCACGTGTGCGTGTGCACTACATCCACGCCTGTCAGCGCCTTCACCTGCGTCAGGTTCAGGCTGAAGGCCTCCAGCGCGCCTTTGAATTTTCCTTCTGTGCCGTTGCTGATCTCCGCCCAGGGCTCCGCGCCGCGCACGTGCAGGTTGCCCTCGTCGGAATGCTGAGGACCCCAGCAATGCACCTCAACCTCAATCTCCTTGGCCAGCTCGCGGCTCAGGTAATCCACATGGACTCCCGCGCCGCCATACACCTGCGGGGGATACTCGCGTGTAAAAATCCCGACTCGCAACAGTCTTCCTCCGGTCTAGCTCGATAAGCCTTGCAACTCTGTCTGCCCGACGCCTGCAGACAGCTCCAATTCGATTTCAGGCGCATGCGTAGGAACAGTTCGATTGCCTGAAGAATGGGCGCGCCAAATTTGCTCCGGATGAGTGTACTTGCTCACCCTGCATGGCGCAAGCACCAGATTCGCAAGCGACTTGCTCGCAAAGAGACACCCTCCTCACGGCGCGCTTCTCGTCAACTCTCTCGCATCCGAAAGGGGTGCCTGCTCTTCGCGGCAATTTTCTTCAAGCGTCATCCGCACTTTCAGGATCGGACGTCATCGGTTCTGTGCCAACATCTCTCAGCTGGCCCGTACCGCCACATCAATCTCTTCGGTCAACGCCTCCGCCGCGGCAACACAAGCCGCGCGGTCCACGTCGTTGTGCGTCACCAATCGAATTGCGTCAGGTCCAACGGCGCTGGCCAGAATCCCTCTCGCTTTGAGCCGCGCCACAAGCTGCGCGGCGCTCAATCCGCCTGTCAGCCGGAAGATAATAATGTTCGTCTCCACGCTGTCCAGATCAATGCGCACGCCTTCGATGTGCGAAAGCGCTTCGGCCAGAAGTCGCGCATTGGCATGGTCCTCGTGCAGCCGCGCCGGCATCTGTTCCAGCGCAATCAATCCCGCCGCCGCCAGCACGCCCGCCTGCCGCATGCCGCCGCCCAGCGCCTTGCGAAAGATGCGCGCTCTGTCAATCAGTTCCGCTGACCCTGTCAGCATCGATCCCACCGGCGCGCACAGCCCCTTCGACAAGCAGAACATCACCGTGTCGAAGCCGCGCGTCAGAGTTCTCACATCCGAGCCCAGCGCCGTCGCCGCGTTAAAGATGCGCGCCCCGTCCAGATGAACAGGAAGCTTGCGCTCTTTCGCTCCGTTCCAGATCTCTTCCAATACACTGAGGGGCGTGCAGGTTCCGCCCGCCAAATTCGCCGTGTTTTCGATTTCGATCAGGCCCGTCGCTGCGCGAAAACCTCCGCACCCAAAGATCACCGGCTCAATGTGCTTCCATGTCAGAATGCCGCGTTCAGCTTGTACTGCACGCACCAGGCAACCGGAAAACACCGCCGTCGTCGCCATCTCCCAGTCCAGAATGTGCGCGCGCGATTCGGCAATCACTTCCTGCCCCGGTTGCGTCAGCGCCCGGATCGCAACCTGGTTCCCCATCGTTCCCGTGGGCACAAAAACAGCCGCTTCGCGACCGAAAATCTCCGCGGCGCGACGTTCCAGCAAATTCACCGTGGGGTCTTCGCCATACACATCGTCGCCCACTTCGGCCACCGCCATCGCCGCCCGCATCTCCGGCGTAGGCCGCGTCACCGTGTCTGAACGCAAATCAATCACTGTTTCCAATCTATCTATCCTTCCTGGCTGGTGAATGCAGATTGAAAGAAAGCAATAGTTCCAAAGCGCCGCAGATGACCTGTTCCCTGCTCCCGACTCCCTGCTTCTACGGTATCTGTGCCATAGGCAGCTCAATCACCGGCGTCACTTTGCCGTCGCGCGATGCAAGCGCCCAAAGTCCATGAAAGTTTTCTCTCAGCTCGGGATGCGCCTTGAGCAGCGCGCTCAGCACCGCAACAGCCTCAGTGCGCGCCGCCGTCGGATCGGTAATTCCAAGCGACTCATACGTGACGCCCAGGTCATCCTCGTGGAGCGATGTTTCCACCCGGATCGAGTCAATCTTCCAGGTCCGCGCTCCTTCTATCACGGAGTAGGGAAACACGCTCGACGGCGAGTCTTTGATCAGCGACTGTTCCTGCACAAGCTTGTCCATGTTGGGCGAGGAAATGAAGTCCACCGGCAACAGCAGATAGCGCGCTGTCTCGAAGGCATACCAGGCGCTCCACGGGGCGTTCGTCGCCGCCAGTGCGCGGGCCTTTGTCCAGAACCACACGCCGTCATGTCCGTCGATGATTCCCTGTCGTATCGAAATCCCGCCAAGCTTCCATCCTGCGCTGGCTGCAGTCGGGTCCCAAACCAGGATGATCCCCAGCTTCCCGCCCAGCGGTGCGCCTGCAGCATCCGCCAGCACCACCGCGTACTTTCCCGGCGGCAGAGCATGCATCGTAATGGTCACCGTCAGTGAACCGCTGGCGTTTGAACAGAAAAACTGCGTGTCGGCCACTGCGGTCGACGCGGAATCATCCAGCAGATAGAGACTTTGAATCTGCGCCTGTCCGCCCTTCACCAGCGGCGCACCGTCTTCCACGGCGCCGCGGATTCCTGGCCAATCCTGGGCAACGCCCGAAAACAGCGAAGACTGCAGCGTCCCATCATCCTGCTGCAGGATTGCCACCGCAACCCGTTCCCCTGTAGCCGCCAGGGCGTTGCGGTCCTGGGCAGACAGTTCCCCTTGCGCGGTGCAGCTTGCAGCAAAACCCGCCGCCGGCGCAGACAGTACGAGCGCCGTGATCAAAACCTTCCAGCAGAGGCGCATTACAGGTGAATCCCTCTCTGACCCGGAAACCATTTGTGAGCGTCCGTGGGCCACTGCTAGTCTAGTACAGCAGAGCGGCATCGAACTTCCGCCGCCGTATTCCCGCCGGCCCAGGGGAGCCGAGTTACATGCGCTCATTCATCCGGCCTCGTTTCGCGATTGGGCAGAATCTTCCGCGAATCCTTGTGCCTGGTATAAAGACGCTTGTTGCCGCCTCTTTGTTTGCCGCGGCTGCGCTCGTCGCGCAAACACAACCGGCCCAACCGGCATCCACGGCGGCGCATCCGCCCGCACATCATCGGGCTCATTCGGCCGCTGCCCGCACCTCCGCGACTCGCCATCAACCAGCCCCCACGCAGGTTACTCCGCCCGCTCCGCCAGCTCCTGACTGGCCCATCAACGACCGCCCCGCTCCTGCAACCGTCACCTGGGATAGCCGCGGCTTGCGCATTCAAGCCTCAAACTCCAGCCTCCAGCAGATTCTGCGCGAGGTCACCACCGCAACCGGAGCAGCAGTCGAGGGCACAGTGCCCGACCAGCGCGTCTTTGGCGACTTCGGACCCGGAAAAGCGCGCGATATCCTCTCCCAGCTTCTCCTGGGAGCCGGCTACAACATCCTCATGATTGGGGATCAGGGCCAGGGAGTGCCACGCCAGATCGTGCTCAGTTCACGCCACGCCGGCAATGCGGCCGACCAGGCTGGCGCGCGCAGCGTGGGCAACAGTGACGATGATGCCGCCGAAAGCGAAGTGGATGATCAGCTTCAACCCCAGCCGGTCGTCCCCATTGCCCGCCCAGGGTTCGTGCAGGGCGAACCGGTCCGCACTCCGCCGCAAATCCTCCAGGAGCAGCAGCAACAGCTCCAACAGCAGCAACAACAACAGCCGCCGCCAGACAGCAAGCCCCCCAACAACTAAGCCTGCCCTCCCAGCTACAGATCGAAACGCACGCAGTATGGAGTTTGCCCTGTGCCGTCGTCGCCTGGCCCATCCACGCCATGACCATCGCTTCCGCGCACCAACGCGCTGAGCTCCTGCCCTGGATCTAAGAACCGCAGCGCAAGGCCGTCAAACACTGTGGAACGAGGACGTGGGGAGAGTTTTCGCAGGCCTGAGACAAGAATTGCTTCCCGGCGAGTCGGAATTTGACCCGCCCTGGAAGCAATCCTCGTTCTTTGTCTCCTGGAGCTGGTGACTATGTCCAGGTAATGTTATTGGGTATCAATCGAGCTCGCCCAAACCCGTAAGTCAATGCAGTAAAGATCTGAGTCAAGTCGAGGCCTGTATTAGACCCTCCAACGCATTGGCCCTTGTTTTGCGAAGCAGTGGCGTCTGAGAAGAAATGCGAGTAATCGCCCGCTCGACCAGCCACTCGACATCTGTTCCAGCGCCGAGCACGGCTGAACGCCCGTGCCCGCCGGGTTGGTCTTCGCGTTGTACACATCGCTCGCACATCCGCCCGAGGTCGCCGCGCCGTACGCGATCGTGTACACAGTGGTATTCGGCAGTGCGGCTGCAAACTGGGCTGCTGCAATTGCCTGTGCGCACTGGTCCTGCGCCGATCCGTAGGTAGATCCTTTATTCGTGGCCCCGGAAATCTTTGAGCTATCCGCATCGCCATCGCTGAGGATGATCAGCGCGTTCTGTGAATTGGGATTCTGCGATTGTTGGTAAATAAGCGATGACGCTGCGGCATAGATTGCGCCGGCATAATAGGTTCCGTCGCCACCCGGTGTTGCTAGGCCTGGGCACGGGTTCTTCTTCGTGGCCACCCCGCCACCGGTCGCAATCGTGAGCGGATCGTTGGTATTCAGCGCACCGCCAGTCAGACCCGTCGAACTCCAACTGTTGTCGTAGCCGGTGATCTGGTAGGTCCCGTTGTTGCCCGTGCCCGGCGAGTATCCTGATGCCGAATAAGTCGGAGTCGTGTAGGGCGTGATCGTAGGATTGGCCGCGTTGCATGCGGTATCGTCCACGACCGTATTCGCGGTCACGGGAGGAAACGTGAACAGGCTCACCGCATCAAACGCAGGGCACCCCGACCCACTCGTTCCCGTCTGGCAGGGCTGAAGAAGGTTCAGCATGGTCTGCACGCCCTGCAATGCGCAATAGATTCTTGTGTTGTTGCAGTTTGCGTCGGTGTCGTTGCTTCCCATCGATGCCGTCGTATCCACAACCATGGCCACGTTGTATTGCGCAGGCGCTGCACCTTTCACGGCGGCGATCGCAGTCGACGTCAGCGTGATGGACTTGGCAGATTTCACGCCAAACAACGACAGAACCTGGATGAACATCGTGGGGACGGTAGCAGACTGCACCACACGCAGAGCGTTGTAATTATTCACATAAATGCATGGGGTGCCTTCGTTCGTTGCGAAAGCCTCGCATCCCATCGTGGGAGTAACAACCACCGTAGACGCCGGCAAATTGGGGTTCACGTTGGCGCCGCCCGATTTCGAACTGTAATCGTTCACGTACGTCGTTACGTTGGACGTACTCGCTCCCGTTACGCCCATTTCATACGCGCCCGCGAGCGCTGCCGCATCCGTCGAAGCTTGAAGCGTCCGATAGCAGACATAAGCGTGTCCCAGATCCAGCGTCAGTCCTGCCATTCCCAAAAACAGGACCATCAGCAGCACCATCCAGGGCAACACCTGCCCGCTTTCCTCTCTGATTGCACGCGATAGAATGGATCCTCTGGTTCGGTTCATTGGATAACCTCCGTCACTTGCGAAGTCATCGTACAAGGCGCGAAGTTGCCTCCATAAACATTGAGGGTGCAGGGGTAAGTGGCCGTCACCACCGCGTTCGCTCCAGACGACAGTGAAAATCCACTGCACGACGTCCCCTCCGACGTCCCAGCCACAGCCGGCGTCGCATTCGGCTCCCCATTCAGGCTGTAGGTGATGGTGAGGCTCTTTTGAATCAGGCTTGGCGTCGCTGCCTGAATTGCCTGGGTGGCGGCGAGGCATGGGTCCGTAACTCCCCGGGCCGCCGCAATCGTCCGAGCGCCGGTGCTCACCGCTTCCTCTAATTCCATCTTTTGGTAGAGCGCGATCGAGAACGCAAAGATGCCCGTCATCAGGAACAGCACCAGAGGAAGCGTCACGGCCGTCTCCACCAGCGCGCTCCCTTCAGAACGGGAGTTGAGAATGGCGCGCACGCCGCCAAGCAGGCGTCGGTTCATGCGGCGCATTCCCAGCGCGGTGAAGATATGGTTCCCCCTGTATTTGTCTGTCGATACAGTGGCATTTTCGCTGCCTGGAACTGTCATGCTCATTCCTCCATACATATCTCGGCGACATCGCCCGGCGTTCGAAGCCTTTTGCACAATCACTGTGGGGAGCCGAGAACCTGATAATACTTCATATAATGGAAGTTAGAATTGCCCTTTCGATGCAGGGTCACACCCGTTAGTAACTACTCACTACATTACGAGCGGTGCAGAAATTCGGCGGGATTTGTCTTTTTGCACTTGCAAAAATCAATTTGCCCTTCTGTGCCGGACAAACATCCGGGCCGCCCTGGGCAAATTACTCGTCAATCGTGCGTCCGGCCTGGAGTCCCCGGCTTCCCTGCTGAGACGAGGGCAGACCTGGGCCCAAATGAATCGGCCGGAGGGTTAACCCCCGGCCGTCAGGACCATCATATATCTAATTATGAAAGGGTTACGCTGCACTGTTCGGGATCAACCGGGCCCCGCCATGCTGCCCAGAATGGCATGCACAATGCCTCGTAAATCTCCAATCGGCTCCGCCGCCTCGGCGACAGAATGCGCGAACGATGGCGCTCCCGGGCCTCTACCCGCATATCCAGATTGACCACAGGCCCCAGAGCTTCAATGCGTCAAGCGAAGGAGGATCTTCGAGGCGATCGTTTGGAAAGCAGAATCCAGGTCGCTCGCCGTGGGAGCAAACGCTGCGATTCCGGATGGCTCGCTAGCGTTGTACTCCGGACTCGCCGGGTCATTCGCAATCTCCTGGAGATAGGTCTGATTGATCTTATCGCCCAAACCAATCGAGTAAACCGTTATCCCCTGACTTCGCATCGTATTGGCCAATTCGACCGCACGATAGTCGGCCTCCGTGCTGATATCCAATTGGCTAAGCGAGGAGGGATTCGAAAGACTTGGGTCTTGCGCCGGAAAAGTACTGGAACCATTACATGAGCCCGTGCTTCCACCCGAGTATGAGATTGTGTTACCAGTCGTCGGGCTCATACAAAAGACTCCACTGCACCAGCCGACCGCCGCCTCAACCGGAGAGCAGCCTCCGTAGTTCACCAGGCTGCCACCCAGAGTGTTTTGATCGGTATTGGCCCAACCATCTGTGAAAAATACGGCTACCTGCACGGCATTTGGCGGTGGATTGATAACGCCTGTGACCTGGGTCTGGGCGTCAAGCAGTCCGCCTTGCGCAAAAGTGGCTCCGCCGAACGCCATCCCACGTACCGAGTTCGTAATTGGCGTCTGGAAAGTTTTGGTGATTGCCACATCCTGTGTTGCAATCGACGAAAAGCTTACTTCTCCAACTTGATCGGTGCCTTCGATAAAGTAGCCAAGAAAATCGTCCACCGAGGGAGGCAAAGCCGTCGACCCGCCGTTTAAGAGCATCGAGCCAGATTTATCTAACACCAGCGAAAGTATTACGGGCGGGCGGGTTGCCTCGGAAGCGGCAGCCACGGTGAGAGTGTTAAACCCGGCAATTCCAATAAAGAAGGTTCTGATTTTGGCGGTGTCAACCACATTGACAATGGGTTCGCCATAGGCGTCTGCCGAATAGGTAATACTCACGGTGGGAGCCGAAGCATTCAATTTCGATTGAGCATTGTAGTTTAAGGCGAACTCCGCTTTCCCAATGGCGGTAGCCTCAGCTTGCCCTCGGCCCAGGTTTCGCATCGCCGCTAACGCCGCCGCATCAGCCCCCTTCGCAAGCTGGGCTTTTGTCAGGAAGGCAAAACCAAAGTCGATTCCCATTCCCACAAAGATCAATAAGAGAGGTAGCCACAAGGCAAACAAAACCAATACTTGCCCGCTCTCTTTCCCAGTCGCAGTCAGCCTTCGAATGAGATGCACTTGATTCTCCTCTCAAAAATACGCTGCGTCATACAATGTGGAAGCAAGAGATGTCTTAAGAAAACCACCAATCGGTGTCATGGGACTGTAGGAGTAAAAAATCTCGGTTACATAGAGTGTCTGACCTGCGTTCAGCACGGTGCTGGCACTCGATGGCATGGTGGCGCGACTCCCAATCCCAGTGCCAACGGCGCTTTTTACCGAGATACCGGTGGGCGATTCCACCTGCCCTACAATTCGAGGATTGCCATTGACATCGTTGGCTACCTCAGTCTCGATGATCCTTCCCTCCGTGCCGATATTCAATGAAGCTCCTTGAATACCGAGTGCCGACACTGTGTTTGTCAGCGACGTTCCGCGGGAAGCGAGGTCGGAGCCTTGTCTGGATAAGCCAGACATCACTTGATTGTCGAGAATTATCTGCGCAAAATCGATGAGTCCAAAGATCAAGATAAACAGCATAGGCACACAAAGCGCAAGCTCAATGAGGGCCGCCCCTCGCTCATCTTCAAGTCGCTTTGCCCACGCTAAAACTTCGTTAAGTCGCTTGATCATCGATGCGTTCCTCATCTATTTCGTTAGGCTTGGCGGAAAGGGCTCATTCATAACCGTCGTACTCACTGTGAAGGTGAATTGCCCGTTTGGGAACATCCGTGCAATCAGCGGTGTCATCAACGGCATGGTGACGGTCGCCGAAACGGTCATCATATCTCCTGGACCACCGGCGCTCCCTGCTCCGCCGTTCAAGCTCGATACTTGAATGTTTGTAACTTGCACGCCCATTACGTCATTGTCGAAGGTGTCAATAATAGAGGTCACTCTCGATAGGTCATTACCCGGATTTTTCGGATCCGGCAGGTGATTTCCCGTCGATCCATATCGAGCAGCCTCTTGAATCGCGTTCTGAACGTCCATTTCCACGAAGAACAAATGTCCGAAATCAAAAATTGCAAAGACTAAAAATATGAACATCAAGAACGCAAGCGCAAATTCGACAAGGCTCTGCCCTTCCTCCGACCGCGATCGACACAGCAAATGTCTCAGACCGCGAACCCAGGTAACCTTCCCTATTCCGCGCCATTCGTCTCCGTCCGGCATAATTGGAGCTTTCGAAAGATAGTCAGAAAATCGCATTGAACGAATTCCTTTAGCGCCGCATCCTTGCGCACGTTTCGGGTCGCGTAATACCTAGCTCAATCTGCGGTACAGTCTCGTCACTACAACTTGCACGCGACTAAAGGTAGAACTCTTCGCAAGATCGATCGTTTTTCAATTTGCATCAATTGCGTCGTTCCGGAACTCAGCCCCTTTTGAACAGTGCGCGAAAATCCTCCGAAGGCCGTCTCGGGGACTCACAGAGCTTACTGATAAGCTGAACGTGCATTTACGCCCATAATTGTCATTCCGATCCCTCCACACGTTCAGAACGGTGTCTCCGGAACCCTTGAAAGGGTCTACGCAAGGGCCACGAGTAATGAAACTCCACCGTTGGGGAAGCAAACAAGCTCATAAACCGCTGGGGGAAGCGATCAAGCTGATAATACGTCAAAGAATGGGAGTTGCAATCACTCTTTAGAATCTTTCTCCAAAGCCCTTGGTCACCACTCCTCATGTTACGAGCCATGCGGAAGGCCGGCGGGATTTGCGCCTTTTTCACCTACGAACATGAATTCGCCCTTTAACTCCGATACAAACTTCGAGTCCATCCGAGGTGAATTCATCGTCAATCGGGCGTCCGACCAGGATTCCTCGGCTTCCCGGCCGAAGCGAGGGCAGACCTCGGCCCAAATGCATCGGCCGGGGGGTTAACCCCCGGCCGATCGGCACCTTCATGTTTCTGATTATGAAAGGATTACGTTGTACTGTTCGGGATCAGCCGGGCCCCCGTCATGCTGCCCAGAATGGCATTCACAATGTTATTCAGATCTCCGATCCCTTCGGCTGATCCTGCCGCCGCACAGCCGTTGTTGCCGCCGAAGTAATCCGAGAAGAAATGAGAATAATCGCCCGTTGACCAGCCGGTTGACATTTGTTGCATCGCCTGGCAAGGCGTGAGGTGATCTTGTGGCGTTTGTGTTCCGGCTACTCCGGTCGCTTGCGCAATTGCTTGAATTGGACGACGTTGGAGATCCGTAGGCAATGGTGTATACCGTGGTCCCCATGGAAGTTGCGTACTTGGCCGCAGTCCACCCCCTGCGCGCACTCGATCCTCCCAGGATGGATACGTTCCGGATGCGGTTGCATACGTCGTGCTCTGGCTGCTGCTCGACACCATATCGTTGGATCCGGGAGAAAATGAGCCACCCGGACTCTGCTCCTTGGCAGTCGCATTGCCGTCGCTCAGGAAAATGATGGCATTCTGCGTTCCCTTGTTTGCGGCTTGCTCAGCCGTCAAGGCCGCTTGCGCCGCATAAATCGCAGCTGCATAGTAGGTATTTTCGTTGCTCGTCTGAATGCCCTGGCAACTGCTGCCCCCCACCGCGTTGGCGAGATTCGAGGTCGAACTCAATGAGGTGGCCGTATCGGAACTGCGGTAGTCGGTCGAAAAATCCGCCACCTGGTAGGTCTCCTGCACGGTGGTCGTCGTCGTGGTCTGGTTCCGTCCAGATCCGGTTGTAGTCGTCACTGAGTAGGGCATCGTGGACAGACTTGTAGCCGTGGACGACGGAAAAGTGTAAGGCCCAACCGTCGGATTGGACGAGGAGCAGTCGTAGTCATTGCCTGTTGTGGTCGTGGTGATGTTGGGGAACGTGAACAGGCTGATCCTGTCCAGCGAAGGATCGAGTCCTTGCAGAAGCTCCTGAAAGGCCGTCGTCGCGCACTGCAGTTGGGTAAGGCTTTGCCCCTTTGAGTTCTTGCAATTGCTGTCCGTGGTGTTCATTGACGGTGTGGTGTCGAGGATAATCGCCACGTTATACGGCTTCGGCTTGGAGCCTTTTGAGGCCATCGCTGTCGCGCTGATCGTCATCTGCTTGATGCCCATAATTCCGGCAAAAAACGTTGGTACCGTTGCCGTCTGCGTCACTTGAACGGCATTGGGGCTCGTGGAAGTGCATGGATATCCCCACGCTGCCACTGTCGTCAGGCAAAGAGGTTTGATTGTCGGTGTGCCTACCGAAAGCTCCGTGTAGGTATTTTTGCCACCCGTCCCTGCGCTGTAGGTCTGCGCCACCTGGGCATAGTTAGCGGCTGGCAGCGTCGCAGCCGCAGCCAATGCCGCCGCATCGGCGGATGCCTGCAGTTCCCGCTTCACCAAAATGCCATGGCCAAGGTCAACCACCATGGCAGAGATTCCGATGAACAGAAAAATTAGAAACACCGCCCAAGGCAGCACTTGCCCGCTCTCGCCCCTCATGCCCCGCCATCCCTTTGACAGGCTCATGCTCCACATCGTGCGAGTCCCTGTGTTACATACCAAAACTTTCTCATTGACCTTCTTGAATCCAAACTCTCGATTCCGCATTGATACTTCCTCTTGCCTTTTCGTCTGATACTGCTTGCTATTCACCGGTGAAGACCCCGGCACTCATTCAACCTGGTTCTGCAGAGCTCACTGAACCATCTCAAAACTCTGGCCCTCGATGTGAATCGTCCCCGGCGCCCACCCATACATAATCATCGGTACCGGATAAGTAGCCTGGACCATAACCGTGTCGCCCGAATTCAAGGCAATGCCGGAGCACGTGTTTGTGTAGTTGGTAGTCACTGCAGAACCCGCACTGTTGGTCGTTGTCCACGCCATGCTGTACGTAAAACTCGACGCCTTGAGGCTGGGCGCCGATTGTTGGGTGATCTGCGCCGCGTAAGCGCACGGATCCGTCACTCCACTCTGACCCCGCGCCAATGCAAATGCCCGGGCGCCGGCGGCTACACCATTGGTGAGAACGATGTAGTTATTCAGGGCAATTCCCACCGAAAACATCCCCGTCATAAGCACCATCATCATCGGAACCACGAGCGCAAACTCGACCAGCGACCCACCCTCGCTGCGGGCGCCCAAAAGGTCTCGAAGGCGCGATACAAATCTTTGCCCCTTACCCGGCGTTTGCTGCTTTGACACGCCGGCGACCTCGGGCGCTTTCGGCATCTCGAACTCTCGCACGTCTGCTCTTTAGTAACCTCATTGCCTTCCCTCACTCGCCTGCGACGCCATCATTGGCTGCGTAGTTCATCGCGTTCAACAAGACACTGAACTTGATACATCACTAACTATGAACTTTCTATCGTCCACATGAAGACAAATCAATAACTCTTTCGATGTATCATTCATTGCTTACAGTTATAAATCATGTGGTGAACACTGGGGCGCCAAGATAAGTATGTGTACATCCATTAGTAACATGTACGTATTTGTGACTTACATCACAATATAGGTGTGACGGCCATCACAAACTTTAGTTATCGTCGCAACATATAGCAGTAACTCAGCACCTAAGCCAGCGCCCCGGCCGCCCAAACAACCTCCCCTGCACGGTGCCCCACTGCGCCTCTCGCGTACGCGCTATCCGTCAAACCATGGTCCTCGCCACGGCACTTTATATCCCCGGCATTCCTTCCGTGAGCAAGGCGCAACTCCGCAAACCCGCGCCCGGCGTCCGCAGTTGATTCAAGCATTGGAAATCGAGAATGAGTGGGATGGTCAGGTCGAAGGAGGGTGTGGTTCAAGCTTGGATTGCCTGCGAATCCAACTTAAATTCGGGCAATCCCTCTATATAGCGGCTCTAGAGAACGTCCGCCGTCTCCCGCCGGGTCTTTACACCTGAAGCGCGCTTGGGCGGGCGCATCATCGCAAAACCGATGCGGAAGAGGCCGTAGGCCGACAGCACCCCAAACGCCATGGAGCCAACGGCTGCACTGACCAGCATCACCAGGTTCAACAAATCCGCCATCAACTCCGCCTTTGTCAAATTCCGAAGGCGCACAGAACGTTGCGCAGCGATTTCTGGGCGAGCACAGAGCACCCGTTACAGGTTCAGAACCGCCCCACTGATTCTCTCAGAAAACCTTCATGCGTTGACCCTTGTTTCTGTTGCCAAATAGAATACCCCCAGAGGGTTGCAAAACCCGGCGATTGGCCGGCCGCAACCCTCCGAATCGCCCACCGCACCTTCATTGGCCCATCATGCCTATCACTCACATCTCGGTGCGCGGGGCGCGCCAGCACAATCTGCGCGACATCAACGTGCGCATCCCGCGCAATACCCTCACCGTCGTCACCGGCCTCTCCGGCTCCGGCAAAAGCTCGCTCGCCTTCGACACCATCTACGCCGAAGGCCAGCGCCGCTACGTCGAAACCCTCTCCGCCTATGCGCGCCAGTTTCTGGACCAGATCGAACGCCCCGACGTTGACTCCATCGAGGGCCTCTCGCCCGCCATCTCCATCGAGCAGAAAACCACCAGCCGCAGCCCCCGCTCCACCGTCGGCACCATCACGGAGATTTACGACTACCTGCGCCTGCTCTACGCTTCCATCGGCACGCCCCACTGCCCCAACTGCGGCCGTCCCATCGCCCGCCAGACCGCCGATCAGATCGTCCAGCGCATTCTGCAACTCGGCACCGGCGAGCGCGTCACCGTCATGGCGCCCGTCGTTCGCGGCCGCAAGGGTGAATTCAAAGACCTCCTCGATCAGCTTGACCAGCAGGGTTTTCGCGCCCGCGTCGACGGCGAAATACAGGACCTCTCCGAGCCGCCCTTGCTCGACCGCCGCAAAAACCACACCATCGAAGCCGTCGTCGACCGCATCCTCCTCAAACCCCCGACGACAGCGGGTGCCCCTGGTCCCTCGCACTCAGGGACCAGGGAGGGATCTCAACTGACTACAACAGTCCCCGGCAAGCCCTCCGTCGAAAAGCGCCTCGAAGCCGCCGTCTCCAAGGCTCTCCAGATGGCCAACGGCCTCGTGCTGATCGTCTTCGCCGGCGGCAGCCAATCGCAAGACGAGCAGCTCTTCTCCTCCTCCATGGCCTGCCCCGACTGCGGCCTCGACGTGCCCAAGCTCGAGCCGCGCAGCTTCTCCTTCAACTCCACCTTTGGCGCCTGCCCCGAGTGCCACGGCCTCGGCTCGCTCTACGATTTCGACCCCGCCAAGGTCATCACCGACTGGTCCAAGCCGCTGCTCGATGGCGGCCTCGGTCCCGGCTCCTCCTCGCAGTATCTGCTCAAGCTCATCCACCTCGCTGCCGACCGCTACAAGATCGACCTCAAGCGTCCCCTTCGAAGACCTGCCCGCCAAACAACAGCACATCCTGGTCTACGGTCCGCCCAAAGGCGAAGCGCCCCGCACCGGCTTTCACGGCATCCTCAGCTTCCTCCGCGACAGCGTCGACGAGGCCCGCAGCGACGGCTACCGCGAGTACATGATGAACTTCATGTCCGCGACGCCCTGCCCCGTCTGCCGCGGCAAGCGCCTGCGTCCGGAATCGCTCGCCGTCAAGATCGGCGGCCTCTCCATCGCCGATTTCACCGCGCTCCCGCTCAACCGCGCCCTCTCCGCCGCCATCAACCTCAGCTTCACCGCGCGCGAAGCTCTGGTCGCCGAGCGCATTCGCCGCGAAATCGTCGAGCGCCTCGAATTCCTCTGCGCCGTCGGCCTCAGCTACCTCTCCCTCGATCGCAACGCCGGCAACCCTCTCCGGCGGCGAAGGCCAGCGCATCCGCCTCGCCACCCAGATCGGCTCACGCCTCCGCGGCGTGCTCTACGTGCTCGACGAGCCCTCCATCGGCCTTCATCAGCGCGACAACAACCGCCTCATCCAGGCCCTCGAACAACTCCGCGACCTCGGCAACACCGTCCTCGTCGTCGAGCACGATGAAGACACCATCCGCCACGCCGACTATGTCCTCGACCTTGGCCCCGGCGCCGGACGAGCTCGGCGGCCACGTCGTCGCGCAGGGCACGCCCGAGCAGATCATGGCCTGCCCCGAGTCCCTCACCGGCCGCTATCTCTCCGGAGCCGCCGGCATGCTGCAGCGCACCCCAGCCGCGCCCCCTCACCGGCAAGTGGCTCACCGTCACCGGCGCGCGCGAGCACAACCTGCAGGACATCACCATCCGCGTTCCTCTCGGCGTCATGACCGTCGTCACCGGCGTCAGCGGCAGCGGAAAAAGCACCCTCATCAACGACATCCTCTATCGCTCGCTGGCCAAAACCATCTATGGCTCGCGCGAGGAACCCGGCGCACACGAGTCCCTCACCGGCGCCGAGCAAATCGACAAGGTCATTCGCATCGACCAGTCCCCCATCGGCCGCACGCCGCGTTCCAACCCCGCCACGTATACCCAGGTCTTCTCGCCCATCCGCGACCTCTTCGCCATGCTGCCCGAGGCGCGCGAGCGCGGCTACAAGCCCGGCCGCTTCAGCTTCAACGTCTCCGGTGGGCGTTGCGAGGCCTGCCAGGGCGACGGCCAGCGCCGCATTGAAATGAACTTCATGCCCGACGTCTACGTACAGTGCGAGGTGTGCAACGGCCGCCGCTATAACCAGGAAACTCTGGCCGTCAAGTTCCACGGCCACTCCATCGCCGACATTCTCGAACTCACCATTGAGGACGCGCTCACCGTTCTCGCCGACGTGCCCCTCGTCCGCCAGAAGCTGCAAACCCTCGTCGATGTCGGCCTCGGCTACGTCCATCTCGGCCAGAGCGCCACCACTCTCAGCGGCGGCGAAGCGCAGCGCATGAAGCTGGCCCGCGAGCTCAGCAAGCGCCAGACCGGCCGCACCCTCTATCTCCTGGACGAACCCACCACCGGCCTGCACTTCGACGATGTCCGCAAGCTCCTCGAGGTCCTTCACCGCCTCACCGATCTGGGCAACTCGGTCATCATCATCGAGCACAACCTCGACGTCATCCGCAACGCCGACTGGATTCTCGATCTCGGCCCTGAAGGCGGCGAAGACGGCGGCCGCCTCGTCGGCGAAGGACGCCCGGCAAAAATCGCCGCCACCCCCGCGTCCTACACCGGCCAGTTCCTCACCCGCTACTACACCTCCAGCAACGGCAAGCTTGCCCCCATCCCTCTCGATGACGAGCCCTCGTCCGACCTTCTCACGAACCCTCGACAATGGGTGCCCCAGGTCTTGATTCTGAGACCTGGGAAACCACGAAAGCCGTTCGACCCGAAGGCCGGACAAAAACCCTCAAGAAATCCTCCGGACCACGCAAAAAGAAAACGGGCCTCCCGTGAGCGACCTCCCCAACCTGCCCGAGCAGGACCCCTACTTCCCAGAAGATCCGCCGCCTCCGCAAGACACCGCGGCGCACGAACCGTATCTAGTCGCGCTACCACCGGCAGAATCCGTCGGCCTGCAACCCCACACCGACGCGCCGCTGAGCGACTACCCGCAAGACCTCTACCCTGACGAAACCCCGCAGCTCTTCAAAGATCACTTCATTCCAGAAATGCGGCCGCAGGAGCGCATCCCCAACCTCGGTCACCTCGGCATCCTCATTCTGCTCGCACTCTGCGGACTCTTCGGCGCCGGTCTCCTCGCCGGCCTCGCCGTCCACTTTCATCTCTTCGGCATCTCCAACATGCAGCAGGCGGCAACCGACATCCACTACACCCTCGGTACTGAAGGAGCCTTCTACATCCTCACCTTCGCCGCCAGCCTGCTTGTCTTTCCTTTTCTCTGGCACAAGGGATTCTTCGACGGCCTGCAATGGCGCGGAGCCACAGCGCTCAAACTTCGCGGACGCCTCGTCAGCGCCGCCGCGCTCTGTTTCGTACTTGCCATGTTCAACAGCATGGTCATGCCCGGCCCCGCCGACGCGCCCATCGACCGCATCTTCCGTATGCCCGGCGCAGCCTGGCTTCTCTTCGGCTTTGGCGTCACGCTCGCGCCGTTCTTTGAGGAGATGGCTTTTCGCGGCTTCCTGCTCCCCGCTCTTTCCACCGCCTGGGACTGGGCCATCGAAAAAAGCACCGGTAGGCCAGCCCTTCCCCTCGACACCGACGGTCATCCTCAATGGTCCTTCTTTGCCATGGCCATCGGCTCGGTCATCACCAGCATCCTCTTCGCGCTTATCCATGGCGACCAGACCGGCTGGTCACTTGGCCCGTTTCTCCTTCTTGTCTGCGTCAGCCTCGTGCTTTGCTGGGCCCGCCTCAGCACACGCTCTCTCGCCGCCAGCGTCCTCGTCCACGCCTCCTACAACTTCCTGCTCTTCTCGCTCATGTTCCTCGGCACCAGCGGCTTCAAACACCTCGACAAGATGTAAGTTGCCGCTACTTTCCCGCCACAGGAAGCGCGCTCAGCGGAATCTCAAGCGTGCCAGCCTTGTTTGACGAGGAATCAAAGATGCCGCTGCGCAGGTAGATATCGCCGGGAGGCACGTCCAAATCCAGATGGAACGGAATGCCCGAATTCTGGGCCATCGCATATTGGTCTGGCCTTACGACAAGGCCGACGAACTGGAATCTCCAATTCAAAGGCCTGCCGTCGCGGCTATATGCAACTAGGGCCACTTCGATCTTGCCCCGGCGCACGCCATCCGGCCCTGGGACGAGGGCAAGACCACCCGTTGCAAGCGTGAAGTCAACGCCATAGCGCGTAAACGGAGTCTTGAGCGCGGAGTTATCGCCGGCGCAGGCAACACTGGAGGCGGGCTGGGGATCGACGGGGAGGATGCGCATCTGGTAGCGGAGCTCGGTAAAGTTGGGCATGCCGCGATCCATCAGCGGACGCAGCGGGTCTTTCACTTTGGCCATTTCCGCCGCCCTCAGCTCCTTGGGAGTGTCCTCAAAGTAGCTTCGGCGATAGGCCAGGCTGTACCTGCCTTGAGCGAGCTTCACTTCGATCTTGCGCTTTCTGCCCTGGTCTCTAAGTTTGGCCGGAGTATAGGCAAGCGTGTAGTAATGCGCGCCGTTGTCAATGTCTTCGGCCAGCGCTTCCTTGAACTCGTTCTGGTTATAGGTCGCCTTACCACCTGTGTCCCTGGCCAGTTGATCCATCACAAGATGAGTCGAGTTACGGTCCTCGGCTTCCTTCGTCAGGGCGTTTGACACCGCCAGGCTCATTGGAGTGCCTGGGGGCACGGCAGGCCGGAGGCTCTCACTATCAAAGGTCGAGTTTGAAAGTAGTCCGCCCGCGTCGATCGGGTAGAGCGAGACTTGCGCGTTGGTGAGTGCGTTCATGGTGCTCTCGATCCTGTCGTGGTAAGGGCAATCCAAGGTATCTTTGGCGAACACGCAGAGGGGGATGGAACTCGTAAACCAGATGAGATTCTTTCGCCCGGGAACGCCGGCCAGATAACCGGCAATCGCCTGGAGCGCGTCCAGCGTCATATCCACACGCTGGTTGTGCTGGAAGGTCTTCAATTGGCTTTGGAATTCCTGGACCGCGGAGAATTCCTGAATCGCAGATAGGACAGGGGCCATTTGCGATTCCTCGACAGGTTCGTGGAGCAGCAGGGAATGCTCCGGATTGGCGGCGCTGTGGGCGATGGCCGCGAGCAGGACCGAGGAGTCGTCCGTAAATCCCTGGACAATGCGCAGCCGGTCGCTCAAGAGAAAGACGGCAATCCGGGTGCCCGAGGGAATGGTGGCGAGATACTTGATCATTTCCTTGTGAACGTAAGCCTGGTTCTCCGTGGGCGTATTCAGAGCATCCATCAGCAAGACATTCACTGAATCGGTCGGAAGCACCCTGGGAACGTTGGTGAAAGTGCCGGGCGGAAGAGGCGGCGGCTGAATCGGTGCGGTGGGCGTGGCGACTCCTGAGTGCTCCTCAAAGAATGTGATGGCCTGCGGCTTGCCATCCTCGAAGACTCTGAAGACCTGCCTGGGGATGCCGGTGACAGCCTTGCCGCTCTTGTCTGTGACTACCACATCGACAACCACGCTCCGGGCATTCACACGGAAGGTAGCGACAGAGCTTTCAGAATCGAGCTTTGAGGCGTTTTGCGCGAAGATTGGGCTGACAAAAAAGGCGGAAAGGGCAACGTAAAGCAGAAACGAATGGCGACCCGGCATAGGAGCATCTCGCAAGCACATCATACCTCCAGCTAAAAGAGGTTCGCTGGCTCCGCCTATCTTGGATAACGCCAGCAATTCGAAAGTGGCCAGCGTCCTCGTCCACGCCTCCTACAACTTCCTGCTTTTCTCGCTCATGTTCCTCGGCACTAGCGGCTTCAAACACCTCGACAAGATGTAAGCGCAGAATCCCGAACCGCAAGAAAAGGGGGTGCTCCATCCTTGAAACAGCATCATCGTTTCAAGGGTGGGAGACCACAAACCTCACCATCCCTCTGTCATGATGAACGAAGGATCTGCTTTTATTGGACCCTCGATCGAAACACCCGCACCAGCATCACGTCATGTCCGCCCACCTGCGAGGTAAAACCGTCCGCAAACGAACCCACATCCCGATGACGCCACACATCGCGAACCCTGAGCGCCCCACTCATCGCCACATCTTTCCAGGACACCGAAATCTTCCGTGGCGACGCGCTAAGGTTGAACAGGCCGACCGCCACCGAACCATCATCGAGCGGTTTGGCCAGAACAAACTCCTCTGCCGTCTTCCGAACCACTCTCGCCTGCTTGCCTAATGAGTCCTGATCGATATCAATCACTTCTGAATTGCAAAGAACATTCAGGGTGAAATCGTCCAGCTTGGTCATCTCGCCTGAAAAGAAAAGCGGCGCGGCCATCAGCGACCACATCGACATGTAGCTGTATTGTTCTCCCGCGGTCAGCGCCGTTGGCTTCGCCGGCATCGTAATGTCACGCGCATTGCCAACCGTTCCAATCAAAATGTAGTCGGGATCATTCCAGCCTCCCGGACCTGCATACTTGCCAAGCTCCGCGTTGGCAAAGCCGATGGAATAGAACCCCGGCAGAGTGCCGCCCTTCACCACGCCCAGATCACCCGTAGTTCGCCAGGAACTGCCGCCAACCGCGCGTCCCCATTTCCATACGTCGCCCATGCCGTACTGGCACATGTTGAGAACCATGTCCCGATCCTGCTTCTTCAATAGCGAACCCATTTTTATATAGGGCTCTTCGAGTTCGGTCAGGCTGCGGCCTTTGACCACGGTGCCATAGCTGCACCAGTCATATTTCAGAAGATCGAATCCCCACTTCGAAAACTGACTCGCATCCAGATCTTCGTGCCCATACGATGCTTCGAACTTCGCGCACGTCAGCGGTCCCGGCCCCGAATAGATTCCCGCCTTCAATCCCAGCGAGTGAATGTACTCCGTGAGCTTGCTCATATCCGGGAATCGCGCGTTGGGCAAAATGGCTCCATCCGCATCCCGGACCGGCCCCGCCAACTCTGGATCCGTCGATCCCGGTTTCTTCGCCCAGGCATCATCGATATCCACGAATTGATAGCCGTAGTCCGCCATCCCCGACGCCACCATCGCGTCCGCGGCCTCGCGAATATCCGTGTCAGTCGGGTGCTCGTAATACGAGTACCAGTCATTCCATCCCATCTGCGGAGTCAAACCAAGTTCATCGCCGACGACGATTGTGAATCCGCGCGACACCGTGCCCAGTGAGTTGGTTGCCACCAGCATGACCGGGTAGTCACCCGCGCCCTCTGGGGTCACACCGGAAATGATCCCGGTTGTCTCGTCAACTTTGAGTGACGTCGGGAGTCCCTTGACTGCAAAGTGAATTGGGCGCGTGCCCGTGCACGGAATGCGATAGAGAAATGGATGTCCCGGCCTCGCCCCGTATACTTTTGGTCCGTTGATTTGAGGTGCGGGTGCTGCTTTGGGAGTCCGCATCTCGGCAGGACTCTGTCCGAATGCAACCCGGCACGACAATCCAAGACTCGAGAGAACCACCACCGAGATAAAAGCAGCACGACAAAAAACACGCGACATGTATTCTCCGATTTTCAACTGAGTTGAGGTTGTACCTGGAACCCTCCTCAGGATAGCGCCAACAGTCAAACTCGCCCCCATCACGAAACCGAACGATGGCAGGTGGCCCCGGTCCCGATGCCCGTTTCCAACCACGCTGAGGGTGCCCCGGTCCCTCGCTTTTAGGGACCGGGGATGGATGAATTACTCATCACCCGGCGACCGGCCCATTTGTCGGGGGAGAAAATGAGTTCCCCCACAAACGATGGGCGCCCCACGTCTGGATTTTCAGACTTGGGAAACTTCAAAACTCGACCCGCCTGCTGAGAGCGGAAAGTTAGAAGCAAATTCCCGCCACTCCGCGTCTCACTTTTGCGCATTCGTGGCAGACCGTTGCCACGCTTTTTCACCAACCGTGCCAGACCGTTGCCACGCTTTCACCCCAAAAGCAGCTCCCACCAGGAGTGGGCCTGCCGAGGCCACTGTTTGAGGATTTTGGGCACCCATTCTGTGCCCGCAAACGACCCTGCCGTCGGCCCTCTACCCGTTACAATGCACAGTGATGACCACCCCAACGCACGCCCAGCACCTGCTCTCCATCCTCGCTCGAACCAGCTTCCGGCTCGGCCAGTTCAAGCTCTCCTCAGGCGGCACCAGCGATTACTACATCGACTGCCGGACCACCACCCTGCATGCCGAAGGTGGCCGCCTCACCGGCGAGGCGATCGTCGATTTACTTCAGCAGAATCATATAGTTGCAGAGGCAGTCGGCGGCCTGACACTGGGAGCGGATCCCATCGTCTCCAACGTCGCCACCGCCAGTGCCTGGCGCGGAATTTCCCATCCCGGCGCACCGCTGCTGCACGGCTTTCTCGTCCGCAAGGCCGAAAAGCAACATGGCACAGGCCGCCGCATCGAGGGCTTCTGCCGCGAGGGCGCCCGCGTCGTCATCGTCGATGACGTCTGCACCACCGGAGCCTCCACCATCAACGCCATCGAAGCCGCACGCGAAGCAGGAATGATCGTTGCCGCAGTCGTCTGCATCGTCGAACGCGAAGAAGCCAAAGGCCGCCCCGCAGTCGAAGCCGCCGCTGCCGGTGCGCCTTTCCTCAAGTTATTCACCGCAAACGACGTCCGCGCCGAGCACGTTAAACAGCTCGATTCGGCGCCGCGTTCCTAGTGCCCCAATCGCACCCTGCTTGCACCAGCAGAAAGGCCACCAGGGAGACTTCCCTGGTGGCCTTTCTGTTTCTTCACTTCGATCAACTCAAACGCATTGCTTGATCCTGCTCGTCTGCAACCTCACAACCCGGTTCCAGGAGCAGTCGCTGCCGCAGTGGTTTGATCGCCGCTCATATTCGACAGTAGCTGGATCTCGACACGGCGGTTCTTCTTGCGGCCTTCCGCAGTGTCGTTCGAAGCCACTTCATTGTCCTTGCCGATTCCGATCAGATAGAACCGGTGCGCGGCAACGTTGTACTTCGCGGCCAGGTATTGCACCACTGCATCTGCGCGGCGCTGGCTCAGGTCATAGTTGTATTGAGCCGACCCCGTCGAGTCCGTGCCGCCGGTGACTTCAAGAATGTAGCTCTTTGCTGAACCGAGCTGGGCGGCGAAAGTATCAAGTTGCGCCTTGTCGTCCTTGGTCAGCACTGCCTTGTCGAAACCGAAGTTGACGGTCACGTCAGCCATCGACTTGTAGTTGTCCAGTCCCTTGACCACGCTGTCCAGCGAGTCTGCGCGATGTACTGCGTCGTTCGCCGCTGTCTGCGCATCGCCGGCCGACTTGGTCGCGCTCTGGGCGTTCTGCGCCGCACTGTCAGCCGCACCTTGGGCCGCCTTGATGCCTGCCTGCGCCCGGTCGTCCGTATCACGGATTGCCCGGCCATTGGCCGCTGTCTTAGCGTCCAGTTGATCGGTGTGCTCCACCAGTGGCGCGGTCTGCGTCTTCACGTAATTCTTGGTTGCGCATCCGGTCGCACCCGCTACCACCAAAGCTGCTGTTCCCATCCACATGCCAAATCGATACATCGCCATAGCCTCGCTCCTCCATCTGCCGATGTCTGGCACTTGGCCACACTGCGGGCAGATACCTCTTCTCAAATCACTACTGCAGTTGCACACGGTATGCCAAAGACGACTTCCCATATAACTTGCATATAATGTGACACTTATGACATCCATTTCACCCCTTTGCGATCCGCTGGACTATGTAAATCTTACCTGGTCAGGTAAGGATTCCATGCTCGCTCCTCGCTTGCCGCGCACCCGCTATCCTATGAACTGGCAAAGTTTGAGCCAACCCGCAGATGGACCTCTCCGAAAAAATCCGCGCTCTGCCAACCGTGCCAGGCGTCTACCTCTATAAGAACGCCGAAGGCGAGGTCATTTATGTGGGCAAGGCCAACAACCTCCGCTCTCGTGTCCGCTCCTACCTGCTTGAGGCGTCCCAGGCCAACGCCAAAACCGGATCGCTGATGCGGGAGGCGGTTGACCTCGATTACATCCTGGTGGCCAACGAGCACGAGGCTCTGGCGCTCGAAAACAATCTCATCAAACAGCGCAAGCCCCGCTTCAATATCCTGCTGCGCGACGACAAGACCTACCCCTATGTGAAGCTCACTTTGGCTGATCGCTTTCCGAAGGTTTTCGTCACTCGCCGCCTGCGCAAGGACGGCTCTGCCTACTACGGTCCCTACTTCCCCGGTAACCTTGCCTATCGCGTTGTGGAGCTCATCCACCGCAGTTTTCTGCTTCCAAGCTGCAAGGTCGATCTCTCACGCTACTACCCACGCGCCTGCCTGCAGTACTACATTCACCGCTGTCTTGGACCATGTGTCGAGGGACTGACCACGCCTGACGCCTACGACAACGCTGTTCGCGATGCACAACTCTTCCTTGAAGGCCGTCACGCAGAGCTTGAGCGCACGCTGACTGCGCGCATGAAGGCGGCCGCCGAAGCTGAAGAGTTTGAGGCCGCGGCCCGTCTGCGCGACCAGCTTTCCACCGTGCATCAACTGCAGGAGAAGCAGCGCATTGCCACGGCCGAACTCAGTGACGATTCCGACGTATTTGGCTACCACTTCGAGGCAAGCAGCCTGGCCGTCAACCTCTTTCACGTTCGTGGCGGGAAAATCGTCGATCGGCGCGAATTCTTCTGGGAAGACCTGCCGCAGATTCTTGAGCTCTCAATTCCCGACGCTAACTCAGAGATTGAAAATGCTGAGGAGCCATTCCACGCAGGTCAGGTCTTTTCTGCTTTGCTCAAGCAGCTTTACATCGACCAGCATTATGTTCCCCGCAGCATCCTCGTTCCAGTGGACTTCGACGACCGTGAAGCTCTGGCTGCATTGCTCAGCGAGCGTACCGGGCACCGCATCGAGCTGGCGGTGCCGCAACGCGGAGAAAGGCGATCGCTCGTCGATCTTGCAAGCCAGAATGCTAAACAATCCTACATTCAGCGCTTCCGCGTGCTCGAGCCTTCGCGCAAGGCAATTCAAGAGGCGCTCGCTGACTCCCTCATGCTTTCCGAATTACCCAACCGCATCGAGTGTTTTGACATTTCACACATCCAGGGCGCTGAGACGGTCGCGTCGCTCGTCGTTTGGGAAGACGGCAAGATGAACAAGCAGGCCTACCGAAAGTTCAAAGTGATGACGGTGCTGGGAGTAGACGATTTCGCATCCATGCGCGAAGTCGTTCACCGCCGCTATCGCCGGCTCAAAGAGGAGGACAAGCCCATGCCTTCACTTGTCCTAATCGACGGTGGCCTCGGTCAACTCCATGCTGCGGCTGATGCGCTCGAGTCGCTGGGTCTCACATCGCAGCCGCTGGCTTCCATCGCAAAAAAGGAAGAAGTGATCTACCTCTACGGCAACGAGGACGAACCAGTGGTCCTTGACCGTCGTTCGCCGGTGCTCCATCTCATCCAGCTCATTCGAGATGAAAGTCATCGCTTCGCCGTCGGCTACCACCGCCAACGCCGCGCCATGCGTGATCGCGATTCTGAGCTACTGAATATTCAGGGAGTTGGTCCGCAGACCCGCCAACGTCTGCTCACCCACTTCGGCAGCCTCCGGGACGTGCAACAAGCCACTGCGGAATCGCTCGCCGCAGTGGTGTCCCGCAAAACCGCCGAAACCATCTGGCGACACTTTCACGAAACGAATCCGGCGACCTAAACGATGAACCTCTCGGGGTCCCTTTTATTTGCACCGATTAAAACTTCATCACAGAATTCCCAAGACGTTTTGATGTCAGTTTACTTGTTGTCTCTACCTCTCTTCAGCATAGTTACATAGAAAGCGTTATTGCCGGAGCGCAAATCCTTTCCATACGAAAACACCACGCCGCTGCCAAAGACGCGAAGTTTTGCCTGCACGCCAATGTCGGAAAGCCACTTGTGCGAACCTAACGCCGCCGCTTGTCCCGAGGCCAGATCACTGATCTCGCCTGTGTCGAAGAACGGTCCAAGCTTCACCGCCATGATGCCGTTTCCCCACACGTTTTTGTCCTCCTCCCAATTGGAAAGAAAGTAGTCGCGTCCAAGGGGGGCACTGCCTTTGCGTCCGTCGCGTGTGCCAATGTGTGCGCGCATCGACAATTCGTTATCGCGCTCCAATCCCAACATGAACAGTTCGTCAAACGGAATCTGCCCAAAGACCCCTCCGCTTCGAATCTGTTGCTGCATTTCGTAATCGTCCCCGACTGCTTTTGGGAACCAGTGCCAGCCTAGGGAGCCTTGTAGCTTGTCGAATGACTCTTCGTGTTTGGCCCAAAGCTTCGCCGCCTCAGACGAGATACCTGCGTCAACTACGAATCGGCGTTCAGGAACGCGCCAGATGTGCCGTCTAACTCTGCGCGCTGTTTGAGCTGATACCCCTTGGCCAGCAGCGCCGGAGTCAACACCATACCCGGTTCGACACTTCTGAAGTCACGATGAGAAATCGCCGCACCGCTTGACCAGCGCAGTCGGTCACTGGCGTGAGAGACAAGGTCAAGCCGCAGTTCTTCATAACGAAGATTGAGGCCCGCGAGCACCGGAGCCGGACCGGCGAACGAGTCCCTGATCGCCCACTGCTCATTGCGCAAGTCTGCGCCAACCTCGTAGCGGTACTTCGCACTGCGTTCGAAAGGGGCCGACAATTGGGCGAGAATGCGCCGCTTCTGTGCGTCCCAGCGATACATCGAAACAAAGTTGATGTCCTGGTGATGGAAGTTGAAGTACTCGGGATCGACGCTGGAAAAAGGCAGACCGCGCAGCAAGAGTACGGCTCCTTCAAGGCGGCTGTTTCCAAACCCATTGCGCTCAGAGCTGCGAAACCCAACATCGAATTTGCCATCGTCGCGGGCCTTAAAATCCCATTGGTACTGAGGGAAAATCTCCAGGCCGCGAATTCGCGCGTCCGTGTCAAGGAACTGGCACAACTGCAAAACGCCGGCAGGAGAAAATGCGAAGGCGCGGTCGAGCAGAGCAGGAGATACCTTCGGCACCGGGTCTTCCTGGATTCCTGAGATTTCAGGTTTGCTCACTCGGTTCCAGTACTTGAGTGAAGCTTCGAGATTTCCCTCTAGAAAATAGACAGTGCCTAGAAAGTCATTCGCGTACGTGTCATGAGAATCGAGCTTAATGGCTTGCCGCATGAGCCGCGCGGCTCGAGGATACTGTCTGGTCTTAAACGCCGCGCCTGCTAGTTCGACCGGAAACCTAGCGTCGCGAGGAGCGAGCTTGCGCCCCGCTTCCAATGCATTCTCCGCCTCCTGCCAGCGCTCCAGGTGGGCCAGTGCCGTGCCGTAGTAGAAATCCATGTCGACGGTACGCGCCTGCAATGGTCCAAGCAGCGACACGACGTCTTGCCAGCGTTGTTCAGTGGTGAGCTTCCGTGCCTCGTCGAGTTCAGGATTCTCGGTCGAAAGGATTTGCGCGGGAGCGCTGAGTCTGCAACAGAAAAGAATAATGACCAGGAACCACTTCGAAATCTCCGGCGAATCCTGCATTCAAATCCTGCGGTCTCGAACTTTCCAAATAGTGCGGTGATAATGCGCAGCAAAAGTGGTGGGGTAATCGATCGATAGTGACGGTTACGGCTATTTGAACTAGCGCTGGAGGCAGTAGAAACGCACCGAGATCTTATTCTCCACCTTGCTTTGGAACAGCTAACAGAGTCCAATATCCGGTAGCTCTCCATTCCTGTTCGAACCTGGCGTCATCTTCTTTCAGCAGCTTGCGCTCCGCGGGATCGTTCACCAACACAAGCTCGTTTTTGCGATCGAGTCCTGCAACCACGACAAAGTGTAAAGACTGATGAGACCCGGGTTTCAACGCCACAATCAGGGGACGCCCCTTTTGCAGGTGATGCTGAAGCATTCCCAGATCCCCAGCGAACGCAAACGCGGAGTACCCATTCTGCACAAAATACCGCTGCATGTCAGAAGCGAATATTCCATGCGCCGTTGGCGATAGTAAAGTGTTCTGGATTCGCTCTGCGTCGGAGTTCACACTTCTGGGCCGACCCTCTTGCAGCTCCCAATACTGCATCACCATTGCGATACTGGCGGCACCGCATCCGTCCTTCTCCTGCCTCACAAATGGAACGTCGAGCCACAATCCGGGGATGCCGGTTGCGGCGAGGATGCCGCAGCACGACAACGCGACAGCACAGGTGATGCAAATGCGATGAAACATCGGGACCGTGATCAATGCACAGCGACAATGATCAGGATGAGCGCAGCGAGAGCAACAAGGATGATCAACAAATCCCGATCGTCAATATTACCTGCGGCGAAGTCAGACTGCGCGTGGTTAGCCCTGGCCGCTAGCTGAGCCAATTCCTGGTCGTTGAGCCCCGCAACAGCCGTTTTCACCTGATCAGAATTCATGTGGGCCGACTTCAGAGCTGTCTGTGCTTTTTCTGACGAAAAGAACTTGTCGAGAGCTTCAAGATTCTTTTGTCTGGTGCGAGAAGCATCCACGGTCGCCTTTTGCAAGTCCGCGGGACTTACAATATGATCCGACACTTCTGCAACCGAGGTTTGTGGAAAGGCGAAGAAAGCCGCGAGTGCGCTCGCCGTTGCAGCTCTGACAAATTGCTTTGGATCCAGGTTCATTCTTCGTAACCTCCGAGGGGGGACTTTGAGCCCGAATGACAAAATTGTACACGCATTCGACAGCCGAATTGGCCTTGAAGTCTCAAGCAACACTGTCACGCAGCACCGCATCTAATGCGGCCCCTTTGGTCTGATTCAATGGAGCGAAACACCTCGACTGCACTTGCTCGCGGATGACCTGCCGGCTTGCTTCGCTTTGCAAGATCGAGACCAGTAAGAGGATTTCTGAATCTGCAATTCAGAGTGTCGATAGAGCAAATTCTCCCTTCAATCATGCTAACCTCACATCACCCGATGAGCCAGACGCACATCGCATCCACCCAAAAAGCTCCGGCCGACCTGCCGCGCGTGCTTGGCGCCAGCCAGGCCACGGCGATTGTCGTCGGAACTATTATCGGCAGCGGCATTTTCCTCGTTCCACGGGAAATGATGCAGGATACGGGCTCTTCGTCGCTCGTCTATCTCGCGTGGATCGTCGGCGGTCTGCTCTCACTGTTCGGAGCCATGACCTATGCCGAGCTCGGCGCGATGCTGCCATACGCCGGAGGCGAATATATCTACCTCCGCGGCGCGTATGGCGACGTGCCTGCTTTCCTGTACATGTGGACATGGTTTGCAGTCGCCAAGCCGGCATCCATCGCTGCCGTTACCATCGGCTTGGCGCGCACCCTGGAGTTTTTCCCCACCTTTAACTTTCTAGCGACGCAGGTTCCCGGCTTTGGGGGCGCGTTGCCTTTGCTTTGGTCGCAACTGTTTGCCATCGCGATTACATGGTTCATGACCGGACTGAATTATCTCGGCATCAAAAAGGCTGGGGACTTCCAACTCGTCTTCACAGCTCTCAAGGCGGTGCTCATTCTGATCGTCGTCGGTCTTTGCTTTGCTTCGGTGACAGGTTCGTTGGGAAACTTCGCCACTTCACTTCCGCATGCGACTGGTGGATTCGGCGGATTCATGCTGGCCCTTATTGCCACGCTTTGGGCCTATGACGGTTGGAACGACCTGACCATGGTGGCCGGCGAGGTCCGGCACCCGGAGCGCAGCCTGCCTATCGCGCTCATCGGAGGTTTGTTTATTGTGGGCATTCTGTTCATGGCCACGAACGCTGCCATTCAGTACATCTTGCCGGCCACCCAGATTGCTGCCAGCGAACGGCCGGCTGTCGCGGCCCTCACCGTCGTCGCGGGTCCCGGAGGGGCCGGCTTCGTGGCCGCTGCAATGGCCCTGAGCATCTTCGTGACTCTCAACGGAACGGTGATGTCCGGCGCGCGAATTCCGTTTGCCGCCGCGCGCGACAGGCTTTTCTTCCGTCAATTCGCACATATCAATACACGTTTCCAATCCCCTTCCACCTCGCTGATCGTGCAGGGATTCCTTTCTACTGTTCTGCTGCTCTTTCTGAGCCAGTTCCAGCAACACTTCGAGCTCGCTGTTTTCGCTGAGTGGCTCTTCTATATGCTTACTGCCACCACCGTTTTTGTGTACCGCCGCAAAAGGCCCGACCTTGCCCGTCCCTATCGTGTTTGGGGATATCCACTGTTGCCAACCATCTTTGTCCTCTCCGCAGCGGCAGTGCTTGTCTACAGCTATGCCGGCAATTTGCGCGGCTCGCTTGTCGGCACTGCTCTCATCCTGCTTGGCTTGCCCGTTCTGTGGTTTGTGCGTCAGCGCTACGGCGCCTCGGTCCCGGTGGAAGAAAGTCATCGCCAATGAAATGTCGGCACACAGTCGAATACAGCAATTCACTCGAATGAAGGAATTTCGCGTCTTGCAACTGCGTGAATTCATCTGAAAAACAATGCCCAATTTGCACCCGCTCGATAACCCCATCTGGAACGCACTCAACACGGAGCACGGCGAACTGGCTCTTGGCAACAAGTACGCCAAGCGCTATCCGGCCGATATAGGTCCTCTTGGTGGAATCGCAGACGATGCGGCCCGGAACTACGAGGAACTGCGCGCCCTTGCGGGCCCTGGCGGTACGGTGGTCTTGTTTCTTGAGGAGCCACCTACGCCGAAGGCCGGCTGGACTCTTGTTCGCAATGGCTTATTGAGCCAAATGATCCTCACGTCCCCGGTGGCCTGGAAAGGACCGCCCCCCGGCCCGGCAGCGATCGTTCGCAAGTTAACGGCTGCCGACGTTCCATCGATGCAGAAGTTGGCCGACCTCACCGAGCCCGGCCCATTTCGACTGCGCACTATTGACTTGGGCGACTTCTACGGAATCTTCGATTCCGACCGCTTGGTAGCCATGGCAGGCCAGAGGCTTCACCTTCCTCATTTCGTCGAGGTGAGTGCGGTATGCACGCATCCAGATGCGCGGGGCCGTGGATATGCGCGTACCCTCATTTCGGTTGTAGTTGAGGAGATACTGCAGCGTGGAAAGGTTCCATTCCTGCATTCACTTTTTGATAATCACCAGGCAATTCGAGTCTATGAAGCTTTGGGCTTCACGCTCCGACGAACACTGCAATTGGCGGTACTGAAGAGCGAAGAGTGACACCGCACAACCATTTCAAACGCACCTCCTGTGCACGTTCGTCTACCATCAACTGAGCCCATGCCTGCCAAACCCAAGCTCGGACAGAATTTTCTCCACGACGCATATGCCGTGCAGCGCATCGTCGCGGCGTTGGGAGATTGCTCTGGCCCGCACCGTGGTCGAAATTGGTCCGGGCAATGGTGTAATTACTCGCACGCTCGCGGCTCGCGCAGGCCATTTGCTGGCAATCGAGTTGGATGCCGAGCTTGCCGCGAATTTGCGCTCTGAGTTTCGACCTGAGCAAGTGACCGTCGTCGTGAAGGATGTGCTGAGTTTCGACTTTCCGGCCGCCTCAGCGGCTGCCGGCGAGCGACTCATGGTGGTGGGCAATCTGCCGTACTACATCACTTCACCGATTCTGCTCAAGATGGCCGCCAGCCATGCCGCACTGGATCGCGCGGTTCTCATGGTTCAGAAAGAAGTCGCAGACAGGGTTGCCGCTACGCCCGGCTCGCGCGATTACGGACTGCTGTCAGTCACGATGCAGCTGTACGGGCCGATTGAGAAGTTGTTCACTCTGCCGCCCGCAGCCTTCTCTCCTCCGCCGGAGGTGCAGAGCACCGTTTTTCGATGGCGGTTTGCCCCGCGCATCGCGGAGCTCAAAATCGAAGAGGCAAGCTTCATTCGGTTCCTGCGCCAAGCCTTCGCACAAAAGCGGAAGACGCTGGCCAATAACCTTCGAGCCGCGGGTTTTTCGGCTGAAGTTATCGCGGAGGGATTTTTGGATGCCGGCGTTGACAGGAAAGCGCGCGCCGAAGCTCTGCCTCTGGAAGCATTAGCAGCCCTCTGGCACGGCCTCAGAATTGAAAGGGCCGCTCCCCTTAACGGAACAGCCCCTCCATCTGCGAAATCCTGATCTTAGTGGTGCGCTCCTCCGCCACCGCCGCCAGCGTGAGAGGCACCGCCGCCGCCCATGCTGCTGCCACCACCGCTATAGGAGCCTCCGCCGCTCGCATGTGCGGCACCGCCGCCACCGCCGCCGGAAGGACGACCAGCATATGCTCCCCCGCCATACGACCCATGACTCGTCGGTGCCGGGGCCCGAGAACCGTAGTTTCCAGTGTATGCGGGAACGGGAGCTCGTCCAGGATTTCCGGGGGCTCGAGGAACATCCCAATAACCCTGGCGGGTATTGACGCCACGATTCGGATTCTGAGGATAGCCGTATCGGACGCCAGTGCCTGTTCCCGGATAAACGATCGCATGACTCCCTTCAGCGGCGGTCCCGTAGTTATAGACAGCCCGAGGCGCAAGCGGTCGAAGCGGCTGCACCATTGATCCGGCGACGACGATTGGCGCATTTCTCGGCCGCACTGAAAGTCCTGAATTGGAATCATGCAGACGATTGACGGCGACAACTGGATAGGGCTGGTATCTGCCACCTGCCCTGATCGGAACACCCTCCCCAGGCCTCACCGGTCCACCCCGTGGACGATGCGGTGGCTCATAGCGGAAAGGGGCCCTTCCGACATTCGACGCCCAGCCTCCGCCACCCCACCAATAACCGCCCAAGCCCGGCGCCCAACCCCAGCCAAGTCCGTCGTAATAACCCCACATCCCAGTCTGATAGGGCATATAGCCCCACGACTCACATGAAACCCAAATGTATCCAAACTGAGGAGTCCACATCCAGCTTCCGCAGCCATAGGGGTCCCAACCAGTGTTCTGAGCTTCATATGGTGACCAGACATAACCCTGCCCGGGTACGTTGTACCAGTTGCCGTTGGCATCCAGGTCGCTCCAGGCTGGGTTGTTGCTATTGGGAACGCTTGTAGTAGCAGCAGTTTTGGCAGCCTCTTCGGATGTGAGCGTCTGATCACGATCGGAATTCCACGCATCCCAGGAGTTCGGCTCGATTGATTCGTTCAATGCGTAATTGCTTGAATCGGCGCTATTCAGTCGCACGCTCTCACCGCCGTGTAGATCGAGCGCAAGCGAATTGTTGTTTTCAAGATTTGCATTGCCCGAGAAAACAGCGAGTTCGCCAGGAGGGTTGTCCAAGTTGATGCGGAACACCGTAAATCCGTTCGCCGACACTGTGCTGTCACCGAACTTGACTCGGATCCGCCCATTCGGCGCTTCACCCTGCAGCTCGAAGTAGCCCAGACCGCTATTCAGCGTCAGTTCGGTGTCAGTCGAACTCCCATCTTGGCGCAGCACAGTCAATGTGAGCGAGCTATTCGGAGAAATACGCGCTACACTGCCGTCTTCAAACTGAACCTCTGCGCGTCCATCGTCAGAGCTTGTGATTTGGGTCCCCTCAAAAAGCGGCGCGTTGGCCGGGGCCTGCGCAGCCAGCACGGTGGCACCCTGGGAAAGCTGCACTTGGCCTTCGACACTACTGAGTCGAACCGCCCGCGCCGTCGGTGCGGATTCCTGTGCCATCATCGATAGGCCGGTGATGGATGCAGCAGCCACCAACATCGCCAGTCCAAGAGCGCTAGTCCCCACTATCGACCCAATATTCCGCCCGTCTTTCATGGCTCCCCTAACCTTTCACCCCTCTTGCCGGTCCGCTCTCCGCTCACAGGAGGTCAACATAGATTGGACACCCTGATGGATGGGAAAGTCGCGTCAAAACGTTGCCCGGTTGGCATTTATTTCTGAGACTGTGCCAGCACCCGGGCCCGCTTCCTTACTCGCTCCATCACCCCAGGGTCCTCTTCGAGCTTTTCCAGAATGCCTCGAATAGCACAAATCTGCTGCAATCTCCCATCGCTCGAGGCATCCATCACGTAGTCGATCTCTTGAGAGAGACCTAGTGGATCGTGTTGATAGAGGAGCTCCAATCTGGCGCCCTCGATGATTGTTGAAGCTACGGCTACAAGGGAGTCGCCGAGGGCCTGGATGTCTTTGTCCTTCGCGTAGTTGAATGCGCAGGATCCCTGGCCGTCGGGGCCGGAGTAGGTGATTTTCTTCCAACCCTGGAAGGCCACTTTGAGATGGCTTGCGCATTTCTCATTCATGAGCTGGTGACTGTGGACGGTACGAAAGACATTGTCCGCAAAACCCTGGTTGACGTGGATGTCGCGATCGACGGCGACCGGTTGCATGGTCTCAACCGGCTGGGCAGGAGCGTCGCCACGATCGGCATGGAAGTGGCCGCTGCCATCGGGGTGGATGACCAGCGTCCAGTTTGAAGGGGTCAGGCCGGGATTGGAGTAGTCGATGCGCAGGGTTGCAATTGCCTGCCCCTGCGAGGGCAGAGCGAACGAAGCGGCGACAAGCGCGAGGAGAATTGGCCTCATCGAGCGGCCCCCTGCTGGAGCAGAGTCTGGGCAGTATGAATGTGGCAGATGGCGATTGCGAGGGCGTCCGCAGCGTCGGCCGGTTGTGGTAACTCTTTCAAATCCAGCAATCTGGCAACCATGAACTGGACCTGCTCCTTTTTTGCCAAGCCGTATCCTACCACGCTTGATTTGATCTTCAAGGGGGCGTATTCGGCGACCGTCAAGGCTCTGCGTGGCTGCCGCCAGGAGCGCCACTCCCCTCACCTGTCCCAGCTTCAAGGCCGACTTGGCATTCACAGAATAGAAGACTTCCTCAATGGCAACGACCTCGGGCTGCCAATGCTCCAACTCGGCGGTCAATTCACGGTAGACCTGCGCCAGCCTCTGCGACTGGGGACGGGCCTTGTCCAGCCGGATGGCGCCCAGCGTCCTGCATATAAGGCGAGGCTGGCGACCGGAGTCGTCCGACTCAACGACGCCGAAGCCCGTGATCTCTGTACCGCAATCGATGCCGAAGACCCGCATTGGCACCAAGTCTAACGCACGGCGGTGCGTAACGGGGCACCGCCCAAGTCGCCGATTGGACCCAAGGGCACAACAGCGGCGCGAAATAAACATCTGCGCAGGGGGAAACGATTGCAGATAAATACAACATTTTCCGGAGAATGGAATTAGTGCAGATTCCGGCGGTGAGCGGATTTCAAAGGAATCACCTCTCGGGGGCTAAACAGGCTGCGGAAAAACTCGGGATTTCGGGCGAAAGGGGCGAGAAAGCCCGTCCGCGGCTAAAGCCGGATCAGATTCCGCCGGCTTTGCGCGGGGGTTGAAACCCCCGCCTCCCTCCGGATCGAGATTTTCCGCGGCCTGTGAAACCCCGCTTCCCTCCGAATCGAGTTTTTCGGCAGCCTGTGAAGCCCATACCTTTCAAGCTGCGCCGCGGCAGAGTTTCCAAGGGCAAATCAACAGGAGAGCAGGGATGGGAGCGATGGACAAGGGTAAGAAGGATGAATTGCGGCGGGAACTGGACGATCTGGCAATGGGGTTCCGCCTGGCGCCAAAAGCCGGGGAGCCAGATGAAGGATGGCTGAGGGCGGTGCGACTTGCGATCGGGCTTTCAGTCGTGGAAGTGGCGCGACGCCTGAAAGTAAGCAAATGGGCAATCTACGGGTTTGAGAAATCGGAGCAGGAATGGCGGATCAAGCTGGGGACGCTGCGCCGGGTCGCGGAGGCGCTGAACTGCGACCTGGTGTATGCGCTGGTTCCGCGGGAAGGAACGATGCAGGAGTTGGCGGAGCGACGGCAGGCGGGAGAGGAAGCGGCGCGCGAGAAGCAGAAACGTTTCGAGAAGGAGTTGTGGAAGTCGCCGGTGTGGCAGGCAATCGCGCGGCGGGCCTTGCTGGCGAGCGCGCGGCGGCTGGGGGTACGGCTTGGATAACCGCGGGCGGAGTTTGAATCTGGATGGGGGGATGGGATGAAGCAGGACAAACGTGACGAGCTGAGACGCAGGCTGGAGGAGATGATGCTGCCCTTCGCGGCGAACCGGGAGCGTGCGGGCCGGGTGAATGGCTGGCTGCGCTCGGTGAGGACATCGAGCGGGATTACGACTCGAGAGCTGGCAGGGCGGATGGGGGTGCAGCGCGGAGAGATCACTCGATTGGAGCGGCTGGAGACGGAGGAGCGGATCGGCATGGGAAAGTTGCGGCAAGCGGCGGAGGCGCTCGGTTATGAGCTGGTATATGCGCTGGTGCCGTGGCGGGGAACTTTGAACGAGATGGCGACGCGACAGCGGGCGGCGACCAAGGAGGCGCGGGAGTTGAAGTGGCTGAAGAAGAGGATGGCCAGACCGCGGAGGGTGGGCGAACCGTGGGGCGCCGATGCGTTGCGGATGGCGGCGAGAAAGGTGCTTCGAAAGCTGGGACTTGAGGTGAAGTCAAAGGTATCGCGGAGTTAGCGGGGTTAGCGGAGTTAGCGAGGTTGGCGGGCGCTGGGAGGTACCGGGCAGGTTGGATGAGCGCATTGGCGATGATGCATGAATTGAGATTCTGAATTGCATTCCGCACCGGTCCCCGAATGCGAGGGACCGGTGGCACCCATAGTTGAGTTATCTAACCCGAGATCGGGGCCACCCGCCACCCGTAGTTGAGTTATCTAACCCGAGATCGTGGCCACCCGCCAAGTCAGGCGAGGAATCCAAATATCTTGGGATCCCTCGCCTAATAGGATTGTTGGGGGATTGAATTGACGGACACTGGCCGACATATCGTTACGTCCGGAGATTGGGTCGGGCAGCGCATCTCCCCGAGCGTACGGAACTGTAGACTTCACGCGAGCGAGATTGTGTTTTACGCCGGGAAACTGTCGGATCGTCGCTGTGATAGGTCACAAGCTCGCAAAGGGCTACAGGATCTGCCCCAGTAGTCGGATCCCCTCTCGAATCTCCTGCTCGCTCAGGCGCGCATAGCCGAGGATAAAACCAGGACCAATGGGCCGGCGAAGCCAACAGTGCGCCATCCCGTAGATTCCTACCCCGAGGTGTGCCGCCGCCTCGATCACCGCGTCCTCCGATACCTTCTTTCGCGGCCACAACACGACTTGGGCTCCCGCGCCCGCGCCCGTCACCTCAACGCGATCCCCGAGGTACTTCGCGATGGACTCCAGCAGCGCAGCCCGGCGTGCCGTGTTCCTTCTTCGCAGCCGCCGCAGATGCCGCTCGTACATTCCGCCTGCAATAAAGTCCGCGAGCGTTTGCTGCTCGAGCGATGCTGAGTGCAGATCGCACAACCATTTTGCGGCGGTCAGTGACGGGACCAGGGACTTGGGCGCGATCACGTAGCCGATGCGCATCGATGGAAAAACCGTTCGCGAGAAGGTTCCGATATAAACGATGCGGCCTTCGCGGTCGAGGCCCTGCAGCGACTCGAGAGGCCGCCCTTCATAGTGAAACTCGCCGTCGTAATCGTCCTCTACTATCACTGCATTTTTACGCCGCGCCCAGTTTAGCAACGCAAGACGCCGCTCTAATGGCAGGATCACTCCGGTGGGAAACTGGTGGGAGGGTGTCACAAAGACCAGTCGGGCATCGTCGGGAAGTTGAGCTGGGTCCAGCCCTTCTCGATCGACCGGAACGGCACGCAGGCGCGCCCCTGCCGCGCGCAGGGCTTCGCGGATGCCGTCGTATTGAGGATCTTCCAGCGCTACTGCGTCGCCGGGATCGACTAGTACGCGGATGACGAGATCCAGTGCCTGCTGCGATCCATTCACAACGATGACATCGTCCGGCTCGCACACCACTGCACGCGAGCGGCGCAGGTGCGCGCAGATTGCTGCCCGCAGGTCCGTATTTCCCAGTGCCGATCCGTAGTCGAACTGTTTCGTCGACGCCTTCCTCGCCTGCCGCAGCAAAAGTCGGCGCCACAATGCGAAGGGAAACGTCGCCAGGTCGCTCCGGCCGTAGACAAAGTTGTAGCGCGGGATGGTTGGAAGCAGCGCTGGAGTGTTCACCGTCGCGATCGATCCGCTTACTGTTTTTCCGAACCGTGACAGCCGGACGCGCGCAAGACCGCGGGTCCCGGGTGCGACGTTTCGCGCCATCCCTGAGGAGACGAAGGTGCCTGAACCTCCTCGCCCCGTAACAAAGCCTTCTGCGAGCAGGTGGTCATAGGCAAGCAAGATCACGGTTCGCGAAACGCCGAGTTGCTCGGCCAGGTCCCTGGTAGATGGAAGACGCTCGCCGGGGCACAGGGCCCCACTCAGGATGGCTTGACGTGTCCCGCGGTAGACCTGGCGAAACAGCGGTTCTCCGGGGCGCGAGATTGGTATCGCGAGTTGCATAAAAAGTGGTTGTTTCAGAATACCAGAAAGAGCGTAATTCTTAATAAACGGCGCGCCCCAGCCAGTGACGCGCGACTTCACTCTTCTCGAGGAAAACGATGCGCATGGCTCTCTTGCTCCCGATTCTTGTGACCGCATGCTGCGGCGCAAATGCACAGCAGACCAAACCCAACCCGGTCCCAGCCCCGCCCGCGCTGCACGACGGTGCGCACGACTTCGATTCCCTTCTCGGGAACTTCAACTTTCACCTCCATTTCATGCTTCATCCGCTCACCAGCACACCAGACTGGACCGACATGTCCGGCACCGGCGCTTGCTATAGCGTCTGGAACGGCCGGGCGCAACTCGACACCGTCGAACTCGACAGCGCGAGCGGCGGCCACGTCGAGGGCCTGACTCTGCGGCTCTACGACCGGAACTCGCGCCAGTGGCGGCTTTACTGGGCCAACAACCGCATCGGACGACTCGATCCACCGCAGATCGGGGACTTCCGCGACGGCCGCGGCGACTTCTACACAACGGATACCATCAACGGTAAGACGACCCTTATCCGCTACGACTGGTCTCGCATGACCTCCGGCACGCCCCACTTCGAGCAGGCCTTCTCTCCTGATGGCGGCAGGAGCTGGGAAGTGAACTGGATTACCAATCAGACGCGAACGGGCAATGCAGTCTGGGGTCAGCCGGAGCCTGGCCGCCCCAGCACGCAACCTCCTGGTGTAGAGGTTCCCAAGCAATTAGCCGGAGGATTTGGTCAGCATGACTTCGATTTTGACTTTGGGACCTGGAAGATCAATATCCGGCGACTCGTGCACCCGTTGAGCGGTTCGTCCCAATGGACCGAAATGGTAGGGACCGCGAATACGAACAAGATTTGGGACGGCCGCGCTAATCTTGCCACTGTTGAAGCAGATGGTCCTTCCGGGCACCTCGAGCTGCTTGCGCTACGCCTCTATGATCCGCGCGCCCAGCAGTGGAACATCAGCTTCGCAACCAGCGACTCGGCAGTGCTTAGCGTTCCTGTTGTTGGCAGCTTTCACGAGGGCCGTGGTGAGTTCTACGACAGCGAACTATTTCACGGACGCAATATTCTCGTTCGCCTGACGATCTGGCCCATCTCCGCCACTGAAGTTCACTCAGAGCAGGCGTTCTCCGCCGATGGCGGCAAGAGCTGGGAGACAAACTGGATCAACACGTTCACCCGAGCAAGCGACTAGGGGATCGAGAGAGACTCGCAAGAGCCGTCCTGATTGCCGAAGCCGAAATACAAGTGCTCAGAAACGCCGATGGCAACACCGATTCTCCGGGGCTGCCCGTTCACTAGATTCCATTCGCGATGCCAGTGTCCTGGGACATTTTCGTGCAGCGTGGAGAAGCGGAACCCTGGGTCACTCATTGGACTTCTCATACCATTTGAGGACGCGCATGGCCCGAAGCGTGTTCCATCGGCTGGGTTGGTTGTCGCCGTCTTCGAATTCAAAGTGGACCTTGCCGGGATGGGTGTTCTCAAGGAGCCAGGTGCCGCAAGGCTGCCGCTTGGCTCGAAGCAGATTGATGGCTTCGTCCATACGGGGGTCCGGCGCATCGCCGACCGCGCGGAAGTACTCGAGAGCACGGAGCACGTCGTAGTGCCAACGGATGGGAAACGAGAATTGAAGCCACTCCGGGTTGACGACCTCGCCGGTGCTTTTGCGTCGAAAGAGCTTTCGTTCGAGGAGATACTCTTGCCCACGACGCCGCGCCGCAATGGATTTGGCAGAGCCTGCGGTGGCGCGCTCGTGGGCCAGCAAACCTTCGAGGACGTTGATGGTGGTGGCGAACGATGAGCGGAGGGAACCATTCTCCGCCTCGCAGTTCCACCCGCCGTCCTCGAGCTGCTCCCCAAGCAGGCGCTCGACCAGCGCCTCCATATCGAGACCGAAATAGATGCCCAATGCAACCGTCCTGCCGTTGATGCAGGGTTCGACCTCGCCGCTGAAGAACGGCTGGCCGGCGTGCTCCCAGCGGCAATGGTCTTTGACCCGCGCGACCGCATGCTGGACCTGGGAAGAGCATGGATCGACTCCGAGGTCATGGAGGAGTTGAAGGGTAGGCAGGGTGGAGGTCCAGGGCTGGCCCTGGTTATCAGCGCGCCAGTTGAAGCTCCGCGCCGGAAAGCACGCGCCTCCGGCCCACTGGCCGTCTTCGCCCTGAAGCGCCAGCAGCCTGGCGCCCCAGCCCTCGACGACGGTGCGCGCACGCTCGGCTGCGACGACCTCTGCGGGCGCGTGCACAAGATCGCGCAATGCCTGCCAGCGAATGGCGGGGTCCGCATCAAGCAGCCATTCCAGTACGGTCATGGGGCGGAGTTTAGCATGAGCGCATCTCGATGGCCTGAGACGCCGGGGAGTTTTGCGGTTCCCTATGTCTGGAAGGAGGGATGCCACTTCCGGAACGAAGAGCTGTCGCCGGGGACTCTGGATGTTGGGAGGCTGTGGTTTTGTGCGGAATGGGGGTGCGGATGCTGCAGACGCAGCAACGGCCTGGGAAAGACCCCAGGCCGTTGCCGGTGAACTGTTGGGATTGGACTAAGGCCATCGCGCTGCCGCGAGTGCCAGTGACCCGGCGGTGGATTCTGCCGCTGGGGACTTCGGGGTCTGGGGCGCGATGCCCTAGGCCTCAGTCACCTCACGTACGAAACATACTGGAACAATCACTTGTCATCAGCTGGATCAACCTCCTTTCCCGTGTAGGGCTAAGCTAAACCGGCGGGCGGGGCGCGTCAAGGGGGCAAGGGGGCAAGGGGGCAAGGGCCGGTGCAGCGGAAGGCATCGCCGGCTCCCAGCAACGACCGCGTGCAGTGGATTGACCCCCAGACATTTGCGCAAACATTCTCTGAGCACGCCGAATGCGGCGGTGGTGACGGCGCTGCCGCCGGTGACGAAGGGGCAAGTGACGGCGGCGGCCAAGCGAACGCCGGTGGCGACCGCGCAGCCCGCAGGGCATCCGGCCGTCGAACCGGCGCCCACGCCGGCCGCGGCGCAACGAAGACTGTGGGCCTCGCCCACCTACGATCGATAATTTTCGCATGAACGCTATGAAAGTCTCACCCAGCAACCCTCGTGTTCCCGCGGCGCCATGTGCCCGCCGATACCGGGCCCCCATGCGGCGTTTCGCCCTGCCGGTGTTGGCAACGATAATGGCGGCGACTTGGCTCGTGGCTTGGGAAATTCGAGGAAGGGTCGCTCCGACAGACGTGGCCACCACGGCGGGGCCTCGCCATGTCGATTCCGCGTCGACGCGCGTTGCCTCAAGGACGTCCGAGGAGCGACACCATATACTCCTGTGCCAGGCGTTGGGCCCTGCTGCGCCGTGCGACATCTGTGGAGTGGACGGCTCCACGTGCAATTGTCGCCGGCGTGGCTGGGAGGCGGCCCGGCGGACACCAGCGCAGCCGGTGGCGGCGATCGGTTCCATCCTTGGGAGACACGGGCCACCTCCGGGCACATCGGTTCTCGGGTACTACTGAGCGTCAGCAGGCACGACGGATGACTGTCGCCGTCGCCCTCGGTGGTCGAAGGTACGTTGCTTGGTAAGAACATGCACTGACAATCTGAACGGCCGCCGGGGTTCAGCTGAACGCCAGCTGTGAATCGCACCTCGGAAGTAGCCTCGTGGAGCCACGCTTGCTAGGCCGATGTGGTGTTCAGGTGACCCACGTCGTGCCCCCCATCACCGAGTGGGTGGGTGAGGTACCCGTCTGACCGTTGGCATGTCAGCTACCCCCCGGTCTCCCTGCCTTTGACATCAGTCGAGTCCCCGGGCGGTCACCCACGTTGGCGTGTCCGGATGATCTCACGACTCAGTCAGGCGTCAGCCCTCCGCTTACACAGGGAGCCGCCCTCAGCCGACGTGCACCGCGCTCGTCGCCGAGTCGATCACCGCAGTGTCGACGACTCCTAGCTGATCGACGGAGGCGTTGTAGAAGTTGTCGCCCGGGTTCAGGCCGGTACCCGAGATGGCCCCCAGGCAGAGGGTCACGGTCATGGGCTGCGAGACGTGATGTGGCACATCGATGTCCGCGATCGACTGGAAGCCGAGCTCCGATGGGCCGCACACGCCTCCGGCAGGGATCAGCGACGTGGTGAGCTTTGGCGACGAACTGGGTCCCGTTGATCACGCAAAGTACCACTGGAACCGTTGGTCACCGGTCACGCCCTGGATCGCACCGGCGAAGGTCTGGCGTGTCAGGCCACGCCGAAACTGAGCCTGAGGGACAACGTTGCCGAGGGCGTCCGCCCAAGAGTTGAAACCATGCCGACCCGGCAGACAGGCCGGATTCGAGGCTGGCAGACCAGGTGTCTTGTGACTGCAGGCGACACTCTGATAGGCGAAGTCGCTGCCCCCGCTCCCGCTGCACCCCCCAAGCGTCGGGTAGGAGATCTCGAATCCGAGATTGCCCGCCACCCAACCATCCTTCGAGATGCCCTGTCCGGGCGTGCCCGCGTCAAAAGTCATAGCCCCGCCCAGGCTGCAGGTGAACGGGGTAAAGGTCAGGGCTCCGGCTGGCAGTGGGGCTAGAGCGACTGCACCCAGGGGCATCATGACCACCGCCCCCACGAGAAGCATCGTCTGGATGACCTTGGATCGCCGGATCATTTGAACTCCCCCCTTGTCTGGGCCACGTGGCCTCTGACTGACCCCGCGTAAGGCTCTCGCAGGATCGCAGCGACAGGAAATGTCCCCCTGTCACTCCACCTGTGAATAGTCGCACACCTATCGGCGGGCTGCTGGGGGCGTCGGCCAGTACCCGGTGACCTGCCCAACAACGCCGGAGCGGGCAATATTGGTGGTGGATCCTCCGGCCCTCCGGCGCGGCATACCAATCGGCACAAAGGCCTCAGCTTCAACGGCTGAGGCATATGTAGCACCCGGATATCACGGGGAGTGCTCTGCGGCAGCGCGCCGGGTCCACCTCCACCGAGGTCGAGATAGTTACCGCTCCCGGACTGCGTAGGTCAGGTGGGTCACGCGCTGTGTTGGCTCCGCGTGGACCAGCAGCTCGACGGGTAGTGGTCAGGAGTACGGTTCTCCCAATCACCCGGACTCCGTGGTCCAGCCGCTTCGGGGTGGCGAACATCCGGCGGCGGGCAGAGGGCGCACCCATGTGCAGTTGGGAGCAATCGGCTGTCGGCGCCAGTTCGTCGGTCAGGTCGGGACGTAACCCTTGGGCATCGGGAGCGGGATGTCCTCGTAAGTGACAATCCCGGGGGGCGCGGCCACGACGGCCGGAATGGCGTTGACGACGGGCAGCGCCGTGAGGATGTGGCCGAGCACCATGAACTCCTCCATGGTCGTCGCCTCGAAGTACGGCGGCGGCAGGATGTCGATCTTCGTGGTGATCGTGGGCCGGCCCTGGATCTCGATGGTCCACCCCATGCCGACCTGCCAGTCGGGCTCAAGGGCGTCGCCCTTTCGCCAGCGCACGCGCATCTCCACGATGGTCTTGCCGCCGATCTTGCCGAGCCAGTGGATCGTCACGCCGGCGACGGTGTCCTTGGCCAGCGTCCACGACCCGAGGTCGAGCTCCTTGGTGGTCTTGGCGTACTCGGCCTCGCACACGATCTCGTCGAAGACGACCCCCAGAGCGTCACCCACCAGGGCGACGGCCTCACTGAAGACCACCGTCGCCGCCGCCGTCATCCCGGGCAGGGCGGGGTCGTCGAGCGGCCGACCGAAGCCGACGGGGATCTCGGTGGGCGGCGAGTCGTACGCGGTGGTGTCGGCCTCTTCGCTGATCAGGACGTGATCGATGCGATCCGAGCCGTTGGCCAACGCCAGAGCGATGAGCTCGATGTAGCCCGGGCTTACGCCGCTGCCGAACATCGAGCTGCCGCCCTTCGCACAAGCATCGAGGATCCGTTGCCGGCCGCCGTCGGGATACGACTGGCCGTTGATGAAGGCCGCCGTGGCAACGATGTTGGCACCGGACTCGAGGATGCGGACCATCTCGTCCACGTTGAACCACATCGGGTTGTAGATGACACAATCCGGCTCGAGGGCCAGCAGCGCGTCGACGTCGTTCGTCGCCGTGAGCCCGATGGGCGGGAGGCCGCACAGCTCACCGATGTCTTTGCCGGACTTGTCTTCCGACCAGGCGTAGCAACCAATCAGCTCGAGGTCCGGGCGCTTCATGACCGCCTCGACGGACTGCTTGCCCACGTTGCCCGTGGTCCACTGCACGACACGAATCGTCACTGCTCCCCTTCCATCGCCTTTTCTGGTGGGCCGGGGGTCACCATAGCCCCCGTGTTTGTGCGCTCGCCCAGCCCCGATGTCCCCGGATGCCCGGTGCGGGGCGCAGCGATTGGTTGGTGGTTGTAAACGACTGCCCGAGCCGTCTGTCCGC